>NZ_JBHXJC010000001.1:816557-1209774 GCF_042723265.1 Streptomyces sp. NPDC058371 | reverse complement strand
GGGGGGGGGGGGGGGGGGGGGGGGGGGGGGGGGGTGGGGGGGGGGGGGGGGGGGGGACGGAAGGACGCCTTCCCCCCCCCCCCCGCCACCGTCCGCTGTCAGCGTCTGCGGCTGGACCAGCCGCTGCCGATGCCGGCGACATGAAGAGCCAGCACTGCGAGCCCGATGAGCATGACATTCGTCGACGTGAACACGTCGTTCGTGGAAATGTCTGCGGCATTGATCAAAAACGCGATGAAGAACAGAACCGCCGCCACGATGCCGAGCATTGGAGTCACCTCTTTCTGATTGGTGAAGTCCGAATGCCCGCAGGATCGCCGCCGACACCGCACAGATCGGGCACGATCCGGGCACCGTGCCGACGGAGTCACCAGTGCCGTCGGGAACCGCAGCGCGCCGACGGACAACCGGTCCCGCCGATCGACTCAGGCGACTCCTGACACCGTGGCTTCACCACCCGCTGACATCTCGGCCCGACTTCCCTACCCTGGGGCTTCACGACTTCAGGAAGTCGGCCAATCCCGCCAGCAGGCGGTCGACATCACTCGTGTCGCTGTAGGGCGAGAGGCCCAGGCGCAGGCCGCCGGAGTCCCCCAGTCCGAGATGGCGGGACGCCTCCACCGCGTAGAAGGATCCGGCGGGTGCGTGCACACCCAGCCGGCCGAGGAAGCCGTACGCGTCCGCAGCCGCGCGGTCGTCGAAGGTGAGGAGCAGGGTGGGCGTGCGGTCGGCCGCCCTGGAGTGGATCGTGACTCCCTGCATTGCGGAGAGAGCCGCCTCCATCCGGCCGCGCAGCGCGGTCTCATGACGGACTATCGCGGCGAAGGCGGACCGCAGGCGCTCCCGGCGCCCACCCGAAGCCTCGGCAACGAATCCCGCGAGGAAGTCGACGGCGGCGCGGGTGCCGGCCAGCGCCTCGTACGGCAGCGCCCCGAGCTCGAAGCGCTCGGGGACCGCGTCCGCGGACGGCAGCAACTTGTCCGGCCGCAGGGTCTCCAGCAGCTCCGGTCGGGCGGCGAGGACACCGTGATGGGGGCCGAAGAACTTGTACGGCGAGCAGACGAAGAAGTCGGCGCCGAGGTCGGTGACGTCCACGAACTCGTGTGCCGCGTAGTGCACTCCGTCCACGAAGAGGAGCGCGCCGGCCCGATGGACCAGCCGGGCCGTCTCGGCGACGGCGGGACGCGTGCCGATCAGGTTGGAGGCGGCCGTGACCGCCACGAGCCGGGTCCGCTCGGTGAGCAGGTCACCGACGGCCGAGGCGGGCAGTTCACCCGTGACCGGGTCGAAGTCCGCCCACCGCACCAGGACTCCGGCCGGCTCCGCTGCCTGGATCCAGGGCCGGATGTTCGCGTCGTGATCGAGGCGGCTGACCACGATCTCGTCGCCGGCCCGCCACGTCCTCGCGAGGATCCGGGAGAAGTCGTACGTCAGTTGGGTCGCGCTGCGGCCGAAGACGATGCCACGAGGGTCGGCGCCCAGCAGATCCGACATGGCCCGGCGGAACTCCGCCACGATCGTCTCGGCATTGACTTCGCCGGGAGCCACGGCCCCGCGGATGGACAGAGGGTTGCCGAGCGCGTCAGCGATGGCATCGATCACCGGCGCCGGGGTCTGGGTGCCGCCGGGCCCGTCGAAGTGCGCGGTGCCGGCGAGCAGGGCGGGAAACTGGGCGCGCAGTGCGTCGACGTCGTACATCACCAAGGGCTCCTCACGGGACGGTGTCGGGCGCCGGCGGCTCGTCGCCGGTCCTCGACCGTCCGCCGGTCACGAACGGCCACGGACATGGTCTGCGGTCGATCATCCCAGCGCCGCCCTCGCAGCGGCTTCGGCCACCGCTGACAGCCATTACGGGCGGGCCCACCCCTCAACGTACGGACCCCGCCCACGAGTTCACCCGTGCTCGCCCTCCGGGTCGACATGCGGCAGCAGCCGGTCCAGCCAGTGCGGTGTCCACCAGGCGTGGCTGCCCAGCAGCGTCATCACCGCCGGAACGAGCAGCAGGCGTACGACGGTTGCGTCGATCAGCACGCTGACCGCGAGCCCCAGACCGAGCATCTTCACCACGATGTTGTCGCTCACGATGAACGCGGCGAACACGCTCACCATGATCAGGGCGGCACAGGTGATCACGCGCGCGGTGATCTCCAGGGCATGTGCGACGCTCGCCCCCGCATCCCCGGTGTGCAGCCAGACCTCGTGGACCCGCGACAGCAGGAAGATCTCGTAGTCCATGCTCAGGCCGAAGATGATCGCGAACATCATCATCGGCACATAGCTCTCGATCGGCACCTTCCCCGACACCCCCAGCGCGGGTCCGCCCCACCCCCATTGGAAGACGGCGACCACGACGCCGTAGGAGGCGGCGATGGACAGGACGTTGAGGACCGCTGCCTTCAGTGCGACCAGGAGTCCGCGGAAGACGATCAGGATGACGAGGAAGGCCAGTGCCACCACCACCGCGATGATCAGCGGCAGGCGGCTCGCGACGATGTCACGGAAGTCGACCTGAGCGGCCGTCGTGCCGGTGACATAGCCCTTGGCGTCGGTGCCGGAGACGGCCTGCGGCAGGGTCTCGTCGACCAGGCGGTTCGTCAGGCCGGTGGTGTCCGCGCTCTCTGGGGCCTCCTTGGAGAACACGGTGGCCACCAGGACGTCGCCGTCCTTGGTGGCGGTCAGCGGTGTGGTCGTGACCGCGCCCGGCACGTCGGTGAGTGACTTCTGGGCCTGCGAGGCCAGGGCGGAACGCTGGTCGGACGGCACCCCGGTCTGGTCGATGACGACGGTGAGCGGGCCGTTGGAGCCCGGGCCGAACGCCTGCGCCATGGTGTCGTAGGCCCGTCGGTCGGTGAACGACTTCGGATCCGCGCCGTCGCCGATGTGGCCGAGCTGGATGGAGAGCACCGGGATCGCCAGCACCAGGACGACGACGGCCCCGCCGGCCAGGAACCACCAGGGACGCCGTTGCACGCGCTGGGCGTAGCGGTGCCACGTGCCCTGCACCGGAGCGCCCGCGGCCGCGTCCGTCTCGGCGACGGGGCGGCGCACCCGGTAGCGGTCGATGCGCCTGCCGATGAGCCCCAGCAGGGCGGGGACGAGGGTCAGTGCGCCGACGACGGCCGAGACGACGGTCACGGCCGCGGCGACACCCAGTTTCCCGATGAAGCTCACCCCGGAGACGGACAGCCCGGCCAGGGCGATGATCACCGTGCAGCCGGAGACGAGCACGGCCCGTCCGCTGGTGGCGGCGGCCCGCCCCGCCGCCTCCACCGGATCGGCGCCGTCGATGAGGTTCTGCCGGTGACGCGTGATCAGGAACAGCGCGTAGTCGATGCCGACCCCGAGGCCGATCATGGTGGCCAGTGTCGGTGACACCGTGGCGAAGGTGAAGGCCGCGGCGAGCAGGCCCAGACACGCCAGACCGCCCACGACGCTGATCAGAGCGGTGAGCAGCGGGATGCCCGCGGCGAGCACACTGCCGAAGCCCACGAGCAGGACGACGATCGCGACCGCGAACCCGATCAGCTCGCTGATGCGGTCGTCCGCCGCCGGCCTGGCCAGTTCGCCGAGCGGTCCGCCGTACTCGACGTCGGCGCCCGCGGCCCGCAGGGGTTGGACCGAGTTGTCCACGCCGTTCAGATACGAGTCTCCGAGAGTCGACGGCTGCACGTCGAAGCGGACGGTGATGTAAGCGGTCTTGGCGTCGCCGGAGAGCGGGCCGACGTTCTGGGGCGAGGACTGGCCCGAGGACGGCTGCGTCGAACCGTGGGGCGGCAGCGGGTTCTGCGCCGACAGCACGTGCGGCAGCTTCTGCAGGTCACTGACGGTCTGGTTCAGCTGCGAACTCAGCGACGTCAGCGGCTTGTCCGTGTCGTGCAGCACGATCTGGCTGCTGTAGCCGCCGGCCGCGGGGTCATGCTGCCGCAGCACCTCCAGGCCCTGCTGAGACTGGACACCGGGGAGCGAGAAGTTGTCCGAGTACTCGCCGCCGAAGGAGCGGTTGACCACTTGGAGAGCGACGATGGCGACCAGCCAGGCCGCGATGACCACGGCGAAGTGCCGGGCGCACCACTCCCCCAGTCGGCGCAGTTTTCCGGCTGCGGCCCGCCCACCCCCTGGACTGGACCCGGTGGCCGACATGGACGGCTCCCGTGGGAGACATTTCCGACGCATTCATTAAACGCCGCCCTGATCACGACGTCATCCGGAGGCGCGAGCGCCCCCGTCACCATCGCCCTCCGCACCGGCCCGGGGCAGGACACGCCCCGCGAATCCGGCGATGTCCTGGACGACCCGCTCCGGCTGCTCCCAGTACAGGACGTGGCCGGAGCCCTCGTGGACGACCAGCGTCGAGCCGAAGATCGTGTCGAGGATCCGCTGCTGATCGGCACGCGGGAGGTAGGGGTCCTCGTCGCCCCAGAGGACCAGCGTGGGTACGAGGATGCCCCGCAGGGTCGCCGCCAGGTCGGTCTCCAGCAGGCCTCGCACGGTCTCCTGCCACACGTACGCCGGGAGCTTGAGGCCCTCCTCGGTCATCGTGGCCATGAACCCGCGTCCCACCGGGCGGCTCACCATGCCGCTGAGGAAGTCCTCGACGAAGGGGCGGGGCACGGGATCGCGCAGGGCCTGCACGCTCTCCCACAGGGACGCGGCGCCGGGCTTGTCGTCGAGCGCGGCCGGTACGCCCATCAGCACCAGGCCCGCGACGCGGTCCGGATGGCTCCCGGCGACCATCCGTGCGGCCACACCACCGGACGACGCCCCCACGAGAACGGCACGGCCGATCCCGACGGCGTCGAGGAACTGCAGGAGGTCGCGTGCGAAGTCCTCGGGGCGATAGCCCTCGGCGGGCCGGTCGGCGTCGCCGTGCCCCCGCTGGGTGGGAGCGTAGGCGTGCAGCGTGGCCGGCAGTTGCCTGAGCAGCGGCTCGAACGTCCACCAGGAGTCACCCAGGCCATGGACGAAGACCACGGGGGCGCCTTCCGGGGAGCCCGCCTCGGCATACGGCATGAGCGATCCTCCGGCCAGCCGCGTGGACTTCACCTCGACCGTGCTCACGGTGGCCTCCTGACGTCGGTCGGCCCCCTCGTCCGCAGGCCCGGGAGGCACGCGAAGATCACTGCCATCGTAACGAGGGGTGGTGGCGCCCGCCCGTTGTCTCCCTTCGCACACAACGGGGGGCCGGCCTTGTCCGAGGCACGGACACCTGGCCAGATGAGTGCATGCCACAGCTACCCTGTCTCGCGGGGTTCACCCACCGTGCCGCGCCCCGCCGGCCAAGCGGGTGGACGCGTACGACCGAGGACCGACGCCGGGAGGCACACAGTGAGCACGGGGGCCACGGACTGCGGGCGGATCGTCGCCGCCCTCGACGGGGTGAGCGTCCGCCGCTTCACCACCGACCAGGTCATCCTCGACGGGATCGACTGGCAGGTTCGCTCCGGGGAGCACTGGGCCCTGCTCGGCGCCAACGGAGCGGGCAAGACCACGCTGCTGCGGCTGATCGGCGCCCTGATGCATCCCACCACCGGCACCGTCGAGGTCCTGGGGCACCGGCTCGGACGCGTCGACGTGCGCGAACTGCGGGCGCACATCGGTCTCGTCTCCTCGGCGCAGCGTGTCCCGCAGGACGCCACCGCGCACACGGTCGTCCTGACCGGTCACACCGGGACGGTGCAGCCGCTGTGGCGGAGTTACGACGCCCAGGTGCGGGATCGGGCACACGCGCTGCTGGCCGAACTGGAGATCAAGGAGCTCGCGGACCGTCCGTACGGAGTGTGTTCGGGTGGTCAGCGAGCCCGGATCCTCATCGCCCGGGCGCTCATGGCCGACCCCGCGCTGCTGCTGCTCGACGAGCCGTTCAACGCGCTGGATCTGCCCTCCCGCGAGGACCTCATCGACTCGATGCGCCGCCTCGCCGACGGACGGCCCGGGCTGGCCACCATCACGGTCACCCACCACCTGGAGGAGCTGTCCCCCGCGATCGGGCACGCGTTGCTGCTGCGCGAGGGGCGCGTGCAGGCCTCGGGGCCGGTCGCCGACGTGCTCACCGGACCGCTGATGACGGCCTCCTTCGGCCGGCCGATCGAGGTCGGCCGTCATGCCGGCCGGTGGATGGCACGCTCCGGCGGAGCGACCTGACGGTGGCCGCTGGACGGCGCACTCTGGCGGCGCAACCCGACCATGGCCGACGGATGGCGCACTCAGGCGGGGCAGCCTGACCGCTGCCCCACCGCGGCTTCCCGTCGACGCCCGAACGCGCCTGCGGACGCGGTCAGTTGACGCCTCGCTCGCGTCCTTCCCAGTACGGCTCGCGCAGCTTGTACTTCTGCAGCTTGCCGGTGGCCGTGCGGGCCAGTTCGGCGCGGAACTCCACGGACGTAGGCGCCTTGAACCCGGCGAGGCGTTCCTTGCAGTGCCGGATGAGTTCCTCCTCCGTCGCCTCGGCGCCGGGGGCGAGCACCACCAGCGCCTTGATGGTCTCGCCCCACTTCTCGTGCGGCACTCCGATGACCGCGACCTCGGCGACGGCGGGATGGCTGAAGAGGGCGTCCTCCACCTCGATCGAGGAGACGTTCTCGCCGCCGGTGATGATGACGTCCTTCTTGCGGTCACTGATCGTCAGATAGCCGTCGTCGCCGATCGTCCCGCCGTCCCCGGTGTGGAACCAGTCGTCGGACAGCGCCCGGGTGGTCTCCTCGGGCTGCTCCCAGTACCCCTCCAGGACGACGTTGGAGCGCGCGAGGATCTCGTCCTCGTCGTCCGTGCGCAGGGTGACGCCCAGTGCGGGAGCGCCGGCCCGCACCAGCCGTTCCGCTCGTGTCCGGGTGTCGAGGCCGTCCCATTCGGCGCGGGTCCGGTTGATCGTGAGAAGGGGTGAGGTCTCGGTCAGGCCGTAGATCTGGATGAACTCCCAGCCCAGCTCGGACTCGACGCGCGCGACGGTCTTCGTAGGCGGCGGAGCCCCGGCGACGATGATCCGCACCCGGTCACGGCCGGGGATCTCGCCCTCCCAGGACTGGGCCGCGGCCAGCACCGCGTTGACGACGGCGGGCGCCGCGCACATCACCGTCACGCCATGTTCGGCCACCCGGCGCAGGATCTCGGCGCCGTCCACCTTGCGCAGCACGATCTGCGGCACGCCCAGGGCCGACATCGCGAACGGCATGCCCCAGCCGTTGGCGTGGAACATCGGCAGCGTGTGCAGATACACGTCCCGGTCCGTGACGCCGGCGTGCAGCGCGAAGGTGACGGCGTTGACCCAGATGTTGCGGTGGGTGATCTGCACGCCCTTGGGACGGGCCGTCGTACCGCTGGTGTAGTTGATGGTGGCGGTGGCGTTCTCGTCCGGCTGCCAGGGCGCCGGTTCGGTGTCGAAGCGGTACAGCTCCGCGTCGGCGGCCGCCCCGAGCGTGAAGCGGTGCTTGCAGGTCACGCCCGCGAGACGGTCCGTCAGTTCGGGGTCCACGAGGAGCACGCTCGCGCCGGAGTGCTCGACGATGTAGCTCACCTCCTCCGCCGTCAGCCGGAAGTTGACCGGGACGAGGACCCGCCCGTGCCCGCTGACGCCGAAGAACGAGGTGAGCAGCCGTGCGCTGTTGGGCGAGACCACCGCCACGCGTGCGCCGTGCGGCACGCCGAGCGCGTCGAGGCCGGCGGCCTGAGCCCGGGCCAGCTCCCCGACCCGCCGGTACGTCAGCCCTTCCCAGGACTCGGCCGGCTGGTCCGGTTCGTCGACGATCCCGATCCGGTCGGCGTACACAGTGGTGGCGCGGTCGAGGAAATCACGGGCCCCGAAGGGGACGATCATCATGGCCTCCCGAAGCTCAGACGAGGTACAGCTTCCATCCGGCCACGGTCTCGTGCATCCGGACAACCCCGGGGACCCGACACTCCACTCGGCCGACCGCATCGTGCGAACAGACCCGAGGTCTCGCCACAGACGCACGCCATACTGGGTCCGGCGGGAGCGGAGAGGCGGGACAGTGAGTCAACAGCAGGCAGCGTACGACGTGTTGGTGGTCGGCGGCAGCGGGGTGGACACCATCGTCCGCGTCGACTCCCTGCCGGTCCCGCTCGCCGACTCGGTCCATGTCGGCCCGATCGAGGAATGGCCCGGCCACACGGGAGGCAATGTGGCACTCGGCGCCCGGGCGCTCGGGCTGCGGGTGGCGTTCCTCGACTGCATCGGCGACGACTGGACGGGCGCGCAGGTGCGCGAGCGGCTGACCAAGGGCGATGTCGAGTTCGTCCCGCTGATCTCCCCCGCCGGCACCCGCCGGGCGGTCAATCTGGTCGATGCCGGCGGCCGGCGGATGTCCTTCTACGACGCGCGTGATCCGGACGACCTGCGGATGCCCCGGGACTTCTACCTGCCGCGGCTGCGGCGCGCCCGGCACGTCCACCTCTCGATCATGAACTTCACGCGCTTCCTCTACGACGACATCGAGGCTCTCGGCATCCCGGTCTCCACCGATCTGCACGACTGGGACGGACTGGCCGGCCACCACCGGGAGTTCGCCCTCCGCTCCGATCTCGTCTTCTTCAGCACGACGCGGGTGGGAGAGGGTTTCACCGCACTGATGCGGGAGATCCTGCGCGAGGGCCGCGCCCGCACCGTGGTCGCCACGGCCGGCGCGGACGGGTCCTACGTCCTGACGCGGGACGACGGCTCCACCCCGCAGCATGTCCCGGCGATCGCCCCACCCACGCCGGTCGTGGACTCCAACGGCGCGGGAGACGCCTTCGTCAGCGGCTTTCTCTACGGCACGCTCACGGGTCGCGGCGTACTCGACTGCGCCCGGCTCGGCGCGGTGGCGGGCGCCTTCGCCTGCACCGCACCGGGCTCCACCGCCCTCATCAGCCAGGAGGCCCTCCTGGGAACCGGTCACTGAGCCGGCGAAGTCCGACCCCGGGCCGGAACTCAGCTCCTCAGCGGGTCATCGACGGACCGGTGGTCACGATGAACCTCGCCACCAAGCCCGCCCTCGACCGCTGCCGGCGGCGCTACGGTAAGGCCGCCGGAGGAACAGTGGATCTTGTCATCCGACGAGGGCGACCGGGGCGTCCCAGGCGTCGCGGTCGACGGTGATCGTGTGACCGCCGCGGGTTTCCTTGCTGTTGACCATGTACTGGTGGCCGCGGCTGTGGTCGGTGAACAGCTTCGGGTCCCAGGGCCAGTCCGTTGTGGTGGTGTTCTTCTTGTCCCACAGGGCGTACCAGAGGTTCCCTGGCAGGTTCGTCCTGTCGGTGGCCGTGGCGATGGCCTTGGCGCTGGAACTGCTGAAGCCGTAGTAACCGGCCCGGTAGGTCTTGGCCCGCAGGGTCTTGGTGAAGGAGCGCACGTACGTCAACACGGCGTCGTTGCACGCCTTGTTCGTGATGTCGTAAGGCTCCATGTCGAGGTAGATCGCGCTGCCGATTTTCACTCCGAGCGCCGATGCCTTGGCAACCGCGTCGTTGGCGTTGCTCACACCCAGGGACGCTGCTGTGGAGGCGGTGAGCTTCTCCGGGTTGCTGCCCGACTGGCAGGGGGGTTGGGCACCGACGTAGAGCGGGATGAGCTTCCAGCCGAGGGAGCTGACCGATTTCACCCAGGACGCAGTGAGGTTGGGCTGAGCGCAGCCGCGGTTCTTGCCACCGATGTAGACGGCGGCGGCGCCGTAGAAGCCGGTGTTCCATGCCTTCATCGCTGCGAGAGAAGGCGCCGTGCAGGCGTCGAACGCTCGGCCCGTGTACGTCTTCTGCGCCGGCAACGCAGTAGTCGCCATGGAGGTCTGTGCCGCGATTCCGGCGCCGGCGGCGACGACGACGCCCGTTATCGACCATGCGAGATAGCGGCCTCTTCGGGACAACCGGTGACTGGACATTCCCCACCCTTCGGATCACGGCCCACGGGTCGCGGCCGGTGCGCCTGGCGAGGCTGACACCGTGGTCGTGATTGCAGTGCTCGGTGCCGCCTGCGGCGGCGCGGTACGGCTCCGGCGTGCGGAGCGCACCGTAGCCTACCCAAGATCGATATGCAGGTTGACAACCTGGCATGTTCATTGGGCGAAGACTCGACGGCGTACGCCGCATGCGCTCTGCCCCGCTCCCACGCGGTGCACGCGGTGTCCCTCGCTCGGCGCAGGCGGGAGGTGAACACCACCGCCGCGAACCGCCGGCGGACAGACCGCCCGAGCGCCGGCGACGCTTCGGCGGGACGGGTACGGCCGAGGGCCCGTGGCGCGGATCCACACCCCTGGCCTACGCACCCTGGTGACAGCGGCCGCACCCCGCCCGTGTCGCGGCGGGGCTCCGCTCCTGCCCGCCTAAGATCCGTCGCTGTGGCACACACCTTCGACGAACTGGTCGAGAAACAGCAGGTAGCCGACGAGACGCACGCGAAAGTCCTGGAGCTGCGGGACAAGTTCGGGGCACCGACGCAGGACGGAGGCTGGACGGCTCAGGAGTCCGAGACGTACGAGACCGCGTGGCGGGCGTGGCGCGACCTCACCCGTGACGTACAGGCCGCGGTGGCGGAGTACGCGAAGGCCGAGGGCAAGGACCGTGCGGAGGTCGAAGCCGCCGTACGGCAGCGCGCGGGCACTCCACCCACCACCGATGAGTGACCGACGGACACAGACATGACCCCCTGTGCGGCCACGTATTGACGGACCGCCCGTGCTCGGCGTCCCCGGGCGTCACTCCGGACGGTGGGCGGCGACTCCGAACATCGTCACCGACATGTGCAGTGCGCCGTGCTCGGCCGCCTCGGTGAGGTCCGCGTACAGCCGGTCGCGCTGCTCCTCGGTGATCAGCTCGCGGCGCAGGGCGGATTCCGCGAGCATGCGGATCAGCGGCCAGGTCACCGTCGTATGGTCCTGCATCAGCGCTTGCGAACCCCGGTCGTCGACGGTCAGTCCTGCCGCGGACAGCTGGCCGAGGAGCTTGCGTCCGGCATGGGGGTTGGCCGCCGCGGTGAGCGCTCCCGAGGTGAGCGCGGCGATGGTGTCGGGGTCGCCGGGGTGCAGGATCGTGGTCGCCCAGTCCGTGTCCAGGAGGACGACCCGCCCACCGGGACGGAGCACCCGGGCCATCTCGTCGACCGCCTGCTGCGGCTCCAGGAGATGCTGGAGTACGCGCTCGCACCACACCACGTCCACCGAGGCGTCCGGCAGCGCGAGGGCGAGCGCGTCACCGTCCGCGAAACGGGCCTTGACGCCGGCCGCGGCCGACCGCTCCTCGGCGACCGCACGCAGTCCCGGGTTCGGCTCGATGCCCAGTGCCTCTCCGTCCGCGGTGACGGCCGTGGCCAGCGCCCGCGTCTGCGACCCGGTGCCGCAGCCGATGTCGACGGCCCGCTCGCCCGGGCGCGCGGCCACCGCGTCGTACGCCCACGACCTCAGTCGGCGCACCCCGTCGTTGGCCTCCTGGGCGTCCAGCGCGGACACCAGCCAGTCGACGTTGGAACCGGCGATGTTCTTGGCGTGGAATCCCGAAGTCGGTCGCGTCTGCCCCATGCCGGCCACTCTAGTTGGGATCACTGACAGCGACAGCTGTGCGGTGTCGGAGCCGAGGCGGGTCTGTCACCGGCGGCGTCGGCGAGGCCCGGCAGGCCCGCACCCGCACCCGCACCCGCACCCGCACCCGCGACGAGGCATCCGTGCCAGGGCGTTGTCAGTGGTGGCGGGCAGGATACGAGTCATGACAACACCCGCAGCTGTGCTCGTGGATTCCGCCGCCTATGCGCAGGCGGTCGAGGACGCCGTGAAGGCTTCCGCCGCCTATTACGAGGGCGGCACGTCGACGCTCGACGACGACACCTACGACCGGCTGGTGCGCGGGATTTCGGCATGGGAGGCCGATCACCCGGACGAGGTGCTGCCCGACTCCCCCACCGGGAAGGTCGCCGGTGGCGCGCTCGAAGGCGATGTCCCGCACACGGTGGCGATGCTGAGCCTCGACAACGTGTTCTCCGCCGAGGAGTTCACCGCGTGGACCGCGTCGCTGGCCCGGCGGCTCGGCCATGAGGTCACCCGGTTCAGCGTCGAGCCGAAGCTCGACGGACTCGCGATCGCCGCCCGGTACACGCGCGGCCGCCTGACCCGGCTGATCACACGCGGCGACGGGACGGCCGGGGAGGACGTCTCGCACGCGATCGGCACCATCGAGGGTCTGCCGCGGGAGCTGGCCGAGCCGGTCACGGTGGAGGTGCGGGGCGAAGTCCTGATGACGACGGCCCAGTTCGAGCACGCCAACGAGGAGCGCACCGGGCACGGGGGCCAGCCGTTCGCCAACCCGCGCAACGCCGCGGCCGGCACGCTGCGCGCCAAGGAGCGTGCCTACACCGTCCCGATGACGTTCTTCGTCTACGGCCTGCTGCCCCTGCCCGACACGGAGGCGGCGCTCGCGGCGCGGCTGGGCGAGTGCGCGCACAGCGAACTGATGGCGGAGTCGTCCCGCCTCGGCGTGAACACTCCTGCCACGACGGCGGTGGCCGGCATCACCGCCGGCACGACGGAGCAGGTCCTCGCGCGCGTGCAGGAAATCGCCGCGCTGCGGGCGGACCTGCCGTTCGGCATCGACGGGATCGTCGTCAAGGCCGACCTGGCCGCCGACCAGCGGACCGCCGGATCGGGTACGCGCGCCCCGCGCTGGGCCATCGCCTACAAACTCCCGGCAGTCGAGAAGATCACCCGCCTGCTGGAGGTGGAGTGGAACGTCGGCCGCACCGGCGTCATCGCTCCGCGCGGCGTGCTGGAGCCGGTCGAGATCGACGGTTCCACCATCACGTACGCCACCCTGCACAACCCGGCCGACATCACCCGCCGCGACCTGCGGCTGGGCGACCATGTGATGGTCCACCGGGCGGGCGACGTCATCCCGCGCATCGAAGCGCCCGTCGCCCACCTTCGCACCGGCGAGGAGCGCCCGATCGTCTTCCCCGAGGTGTGTCCGCGGTGCAGCTCGGCGATCGACACCAGCGAGCAGCGCTGGCGCTGCGAGAACGGCCGCAACTGCCATCTGGTCGCCTCCCTCTCCTACGCCGCCGGCCGCGACCAGCTCGACATCGAGGGTCTCGGCGCCACCCGCGTCGTCCAGCTGGTCGAGTCCGGTCTGGTGGCCGATCTCGCGGACCTGTTCACCCTCACCCGCGACCAGCTGCTGGGCCTGGAGCGGATGGGCGAGACCAGCACGGACAACCTGCTGGCGGCGCTCACGGTCGCCAAGGGGAGACCCCTGTCGCGGGTGCTCTGCGCGCTCGGCGTCCGGGGTACCGGCCGCTCCATGTCCCGCCGTATCGCACGGCACTTCGCCACCATGGACGCGATCCGGGCCGCCGACACGGAGGCCATGCAGCAGGTCGAGGGGATCGGCACCGAGAAGGCACCGACCATCGTCGCCGAACTGGCCGAACTGGCCCCGCTGATCGACAGGCTCGTGGCGAGGGGCGTCAACATGACCGAGCCCGGCGCCGCTCCGCCCGCACCCGTCACCGAGGATGCCGCGGAGGCCGGAGGCAGTGAGCCGGCCGGTGGGCCCCTCACAGGAATGACGGTCGTCGTCACGGGCGGGATGACGGGGCCGCTGGAGAAGTTGAGCCGCAATCAGATGAACGAGCTCATCGAACGCGCGGGCGGCCGCTCCTCCTCCAGCGTCTCCAAGAAGACCTCCCTGGTGGTCGCCGGAGACAATGCCGGATCCAAGCGTGCCAAGGCCGAAGACCTCGGCGTCCGCCTGGCCACCCCAGACGAGTTCGCCGCCGTGGTCGCCGACTACCTGGCCTGACCTTCTCCGCGCCGCGGGGTGGCCCACCTCACAGCTGCTCCCGGACGGGGCAGGAACAACCCGAGACGGTCAACCGTTCATCTATACGTGGCTGCGGAGGGGACAGTGTCCCCGGGCCTCACCTATAGCCCATGGGGAAGATCGTTCGGCTGAAGCCCCATGGAGCCTTTCGCCGCGAGGCGACCGCCCTCCGCCAGTCACCACCTTCGGCCCCGGCTGGTCTCCCCCGTCCAGTCGGGGCTCTTTTCTGCCCTCCCACACCCCGCCGCCAGGCACGGGCCTCTCTCGCCCGCAGGTGTGCTCCGCATCACACCGCCGGTGCCGCGTGGCGCGATGATTTCGGATCGGCCCGAAGGTCTCTACTGGCGTATCCCATTGAGCGAGGAAGCGGAGCGAGTCCGATGCGCATCGTGATCAATGAATTCATGAGCCTGGACGGCGTCGTGCAGGCACCGGGTGGACCTGACGAGGACACCGAGGGCGGTTTCACTCACGGCGGCTGGACGCACCCCTTCTTCGACCCGGAGGTGGTGGGCGGCGCCTTCGACGACGCGTTGCGCTCGGCCGAGGCACTGCTGTTCGGACGTCGCACCTGGCAGTCGATGGCCGCCGCCTGGCCGGAGCGGGGAGGCGACCCGTTCGCGGACCGGATGAACGCCATCCCGAAGTACGTGGTGTCGCAGACGCTGGGCGACGACAAGCTGGCGTGGGACAACTCCACGCGCATCCCCGGCGAGGAGGCCGTCGCCCGGATCCGGCAGCTGCGCGCGACCGACGGCGGTGATCTCCTGGTCATGGGGAGCCCCACGCTGGCTCGCTCACTCCTGAGCGAGGGCCTCGTGGACGAGCTCCGGCTCCTGGTGATGCCGGTGATCCTCGGCGGCGGCAAGACGATCTTCCCGGACGACGGCGGGCTGCACACGCTCGAGCTGGTCTCGACCGTCACCAGCAGGGCGGGCGTGCAGGTCACCACCTATCGGCCGGTGGCCTGAGCGGTGTCCGGGCCGGGCTGTGTCCCGGCCCGCAGGCCCCCGCCCTTTGACACCGCCAAGCAGGACATCGCGCACGGCGGCCCCGCTCCGCAGACCGCAGACCGCAGACCGCAGGTCAACTGCGCCTTTTCCCTGAGGACTTGGCGGCCAGGCGTTCGACTTGCGCGGCCGCCGTCCCGGCACGGGTTCGCGCGGCGCGCACCTTTCGGCCGGCCTCGCGTTCCCCCTCGCGCGCCCCACGCTCGTCGGCTCGCGCCTGACGGTGCTGCTCTTCCGCTGCCTTGAGCTCCTCGGCGAGTTCGGTGACGCGCTGTTGCAGCGTCTCCGTCCGCTCCACGGCGTCCTGCACGGCACGCTCGGCAGCTTCCGCCTCCGCCTCGCGCGCCAGAAGGTCACCGTCGGCATCCTCGGACTCCTGGCGCGCTTGGGCCAGGCGCTCACGCCGTCGCGCTTCCGCCGCCGATTCACCGTCACCGGATGCCGGTGATTTCTTCGCCACGGGCGGTGGCCGCTTCTCCGGAGACGGTGACTCCTTCCCCGCGGACAGTGGCCTCTTCGCCGGAGGCGGTGGCTTCTGCGTCGCGGTCGGCGCGCCACTTCCGCGTGACGGCGTGGCCGGGCCGACGGCGGGGAAGCCGACAGCCGGGCTGAGGGGCTTGGCGAGCCGGCCGGCGGCCCATTCCCGAGCGGCATCAGGGTCGGCGAGTACGGCCTGCAGGGTTTCCTGCACCTCGCGCTGGGCGTCGTCGGCGAGCGGGTGCCCGGCCTCCGCGGCAAGTTCCGCCGCCTGCCGCGAGAGCGCCCTGACGACGGCACGCTGCTGCTGAGTGAGCCGGCGCAACTGGTCGCCGTCCAGATCGTGGTGTGCGCTCCGCAGGGCTTCGCCCAACTGGATCAGCGGCTTCACCTCGTCGGGCTGCTCCCGCACCAGGAGGTTGCCGGCCCACGCGGACAGGCTGGGCCGGCGCAGACCACTGATCTGCTCGGCGAGCTTCCGGTCGCCGGCGGTACGAGCTGCCGCGACGCGCTCGTTCCGCGTGGCGGTGAACTGTTCCGGCCGCAGCCCGTACAGCTCGTCGGCGACAGCGTCCAGGTCCACCGGCACCCTCTCTCCGGACGGCGATTTCATAGCCATTGTCCCATTGTTCGAACGGCGGATCTCGTCGGACGTCATCCGGACGGCCGCTGGGACCGCCGTTCGCCGGGCCGGAGCCCTGGGTGGCCGTTGAGCCGCGTCGCAAAGGACGGGTCCGCCCGAGGCCGCGACCGGTCCCCCGCTCCGGTCGCGACCTCGGGCGCCACGTTCCGCCCCTGCGGTCAGCAGCCTCCCGAGGCCCCGGCGGGGGCCCCGATCCGGAGGGTGGTGGGGGTTGCGCAGCAGCCACCGGTGTCGGCCTTGGCGGCCTCGGGTTCGTCGAACAAGCCCGCCCCGCCGCACACTCCGGTCTCGGGAAGCGTCAACTCCACGCGTTCGGCGGCCTCTTGGTCACCGGCCAGGGCCGCGGCGATGGAGCGCACCTGCTCGTAGCCGGTCATCGCGAGGAACGTCGGGGCGCGGCCGTACGACTTCATGCCGACGAGGTGAACGCCCTTCTCCGGGTGGGAGAGCTCCCTGACACCGTGCGGGTACACCGTGCCGCAGGAGTGGACGTTGGGGTCGATCAGCGGGGCCAGCGTGACCGGGGCCTGGAGGCGCTCGTCGAGGCCGAGGCGCACCTCGGAGAGGAAGGACAGGTCCGGACGGAACCCGGTCAGGGCGATGATCTCGTCGACCGCGTCGAGCCGGCGGCCGTCCTCGGCGACCAGGACCAGCCGCCCATCGGCATCACGCCGGACCGCCTCGGCGCGGAAGCCGGTGGCGGCCGAGGCATGCCCCTGCTCCACGGCTGCCTTGGCCCGCAGGCCCAGGGCGCCGCGAGCCGGCAGCTGGTCGGCCTCACCGCCGCCGTATGTCCCGGTGCCGATGCCGCGGCGCAGGACCCACACCGCGTGGGTGCCGGCCGCATCCTTCGCGAGCTCGGCCAGGGAGGCGAGGGCGGTGAAGGCGGACGCACCGGAGCCGACGACAGCGGTGCGCCTGCCCGCGTAACGGGCCCGTACGGATGGGTCCTTGAGGTCGGGGACGCGATAGGAGATCCGCTCCGCGGCCGCCCGTTCGCCGAGCGCGGGCAGACCGTCCGCGCCCAGCGGGCCGGGCGCCGACCACGTGCCGGAGGCGTCGATGACGGCTCGGGCGGTGATCCGCTCCTCACGGCCGTCGGCGGTGCCGAAGTGGACGGTGAAGGGCTGCTCGTCGCGGCCGGAGTCGACGATCCGGTCCCGGCCGGCGCGGGCGACGCCGGTCACCGTCGCATCGAAGTGAACCCTGTCGCCGAGCACCTGGGCGAGCGGCCGCAGATACCGCTCGGCCCAGTCGCCGCCGGTCGGGTAGGCGGCGCCGTCGGGGCGCGTCCAGCCGGTCGGGGCCAGCAGCTTCGCCGCAGCCGGGTCGACGACCTCGGCCCACGGGGAGAACAGCCGCACGTGCGACCACTCCCGCACCGCGGCACCCGCGGCCGCACCCGCTTCCAGGACCAGGGGTTCGATGCCGC
Organism: Streptomyces sp. NPDC058371; assembly: GCF_042723265.1. NCBI lineage: Bacteria > Bacillati > Actinomycetota > Actinomycetes > Kitasatosporales > Streptomycetaceae > Streptomyces > Streptomyces sp. NPDC058371. The sequence continues at coordinate 1,192,421 of NZ_JBHXJC010000001.1, read as the reverse complement.
GCTCGACGAGGTGTGCGGCGGCGGCCAGGCCGATCGGACCGGCGCCGATGACAACGACGGGCAACCGGCCGGAAGTGGGCGCGTCCACGAGCTTCCCCTTTGTTTCGACATCCATCGATCTCTTACAGGGGCCAGGATGGCAGTTGATTCGACAAGCGTCAACATAGACATCTATCGAATCAGGGTGCCGGTGAGCCCACCGGGGGCACCCCCGTACGCCGGTCAGGCGCCGGGACGCGGGCAGGCAGCCCTGGTTCGACATGTGTCAACATAGACAGATGTCGAACATCAAGGCGCTGCCGCTGCTGGAGGCCTCCGAGCCTGCCGTGCCGTGCTGCCCGCCCTTGACCGAACGGCCCCTGACCGCCGAGGAGGCGGAGCGGACCGCGGCGATGTTCAAGGCGCTCGGCGACCCGGTCCGGCTGCGGCTGTTCTCGGCGGTGGCCTCGCACGAGGGCGGCGAGGCGTGCGTGTGCGACATCTCCGACGTGGGCGTCTCGCAGCCGACCGTCTCCCACCATCTGAAGAAGCTCAAGGAGGCCGGACTGCTCACCTCCGAGCGGCGCGGCACCTGGGTCTACTACCGGGTCGAGCCCTCGGTCATGGCCGCCATGGGACGCATGCTCGTGACCTGGGGCTGAGCCGCCCGGTCCGACTGCACCACCCGGGGCCGAGCCACCGCGTCCACCGACGGCGGCCAAGCCTCCCGGGGCCGGCAGGCGGCATACGAAGACCCCGACTGGTTCGGGGGATCCCCAGCCGGGGCCGATCGAGAGTGGACGCGAGGGGCGGTCGCCTCGCGGCGGGGGCTCCATAAGGCTTCAGCCGAACGATCGTCCTCATGGGCAAAGGGTGAGGCCCGGGGACACAGTTCCCTTCGCGTCCACATCTATCTCAACGGTGAAGCACCCCCGAATGTTCCCTGGAAGCGGCCCATATCGGGACTCTCCGGACGCTCGTGCGACCGAGCCCGGTGACGGCCCGTGACCGCGGCCCGGTGACGGCGCCGGACGCGCGGTTCCCGGCGCGATCAGATAGGGAGGAACGGTGAACAACGACGCGACCGACTCCTTCGTGCATGTCCGGGGCGCCAGTGAGAACAACCTGCGGAACATCGACGTCGACGTGCCGCGGGACGCGATGGTCGCGTTCACCGGCGTCTCCGGTTCGGGCAAGTCCTCGCTCGCCTTCGGCACGCTCTACGCCGAGGCCCAGCGGCGCTACTTCGAGTCCGTGGCGCCGTACGCCCGAAGGCTGTTGCAGCAGGTCGGCGCACCGCACGTGCAGGAGATCTCCGGGCTGCCCCCGGCCGTGGCCCTGCAGCAGCGCCGCGGATCGCCCAGCTCGCGCTCGACGGTCGGCACCATCACCACGCTGTCCAACCTGCTGCGGATGCTGTACTCCCGTGCCGGCACCTATCCACCCCGGGCCGCACGGCTGGAGGCCGAGTCGTTCTCGCCCAACACCGCGGCCGGCGCCTGCCCGGAGTGCCACGGACTGGGCGTCGTGCACGACGTCGCGGAGGACCTGCTCGTCCCGGACCCGTCCCTGAGCATCCGCGAGGGGGCGATCGCCGCCTGGCCGGGGGCCTGGCAGGGTGCCAACCTGCGCAGTGTCGTGAGCGGCCTGGGGATCGACATCGACCGACCGTGGCGCAGGCTCAGGAAGAGGGACCGGGACTGGCTGCTGTACACCGACGAGCAGCCCTCCGTGTACATCGAGCCGGAGGAGGACCGCGTCGACTACGGCTACCAGGGCAAGTTCTGGAGCGCCCGCAAGCACGTCATGCACGTCCTCGCCGACTCCAAGAGCGAGAAGATGCGGGAACGGGCGCTGCGGTTCGTCAGGAGTGTGCCGTGCCCCGAGTGCCACGGCAGCGGTCTGCGGCCCGAGGCGCTGGCCGTGACCTTCGCGGGACGCTCCATCGCGGAGATCAACGCGATGCCGCTCACCGAGGTCGTGGCGCTGCTGCGGCCCGTCGCGGGGCGGTCCGAGGCCGACGCCACCACGGCGACCGCCCGATCCGGGGAGACGACCGAGGTCGCGGTCCGGATCTGCGGCGATCTGGTCGCGCGGGTCGACGTACTGCTCGACCTGGGCCTCGGATATCTCAGCCTCGGGCGCCGCTCGACCACCCTGTCGCCCGGCGAGGCGCAGCGGCTGCGGATCGCCACCCAGCTGCGCTCGGGGCTGTTCGGCGTCGTCTACGTCCTCGACGAGCCCTCCGCCGGCCTGCACCCGGCCGACGCGGAACCGCTCCTTGACGTGCTGGACCGCCTCAAGGCGGCGGGTAACTCGCTGTTCGTCGTGGAGCACGACATGGACGTCGTACGACGGGCGGACTGGGTGGTCGACATCGGTCCCGGCGCCGGTGAGGACGGCGGACGCGTGCTGTACAGCGGCCCGGTGGCCGGTCTTGAGCGGGTCGCGGAGTCGGCCACGAGCCAGTACCTGTTCGGGCGCGCCCAGCCGCTCGATCACCGCCCGCGCACACCGCACGGCTGGCTGCACCTGACCGGCGTCTCCCGCCACAACCTGCACGACGTGTCCGTCGACGTACCGCTCTGCGTACTGACGGCGGTGACCGGCGTGTCCGGTTCCGGAAAGTCGACGCTGGTGACGCAGGTGCTCGCCGAGGTCGTCCGCGGCCACCTCGGGCTCGTGCCGGAGGAGCCCGACGAGGCGCAGCTCGAGGTCGACGTGCAGGACGCGTCGGGGCTGGAGTCCTTCGACCGGCTGGTCCGGGTCGACCAACGGCCCATCGGCCGTACACCCCGGTCCAACCTGGCCACGTACACGGGGATGTTCGACGCGGTGCGCAAGCTGTACGCGGCGACGGACGAGGCGAGGGCGCGCGGATACTCGGCCGGGCGGTTCTCCTTCAACGTGCCCGAAGGCCGGTGCGAGACCTGTCAGGGCGAAGGGTTCGTCGCGGTGGAACTGCTGTTCCTGCCCGGCACCTACGCGCCGTGCCCGACCTGTCACGGCGCCCGGTACAACGCCGAGACGCTGGAAGTGACCTACCGCGGCAAGAACATCGCGGAGGTGCTGGCGCTGTCCGTCGACGCCGCCGCCAAGTTCCTGTCCGCCGTCCCGGCCGCCTCCCGCAGTCTGGAGACGCTGCGCGAGGTGGGGCTGGGGTACCTGCGGCTGGGCCAGCCCGCGACGGAACTCAGCGGTGGGGAGGCCCAGCGCATCAAGCTGGCCACCGAATTGCAGCGGGCCCGCCGCGGGCACGCGCTGTACCTGCTCGACGAGCCGACAGCGGGGCTGCACCCCTCGGACATCGCGCTGCTGCTGCGACAGCTGCACCGGCTCGTCGACGCCGGCAACACGGTCGTCCTCGTCGAGCACGACCTGGACACGATCGCCACCGCCGACTGGGTCATCGACCTCGGGCCGGGCGGCGGTGACGCGGGCGGACGGGTGGTCGCGGCGGGCCCGCCGGCCAAGGTCGCCAAGGCCCGCCGCAGCGCCACCGCGCCCTATCTCGCGTCCCGGCTGGCACGCTCCTGACGACGGCGCCAGGGCCTGTCCGGCGGACCCTACGAGGTGTGGTGCGGGCAGCTCCCAGGCGGCGGAGGGTGCCACGGCGACCGACGGCGACGCAGATGCGCGTGCCACACCCCGCGACCCACCGCACGATCCGCCGGACCGGCTCTGGGGGCGCAGCGCCGGTCAGCCGGGCTCGGGGCGCAGGGTCGCGCGCGTCATGCTGCGTTCCAGCTGGTGGCGGATGTCGCTCGCGAGGTGGCCCGTCTGGGCCCATTCCACGATGAGTTCGGCGACGTGGCGCATCTTGATGTCGGTGTGCTGGGAGATCTCCCGTAGGACGTCCCGGCCGTCCTCGGCGCGCAGACCGGCCAGGGCGACGACGATGCCGATCGCCTGATCGACGACCGCGTGCGAGGACACCGTCTGCCGCAGTTGGGCGAGTTCGCCTTCCCGCGCCACCACCCGGCCGTCCCGTTTCCGGTCGCCGGACGGGCCGGCGGCCGGTCCTCCGGTCGTCTTCGAGGGGGCCGCCTCGACGGGCGGTTCCTCGACTCGTATGTGTGGCGCTGACTCCGTGCGGTCCATGCAAACGCCTTCCTCGCCAGAGAAGCCTTCGGTCGTTGCCGGTCCAGCCGCGAGCGCGGGCCCTTCCCCTGCGTCGAGGGGGCGGACCCGCGCGGTGCGCCCGACGCAGATGATGCCTCCACGGATGCCGGCGGGCGCGGGAAGAGTGACCGCATGGGCGATCACCGGACAGGTCCGCCACCGGGCGGCGGAGCGACATGGGGGCACCACATCGCGACCGCCGCCACAGGTGCGGCAAGCAGGGAGAACTGTGCGCGCCAGCCATCGGCGCAGAGGGCAGAGCAGGGTGTTGTTCATGGCCGCTTCCTGACCGCTTCAGGTTTTTGCCCGCTCTGCGACACCTCGATGCCTCCTGCGGGGCGGCGCCAGAAAACGGCTGAAACCGGGCTGCGGGCCCGGCGCCCCGTTCGGCACCCGCTGCGGTCCGCTCACGGATCCGGGCCGTCAGGACCCGGTGTCGCTCCCCCACGTCCGGCCGGCTCCGAGCCGCCGGACGTTCCCGGGCCCCCCTCGGCTCACGCCTCCGGGACCCCCGCGGCCGCGGACCCAGAAGAAGAGGACGACCGAACACACCGCCGCGAACGCGCACCACGTCGAGACGAACTCGAGCCGCCACAGCGCCCAGCAGACCACCGCGCCCACGCCGACCAGGATTCCGAGCAGCCGCAGCCCCCGGTCACCGGACAGCAGCAGCGAGCCGACGGTGGCCAAGAGGTAGCCCGCGATGAGCAGTTGGGCGTGCGGCAGGTCGACGACGTAGCCGACCGTGTGCCCGCGGATCTCGGCCGTCACCGGGCGTGCGGCGAGCGCGTACGCGAGGGCCGCCGCCGTCAGTACGCCCGCCGTCAGAGGGATCATCAGCCGCCGTCGGGCATGTCGCGGCGCCGCGCACAGCACGCCCGCCGGCACCCACACCGCGAGCAGCGGAAGGGCGATCACCGTCCAGGCGACGGTGGCGGGGCCCGTACCGCCCGCGGAGTGCCAGACCTTCGCTTCCAAGACCTGGTGTGCGCCGAGGAGCAGCGGTAGTGCGGCCAGCGGCAGGTCGCGGGCCCCGCGGGCCCGTGCCACACACGCGACTCCGACGGCCGCGATACCGGCGCCCGCCACGAGATCGGCCTTCGCACTCCAACACATCACGCCACCAAGGGGTCCGCCGTCGTCGGGATTCCGCCGTGCACCGCGGCCCACGCTATGTCTCGGCGCTCCGGCGTCCGGGGTGACACGACGGCCGCCTCCTCCCGGGTGACGGGTGCGCGCCGCCGTACGCCCCCGGGTCTGTGCCGCGATACCGAACGATGATTGGCTGGCCCCCTGCCATCGCAGACAAGCCGACCCGCAGGAGGGCACCACCGCCATGAGCAACCCCTACACGTACGAGTACAAGGTCGTCAGCTTCCGGGAGTCGCTGATCGGCGACGCACTGGACAGCGACAAGCTGGAGAAGGTTCTCAACAAGCACGCGGGGGATGGCTGGGGCCTCAAGGCGATCACGTCCGCCGACGTCAAGGGGCGGATAGGGCCCGGTGCGGTCGAGGGGCTGCTGCTCACCTTCGAGCGTCCGCGGCAGTAGCGGCCGCACGGGTCGGGGGCACCCGTCGGTCGGTATCGGCGCCCGGCTCACCTGCGTACGAGGGGGTGGGCCGCTCTCGGACGACGCCCGGGGGGCTTGCCGTCGCGCGACGCTGGGAAGCGCGGATGCGGCGGCATGCCGTCGCGGTGCGTTCGCTTGCCGCCGCGGGGAGCGGAGGACGGGCGTGGGCGTTCGAAGACCGGGACGGGAGTACCGTGGCGGTACCGAGCGCACCTCGCACGCCGTCATCCATTTCGGCGTCGCCCTCGGGGAACGGCAAGGGCCGGAGCGCATCGCGCCCGGCCGGAAAAGAGCCGCCCCACATGAGTCTGATGAGTCTCGGAGTACTCGCCTCCTCCCGCAAGGAAAACGAGTTCCGGCTGCCGCTGCACCCCCGTCATCTCGACCGGATCGCCCCGGACCTGCGCGAGAAGATCTTCCTCGAACAGGGCTACGGCGAACGCTTCGGCGTAGCCGACGACGCGCTGCGACCACTCGTGGCCGGCCTGCGCTCCCGCGAGCAACTGCTCGCCGAGTGCGACGTCCTGCTGTTGCCCAAACCGATGCACGACGACCTCGCCGAGCTGCGCGAGGGCCAGGTGCTGTGGGGATGGCCGCACTGCGTGCAGGACGAGAAGATGACCCAGATCGGCATCGACCGACGGCTGACCCTGATCGCCTGGGAAGCCATGAACCACTGGACCTCCACGGGCGCCTTCAGCGTCCACGTGTTCCACAAGAACAACGAGCTCGCCGGCTACTGCTCGGTGCTGCACGCCCTGCAGCTCGGCGGGCTGACCGGTAGCTACGGGCGCCGCCTGCGCGCGGTGGTCATCAGCTTCGGTGCCACGGCGCGCGGAGCGGTCACGGGCCTGGGCGCCATGGGGGTTTCCGACGTCACGGTGCTCACGCAGCGCGCGGCCGCAGCGGTCGCCTCGCCGATGCCCTCGGTCGTGATGGGCCACTTCCAGGAGCAGGAGGACGATCCGTCGCGTCTGCTGGCACTCACCGGGGTCGGTTCCGTGCCCCTGGCGGAGTACCTGGCCGGGTTCGACATCGTCGTCAACTGCGTGCTGCAGGACACCGACGCGCCCCTCATGTTCGTCACCGACGAGGAACTCTCCCTGTTCCGGCCGGGGACCTTCTTCATCGATGTCGCCTGCGACGAGGGCATGGGCTTCGAATGGGCCCACCCGTCCACCTTCAACGAGCCCATGTCCACGGTGGGGCCGGGCTGCCACTACTACGCGGTGGACCACAGCCCGTCTTATCTGTACAACTCCGCCTCCTGGGAAATCAGCGAGGCGCTCCTTCCCTATCTGCGCACGGTCATGAGCGGCCCCGCGTCATGGGACACCGACGTCACGGTCAGAAAGGCCATCGAGATCCGCGACGGAGTCGTCCAGAACCCGAAGATCCTGTCCTTCCAGCACCGATCCCCCGCCTACCCACACGCTCCCGAGGTCCCGGCGGCTCGGCTGAACTCAGCGGTCTAGTCAGGCAGGCAGTCGGGCTCCGGCCGCCGGCTCCCCGGTGCCTCCGCGGCGACCTGGTGGAGGGTACGGCCGCTGCTCGACCAGCGGGCCCAGCGGGGGTCCGGCGTCCCGTGGCCGCCGGGTCGGGCCCGCTCGTCGTACGCCTTCACCAGCAGCCAGGCCCGGCGCTTCGCCGGCCCTTGGCCGGCCAGAGTCGTCCACCGTCGGCTCTTCCCCCGGCGACGCCGGGCACGGCATGGCGCCCGTCACCGCGCCATGCCGTCCCTCACGCTCCGGGTACCCCGCGCGCTCCGCCCCTCACGTCACGCGCGCAAGGAGTCAGGAGTACCAGGTGGGCTCGGGGAGGTCACCGGTCAGCACATGGCGGCCGACCTCGCGCCGCTTGTACGCCACGGGGTCGTGCAGGGTGTGGGTGCGAACGTTGCGCCAGAAGCGGTCCAGGCCCTCGGCGGAGGCGGTGGCGCGGGCGCCGGTGACCTCGAAGATGCCGTTGGTGATCTCCAGGGCGACATCGGTGGCGCGCGCCTTGACGGCGGCGACCCGGACCTCGAAGGCACCGCGGGTCTGCTCGGTGACGGCGTCGGGTTCGTCGTGCAGCTTCTGCCCCTCCAGGGCGACGGCGTCCGCGAGTGCCTCGACGGCCCAGAGCTTGGCGGTCAGATCACCGAAGCGGTCGAGGACGTACGGCTCGTCCACGGCCTTCTCGTGGCCGCCGTGAAGCCAGGAGCGGGACTTGGTACGGGTGTAGGTGGCCGCGGTTTCCAGGGCGCCGCCCGCGATCCCGAGGTAGAAGCTGACGAAGACCAGCTGGATGGTGGGGACGTTGAGGGTGTTGTACACCCGCGGCTGGAACACCTTGTCCACGTAGCCGGCCGCCGAGGCCCACGGGGTGCGGACGCCGTCGAGCGTGACGCTGCCGCTCTCGGTGAGGCGCTGGCCGATGTTGTCCCAGTCGTCGTGGAAGCTCAGTCCGGCCGAGTCGGACGGGACGATGGCGAAGATGTGCTGGTCGGTACCGTCCAGCACGCCTTCGAGGACGGTGACGTCGGAGACCTTGCTGCCGGTGGAGAATGTCTTGCGGCCGGTGAAGACGAGTTCGTCGCCGTCCTCGGTGACGACCACGTCGCTGTCGCGCGGGTTGACCGCCCCGCCGAAGAACCACTGCTCGCGGGCGGCCCGGGCCTCGACCTCCGTCCACTGTTCACGGGTGCCGACGAGCCGGGCGGCCCAGTTCCACAGGTAGTGGTAGCCCAGCAGCTGACCGATCGAGCCGTCGGCCTTGGCGACCTCGCGGACGACGCGGTAGGCCGTGGGCCAGTCCTGTCCCCCGCCGCCGTGCTCGGCCGGGCCGAGCAGAGTGACCAGACCCGCGTCCTTCAGCAACTGCACTTCGGCGTACGGGGTGGCGGCGGCCTTGTCACGGGCGGCGGCGTCGGTCGCGAGGACGGCGGCGACCTCCGCGGCCCGCTCGATCCAGCCCTGCGGGTCCTGCGGGGCGGGACCGGACTTCCACTGGGTGGGAGCGACGGTGCTCATGGGGTGACTCCTTTTCTTGGAGCGGATCTTGTGAGCAGTTCTTGCGATCGGATCTTGTGAGCGGTTCTTGGAGCGAGATTTTCGGGCAGCCCGAATTCGCCTCCGGCCCCGTACGGGGTCGCACCCGTACCGCCTCTTGAAAAAAGGGGCGGCCGAAGAGACACGGGGAAAGGGGAACGCGAGGGAAGAGGAGTGGGAAAGAGAAAGGCGCGACGACCCGGGGCCGAGGGGCTCGCTCAGGCCCGGCGGCGACAGACGGAGCTGGAGACACGCACGAGGTCGACATGGCGCCGACGCGTGAGGTCCTGTCGCTTCATGTCATCGATCGAAGCAGCGGGCCGCCGGGCCGGTCAAGAACGTCCGCGCCGATTTCACACACCGGCACATGGCTGTCGCACGGCGGAAATGCTGTGCTCGTACCCGCGATTAACCGGATCCCCGAACAGGAGCGATTCAGTATTGGCGAGGGCGCCGGGCGGCCCCTCCAGCTCCGCTGTCGGCGCGGCCGCACCAGCCATTTCCGCGGCCTCCTGGCGCTGCCGGTGCTACCGAGCGCACCTTTATGCGCTCCCCCCGTACTTGGTTGACTGCACGCAGGTCGCGCTCAACGGCACCGCCCTCGCGTCGCCGTCCGGGCCGACCGCGGCCGGCCCTGCGCCGTGCCGCCCGGCCCACGAAGGGAGCACGGCACGGTGAGCCCCGAAGAGATCAACGCGGACGCCTGGCAGGCATACGGAACCCAGCACCTCCGGCGTCGGACCGCCCTCGCGGAGGTCGAACGGATCGACTGGGGCTTCTGGGGCACCGGTCCGGGTGCCGAGATCCTCGGTGAGCTGTCGGGCAGGCGCGTCCTCGACCTCGGCTGCGGCCCGGGCCGGCACGCGGCGCATCTCGTACGCGAGCACGGCGCCCTGGTGGACGCCGTCGACGCCTCCCCCAGTCAGGTCGAGCGGGCCCGCGCCCGCTACGGCGACCTGCCCGGACTGCGCCTGGTGGCGGCCGACGCCGTGGAGCACCTGCGCTCCGCGGAGCCGTACGACGTGATCTATTCCGTCAACGCCCTTCCGTACATCGACCCGCGTCGGCTGTTGCCCGCCCTCGCGGCGGCCCTCACGCCCGGCGGCACCCTGTGCTTCACCGCGCTGCACACCAACTCCCGTGGGCACGGCCCGTCCACGGCCGTCGGGGCACGGCCCGAAACGCTGCGGCTCGCCGGCGGCGACGAGGTCACGGTCCAGATGTGGGTGCTCACCCCGGAGCTCTGGGAGGAACTGCTCGACGAACAGGGGCTGCAGGTGGAGCACGTCGACGTCCTCGATGCGACGGAGGAGGACAACTTCGCCTCGTACCGGATCTTCCGGGTCCGCCGCCCCGCCCGGATCAGCTCCCGCCCCCGCGCGTTCCTGCCACCGGTCGCGCACGCGGCGCTCGGGGTCGGCGCCCTCGTGTACGGACCCCGGGGCCTGCTCCTGGGCCGTCACCGCAAGGGCACATGGGAGCTTCCGGGCGGCACGGTGGAGGTCGGCGAGTCGCTCCAGGAGACGGTCGTGCGCGAACTCGGCGAGGAGACCGGACTGAGGGCACAGCCCGTGGACGTACGCCTGCTGGGGAGCCACCTCGACCACGTCGAAGGCGTCGTCCGGGTCACCGTGGGGGCCCACGTCACCCTCTGGCACGGCCGGCCCGCCGACCAGCCCGGTGAGAGCGTCGGCCACTGGCGCTGGTTCCCCCTCGACCGCCTGCCCCAGAATCTGTTCGTCTGCAGCGCCCAGATCCTCAAGGCGCGCCACCCCGACCTGCCGATCGACCACACGCCGGCGCACTACACCCCGTACGCCGGGTGACTTCGCCGCTGCCGCCCCGCTGAGGAGTGCGCGTCTCCGGCCCCCCTCGGCCAAAACCGGGCACGCCGGTCACACTGCCTGGTCGCGACTGCCGCCGGGGCGGTCGGCGGTGGAGGCGTCACCTCCGCCGCGTGGATGCCCGGACCACAAGCCAGCTGGCCCGACAAGGCTAGGGCCTGTTCGGCGGACCGGGCCGGGGAGCGGGGGCCGGAACCGGCATGCGGCCGGCGAGAGTTGGGCACGCCTGGTATGCGTAGACGTCATGGACTTCAGTGATGTCTCGCTGACCGCTCTGCGGGTCTTCCGCGAGGTGGCCGAGCAGGGCACGTTCACCGCGGCCGCCGGCACGCTCGGATACACGCAGTCCGCGGTGTCCCGGCAGATCGCCTCACTCGAACGTGCCGCGGGGACGGCTCTGTTGGAGCGACGCCGCGAGGGGGTACGGCTCACCGCCGCCGGTCACGTCGTACTGCGCCGGGCCACGACCGTGATCGAGGAGATCGACACGACCGCGCGCGAACTGGCCGGGCTGCCCGCCCAGGCCGGCACGGTGCGGGTGGGCTGGTTTCCCAGCGCGGGCGCCGTTCTGGTGACCGAGGCACTCACCGCGCTGCGCCGGGCGCACCCCGCCGTCACCGTCATCACCCGGGAGGGCAGCACCCCCGCCCTGGTGCGCGCGCTGCGGGCCGGCAGCCTGGACCTCGCCCTGCTGGCGTCCGCCCCGCCGTTCCGGCCGCCCGACACCGGGTCGCCTCCGCTCACCTTGCTCACCCTCACCGAACGCAGCCTGCGGCTCGCGGTGCCCGCCACCGATCCGCTCGCCCGCGGTGACTTCGTCGACGTCGCCGACCTGCGCGGCCGGCGCTGGATCGCGGGCCCCGCCTCCGGCGAGGACCGGCTGATGGGCGTCTGGCCCGGCCTGGACGAGCGGCCCGAGATCGCCCACACCGCCCGCGACTGGCTGGCCAAACTGCACCTGGTCGCGGCCGGTTGCGGTCTGACCACCGTGTCGGCCTCGCTCGCCCGTGCCGCCCCGCCAGGGGTGCGGATCCTGCCCGTACGCGGCGGACCGCAGGAGCAACGCCGTCTCGTCCTGGCCCACCTCCCGCACCCGCTGTCCGAACCGGCCGCCCGCGTCGCCGAGGCCCTGCGCACGGCGGCCGTCGAGGCGAACGCGGAGCCGTAGACGCGCCGTCCCGGTCAGGCCCTGCTCCGGCTCCGTCGCCGCGTACCCGGAGCCCTATACGCGCCGTCCCGGACACAGCCCTCCTGAGGCTCTGTCGCCGCGTACCCGGAGCCGTAACGCGCCATCCCGGTCGCAGCTCGCTCTCCGCGTACCCGGTGTCGTAGACGCGCCATCCCGCAAGCGAACGCCCCGGTCACGGTCGCGGCTCGGCGTGTAGCCGGAGCCGTGGATCGCCCGCCCGGGAAGCGACCGGTCCCCGGTCGCGGGCCCGTTCGCGCGTTCAGTGCGCCCGTGCCGGGGCGGCGCCGCCGTCATCACCCACGGTGCGCACGTGCCGGAGGCGGCGGCGCCGTCATCGCCCACGGTGGGCCCCTGCCGGAGGCGGCGGCGCCGTCATCGCCCACCGGATCGTCCTGACGAGCCCATGGCCGGCCCGCCGGACGAGGGCGTCCTCGACGACCGGGACGCGTGGCAGCCGCAGCGGCCCCCTGGCCCAGGGCGGAAGGTCGGCCACCGCGGTCGCGGTCAGTACGGCGTACGGCGGCCGGGCCGCGAGCGGCAGCGGTGGCCGGAACAGGATGAAGCGCGCCGCCGAGCGGGCCTGCGGCGTGGCCCGCAGTTCGGGCCGGTAGGAGGCCAGCACCTCGGCCAGCTCCGCCCGGTCGCGGGGCGGTTCGACCACGCCGAGGGCGGTCGCCACCCGTGCGGTGTCCGCGACGTACGCGTCGCACGCGTCCGCGTCCAGGGGATGCGAACCGTAGCGCTGGTGAGCGTGGAGGAAGCTGTCCGTCTCGGCGGCATGCACCCAGCCCAGCAGGTGCGGGTCGGCGGCGTGGTACGGCTCGCCCTGGTCCGTGGTTCCGCGTACCGCTCGATGGATGGCGCGGACATGGTCGACGGCCCGTTGGGCGTCGTCGGCGGCGCCGAAGGTGGTGACGGCGAGGAACGTGCTGGTGCGTTGCAGCCTCCCCCACGGGTCGCCCTGGTATCCGGAATGGGCCGCCACCGCGGCCATCGCCAGCGGGTGCAGGGACTGCAGCAGCAGTGCGCGCAGTCCGCCGACGAACATCGAGGCGTCGCCGTGGACGGCCCGGATGGGGCGGTCGGCGCCGAACCACCGTGGCCCGGGGGCTTCGTGGATCCGGGCCCGGTTGGCCGGTCCGTCGGGCCCCGCGACCCGGCTGAACAGCTCGACACCGAGCCGTTCGCGCAGACCGGCGACCGCGGACGCGTACGTGTCCATGGTCCCAGTGTCGCGCAGCGGCAGCCGGATCCGGCAGGCACCGGGAGAGGCGGATGCGGACGTACTCGATTCGGTCGGAGTGCTTCGCCGGATCCGGGGCACCAGACCCTGTGCCACTGACGCACTCCCCCCGGTCGCGTCGGTGGCGGTGCTCCCGCGTCCGGCGAAGGGGATGGGTCACCCCGGAGCCGGCGCGGTCGAGCGGAGGGGCCTGGCCGCGTCATGGGAGAAAAGGGCGGACGCGGCCGCCCCTCCCACCACGCCCCCCACGCGCTGCCGTCGGGGCACCCAGCGAAGGTGTGACACGGTCGGTGGCGCACGGCGCCGACGAGATGTCGGCGCACGGCGAACGGACACAGGAGAAGACGCATGCACAACACGGCTGCGGTGGGAGTCGAGTACGACGCGGCAGCGGAAGGCACGGCCGGGAAAGCGGTGGCGGGAGCCGATGCGGACATGCGCAAGCAGCGCCTGCGAAGACGTCTGGAACGCCTGATCGGCATTGCCGCGACCGAGGGCAACGAACTGGTCCCGCTGCGGAACGGGGACGAGATCTTTCCCGCCATGCTCGACGCGGTCCGCGCTGCCGAGCACACCGTCGACATGATGACGTTCGTGTACTGGCGAGGGCAGATAGCCCATGACTTCGCGTCCGCTCTGGCCGACCGCGCCCGCGCGGGCGTTCGCGTCCGGCTGTTGCTGGACGGCTTCGGCGCGAAGGAGATCGAGGGCGACCTGCTGGAGTCGATGCACTCCGCCGGGGTGCAGGTCGCCTGGTTCCGCAAGCCGCTCTGGCTCTCACCCCTGAAGCAGAACCACCGTTGCCACCGCAAGGCGCTCATCGTCGACGAACACACCGCGTTCACCGGCGGAGTGGGCATCGCCGAGGAATGGTGCGGAAACGCCCGCAACCCCGCCGAGTGGCGGGACACCCATGTGAGGGTCCGCGGCCCGGCCGTCGACGGCGTCGCCGCCGCCTTCGCCCAGAACTGGGCCGAGTGCCATGACGAGTTGTTCGACTCCCGCGACCGCTTCACGGAACACGAACAGCCGGGCAGGGCGACCGTGCAGGTGGTGCGGGGCTCGGCCAGTTTCGGCTGGCAGGACATGCAGACCCTGATCCGGGTCATGCTGACCTCCGCCGAGGAGCGTTTCCGCCTCGCCACCGCGTACTTCGCACCGGACGAGTACTTCGTGGACCTGCTGAGCGCGACCGCCCGCCGCGGCGTGCGCGTGGAGATCCTGCTGCCTGGCCCGCACACCGACCAGCGGGCCTGTCTGCTCGCCGGCCGGCATCACTACGGCACTCTGCTGGACGCGGGCGTCGACATCCGCGAGTACCAGCCGACGATGCTGCACACCAAGATCATGACGGTGGACAAGGTGGCCGCGCTGATCGGCTCCACCAACTTCAACCGGCGTTCCATGGAACACGACGAAGAGGTCATGCTCGCCGTGCTCGACGAGAACTTCACCGCCGCGCTCGACCAGGACTTCGACGCGGACCAGAAGCGGGCCGAGGCCATCGACCCCCTGCGCTGGCGGCGCAGGCCACTCTCCCAGCGCCTCAAGGAGGTCGCGGTCACCCCGATCCGGCGCTTCCTGTAGTACGCCGGCGTACTTTCCCGGAGGCGCTCCTGCTGTGCCGGTGCTCCACGTGGCGGCCGGACGCGCCGAGTTGACCCCGTCGACGCCCGGGCGGTGGTCGACGCCCGGGCGGTGGGGCTCACTCCGCGGCGGGGCCCGCTTCCCGCCTGAGGAAGTTGCTCACCTGGCACGCGAGGCCGTCCTCCACCGTGCCGCTGCGTACGCCGGTGCCCACCGGTCCTTCGGGCAGGTCGACGCCGCCGGACCAGAGGTAGCGGTCGGTCCACTCGTCGTCGACCTTCAGCTGCACCTGGATGTCCACCCGGTTCAGGTCGGCATCGGTGCCCGCGGCATACGGGACGGCCGTGGCCCGGCGCAGGGGATAGATGTCGAAGCCCTCGATGAACTGGGAGTTCCGCCAGTCGAGGAGCGCGCTCTCGCCGTCGGCGCCCAGGCGGACATCGATCTGGCCGTCCTCGATGTGGATGCCGAAGTGCTCACTCGCTCGGTTCTCGACGGTCACGCGGAACCTGAAGTAGGTGAGGCCTTCGGCTGCGTCGTCGCGTCCGCGCGGGGGTTCGGCCCGCTCCAAGCCGTGGACGCGGACACGCAGGCCGGCATGCTCGTCGCACTCCTGCCAGTCCCCGATCACATTCGGCTCGTACACGATCCACCTCTCGACCTCCGAGAGGTGCTTCTTATCCGTGCGCTCGACGCAGTGTCAAATGAACGGAACACGCCGTGGCCAGGGAATTCTCGCTCCTTGATCGGCGATCAAGCCGTGCCCAGCCAGAATCATCCTCGCGGCATGACACCGGCATTTCCCCGCGTGCTGCACATCACGTCCGTCGGCGCCCAGGGTCTGTCCGGTGGATCTTGCGGTTCCGTCCCCACAGTGCCCGGAAAACCGGGCTGAGCGGGGGGGGTGGTGCGAGTGGCGGCCGTCTCAGCCGCCGAGGCGCAGGGCCCGCATCTGCTCGTCGAGCGGGCACAGTCCGACGTCCCGGCGACGCTCGTCGAGGGTCTCGGGCTGCCGGACGGCGTACGGGCGCAGGGTCACCGGATTGACCCGGGTGCCGTAGAACTGCGGCTGGCCGAGTTCGACCGCGCAGTGGTCGGCGATGTATGCGTGGTGCGCGGCGGGGCACCGGCCGTCCGCCGCGGCGTGGGCGATCAGGTCGCGGCACAGGAGCTGGAAGTCGAAGTCGGGGGCGTGCAGCAGGATCATCAGGGCGGACGTCGAAGCGGGGGCGCCGACCTGGTCGGCGGTCGGCCAGCCGTGCCGGCGGACGACCGCCCCCAGCGCGTCGGCGTTGTCTCTGCGGCACTCGACGACGTCGCGCCGACGGCGCGGCGCGGGGTCCGTCTGCGCCAGCCTCATCAGACGCTTCTCGTCCTCCGCCCGGCGCTCCAGTTCCACGGCCAGCGCCGCGGCCAGTCCCGGGAGGAGCCGCGCCGTCGCATGCCGCGCGCCCGCGGAGTCCGTCACCGGCGGCCGCGGGCCCCTGCCGGCCGCACCGCTTGCCGGGCGCTCGGGCAGGCCGTCTGCCAGGTGCTCGGAAGGACCGTCCGCCGGTTCGTTCGAGTGAGCGCGTCCCGGCTCGCTCGCCGGACGGTGCTCGGCCTCGTGCGCCAGCCGCCGTTCGGCCTCGTGCGCCAGGCCCTGCCAGGAGCCGCTTCCCGATCCGCTCGCCAGATGCCCGGAACTCTTCATGGCGCCTCACCGAGCGCCAGGGTGAACCACACCCGCTTGCCCGCGACGCCCGGCTCGGGCGGTGCGACTCCCCAGTCGTCGGCCAGCGCGTCGACGATGGCCAGTCCGCGTCCGGACTCCGCGGCCTCGTCCGCCGGGCGGGAGCGCGGAACGCCGGACGAGCCGTCGGCGACCGTGACCCGCAGTTCCCGCGCGGTGGACTCGACGGTGACGACGATCGTGTCGCCGGTGTCGGTGCTGCCGTGTTTCACGGCGTTGGCGAACACCTCGTCCGTGGCGAGGACAGCGTTGTCAAGGATCTCGTCCGGGAGGTTCAGGTGCGCGAGATGGGCGACGACCATGCGCCGTATGCCCGCCGCGTGGGACGGGTGCGCGGGCACCGCGGTCCGCAGGACGTGGGGTTTGTTCAAGCGGGTCACGGCAGCCTCACCGGCCAGGGCCCGACCGAGGGGCGCGTGGTCGTCCGGCGCGTGCG
Organism: Streptomyces sp. NPDC058371; assembly: GCF_042723265.1. NCBI lineage: Bacteria > Bacillati > Actinomycetota > Actinomycetes > Kitasatosporales > Streptomycetaceae > Streptomyces > Streptomyces sp. NPDC058371. The sequence goes on along the minus strand of NZ_JBHXJC010000001.1, from coordinate 1,175,687 downwards.
CGCCGTGTGTCAGCGAGGGCGACGGGCGGCGGTGCTGTGCTCGGGATGCCGTCATCGGTCCTCCTTCGTGTGCAGCACGGGTGGGGGGACGGTGTCGTTGGCTGCACGGGCAGCCAACAGGGCGGAGCAGGGGGTGGACCAGGGGTTATGGGGGTTGTCCGGTTGCGGGCCCGTAGTGGCGCGGGAGGTATGTTCGAGCTGATGAGGAACGTGAGCGGAAGCCCGGCCGGAAAGCCTCGGCACGGTGCCACCGGCTGGTCCGGCGTGCGCGGCAAGCGTGTCGTGGTCACCGGCGGGACGCGCGGGCTCGGCGAGCAGATCGTGCGGCTGCTCGCGGCCGAGGGGGCCCGGGTGGCCACCTGCGCCCGTACGGCGGAGGACCTGGCGGCGCTGGCCGCCTCGGTCGACACCGCAGAGCTGTTCACGGACGCCCTCGACGTCACCGAGCCGGGCCGGCTGGAGAGCTTTGTCGCGACCTCGGCGAAACGTTTTGGCGGCCTCGACGGGGTGGTGGCCTGTGTGGGCGGCTCTCGCGGGGGCCGGTTCGAACGGGCCGAGGCCGAGGACTGGGCCGCGACCTGGGAGATGAACGTCGGCCACACGGCGCGCCTCGTCCGGACAGCGGTCCCCCACCTGCGCGCGGCCGGCGGCGGCTCGGTCGTGGTGATCTCGTCGATCTCCGGCTGGAAGCCCGGCCCGTACGTGCAGTACGGGGTGGCGAAGTCCGCGCAGATCCAGCTGGCCGCCTCGCTGGCCCGCGAGCTCGGACCGAACGGGATCCGGGTGAACGCCGTCTCGCCCGGGTCCATGCTCATCCCCGGCAGGCGGTGGGACCGCATGCGCCGGGACGATCCCGACGGGTTCGCCGCGTTCGTGGCCGCGGAGCTCCCGGGCGGGGCGCCGGTGGCGCCGGAGGAGGTCGCCCGGGTGGTGGCGTTCCTGCTGTCCGACTTGTCGAGCGGGATCTCCGGCGCCCATCTGCCCGTCGACCGAGCGCAGAACGCCCCTTCGCCCGACGGCTACTGAGCGGTCGGACGCCCCGGCGGTCGCTAAGACGTCGGAAGCCCCGGCGGTCACTGAGACGTCGCCCGCCCGGGCGTTCACCGACACGTCGGACGCCCCGGCGGCTAAGAGTCCCGGTTCCCTGGTCATGCCACCGCCCCCAGCACGGGCCGGGACCTGCGCTCGAACTCCTGGACAAGCGCCTCGTGCCTGCGCGGCTCCAGGCGCCTGCGGAAGTCCCGCAGGGCCTGGATCGACCGCTCACTGTGCACCGTGGCGAGGGTGTCGAGCGCCTCGGTGGCGATGCCGACGGCTTCGTCGAGGCGGTCCTGCTGAAGATGGGCCGTCGCGAGGACGGAACGGCTGATGGCCCGGCGCCTGCGTCGGTCGGCGTTGGCCCGCAGCGACTCGCTCGCGGTGCGCTCGGCCTGCGCGGCCTGCCCGAGGTCACGGAAGCAGAGCGCGGACTCGGCCTGCAGATAGTGGTGGTCGAGAAAGCGCACCCACACCGACTCCTGGGCGGCGCCCCGGCTGGCGTCCCACTGGCGCTCGGCCAGCCGCAGCGCCTCGGCGGCCTCGCGCGCGGCGCCCTGGGCCGCGTACCCGCGCGCCGACATGGCGTACAGCCGCATCAGCCCGAGCGGACTGCCCGCCCCCTTCGCGGTGGCGATCCCCGCCCGGGCCAGGGCCACCCCCTCGTCGGGGCGGCCGAGGCTGGTGGCGAGGTGGGAGAGCCCGGCCAGGATCTGACCGCCCAGCACCCGGTCGCGGCCCTCGGCGCACAACCGCAACCCCTGGGTCATGTAGCGCTGCGCCAGGCCGTACTCCCCCGCGTCGTACGAACTCCAGCCGGCCATCGCGGCCAGCCGCGCCGCCGCCGCGTACAGCAGGCGCAGCAGCTGCGGTGCCGTGCCGCGGCGCTGCAACAGGGGGACGACCTCGGTGGACAGGTAGTGCACGATGCTGGTGCGCACTCCGCCGCCGCCGTACTGGTTGTCCATCTCGTCGAACATGCCGATCATCGCGTGCACCTGCTCGACCGGGCCGCCGCCCGTGACCGGTGTCAGGTGCAGACCGTCCTGGTTCTCCAACAGCCAGAGCAGCCACTCGCGTTGGGGAGTCGCCAGAGCTCCGGCGACGAAGGGCACGGAGCCGAGAAGGGTGCGCCGGGAGATGTCCGTCGACCCCAGCTCGGCCAGCGTGTGCAGCGTCTCCGCCACGTCCTCGCCGTAGACGAGCGCTCTGCCCGCGACCGGGCGCTGCTGGTCGGGGTGGAAGCCGAGGTCCGTCGGCGAGACGGCCCGGCCGAGCCGCTCGGACAGGACCGCGGCGATCAACTCGGGGGTGGCGCCCCGTGGTTGCTGGCCCTGGAGCCAGCGGGTGACCGACGCCTTGTCGTAGTGGGAGTCCACGTCCTGGCGGCGCCCCAGTTCGTTGACCCGCAGGGCGAGTGAGGCGTAGGAGCAGCCGGCGTCCCTGAGGGCCGCGGCCAGCGCCTTGTTGGCCACGGCGGACCCCTTGCCGGGACTCCTCGCTTGTCCGTCGGTCACGGTGGCCACCCCGGTCTCACATCGGTCCATGTGCGGCTGCGGCCCGTACCTGCCGGTCCATCAAGTGCGGTACGGCCGAGCACAGTTCGACCTCGCCGGCACTGACGGTGCGGCAGGTCACTCGATCACTATGGTGGCCGACAGACTCACCTTGCAACCGGCGTTCTGATAATTTCAGAACTATTCGCATCACCCTGTCTCCGCCATCGACCGCATGGCACACTGCACGCTGTGACGCCCGTTCCGGGAGGTAGGACGTGAGCGAGAACCGCTCTGGCGGCAGCGCACCGACCGTCTTGCGGATGGTTCTCGGCAAACGACTTCGGCACCTGCGGGAACACGCCGGAGTGTCGTTCGAGGTCGCGGCGCAGGCCATCGAGGTCACCCCCTTGACGGTCCGCCGGATAGAGAAGGCCGAGGTCGGCCTCCGCATCCCGTACGTAAGGGAGTTGCTGCGCACCTACGGAGTCCCGAGCACGGAGATCGACGACTTCGTGCGCCTGGCCAGGGAGGCCAACCGGCCCGGCTGGTGGTACAAGTACCGCGACGTGCTGCCCGAGTGGTTCAGCGCCTATGTGAGCCTGGAGAGCGAAGCCAGCGTCATCCGCCTCTACGAACCCCACTACGTTCCCGGGCTGTTGCAGACGCCCGACTACGTCACCGCGCTGATGCACGTCGGTTTTCCCAATGAGTCGAAGGAGGACATCGCCCGCCGGGTCGCCCTGCGGGTCAAGCGCCAGGATCTGCTCGCCAAACCGGACGCACCCGCCATCTGGGCCGTCCTGGACGAGACGGTGCTGCGCCGGCCGGTCGGCGGAGCCGATGTGATGCGGGCCCAGATCGACCGGCTGAACGAGGCCCTGGACCTGCCGAAGGTCAGGATCCAGATCATGCGCTTCGGCGTGGGCGCCCATCCCGGCGCCTTCGGCCCGTTCCACTACTTCCGCTTCGGCTTCTCCGAACTGCCCGATGTCGTCTACACGGAAAGCCTCGCCGGCGCGGTCTATGTCGATCAGCCCGCCGACGTCGTCAGCTATCTCGAAGTACTGGACCGGATGTCCGTGCAGGCGGAGCCGGTCGCTCGAACCAGGGACATCCTGGCTGAACTGCGTAAGGAGTTGTGAACCATGGGATCCATGGACTTCCACAGCGGCATGACCGCCACCGAGCTGGGAACCGAGGGCTGGCTCAAGCCCTGGAGCGGCACCAACGGCGGAAGTTGCGTCGAGGCCAAGCTGCTCACCGACGGCAGCGTGGCCCTCCGTCAGTCCAGGGACCCCGAGGGGCCCGCACTGATCTACACCCGGGACGAGATGGTCTCGTTCCTGACGGGAGTCAAGTCGGGTCAGGCGGACTTCCTGATCGCCTGACCGCCGGCCGGCCAGGTCCTGGCCGGACCCTGGGACGTGCGGGCGCGTACGCCGCCACTACGCCCGCACAACCGGACAACCCGCACGCCCACTCCCGCCGTGCGGGTTGTCCCCCCACACTGGGGAAGTCGGTCGTCTTTCAGGGGGTCGTATGCGCACGCCGCCTCATCTCCCGGACCCGGCCGTGCGCCCGGGGCACCCCGGCCGCGCCGGCCGGCCCGCACCCGAGGTGCGGGAATGAACCTCCAGCAGGCTCTCACCCAGTGCCGGACCCTGGTCGTCGACGGCCCCGAGGACGCGAGCCGCTCGGGCCTCATGTCCGAACTGGCCCGGCACGGATTCACGATCAGGCACGCGCGGGAAGCTCTCCACCATCTGGACCCGACCCTGCCGTACCGCGAACTCCTCGCCATGCCGGGCAGGTTGGCCGTCGACGGCAGCATCATCCACGAGCTCGTGTACGGGCCGCTGCGCCGGGGGCACTCCCGGGTCACCTGGATCCAGGCACTCGACTTCGCCGAAGCCGTGGCGGAGCGCGACGGCGCCCTCATCCATCTGACGAGTTCAGCGCCGGCCCGCCCGGCCCCGTGCCCCGCCGCACAGCAACCCGACGGCGCCGACGCGGTGAGCGCGTACGCGCGGGCGTTCCGCACGCTGGCCCAGCATGTCCCGGTCGTGACCGTCGACGCGGGCGAGCTCGGCCACCCCATCCGCGCCCCCGCCGGCTGTCCTGCTCAACTGCGCCGAATGAGACGGAAGTTGACGGTAGGTTAGGGACAGACCACGCGTGACGTACGGCAGGAGATTTCCCATGGCAGAAGGCCGGCCCACCCCGGACCAAGAGGCGCTGTCCAAGATCGACACCACGGTGCCGCACTCGGCCCGCATCTGGAACTACTGGATGGGCGGGAAGGACAACTACGAGGTCGACCGGGAGGCGGGGGACGCCTACCGCGAGGTCGCCCCGAACATCGAGACGATGGCCCGCGCCTCCCGCGGCTATCTGATCCGCACCGTGACCTTCGTGGCCGAGGAGCTCGGCATCCGCCAGTTCCTGGACATCGGCACCGGCCTGCCCACGTACGACAACACCCACCAGGTCGCCCAGCGGATCGCACCCGAGTCGCGCATCGTCTACGTCGACAACGACCCGCTGGTGCTCCGCCACGCCCAGGCGCTGCTCACGAGTACGCCCGAGGGTGTCACCGACTACATCGACGCGGACCTGCACGAGCCCGAGAAGATCATCGAGGCGGCCAGCCGGATCCTGGACTTCAGCAAGCCCGTCGCCCTGATGCTCATGGGCATTCTCGGCCACATCCAGGACTACGACGAGGCCAAGTCGATCGTCCGGCGCCTCCAGGCCGCCCTGCCCCCGGGCAGCTACTTCGTGCACTACGACAGCACCGACACCGACGCCGCCCTCAAGGAAGCCCAGCAGGGCTACGACGACACCGGCGCCATCCCGTACGTGCTGCGCAGCCCGGAGCAGGTCTCGGCCTTCTACGAGGGCCTGGAGCTGGTCGAACCCGGCATCGTGTCCTGCCCGCTGTGGCGCCCCGAGCCCGGCAGCTCGCCGGAGCCCACGGATGTGCACGGGGGTGTGGCCCGCAAGCCCTGACCCAGGGTGACCGGAGGCCGGAAAGTGGCGGAATCCCGGCCTCCGGCGCGACGGAACGCGCGTATTCCGCTCCAATGGAGGGTGACGGGACACCACCGGTACGAGATGCGCCGCAGCACCCGTGGTAGGTCCGGGGACGTCTTCCTGGGGCGGCGCGACGGAGGTCCGCGATGCCCACTGCACTCCGGTTGCTGCACGCCCTCTCCGCCGACCACCGTGACCGCCTGATGGGCGTGGCCCGTGAGGTCTCGTTCCCGGCGGACGGACGGATCTTCGAGGCAGGGGGGACCGCGGACCGCTTCTGGGTGGTCCGCTCCGGCACGGTCTCCCTGGACCAACAAGTCGTCGGGGACAGACGCATCTCGGTCGCGACGCTGGGGCCCGGTGATCTGCTGGGCTGGTCCTGGCTGTTCCCGCCGCACCGCTGGGACTTCGGGGCCGAGGCGTTCAGCCCCGTACGCGCCTACGAGTTCGAGGCCGATTCGGTCAACGGGCTGTGCGCCGACGATCCCGCGCTGGAGCTGTCGCTGACGCGCACGATCGCCGCCATCCTCGCCCACCGGCTGGAGACGACCCGGGCCGCCCTCATCGAGCGCTACGCCCACCACGGGAACAGCGGGTGAGGTGACCCGGCGGCCGGCGCGACAATCACCCCATGAACAACGCCACCGAGTCCTTCGCGCTGCTTCCCGGCACCGCCGACTCACCCGTGCTCCTGCATGTGCCGCACTCCGCACGGGAGATCCCGGCATCCGTACGCGACGGCATACTCCTCGACGACGCCGCGCTGGAGGAGGAGCTGGACCACATCACCGACGCGCACACCGCCGAACTGGCCGCGCTCGCGGCAGGGGCCGCCGAGGTCACACCCTGGCGGCTCGTCAACCGGCTGTCGCGGCTGGTGGTCGACCCCGAACGCTTTCCCGACGAGCGGGAGGAGATGCTGTCCGTCGGGATGGGCGCGGTCTACACCCGCACCACACAGCGCACCCCGCTGCGCCCCGCCGACACCGATCCCGGGCCGCTGGTGGACCGCTACTTCCACCCGTACGCGCGGGCGATGACGGAGGCGGTGGCCGACCGTCTGGCCATGACCGGGCGCGCGGTCGTCATCGACGTCCACTCGTATCCGACGACCCGGCTGCCGTACGAACTGCACGGCGAGGGACCGCGGCCGCCGGTCTGTCTGGGCACCGACGGCTTCCACACGCCGCCCGAGCTGCTCGCACTCGCGCGGGAGGCGTTCGCGGGACTCGGCGGCACGGGCGTCGACAGCCCGTTCTCCGGGGCGTACGTGCCCCTGGACTTCTACGGCAGGGAGCCGAGGGTCTCGGCCCTGATGGTGGAGATCCGGCGGGACACGTACATGGCCGAGCCGGGCGGGCTCACCGGGCCGGGCCTTGCCCACCTCGCCGCGGCGCTGACGGCGCTGGTCGACGCCGTGTCCCGCTGCTGAGGACGCCCGTGGCCCGCTGTCGCCCGCTCCTGACGAGCCCGGACCGCGGACTGCCTGTTGACGAAACGGACGCGCGGATGCGGAGATGCTCCTGCGAGCGACCGTCGAGAACAGGTGAGGGCAGCGCACCGATGGCATTGCAGATCAGCGCCACCAACCCGGAGCATCCCACGCTCCTGCTCGAACTGCCGTGGCAGTTGCCCCTGGAGGAGTGGCCGGAGCACCACCTGGTGCCGCTGCCGCGCGGTATCTCGCGGCACGTGGTGCGCTACGCCCGCGCCGGATCCGAGGTGGTGGCCGTCAAGGAGCTCGCCGAGCGGCCGGCGCTGCGCGAGTACGAACTGCTGCGCAGCCTGGACCGGCTCGGGATCCCGGCGGTGGATCCGCTCGCCGTGGTGACCGGCCGTGTCGGCGCCGCCGGGCCCCTCGAATCCGTCCTGATCACCCGGCACCTGGGCGGCTCGATGCCGTACCGCTCGATGTTCGAGACGACCATGCGGCCGGCCACCATGCACCGGCTGATGGACGCGCTGGCCGTGCTGCTCGTCCGGTTGCATCTGGCCGGGTTCGCGTGGGGCGACTGCTCGCTGTCCAACACCCTCTTCCGCCGCGACGCGGGGGCGTACGCGGCCTATCTGGTGGACGCCGAGACCGGGGAGCTGCACCCCCAACTGAGCAACGGGCAGCGCGAGTACGACCTCGATCTCGCCCGGGTCAACATCAGCGGCGAGCTGCTGGACCTGGAGGCGGCGGGGGCGCTGCACCCGTCGGTGGATCCCATCGCGTTCGGTACCGAGATCTGCGCGCGCTACCAGGGGCTGTGGGAGGAGCTGACCCGCACCTCGGTGTATCCGGCGGGCAAGCACCACTACATGGACCGGCGGATCCGGCGGCTGAACGATCTCGGTTTCGACGTCGCCGAGATGCAGATCGCGCACTCCGCCCAGGGTGACACCGTCACCTTCGTCCCCAAGGTCGTCGACGCGGGCCATCACCAGCGCCAGCTGCTGCGGCTGACCGGGCTCGACGCCGAGGAGAACCAGGCCCGCCGGCTGCTGAACGACCTGGAGAGCTGGATGGCCACCCAGGAGGACTACGCCCCCGGCGACCCACTGGCCGCCCGTCCCGAGGTACTCGCGCACCGCTGGGTACGGGAGGTCTTCCGGCCCACCGTGCGGGCCGTCCCGCTGGACCTGCGCGGCTCCATGGATCCCGCCGAGCTCTACCACGAGCTGCTCGAACACCGTTGGTACCTGTCCGAACACGCACAGCACGACATCGGCCTGGACATCGCCGTGGAGGACTTCGTCGCGCACATCCTGCCCCGGGTGCGGAAGGAGATGACGCCTGCCACGGGCGACTCCGCGCCGCCCGGCTGAGCCCCGCCGCCCGGCCGCCTCACGGTTCCAGCGCAAAGGTGACCGATCGTACTTACGATTGGGCGTGTACACGGACCTGCTCGGGGTGGGAGACGTATGACTCAGGCCGCCAGTCCGGCGCGGACCGTCATTCTGACCGTGGATGACGATCCCGGGGTGTCGCGCGCCGTGGCACGCGACCTGCGGCGTCGCTACGGCGAGACCTACCGGATCGTGCGCGCCGAGTCCGGAGACGCCGCCCTGGACGCGCTGCGCGAGCTGAAGCTGCGCGGCGACCAGGTGGCGGTGATCCTGGCCGACTACCGGATGCCGCAGATGAACGGCATCGAGTTCCTGGAGCAGGCCCTGGACGTGTATCCGGGGGCACGGCGGGTGCTGCTGACCGCGTACGCCGACACGAGCGCGGCGATCGACGCGATCAACGTGATCGACCTTGATCACTACCTGCTCAAGCCCTGGGACCCGCCGGAGGAGAAGCTCTACCCGGTCCTGGACGATCTGCTGGACGCCTGGCGGAGCGCCGACTACCGGCCCGTGGCGGTCTGCAAGGTGGTGGGACACCGCTGGTCGGCGCGCTCGGCGGGGGTGCGGGACTTCCTGGCCCGCAGCCAGGTGCCGTACCGCTGGTACTCGGCCGACACCCCGGAGGGCCGACGACTGCTGTCCGCCGCCGGGCAGGACGGACAGCGGCTGCCGCTCGTGGTGACCCCGGACGGCACACCGCTCGTCGAACCCGAGGACGCGGACCTCGCGGAACACGTCGGACTGGCCACCACACCGACGGCCGAGTTCTACGACCTGGTGGTCATCGGCGGCGGTCCGGCCGGGCTCGGGGCGGCCGTGTACGGGGCGTCGGAGGGGCTGCGGACCGTGCTCGTCGAGCGGTCGGCGACCGGCGGCCAGGCGGGCCAGAGCTCACGGATCGAGAACTACCTCGGTTTCCCGGACGGCGTGTCCGGAGCACAGCTCACCGACCGCGCACGACGCCAGGCGACCAGGTTCGGCGCCGAGATCCTCACCACCCGCGAGGTCACCGGACTCGACGTCACCGGCGCCTCGCGCACCGTCCGGTTCTCGGACGGCTCGGCCATCGCCGCGCACAGCGTGATCCTGGCGACGGGTGTGTCGTACCGGCAGCTGGCCGCACCGGGACTCGCCGATCTGACCGGATGCGGGGTGTTCTACGGCTCGGCGCTCACCGAGGCGGCCGCCTGCCAGGGACACGACGTGTACATCGTCGGCGGGGCCAACTCGGCGGGGCAGGCCGCCATGTATCTGTCCCGGGGCGCGAAGTCGGTCACCATCCTGGTGCGCGGCTCGTCACTGTCGACGTCCATGTCGCACTACCTCGTCCAGCAGATCGACGACGCGCCCAACATCAGCGTGCGGACCGGCACGGTCGTCGAGGCCGCGCACGGTTCGGACCATCTGGAGCAGCTCACCCTGAAGGACGTGGCGAGCGGTCACACCGAACTCGTCGACGCGCAGTGGATGTTCGTGTTCATCGGCGCGGCCCCGCTCACCGACTGGCTGGACGGGACGGTGCTCAGGGATCCGCGCGGGTTCATCATGGCCGGCCCCGACATGACCGACGACGGGCAGCCGCCCGCCGGCTGGGAGCTGGACCGGCCGCCGTACCACCTGGAGACCAATGTGCCCGGCGTGTTCGTGGCCGGTGACGCGCGCGCCGAGTCCGCGAAGCGCGTCGCGTCCGCGGTCGGAGAGGGAGCCATGGCAGTCATGCTCGTCCACCGTTATCTGGAACAGTCATGAGTGGGCAGCCGGTGCCGTGCAGCGTCGCCGAGCTCAGCACGCTGTTCCTCTTCGAGAAGCTCGACGCCGACCAGCTCGACCGGCTGTGCCGCGAGGGCCGGGTGGAGCAGTTCGAACCGGGGCCCGTCTACACCGAGGGTGAGCCGGCCGACTGCTTCTTCGTGCTCCTGGCGGGCACGGTCGTGCTCTCGCGCCGGGTCGGGAACGACGACGTGGAGATCAGTCGCAGTTCCAGCCGCGGCGTGTACTCCGGCGCCATGCAGGCCTACCTGGGTGACCGGGTGCGGCCGGTGTACAACAGCTCCATGCGGGTCACCGAGCCCTCGCGGTTCTTCGTGCTGCCCGCCGAGACCTTCGCGGCCATCATGCAGGACTGGTTCCCGATGGCCGTCCATCTGCTGGAGGGGCTCTTCTTCGGTTCGAAGAACACCCAGCAGGCGATCGGGCAGCGGGAGCGGCTGCTCGCCCTCGGCTCCCTGTCGGCCGGCCTGACCCATGAGCTGAACAACCCGGCCGCCGCGGCGGTGCGCGCCACCTCGAGCCTGCGGGAACGGGTGGCCAAGATGCGGCACAAGCTGGGCATCATCGCCGGCGGCCCGTTCACGCGCGAGGATCTGGCCGGCCTCATCGAGATCCAGGAGCGCACGGCGGAACGGGTCGCCAAGGCCCCCGTGCTCAGCCCGCTGGAGGCCGCTGACCGGGAGGACGCCCTCAGCGACTGGTTCGACGACCACGGCATCACCAACGGGTGGCGGCTCGCGCCCACGTTCGTGCAGGCCGGGCTCGACCTCGACTGGCTCGACCAGGTCGCGGCGGCCGTGGGCGAGGAGATCCTCTCGGGGGCCGTCGGCTGGCTCAACTACACGGTGGAGACCGAGCTCCTGATGAGCGAGATCGAGGACTCCACCACCCGTATCTCGCATCTGGTCGACGCGGCCAAGCAGTACTCCCAGCTCGACCGCGCCCCGTACCAGGTCTGTGACGTGCACGAACTGCTCGACAGCACGCTGCTGATGCTCTCCGCCAAGATCGGGCCGCGCATCACCGTCGTCAAGGACTACGACCGCACGCTCCCACGTATCCCGGCCTACCCCGGCGAGCTCAACCAGGTGTGGACCAACCTCATCGACAACGCGGTCTCGGCGATGAACAGCACGGACGGGGACGGCACGTTGACCGTGCGGACCGCACTCGACCGGGACCGGCTGCTGGTCGAGTTCCGGGACACCGGACCCGGAGTGCCGGCGGAGATCCGCGGCCGCATCTTCGATCCGTTCTTCACCACCAAGCCGGTGGGCGAGGGGACGGGGCTCGGCCTCGACATCTCCTGGCGGATCGTCGTCAACAAGCACCACGGCCATCTCGAGGTGCAGTCCGTACCCGGCGACACCCGTTTCCAGGTCCGCCTGCCGCTGACCGCAGCGGAATCCGACCCGCCCGAGGAGCCGTCATGAGCCTGCCCGCCGGAATCGATCCCAGCGTCCCGCCGAGCGGCACGGGGTGCCTCGACTGCGATGCCGCCGGTGGATGGTGGTTCCATCTGCGGCGCTGCGCCCAGTGCGGTCACGTCGGCTGTTGTGACGACTCCCCCGCGAAGCACGCCACCGCGCACGCGCAGCAGACGGGTCATCCCTTCATCCGCAGCTACGAACCCGGTGAGAGCTGGTTCTGGAACTTCGACACCTCCGAGCTGTACGAGTCGGGGCCGGAGCTCGCTCCCCCGCTCAGCCACCCCGCCGACCAGCCCGTGCCGGGACCCGCCGGACGCGTGCCGGCGAACTGGGCGGAGCGGCTGCGCTGACGCAGGGGATCACGGGGTGGGCACGCCGATTCGGGCCGTGCTGAGCGGACTCAGCACACGGAGCTGCCGTACATCTCGCCGAGGGGCTCGGCGAGCAGTTCCACGCGGGCGCCGTCGGGGTCATGGAAGTAGAGGGACGAACCGCTCTCCTCCTGGTACTCGACGCCGGCGGAGGCGAGCCGATCGCGCAGCCGCCGCCAGGTGGTGGGGTCGACCGAGATCGCCAAGTGGTGGAGTCCGCCGAGCACTTCGGCGTAGGGACCGAGGTCGAGTCCGGGGAAGTCGAAGAACGCCAGCAGGTTGCCGTTGCCCAGGTCGAAGAAGAAGTGCGTCGAGCCCTTGTAGTCGCGGTTCTCGATGATCTCCGTGAGGGGGAACTCCAGGACGTCCTGGTAGAACCGCACGGTCCGTTCCACGTCGGAGGAGAGCAGCGCGACGTGGTGCACCCCGCGGGCGGAGCTCGCCGGTCGCTCCGAAGCCAGGTGGGTGTCCCGGATCCGCGCACGCTCGGCTTCGAGCGCGGCCAGGTCCACGGAGATCGTGGGGCTGGGGGCCACGGGGTGTGCAGGGCCGGGGTCCACCGAATCCATGGGGTCCATGGGGGAGCTCCTCAGATAGGAAAGACCTGGTTGGCGTTTCAACCACCTTGCGCTCACTCTAGACCTCCTCCCCCGCCCTGGAGTCGCCCGAACGACGACCCGCCGGTGCGGGCGGGGCCGAGCGGGCGAGCGCGCGCGGTGGGGGCGCGGTCGGCGTACGCGGTCGGCTGGTCCGGGGTCGGCGAGCGCCGTCGGCCGCTCGGAACCCGCGGGCGCACCACGTGGGCGGAACACGCGCAAGGCAAGAACGGGACACGCTGGGAGGCGGGCGGCGTGGAAAGTATGATCAGCCAATGTCTGACATGACCGAGACCACGCCCGGCTGGCTGAGCGCCGACGAACTCGAGCAGGCGCGGGCCCGCATGCCGATCCTGTACGTCGAGGCCGTGCCCGTACGCGTCGACGACAGCGGCGAAGTCACCAGCATCGGACTGCTGCTGCGCATCGGGCCGGACGGGACGGTCAGCCGTACCCTCGTCTCCGGCCGCGTCCTGCACCACGAACGGGTCCGGGACGCTCTTCTGCGGAATCTGGAGAAGGACCTGGGCCCGGTGGCGCTGCCCCGGGTTCCGTCCTCGCTGCAGCCCTTCACCGTCGCCGAGTACTTCCCCACGTACGGGGTCACCCCGTACCACGACCCACGCCAGCACGCGGTGTCGCTGGCGTACATCGTCCCGGTGACCGGCGACTGCCGGCCCCGGCAGGACGCTCTCGACCTGGTCTGGTTCAACCCGCAGGAGGCCGTCTCCCCGGGGGTCCTCAACGAGATGCCGGGTGGACACGGTGTCCTCCTCAAGCAGGCGCTCGCCCATGTCGGTTGCGTGTCCTGACGACCGAACGGCACGGATGCGGGCGGGACTTCGTCCGCCGGACAAACAGATCGACCGCGTCCGCATCCGGACGTAGCCTCGACCCCCATGACTACGCTTCAGACGATCCATGACGTGCCCGTCCTGATGTGCGCACCCGAGGGCGAGGCCATCGCGAGCGAGCAGGACGCCCTGGACCTCATCGGCAACACCGTCTACCAGGGCGCCCAGTGGGTCGTCGTCCCCGCCGAGCGGTTCGATGACGCGTTCTTCCAGCTGCGCACCCGCGTCGCCGGCGACATCGTCCAGAAGTTCGCCAACTACCGGGTGGGACTCGTCGTCCTCGGCGACATCTCCCGCCACACGGAGGCCAGTTCGTCGCTGCGGGACTTCGTCCGCGAGTGCAACCGCGGACGGCAGACGTGGTTCCTCGCCGACGCGGAGGAACTGCGGGAGCGGCTGAAGAACTAGGCCGGTCCGGCGGATCCTGCCGGGGCGCGGGTCGGCACACCCCTCAGCGGCACCGTGGTCGCTGCCGGGGTCGCTCGGTCCCACGGACGGCTCGCGCCAGCCGGTGCGGTCCGCTTCCACCGGTGCGGTCCGCATCAGCCGGTGCCCTCCGCTTCAGCCGGTGCGGTCCGCGGACTGCCTGCGGAGCCTGGCCAGCCGGAGTTCGCGCTCCAGCTCGCCCTTGATCTCGGCGGCCAGCTCGCCCGTGCGCGCCCACTCGACGATCAGCTCGGCAACGTGCCGCAGCTTGACGTTCGTCCGTTGGGAGACCTCCCGCAGGATCTCCCAGGCGTCGTCCGGCGCCAGCTCCCCGACCGCCAGGACGACACCGATCGCCTGGTCGACCGTGGCATGCGAGTGCACGGCCTGCTTGAGCTGGAGGTTCTCGTCCTCCAGCTGCACCATCTTCTCCGCGTCGCGTTCCTGGGTGACCTGGGCAAGCCGCGGATCATGTGTGTTGTACGTCAACGTCGCCTCCGGGGTCCGGGGAGTCCGGCGTCAAAAGATCAGTATTCCGTCTGCCCAGAAAACGCGGACGGACGCAGGGACGGGGTCTCGGCACCGCAGAAACGTCTGCCCGCGTCCTCCACAGGTCGGGTGACGCCCGCCGTCCCGATCAGCCGGTGAAGAAGTCCCCGAGGGCGGCGGCGAGTTCGTCCGGCGCCTGCTCGGCCATGTGATGGCCGGAGTCGATCCCGTGACCACGCAGGTCGGGTGCCCAGTCCCGCCAGATCTTCAGCGGATCACCGTAGAGATCCTCGAGATCGTCGCGGAGCGACCACAGGACGAGTGCGGGGCACCGGATCCGCACTCCGGCGGCCCGGTCGGCCTCCTCGTCGCTCCTGTCGACGGTCAGGCCGGCCCGGTAGTCCTCCAGCATCGCCCGCACCACCTCGGGGTTCCTGGTGGCCTCGCGCCATTCGTCGTGGTTCTCCTGCCCCATGACGTCGGGGTCGCCGCGGTACCAGCGGTCCGGGTCGGCGTTGATGACCCGTTCGGGGATGTCGGGCTGGGCGAAGAAGAACCAGTGCCACCACTGGGTGGCGAACTGTGCGGTGATACGGGACAGATGCTCGCTGATGGGCAGGCAGTCGAGCAGCGCCGCCCGTGACACCAGGTCCGGGTGGTCGAGAGCGAGACGCAGGGCGACGGCGCCCCCTCGATCGTGGCCGGCGAGCGCGAACCTGTCGTGTCCGAGGGAACGCATCACCGCCACCAGGTCGTTGGCGACGGCACGCTTGGAGTGGGCCGTGTGGTCCGCGGTGGGCGCCGGGCCACGGGACCGGCCGTATCCGCGAAGGTCCGGGCAGACGACCGTGAAGCCCCGGTCGACCAGTTGGGGAGCGACGCGGTGCCAGGTCGCCGAGGTCCTGGGGTGACCGTGCAGCAACAGCACCGGCGGCCCCTCCCCGCCGTACCGGACGAAGACGGACGCCGCCTCGACCTGGACCGTACTGGCCTTGAAGCCCTCGAACATGGTCCCTCCATCCCATGAGTCGTAGTCCGCGCGCACAGGGGTACCCAGGGCCTGTCCGGCGGATCATGCCGCTGCTTGGAGCCGGCCTGATCCTCCGGACACGTCCTAGCACTGACCTCCTATTGCGCTCTGGCTGGCCAGAACCCGTCGTACGAGGCCACTATCGGGCTGGATACCCGCACGAGGAGAAAGACCGCCATGGCCGGCACGCCTTCCCCACGTCTCTCGTCCCGCACCGGGGGCGCCCTGTGAACGCCGCCCGGATTCCCGGCCTGATCCTGCCGGTGGCGTTTCTCGTCGCCGCGCTGATCGGCGTCGTCTGGTACTGGCGGCACCGCGGGGAGTAGCCCGGCCCGTACCCACTGCGGGCGGCGCCCCGGCCGGCCTCAGATCTGCGGTCGCGGCTGCGGGAGCATGCCGCCGCCCAGGGGCGCCGGGGCGGACGACTCGTCCGGGACGACCGGCACTTCGGCCGGCGCGGGGGACCGGAAGGCGTCGGCACGCACGTGGTGCATCACCCGACTCCCCACGCGGTAACGCCCGTTGGGCACCTGGCGGGACTTGGTGACATGCACCGCGAGCGGGCCGGCCCATTCATAACCCTTGCGCTCGCCGTGTCGGAGCAGGCTCTCGGTGAGCACCTGGTCGATACGGTCGCCGTTGCGCTCGATCTCCTCGAAGGCGAACTCGGCCAGCTCCACGTCGTAGGCGTTGGGGACGACGACGCGGCTCTCGCTGCACACGACCACGTGGTCGTCGCACTCCCGGTGCAGGGCCTCGACCAGTTCGACCGGTTCCTTGTGGCGGACGTGCGCGAGCAGCGTCACGCCGAAGCGCTCAAGCGCCCGTTCCAAGCCGGTGAGTGCACTCACGCCTGGCTCCCCTCCCGCTCCGCGAAGTCGTCCGGACGCACATGGGCCTCCTCCAGGGCTTCGCGCAGCGTGCGGCCGGTGCCGCCCCGCCCCTGGGCCTCGTCCGGACGCTCCGCTGCCGGATCGGTGGCGGCGGTCTTGGGGCGGTGCTCCTCGGGGACGGTCATATGGAAGGCCTCCAGCGCTCGTTTGTGTGGTTCTGCTCCGCTTCTTCCTCGCGGGTGCCCGGGCAGCGGCCATCAACGCATCTCGGCGGGTCCTAGAGCAGATCGCGTGGCACCGTCTCGTTCCAGGTGCGGGAGAACACCCGCCGGTCGCCCTCGTAGCCGTCGAGGGTCGCGTCCACGAAGAAGTCCCGCGCGTCGCAGCGGACCCGGGTGTGCGTCACCACCCGGACGTCCCAGTCGTCGCGGCTGAAGCGCATGGTCCAGGTGGTCTCGCCGGTGGCGGACGTGAAGTCGTCGGCGACGGACGTGTAGCGCTCGTAGGCGCGGCGGCCGACGTCGAGACCGATCTCGTCGAGGCGGATCAGCCCCTGGTCCTTCACGATCTCCAGTTCGGCGCGGTAACCGACCAGGTCCCGCTTCACCTCCCACCGGGCCTCCGGCGGCTCCAGCCGCGTCACCGTGAGCGGCGGCGTCCCCTCGGGCTCCGCGAACGGATGGGCGGGCGTCTCGTCGGGTTCGTCCGTCGGCCGGACCGGGAGCGTGAGGGTGCTGGAGTGTTCGTGGACGCTCAGCAGGGCCGGCCCGGGGGGCGGCCAGGCCAGCGGCCAGTACGACGTGGACAGGGACAGCCGGATGCGGTGCCCCGGCGGGAACGCCTGCGCGACCCCGTTGAGCTGCACGGTCGCGCGGTAGCGCTGTCCGGGCTCCAGCGGTTCGGGGTGCTCCGTGTCGTCGCGCCGGGTGAGGTTCAGCAGGCCGTACGTGACCCGGGTGGCCGCGCCGTCCGGGCCGACGTCGGACAGCCGCGCGGCGACCATCGCGACCGGGGCGTCGGCCGAGAGGTCGAGCTCGACGGTCGGCGAGCCGAGGATCTCCAGCCGTTCGGTCAGCGGCTCGGTCTCGAAGACGAGGGAGCCGCCGTCCTCCTCGCGCTGGTCGTAGGGCAGGTCCGGGGGTGCGTTGTAGGAGGCCCACTTGCCCGCGAACTGGCCGACGGACAGGGGCGAGCGCACCGTCATCGCGGCTCCGTCGCCGTCGGGGGCGGCCTCGCCGGGAGAGCCGATCCGGTGGCGGATCAGCGGGTGGGTGACGGGGCGGATGTGCGGGGACGGCCAGGTGGGCTCCGCCACCCAGCGGCCCGGCCGCTCCTCGTACGAGGTGGACGGCGGCACGCTGTCCTGCATCCACGTTCGCAGCATGGGGCCGTCCATCACGCCGTTGTCGGCGCCCTTGAGCCAGTAATCCCACCAGCGCACGACCTCCTGGAGGTAACCGATGGCCGGGCCGGGCTCCCCGAGGTGGGGGAACTTGTGCGACCAGGGCCCGATCAGTCCCTTGCGGGGCACGTCCAGGTTGCCGAGCAGACGGGTCACGGCGTTGGAGTAACCGTCCGCCCAGCCGCTGGAGGCGAGCACGGGGCAGCGTACGTCCTGGTAGTTCTCGGAGACCGAGGCATGGCGCCAGTAGTCGTCGCGGCGCTGGTGACGCAGCCACTCGAGGGCCCAGGGGCTGGTGTTCTCCAAGCGTTCGTGCCACATGGCGCGCCAGCGGTCGCCGACCACCGCGGGGTCGGGCGGGCAGGTGGCGTAGGCGAACATGGTGCCGGCCTCGGCCAGGTTGTCCGACAGCATGGCGCCGCCCATGTAGTGCATGTCGTCGGCGTGCCGGTCGTCGGTGAAGGAGGCGATGACGATGGCGCGCAGGCTCGGCGGCCGCCGGGCGGCCACCTGGAGGGCGGCGAAGGCACCCCACGACAGGCCCATCATGCCGGTGCTTCCGTCGCACCATGGCTGGTCGGCGAGCCAGGCGAGGACCTCCTCAGCGTCGGCCTGCTCCCGTTCCAGGTACTCGTCCTTCAGCACTCCCTCCGACTCGCCGGTGCCGCGCAGGTCGACGCGGACGCAGGCGTAGCCGTGCCCGGCGATGTACGGGTGGTGCAGGGAATCGCGCACGGCGGTGAGGTCGCGCTTGCGGTAGGGGATGTACTCCAGCACCGCGGGGACGGGCTCCTGGTCGGAGGACGTGGGACGCCAGATGCGCGCCGACAGCCGGACACCGTCCGACATGGGGATGCTGACGTGGTCTTCTTCCTTGGTGGCGTACGGCAGATTGGTCACGTAACGCATAGGGCCGGCGTGCTCCTCAGTGTTGCGGGTTCTCGTTTCCCTGTTCCTGGTCGTCCTGCGGGTTCTCGTCGAAGGTCAGGCCCAGCGCGGCGACGCAGTGGTCGTACTTCTCGCGCAGGTCCTTCTCGTCGCTGCCCCCGGTGAAGACGTGCGCCAACTCGTAGCTGTAGCTGTCCTGTTGGGACAGCTCGGAGAGCCGCTGGCCCCGCTCGGGCACGACATCGACGCGCACTCCTGCGATGTCCCGCTCGATGCGCTCGATGTCCTCGGCGGACGGGACGTCGCGCACCACTCCGTCGGTGAACCAGCGGTGGTACCACTTCGCGGCCGCCGCATAGGGACCTTCCCGGTGCGGCATGCGCGGGTCGTCACCGAGAGCGAGGGCGAGCATGCAGTGGTGGTTGGGTACGCCGTCGACGTACTCGAAGAGCTCCGCGTGGGACTGGGAGTGCCGGGGGTTGATCTCCAGCAGACCGATCTCCTGGGTCTTCGGGTCGTAGAAGTACTCCACGCTGAAGGTGGCGGAGTCGAAGCCGATCCGGCGCATCACGCGCTCGGTGACGTCGTGGAGTTCCCGGATCACCGGCGGCGGCAGCGTCGAGGGGTACTGGTGACGCAGGAAGCACGGCGTGTCGGGGTAGTTGATGGAGTCCAACACGCCGTAGACGGTCACTTCGCCCTCATGGACGTATCCCTCGACGGCGACCTGGAGCCCGGTCATCGCCTCTTCGGCGAGGCACACCTGGGCGCCGACCCCGTCCATCTCCGGCGGCAGGTCGACCTGGTCGAGGATGTACTCGAAGGGGCGGCCCACCCGGGCTATGCCCTTCCGGACCTGGGCGACGGCGGCCCGGAATTCGTCCATGTCCTTGACACCGAAGGCGAGTTCGGAGGAATACGACAGAGCGGGCTTGATCCACATCGGGAATCGCACACCCTCGGGCGGGCGGGGGTCGTCGGCCTCCAGATCGACCCGGCCGAAGCGTGGATGCCGGTCGGTGACCTTCTGCTGTTCGAGCCGACTCCAGTATTTGTGTTCGCACTTGACCACGGATTCCAGGCTGGTGCTGCGTGTTCCGTAGCGCTCACCGAGGATGGGGACGAGGGTGCTGACCGGGAAGTCCCAGTAGCCGACGATCGCGTCGATGCTTCCGTCGAACGCGTCCAGCACTCCTTGCGCCTTGTCGATGAGATCCGGTACCGACACCTCACCGCCCTGTAGTTCGTCGATCGACAACAGGGGGTGGAATTGCAGGACTTTCGCGCCCGGCGCGGCGTTCAGTGTCGGCACATTGGCCTCGTCAAGACCGATGACAAAGACGTTCTTCTGGTTCTCTTCCGGCACTGGTTACCTACCTGCCCTTTCTCCGGCTGACATCGCAAGATCGTCGGAGTACCCCACAGCGGAACGGCCAACCTCCCTTTGCGGCAGGCCGAGTGAATCCCGGGTGCGAACCGGCGTACGCAGGTGTGACGTCGGCGCCGCGGGAAACCTGTAACGCATGTTGCTGCACAGGCGATCCTCACCGGTGTCCGTGACCGCACGCGAGGGGAGGTAGACATGCTGTTCCTTGTCGTGGCTCTGCTGCTGCTGGCGTTCGTCGTCGGATCGGCCGCGTACCTCCCGCTGCCCGTGACCTTGGTGGCGAGCGTGGTCATCGCCGCCTGGCTCGCCGTGTTCGCCGTGCGTGAGCGGCGCCGGCGCAGCCGGCCGGGGAGGGCGTGACCGATGCGCATGACAGCACCCCCGCGACGGGAGACCGGCCGGCGGGACACCGAAGGAATGGCCGTCGCCTCCTTCGTCCTCGGCCTCGTCGGACTGCTCGTCCTCAATTTCGTCCTCGGCCCCATCGCCATAGCCCTGGCCGCGATCGCCCTGCGCCGGGGCACGCCTCGCCGGTTCCGGGCCCTGCTGGGGCTGTGGCTCGGCATCGCGGACATCGTGGTCCTCGTCGTCCTCATGGCGGCGAACGGCACCACCGCGTGGAGCATCGTCGGGTGAGCGCGGTGCCGTGGAGGCGCGAAAAAGCTCCTCTGGCGGCAGTTGCCCGCGCATCGGCTGTTTCACATGTGCGTCCACAGGTGACCCGGACCACGACGGAAGCCCCACCGACCGGCACGACTCGATCAAAGGAGGCTGTCATGGAGAACTGGCGGGACGCCGCGGCTTGCCGCAGCGTCGACCCCGACCTGTTCTTCCCCGTCGGCACCACAGGCCCGGCGCTGCTGCAGATCCAGGAGGCGAAGGCGGTGTGCCGGGGTTGCCCGGTCCGCGACGCCTGCCTGCAATGGGCCCTCGACACCGGGCAGACCATCGGCGTCTGGGGCGGTACGAGTGAGAACGAACGGCGAGCTCTGAAGCGGCGCATGCCCGGTCGCCGGCGCGAGGACCGTGCGGCGTAGGCCGGGAGGCCGTGCCCACGACTGCGCCCCGCCCCCGCGCCCGGCCTCCGGCCGGCCGCGGCGGGGGCGAGCAGAGCGCGTCATCCCGTCCGCACGAACCGGGAAGGCGAGATGGCTACTGAGCCGCATTGGGACAAGGACCTGGCACCCGAGGAGATGGAGGGCCGCACCAGCACCTTCGCCGGTGAGCTGCGCGATGTGACCGACGCCCGGCTCGCGGCGGAGGACTACCTCCGCGCGCTCTCCCGTGTGCGCCTGCCCAGTGCGGCAGAGCGCTGGGACGACGTCCTGTTGGTGGTGACGGAACTGGCCGCCAACGCGGTCCAGTACGCCCCCGGGCCGTTCCTGCTGGAAATTCGCCGCACCTTCGACGGTGTCCATGTGGCGGTGCACGACACCAGTACGACCCCGCCGACTCCCCGCTCCTTCCACCCGAGCAAGGGCGGCGGGGGCATCGGCTGGCATTTGATCCACGCGCTGAGCGACCAGGTCAGCGTGGTGTCGAAGACCGGCGGCAAGGAAGTGCACGTCTTCCTGCCCTGGTGAGCCGACGTCGACCGCGCCGCGGACGCCGCGGTGCGGTGTCCGGCGGCCCGCCGGAGACCCGGCGGGCGTCAGCCGCAGGCCACGCCGTGGCCCGGCGGCCGCGGACACTCACGGGCCTCAGACATCGGTCGGCAGACCGCTCACCTCGGCGATGCCCCGCAGTTCCTCGTCCTGGCGGTGCCGCTCACCGATGAAGTCGGCGATCTCCCTGCACCGGGCGGGATCCGCCGCGGTGCCCGAATCCGTGACGACCCGGACGGGACCCGCCTCCTCGGTCTCGATCTCGACGATCTGGTTGTCCATACGTCCCGTCACAGCGACCGCGACGACCAGCGACGCCTCGTCGCGGACCTCCTGCGAGACGCTGTCCCCGTCCGCTCCTTCGAGACTCAGCTCGATCGGTCCGACGCGCTGCTCCTCGATCGCCTGAAGGACCGGTTCGACCATGCGCAGGAGCAGCGCGTAGTCGGCGGGGGACATACGGAGACGCAGGAGGTCGAGGTACAGGTCCACGGGCCGCTCATCCGGCGGTAGCTCTGATTCGCTCATGGCACTCGCCTTCCCCGATGTGGGCGACGTGATCGCATCTGCATCCAGAATGGTGCGATTCCTCGGCCGGCGCCGCTCGACAGCGCCCGCCGGGGCTCTGGGACGGAGGCCGAGGTGTCCGACTTCCCGCCGGTCGGGCCCTGCCCGGGCGACCGCCGGGGAGTGAACCGGCGACTTCCGTGTGAATCCCCCGTACGTGTGAGCATCATGCGCGGAGCGGGGGTACTAGAGGTCTCTACTTTCATTTCCTCCGGAGGCCCTTCGTGATCCCCATGGTCCACAGGACGCTCGTCACGCAGCTCGAGGCGGGCGGCACGGGTCGATTTCCCGTGCTCGCTCACATGACCTACGACGCGGACGACCCGTTCGCCGTCACCGTGGTGTTCAGCCACGACGGCCGCGTCCTGGCCCGATGGAGACTCGACCGTCAGATGCTGGCCGACGGGATCCGGCGTCCGGTCGGCGAAGGGGACGTGCGCATGCGCCCGCAGTCCACGGGCCAGTGGGAGGAACTGCGCCTGGAGTTCTTCGGCGACTCCCACGTGGACGGGGAGCGACACCATGCCGTGGTGCTGGCCTGGGCGCCGGCCGTCGTGTCCTTCCTCGACGAGACGTACGAGGTGGTACGGCCCGGGCACGAGGAGGTCAGTGTCGACGGCTTCCTCGCCGAGGTCATCGCCGGCGGCTGAAGCGGGGTCCTCCGGGGCGTTCCGGGTTCCGCCGGCTCGGCCGGGCGGGCCCGCTCTTCCGTCCCCCACCGGACACTCGGCGAAGCGCCACCAAGTGCCCGGCAGGCAGAGGGGCCACCGGCCGCCCGGCACGTCGCCGGGCCCGCCGCACGAGTGTGCGACGGGCCCGGCGATTTTCGGTGGCGCCGCTCGGATGCACGGCCGTCCCGGCGAATTCGGTGTGGCCGCACGGATGCACGGCGGTTCCGGCCATTTCGACGGCGCCGCACGAGCGTGCAGCGGATCCGGAGATTTCCGTGGCGCCGCAAACGCCTGTGGCCTGCGGCGGTTCCGGCGATATCCGTGGCGCCGCGGGCCTGCGGCGGTTCCGGCAATTTCGGTGGCCTCAGCGTGGCCGCAGTGTGGCCTCAGTGGCGGAAGACGTCCTTGGCCTTTTCCTTCGCCTGCCGGGCGTCACCCTTCGACTGTTCCATCTTGCCCTCGGCGGTCATGCGCTCATTGCCCACGGCGCGGCCGGTGGTCTCCTTGACCTTTCCCTTGACCTGCTCCGTCTTGCCCTTTGCCTTCTGGTTCTTGGCCACGGCAGTTCACATCCTCACTGCTTCGGCGATACGTACTCACGAATACGGCTGACCCTGCCGCGCCGTCCCAAACTCTCCGGACCGCCGAATCACGCGTATTTCTTCGCCGCGCGACTCACCTCGCCGCGATATCGGCGGATCCTCCAAGGGGGTTCCGCCGAGACGGTTCCCCGAGGCCTGACGCCTGATGGCTGGCGCAAAGGCCTACGGAAGGATCGAGTCGACGTAGCCGCCGTCGACCCGGACGGCGCCGCCGGTCGTCGCCGATGCCTGCTCCGAGCTCAGATAGACGACGAGGTTCGCGATCTCCTCCGGTTCGATCAGCCGCTGCAGCAGCGACTGGGGGCGGTGCTCGCGCATAAAGGTGCGCTGCGCCTCGTCCCAGGGCACGTCACGGTCCACGAGCTCGTAGACGAAGTCCTCCACACCGCCCGTGTGCGTGGGGCCGGCGATGACCGAGTTGACGGTGACGCCCGTGCCCGCGGCCTCCTTCGCGAACCCCCGGCTCACGGCGAGCAGCGCGGTCTTGGACATGCCGTAGTGGATCATCTCCGCGGGGATCACCACGGCGGAGTCGCTCGCGATGTACTGGACGCGCCCCCAGCCCCGTTCCATCATCCCGGGCAGATAGGCGCGGGTGAGGCGGACGGCGGCGAGGACGTTCACCTCGAAGTAGCGCCGCCACTCCTCGTCGGTGATCTCCAGGGCGGGTTTGGCGCCGAAGATCCCGAGGTTGTTGACCAGGATGTCCACGGCGGGCAGCTCCGCCAGGGCGCGGTCCGTTCCCTCCTCGGTGCCGAGGTCCGCGGCGACGGGGACGAACAGCGCCCCCGGAGCCTCCGCCGCCAGCCGCGCGACGGCCTCCGCCACCCGGCCCTGGTCGCGGCCGTTGACGCCGACGCAGGCACCCGCGCGGGCCAGGCCGAGAGCGATGGCCGCCCCGATTCCCTGTGTCGAACCGCTGACGAGCGCGGTCCGTCCTTCGAGATTCAGCTGCATCAGCACACTCCACTGCCGTGACGGCGCGCCTGGGCACACCTCGTCGTCCCCGTACGATCATCGGCGATTACCCGGCTGTCGGCATGGCATACGTCCTGCCGTCCGTCCGGCACGCGACACAGCGCGAGCCAGTGGCCGCGCGCCCGTGGGGTCACGCGTCGGGAGCCGGCCGCGCGTGAACGCCGGAGCCGGAGGGCGAGGGGGAGCCGGAGCCGGAGGGCGCGCGGAGCGAGGTCAGCGGACCACCGTGGAGGGGCGTCGTGTACCACTGCGCCGTGAAGGTGCGGTCCGTGAGCGAGCAGGTCACCGCCAGCCGGTGCGGAGTCTCCAGGAACAGCACGTCGACCCGGAGGGTGTCCGGGTCGGTCCATCCTCCGCTCACCGCCGTGGGAACGGAGTCATCCGTGCCGATGCTCCAGCCGGCCTCGCCGAGGCGCAGGTCGAGACGCGCTCCGCTCTCGTCGAGCGACAGGATCCAGCCGTTCGGGCCGGCCTCGACCAGGACTTCCGTCAGACGCTTCGGCCGATCGGCGCGGGCGGGCCCCGCCGGCGAGAAGCGGGCGCCCGACCAGGAGTCCGCCTGTGCCGACGGCTCGGACGCGCCCGTCAGCGGCGGCAGGGCCAGCCCCGCGAGACGCTGCCGCAGCGCTTCGTCGTCCCGCCCGGACAGCGGTGTGTCGCCGAACGCGGGCAGCAGGTGGCGCCAGACGAGATTCAGCAGCTCCTGCATCTGCTCGGTCGCCGCCGTTGTCGCGATCACGGCGTCGTGCTCGGGCAGGACGAGGCAGAGCTGGCCGTACGCGCCGTCGCCGCGGTACCCGTGCCGGGACTTCCAGAACTGGAACCCGTACCCCTGCTGCCAGTCGGACTCCGCCCCCTCCGCCGTACCGTCCGCGTTCGAGACGTGCGGGCGCGTGGCCTCGGCGACCCAGCCGGACGGCAGCAGCCGGCGTCCCTCCCACACGCCGTCCTGCAGATACAACTGGCCCAGGCGGGCGATCGCGTCGGTCGGCGCGTGCAGTCCGCTGAAGCCCAGGTCACGGCCGGCCGGGCGCTGTTGCCAGGCCACCTCGCCGATGCCCAGCGGGTCGAGCACCCGGGGGCGCAGATAGTCCGTGAGCGTCAGGCCGGTCACCCGCTGGACGATCGTGGCGAGGGTGTAGGTGGCGGGCTGGTTGTAGGCGAACACGGTGCCGGGGTCGCGGTCCGGCGGGATCAGCAGGAAGCCGCGGACCAGCTCCACGCGGTCCCGCTGGAAGGCGTCCTGGTTGGTTTCGGCGAGGTGGCCGCTCGCCATGGACGCGACGTGCCGGACCAGCATGGCGCGGCTGCGGGGATCGGTGATCTCCGCCTCGAACTCCGGAAAGTACTTGATCACCGGGTCGTCGAAGTCGAGCAGTCCTTCGCCGGCGGCGAGGCCCGCCGCCGTGGCGGTGAAGCTCTTGCTGAGCGAATAGAGCAGGTGCGGTCGTTCGGGGGCGTAGGGCGCCCACCAGCCGGAGGCCACGAGCCGGCCGTGCCGCAGGATCATCAGGCTGTGCGGTTCGATGCCGGGCGCGGCCTCGACCGCGTCGAGGAAGGACTGGATACCGGACGCGTCGACGCCCTGCTCGGCGGGGGTGCTGACGGACAGCGGGCGGGCGTTCATGCGGGTCGGCCTCCGGGCGGCTCGGACGGTGGCGTGGGCACCACTACTCCGCGGACGGAGTTCGGCGACTTGGTGCATAGGCCATCCTTCCCTCGAACACCTCGTGTGTCCACGAGTCGCCTGCACACCTCTTGAAGCCCAACACAGCTGGTGCATAGGATCGTTGCCGGGAGGTTGAAACGTTTCAAACACCAGGGGAGCGGCAGATGACCAAGGGTTGGGGCCGCCGGGTCTTCCTGAGAAGCTCCGTCGTCGGGGTGGGCACCTCCGCCGCGCTGGGCCCGGTCGAGGTCGCTGCCGCGTCCGTCGCCCGGGACCCCGGCGATACCCGGCCGGGCAGCCTGCGCGTAGGGCGCACGACGGTCGAGTACGCCGAGACACTGTTCGGCACCGAGGTCGAACACCCCCGGCTCACCTGGGAGTTGGCCGCCGACGGACAGGGGGCACGGCAGTCCGCCTACCGGGTGCGGGTGGCGCTCACCGAGAAGGAACTCGGGCGCGGCCGTGGGCTCGTCTGGGACTCGGGCCGGGTCGCGTCGGACCGCACCGTCGGCATCGCGTACGCGGGGCCCGCCCTCAAGGCCCGCACCCGCTACCACTGGCAGGTCCGCGTCTGGGACGGAACGGGACGCGCGTCCGGGTGGAGCGCGCCGCGGTGGTGGGAGACAACGTTGCCAAAGGACGCCTGGCGCGGGTTCTGGATCGGTGCCGCGGCGGCAACCGCACCCCCGGGCTTCGGCGGTGCGGCCTGGGTCTGGTCTCCCGGCTCGACTCCCGGCTCCGCTCCCACCGGCCCGCGCTGGTTCCGAGGCGCGCTGACACTCCCCGCGGGCGCGGCGGTCCGCAAGGCCACGCTGGTGGCCACGGCCGACGACGACTTCACCCTGTACGTCGGCGGACGGCAGGTGCTGCACCAGCCAGAACGGACGGACGCCTGGCGGACCGGGCAGCTCGCGGACGTCACCGAGCAGGCACGAGGGGCGGCCGACGGCCGGATCGTGCTGGCGGCGCTGGCGACCAACCGCGGTGCCCCCGCCTCCGTGAACCCGGGTGGGCTGCTCGTCCGCCTGATCGTGGAGACGACGACCGGCGGCACGGTCGAACTGCGCACGGGAGACGGCTGGCGCTGCGTGGGGAACGAGCAACAGGGCTGGCAGCAGCCGGAGTTCGACGACGGCGGCTGGCCGGCGGCGGCCGTGCTCGCGCCGTACGGCCAGGGTCCGTGGGGCGACGGCGTGACCGTCGCCGCGCCCGAGCAGCCCGCTCCCCTGCTGCGCCGCGCGTTCACCGTCCCGAAGGACGTGGCGCGCGCCCGCCTGTACATCAGCGGGCTGGCCTACTACGACGCAGAGCTCAACGGCGTCCGCGTCGGCCGCCAGGTGCTCGACCCCGGCTTCACGGACTACGACGAGACCGTGCTGTACGCGGTGCACGACGTGACGGACCGGATCCGCAAGGGCGCCAACGCGATCGGCGTGACGCTCGGCCGCGGATTCTTCGGCATGACGACACCCAACGTCTGGAACTGGCACCGCCCGCCCTGGCACGACGAGCCGCGGCTGCTCGCCCAGTTGGAGGTGGACCATCCGGACGGCTCACGCACCACGGTCGCCACGGACGGACAGTGGCGCATCACGGAGGGACCGACACGGTCCAACCCCCTGTACGCGGGCGAGAGTTACGACGCCCGCAACGCGCCCGCCGGCTGGACCCGACCCGGGTTCGACGACGGCGACTGGCAGGAGGCCCGGCAGCGGACCGCCCCGAAGGGGACCTTGCGCGCTCAGGGGCACGACCCGATCGAGATCGTGGAGACCGTACGCCCGGTCGCCGTCGACGAGTTGAGCCCCGGCGTGCATGTCGTCGACATGGGCCGCACGATGGCCGGCTGGTCGCGGCTGACCGTACGGGCGCCCGCCGGGACCACCGTCCGCCTGGTGCACGGAGAGAAGCTGAAAGCAGACGGCAGCGTGCACGCGGAGACCGGGCATGTCCCCGGCCGGTTCCAGACGGACGAGTACGTGTGCGCGGGCGGCGGCGCCGACGAGGTGTGGGAGCCCGCCTTCTCGTACAAGGGCTTCCGCTATGTGCAGGTCAGCGGGCTGCCCGCCAAGCCCGAGCCGGCGCAGGTGCTCGGCCGGGTGGTGCACACGCGGGTGGAGCCGACCGGCAGCTTCGCCTGTTCCGAGCCGTTCTACGAGCAGTTGGAGCGGGCGATGCGGCGGACCGTCCTCAACAACCTGCACGGCATTCCCACGGACACGCCGATGTACGAGAAGAACGGCTGGACAGGCGACGCCCAGCTCGGCGCGCCCGTGATGACGTACGCGTTCGGCGTGCACCGCTTCCTGACGAAGTGGCTCGGCGACCTGAAGGACAGTCAGAACCCGGACGGGCAGCTGCCGGTGATCGTGCCGAGCGGCGGCTGGGGCTACGGGGACCTGGGCCCCTCCCCCGAGTGGACCACGGTGTATCCCTTCCTCCTGCGCGAGATGTACCGCGTCTACGGCGACGAGCGGCTCGCCCGCGACCACTGGACGCCGCTCATCCGCTATCTGGACTGGGAGATCGCGCGCCTCAAGGACGGACTCGCGGTCACGGCGCTCGGCGACTATCTGGCGCCGGGCTACGGCGGCAACCCGCCCGAGGACACCCGGCTCACCGCGACGGCCTATCTGCACCGTGCCCTGACCGGCACGGCGGAACTCGCGGACCTGCTCGACGACCACGCGGTCGGCACGCGCTGTCGCCAGGTCGCGAGCGCTCTGAAGGAGGCGTTCAACGCCGCCTTCCTCGGACCGGAAGGCCACTACCGCACCGCCAAGGACCCCGGTTACCGCCAGACGAACAACTGCGTGCCGCTCGCCTTCGGCCTGGTCCCGCCGGGCGCGCGGGCGAGCGTCGTCGACTCCCTGCTCGCCGACATCGAAGAGCGCGGCGATCACCTCAACACCGGGGCGCTGGGGACGAGCGTGCTGCTGCGCGAGCTGTCCGCGCAGGGGCATCCCGAGGTGGCGCACGCGATCGCCACCCAGCGCTCCAGTCCGAGCTGGGGCTACTGGTTCGACCACGGCGCCGACACCATGTGGGAGATGTGGCCGCTCGACTCCCGCTCGCGGGACCACTACTTCCAGGGCACGGTCGTGCAGTGGCTCTACGAGAACGTGGCGGGACTGCGCCCGGGTGACGCCGGCTACCGCACCTTCACGGTCCGGCCCGATGCCCGTACCGGCGTGGACTGGGCCCGTACCTCGGTGCACACGGTGCGGGGTGAGGCGGCCGTCGCCTGGTCCGTCGTCGACTCGGCGCTGCGGCTGTCGGTCCGGGTACCGGTGGGGGCCACGGCCGAGGTCCATGTCCCGGCGCGGGCCCGCTCCGCCGTCACCGCGCCGGACGGGGCGGTGTTCGTACGGACGGCACCGGGATTCATCGTGTACGAGGCACCGCACGGGAGCTGGGAGTTCGTGGCCCGGTCCCGGGGGTAGCGCCGTACGAGGGATCTTCCGGTTTCCGGATCGTCGGATCGGGGACCCGTGTCTTATGGTGCAAATCGGATACACGATGATGACGGAGCAGGCCGGACCGCGTGACCTCGTCGACCATGTGGTGCGGGCCGAGGAGGCCGGATTCGACTTCTCGGTGACGTCGGACCACTACTTTCCGTGGCTGGAGTCGCAGGGGCATTCGCCGTACGCGTGGAGTGTGCTGGGCGCGGCCGCCCAGGCCACCTCGCGCATCCCGCTGATGACCTATGTGACGTGCCCGACCTTCCGCTACCACCCGGCGGTGGTGGCGCAGAAGGCGGCGACGATGCAGCTGCTGTCGGAGGGCAGGTTCCGCCTGGGACTCGGCTCGGGCGAGAACCTCAACGAGCATGTGGTGGGCGGTGGTTGGCCGTCGGTCGACGTGCGCCACGAGATGCTGGAGGAGGCGGTCGGCGTCATCCGAGAGCTGTTCGAGGGCGGCCATGTCACCCGGCGCGGCACGCACTTCGACGTGGAGTCGGCCAAGCTGTGGGATCTGCCCGACCAGCCGCCGCCGATCGGGATCGCCGTCTCCGGCGAGCGGTCCTGCGAGCTGGCGGGCCGGCTCGGCGACCTCGTGATCGCCACGGAATCCAAGCCGGATCTGCTCAGCGCCTTCGACCGGCACGGCGGACAGGGCAAGCCGCGGGTGGGCCAACTGCCGGTCTGCTACGACCCCGACCGGGACGCGGCCGTACGGCGGGCGCACGACCAGTTCCGCTGGTTCGGCAGCGGCTGGAAGGTCAACTCCGAGCTGCCGCACCCCAAGTCGTTCGCCGGAGCCACGCAGTTCGTCACCCCCGACGACGTCGCCGAGTCGATCCCGTGCGGCGACGACCCGGATGCCTTCGTGGAAGCCGTACGCCCGTACGCCGAGGCCGGGTTCACCGAGATCGCGCTCGTGCAGATCGGCGGCGAGTCCCAACCCGCCTATCTGGACTGGTCGGAGAAGACCCTGCTGCCGGCGTTGCGCAACGCGTTCTCCTGACCCGGGGCAAGCGGGCGGTGGACCCGGCGGAGTCCGTCCGCCGGGCCTGCCCGGCAACTGCGGGCGGGCGGACGCTCCTTGACGAGCCCCCGTCATAATGATGCGGTGATCTTCGCCTCCGACACCTCTTTGCCGGCCGAGCGCATACCCGTCGTCATCGTCGGCGCGGGCCCGGCCGGTCTGACCATCGCCAACATCCTGCGGTCGGCAGCCGTCGACTGCGTGGTCCTGGAGGCCGAGAGCAGAGAGTTCATCGAGCAGCGGCCGCGCGCGGGGTTCATCGAGGAGTGGGCGGTGCGCGCCCTGCAACGACGGGGGCTGGCGACCCGGCTGGTGGAGCGGGCGCAGGCGCACCACGAGTGCGAGTTCCGCTTCGAGGGCGAGCGGCACCGGTTCCGCTACGCGGAGCTGTCCGGCGACCGGCACTTCGTCTATCCGCAGCCCCTGCTGGTGACGGATCTGGTGCGGGAGTACGCGGACGTCAAGGACGGCGACATCCGCTTCGGCGTGCGCGATGTCCGGCTGCACGGCATCGACAGCGCACAGCCCTCGGTGGCGTACACGGATCCCGAGTCCGGGGAGCGTCGGCGCATCGAGTGCGTGGTCGTCGCCGGCTGCGACGGCGCGCGTGGCGTGACGCGTACGTATCTCTCCCCGGAGACCGCCCCCGTCTCGCGGTTCGACTACGGAGTCGGCTGGCTGGCGCTGCTCGCCGAGGCGCCGCCGTCCTCCGACTGCGTCGTCTTCGGCATCCATCC
Organism: Streptomyces sp. NPDC058371; assembly: GCF_042723265.1. Taxonomy (NCBI): domain Bacteria; kingdom Bacillati; phylum Actinomycetota; class Actinomycetes; order Kitasatosporales; family Streptomycetaceae; genus Streptomyces; species Streptomyces sp. NPDC058371. The sequence goes on along the minus strand of NZ_JBHXJC010000001.1, from coordinate 1,144,490 downwards.
CCGGGGCTTCGGCGCGCACATGGCCCGCAGCCCCGAGATCACCCGGTACTACCTCGAGTGCTCGCCCGGCGACGACCCGGAGAACTGGCCGCACGACAGGGTCTGGACGGAGCTGCGGGAACGGTTGTCCGTGACCGGTGCGCCCCCGCTCACCGAGGGACGGCTGATCGAGAAGCGGGTGCTCGACATGCACAACTACGTGGTGCAGCCGATGACGTACGGGCGGCTGTATCTGGCCGGTGACTCGGCCCATCTGGTGGCGCCGATCGCCGCGAAGGGCATGAACCTCGCGCTGCGCGACGCCCTGCTGCTCGCCGACGCGCTCGTCACGTACTGGGGCTCGGGCGACGACAGCGCTCTGCGCGGCTATTCGACGGCGTGCCTGCGGCGCGTCTGGGAGTACCAGGAGTTCTCGCAGTGGTTCGCCGAGCTGCTGCACGGGCCGTCCTCGGGCGATCCCTTCCGGGCCGGGGCGGCCACCGCGCGGCTGCGGCGCCTGCTCGACTCCCCCGCCGCGGCGACCGCGTTCGCCGAGTCGTACATCGGTGCGACTCCGTAGCGTCACCTTATGGCCCACACATATGGGTGATCCTTCGCACGCGTGCTCGGTATCGGTGGTGTGAAAGAAAAACGTGTGCCGAAAACGCGCACTCGTTGAACACCCACCGTCACGCCCGCCGTACAACCGGGAAAGGCGAGAGACCGGTGCGCAGCGAGGGATGACCATGGCCGAAGGGCACGTCGCCACACAGGAGCGGATCTCCGGGAGGTACTGGCCCCAGGAGGTCGTGCACCAGGAAGAGGGCAGGACCGGCTGGCACGGTCAGGACGTCGAGTTCCAGCGGCCCGTCTCCCTGGTGGAGACACGGCCCGCGGATCCCGTCCCGGGCGAGAGCCTGCGCCGTACGGCCGCGCGGATCCTGCGGGAGTCCGAGGCGATGGCGCTCGCCTTCCCCGGGCGGGTGGCCACGGTCTTCGACGTCGTCGAGGAGAACGGCGCCCTGTGGACGGTCATGGAACGGATCGAGGGCACGCCGCTGAGCGACGTCCTGCGGCACGGGCCGGTCAACTACGTCCGCGCGGCCCGCATGGGGCTCGAACTGCTCGACCTGCTCGCGGCCGCCCACAGTGCCGGCATCGCCCACGGCGACCTCAGCCCCGGCCAGGTGTTCGTACGGCAGAACGGCCGGGTGATCGTGACCGGTTGGGGTCTGCTGGGGGGCGCCTCGGCCCAGCGCGTCACCGCACCGTCGTACGCCTCCCCCGAACAGGCCCGGGGTGAGGCGACCGGGCCCGCGTCGGACCTGTGGACCCTCGGGGCGATCCTGTACACGATGGTCGAGGGACGTCCGCCCATCCGGGACCGGGGGCCGGTCGACGCGACGCTGCGGGCGGTCGACCGGCTCCCCATCCGGACCCCGGTGAACGCGGGACCGCTGAGCCCCGCCGTGCAGGGGCTCCTCCGCAGGGATCCGCTGGAGCGACTGCCCGAGCCGGTCGTCCGCTCGGCGCTCAACCGCATCCTGCGCGAGGACCCGGAGGAGCAGAAGCAGTTGGCGCCGCTGCCCTGTCTGCGCGACGCGTACGCCGCCGCATGGCGAACGGGACGGGTATGGGGCAGGCGGTCCATCGGCAGGCCCGTGCTGCTGGGGATGGCGGCGCTGATCGTGGCCGGAGCCTCGCTCGCCGCACTCGCCCTGACCGGCGGAAGCTCCGACGACACTCCGTCCGCCTCCGCGCCCGCGCCGTCCCGCGCGGTCCCCAGCAGTCCCGCCGTGCAGAACTCACCCACGGCCAGGCCCACTTCGCCCCCGCCCCGCTCCCCCACGCCGACCCCTACTTCTACGCGCGGTGCACAGGATCCACCGGCGTCGGGCTTCTCCCCCTATCGAGCGCCGGAAGGTTTCTCCATCGACCTGCCCAAGGGCTGGAAGCGCGTCCAGCTCATCGGCCCCACGGATGACTCCTACCGCGTCACCTTCGGCGCCTCCGGAGATCCACGCACGCTGGCGATCACCTACAGCGAGCAGCTCGGTCCCGACCCCGTCGAGGTCTGGAAGGACCTCGAACCGTCTCTGCGGGAGGCGACGGACGGCTTCCAGCGCATCGGCGACGTCCGTTCCGTCGAGTACCGCGGCCTCAAGGCGGCGGACATGGAGTGGTTCTCCGATGTCGACGGCGTGCGGGAGCGGACACTGGGCCGCGGTTTCATCATCGAGGCCGGCCGGGGCTACTCCTTCCGCTGGACCACTCCGGCCGACGACTGGAACGACTCCGCGAACGAGCAGGCACTCGACGTCTTCTTCCGGTCCTTCGAGGACGACACCAGCGGCTGACCGGGCGGCCCGAGCGGGGCCCGGCCGGTCAACGGGTTCGACCGCGTCGAAGCCCGCGTCGAAGCCGAACAGCCGGGCGGTTCGGTTGGAGTCGGCCGGCGTGACGGTGAGCCCGGCGGACGGTCACGCAGTGGCGGTGAGCCCGGCGGACGGTCACGCGGTGACGGTGAGCCCGGCGGACGGTCACGCGGTGGCGGGAGGCGCGCGGATGGCATCGGCGGCGGTGGCGACGCCGGACGCGGCGAGCAGCTGACGGCGGGAGAGGGATGAGGCGGTGCTGCTCCTGTCACGGGCCAGGACTCAACACGCTCGCGCACCGCCGGTTCATGGGCAACAAGGCCGCTCACGTCGGACGGGAGCGGCCGTCGGGTCTTCGGTACGCCAGCCAGAGGGCGACCGCCTCGGCGATGGGCAGACCGGTCTCCAGTTCGATGAAGCCGAACTGCCCACCCTGGTTGCCCTCCAGGAACCACCAGATGCCGTCGTCGTCCTCGGCGAAGTCGAAGGCTGCGAACGCGAGCCCGGCGAAGGCCATGTACTCCTGGACGGACTTGGCGACGCGGTCGGGCACGGCCGTGGTCTCCCAGAGGTGGCCGGTCTCGCCGTAGCGCCCGTCGACCTGCCCCGGCGCGGCCGCCTTCCGCGCGGCGAACAGCCGGGAGCCGACGCAGGTCAGCCGGATGTCGGCCCGCTTGGGAACGTACTGCTGGAGCAGCGCGGGGCCGGCCGCGACTCCGGAGAAGTCCGCGTCGGGTCCGATCAGCGTGGTCGGCAGGGACACCGCGGGTTCACCGGGCGGTGGTCCCGACGCGGACTTCACCACCACGTCCCGGTACTCGGCCGTGAACTGCTGCGCCACCCGCGGCGCCGTCGTGATGACGGTCGGCGGCACGGCGAAGCCGCTGAGCTGGGCGATCCGCAACTGCCAGGGCTTGTGGCGGGCCTGCTCGGCGCTGTTGGGGTGGTTCATCCACCGGGTGGCGGCGGAGTAGAGCATGCCGAACAGCGCCTGCCGGGTCTCGGCGGTGAGCCACGGCGAGGGCTGCGCCGCGTGTGCCGCCGGTTCGCCCGGCCGGCGCATCCACACGGAGCGCAGACCTCCCATGCTGAGCACATGGCCGTTGACCGACAGGTGGCCGTTGAAGTCCCCGTGTGCGTAGTCGGCAGACAGCATGGCTTTGCCCGGGAGGTCGGCGGGGTCGAGACGCACCACCGGCACCCCGCGGGCGTGCAGTTCGGCCACCACCATGTCGGCGGTGACGTCCTGCTCGGCGGTGAGGACTAGGACCGTCATGCGTGCGCGGGCCGTCAGTCGTCGAAATGCGTCTGGGACCCGGCGGTCGACGTCGTCGTGCCCGCGGCCATGAGGAGCGCGCGGTCACTCACCGCCGGGCGGCCGTCCGGCAGCACGTTCAGTTGCAGTGACACATCGAACTGGTACAGCGGCAGCGCGGCCGGATGCCCTGTGGGCAAGGCGTAGTTGAGCGTGAACGGTCGCACGAAAATCCTCCCGCGGTCTGACGATGCGTCTACGCACACCGGTACGTGCCACCCTCGTAATGAATTCATCACTTTCCGACACATCCGGGTGAAGGCCATCACATCGTCGTCATCGAATACCTACGATGCGGCGCCCTTGGTGACATGAACGCTGCGATCGCTGGGAAGAGTTCCCGTCCGTTTGTGCGGTTCCGTGAGAACGCTGTGAGTCTTCTCTGAGAGTTCTCATGGAACCGAAAGGGACATCTGGCACTCCGGCCCGGCTCCCGAAGGGCCGGTGCAGCACGCGGGGTTGAGGTTCTGGCGGACGCTCGCCCGGGTCCTCCAGGCGGTCCGTGGGGTGAAGGGTGCGGCGCCGCGGGTCAGCCGGCCTCGGTGCGGTAGGCGGACATCTGGTCGACCAGAGACCGCGGTGCGTCCGGACGGAAGCAGAGGACCAGGTTCTCCGCGGACTCGGCCGCCGCGAACTCGCTGCGCGGGAAGAGCCCTTGCTCGTACGCGGCCAGTGCCGCCTCGATGTCCTCGGGGTGAGCGGCGAGAGCGGTCGCGAGTTCGGCACCGTCGAGCATGGCGAGGTTGGCGCCCTCACCGGCGAACGGGGACATCAGATGCGCGGCGTCCCCGAGGAGGGTGACACCGGGGACGCGCTCCCAGCGGTGGCCGACAGGAAGGGCGTGGATCGGCCGCGGGACGAGCGCGCCGTCCGCGTCGGCGATCAGCGACCGCAGCCGCTTGTCCCATCCGTCGAAGTGCTCCAGGAGTCCCTCCTTGGCTCCTTCGGCGTCGGTGAAGTCGATCGCGCCGGAAGTGGCCCAGTCCGTGGGCGTCTTGAGGGCGATGTACACGTGCAGGGAGCCGTCCGGGTCGCGGTGGCCGAGGAGTCCCTTCTCCTCGGAGAGGGCGAACAGCATGCCGCTCCCGACGACGGCGGCGGCCTCCGGGTGACGGGTGTCGGCGTCGAGGAGATGCACCTCCACGAAGGAGAGGCCGGAGTACACCGGGGCCGCGTCCGAGACCAGCGGCCGCACCTTCGACCAGGCACCGTCGGCGCCGACCAGCAGGTCCGCGGTGAACGTGTCCCCGCCGGCGAGCGTGACCTCGTGGCGGCCGCCCTCGAGCGTCCGGGTGCGCGTGACCTTGGCGCCCCAGCGGACGGTGCCCTCGGACAGTGAACCGAGCAGGAGATCCCGCAGCGCCCCCCGGGAGACCTCGGGACGCTCACCGGCTTCGCCGTCGTCCTCCATCCATACGGTGGCGTCCTTGTCGAGGATGCGCATGGCCTCGCCGCCCAGGTGGATGCGGGCGCGGAACTCCTCATGGAGCCCGGCCGCACGCAGCGCGGCCTGTCCGGAGTCCTCGTGCATGTCGAGCATGCCGCCCTGGGGACGGGCGGCCGGTGAGGCGTCGAGGTCGAAAACGGCGGCCTGTACGCCGTTCAGCTGCAGGACGCGGGCGAGCATGAGGCCGCCGAGACCGGCGCCGATCACGGCGATGGGGTGATGTGTGGTCATGGCTGCGCTCCTTGGGGTGGGGGTGGTGCGGTTAGGGGGAAGGGGGGCGGTCAGGGGGGCTCTGTCCAGTCGGCCGAGCCGGTGGCCTCCGCGCCGGTCGCGCCGGGCCTGGGCGTGTGCGGGATTCCGTTGATCAAGACGTGGAAGCCCCAGTTCAGGCGGGCCTCGCCGGGCCCGGAGAGCAGCTCGGTGCCCAGGGCTGCGACGTGCGGGTGCCGCGTAGCGGAGGCGCCGCGCAGCGCGCGTGCGAGGGCGGCCCATTCGCCTTCGGCGTCGGCCGGGTCCTTCTCCCCGGCGGCGTGCTCCGCGGCGGTCGCCGTGGCGAACTGCAGCAGCAGGTCGACCGCCCAGGCGGCCCGGTCAGCGGGGACCCCGCCCTCGCTCAGCAGGGAGAGCAACGCGTCGAGCAGGTCCAGATACCGGTCCCCCGAGGGGCGGGCCACCAGCGCCGAACGGGCGAGGCCCGGGTGCTCGAACAGCACGCGGGTGTACGACGTGAGCACCCGTACCAGGCGGTCACGCCAGTCGCCACTCGCCGTGGCCGGACTCAGGTCGACGGCACCGAGCAGTTCGTCGAGGACCGCCGCGTGCAGTTCGGCCGTGTTGCGTACGTAGACGTAGAGGGAGGCCGGGCCCGTGTCGAGTTCCTGCGCCAGACGGCGCATGGTCACGCGACGGAGACCTTCGGCGCCCATCAGCGCCACGGCCGTCTCGATGATGCCGTCCCTGGTCAGGGCCGGTTTCGACGGACGCTCGCGGCGGCTTGGGCGTGGCGTGGAGTGTGCTGTCACTCCTCCAAGGTAACGAACATGTTCGTTACGAACAAGTACTTTACGAACATGTTCGTGGAATGTCGATTCGCCGGCTGCCGCGGGCGTCAGTCACCCCGGGGTGAGTAGGCGTACTCATGTCACCGGTGCCGTGTCCCGGCCACGATGGGGCGGCCGGATCCAGGAGCCCAAGGAGCCCACCGATGCCCGGACTTCACCCCGCCTCGCCCATGCGCCGCTCCGCCTCCGCGGGCGCCACTCCGGCACCCGTCACGCGCCGAACGCTCCCGCCCGCGCTCGTCGGGGTCGTACTCGCGGGAATGGCCCTTTCGGCCTGGCACCCGCACGACCGGACGACCTGGCTGCTGGAGACGGTGTGGGTCCTGATCGGCCTTCCACTGGCCGTGCTGTACCGGCGGCGCTTCCCGCTCACGAATCTGCTGTGCTGCCTGCTGGCGGCGCATGCGCTGGTGCTGGCGCTCGGCGGGCACTACACGTACGCGCAGGTACCGCTGGGTGACTGGGTGCGGGACGGGCTCGGCCTCGACCGCAACCCCTACGACCGGTTCGGTCACCTCATGCAGGGCTTCGTCCCGGCGGTCCTGGTGCGCGAGGTGCTGATCCGCACCTCACCGCTGCGCGGCAGCCGCTGGCTGGCGCCGCTCACCGTGAGCGCGTGTCTCGCCTTCAGCGCGGTCTTCGAGATGTTCGAGTGGGCGGCCGCGGTGATCGGCGGAAGCGCGGCCGACGACTTCCTAGCCACTCAGGGCGACGCGTGGGACACCCAGTGGGACATGTTCTGCGCCCTGATCGGCGCGACGGTCTCGGTACTGCTGCTCAGCCGCCTGCACGACCGGCACCTCGCGGCGCTCGGGGTGCCGGGGCAGGTGCGGGGCGAGTCGACGGCGGCCCGGTAGCGGACCGCACCGCCCCCGCCGACCAGACCCACCGGCACGCGAGCAGCTTCGCGCGGCGGCCGCACTCACGCTCGCAGCGTCGCCGCCTCACACCCGCGGCATCCGCGCCCGCCGCCCTCGTACCGCCCGCCGCCGCCCGCCCGCACACCGCCCGCGCTTCACTCCCGGCCGTGCGTCTCCCCTACCAGCGACCCTCCACCTGCTCCTTGATCCGTCGGTCGTAGAGGTCCTGGATCGCGTCCAGTGTCTGCTGGGGCAGGGCCGGCAGTTTTCCGGCCGCCGCGTTGGCGCGGGCCTGTTCCGGTGAGCGGGCGCCCGGAATCACCGTGGTCACGCCCGGCTGCTGCACGATCCAGCGCAGCGCGAGCTGGGCCGGCGTGGAACCCTCCGGGGCGAGGGCGGAGAACTCGGCCGCCGCCTCCACGCCCGTGGCGAAGTCGACGCCCGAGAAGGTCTCGCCCTGGTCGAAGGCCTCACCGTGGCGGTTGTACGTCCGGTGGTCGTTCTCGCCGAAGACCGTGTCCTTCGTGTATTTGCCGGACAGCAGGCCGGAGGCGAGTGGGACGCGGGCGATGATGCCGACCCCGGCCTTGGCCGCCGCCGGCAGGACCTCACGGAGCGGCTTCATGCGGAAGGGGTTGAGGATGATCTGGACGCTGGCCACATTCGGGCGGGCGATCGCCGTCAGCGCCTCCTCGCAGGTCTCGACACTCACCCCGTACGCCGCGATCCGCTCCTCCTCGACCAGGGTGTCGAGAGCGTCGAACACCTCGTCGGACGAGTACACGGACGTCGGCGGGCAGTGCAGCTGCACCAGGTCCAGGCGGTCGACGCCGAGGTTGCGCCGGGAACGGTCGTTCCAGGCGCGGAAGTTGTCGAGGACGTAGTTCTCCGGGATCTGGTCGACCCGGCGCCCCATCTTGGTGGCGACCCGCACATGGAGGTCCGGCCTGCCGCCGAGGAACGCGGCGATGGTCTGCTCGCTGCGACCGTCGCCGTACACGTCGGCCGTGTCGAAGAACGTCACTCCCGACTCGGCCGCCGCCTCCAGTACGGCGAGGGCTTCCCGATCATCCACGTCGCCCCAGTCGGCACCCAACTGCCATGTACCGAGACCGATGACCGAAGCCTGCTGACCCGACCTGCCGAATTCGCGCTCGTCCATGCCGTCAGTCTGACACCTCCACCTGTCACCGCCGGACAGCCCGCCCCCCTTCCACGGGGACGCCCGCGGCGGGCCCTGCACGGGACGAATGCGACTGCGGCTCGTACAGATGGGTGATGCGCTTCGATCACGGCGCTGATTCGTGTCACCTCCGCCCGGCGAGCGTATACCGAGGAGCCATTCAAGAAGTGAAGGGAGTCACCACGCAGTCGGGGCAGGGCTCGCCGTTCACCGGCGCTTGGGCGGCAGGGCGTTCAGCTGTCCCGGGCAGCGCTCGGCTCCCCGCCCTCCGGCGCACGCGCATCGCGGAACAGCAGACGTACGGGAATCGCCAGCAGCCACCAGTACTTGGCCGCCGTGGGCGAGGCGAGCGACACCGGAACGGAGGTGGCGAAGACGGCCACGACCAGAAGGGTCCGCACGACCGACTGCCCGAGGTGGCCGGCCGACGCATTCGGTGTCGCGAGGTCGGGAGCGGCCCGAAGTCGGGCGGACATGGCCGCGATCAGGGCGCCGGCGACGGCGATGGTCGCGGCGTAGCACGAGGTGGCCACGGCCGTGTCGCCGTACTCGCTGATGAGCCGGGTCGGGAAGGGCAGCACGGCGACGACGGCGAGCAGCGCAAGATAGAGGTGGAGCAGGCAGCGGTCGAGCGCGGCGATCAGACGGAAGAGCGCGTGCTGGGCCAGCCACAGCGCGCCGATGACGGCGAAGCTCAGCAGATACGCCCCGAATGCGGGCAGCGCGTCCCGCAGGGCGCTCCCGACCTCGGAGTCGGCCAGGCCGTCGGGAACGGAGATGTCCAGCGCGAGCAGCGTGATGGCGATCGCGAACACCGCGTCACCGAAGGTGACAAGTCGCTCCGGATCGACCACGACGTCACGGCGGAGCAGACGCAGGACAGAGTTGGTCATCAGTCAGGCACCAGGGGGTGACGAACGCCGGTCGGCGTCGAAGGGGACGGGCAGTGGCGATACAGGCCTTCTTCTAGCACGCCTTCCTTTGCGCGAGCTGAGAAGCCGCCGCGCACCGCCGACGCGCCGCACCGACGGCGGAGCGCGTCGTCATCCCCGACGCACCGTCCCCTCCGCGATCGAGCGCTGGAGGACGGCCCGGCGCGCCTCGACATAGCGACACCGCTGCCCCCTCCGAGGCGGTCGAGCCTCGGTCGAGGACAAGGCCTCCACACCGCCGACGCGTTCAACTCATCGTCAAGAGATTCCAATTCAACAGTTCTCGTGTCTTCATGTCTTGACGTGTCTGGTGCAGACCTTTAAGTTCACCGATCACCAAGCCTCCACGAATACGCTCGTCGTTCATGGACGTGAACCCCCCACCATCAGCCACTTCTGAAGGGCTGTGATTCCCCTTGATGGCCAGACGATCCCTCGCACGCTCCACCGCGCTGCGCGTCACCCTCTCGACAGCAGCACTGACTCTCTCGGCCAGTGCCATCACCGTGTCTCCGGCCGCCGCGGCCACCGGCACCATCACCGGACTCGGCGGCAAGTGCCTCGACGTGGCCGGCGCGAGCTCCGCGAACGGTACGGCCGTACAGCTCTACGACTGCAACGGCACCGCGGCCCAGCAGTGGACGGTCGGCTCCGACGGGACCATCCGGGCCCTGGGCAAGTGCCTTGACGTCACCGGCAATTCGACCGCCGACGGCGCCAAGCTCCAGTTGTGGGACTGCGGCGGTGGCGCGAACCAGAAGTGGACCGTCAGCACGTCCCGCGACATCGTCAACCCGCAGGCGAACAAGTGTCTGGACGTCACGGGCAACACCTCGGCCAACGGCACCGCGATACAGATCTGGACCTGTAGTGGCGCGGCCAACCAGAAGTGGACCGCGCCCGCCGCCGACGGGGGCACCACCCCGCCCCCCTCCACGTCCGCGCCGATGGCCGTCGCGCCGTACATCTACAACGGCTGGGGCAGCCCGCCCAACCCCGTGACTGTCATGAACGCGACTGGCGTCAAGTGGTTCACGCTGGCCTTCGTCCTCAGCAATGGCTACTGCAACCCGCAGTGGGACGGCGGCCGCGCCCTGACCGGCGGGGTCGACCAGCAGACCGTGAACAACGTGCGGGCCAACGGCGGTGACATCATCCCGTCCTTCGGCGGTTACAGCGGCAACAAACTGGAGAGCTCCTGCTCCAGCGCGGGCGAGCTGGCGGCGGCCTACCAGAAGGTCATCAACGCCTACGGGCTCAAGGCCATCGACATCGACCTCGAGGCCGACGCCTACAGCAACGGCACCGTCCAGCAGCGCACCGTGGACGCCCTCAAGACCGTCAAGGCCAACAACCCGGGCATCAAGGTGTACGTCACCATCGGCACCGGGCAGAGCGGTCCCGACACCAGCCTCATCAACCGGGCCGCGGCGTCCGGACTGACCGTGGACAGCTGGACGATCATGCCGTTCGACTTCGGCGGCGCCGGCCAGAACATGGGCACGCTCACGCAGCGGGCCGCGGAAGGCCTGAAGACGGCGCTCAAGAACGCCTACAAGTACACCGACGACCAGGCGTACCGGGACATGGGCATCTCGTCGATGAACGGCATCACCGATGTCAACGAGACCGTGACCACCGCCGACTTCCAGACCATCCTCAGCTACGCGCAGGCGCACCACCTGGCGCGGCTGACGTTCTGGTCGGCCAACCGGGACCGCCCCTGCTCCGGCGCCTACCCGAACAACGACACCTGCTCGGGTGTGGCCCAGACCAACTGGCAGTTCACCAGCATCTTCGCCAAGTACACCGGCTGACGGACGCACTCCTCCCTTCTCACCCCCCTTCCACACAGGAGAAATCCGTGCTCAGACGGAACAGACTGTCCGGCCGTCACCGGATACCGAGAGCCCTGACCGCGGTCGCGCTCGTGGCGACCACCGTGACCGGCATCGAGTTCGCCTCGGTGGGTTCGGCCAGCGCGAAGCCCGCGGCGGCGGACGCCATACCGACCGGCTACACCACCGTGGTCAACAAGGGCAACGGCAAGTGCGTCGACGCCCGCTCGGCCACGAGCACCGACGGCACCGCCGTCCAGCAGTACACGTGCAACGCCAGCACCGCCCAGAACTGGCAGCTGGTGGCCACCAGTGGTGGCTACTACCGGGTGAACAGCAACCTCGACTCCACCAAGGCCTGGGACGTCACCGGCGTCTCCACCGCCGACAACGCGACCGCGCAGCTGTGGACGTACTCCGGCGGCAACAACCAGCAGTGGCAGCCCGTCGCCGAGGCGGACGGCGCCTATCACTTCATCAACCGCAACAGCGGGAAGTGCCTGGACGTCCCCAGCGGGTCCACCGCGGACAGTGTGCAGCTGGTGCAGTACACCTGCAACGGCAGCGCCGCGCAGTCCTTCCTGCTGGGCGGTGGCACCACCAACCCGCCGGGCACTCCGGACTTCGGTCCCAACGTGACGGTGTTCGACCCGTCGATGTCGTCGTCCAGCATCCAGTCCAAGCTGAACTCGGTCTTCTCCCAGCAGGAGACCAACCAGTTCGGCTCGGCCCGCCAGGCCCTGCTGTTCAAGCCCGGCACCTACAGTGCCAACGCCAACGTCGGCTTCTACACGCAGGTCGCCGGCCTGGGCTTCTCCCCCGACGACGTGACCATCAACGGTTCCGTGCACGCGGAGGCCGACTGGTTCCAGGGCAACGCCACCCAGAACTTCTGGCGCGACGCCGAGAACCTCTCGGTCAATCCCACCAACGGCACCGACCGCTGGGCCGTCTCGCAGGCCGCCCCGTACCGGCGCATGCACGTGCGCGGCAACCTCGCACTCGACGACGGCGGCTGGTCCAGCGGCGGTTTCATCTCCGACACCAAGGTCGACGGACAGATCCAGTCCGGCTCCCAGCAGCAGTTCCTCACCCGGAACTCGCAGATGAGCAGCTGGTCCGGCTCCAACTGGAACATGGTCTTCGTCGGTGACCAGGGCGCGCCCGCCCAGTCCTTCCCGACGTACACCAACGTCGCCAGCTCGCCGACGATCCGCGAGAAGCCGTTCCTGTACGTCAACAGCGCAGGCGCCTACCAGGTGTTCGTGCCCGGGCTGCAGTCCAACGCCGTCGGCACCACGTGGAGCGGGAAGACCCCGGCGGGCAAGTCCCTGCCGATCGACCAGTTCTACATCGTCAAGCCCGGCGCCACCGCGGCCGACATGAACACCGCTCTCGCGGCCGGCAAGAACCTGCTGGTCACCCCGGGTGTCTACCACCTCAACCAGACGATCAACATCACGCGTCCCGACACGGTGGTGCTGGGCATGGGCCTGGCCACCTTCGTGCCGGACGGCGGGATCACGGCCGTCTCCACCGCCGACGTGGACGGCATCCAGATCGCGGGTCTGCTGATCGACGCCGGCACCACCAACTCCCCGACACTGATGCAGATCGGCCCGGCCGGTTCGTCCGCCACGCACGCGGCCAACCCGATCCAGCTGTCCGACGTCTTCATCCGGATCGGCGGAGCGACCGTCGGCAAGGCGACCAACTCGCTGGTGATCAACAGCGCCAACACGATCATCGACCACACCTGGATCTGGCGTGCCGACCACGGCAACGGCGGCACGGTCGGCTGGACCACCAACACGGCGGACACCGGTCTGGTGGTCAACGGCAACAACGTGACCGCGTACGGGCTGTTCGTCGAGCACTACCAGAAGACCCAGGTCATCTGGAACGGCAACGGCGGCAGAACGTACTTCTTCCAGAACGAGATGCCCTACGACCCGCCGAACCAGTCGTCCTGGATGAACGGCAGCGGAAAGGGCTATCCCGCCTACAAGGTCGCCGCCTCCGTCACCTCCCACGAGGCATGGGGTCTGGGCAGCTACTGCTACTTCAGCTCCAATTCGAGCGTGGTCGCCGATCGTGCCTTCGAGGTGCCGAGCGTGTCGGGGGTCAAGTTCCACGACATGGTGACCGTCTCGCTGGGCGGTGTCGGCACCATCAGCCACATCATCAACAACACCGGAGGACCGTCCAACTCCAGTACCAACGTCGCGTACCTGACCAACTTCCCGTAACCCGCACAGAGAGGATCGCTCAGCAGATGAACACCATCAGATCCGGTCCGGCACGTGCGGCCCTGCGGGTCCTCCTGCTGCTGGCCACGCTGCTCGGCCTGGCGGCACCGCCCGCCGCCCAGGCAAGCACCTCGGCAACACCCTTCAAGGTGCTGGGTCTCTACAGCGGAAGCTACGACGCGGCGCACATCGACTTCGAAAAGGAAGCGAACGACTGGTTCCCCAAGCAGGCCGCGGCGAACGGCTTCACGTACACGTCCAGCAACAACTGGGACCTGCTCGCCAACGGTGGCGTCAATGCCTACCAGGTCGTGCTGTTCCTCGACGACTTGCCGCAGACGTCCGCCCAGCGGAGCGGTTTCGAGACGTACATGCGGGGCGGCGGCGCCTGGATGGGCTTCCACGTCGCGGCCTTCACGACCAACGCCTCGGCCTGGCCCTGGTACCACAACACGTTCCTCGGGAGCGGTAACTTCGCCACCAACACCTGGGGTCCGACGACGGCGGTCCTGAAGGTCGAGGACCGTACGCACGCGTCCACCAAGAACCTGCCCGCCACGTTCACCTCGTCGGTCAGCGAGTGGTACAGCTGGTCCAACGACCTGCGCCAGAACCCGAACATCAAGATCCTGGCCTCGGTGGACCCCAGCAGCTTCCCGCTGGGCACGGACCCCAACCAGAGCTGGTACAGCGGGTACTACCCGATCCTGTGGACCAACACGCAGTACAAGATGCTGTACGCGAACTTCGGTCACAACGCGATGAACTACTCGACCAACACGCGTACGTCGTCGAGCTTCGCGAGTGCGACACAGAACCAGTTCCTGCTCGACGGGCTGAAGTGGCTGGGCGGGGGCACCACCACCACACCGCCGGACGGCTCGATCTCCGAGACGTCCTGGTACTCGCTGACGAACGCCGGCAACGGCACCTGTGTGGACGCCCGTTCGGCCGCCACGGCGAACGGCACGGCGATCCAGCAGTACGCCTGCAACGGTACTCAGGCTCAGCAGTTCCAGTTCCGCTCGACCGACAGCGGCTACCGGCAAGCCGCCATCCGCCCCAATCCGGCGCAGGCCATCGACGTGACCGGCGTTTCGACGGCCGACAACGCGCCGCTCCAGCTGTGGAGTTACTCGGGTGGGCAGAACCAGCAGTGGCTGCCGGTGAAGGAGAGCACCGGGCGCTACCACTTCACGGCCCGGCACAGCGGCAAGTGCCTGACCTCGGCGAGTGCCTCGACCAACAGCGTCCAGCTCACCCAGCGCACCTGTGACGGATCCACCGCACAGAGCTTCACGCTCACCGCACAGTCCTGACCGATCAGTCCTGACTGATTCAGCACAAGGGTGCCCCCGCCGCTCACCAGCGGCGGGGGCACCTGTCTGTCGTGCTCGTCAGCCGGCCAGCTTGGCGAGTTCGGTACCCGCGAGCAGGAAGGCACCGACACCGAAGTTCGCGGTGCTGTTGTAGGTGATCGGCTGGCTGGACTCCGGGCGGTCGCCGACGTTCTGGACGTATCCGAGGATGCCGTCCGGGTGTACGGCCGTGGCGACGAGGCCGTTCCAGGCGCGGGCCGCCACCGGGAGGTAGGTGGTCCGTTCGACCAGGCCGGCGCCGATCGCGTACGCCGTGCCGTAGACGAAGAAGGACGTGCCGCTGGTCTCGGGGCCGGGCAGATGCGCGGCGTCGGCGAGGTTGACGTTCCAGAAGCCGTCGGTGCGCTGCACCTTGGCCACGGCCACCACCAGCCGGGTCAGCGCGTCCCGGTACTCGGCGGTGTGCCGTTCGGTCGACGGCAGGGCCTTGAGGGTCTTGGTGTGCCCGCCGGCCACCCATCCGTTGCCGCGCGACCACACGACGGGCTTGCCCGCGGGCGAGAGGATTCCGCCGGGCAGGAACCGCTTGTCCCGGTACCACAGGCCCGTCGAGGCGACGTACAGACCGGGGCCGCCCTCGATGCGCTTGGTGTGGTTGTGGAGCGCGTACAGCTTCTCCCAGTACTGCGGGTCGTTGCGGAGGGTGCCGATACGGGCGAACGGCGCCATGGCCATGTGCAGCGCGTCGTCCCACCACCAGTCGTCGTTCTTGGCCGGCTGGTCCGTGTAGACCATGCGGTGCAGAGAGGTCTCGATCGCGGTGAGCTTGTGCTCGTCGGGCTCGCGTTCGTAGAGGTCGAGGTAGGCCTGTCCGGCGCAGTGGTTGTCGGCGTGGCGCGTGGTGACTCCGCCGCTGAGGCCGTAGGCGTGCTTCTCCGCCCAGCTGCGGGCGTAGCCGAGATAGGAGGTGCTGCCGGTCAGTCCCTGGAGGGCCAGCAGCCCGCTGAAGAAGGTGGCGTTGGCCCACCCGTTGTCGCCGGAGTTCGTGTGGGCGCCTATCCACTGGTCGGCGACCCGCCGCAGGACGGAGATGATCGCCGCCCTCGACGGCAGTTGCGGCGACGGGGCGCGGGGGGCGGCTTGCGCGGTGCCCGTCAGTGGGGGGACAAGGGCGGCGGAGGCGGTCAGGGCGGCCGCACCGGAGAGCAGGCGTCGTCTATGCATATGAACAACTCCTACGAATGGGGACTTCCATCCTCACCGTCCGTACCGGCACATGTCCATGACTCGTCGTCAACTTGTCGTGGGCGCAAAGGAGTTGCCGAAAAGGGCACAGTTCACGTAGCGGAACGCAGGTGCCAGGGGTACGGACCAACGCTCGGCCGTTCGCCCCTGCCGACGCCCGGCGCACCCGCGACCGCTCAGCGGTTTCCGCCGAGAACCCAACCCTTCGGGCGTCTCGTGTGTCTCACCCGGCAAGTACCGGAAAGGGACACGTATGCGCAGACACATCCTCTCCGCCGGGGCCGTCACGGCCCTGGTCGGAGGCATCGCTCTCGCGGGGGCGTCCTCGTTCACGTCGAGCGCCTCGCAGGAGGCCGACCACGCGACGGCGGCCGGGAGCGGAACGAAGGCGAAGGCGGCCGTCCCTGGCAAGCCCGCCGACATCGACGGCGACGGCTACAACGACCTGGGGATCGGGGCGCCCGCCGCCTCGGTCAAGGGCCATGCGAGTGCCGGTTATGTCGCCCTCACCTTCGGCTCCGCGACCGGCGTCAAGGTCGCGCGCCACCAGGGGCTCACCCAGTCCCACGCGGGCGTGCCCGGCACTCCCGAGGCCGGGGACCGGTTCGGGTCCGCGGTCGCCTGGGGGGACCTGGACGGCGACGGTCATGCCGACCTGATCGTCGGGGCGAGCGGTGAGGCCATCGGCGATGTGAAGGGCGCCGGTTCCGTGACGGTCGTCTTCGGTTCCTCGACGGGGCTGTCGGACCGGGCCATCGCCTTCCACTCGCCGACCGTGAAGGCACACCAGGCCTTCGGCGGCCGGATCGCGGTGGGCGACTTCAACCACGACGGGCTGCAGGACGTCGCGGTGGCCGACGGCACGAAGGTCGACGTCGTCCAGGGCGCGAAGAACCTGCGCTCCACGCCGACCCCGAAGATCACCCGCATCACCCCGCCGGGCGGCGGCGCCGGCACCACCGGCGTCTCCAGCGGTGACGTCAACGGCGACGGGTTCGCGGACCTGGTGACCGTGGCCTACAACGACGATCCGGCCGACGAGGGGACGCTCGGCGTACTGCCCGGCTCCAAGAGCGGGCTGAAGAGCACGCCGCTGGGCACGAACGTCGGTCTGCCCTTCGCCGACTACAAGGCCGTGGTGGGCGACGTGAACGGCGACGGCAAGGACGACGTCGTCATTGACACCGTCTTCGAGGACGGGCCCGACGACTATCTGCTGCGCACCTTCCCGGGCACCGCGAGCGGGCTCGACAAGGCCGGCGCGGTGGTGTGGACCGGCGGGCCCCACGAGGGCATCGCCAACAAGCTCGCGGACGTCAACCACGACGGTTACGACGATCTCCTCGTCAGCAACACCACCGCCGCCGACAGCGACGGCTTCTCGAACGCCGGCTCGCTCACCGTCCTGTCCGGCAGCAAGAACTGGCTCGCCGCGTCCGGTGCGCAGACCATCTCGCTCGACACGAAGGGTGTCGTCGGGGTCGCCGAGACGAACGACCAGTTCGGCACGGCGCTCGCGCCCGCCGACTACAACGGCGACGGCAAGGTCGACCTGGCGGTGGGTGTGCGCGGGAAGTGGCGCAACACGGGCGCCGTCAGCATGCTCTACGGCGGTTCGAGCGGGCTGACCGGGACGGGGTCCATCCTGTTCGGTCCGGACTCGTTCGGCTACGCGGCCGTCAACTCGACCTTCGGAGCGTCCCTTTCGGCGTCGCCGGCGTCCTGACGCAGGGCGACGCGACGGGCACGTACGCGTCGCGGCGGAGGCCGGTCCCCATCGGAACCGGCCTCCGCCTCATCGGCCTCCGCCGCTCACACCCTGCGCCAGCGGGCCATCGCGAAGGAGAACAGCCCGAACAGGACCAGACCCATCGCGACGACCACCAGGAGCCAAGGGCCCGCCGGCGTCTGCGCGAACGACCTCAGGGTGTCGTCCAGACCTTTGGCCTTGTCGGGTTCGTAGTCAACCGCGGCCCGTACGGCGAAGGCGCCGGCCGCCGCGAACACCACCCCGCGCGCCGCTCCCCCGCCCACCCCTGAAATGTCGACCGCACGGCGCGTCGCCCGGGTCATCCCACCGAGCTTCATGTGCTTGTGGTACTTGCGCATGACGGCCCGTGCGCCGATCCACACACCCGCCACGATGATGCCGACGCCGCCCAGGCCGACGATCCACTGTCCGCCGGGCACCTCCAGCACCCGGGCCGTCACGTCCCGGGACTGCTTGTCGCTGGAGCTCCCGCCGCCCGAGCCCGCGGCGAAGGAGAGCACGGAGTACGCGACGAACGCGTAGAACACACAGCGCACGGCCGACAGCAGCCGCTTGCGTGCGGCGCCCCCGTCCTGACCGGCCGCACCGAATACGGCCTCGGACAGCCGCCACAGCGCCATGCCGACGAGACCGGCGCCGAGGGCCCACAGCAGCACGGCGCCGAAGGGCTTCGCCGCTATCTCCTCCAGCGCCCCACCGCGGTCCGCCTGGCGGTGCCCCTCGCCGAAGGCGATCTGGATCGCCAGAATGCCGACCAGTACATAGATCACGCCTCGCGCGGTGAGGCCTGCCTTCGCCGCGCCTTCCGTCACTGAGCCCTTCGCCGCCCGGCGGGCCCTCAGCCGGCCACCCCTCATCGCAGCGTCCATGTTCATACGGACCGGATCTCGTGCGCCGACTTGTCTTCCAGCCTGAGCTGGAGCTGGACTTCCTGGTCGCCCGCGTCCTCACCCAGCTCATGCACGGTGAAGGCCTCGCCCAGAACCTCCTGTACACGTTTCACCGCGAGCGGGCTGCCCTGCACATCCGCCGTCACGGGCGCCGAGAGGCCGGCCGGTGGGACGGACTCGTCCGTGGCACCGCCGGGCGCGTCGTCGGCTCCGGACGTGTCGAAGGTGCCGGCCCACATCGTGGGACGGTGCTCCTTGGATTCATGGGGCTCGTCCTCGGCACACCGGTCCGAGGAGAAGCGACTGCACAGTGCCGCGAACAGGCTCCCGGCATCCGCCGCGGAGCAGTCGCTGAGCACCACGTGAACCTGCGATGCGGCCAGCGGACTCGTAGTCATGAAAACCCTCTCCCTCTCGCCCGCGTACAGGCAAGCTGTCGTGCTGCCACGGGTACCCCGCAGGTGGCGGTGAAACGGGGTGCCG
This sequence comes from Streptomyces sp. NPDC058371, assembly GCF_042723265.1. NCBI lineage: Bacteria > Bacillati > Actinomycetota > Actinomycetes > Kitasatosporales > Streptomycetaceae > Streptomyces > Streptomyces sp. NPDC058371. Next base: position 1,125,543 of record NZ_JBHXJC010000001.1, on the reverse strand, counting down.
CGCACGTCGTCTGTGGGCGTACACCCCCAGGTCAGCAGGGTCCGTGAGCTATGTTGAATCCTTGTGGGACGTGAAGGAGGCGACTCGGTGCCATCGCCGCAGCAGGCACGCGCACAGTCATCCGCGATCACCTCGGGGAAAACGGCCCCTGAGGCGGGCGCGGCTCCGACGTCCCAGCTCAGGGAGCTGTTCGACGGCCCCCGGCTCTCCCCCGGTCAGCGGCGCATCGCCCAGTACCTGATCGAGCACATCACCGAGGCGGCCTTCCTCTCGATCACCGATCTCGCCGAGCGCGTGGGGGTCAGCCAGCCGTCGGTGACGCGTTTCGCCGCGGCGGTCGGCTTCAGCGGTTACCCCGCGCTGCGGGAGAAGCTCCAGGCGATCGCCCTCAGCACCCTGGGCAGCGCGCCCACGACACCGGCGGAGAACCGCAGCAACGAACTGCAGGCCGCGGTGGACGCCGAGATCGAGAACCTGGAGAACCTGCGGCGGGACTTCGCCGACCCCGACCAGGTCATCGCTCTCGGCCGTGCGCTGTCCCGGTCGACGCCGCTGACGGTGCTGGGCCTGCGGATCTCCGTCTCGCTGGCCGAGTACTTCGCGTATGCCGCGCGGCGTATCCACCCGGACGTGCGGCTGGTGACCCGGGGCGGCAGCGTCGCGTACGACGCGCTCCTGCAGTCGCGGGCGGCGGGCGGCACCTGGGTGCTGGCCTTCACCATGCCCCGGCACGCCCAGGAGACGCTGACCGCGGTACGGGTCGCGCGAGGTGCCGGGCTGCGGGTCGCCCTGGTCACCGATCTCGCGCTCGGGCCGCTGGCGGACGAGGCCGACGTCACCTTCGCCACCGGCACCGGCTCGCGCCTGGTCTTCGACTCGTACGCCGCTCCCGCCGTACTGACCGCGGCCCTGCTCCAGGCGATGACCGACGCCGATCCCGAGCGGACGCAGGCCCGCCTGGAGGAGTACGAGCAGATCGCCGATCAGCACCACTTCTTCCTGAAGGACTGAGGCGCCGCCGCAAGCCGTCGAGCCGCCGTCCGGCAGGAAGGATTCCCGGCCCTCGGCGCGCGCCCACACCTCCCCCACCCAGGCCGTACGGCCTTGCTCCCGGGCGGCTGCAACCCCCTCGGCACCCTGTGTGACCAGGGCATCACGGGACGATCCCGTTTATTTCGCGCATGAATTTTTTCATGTCCTTGCGTAACTGGCGGTATATATAAATACTTCTGGCGGATCGCGACCCCTGAGGCCTCGGGGGTGGCGGTCCGTCGTCCGCCCGGGGCCGTCCGCTCCTACCCGCATCGGGTCCCGGGTGTGCGGACGGGACTCGCTCGCGCGAGTGCCGTGGTGGCGGCCCCGGTCAATCCCCTAGGTCGGGGCCGCCCCAGAATCCCCCCACCTCAGCCGCCGACGCACCCCGGAAGCGATGAACATGGCTCTGACTTACTCCCCGACCAGCACCGACTGGCCCTGCCAGGTCAAGAACCCCGGGAGCTACGACTGGGAGAGATCTGCGGCCAGGTGGCTGCGCGAGCTGGTGCCGGCCCGCTACGCCAGCTATCCGGCGCTGATGCGCCACCCCGTACTGCTCGCCCGCCACGCGCAGATACAGGTGCAGCACGAGATGCGGGTCGCCCGCACCGCGCTGCAGACCGCCCGGGCCGAACTGCCCGCACTCGGCATCCCCGAGTCCGTCATCGAGCACACCATCAAGATGTACGCCGCCGAGGTGCTGCAGCTGCATCACATCGCCCGCAGCATCAGAGCGGTCAGCCGGGCGCTCATCGACAACGGCACCACCCGCGCCGCGCACTGACCGCGCGGAACCCGGTCGCGCGTCGGTGCATGACCCGCGTCAGACGTGGCACACGATGTGACCATGAGCGCCACCCACGATCAGCACGGCGATCCGATCACGACCGTCCTCACCTGGCAGGTACGCCCGGGCCACGAGACCGAGTTCGAGGAGTGGACCCGCGGGATCACCCGCTGCGCCCGGCAGTTCCCCGGAAACGAGGGGGTCTCCTGGCTGCAGCCCGAGGAGGGCAACCTCTTCCACGCGGTCCTGCGGTTCGCCGACGCACGCCGGCTCACCGAGTGGCTCGCCTCACCCGAGCGCGCCAAGTGGCACGCGCGGATCGAGGACATCGCCCGCGAGGTCAGCAGCGAACGCCAGTCGACGACGGGGATGGAGACCTGGTTCAGCCTGCCGGGCACGGCGGTGCAGTCGCCGGCGCGCTGGAAGATGGTCCTCACCACGTTCCTGGGCGCCTACCCGTGCACCTTGCTGATCCAGTGGCTGGTGACACCGCGGACGGCCGCCTGGCCCCTGCCGCTGCGCGCCGCCGTCTTCCCCATCCTCCTGCTGCCCCTGCTGACGTACGTGATCATGCCCCGGCTCAGCCGGCTGTTCCGGCTCTGGCTCTACCCGACGCCGGACGCCTGATCGCCGCCGCGGCGGGTACGCGCAAGCGTGGTAATTTCCCCCGCGGCGGCGCGGCCGCGCCCGCCCCGGACGAGATGTGCGCCGTACCCGGTCCGCAAGACGACGCACCTGAGGAGACGTCGTGGACGCGCCAAGGCCGCAGGACATCGGCACCACCGCATCCGGCGGACCCCGCACGCTCGACGTGCGGTGGATCCACGGATCGCCGTCGGCCAAGCACAACACGGACCCCGACATCCAGACCCACGCGTACGACGAACACACCGTCGTTATGCGGCAGAACAAGGCGGTCGACTACGAAGCGCCGTTCATGTACCTGCTGTTCGGTGACGCGCGGGCCGTGCTCGTCGACACCGGTGCCACGGCCTCGGCCGAGCACTTCCCGCTGCGCCGGGTGGTCGACGGGCTGATGGAGAAGTGGCTGGCGGCGCATCCGCGCGGCGGGTACGAACTGCTGGTCCTGCACACCCATCCGCACGGCGACCACATCGCCGGCGACGGCCAGTTCGCCGACCGGCCGGCCACCCGGATCGTGGACGCGACGCTCGACAGCGCCTGGACGTACTTCGGGTTCCACGAGGACCCCGAGGCGGTCGCGCGCGTCGACCTCGGCGGGCGCGTGCTGGAGTGCCTGGCCACCCCGGGCCACCACGAGGCATCGGTGACGTACTACGACCCCTGGACCGGGTTCCTGCTCACCGGTGACACGGTCTACCCGGGCCGTCTGTACGTCGACGACTGGCCGGCCTTCACCCGCACCGTCGACCGGCTGATCGACTTCTGCGGCCGCCGTACGGTCACCCAAGTCCTCGGCTGTCACATCGAGATGACCCGGCGACCCGGCGAGGACTATCCGGTCCGCACCACGTATCAGCCCGACGAACCGCCGCTGCAGATGACCACCTCCCAGCTGCGCGACCTGCGCGCGGCGATCGAGACCGTCGGGGACCGGCCCGGACGGCACGCCTTTCCCGACTTCGTCATCTGCCGTCGCGACACACCGCGCCCGGCGACACCGGAAGACCGCCCGCTCGACGAGGGTGAGCGGGACGACTGCGCACCCGACGACGACTAGGACACAGACATGGACTCCACGACCTGGACGGTGATCCTCGTCGCCGCGATCCTCGCGGCGGCGCTGCTGGGCCTCGCGGTCGTCCTGCTGGTCCGGCTCGTGCGCACCCGCCGTGATCTGCGCCGCGCCGGGCTGCCGTCCGGACCCCGCTGGGTCTTCTGGGGTGCCGTCGTCTACCTCGTACTGCCGACCGATCTGCTGCCCGACCCGGTCTATCTGGACGACATCGGGGTGCTGCTGCTGGCCCTGCGGTCGCTCCGCGCCCCCGTCGCCCCGAGGGAACCGCGGGGTACTGGGAAGGCGTTGTCGGAGTAACGGCCCCGGGGCCGCGGGCAGGACAGCGGGCCGCCCGTGGCGCGGGGGCCGGTTCGGATCCCCTCTCCGACGGGCGGCGCGATGAGCGAGCTGGTTCCCGGGGGCAACGTGCCCCTGCCGGACGGCACCCTGACGCTGCGGGTGCCCGGCCCCTTCGACGTCTCCGCGCTCGTCACCGACGACGGCGGAAGGGTGCGTGGCGACGGCGACTTCGTCTTCTACAACCAGCCCGCTGCGCCCGGCATCCGGCTGCTCGGCGAGGCGCTGACCGTCGATCCGCCAGGTCTGCGGGCGGGGGCGGCCCGGGTCACGGTGGTCATCAGCCCGGCCGGTCCCGGCACCCCGTTCGGCCGGCTGCCCTCGCCCGTCCTGCAGGTCACCGGGCCGGGCGCCCGCGTGCTCGCCCGGTTCGCGCCGCCGCGCCCGCAGCGGGAGACGGTCCTGCTGCTCGCGGAGATCTACCGGCGCGGCCCGGGCTGGAAGCTGCGCGCCCTCGGCCAGGGGTACGCGGACGGACTGGCGGGCGTAGCACGGGACTTCGGCATCGAGGTGACGGAGGAGCCCGCCTCGGCGGCCGGCGGTACCGGCGCGCGGTCGCGGGGCAGGATCACCGCAGCGCCGGCCAGGGGCGGCGCCGGCGGGGCATCGGGAGGCAGGGCCTCAGCACCCGGGGCCGCCGCTCCCTCACCCGGTGGCGGTTCACGTGCCGACGGCCGCTCGGACGGTTTCCTCGACCGGGTGAACTCCGCCCGGGTGAAGGCCGGTTCCCCTCCCGTGTCGTTCGACGCACGTCTCACGGAGGCGGCCCGGGCCCATGCCTCAGCCATGGCCGCAGCGGGGCGTCTCGGCAGCGAGAGCCCGGACGGCGTCTCCGTCCACCAGCGCATCACCGCGAGCGGATACGCGTATCTGACCGTCGGTGAGCAGTTGGTCTCCGGGCCGCGCACCCCGGCCGAGTTCGTCGAGTACTGCCTCTCGGCCGACCGGCCCAGGCTGACCCTGTGCGAACCCCGGTTCACCCACGCGGGGCTGGCCCAGGCCGCCGACCCCCGCACCGGTGACCCGTACTGGACCGCGTTGTGGGCGTGCCCCCTCTCCCCCGCCGGACTGGCGCGCACAGCCGCCGAGGTCATGGCCCTCACCAACGCCGAGCGGACGGCGGCCGGTCTGCCGCCGCTGGCCGACGACGCCGTGCTCACCACCGCGGCCCAGGCGCACAGCACCGACATGGTGACCCGCGGCTTCTACTCCCACACCTCTCCTGACGGCCGCGAGCCCTGGCACCGGGCGGCCGCCGCGGGTTCCCGGCATCGCGCCGTCGGAGAGAACATCGCGTGCGGCCAGCGCTCCCCCGCCGAGGTGGTCCGCGGCTGGATGGACAGCCCCGGACACCGCGCCAACATCCTCAAGCCCGACTTCACCCACCTGGGCATCGGCTTCGCCGGCGGCGGCAGGGCGGCCACGTATTGGACGCAGCTCTTCGGGGGCTGAGCCGCGGATGACGCCCAACATGGGGCCCGGAGCGTCAACTCCACGAAAACACCCCGCTCTCCTGCAACCTGCGGACAGCTACGGCGCGTACACATGGTGCCGTCGGCCGTATCCACGGCGCGGTTCGTGTCGGGCATACGCACCGGCGAAGGACAGGGGAGAAGTAACAGATGGTCTCGAGAACGGTGGGCACAGGGTCGGCGCTCGGCGCGGTTCTGCTCTCCCTCCTGGCGGTTCCCGCACAGGCCGCCGCACCCGCGACGCCGCCTTCCGCCGCGGCAGGCACCGCGGCTGCCGCCGACGCGTTGGCGGCGCCGGACATGGCAGGTCTGGACGAGGTCCTGCGGACCGCGCTGACCCAGGGCGCCCCCGGCGCGATGGCGCGGATCGACGACAACGGCACCGTCCGCACCGCGGCCGAGGGCGTCGCCGACCGGTCCACCGGACGCGCGCTCAGCACCGACGACCGCTTCCGCGTGGGCAGCGTGACCAAGAGCTTCTCCGCCGTGGTGCTGCTGCAACTGGTGGACGAGGGCAAGGTGGACCTGGACACGTCGGTGAACGCCTATCTGCCCGGGCTGCTGCCCGACGACCGGATCACGGTGCGTCATGTGCTGAGCCACCGCAGTGGGCTGTACGACTACACGAACGACATGTTCGCGCAGACCGTCCCGGGCTTCGAAGCGGTGCGCAACAAGGTGTACACGTACCGGCAGTTGGTGGATCTGTCGTTGCGGAAGCCGCTCAACAACGCGCCTGGCGCCGCCTACTCGTACTCCAACACCAACTTCGTGGTCGTGGGCATGCTCATCGAGAAGCTCACCGGCCACGCCGTGAGCACCGAGTACCAGAACCGCATCATCGAGCCGCTGAATCTCACCGACACCTCGTATGTGCACCCCGCCACGGCGCTCGCGGGCCGGCACGCCAACGGCTACCTCACCCCGGACGCGGCCGGGGCGGCCCTGGTGGACTCCACCGAGCAGACCGTCTCCTGGGCGCAGAGCGCGGGCGCCGTCATCTCCAACACCCGGGACCTGGACACCTTCTTCTCGGCGCTGCTGGCCGGCCGGCTCACCTCCGCCGCGCAGCTGACGCAGATGCGGCAGTGGGTGCCGGTCAACAGCACCCAGGGTTACGGACTCGGGCTGCGCCGCCGTGACCTGTCGTGCGGTGTCTCCGTGTACGGACACACGGGCACCGTGCAGGGCTTCTACACGTACGCGTTCACCGCCGAGGACGGCAGTCGCAGCATCACCGCGCTCGCCAACACGTCCAACAACGCCACGGTCCTCAACACGATGGCGGGCACGCTGGAGTCCGCCTTCTGCGGCAAGCCCGCCGCCAAGGCCGCCACCCGGAGTACGGCACCGGTGGAGCAGCACGAGGACATCGCGCCGGGTATCGCCCGCGACTGACTTGCGGGCAACGGCCTCGTGTCAGGAGGCCGCGGTGGAGGTTCGGTTCCGCAACCACCGCTCGGCTTCGGCCGGGCAGTGGAAGCGGATCACCTCCAGCGGTGCGAAACGGGGGTCCTGGGCGCGCCGGTCGATCTCGGCGCGCCGGGCGGCATGCTGGGTCCAGGCCCACCAGGCCGGATGGTCCCGGCGCAACCAGTCGGTCACGGTCTCCCGGTTGCCGCCGAAGACCCGTTCGCGCGACAGCGTCCTGCGCAGTGAGCGCCGCAGGATCCTCGGCATGATCACGCGCCGGGAATAGTCCAGCCACACCACCGTGTCGGCGCGCTCCCACAGCAGATCGCGGACTTCGGGATAACCGAGCGAGTCGAATATCCAGCCCGGCGCATCGGTGATCCGCCCGACCTGAGCGACGAATTCGTCATTCACCGCCCAGCCGGGACCGGTGAAATACAGCGAGTCCATCTCGTGGTACGGCACGGCGAGTTGCCCGGCCAGGCTCCGTGCCAGAGTGGATTTCCCGGCACCGCTGATACCGACCACGAGAATGCGTTTCATCCGGAGAGGATACGGCGGCCCGGTCACACCCCGTTGATCCGGCCCAGCAGCCGGTTGTTCGGGCGGCGGTGCGGCGGCTGGTCCGGGGCCGGGCGCAGCCGGGGTGCGGGGATGTCGCAATGATGGGGTTTGTCGGCGTCGACCGTGAGCGGCTCGCGGTAGTGGTGGATCGTCAGGGGCTCCCCGGCGAGCAGGGTGTAGGTGGCCGTGCCCGCCTTGATCTCCACCCGCAGCCGGCGTCCGAGCAGCTCCAGCGTGAAGGCGAGCCGGCTGAACCGCTCCGGGAGCCGGGGCGCGAACTCGATCGTCTCGCCGTGGTGACGCAGCCCGCCGAAGCCCGCGACCAGCGCCATCCAGGTGCCGGCGAGGGAGGCTATGTGCAGTCCGTCGCGGGTGTTCTGCTCCAAGTCCTCCAGATCCATCAGCGCCGCCTCGACCAGATAGTCGTAAGCGAGATGGGGATGGCCGGCCTCGACGGCGATGACCGCCTGGCAGCACGCCGACAGGGAGGAGTCGCGGACGGTGAGGGGCTCGTAATAGGCGAAATTCCGGGCCTTGTGCTCATCGTCGAAGTAGGGGCTGCACTTGTACATCGCGAGAACCAGGTCCGCCTGCTTCACGACCTGCTTGCGGTAGATGTCGAAGTAGGGGAAATGCAGCATCAGCGGATACTGCTCGGGGCCGGTGGCGGAGAAGTCCCAGCGCTGATAGCGGGTGAATCCGGAGTGCTGCTCGTGGACACCCAGCTCGTCGTTGTAGGGGATGTGCATGGCCTCGGCGGCGTCGCGCCAGGCGGCGCTCTCCTCGTCGTCGACACCGAGGGCCGCGGCCTGCCGGGGATGGCGCTCCACGACGTCGGCGGCGGCCAGCAGGTTCGTACGGGCCATGAGATTGGTGTACGTGTTGTCGTCCGCGACCGCGCTGTACTCGTCCGGGCCCGTCACCCCGTCGATGTGGAACTTGCCCTGGTGGTCGTGGTGGCCCAGCGACCGCCACAGCCGGGCCGTCTCCACCAGCAGCTCGACGCCGGTGTCCCGTTCGAAGCGGTGGTCGCCGGTGACGGCGGTGTAGCGCACGACGGCGTCGGCGATGTCGGCGTTCACGTGGAACGCGGCGGTGCCGGCCGGCCAGTACGCCGATCCCTCGGAGCCCTCGATGGTCCGCCAGGGGAAGGCCGCGCCCTTGAGGCCGAGCTGGACGGCCCGGTCGCGGGCGGCGGGCAGGGTGTTCTGCCGCCAGCGCAGCGCCTCGGCCACGGCGCCGGGCGAGGTGTACATGAGCAGGGGCAGCACGAACGTCTCGGTGTCCCAGAAGGCATGTCCGTCGTATCCCGAGCCGGTGAGGCCCTTCGCGGGGATGGCTCGCTGCTCGGCACGCGCACCGGCCTGCAGGACGTGGAAGAGGGCGAAGCGGACGGCCTGCTGGATCTCCTCGTCGCCGTCCACCTCGACGTCCGCCCGCGCCCAGAAGCCGTCCAGGTACGCGCGCTGTTCGTCGACGAGCCCCTGCCAGCCGCCGCTGGTGGCGCCCGCGAGCGCCGCGTCGACCTGGTCGCTCACGGCGGGCAGCGACCGTGAGCTCGACCAGCCGTGCGAGACGAGTTTCTCCACCCGCAACTGCTCGCCGGGGGCGAGGACCGAGGTGACGGTGAGGCGGGCGACGTTCTGGCTGCTCTCGCTGTCCGTCGCGGTCCCGGCGGGGCCGGTGACGCGATGGTCGGCGGCCGCGCCGACGCGCAGGCCACTGCGCCGGGTGCGGTGCACGAGCCGCAGCCGGCGGCCCGCCGCGAAGTGCTCCTCCGGCTCCAGCGGCGAGTCCAGCGCCACCGCGGCCCGCGGGTCGCCGTTGCGGCCCGGCAGCTGCTCGTTGGCGACGAGTTCCGACTGGACGACGATCCTGGCCTCGCTGTCGACGGCCTCGACCTCGTAGGCGACGGCCGCGATCGCGCGCTGGGTGAAGGACACCAGCCGCGTCGAGCGCACCCGGACCGTCGTCCCGGCCGGCGACGTCCACTCGCACGTGCGGGTGAGCAGGCCGGTGCGCAGGTCGAGTACGCGCTCGTGGGACCGCAGCCGTCCGTAGCGCAGGTCGAACGGCTCGTCGTCGACCAGCAGCCGGATGATCTTCCCGTTGGTGACGTTGATGACGGTCTGCCCGGACTCGGGATAGCCGTATCCCGCCTCGGCGTAGGGCAGCGGGTGGGTCTCGTGGACGCCGTTGAGATAGGTGCCCGGCAGGCCGTGCGGTTCGCCTTCGTCGAGATTGCCGCGCCAGCCGACATGGCCGTTGGACAGCGCGAAGACGGACTCGCTCTGCGGCAGGACCTCCAGATGGAGGACGTGTTCGCGCAGGGCCCAGGGCTCGACGGCGTACGAGGTGTGGGTGATCACCGCGGTGCCCCCAGTTCGGCGAGATCCCGTACGACGACGTCGGCGCCGTGGGCGCGCAGTGCGTCGCCCTGGCCGACGCGGTCGACACCGACCACGTATCCGAAGTGTCCCGAGCGGCCGGCGTCCATGCCGGCCAGCGCGTCCTCGAAGACGGCGGCGGCCGACGCGTCGACGCCCAGGTCCTTGGCGGCGGCCAGGAACGTGTCCGGTCGCGGCTTGCCGGGCAACTGCCGTTCGGCGGCGACCACGCCGTCGACACGGACGTCGAAGAGGGACTCCGCGCCGACCGACTTCAGGACGTCCGCGCAGTTGGCGCTGGACGAGACGACCGCGGTGCGCAGCCCGTGCGCGCGGACGGCCTCGACATAGCGCAGTGTGCTGTCGTAGGCCTCGACTCCGTCGGTGCGGATCAGCTCCAGGAGCAGGTCGTTCTTGCGGTTGCCCAGCCCGTGGACCGTCGCGTCGTCCGGGGAGTCGTCGGGCTTGCCCTCGGGCAGTTCTATGCCGCGGGAGGCGAGGAAGGAGCGGACGCCGTCGGCGCGGGGGCGTCCGTCCACGTACTCGTCGTAGTCGGCGTCACCGAAAGGGCGGAAGCCGTCACCGTCGCGTCGGCGCAGGAAGTCGTCGAACGTCCGCTTCCACGCGGCCGCGTGCACGACGGCGGTCTTGGTGATCACCCCGTCGAGATCGAAGAGGCAGGCCTGGATTTCTTTCGGGAGACCGAGCTCAGTCATGGCTAGAGCCTTCCCCGTGCGCGGCAGGTCACCGAGTGGCGAGCGCCACACCGGGACCGGTGCCTCAGCTCTGCGGAAACGAGTGATGCTCGTGCGCGACCGTCCACCGTCCGCCCTCCTTGCGCAGCCCGAAGGTCAGGCGCAGCCGGAGCGCGGGCCGCGCGGTGAGTTCGTCGGGAGTTCCGCAGCTCAGCAGGGCGTAGGCGTACGCGACGTCGGCGCCCGCGGTGATGTCGAGGGAGTCGATCTCGAAGGACGCGCCCTGCGCCTGCCATTCGAAGAACGGAGGCCAGGTCGCGCGGTACTCGGCGAGCCCGCGGATGCCCTCGTAGGGCGGCGGAACGTCGAACATCACGATCTCGTCCGCGTGGTCCGCGACCACCGCGTCCAGGTCGCCGCCGTGCACGGCCGCGGCCCACTGCTCGATCAGGGTGCGAATCTGCTGCTCGTCGTCGGGCATGATCCGTTCATACTCCTTGTGGGGCATCGGGGGACCGTCCCCCCAGCAGAACTCACCGCTGCCGGACCGATTGCGGGAACACGCCCATGACCTTCGACGAACTCCTGGAACGGGCGGCGGGACTCGTCCGCCCCGGCAGGCGCGCCCTCCTGGGCATCGCCGGCAGCCCCGGCGCGGGCAAGACGACTCTCGCCGAGCAGCTGGTCAGGGCGTTGAACGGAGACGGTGAGCCCTGGGTGGCGCAGGTCCCGATGGACGGTTTCCATCTCGCGGACGTCGAGCTGGACCGGCTCGGGCGCCGGGACCGCAAGGGCGCTCCCGACACGTTCGACGCCTCGGGCTACGCGGCACTGCTGCGCCGTCTGCGCGAGGAGCAGGACGAGGTCGTCTACGCACCGGGGTTCGAGCGGACCCTGGAGCAGCCCATCGCGGGGTCCATCGCCGTTCCCCGCACCGCGCGGCTCGTCGTCACGGAGGGCAACTACCTCCTCGTACCGGACGGTGACTGGGCTCGTGTACGGCCGCAGCTGGACGAGGTCTGGTTCTGCGAACTGGACGAGGAGGAGCGCGTCCGGCGCCTCGTCGCCCGCCACGAGCGGTTCGGCAAGGACCGCGAGGCCGCCCGCGCCTGGGTCCTCGGCACGGACCAGCGCAATGCCGACCTGATCGCCACGACCCGCGGCCGGGCGGACCTGGTCGTCCCGGCGACGCTCGCTCCGCTGCCGGCCGCTGCCCGCCCGGAAGACCGCCACCTTCGGTGAGCCGGCGCGGACGACAACCGCCCGCGGACCACCGTGGGCGGCCGAGCGTCCCGTCGGGACAGGCCGGCTTCACCGCACCCGGCGCCGACCGGACCCGCGCGGGGCCCGGCCGCCGCGCGGCTCAGTGACCGCTGATGGAGCGCGGTGCGTACGGCTGCTCCAGCTGCTCGATCTCCTTCTCGGTCAGTTCGAGGGAGAGGGCGGCGACCGCGTCGTCCACGTGCTGCGGTTTGCCGGCGCCGACGATGGGCGCGGTGACGGCGCTCTGCCGCAGCAGCCAGGCGAGGGCGATTCGGGCCCGCGGGACATCGCGTTCGGCGGCGATCCGGCCGACGGCGTCGACGATGACGCGGTCGCCCTCCTGGTACAACTTCTTCCCGAACTCGTCCGTGCGGCTGCGGGTGCTGGTGGCGTCCCACTCACGGGCCAGGCGGCCGCGGGCGAGGGGACTCCACGGCAGTACGCCCACGCCCTGGTCCTGGCAGAGCGGCAGCATCTCCCGCTCCTCCTCCCGGTACAGGAGGTTGTAGTGGTTCTGCATGGAGACGAACCGCGTCCAGCCGTTCAGCCGGGCGGTGTACTGGGCCTTGGAGAACTGCCACGCGTACATCGAACTGGCCCCGATGTAGCGGGCCTTGCCCGCCTTGACCACGTCGTGCAGCGCCTCCATCGTCTCCTCGATCGGGGTGGCCGCGTCCCAGCGGTGGATCTGGTAGAGGTCGACGTAGTCGGTGCCCAGGCGGCGCAGGCTGTTGTCGATCTCCGTCATGATCGCCTTGCGGGACAGGCCGTGGGCGTTGGGACCCTCGTGCATCGCGCCGTTGACCTTGGTCGCGATGACGATCTCCTCGCGGCGCGCGAGGTCACCCAGCACCCTGCCGACGATCTCCTCGCTGGTGCCGTCGGAGTACACGTTCGCCGTGTCGAAGAAGTTGATCCCGGCCTCCAGGGCCTGCCGGATCAACGGGCGGGACGCCTCCTCGTCGAGGGTCCACTCGTGGACGCCGCGGTCCGGCATGCCGAAACTCATGCATCCCACGCAGATGCGGGACACGTCGAGGCCCGTCGCGCCGAGCTTCACAAACTGCATGCTCACTCCTGCCTTCACCGAGGTGGGGCGTGCCTCACCCCAGGCTGACGGTACCGGGGAGAGCTGTGCGCGGGCAGGCCTCCTCGCCGGGACCTACCCGCCCACTGCCGCGGTGAGGGACTCCAGCCTGGTGCGCGTGTCGTTGCCGTAGACGCCCGTCTCGTCGCCGCGGATGTCGTACCAGACCTGGAAGCGGGTGACGGCGGCCGTGAGAGCGGCGTCGTAGGTGCCGTTCGTGGCGCCGTTGGTGTACACGTCCGGGATCCGCAGCAGGCGTTGCTGAAGCTCTGTCACCGCGGCACCGCTGTCTCCCACCCGGAGGGTGCCGGGACCGTCGGGGTCGTCCCCGGTGCGGGGTGGCGCGGGGACGGCGGACGCCGGGGGTGCCGGTGGGGTGACGGGGGCCTGGGCCTGGGCCGCGCGACCGGGGCCGTCATCGGGGAGCAGGCGGGCGGCGGTGAAGCCGAGCAGGGCCGCCGCGGCCACCGCCATGGCCGTCGCGGCGCGACTGGGGCCGGCGCCGTCCACGAGGTATCGCCAGCGCGCTCGACGGGATGCCGGGCTGGCGGCCGGCGGCACCTGGACAATCGGGTCCTCGCCCATGGAGTGGTCGACCACCGGGCTCGGCATCACCGGGTCGTAGTCGACCGGCTCGTAGTCCTCCGGGGCATGGCCAACCGGGTCGTAGTCGACCGGCTCGTAGTGGACCGGGGCATGGCCGACCGGCTCGTAGTCGACCGGGTCATGGTCAACAGGGTCATCGTCAACCGGGACGTCCGCCGTGCCGGTCTCCTTCTCCCGTACCCGTCTCAGCAGTTCCGCCAGGGAGTCCGGGCGGGGGCGGGGCTGGACGTCGGTGGGTTCCAGTGCCGGGCGTTCCGGCCGACGTGCGGGTCTGGGCGGTATCGACACACTGCTCTCCTTCCGCGCGCACGGTGTTCCGCCATCCCCGTGGAGTGATACGTGGACTGGGGACCGCGGGTTCAGCCGACGACCCGCACCACCGCCCACGCATTCTCATCAAACGATCGATACGCTCAATTCGGCAAGAGTTGTTGAGCGTTTGAACGATGGCGTGCTAGAAACCGCGCTCATGACGACTCGTTGGTCACGCCGCGGCTTTCTGGCCGCGAGCGGCGGCACCGCACTTGCCCTCGGCGCGGGTGGCAGCGCCGCCGCCGCTCCCCTGTCCGCCATCGCCACGACCGAGGCCGCGGACGAGTTCGCGACCCTGCGCGCCAAGTGGCGCACCCTGATCCTCGGTGCGGGATTCAGCCCCACCGCGGAACCCTTCAAGAGCAGACTCACCGAACTGGGCTCCACCGCTGGTCAGTTGCAGTCCGCCATGGCGCCCGGAACCGGTTCCCTGTGGCCCGACCTGGTCTACGCCGACCCGGAACCCGACACCGACCAGGAGTCGTACGGCTTCTCGGGCAACATGAACACCAGCTACAGCCGGCTGAGCACGCTCGCCCAGGCCTACTGCCAGCAGGGCACGGGACTGACCGGCGACGCGGGGCTCAGGGACGACATCCTCACCGGGCTCGACCACCTCCACTCCGAGGTCTACAACGACAGCCAGGCGCGCTACGGCAACTGGTACAGCTGGCAGATAGGCGCGCCGCAGGCACTGCTGGACGTCTGCGTGCTCATGTACGACCAGCTGCCGGCCGCCCGGATCACCGACTACCTGAAGGCCGTCGACCATTTCGTACCCGACTCGGCCGTCGCCGCCTACACCGGGACGAGCACCGGCGCGAACCGCGTCGACCTGTGCCGGGTGCTGGCCCTGCGGGGTGTCGTCGGTGCGAACTCCGCCAAGATCACGCTGGCCCGGGACGCGCTCTCCCCCGTCTTCCCGTATGTGAGCAGCGGGGACGGCCTCTACACCGACGGCTCGTTCATCCAGCACACCACCGTCCCCTACACGGGTTCGTACGGCTCGGTCATGCTGGGCGGGCTCGGCTTGCTCTTCGCGCTGCTCACCGGGTCGACCTGGGAAGTCACCGACAGCAAACGGCAGATCGTCTTCGACGCGGTGGAGAACGCCTGGGCGCCGTTCCTCTACAACGGACTCGTCATGGACGGGGTGTCCGGGCGGGCGGTCAGCCGTGGTCTGACCGCCTCCGACCCCAAGCAGATCCAGCAGGACGACCATCTGCGCGGCCATCCGATCCTCGCCTCGATCGTGCTGCTCGGACAGGGGGCGGGGAGCGGCCAGAACGCGCGCTGGCGCGGCCTGGTGAAGGGCTGGATGCAACGCGACTACTACAGCCCGCCGATGAGCGACCCCGGCCTGGGACTGACAAGTCTCGCCCGGCTCAAGGGAGTTCAGGACGACACCACCGTGTCCGCAATCGCCGAGCCGACCGGGCACCGCCTGTTCACCAGCATGTCCCGGGCCACCCATCGCCGCCCCGGCTGGGCCGCGTCGATCAGCATGGCCGACCGCCGGATCACGTACTACGAGACGGGCAACGGCGAGAATCTGCGCGGCTGGCACACCGGTGCCGGAATGCTGTACTGGTGGGGCGACACGTTCGCCAACGGCCAGTACAGCGACGCTTTCTGGCCCACCGTCGACCCGTACCGGCTGCCCGGCACGACGGCGTCGCGCAAGGTGCTGGCGGACGCGGCGGGCGGCGACTGGGGCGCGTCGCTGCCGGACGTGAACTGGGTCGGCGGGGCGACGGACGGGCAGCGGGCCGCCGTCGGCCAGTACCTCAAGGGGCTGCAGAGCACCCTGCTGGCGAAGAAGTCGTGGTTCTGTCTGGACGACGCGATCGTCTGTCTCGGCGCCGGGATCAAGTGCACCGACGGCACGGCCGTGGAGTCGACGGTCGAGAACCGCAATCTGGGCGCCACCGGGACCACGTCCTTCCAGGTCGACGGGGTCGCCAAGCCCACCACCCACCCCTGGTCGCAGACCCTCACCGGCGCGAAGTGGGCGCACATCGGCGGCCACGGCGGCTATGTCTTCCCCGGCGGGGCAACGGTCAAGGCGCTGCGCGAGGCCCGCGACGGCAAGTGGAGCGACATCAACAAGGGCGGCTCCACCACGGTCCTGAACCGCACGTACCTGACGATGTACGTCGACCACGGCACGAACCCGGCCAACGCCTCGTACGCCTATCTGCTCATGCCCGGCGCCACGGCCGCAGGGACCCAGTCCCGCGCCGCGGCGACGAGCTGGCTGACGGTGCTCGCCAACACGGACGACCAGCAGGGCGTCAGGGTCCCTTCGCTCGGCTTCACCGGGGTCAACTTCTGGTTCGGCGGCACGGTCGGTGACCTCACCGCGAGCAACCCGTGCTCCGTGATGATCAGTGAGAGGAGCGACGGCACCGCGGTCATCTGCGTCAGCGATCCGATGCGCATGCAGACCGGCCTCACGCTCACCTGGAACAGGGCGGTCGCCTCGGTGACCGCCAAGCCGTCCACGGTCACCTCCGCGACCACCGGCCCGGCCCTGAAGCTCACCTTCGGCGACCTCAGTGGCACCGCCGGCGTCACCCAGAAGATCACCGTCAAGCTCGGCTGACGGCTCCCCGGGGGACGCCGGCCCGGCACCGGCGTCCCCCGGTCAGGTGGCGGTGCCCCCTGACGGCCGGCTCTGCGGGTCTCCAGGCGCCCCCTCCGACACCTGGAGACCCGCGGTCCATAGGTCGCGTACGCCGATTCCGGTCAGTTCGCCGCGCACGGTGCGCCGCGTTCCGGGGGTGATCGGCGCGTACGACGGTACGGCGAGCACCCGGCAGCCCGCCGCCTCGGCGGCGGCGACCCCCGCCGGGCTGTCCTCGACGGCGAGGCAGGCCGCGGGGTCGACACCGAGCGCCCGGGCCGCCGCCAGATAGGGGTCGGCGGCGGGCTTGGTACGGGGTGTCTCGCCCTCGGCGACCGTGGTGCGGAACATGTCCGCGCCCAGCACCTTGAGGACGGCGTCCACCACCGGTCGCGGCGAGGCCGAGACCAGCGCTGCCGGAATGCCCAAGTCGCCGAGCAGGGGCAGGAGTTCGAGGGCGCCGGGCAAGGGAGCGGTCTCCGCCTCGACGGCGGCCAGGAAGGCGGTGTCGAGTTCGGCGGCGAGCGCCTCCGTGTCATGTCCCGTCATCCGGTGCAGATATGACGCGGTGTCACCGACCGCGCGGCCGAGGACATGGGGCATGTCCTCCTCTCCGAGTTCGTGCCCGACGCGGGCCGCGCTCTCGCGCACCGTCCTCAGCCACAGTGACTCCGTGTCGACGAGGGTGCCGTCCATGTCGAGGAGCACCGCGTGCGGAGCGGCCGCGAAGGGCCGGCCGTCGAGCGTCCAGTGCCGGTCGGCGAGGCGTCCCACCGAGGCGAACACCTGGGCGGCGACATCGACATGACGTACCTCCGCGGGTGCCGCGGCGATGCCCGGGCCCGCGGCGATGAGCCAGGCGGTGCGTTCCTGGGGCGAGCGGCCGCCGTGTCCGCCCGCGTCGACGTGTCCGTGGTCGGTGACGACGAGGAAGGTCCACTGTTCGCAGTCGTACGACGGCCGGGCGCGCACCGCCGCCAGCAGGCGCCCGAGCCGTTCGTCGGCCCGCAGCACGGAGGCCTCGTACGCGTCCGAACAGCCGAGGAAGTGCGCGGTCTCGTCGGGCGCGCCGAGATAGACGAACGACGCCTCGACGTCGTCGTCCGCGAGCACGCGCACGGCTTCCTCGGTGATCCGCTCGTCGCACTCCTCCCACGCCTCGGGGGTGTCGGCGGCCGGGGCGACGTACGCGGTCCTGGACGGGGCCCGGAAGAGCGGGCCGCCGTCGCGGACCTGCATCAGGGGCCGCCAGCCGGCCGCGACGAACGTACGGCGGCCGTCCTGTTCGGCGAGGCGGGTGGCGAAGTCGGGGAAGACCTCCAGCCGGTGGCCGCTGAAGTCGTTGCTCCACACGCCGTGTTTGGCGGCGGTCACACCGGTGACGACGGTCGCCCAGCACGGGCCCGACATGGTGGGGGTGCGCTCGTCCACCTCGACGGGCGCGAGGAAGCCCGCGGCCGCCAGGGCGTCCAGGTGCGGGGTGGGCAGACGGCGCAGCACATCGAGGCGTACGCCGTCGATGCCGACGACGAGGACGCGCTGGACGGCACCGGGCATGACAGGTCCTTTCGGCACGGCGTCACAGGCCGCGCAGGGTCAGGCGGAGCATGGTCGGTTCGGCGTGCAGGGTGTGCTGGGGCAGGGTGCCGGGGCCGCAGGAGGCGCTGCCGAGGCCGTGATGGGCCGCGTCGATGTTGACGTGGACCCGGTCGCCCGGCGTCAGGTCGGTGGAGTGGCGGGCCGCGTCGAGCCGGTGGCTGGTCCAGCGGCGCACGGTGAGGTCGAATCCGCCGGTCACTTCGAGGCCGCCGCCGTCGCCGGTGAGGCGGGCCCGGCGGACCTCGTGCCGGTTGCCGTTCTCCTGCGGGCGCACGTACGGCGTCTGCAGCGCGTCGACACTGCGGCGGAACCGGCCGAGCCGTGCGGCGGCGGCCGAGTCGCGGTAGGCCTCGCCGGGCCCTCTGCCGTACCAGTCCACGGTGTCGATCCAGCCGGGCAGCGCGAGCCGGACGCCGATCCGGGGCAGGGGCAGCGGCCAGTCGCCGAGCGGGGCGACGGCCAGGTCAAGCCGCAGTGCCTCGCCGTCGGCGCTCCAGTGGTACGTGGCGGTCAGGGCGGCGTCACCGCCGGCGGGCGCGACGCGGGTGACGACGGTGAGGCCGTCGCCGGCCGGGACGACGTCGAGGACCCTGGTGGTGAGGCGGTGCAGTCCGAAGTCGCGCCAGCGGTCGGCGAGGCGCGGACCGAGTTCGTCGTTGTCGGTGGGGGCACGCCAGACGTCCAGGACGGGCCCGTCGAGTGCGAGGCCGCCGAGGCCGCGCAGCTCACCGGTGACGGGATCGAAGCGCGCCGGTCCGATGTCCAGCCGGTCGGCGGTGCGCGTCACGGCCGAGGGTCCGCGCTGGGGCCGGCCGGACTCCCGGAACGTGCCGGTCACCGACTGGCCCCAGGCGATCTCGTGCCCGGCCGCGGCCCAGGGTTCGTCCTCGGCGAGTTCGGCCACGACGGTCAGCGAGCGCTCCCCCGCGGACGGCGGCAGCGCCGGCTGGGGCAGCGTCGTGCGTGCGCCGGCGGCCAGCGCCGCTACGGCGAGTTCACCTTCGGCGACCGGCTCGCCGTCGTCCTCCGCCCGCCAGCGGAAGCGCAGGTGGGAGGTGTCGCGGAAGTCGTGCCCGTTGTGGATCCTGATCAGCGCGTCCGCCGCGCAGACGTCGATCCGGACGGGTTCGACGACCTTCTTGTACTCGACCAGACCCGGCGACGGTGTCCGGTCGGGCAGGACGAGACCGTCGGCGACGAAGTTCGCGTCATGGACCGGCTCGCCGAAGTCCCCGCCGTACGCGAAGTACCGGCGTCCGTCCGGGGTGTGGCGGGCGATGCCGTGGTCGATCCACTCCCATACGAAGCCGCCTTGGAGACGCGGATAGGCCTCGAACAGCCGCTGGTACTCACTCAGTCCGCCGGGGCCGTTGCCCATCGCGTGGGCGTACTCGCAGAGGATGAAGGGCAGTTGACGCCGGTGCGCGTCCAGGGCCGGGTCGTCGGTGGGCGGCTCCTCGCCGCGGCCGATCAGCTCGGTCTCGGCGTGGTCGGCGTACATCCTGCTGTAGACGTCGACGTATCCGCTGTCCCGGTCGCCCTCGTAGTGGATCGGGCGTGAGGGGTCGCGGTCACGGGTCCAGGCCGCCATCGCGGCGAGGTTCTCGCCGCTGCCGCTCTCGTTGCCGAGGGACCACATGATGACGCTGGGGTGGTTCTTGTCGCGCTCGACCAGCCGGCGCATGCGGTCCAGACAGGCTTCGCGCCAGCGCGTGTCGGCGGCCGGGTTGCCGCGCCAGTCGACCTGCTCGAAACCGTGCGTCTCCAGGTCGCACTCGTCGACGACCCAGAGCCCGTACTCGTCGCACAGGGCGAGGAATTCACTGCTGGGCGGGTAGTGACTGGTCCGTACGGCGTTGATGTTGTGCCGCTTCATGAGCAGGACGTCGCGCAGCATGGTCGCGTCCGAGAGGGTGCGGCCCGTCTCGGGGTCCCATTCGTGGCGGTTGACACCCCGCAGCAGGATGCGGCGTCCGTTGACCTTGAGCAGCCCGTCCTCGACGGTGACGGTACGGAACCCGATGCGTACGTGGACCCGCTCACTGCCCGTCGTCAACTCGCCCAGGTACAGGTGCGGTTGCTCGGCGCTCCAGGGGACGACGTCCTCGAAGGTGTGCGGCCCCGCCGGGTCGGCGTCCTGGAGGCCGAGCGCCGGTACGGACAGGCGGGCGGCGCCGCTGGTGTCGATCCGGAGCGTGCCGGCGCCGGTGGTGTGGTCATAGTCGGCGTGCACGAAGAAGTCGTCGAGGCCTCCGGCGGGCCGGGACAGCAGCCGCACCGAGCGGAAGATGCCGGACAGCCACCACATGTCCTGGTCCTCGAGGTAGCTGCCCGCGGACCACTGGTGGACGCGTACGGCCAGCAGGTTGGGCCCGGTGCGCAGGGCTTCGGTGGCGTCGAACTCGGTGGGCACCCGGCTGCCCTTGCCGTCGCCGAGGCGGACGCCGTTGAGCCACACCGCGAAGCACGAGTCGACACCGTCGAACCGCAGCACGCTGCGGCCCGCGGGCCAGTCGCCGGGGAGGGTGAAGACGCGCCGGTACTCGCCGGTCGGGTTCTCGTCGGGTACCCGCGGCGGGTCGATCGGGAACGGGTAGGTGACGTTGGTGTAGGCGGGTGCGCCGATGCCGTGCAGTTGCCAGCAGGAGGGGACGGGCAGCCGGTCCCAGTGGGTGTCGTCGAAGGCGGGGTCCTCGAAACCGAGGGCGAGGTCGTGCAGTCCGGCGGCGGCGCGGAAGCGCCAGGGGCCGTCGAGTTCGAGGCACGGTGCGTCCGAGTCGAAGCGGGCGCGGGGGGCGAGGCGGCCGTGGCCCGGGGCGGGGTCCTCGACGTAGCCGGTGTCCTGGTCAGCCATGGAAACTCCTGTTCAGGCCGAGCGGGCCAGCTCGTCGGGGCCGACCCCGTGGGCGAACGGGAGGCCTTGCGCGTAGCGGTGGACTTCGTCGACGGCCCAGTGCGTCATCCGTCCGAGTTCATTTCCGAGGGAGCCGGCGATGTGCGGGGTGAGCAGCACGTTCGGCAGCCCGTACAGGGGCGACGACTCGGGCAGTACGTCGGGTTCCGTCACGTCGAGTACGGCGTGGACGCGGCCGGACACCAGGTGCGGGGTGAGCGCGTCGGTGTCGACGAGGGAGCCGCGCGCGGTGTTGATGAGCGTGGCGCCGTCCCGCAGGAGGGCGATGCGACGCGCGTCGAACATGTGGCGCGTCTCGGGGAGTTGGGGTGCGTGGATGGACACCACGTGGCTGCGCTCGACGAGTTCGTCGAGCTCGACGGGTTCCGCGCCCAGGGCCCGGGCGTCGTCATGTGCCACGTACGGGTCGTGCACGAGGATGTCGAGGTCCAGTGGGCGGAGCAGTTCGACGACGCGCCGTCCGATGCGCGAGGCGCCGACGATGCCGACCGTGCGGTGGTAGTTGCCGTGTCCGGCGAAGTACGGCAGCAGCGCGGGCTGTTGGCGCGTGTCGGCGTAGAGGCGGGCGATGTCGAGGACCCGCTTGTTCGCGAACAGGATCGCGGCCAGGGTGAACTCGGCGACCGGCAGGGCGTTGGCGGCCGCCGCGGAGGAGACGGCGATGCCGCGCTCCCACACGGACTCCGTGACGTGGTGCTTGATGGAGCCCGCCGCGTGGACGACCGCGCGCAGCCTCGGCATACGGTTCAGCGCGTCCTCGGTCAGCAGGGGGGCGCCCCAGTGCGTGAAGAGGACTTCCACCGCGGCCAGTTCGGTGCCGTCGGCGATGCCGAAGTCGGTGATGTGCGTGGCGGTGTCCACCGAGGCGACGGCCCGCAGCCGGTCGAGCGCTCCCTCGGCGAGAAGTGAGCTGTGGATGTCGTGGCCCATGGCGAGCGCGGCGCGCGGGAGTGGGGCCGTGTCCGCTCGGTCCGGGACGTTCAGGAGGGTGCTTTCCGGTACGGGCATGGTCACTTCACCGCGCCGGCGGTCAGGCCCGAGCGCCAGAAGCGCTGGAGGCAGATGAAGGCGAGGATCAGCGGGACCACGGCGACGAGGGAACCCGTGATGACGAGCGAGTAGTACTCGGGCTGCTGCTGCGTGACGCTGTTCCACATGAACAGACCGAGGTTGACGGGGTAGAGCTTGTCGTCGTTGAGCATCACGAGCGCACCGAAGAAGTTGTTCCAGCTGGAGGTGAACGAGAACAGGAAGATGGTCATGAAGCCGGGCGCGAGCATCGGCAGCGAGATGCCGGCGAAGGTGCGCAGCTCACCCGCGCCGTCGACACGGGCCGCCTCCAGAACCTCGCCGGGCACGTACCCCTCGGAGAAGACCCGGGCGAGATAGACGCCGAACGGGTTGACCAGGGCGGGCAGCAGCAACGCCCAGTAGGTGTTCACGATCCCGGCCTTGGTGGCGAGGAGGTACATCGGCAGCTGGATCACCGTGGTGGGGACCAGGACGCCGCCGAGGACCAGCCCGAACAGCTTCTCCTTGCCCTTGAAGTCGTACTTGTCGAAGGCGTAGCCGGTGGCGATGCACAGGAACGTGGAGGCCGCCGAGCCGATCACCGAGTACAGGATGCTGTTGCCGAACCAGCGCAGGTAGATGCCGTCATTGAAGGTGAAGACGCGATGCAGGTTCGTGAAGAGGTTGAAGTCGCCGAGGGCGAAGCCTGAAGTGCCGAACAGGTCGCGGTTGTTCTTGGTCGCGGCGAACAGCAGCCAGCTGACCGGCATCAGCGTGTAGAAGGCCGCGAAGATCAGCAGACCGTTGACGACGCCCTTGGAGAGCAGGGTGCTGGAGGAGGCGCGGCGGCGGACGGCCGGCCCGACCGTCCGCCCGGGCGGTGCCTCGGCGGGACGTGACGTCCGGGTGATGGTGCTCATGATGCCGCCTTCCACCGGTTGCCGAGCCGGGTGACGATGTAGGAGAGGAGGATGCCGAGCAGGGCGAGCAGCAAGGACGCGGCGGCGGCCATGCCGTAGTCGTGCTGCACGAATCCCGCCTTCCAGATGAACAGGGTCGGCGACCACTCGGTGTCGATGGAGGGCGCTCCGCGCTGGTTGAGGAGCTTCGGCTCGGTGAAGATCTGGATGGCGCCGACACAGGTGAACAGGACAGTCATGACGACCGCGGAAGCGATCATCGGGACCTTTATCTGCAGCGCCGTCCGGATCGCGCCCGCTCCGTCGACGACGGCCGCTTCGATCACTTCGCGCGGCACGGCCTGCAGGGCGGCGTAGAAGATGACCATGTTGTAGCCGATCCACTGCCAGGCGCAGAGGTTGACCATGGACGACAGCACATGGTCGTTGCTGTAGAAGTTCCAGGAGCCGCCGAAGGCACCGATCCAGTCGAGCACCGGGCTCAGGCCCGGGGTGTACAGATAGATCCAGATGATCGAGGCGATCAGTCCGGGGATCGCGTGCGGCAGGAACAGCGCGAGCTGGAAGAACCGCTTGGCGCGCGCCAGCGCGGAGTCGACCAGCAGGGCGAGGAACAGCGAGCCGCCGATCATCACCGGGATGTACAGCGCGCAGTAGAACGAGATGTGGACGAACGAGTCACGGAAGCCGGTGTCCGACAGCGCCTTGGTGTAGTTGGCAAATCCGGAGAACACCCGCTGGGTGCCGCCGAAGCCGAGCCCCGAGGACTGCTCCTGGAACAGGCTCATCCACACGGCATAGCCGATGGGCGCCACCATGACCGCGGCGAACAGCACGAAGAACGGGGTGATGAACAGGGCCGCGGCCCGGCGTTGGCTGCGGCGGAGCCGCGCGGACGCCGGGGCGTTCTTCGGGGGCCGGCTCACGGCCTTCACGGGGTGGGCGACAGGTGCTGCCACTGGTGGGCTCCTTGGCGGGCTGGACGCTTCGGGGAGACGGATCGCGGGCGGGGTCCGGCCGCGGCCGGTGTCCGGGTCCCGATCGGACACCGGGGCGCAACGGCCGGACCCCGCGGATCACTTGGCGAGCTTCAGCCCGCGGTCCGTGATGCCCGACTCGGCCTTCTGCTGGCCGGCGTCGACGCCGGCGGTGAAGCCGGACTTGGCCGTGGCGTCCTGGACCGCCGTGTAGACGTCCATCTGGTTCGGGCCCCACGTCCAGCCGGGGACGATCGTGTCGACCTGCTGAGAGGCGAGCCCGTAGAGGTCCTGGCCCTTCAGGTACGAGGTGTCGAACTTGGCGGCGGCCACGGCGCGCATCCCGGGGTTGGCCGGCAGGGCGCTGCTGGGCGACTCAAGGTCGGCGAGCCGGGCCTCGACACCCGCCTTGTTCGTGGTGAGCCACTTGATGAACTCGGTGGCGGCCTCGGCGTGCTTGCTGCCCTTGAGGACGCCGTAGGAGGTGCCGCCGTAGTTGCCGCTGGCCGCCGTGCCCCAGTTCGGCATGGGGGCCGCGGCCCACTTGCCCTTGAGGTCCGGCATGGCGGTCTTCATGCCGCCGGCGGACCAGGAGGCGCCGAGGAAGGAGAGGGTCTTGCCGGAGGTGCGGGCCTTGGTCTCCTCCGGGCTGTAGCCGGTGTAGGACTGCACCAGGCCGTCCTTGATCAGGCCGTCCCAGTAGCCGGTGACCTTCTTGGTCGCGGCGTCGTTGACGCCGGGCTTCCAGGCGTCGCCCTCGGTGGCGAACCACTTGCCGCCGGCCTGCCAGGAGAGCGCCGCCAGCAGCGCCGGGTCGTTCTTCGGCATGGAGGCGAGGCGGACGCTCTTGTCCTGCTTCTTGACCTTCGCGGCGGCGGCCTCGAACTCGTCCCAGGTCTTGGGGACTTCGATGCCGTACTTCTTGAACAGGTCGGTGCGGTAGTAGTACAGCTGCGGCGCGGCGTCGTACGGGACGGTCCAGGTCCTGCCGCCGAAGGTCACCAGGCTCTGGATGGCCGCCGGGAACTTCGACTTGACCGTTTCACCGGCGTACTTGGTCAGATCGACCAGGTTTCCCTGGCTCGCGAACTCGGGGACCATCTGGTACTCGACGGTCGCCACGTCGGGGGCGTTGCCCGCCTTCACCGCGTTGGTGAGCTTGCTGTAGCCCTCGGTCGAGCTCGGAATCTCGGTGAACTTGACCTTGATGTCCTTGTGCGTCCTGTTGAACGCCTCGACGGTCGACTTGGCTCCCAGCGTCCAGGTCCAGTAGTCGATGGTGACCGGTTTGCCGTCCGAGGCGGCGTCGGTCGAGCCGCCGTCGCCACCGCATGCGGTGGCGAGCATGCCCAGGGCTGCGACGGCGGCGGTGGCGGCTATACGGAACGAACGTGAAGTGCGCGACATTGCACGGCTCCTACGAGACCTCGTACGGGAAGAGGCGGATGCAGGACATCTTTTGTGCGCACACGATCAGAGTCAAGAGCATTCGACCAAGACAATCAAAACGATCGCACAACGCTCATGTCGCGGAGGTCTCGCCACCGCAGGACGAACGCACCCTCAACTCGGGGAGCAGTTCGAGATGTTGACGGGGCGCCGGGGGCAGACCGTTCCTGCGCTCCGCGAGTCGCTGCAGCAGCAACTCGGCGGCCAGCTCCCCCACCCAGCGAGTGGGCGGGGCGACGGCGGTGAGCGGCACGTCCGAGAGGCCGGCCACCTCGTCGTCGTACGCGATGAGCGCGAGGTCGTCGGGCACCCGGATGCCGCTGGCCTGGAGTTTCGGCACCAGCACGATGGCGTCCTCGTCGCTGTGCACCAGCGCCGCGGTCACCCCGCGCTTGCGCACGGCGTCGACGAGATAGTCGATCGTGGCCTCGTAGTCCCCGTGTTCACGGGTCGCGGGGGCGCCGGCGGCGACCTCGAGACCGAGAGACTGTACGGCCGCCAGATAGCCCGCCGAGATCTGTGTGGCGTGCGGGCCCTCCTGGAGCACGGCGGTGATCCGCCGGTGGCCCAGCGCCGCGAAGTGGCCCACGGCGACCGCCGCCCCGTGCGCCCGGTCGGTGCGGACCCGGTCCAGGACCGCCGCGGGGTTGCCGGCCGGGGCGGAACGCTCGACCAGAACGGTCGGCACCTCGCAGTCGACCAGCCATTTCTCCTGCCCGTCGACGGGTACGCCACCGAACCAGCTCGGCGCGACGAGGAGCCCCTCCGCGCCACCCGCGATCAGGTGTTCCGCCTGGACGGGATCCTCCGAGTCCACGTATCCGGTCATGCCGAGGACCAGGCGGCCACCCTGAGCCCCGATGGTCTCGCGCGCCCCCCGGACGATGTCCGCGAAGATATTGGTCGTGGTCGGCACGATCATTCCGATCACGGCACCCTCGGCGGACTCGCGGCGGGGCGCCGGCTCGGCGGCGGTGTCCCCGGGCCACACCACCGCGCCGTGCAGCCGGTGCACCCGGCCCTGCGCGGCGAGGGTCTCCACGTCGCGCCGCAAGGTCACTGCGGACACGCCGAGTTCGGCCGCGAGGTCGGCGACCCGGAGGCTGCCTCGCTCCCGGACGAGTTCGAGCACCCGCTCATGACGCTGGTCGACATGCAGTCGCATGGGCTCCCCCTGGGGCAAGGCCGGACGGACGAACGACGGGGGACGCGGAGCGTGATCCCGTGTGCTCACTGTACGCCCACAATCGTATCGATCGTTTGCGTTCAATATGCTCAATCCGGCTGCCGGAGCGCTCTCGCACGGTCCGAAAACGAGTGGGCCGAGTGGCAGGGGCACGCCACAATGACGTGCGCGTTGGCGTGCGCGTTGCCCCCGGAGCTCGCGAAGAGGAGCGAATGAAGACCCATCGACTCGGAAACAGCACGGTCGACGTGACGGAGCTCGGTTTCGGGGGTGGGCCACTCGGCGGTCTCTTCGCTCCCCTGGACGACGCGACCGCGGCGGAGGCGCTGGCCACCGCCTGGGCGGCGGGAATCCGCTACTTCGACACCTCGCCGCACTACGGGATCGGGCACTCCGAGCGCCGTATCGGCGAGCTGCTCCGCGGGAAGCCCCGCGCGGAGTTCACCCTGTCCACCAAGGTCGGCCGGCTGCTCGTGCCACAGGACGCGGCAGGACGCAAGGACGAGAGCTTCGAGGTGCCGGCGACGCACCGCCGGGTGTGGGACTTCTCGCGCGACGGGGTGCTGCGCAGCGTCGAGGATTCGCTGAAGCGCACGGGTGCCGACCGCATCGACATCCTGTTCCTGCACGACGCGGAGGAGCACTTCGAAGTCGCTCTGAACGAGGGGTACCCGGCGCTCGACGAGCTCCGTTCGCAGGGTGTGGTGGGCGCCGTCGGGGCGGGCATGTACCACCCCGGCAAGCTGACCCGGCTGGTCCGCGAGACCGACGTCGACGCGGTGATGCTCTCCGGCCGCTACACCCTGCTGGACCACAGCGCCCTCGACGACCTGCTCCCCCTGTGCACCGAGCGCGGTGTCTCGGTGCTCGCGGTCTCGATCTTCAACTCCGGGCTGCTCGCCACCCCCCGCCCCACCGCGGGTGCCCGCTTCGACTACGCCCCGGCCTCGCCCGAACTGCTGCGCCGGGTGCACCGCATCGCCGACATCTGCGAGGCCCACGGCGTGACGGTTCCGCAGGTGGCGATGGCGTTCCCGCTGCTGCACCCCGCGGTCGCGGGCATCGTGGTCGGCATGCGGTCCGCCGAGGAGGTACGCCGCAACGTCGAAGCGTTGGAGGCCGACGTACCGGCGCGGCTGTGGGACGACCTGCGGGGCGAGGGCCTTCTCGACGAGCGCGCGCCGGTGGGCACGGAGGGGGCGCGGGAGCGGCGGTGATCTCAGTCGCGGGAGACGGCGGACGCGGTTCCCGCTCGCGACTCGGCGGGAGCGCCACCCAGTTCGTCGCGCATGGCCCGCAGGCGTCGATGCTGCAGGTTGCCGTTGGCGATCGACCAGCCGAGGAAGACCACGGAGAACAGGGCGAATCCGAGCGTCTGACGCAGGCCGGACGTCGTCGCCGTCAGCGCCACGACGGATCCGAAGAGAAGTACGAGGAAGACGGTCGCGGCAACACGGTGACGCGAGCGGTGCAGCCGCTGCTCTACCAGCTCGCGCATGGCCTCCCGCTCCGCGGATTCCGTGGGCACCTCACCCAGGCGCAGCTTCCGGTCCAGCGAGACCAGGCCGGTCGCCGAACCCCCGGCGGCACGCTTCTCCTTGCGCCGCAACACGATCAGCACGATCACCGCACCGATCGACGTGACCGCGACCCGCAGCAGGACCGCCACCGAGGACCTGCCCGGATCGATCAACAGAATGGCGGCGGTGGCGGCGAGCGCGGACAGCACGACCTGAAGCCAGAGGTGCTTGGCCAGGAAGGTGTTGAGTCGTTCCACGACGGTGCCTCCTCGTCTTGGATCCTCGT
This sequence comes from Streptomyces sp. NPDC058371, assembly GCF_042723265.1. Taxonomy (NCBI): domain Bacteria; kingdom Bacillati; phylum Actinomycetota; class Actinomycetes; order Kitasatosporales; family Streptomycetaceae; genus Streptomyces; species Streptomyces sp. NPDC058371. The sequence goes on along the minus strand of NZ_JBHXJC010000001.1, from coordinate 1,097,378 downwards.
CCTACGCCCTCGTCTTGGATCCGTGTCGTTAGATCCGTGTCCTGCGCCGGGCCGCCACGACGCGCAGCCCCAGGGCCACGGCCAGCAGCACCCAGGCCACCGCGCAGTACGCCCACGCGGTCGCTCCCCTCACCACACCGACCGCGCTCCAGACTCCCCAGAGCAGCAGGACGACGCAGAGCGCGGTCCAGGCGATGTCCCCGATACGGGAGCGGAGTTGAGCCCGCTGCCTGGTGCCGGGTTCCAGGTCACCGAGCCCCGATGCGTGGTCCGTCCCCCGTGCAGTCATGATCCGATTCCCCTCCGTCGCCGTGTGCAGAGGTTCCCGGGTACCCCACGGTTCGTTGGACAAGCGGGTGAAGTGCCTTGACTGCGGCGGGCGTTGGGCAACGCCTGGTCACCGGCAAGTCAGGACGGGACCTCCTACGGGCGGAGGAGACGACCCGTCCCCCGAAGCCGTGACGTCGGATCCCGAGCCGTCCGCGGGTCAGAACGGTCCACCGAGTCCGGAACAGTCCGCCGGGTCCGGAACAGTCCGCCGGCCCGCGGGATCCCGAGCCGATACACCGCCACCGCACCCGTTACCCCACTCCCGAGCCGGGCCCCGCCCCCACTCCCCGGGCCCACACCGCGGGCGTACCATCCCGACACGAGGCAGGGCAGGCATTGCACTGGGCGCTGAATGCAATGTATACGTTGTACATGCTTTCATCCGGCGACCGTTCCGAAGAGCGTCCAGGGATGCACAACCAGGCCGAACTCGCCTACCGCCGGCTGCGCGAGCGGCTGATGGACGGGCACTACACCCCTGGCGACCGGCTCACCGAGCTGGGCATCTGCGAGGACCTCGGCATGAGCCGGACCCCCGTGCGCGAGGCACTGCGCCGGCTGCAGAGCGACGGTCTGGTGGCCTCGACGGGCCGGGGCGTGGTGGTCAGCTCCCTCTCCCCGCAGGAGATGCTGCACGCCACACAACTGCACGGCGCCCTGGACGCACTGGCCGCCAAGCTCGCGGCCACCGCACAGCGGGACGGGCAGCTGTCACCCGCACAGCTCAGCGGGCTCAAGGACGCCTCGCACCGCGTGGAGGAGCAGGCCGAGGCCGGCGACCCGGCAGGGGCCTGGCGGGCGAATCTCGACTTCCACATGATGCTGGCCCGCCTGTCGGGCAACCCGCTCCTCGAGGCCGCGCTCGACCGCATCTGGGCCCGCTTCGCCATCGTCAGCCTGAGCAACATCAACCGGCGCAGAGACCTGACACCCCGGCAGCACGACGCGATCGTGAGCGCCATCATCGACGGCGACCCGGAGCGTGCGGAGGCCGCGGCGGCCGATCACGTACGGGAAGCGGCGGCGATGTACGGCGACGGTCACCGCTGACCTGACCCACGATCCACCCGCTCCCCCGCCCCCGCTCTCTGCCCCACGCCCACTCGACCCCGCCCGACAGCGGGGCCGAGAGCGGGGCCGAGAGCGGGGGCCTCTCTCCGCGTCCGGCAGCGGGACCGACAGTGCCGGCCTGCCTCCGCGCTCGCGCCCGCATTTTGGAGCCGGCAGCCCGCCTCGGCGCCCCGCCCGCACCCCCGGGCCGGACATACCGCCTCCGCATCCCCAGGCCGGACCGCTCTGCACCCCGGGCCGGACCACCTCCGCACCCCGAGGCCGGACACATCGCCTCCGCGCCACCCGCGTCCCCGCGTCCAAGGCCAGGCCCGCCCGCCCGCACAGCCGCCCCACAGCCCTACCCGCCGGTAGAAACTTTCTGCCGCGCTCCCGGTCCGCTCCCTTGTCGAGTCTTGATGTGCAATGTATACATTGCACATCAAGAGCAGGGTGCTCGTGAGCACCCTGACCGCCACCACCCAGCACCCGGGCGCGCCAGGCGTCCGGGAAGACGTTCCACGCGCCAGGGACCAGCGCCAACGGTGCCTCCGGAGCCGTCATCGACGAGCCGTCACCGCTCCGGGGCGCCGCCCTCCGCCCCCGCCGGGTCACGCGCTCGGCGGCGGATCGAGGGGCTGTCGCCCTGAACCGCCATCACGATCACCAACCCGAGGTGAATGTCATGCCAGGAATCGGTCGAAGCGGACGGTACCCAGCCCTGCTCAGCGCGACGGCGGCGGCAGTGCTGCTGCTCGCCACCGCGTGCGGCTCGGGGTCGAGGTCCGGCTCGGGCAGCGGCGCGATCAAGATAGGTGCCTCGCTGCCCCTGTCGGGCCCGGTGGCCGATGCCTCCAAGCCCGCCTACGAGGGCTACAAGGTGTGGCTCGGCCAGCTCAACAAGGACGGCGGTCTGCTGGGCCGCAAGGCCGAGCTGAAGGTGCTGGACGACGGCTTCGACCAGAACACCGTCGTCACGAACTACAACCGGCTCATCAGCCAGGAACACTCCGACCTGCTTCTCGGGACCTTTTCGTCCAAGCTCAACCTGCCCGCCTCCGCCGTCGCCGAGCGCAACAAGATGCTCTACGTCGAGCCCTCGGGCGGCGCCGAGGAGATCTTCACCCGCGGCTACGACTACCTCTTCTTCGCACAGCCCAGCACCTCGCTGGACCTGCCGGAGCAGTTCGTGCAGTACATCAAGTCGCTGCCGGCCGATCAGCGGCCGAAGACTGCCGCGTATCCCACGCAGGACGACCCCAACACCGACGTCACGATCAACGAGTTCCGCAAGGAGCTGGGCAAGCTCGGTGTGAAGTCGGTCTACAGCGAGAAGTACGCCCCGGACACGGTCAACTTCGACTCCATCGCCAGTGCCGTCGCGCGGGCGAAGCCGGACCTGATCATTCACGGCGCGGTCGCCGCCAACGACGGTGCGGGGTTCGTCAAGGCGCTGCAGAAGCAGCAGTTCAGCCCCAAGATGATGTTCCAGACCAACGCCCCGAGCCTCATCCAGTCCTATCCGAAGGCAATCGGCGCCAAGAACACCGAGGGCATCTTCACGACCGCGGCCTGGAGCCCGAAGGCCGACTACCCGGGCAACTCCGCGTTCGTGCAGGCGTACACGAAGGCCTACGGTTCGGCTCCTGGTGACGACGCGGCCAACGCGTACACGGCGGGCCAGGTGCTGGCGGCCGCGGTCAAGGCGGTGGGCAGCCTGGACCAGGACAAGCTCGCCGACTGGCTGCACACGCACACCGTGCAGACGATCGTCGGCCCCCTGAAGTGGGACAAGCGCGGGGTGCCGGACGGCAACATGCTGCTCGCGCAGTGGCAGAGCGGGAAGTTCGAGTTCGTCGCCCCGGCGAGCCAGCAGACCGTCGACAAGGCGGTCAACCCGAAGCCCGGGTGGTCGTCGTGAGCCGGTTGCTGCAGACGCTGATCCTGGGGCTTCTCGTCGGTGGCGTGTACGCGCTCGTCGCCTCCGGCATGAACCTGATCTTCGGCGTGATGAAGGTGGTCAACCTCGCCCAGGGCGGCATGCTCATTCTCAGCGCCTATCTCACGTACACGCTGTGGGACGCGACCGGGCTCGACCCGCTGCTCCTGGTGCTCATCACGACGCCCTGTCTGCTCGTCGTGGGCTGGGCGACGTACTACATCTTCATCGAGCGCTCGCGGACCACGGATCCGTCGATGGCGCTGGTGACGACCTTCGGTCTGACGCTCGTCACCAAGGGCGTGATCGCACTGGTCTGGGGCAACGAGCCGCGGTCGGTCACCCCTGGCTACGCCAACCGGTCCTTCTCGGTGCTGGGGCTGCGCTTTCCCCAGGCGCAGGTGTACGCCTGCCTGGTCGCGGCGGTGGTGCTGACCGGGCTGTATCTGCTGCTGCGGCACACCTGGCTGGGCAGGTCCATCCAGGCCACCGCCGCCAGTTCGGAGGGCGCGCGGCTCATCGGCATCGAGGTCCGCTCCGCCTGGGCGGCCGCGTACGCGCTCGGTGTGGCGGCGGCCGGGGCCGGCGGGACGCTGCTGAGCGTCCTGTACCCGTTCATGCCGAGCTCGGCCGACCACTGGATCGGGCTGATGCTCTCGATCATCGTGCTCGGCGGGATGGGCAGTCTGCCCGGCAGTGTCCTCGGCGCGCTGCTGATCGCCCTCGCCGAGTCCCTGACCTCGACCTACGTCGCGCCCGACTGGGCCGCCGCGGTCCCGTACCTGGCCATCATCCTGGTGCTCGTCGCCCGCCCGCAGGGCCTGCTCGGCGCCCGGCTGCGAGAGGACATGAGCCGCGCATGACCATCAACCGCCTGCGGGCGTACGACTTCGACCGGCTGAGGGCGTTCGACAGCCGACGGCTCCGCGCGTGGGGGATCGGCCTCGCCGCCGTCGCGCTGGCCGTGCTGCCGCTCGTCAACGACAACGCGTATCTGCAGAACATGGCGATCATGGCGTTTCTGCTGGCCGTCATGGCGTCCGGCTGGAACATCATCTCCGGCTACGCGGGATACGTCTCGCTGGGGCAGAGCGCCTTCCTCGGCGTCGGTGCCTACACCACCGCCCTGGTCTCCCTCCACACCGGCATCTCCCCGTTGCTGGCGGCTCCTCTGGGCGGCGTCGTCGCGGCGGCCGCGGCGGTCGTCCTCGGTCTGGTCGGCCGGCGGACGCGGGGCATCGCCTTCGTCATCATCAGCTTCGCCTTCCTCGAGTTCACGGCGTTGCTGGTGTCCAACTGGTCGTCGCTCACCAACGGCAACCACGGACTGGCCCTGCCGCTGCCGACCTGGGACCGCGCGTACCTCAACTGGCCTTTCTACTACTACCTGTTGGTGCTGCTGGCGCTCACCGTGTGGGGATCGTGGGCGATCCGGCGCTCGAAGTTCGGCATCGGGCTGATGGCGATCCGCGACGACGAGTCCAAGGCCGACGGCATCGGCGTACGCACCGACCGCTACAAGATGTTCGCCTTCGCGGCGAGCGCCTTCCCGATCGGTGTGGCGGGCGGCGTCTACGCGTACTACATCGCGTTCCTCGAACCGGCGTCGATGTTCGACATCGTCATCGCCATGCAGATCGTGCTCGCCGCACACCTCGGTGGGGTGGGCACGCTGTGGGGGCCGGTGCTGGGCGCCTTCCTCCTGGAGCCGCTGAACCAGTTCACCAACCAGAACCTCAGCGGGCCCGACGCCGGTTCGTGGCGTCTGATCATCTACGGGGCGCTGCTCGCCGCGATCGTGCTGTTCTTCCCCAAGGGCGTGCTCACCGAGGCCGGGGCGTGGCTGGCCCGGCGGCGCCGGACGGATCCACAGGCGACGGCCGGTTCCCGGCTGACGGCCGTCCCCGACCGGCTGCCCCCGGCCGCCCTGGTCCGCAACCGCGTTCCCGGGACGGCGGACGTGCCGCTGCTGAGGGTGGCGGACCTGGGCAAGTCGTTCGGCGGCGTACGGGCGGTCGACGGCTGCTCCTTCACCGTCGAGCGCGGCTCGGTCACCGGGCTCATCGGGCCCAACGGGTCGGGAAAGACCACGGTGTTCAACCTCCTGGACGGCAGTCTCGCCGCCGACGGCGGGAGCATCCATCTCGGCGAGCGTCGTCTCGACCGCCGGCCGCGCTGGCAGCGGGCGCACGCGGGCCTGGCCCGCACCTTCCAGGCCACCCGGGTCTTCCCGCAGCTCACCGCGGTGGAGAACCTCGCCGTGCCCAGCCGCTCGTTCTCCGCGTCGGGGCTGACCGCGTCGGCGATCAGCGGCAAGGAGGCGGCGCGGGCCCACGAGTGGCTCGACTTCGTCGGCATGGACGCGTACGCGGAACACCGCGCGGGCGGGCTGTCGTACGGCCAGCAGAAACTCATCGAGCTGGCCCAGGCGCTGATGCTGGAGCCGGAGATCCTGCTGCTCGACGAACCGGCCGCCGGCATCAACCCGACTCTCGTGGACCGGCTCGGTGGCATCGTCCGCAAGCTCAACGAAGCCGGTACGACCGTGGTGGTCGTCGAGCACAACATGCCGCTGGTGCTGTCGCTGTGCGACCACATCCACGTCCTGGCCCAGGGACGGGTCATCGCGAGCGGGCCGCCCGGAGTGATCGAGCACGACCCGGCCGTACTCGACGCCTACCTCGGCGACCATGCGCCGGGCCCGGGCAACGACCCGGCGACCACGGGAGCCACCGCATGATCACCTTCAGCAACCTGGTGGCCGGGTACGGCCGCGCCGGCGACATCCTGCGGGGCGTCGGCTTCACCGCCGCCGAATCCGCGATCACCTGCATCGTCGGCCCCAACGGGGCGGGCAAGTCCACGGTCCTGAAGGTGTGCAGCGGGCTGCTGCGTCCCCGCGGCGGACAGGTGCTGCTCGGGGGCGAGGAGATCGGCGGACGCTCCCCCGCGCAGATCCTGCGCCGCGGTGTGGTCCAAGTGCCCCAGCACCACGGGCTGTTCCCGTCCCTCTCGGTGCGTGAGAACGTCATGCTCGGCGCGTACGTCAACCGCCGGGAACGCGAGCGCAACCGGCGTCGCTACACCGAGATCGCCGAGCTGTACCCGCTGATCGCCGAGCGCGCCGACGACAAGGCCGCCTCCCTGTCCGGGGGTCAGCGGCGCATCGTGGAGTTCGCGCGCGCCCTGATGCTCAGTCCCCGGGCCGTCCTGCTCGACGAGCCGACCCTCGGCCTCGATCCCAAGGCCCGCAAGCAGCTTGCCGACTCGGTCACCACCCTCCGGCAGGCGGGGGTGACGGTCCTGATGGTCGAGCAGAACGTACGGTTCGGCCTCACCCTCGCCGACCATGCCGTCGTCATGGAGGGCGGCCGCGTCCTGCACACGGGCGCCGCCGACGCGCTGCTCGCCGACCCCGACATGGGCCGGCTGTTCTTCGGCGCCGCCCCCGAACCCGTCGAAGTGCGCGCCGACGGCGACGCCGATCAGAAGAACCCCCGCTGACCCCGGAAGGCCGCCATGACCAGCACATATCTGACCCCGATCCAGACCATCCCGGCCTCCGGCGCCCGGGCCGCGCAACCCATCCGGGTGGGCGGCCTGGAGCTGCTCGCGATTCCCCAGCTGGCGTACGACATCCCGGGGCGGGCCGCCCATATGAACGGCGGCGACAGCGAGACCGAACTGTTGTTGCTGCGCCGGTTCGGCGACCGGTTCGAGCCGTGGGGGGCGCTGCCCGCGCCGGGCGGTGAGGACGCCGAGTTCTTCACCATCGGGGGCCGGGCGTTCCTCGCGGTGGCCAGCATCCGCGGCGGCGCCGGACCCTACGACTTCACGGTCGCGTCCATGGTGCACGAATGGGACGGGGCACGGTTCGTGCCGTTCCAGGCCTTCGACGCCTTCGCCGCGAAGCAGTGGCGGCACTTCACCGTCGAGGGCCGGCACTTCCTCGCGCTGGCGCAGGGCGTCGCGGTGCCGGAAACCGCCGACCGGAACCGGCCCTCCGTCATCTATGTCTGGGACGGCACGCGCTTCGTGCACTTCCAGGACATCCCCTCGCAATGGGCGTACAACTGGCGCGCGTTCACCGTGGGCGGCCACACGATGCTCGCGCACGCCGACCACGCCGGGCCCAGCGTCCTCTACCGCTGGGACGGGGCGCGGTTCGTCGCGCACCAGGAGCTCGCGTCGGCGCGCGGCCGGGCGTTCGCCACCTTCACCGACCCCGGCGATGGCGTTACGTATCTGGCGGTGGCCTGTATCGACGACGGATCGCAGCTGCTGCGCTGGGATCCGGCGGGCGAGCGGTTCGTGGAGCACCAGAAGCTCACCGGGGCGGGCGCGCGGGAACTCGCCGTCGTACGCACCGACCGTGGGCTGTATCTGATCCGGGTCAACTTCATCGTCGGCACGCCGGCCGATCCCACGGCCGCGCTGATGTCGCAGGTCTACTGGTGGGACGGGGACCGGCTGGACGTGGTCGACGAGTTCCCCACCACCGGCGGCACCGACGCGGTCGTACTGGACAGCCCCTCGGGTCCGCTGATCGTGCAGACCAACGCCCTTGCGGCCGACCTGCGATTCGCCGCGGAGAGCCGCGTCTACCGGTTCACGGACTGACGCCCTTCGGCTCGTCCGAACCGCACCGTCACCCCGCCGCCGTGCCGGCCCTTGCCGTTGTGAAAGAGAGAGCTCCATGTCAGAGCACGAGAGCCCCGAACTCATCGACCTGTTCACCGCGTACACCGCAGGACCCCAGTCGATCGGCGCCCACCTGCGCGCGGCGGCGGCCCGGGCGCACGCGCACGACCCCCTCCTGGTGGTGACCGGCGCCGACATGGCGCTGTATCCCGGGGGCGGGCGACCGCCGACCGTGCTGCCGTACCGCCTCAGCAATCGCGGCTTCAAGGAGCTGGCCGCCGTCTCGCACCTGGGCACGGCGCTGGCGTCCCTCGTCGAGCTCTACCAGCACGATCCGGGCGGAGTCTGGCGGGCCGACGCCGAACACCTGCTGCGGCAGGTGCGGCGCTCGCGGGCAGCCAACAGCACCACGCTGTGGCGTGACCGGATCGCGGCCGTCGCCCACCGGGGGCGGGAGGAGGCCATCGCGACGATGGTCGACTACGCGTGCGCGGTCACCGAGCGCCATCTCGTACGCGCCCTGGCCGACCCGTCCTGGCTCAGTCACCGGACGCTGCGCGAGGAGTATCTCGAGGACGGCCACCCGGACCTTCCGGTGTCCTTCAACCGGATCATGGTCGCCACCTTCTTCCTGGTCGGGATGGACAACGCCCACCGGCTCATCGCGTGGTGCGACCGGCAGGGCATCGACTGGGCCCGCACCATGGTGGTCGTCGTCGGGCAGATCGGACGCCCCACCGCCGGCGTGACCTGGCGCACGAACGGGGTCGCCGGCACCGTGCTGGCCGCCTCCCGGCACACGCTGCCGCTGGACCGCCTCTACATCGCCCCGCACGCCCCCGGGTTCGCCACTCCCGTCGACGGAGACCTGACGGAGGTCGCCGCACTCGAACCGGTCCTGCGTCAGCTGTGGGCGGGCACCAGGGTGACGGTGGAACTCGGCAGGGCCATGTTCGACGGCTATCCGGCGTTCTCTCCCGGGGACGACCGCCCCGGCCACCCGGGGGCGGCCCGGACCGTCAGCCGGGCCGACGAGGTCATCACCGAGCAGCCGCGCATCCGCTCGCCCAAGGACTGGTTCACCCTCGTCACCAGGCTGCGCCTGGTGATGGAGGACCCGCGTCAGCTGCTGTCCGGCGCGGTCACCGACTACGCCGCCCAGCAGCTCATCGACCACGGCAACGACCCCCTCGCCGTCACCGTCCCGGGCCTGGACGACGAGCCCTATCCCGCCTACGGCTCCGTCTCCGCGGCGGCCTGACCCGAAAGCGACTCCCCCCATGTCTCAACTTCCGCATTCCAGCCGGTTCCTGGAGCGTCTGCACGCCGGTGAACCCACCCTGATGCTGACCGTGCGCACCAGCCGCACCATGGACATCGTCCACATCGCCCGCTCCACCGGACACCACGGCATCATGGTCGACCTCGAACACTCCACCATGTCCACCGATGTCGCCGCCCAGCTGTGCGCCGCCGCCGACAGCCTCGGGGTCACCGCGCTGGTCCGCGTCCCCGAGCGCGAGTACGGCATGATCGGCCGGGTTCTCGACGGTGGCGCCCACGGGATCATCGCGCCCCGCATCGAGACGGTCGAGCAGGCCCGCGATGTCGCCCGCGCCTGCCGTTTCGCCCCGCGCGGGCAGCGCTCCCAGACGAACATGGTGCCCCAGCTGGGCCTGCGTCCCACGCCCGCACGGGAGTTGAACCCCGCGCTCGACGACGCGACGATCGTGCAGATCCTGCTGGAGACGCCGGCCGGCATCGCCAACGCGGAGGCGATCGCCGCCCTGGACGGCGTGGACATGCTCGCGCTGGGTGCGAACGACTTCACCGCGGAGCTGGGTGTGCCGGGCCAGTACGACGACCCCCGCGTCCGCGAGGCCGTCCGGACGCTGGCGGACGCGTGCCGCAAGCACGGCAAGCTCATGGTCCTCGGCGGCATCGGCGACCGGGCCCTCCTCGACTCGCTCGTGCCACTCGGCGTGTGCTCCCTGCGTATCACCGGCACCGACACGGCGCTGCTCTTCGAGGGCGCCCGGGCACACGCCGAGCGGGCGCTCGCCCCCCACGACCGGTAGACCCCTCCGAGAGTCAGGAAGAAAAGTGTCCCCAGAACTCCCCAAGCCGCTGCCCATGCGAGTCGCCGAGAGCAACACGCTGCCACGCTTCCAGGTCCCGCCGAACAGCTGCGACACGCACTTCCATGTCTTCGAGACGGGCTACCCGCCCGTGCCCGACCCGCTGTACTCGTTCCCCGACGGCAGCCTCCAGCAGTATCTGCGGATGACCGAGTGGCTCGGCATCGAGCGCATGGTCCTCGTACAGCCGACCTACTACGGCACCGACAACAGCCTGCTGGCCGACGTCCTGAAGAACATCGGGCCGCGCTGCCGAGGAGTCGTCCGCATCGAGGAGGACACCCCGGACCGGGAACTCGACGCCTTCCACGAGCTGGGGGTGCGGGCGATCCGTCTCGACCTGTTCGCCCGGGAGTCCTGGCCGACCGCCGACATCATCGCCTACGTCCGCAGGATGGCGGACCGTGCCCGACCGCGCGGCTGGCACCTCCAGTTCTACACACCCGGCACCGTCGTACGAGATCTGCTGCCCTTCCTCGGCGACCTCGAAGACACCTTCGTCATCGACCACATGGGCTACATGAAGGAGTCGGACGGGCTGACGCAGGCCGACTTCGACCGCCTGGTACGGGTACTCGACGGCGGAAGCTGCTACATCAAACTGTCCGGCCCCTACCGCATCGCCAAGGACCGGCCGCTGTCCACCGTCGAGCCCCTGGGCCGGGCGCTGGTGGCGGCCCGACCCGACCGGCTGCTGTGGGGCTCGGACTGGCCTCATCTGATCGACGGCCGGCGGGACACCGGCGAACTGCTGAACCTGCTGGCCGACTGGGCCCCCGACGAGGCCGACCGCCACCAGATCCTGGTCGATTCACCGGCCCGGCTCTTCTACACCGACTGACCGTCGGCCGACGACCTGCCGACGCCGACTGACCACCGGCCGACCACCTGCCGGCACCGACTGACCACCGGCCGACCACCGGCCATCAAAGCCCGTGAAGAGTGAGTGAGTTGAGCACGTCCGAGCATCGGCCGACCCCGAAGGCACGTCCGCTTCCCACCGATGAGGGGCCCGCGCTGCCGTCGGCACCAGGGATGACGGGGCCGGTGCCGTTCCGCGTGGCGAGCACCGTCGCGCCCTCCGACACCAGCACGAGCATCGTGATCGACGTCGACGCGGCCGCCCAGATGAAGAACGGCCGGGTCGAGCTGGGCGAACGGCGTGACATCACCTTCGCCGAGCGCACTCTCGCCGACGGCACCGTCCTCGCCCTGAAAATGGACCTGTTGCTGCCGAAATCCGCCGACGCCGCCCTGCCGGTGGTCGTCCACGTCCCGGGTGGGGCGTTCCTGGTCGCGGCGAAGGACAGCCCGGACGCGCGACGGCGGAACGTGGCCGAGGCGGGTTTCGCGGTGGCCAGTGTCGAGTACCGCACCACGCTGCAGGGGGCCGTCTGGACCGACGGCGTCGCGGATGTGAAGTCGGGGATCCGTCATCTGCGCGCCCACGCCGACGAGTACGGGATCGACGCCGGCCGGATCGCGGTGTGGGGCGAGTCGGCCGGCGGCTATCTCGCCGCGATGGTGGGTGTGACCAACGGCCTCTCCCGGTTCGACAGCGGCGACCACCTCGACCGGAGCAGCGAGGTGGCGGCCGTGGTCGACATGTTCGGTGCCGGCGATCTCAGCGCCATCGCGGCGGACTTCGACGACGAGACCCAGGAGTTCTTCCGCGGCGCGGACAACAGCATCGCCTGGTACGTCTTCGGCCGGAACAGCGGCACCGCACTCGCCGACGATCCCGGCGCCACGACCCGCGCCGACCCGGCCACGTACATCAGTGCCTCGACTCCCCCGTTCCTGCTGTTCCACGGGACCGACGACCATCTCATCTCGCCGAGTCAGACGCTGACCCTGCACAACGCGCTGCGCGAGGCCGGGGCGGACAGCACGCGCTACGTGGTCCAGGGCGCAGGGCACGGCGACATGGCCTTCCTCGGCGATCAGGAGGCGGTACTGCCCTGGTCGTCCCGGCAGGTGATGGGCCTTCTGATCGACTTCCTGCACTCCCGCCCGACGCAGTAGGGGCCGGGCGGGCAAGCATCCACCGCCGGGCACGACTCACGCGACGGCCGGTTTGAGGACGTAGCCGCAGCCGCGCACCGTGTGGATCATCGGGGCGCGGCCGACATCGACCTTCTTGCGCAGGTACGAGATGTACAGCTCGACGACCTGGGCGTGCCGGCCGTAGTCGCGGGACCAGACCGACTCCAGGATCACGCTCTTGCTGAGGACGCGCCGCGGGTGACGCATCAGCAGGTGCAGCAACTCGTACTCGGTGGGAGACAGGTCGATGGCCTGTCCGTCCCGGGCGACGGCGTGCGCCTCCTCGTCGAGTATCAGGTCGCCGACGGTCAGCCGCCCGCGGTTCGCGTCCCGGCGGTCGGTGCCGGAGGTGCGCAGCAGTCCGTGCAGCCGGGCGCTGACCTCCTCCAGGCTGAGCGGCTTGGCGACGTAGTCGTCGCGGCCCGAGCGGAGACCCGCGATCCGGTCGTCGGCCGTGTCCCGGGCGGTGAGGAACAGCACGCGCACCAGCGGGAGTTCGGCCCGCAGATCGCGCAGGACGCTGATACCGTCGCCGTCCGGCAGCATGACGTCGAGCAGCACCGCGTCCGGGCGGAACTGCCGTGCGGCGCGGAGGGCCGAGGCCCGGTCGGTCGCGGGCCGCGCGTCGAACCCCTCATGGACGAGCACACCGCAGAGCACCTCGGTGAGACGGGGTTCGTCGTCGACCACGAGCACCCGCACGGCGGTGCCGTCGAAGCGGGCGAGCGGAGCGGCGGCGGACCCGGCGTCGGGTCGGAAAGCAGTCATCGTGCCCACAGGATTAGCGCTTCCGTCTGAGATTCCCCTTAAGGCGGACGGCGGAGCGCGGTGGGACGACCCGGGGGCCAGGAATCGGGCGCCCCGGCGGCGCCGCACATTTCCCCGGTCGGCGAGGAGGAGCGGACAGGGATCACCTCGGCGGCAGAACGTGACCGAATGCCCCGAGGTTATGATCGAAACGAGCGCCCGAGCGGGCGTGGGCGCACGTATCCGTCGCCCGCACGACGGATTCCTCCCGGCAGAGAACGTCCCGCTCTCGGCGCCCGACGCTCCCCGCGTGCGCCCGGGCGGCGCCCCCGGCGACCGGGCCGCCGTCTCCGCTGCCCGGCCCCATCGGCTCGGACAGCACGGAAGTACGAGGCGGCTGCGGGTATACGTGGTGCAGATGGGGCCCGGACGGTCATGCTGTAGGTAATCGAAGATCGGCGGAGCGGACCCTGGCGGTGCCGGAGGCGCGCCGGAAGGAGCGGCTGGAATGCACGGGTACGCATCCGGAATGAGCGACGGAGCCACTGCGGCACCGGGCGGACTGCTCGACCTTCTGCAGGTGGCGGCCGTGGTGCTGGACGGTGACGGCCTCGTCGTCCTCTGGAGCCCCGAAGCCGAACAGCTGCTCGGATATGTGGCCGACGAGGCCCTCAACCGCAGGGCCGACTCCCTCCTGGTGTCACCCGAGAAGCGGCACAAGTCCCGGCAGCTCTTCGAGCAGGTGCGGTCGGGCGCGGGCTGGGCGGGCGTCTTCCCGCTCCTGCACAAGGACGGCACGGAAGTCCCGGTGGAGTTCCGCACCATGCGCCTGCACGACAGCCAGGGGCAGATACATCTGCTGGGCCTGGCCGCGGACGCCTCGACGGTGCGCGGCGTGGAGCGGGATCTGGCCCTGTCGCACAGCCTGGTCCACCAGACGCCGGTGGGGATCGGAGTGTTCGACACCGACCTCAAATGGGTCAGCGTCAACCCGGCCCTGGAACGGATCAACGGACTGACCGAAGCGGAGATACTCGGACGCCGTGTCCGGGACGTACTGCCGAACCTGGACTTCGAGGCGATCGAGTCGCGGCTGCGGCACGTGCTGGTCACAGGCAGACCGCTGCTGGACCAGCAGACCATCGGCCGGACGGCCGCGGACACCCAGGACCGGGCGTACTCGGAGTCGTACCACCGCATCGAGGACGCCGAGGGCCGGGTTCTGGGCCTGGCGATGGCCGTCATCGACGTCACCGAGCGGCAGCAGGCGGCGACGGAGGTCTCCCAGGCCCGCGAACGCCTGTCCATGATCGCGGACGCGGGCGCCCGGATCGGCACCACGCTGGACCTTCAGCAGACGGCCCGGGAGCTCGCCGACGTGGCGGTACCGCATCTGGCCGATCTGGCGGCGGTCGACGTACTGGAGACCGTCGTCAGTCATGGCGCCACCGCCGCGGTCACGGGTGACGCGCATGCCGAGTTCCGGGCGCTCGCGGTGGCGGCCGGGTATCTCACCGACGCGATCCATGCCGCGGACCCGGTGGGAGAGCTGGCCACCTACAGCTCGTCGCGGATCATCACCCAGTGCGTCCGCGAGGCGCGGCCGGTCCTGGTGGAGCACGTGAACCCGGCGATGATGCGACGCATCGCCAGGGACTCGCACGCCGCGCAGGCGCTGCACACGGCAGGCGTCCACTCGTATCTGGCCGTTCCGCTGATCGCCCGCGGGGAGGTGCTCGGCACCCTCAGCCTGTACCGCACCGTCAACGCCCGGCCCTTCGACGAACAGGACCGCATCCTCGCCTCGGAACTCGCCGCGCGGGCGGCCATCTGCGTCGACAACGCCCGGTTGTACGGACGTGAGCGCACCGCGGCCCTGACCCTCCAGCGCAGTCTGCTGCCCGCCGCGCCCGCGGAACACGCGGGACTTGAGATCGCCGCCCGCTATCTCCCGGCCCTGAGCGAGGTCGGCGGGGACTGGTACGACGTCCTCCCGCTGGGCCCGGGTCGAACCGGCCTGATCGTCGGTGACGTGATGGGCAAGGGGGTCCAAGCCGCCGCCGTCATGGGGCAGTTGAGTACGGCGACCCGCGCGCTGGCCCGACTCGACCTGCCCCCCGCCGAGTTGCTGCGCCACCTCGACGACATCACGGGATCCCTCGGCGACACGATCGCCACCTGTGTCTACGCGGTGTGCGATCTGGGCCGGGGCACCTGTGAACTGTCCAGCGCCGGCCATCTGCCGCCGGTCATGATCCGCCCCGACAACAGTGCCGAACTCCTCGACGTGCCGGGCGGGGTGCCGCTGGGTGTCGGCGGCGTGGACTTCGGGACCATGGAGCTGGAGATGGCTCCGGGCTCGCTGCTCGCCCTGTACACCGACGGGCTGGTGGAGAACCGCAGCGATCCCATCGACACCGGTCTCGCGACCCTCACCCGACTTCTCCAGGGCACTCAACGCCCGCTGGAGGCGACCAGCGACATGCTGCTCGCCGCGCTGCGCCCCGAGCCCGACGACGATGTCGCTCTGCTGCTGGTTCGCCGGCGCGACTGACTCCGCCGTGCCGCGTGGGCGAGGGCCCGCCGGCACCGGGCGCTCGCCCGGTCAGGCCGTGACCGCCGGTACCGAACGCTCGCCGCTCGTCGGGCCGTGACCGCCGGCCGAACGCTCGCCCCTGTTCAGGCCGTGAGCCGGATACGGATGCCGACCGTGCCGCTCTCGCCGCGGCGCAGCCGGCTGCCGAGGAGGGTCAGACGGCCGATGATGCCGTACTTGCCGGCGATGAGCTTCCGGTAGCGGGCGGTCTCCGCCGCGTCCAGGATCTCGGCCGTGGCGGGGAGCTGGGCGCCGGTCGGGTGGCCGCGCATGTCGCAGGGGCCGGCCTGGACGTCGGGGCGGTTGCGGATCCGCTTCACCTTTCCGGTGTCCGTACCCGTCCAGACGCCCAGCGCGTCGCCGTCGCGGACCACCCAGAGCGGAGTCGCGACGCCCCTGCCGTTCTTCCGGTAGCTGGTGATCAGCAGGTATCTGCCTGCCGCGAGTGTGTCCAGCGGGGAATCGTCCATACCTCGAGTCTAGGCGGCCGACCCGCCGTGGCGACGGGTCGACCGCCGGCGCTCAGGACAACTGACCGTCGTAGTCGGGCAGCTTGAAGGTGCGCTCGGCGTGACCGCCGACCAGGTCGGAGTCGTTGTTGCCGACGTTCGCGATGATCGTGTAGCCCTGTGCCTCGATGTCCGCGCGCTCGCCGGTCTTGTAGGCGCTGACCTCGTCGAACAGGTCCGGCAGGTCACGCACGAAGAGGCCGGTCACCGGGTAGCCCACGGTCTTGAGGTTCCACTCGGTCTCGCTCGCGATGATGCCCGGCCGGGCGCTGACGAAGAAGACGGCGACACCATGGGAATCGGCGTAGCGCGCCAGCGCCAGAGAGGCCTCGACCGCGGGGGTGGGCAGCTCGTACCAGGGGTGGAAGCCCGTCTCCAGCGTGGTGTTGTCGATGTCGAAGACCAGGGCGAGCTTCTGGCCATCTGTGTGGGCGGCGCGCTGCTGCACATAGGGCAGCGCCTGGTCGATGACGGCCTGGACGTCGCTCTGCCACGTTGCGTAATCGACCTCGGCCGCCTGCACCGCCGTCACGGCCGGGGCCGCCGCGGCCGCGGTCTGCGTGGCGGCGACCGTCCCGCCCAGTCCCAGCGCCACGACCATCGAGACCGCGCCGATCCGGCGCCCCACACCACGTCCTGTCATTCCTGTCCCTTTCTCGTCCCTGAGCGGCGAGAAGGATCTCCGCGCCGCGTAAGCCATGCTCACGACAAACAGTAGAGGCAAAGCAACGTGCGGGTTACTGATTGGTAGCGACTTCTCGTCCCTTGAGAAGACCGAGGTAGCGCCGTGCGAAGAGATACGCGTCGCCGGGCCAGCGGGCCGACAGGTACATCCCGTCCTGGACGACGAAGGCCGCGCTGTCGTCGGCCGCGCTCCCCCGCCGCGTCAGGACCCGCGGGCCCCGCTCGAACCGCCCGCCGGAACCGGTGAGCGCCGACCTG
Source organism: Streptomyces sp. NPDC058371 (assembly GCF_042723265.1). NCBI lineage: Bacteria > Bacillati > Actinomycetota > Actinomycetes > Kitasatosporales > Streptomycetaceae > Streptomyces > Streptomyces sp. NPDC058371. The sequence goes on along the minus strand of NZ_JBHXJC010000001.1, from coordinate 1,080,440 downwards.
ACCTCGTCCTCCACGTAGGCGGGATAGGTGCGGTAGTAGCGTCCCAGCCGCCAGGCGGTGGTCAAGTAGGCGGTGCGTTCCATGTACTTGGGCAGACAGGTCGTACGGCGGTCGGCCAGCACACTGCGGCCGGTGGCGGGGTCCTGGGCGCGGGCGAGGACGAGAACGCCGTGGCAGATGGCGCCAACGGGCCGCTTCAGGGCCCAGAACCGCGCGGCCTGCTCCTGGAGCGGGCGCGAGCCGAGGTACTGCCGCATACCGGGAGCGTGCCCTCCGGGCAGGAGCAGGCCGTCGAACTCCTCGACGTCCACCTCCGCCCAGGAGACGGTCGAGCCGAACTCCGGGGTCCGGGTGAGTTTCTCGTAGAAGCGGCGCGGCTCCGCATCGGCACCGAGCTGCCCGAAGAGGACTCCGGTGAGCAGCCGCGGGTCCGCCGCGGGCCGGGTCCCCGCGTGCTCGGTGGCGAGGACGACCTCGTGCCCCGCGTCGGTGAGGACCCGCCAGGGCACCGCCACCTCGGTGACGTCGAAATCCCGGTCGGGCACCGGCATCAGCACACGCATGCGCACATCATGACAGGACCGAACTCCGGCCCATCCGGGCGGGGTTGACGCCCGGAGAGAGTTCGGTTCGGCCGGCCCGTCCTGCGGGATGCTGGTCATGGGGCGGCAGAACAGGGGGCAGCACAGTGACTCGGGATCGTGTGGACCTGATACGAGGCGCAGCCGCCGGTCTGGGGCGACGAGCACAGCGGGATCCTGCTGGGTCTGCGCGAGAGGATACCCGCGGCCGACCGTCAGGCGGCCGGTGCCGACGGCGCAGCCCGCCAGGGACCGGCCGGGACCGGCGCTTTTCCACCGATTGAATACGGCTCCCAGGGTGGAAAAGGCAACTCGGCCGTCTAGATTGCCCGTTGACACCAAATTTCATGGAACTCCAGGAGTTGACCCCGTGACCGAGAACAAGGCAGCCGAGGAACACCCCTCCGAGTCGGTGCGCAGCCGCATCGTCACGACGCAGCCGCACACGGCCCGGATCTGGAACTACTGGCTGGGCGGCAAGGACAACTACGAGGTGGACCGCGCGGCCGGGGACCAGATCCGACAGCTGCACCCCGGAATCGGTGACTACGCCCAGGCCGACCGGCTGTTCCTGGGGCGGGCCGTGCGGCATCTGGTGGCCGACCGCGGGATCCGGCAGTTCCTCGACATCGGCACAGGCCTGCCGACCGCCGACAACACCCACGAGGTCGCGCAGCGCCTCGCCCCGGACGCACGGATCGTCTACGTCGACAACGACCCGCTCGTGCTGGCCCACGCCCGCGCCCTGCTCACCAGCACACCGGAGGGCACCACCGACTACCTCGACGAGGATCTGCGCAATGTGGACTCCATCCTCGAACACGCGGCCAAAACGCTGGACTTCAGCCGGCCGATCGGGCTGATGCTGCTCGGCGTCGTCATCTTCGTCGGCGACGACGACGAGGCGTACGGTCTCGTGCGCCGCCTGCTGGAGGCCCTTCCCGCCGGCAGCCACCTCGTTCTCTCGCACACCATCACCAGCCCCGCGATGCCCGACGTGGACGACGCCGTGGCCTTCTGGAACGAGCACGGCACCCCGAAGCTGACCCAGCGCACCCCGGAGGCCGTCGCCCGCTTCTTCGACGGCCTCGAACTCCTCGAACCGGGCGTCGTCTCCTGCTCGCGCTGGCGCCCGGAGGACACGTCCGGCGACGAGCCGGACGAGGTGGCCATGTTCGGCGGAGTCGGCCGCAAGCTCTGACGGCCCCCGCGGAACGACGAGCGGCACCGGATCGAGAGGAGACCGATGACCTCGGTCGACCGGGTCGGACTCCAGCTGGACGTGGACGCCTTCGACGCGCACCGCTTCCAGCAGTACGTCGAGCGGTGCCGCGCGTCCGGGATCCGGCTGACGACCCTGGCCGACGAGGGTGACACCCCGGAGCACCGCCGAGCCCTCTACGAGCTCAACAAGGAGTGCTCGGCGGACATCCCGGAGCGCGGGGAGTTCTACCCGTACGAGGAGTACCACCGGCTGCGGTTCGAGGTGCCGGCCTTCGATCCGCGCGGGGTCGTGCTGGCGCAGGCCGGCGGCACCTGGGTCGGGATGGCGGCCACCTCCGACCACCGGTCGTCCGGGTTCGTCTTCAACGAGATGACGGGGGTGCGCGCCTCGTTCCGCGGCCGGGGCCTCTCCGTGGCGATGAAGACGTTCGGGATGGGCTTCGCCGGGCTGTGCGGAGTGCGCACCGTACGCACCTTCCACCACCCCGCCAACGCGAGCGCCATCGCGATGAACCGGACGCTCGGGTACATCGACGCCCAGTGGTGAACACCGGGGCGCGACCGCACGTATGAAGGAAGGGCGCTCGACCGGCGCCCCGGCGGTGGCGACGCCGCGCAGCATCGGCTTCGGGAGCCATTGATGAGGCACGCACGACGACGGATCGTCCGACGAGGGGCGCGATTCGCGGCCGTCGGCGGGCTTCTCTGCGGAGGGCTGATGGTGACCCAGGCCATGGCCGCCGAACCGTCCGCCACCTCGCGTGCCCCCTCCGGATCCGCCGCACAGGCGGCCGCCGACATGGGCGCCGGACTGGTCTCCCGCCTCGGTACGTCCCGTACGGCGGGCAGTTGGATCGGCACGGACGGCAGGCCGGTCGTCGCGGTGACCAACGCGGACACGGCGGCCGAGGTCAAGGAGGCGGGGGCCCGCCCCAAGGTCGTCGACCACAGCATGAAGGAGCTCAAGTCCGCGACGAAGAGCCTGAGTTCGGCGCCCCGGGTCGCGGGCACCTCGTGGGCCGTCGACTACGCGCACAACGAGGTGGTGGTACGGGGCGACAGCACCGTCTCCGCCTCCGACTGGTCCCGGATGACGAAGCTCGCCGACGGCCTCGGCGGCTCCGTACGCATGGAGCGGACCCAGGGCACGTTCACCACACGGCTGAACGGCGCGCAGCCCATCTTCTCGACCGGCGGGCGCTGTTCGGCGGGCTTCAACGTGACCAACGGACAGAGTGAGTTCATCCTCACGGCCGGGCACTGCGGTCCGGCCGGTTCCGTCTGGTTCGCGGACAACGGGGGCGCCCAGCAGGTGGGCCGGACGATCACCGACTCGTTCCCGGGCAGCGACTTCTCGCTGGTGCAGTACACCAACGGCCAGACGGAGGCCGGCAGCAATGTCGTCGCGGTCGGCGACGGCAAGGGGGTGCGGATCAACGGCGCCGCTGACGCGGCCGTCGGCCAGCGCGTCTTCCGCAGCGGCAGCACCAGTGGGCTCCACGACGGCAAGGTGACCGCGCTCAACGCGACGGTCAACTACCCCGAGGGCACGGTCACCGGACTCATCGAGACCACCGTGTGCGCCGAACCGGGTGACAGCGGTGGCCCGTTGTTCTCGGACGGCGTGGCTCTCGGGGTGACGTCCGGCGGCAACGGCGACTGCGCCTCGGGCGGTACGACGTTCTTCCAGCCGGTGATCAAGGCGATGACCGAGCTGGGCGTACGGCTGGCCGGACTGCCGCAGGCCGCGGCCAGTGCGGGCGGCCAGGCCGCGTCCGACCCGTCGGCCGCACCGGGATCCGCCCAACCGGGCGCGGTCGAGCCCGTCGACACCGCCGACGGATCCGACACGCTCGTCTCCCGGCTGACGAATCCGCAGAACGTCGGCCCGGGTCTGCTCGTCATCGCGGGCAGCATCATCGCGCTGGTCGCGACCCGCTACATCCGGACGGAGCAGGAGCGCAACCGCTACCGGCGCCACTATTCACAGAGTTGGGGTTGATCCGCCTCGCGGGGCAGGCCGGGCGTTCGCCGTGCGGTGGCCGGGCCCGCGGCGGCGACCGAGAACGGTCGTCGCCGCGATGGCGGATGGTGGAGTGTCAGGCCGTCTCGGTGGAGACGCGCTCACGCGGCCTGCGTGGGGCGCGGGGAGGCCGCCGCCCATTCCAGGACGAGCCGCTGGTACTCCCGCCGCTCGTCCATGGTCAGCGTCCCGCCCGTCCGGAACCAGAGAGCCCGGATCTCCTCGTTGACCTCGGCGGCAGAGCGCGCCGAGGAGGTTTCAGGAGTGGTGGACATGGTGTGAAGCATACGGCGCCTGGCGTGAAGACGATGTGAGTAATGACGCGTCTACGGGCATTCCGGACCGTGAAGCTGATCACGCCTGTTCGCCGGTGAGCTGACCTGGGTCCTCCCGCCGGCGAATACGTGACCGGGGTCACCGCACGAGTGGCGCGTCGGCGCCACCGGTCAGGTGCCCGGCTTCCGGCCGTACACGAACACGTCGTCGCCGTTCTTCAGCAGCGACCAGTACTTCTTCGCGGTGGCGGTGGTCATGTTGACACAGCCGTGCGAGCCGGGCGGGTTCCACATGCTGAGGCCCACCGAGTGGAACGCCTGGCCGCCGTCGAAGAACTGGCTGTACGGCATCGGCACGTTGTAGATGTTCGAGACGTGGTCGATGTCACGCCAGTAGACCTGCTTCAGGCCGGTGCGCGTCTCGTAGCCGTCACGTCCCGTGCGGACCGGCACCGGACCGTAGACGAGCGTGCTGCCGTCCTGGATCCAGCTGAGCTGCAGCGTGAGGTTGACGCAGGCGATACGGCCCTTGTTGACCGGACACTTGCCGTCCTTGTTGGGGTTGCTCCCGACGGCCTTCTGCTTGTTCATGAGATCCATCACGCCCCAGGTGACGGATCCCGCGTACCCGATGTTCGGGCTGATGCCGTGCTTGGTCTGGAAGGCCTTGGTGGCCTTGCAGTCGGCGGTGGACTGCCGGCCGTCGACCGGGCGGCCGAGGAACTTCTCCACCTGCTTCTGATACGGGCCGGTCTGTGTCGTGCAGCTCGCCGCCTGGGCGGGCGCCGCGCCCAGCGCGAGTGTGAGCGGTGCCACCAGTCCGGCGATGCCGAGTGCGACGGCTCCCCGTCTGCGTATGTCCCCCATGATCGGGCCCTTCCCCTTTGTGCGGTGCTTCGATCTCTGCCAGCTAGACCGGCCGCCGGGGACATCGGTTGTAGTGCCCGTCACGCTGCGACGAAACGGTGACATTCCTTGTCACGGAGGCGGCCCACGGCGGCCTTCGGCCGTGGGCGACCAGTGGGAGATCCTGCCTGGCACCGTAACAGGGGGCGAAACGGACGGTTCCGGTCCGGGGGCGGGTCGTGGCGTACGCGGTCGGGGCCGGCGCGGGACCCGGCCACGAGCCTACACGCCGGGACGGCCCAGGGCCCGCGACTTCGCCGCCAGGAAGCCGATCGGGCTCGCGGACCGGCCGGCCGCCCGGCCCGACCCGAGCGCCGGCGGCAATGGCGCCGAGGGCACACCGGCCCGGTTCGCCGAACGCTGGGCGACCCCACTCAGGAGCGGCTGCACGCTCTGGCCCGCTCGCTCGCCGACACGGGCGAGACCTTCCTGACCCCCACCGTCCACGCCGGCACGCACACCCTCCGAGCGGCCTTCAGCAACGGGCGCACGACGGAGTCCGACACGGATTGAGTCCTGTCAGCACTCCTGCGGGCCGCACGGTCAACGCCGACGCCGTGACAGCCGGCTGCTCGGCGTCGCCGGATCCACGGCCGGAGTCTCGGCCTGTTGCTCGGGCAGGGTGCGACGTTTGCGGACCGGGGAGAAGAACACGGGGAGGAAGGCGGTGGTCAGGAAGGCTCCGCCGAGCCACAGGGTGGTGTGGACTCCGGCGAGTTGGCCGGTCAGGCCGGAGACGGCGGCGCCGAGGGCGAGCGCGCCGGTGAGGACGAAGCGGAAGGTGGCGTTCATACGGCCGAGGAGCGCATCGGGCGTCATCCGCTGGCGCAGGGTCACGCCGAGGACGTTGTCCATGCCCGTCTTGAACATGGCCAGCACCCAGCCGGTGGCGGCGATCCACAGCCAGGGGCCGTTGCCGACCAGGGGCACCAACAGGCCGGCCGGTGCGATGCAGAGGCCGAAGAGGCCCAGGGTCCGGCCGTAGCCGAAGCGCGTGGCGAGGGGGCGGGCGCAACGGGCGCCGAGCAGCAGGCCGACGCCGCCTGCTGCCCAGTACAGGCCCAACACGCCTGCAGGTAGCCCGAGTTCGCGGTAGAAGAGCACCGGAAGCATGGTGTTGATGATCTGCGAGCCCATGTTGTTGAGGGCCGCCGTGAGCGCCAGGGCCCGGAGCTCCCTGTTGCCGAAAACGTGCCGCAGACCCTCGGCTATCTGGACGCCGAGACGTACGGAAGGCCGTGGCGGAGGGGCGACCGAGCCGCGCACGAAGGTCAGTTGCACGGCCGAGGCGAGATAGGTGACCGCCGTGCAGAGCACAGCCACCGGTGCGGTGAGCAGCTGGACAAGGCCGCCGCCCGCGCCGCGCCCCGCCACATTGCTCACCGCCATCAGGCTCACCAGAGCCGCGTTCGCCCGTACCAGGGCCTGACGGCCTACCAGTTGGGGCAGCGCGCTCTGCGAGCCGACGTCGAAGAAGACGGTGGCGCAGCCGTTCAGCAGGACCACCGCGTACAACTGGCCGAGGCTGAGCGCGTCCAGCCACCAGGCGATCGGCACCGAGGCGAACAGGACCGCGCGGGCCAGGTCCGCCACGATCAGCACCCGCCGGTGACGCATCCGGTCGACCCACGCACCGGCGGGCAGCCCGATGAGCAGGAAAGCGAGGGTGCTCAACGTGGCCAGTGCGCCGACCTGTCCGGGGCTCGCGTCGAGCGCGGCCACGGCGATCAGGGGTACGGCGACATAGCTGATGTTGGTGCCCAGCTGGCTGAGCGTCGTCGCCGCGAACAGGGTGCGGAAGTCGGCTGTCCGCCAAGGGGAGTCGGTCTGCATGGCCCGTTCGTCCGGTGGAGGCCTCCTCATCCGGTGGGGCGGCCTGTACTCGTGAACGGTGCCCGACACCGACTCCGCAGCACAAGTGAAAAGATCTACAGGGACCTTTAAGGGATACTACTGGATCGAGGGCCGGCCGTCGGCGTGGGAACGTACGGCACGGACGGCGGCCGTCGTCTCAGCGATAGCCGTTCGTGTCCGCCGGCTTGTCCGGGTCCTGTACCTCGACCAGGTAGCGCCAGGCGTCGGGGCGGCTGCCGTCGCGGTCCGTGAACCCGTAGGTGCGGGCCAGGCCGCCACTGGAGAGGGACTCCCCGTTCCAGCGGGCGCGTTCGGGGTCGGCGGCCAGGGCGGCCACGGCGCGGCCCACGTAGAACGGGGTCTCGGAGATGGCGAAGTGCGGCACGCGTTCCAGGGCGTCGCGCCAGTTGTCCTCGGTCACGCCGAAGTTCTCCAGCATCATCTCGGAGCGCAGCCAGCCGGGGGTGAGGGCGACGGCGGTGGCCCCGCGCGGTCCGAGTTCCCGGCCGAGGGCGTACGCCATGCGCAGGACGGACGACTTGGCGAGGTCGTAGAAGAAGGAGACGCGGTAGTTGGCCCGGTTGTACTCGGCGGTGCCGTCCGTCATCTCGACGACCAGTCCCCCGGGGTGGCGCAGCAGCAGCGGGAGCGCGTGATGGCTGGTGATCGCGTGGGTCTCGACGCCGAGCCGCAGCAGCCGCAGACCGTTGTCGAGGTCGTGCTCCCAGACCGGGGTGTCCCACTCGAAGAGCCGTTCCCCGCCCCAGATGTCGTTGACCAGGATGTCGAGCCGGCCCTGTTCGTCCGCGATGCGCTCCACGAGCGTACGGACCTCGGACGGCACGAGATGATCGGTGGGTACGGCGATCCCGCGGCCGCCCGCCGCGGTCACCAGGTCCGCCGTGTCCTCGATCGTCTCCGTCCGGTCGTACTCCGAACGCCGTGCGCGCGTGCTGCGTCCCGTCACGTAGACGACTGCGCCGGCCGCGCCCAGTTCGACGGCGATGCCCCGTCCCGCGCCCCGGGTCGCCCCCGCGACCAGTGCGATCCTGCCTTCCAGCGCCCCTGCCATGCCAGGCCTCCCCTGTCCGCGACTGCCACCTTGACGGACGCCGCGCGCTTACCGGCGTCACGCCGAGGGTGTCGTGAAAGCCGGACACCTTCTGTCGTCTTTCCGGCACGACTTGCCTCGCGCGTCGCGGCTCAGGGCAGCCGGAGCACGTCGTACGCCATGAGCGCCACGTGCAGTTCGCTGCGCCGCTCGCCGGATTCGAGATCGCAGCCGAGGAGTCGTTCGACGGAGTGAAGTCGCTGGTAGAGCGTCTGGCGCGACAGCCCGCCGCGCCGTGCGGCGACCGTCTTGTTTCCGGCGGCGTCCAGGTAGAGGCGGAGCGTGGTGAGCAGGTCGGTGTGGTGCCGGCTGTCGTGGTCGGCGATGCGGCCGAGCGTGCGTTCCGCGTAGTCCTGGATCCGGGTGTCCCCGCGCAGGGCGTACAGAAGCTGACGGAGACCGATGTCGGCGAGCTCGTGGAAGGACTTGTCCGGGGTAGCCCGCTGGATGCCGGCGGTGGCCGCAGTGGCCGGCGCGGGCAGTACCGCCTCCGCCACCCGGGCCGCCTCACGGAAGGAACGGGCCGCTTCGGGCAGTTCGGTGACCTCGCAGCCGACGCTCACGACAGCGTGCGGACGGACGTGCAGCGCAGCCCGGGCGAGCCGCTCGACGGCGGCGCGCCAGGGCGCCCGGTCGGGGCGCAGGGCGAGCAGGCCGGCGACGCGGCCCGGCGCGAGTTCCCCGGTGAGCGCGGGGATCCCGGCCGCCGTCAGCTCCTCGGACAGCAGCGCTTCCAGCGCCTCGCCGTCCGCCTCGCCCCGCGAGTCCACCAGGACGGCCAGGTAGCGGCAGTCCTCGGTCGGCAGGCCCAGCGCGGCGGCGCGGGCCCGGGCCTCCCCGGCGGAGCGGTGCCGTTGCCCGGCGATGTCCCGCAGGGCGCCACGGTGCGCTCCGCGCTCCCACGTCGTGGCGTGCACCAGGCGTGCGATGGTCAGGCTCATCGCCGTCCGCTCCAGTACGGTCACGTCCTCCGGGCCGAAGGGACGTGCGCCGGGCGCGGGGAGCATCACGACGCGGCCCCAGCGTTCGCCCTGGAAGGCGACGGGCGCGACCAGCCATCCTCCGGGCCCCCGCACCGCCGTACTGTCACCGGTCGGGGTCGCTCGGGAGCGTTCCTCCCAGTCGGTGAGGGCGTCCTCGACGGTGCCGCCGGAGGGTTCGCAGAACATCGCCCGGTGCACCAGGTTCTCCAGCACGACGGTGTGGCCGCTCATCTCCGCCGCCGCCCGCACCGCGTCCTCCGGTCCGGCGCCGCGCAGCGTCAGCGCGGTGAACGCCTCATGGATCCGCTGGGTCCTGTGCATCGCCTCCGTCTGGTTGCCCAGGACGAGCGTGTGGACGACCTGGGTGACCTCCAGGAAGTTGACGTCCCGCGCGAGGGTGACGAGCGGCAGGTCCCGGGCCCGGCAGGCGCGGACGAGGGCCTCGGGCGGCCGGTGATAACGCCGTACGAGTTCGATGACCAGGGCGGCGGCCCCGATGTCGGCGAGCTCGTCGACGTACCGGCGCACCCGTCCGGGCTCCTCCGGCAGCGGCATGCCCGTGGTGAGGACCAACTCTCCGCCCTTGAGGAAGGAGGCGGGATCCGTCAGTTCGGTGATGTGGACCCAGCGGACCGGCCGGTCGAGCCGTGCCGCACCGGCGACGACCCGGGGCCGGCCCGCGGCCAGCACGGGCAGCGCCAGCACGTCGGCGACGGTGAGCGGCCGGCCCGACCCCGTGTTCCCGGCTATGGGGGCGCACGGGGGCGAGTGGTCCTCGGTCACGGTGCCTCCCGTCCTCCGGACACTGTGACCAGCGCCCGCTGACCTGCGCACGATCCCCGGGTTCGGGGTCCGCTCCGCCCCCGGCGCCTGCCCCGGCCGACGCCGGTTGACACACCGTCCAAACCCCGGCGGCGGGCCGGACACATCGCGCGGGGTCGCGACCGGACCCGGCGGAGATGCTCGAAGCGCGGAAGCGATCCACGACGCAGGCCCCCTAGTTCTGGGAGACCACCATGACCGCACTGTCGCCGCACCTCCGCCAGGCCACTCCCGTGGTGGCGGTCCGGGGCGAGGGCGTCCATCTGTACGGCGAGGACGGCCGCCGCTATCTCGACTTCACCGCCGGTATCGGCGTCACCAGCACCGGGCACTGTCACCCCCGGGTGGTGGCCGCCGCGCAGGAGCAGGTGGGCACACTCATCCACGGTCAGTACACGACGGTTCTGCACCGGCCGCTGCGGCAGCTGGTCGAGAAGCTCGGCGAGGTGCTTCCGGCCGGTCTGGACAGTGTGTTCTTCTCCAACTCCGGCAGTGAGGCGGTGGAGTCGGCGCTGCGGCTGGCCCGGCAGGCGACCGGGCGGCCGAACGTGCTGGTGTGCCACGGCGGTTTCCACGGCCGGACCGTCGCCGCCGCCTCGATGACCACCTCCGGCACCCGCTTCCGTTCGGGGTTCTCGCCCCTGATGAGCGGAGTGGTCGTCACCCCGTTCCCGACGGCCTACCGCTACGGCTGGGACGAGGAGACGGCCACCCGGTTCGCCCTCCGGGAGCTGGACTACACGCTCCAGACGATCTCCTCGCCCGACGACACGGCCGCGGTCCTCGTCGAGCCGGTGCTCGGTGAGGGCGGGTACGTGCCCGCGACCAGCGCCTTCCTGCAGGGCCTGCGCGAACGCGCCGACCGGCACGGCTTCCTGCTGATCCTGGACGAGGTGCAGACCGGCGTCGGCCGCACCGGACGGTTCTGGGGCCACGACCACTTCGGAGTCGTCCCCGACGTCCTCGTCACCGCCAAGGGGCTGGCCAGCGGCTTCCCGCTGTCCGGGATCGCCGCTTCGGAGGAGCTGATGCGCAAGGCCTGGCCGGGCTCCCAGGGCGGTACGTACGGCGCCAACGCGGTGGCCTGCGCGGCGGCCTGCGCCACCCTCGACGTCGTACGCGACGAGAAGCTGGTGGAGAACGCCGAGGCGATGGGCGCGCGGCTGCGGGCGGGACTGGAGACGGTCGCCGCGACGACACCCGCCATCGGGGACGTACGGGGTCTGGGTCTCATGCTCGGCTCCGAATTCGTCACGCGGGACGGATCCCCCGATGCCGAGACCGCCGCGCGCGTCCAACGGGCCGCCGTGGACGAGGGGTTGCTCCTGCTGCTGTGCGGGGCCTGGAACCAGGTGGTGCGGATGATCCCCGCGCTGGTGATCGACGAGACGTCGGTGGACGAGGGGCTGCGGGCCTGGGCCGCCGCCGTATCAACCGGGACCGGCACCCGATGACGGACGACCGCCCCCGACCGGCCAGGAGGACCCCGTGAGCATCCTGAACGACGTACCCGAGCAGCTGTTCATCGGCGGTGTCTGGCGGGACGCCCTCGACGGCGGCACCTTCGCCGTCGAGGACCCGGCGACCGGCGCGGTCATCGGCCGGGTCGCCGACGCCGGCCCCAAGGACGCCCGCCTCGCCGAGGACGCGGCCGTCGAGGCACAGGAGGAGTGGGCGCGCACGGCACCCCGCGCGCGCAGTGAGATCCTGCGACGCGCCTACGAGCTCGTCCTGTCCCGCTCCGACGAGCTGGCCCTGCTGATGACGTCGGAGATGGGCAAGCCGCTGGCGGAGGCGCGGGGCGAAGTGGCGTACGCGGCCGAGTTCTTCCGCTGGTTCTCGGAGGAGGCGGTACGCATCGACGGCGGTTTCGGCATCCTGCCGGACGGCCGCAACCGGATGCTGCTGATGCGCCGTCCGGTCGGACCGTGTCTGCTCGTCACCCCCTGGAACTTCCCGCTGGCGATGGGCGCCCGCAAGATCGGACCGGCGATCGCCGCGGGCTGCACGATGGTGCTCAAACCGGCCCCGCAGACCCCGCTGTCGAGTCTCGCGCTGGCCGGGATCCTGCGGGAGGCGGGGCTGCCGGACGGGGTACTGAACGTCGTCACCACCTCCCGGGCCGGTGAGGTCGTCGAGCCGCTGCTGCGCGGCGGGCGGATCCGCAAACTGTCCTTCACCGGCTCCACGCAGGTCGGGCGGCTGCTGCTCGCACAGTGCGCCGACACGGTCGTACGCACCTCGATGGAGCTGGGCGGCAACGCGCCGTTCCTGGTCTTCGACGACGCCGATGTGGACGCGGCCGTCGAGGGGGCGATGACGGCCAAGATGCGCAACATGGGCGAGGCCTGCACCGCCGCCAACCGCTTCTTCGTCCACCGTTCGGTGGCGGAGGAGTTCGGGCGCCGGCTCGCCGAGCGGATGGGAGCCCTGGTCGTGGGCCCCGGCACCGCGCAGGGCGTGGACGTCGGGCCGCTGATCGACGCCGGGGGCCGGGCCAAGGTCGCGGACCTGGTGGCCGACGCGGTGGGGCGGGGCGCCCGGGTGCTGGTCGGCGGCGCGGCGCCGGACGGTCCGGGGCACTTCTATCCGCCGACGGTGCTGGCCGAGGTGGATCCCGGCAGCCGTCTGATGGAGACGGAGATCTTCGGCCCGGTGGCGGCGATTCTGGTCTTCGACGGGGAGGACGAGGCCGTACGGCGGGCCAACGACACCCCGTGGGGCCTGGTCGGCTACGTCTTCACCGAGGGCCTGGACCGTGCCCTGCGCGTCAGCGAGCGGCTGGAGGTGGGCATGGTCGGGGTCAACACCGGGCTGGTCTCCAACCCCGCGGCGCCGTTCGGCGGCGTCAAGCAGTCGGGGCTCGGGCGGGAGGGCGGCCGGGTCGGGATCGATGAGTTCCTGGAGTACAAGTACCTTGCGGTGCCGGTGCGTTGACGTATCCGTCGAGGTGCGCCCCCTCGTAGCGGTGACGGCCGCCCGGATTGATGTCCGGGCGGCCGCCGCCGCTGCGGGTGGGGCGTCAGTGGCCGCGGGCGATCCACTCCTCCAGGTGCGGGGCCTCCGCGCCGATGGTGGTCGTCTCCCCGTGTCCGGTCCGCACGACCGTGTCCGCCGGGAGGCCGAGCAGCCGCTCGCGGATCGACTCGACGATCGTCGGGAAATGCGAGTAGGAGCGGCCGGTGGCTCCCGGGCCGCCCTGGAAGAGGGTGTCGCCGGTGAAGACGGTGCCGAGGCCGGGGGCGTACAGGCAGACCGCGCCCGGGGCGTGGCCCGGCGTGTGCAGCACGGTCAGGTCGGTGCCGGCGGTCTCGATCACCTGCCCGTCGGCCAGCCAGGCGTCCGGCAGCCGGTCCGGGTGGGTCTGCTTCCACAGCGGCAGATCGTCCGGGTGCAGCCAGATGGTGGCCCCGGTCCGCTCCGCGAGCGCGGGCGCGGCGTCGATGTGGTCGTTGTGAGCGTGCGTGCACACGATGGCGCGCAGCCTGCGGTCGCCGACCGCCGCGGCGATGGCGTCGGCGTCGTGGGCGGCGTCGATGACGATCGCCTCGTGGTCGTCGCCGACGATCCAGACGTTGTTGTCGACGTCCCAGGTGCCGCCGTCGAGCGAGAAGGTGCCCGAAGTGACGAGGTGATCGATACGAGCGTGCGTCATCAGAACACCACCACCGAACGCAGGACGTCACCCTGGTGCATCCGGTCGAAGGCCTCTTCGACCTGGTCGAGTGCGATCGTCTCGGACACGAACGCCCCCAGGTCCAGGCGCCCCTGGAGGTGCAGGTCGATCAGCAGGGGGAAGTCGCGGGACGGCAGACAGTCGCCGTACCAGGACGACTTGAGGGCACCGCCGCGCCCGAAGACGTCCAGCAGGGGCAGTTCAAGACGCATCTCCGGGGTCGGGACTCCGACGAGGACGACCGTGCCGGCGAGATCGCGGGCGTAGAAGGCCTGCTGGTACGTCTCCGGGCGGCCGACCGCGTCGATGACGACGTCGGCGCCGAAGCCGCCGGTCAGTTCGCGGATCGCCTCGACGGGGTCGCTCTCGCGGGAGTTGACCGTGTGCGTCGCGCCGAGCTTTCGGGCGGTGGTCAGCTTGCGGTCGTCGATGTCGACGGCGATGATCTTCGCCGCACCCGCCAGCCGGGACCCGGCGATCGCCGCGTCGCCGACGCCACCGCAGCCGATGACCGCGACGGAGTCCCCGCGTCCCACGTTCCCGGTGTTGATGGCCGCGCCGATGCCGGCCATCACTCCGCAGCCGAGCAGCCCGGCGACCGCGGGCGAGACCGCCGGGTCGACCTTGGTGCACTGTCCGGCGGCGACCAGGGTCTTCTCGGCGAAGGCGCCGATGCCCAGGGCCGGGGACAGCTCCGTGCCGTCCTTGAGGGTCATCCGCTGCCGGGCGTTGTGCGTGTCGAAGCAGTACCAGGGCCGCCCGCGCAGACACGCACGACACTGCCCGCACACCGCACGCCAGTTGAGGATCACGAAGTCGCCGGGCGCGACGTCCGTGACGCCCGGGCCCACCGACTCCACGACGCCCGCCGCCTCGTGGCCGAGCAGGAAGGGGAACTCGTCGTTGATGCCGCCCTGTTTGTAGTGCAGGTCCGTGTGGCAGACCCCGCAGGCCTGGATCTGCACCACGGCCTCACCGGGCCCCGGATCCGGTACGACGACGGTCTCGACACGCACCGGCTGGTCCTTCCCCGGTGCGATCACGCCACGTACTTCCTGCGCCATGGTGATGAGCCCTTCCGTAGGTCGACGTTCCGTCGATCGACCCTACGGTGTGACCGGCCGGTAGAAGGCCAGGTGGCGTTCGTCCGACGCGCTCCGGGTGTGACGGGCGGCCGGGTTCACCCGCGCTCCGTACGCCCACCTCGCCGGCTCCGGGATCACGGCCCGGGGACATCGCGAACGCCACCCAGGTCTCACCGCTTCGCCGGTCCGCACGGGCACCTCGGCGACGTAGCCTGAACACTCCGCGTCGACTCCCGCTAGGAGCACTGTGAGCATCGCTGCAACGGAAGCCCGACCGCCCGCCTGGCGGCTGCTTCTCGGGTACGTACGGCCGCATCGGTGGGCGCTGCTGGCGGGCGCGTTGCTGGCGCTGGGGACAGGCGCCACGGGCCTGGTGCTGCCGCTGGTGGCGCGGGGTCTGATCGACGATCTGTCGCACGACCGGCCCATCACCGGCGCCCTCGTCGGCATGGCGGCGCTGGTGGTGGTCAACGCGGCGGTCGGCGCGCTGGGTTCGTACGTCCTGCGGCGCACGGCCGAGTCCGTGGTCCTCGGCGCCCGGCGCAACCTGTCCTCGTATCTGCTGCGGCTGCGCATACCCGCCGTGGACCGCAGCGAGCCGGGCGATCTCATGGCCCGCATCACCTCGGACACCACGCTGCTGCGCGAGGTGACGACCGACTCGCTGGTGGGTCTGGGCACCGGCGGCCTCACCCTGGTCGCGACGGTGGTCATGATGGGGCTGGTCGACCCGGTGCTGCTCGGCGTCACCCTGGCCGTGATCCTCGGCGCGGGCACCGTCCTCGGCGTGATCGTGCCGCGCATCAACCGGGCGAGCCGCCGGGCGCAGGACGCGGTCGGTGTGATGGGCGCGTCCCTGGAGCGGATCCTCGGCGCCCTGCGCACGATCAAGGCGTCCGGGGCGGAGCATCGCGAGGAGCAGAGCATTCACGCGGCCGCGCACGAGTCGTGGCGGCAGAGCGTCAGCGCGGCCAAGTGGTCGGCGGCGGCCGGCAATACGGCGGGCCTCGCGATGCAGATCGCCTTCATCACCGTGCTCGCGGTGGGCGGTGCCCGGGTGGCGACGGGCTCCATCGCCGTCGGCACGCTGGTCGCCTTCCTCCTCTACGTCTTCTATCTGATGTCGCCGATCCAGCAGGTCGTCGGCGCGATCACGCAGTACCAGACCGGTGCCGCGGCACTCGCCCGGATCCAGGAGGCGCTGGAGCTGCCGGCCGAACCGGCCGCCCTGCCCGCCGCGTTGCCGTCCCCCGGCGCGGCGCCGGCCGCGCTGGCCTTCGAGGACGTCCGCTTCCGTTACGCAGACGATCTGCCGTACGTCCATCACGGGGTGACATTCACCGTCCCGGCCCAGGGCATGACCGCGTTCGTCGGCCCTTCGGGGGCGGGCAAGACCACGGTGTTCTCCCTCATCGAGCGGTTCTACGAGCCCGAGGCGGGCCTCATCACCCTCGACGGCCGCGCGCTGGAGGACTGGGACCTGTCCCAACTCCGTGCCGCCATCGGCTATGTGGAGCAGGACGCCCCGGTCCTGTCGGGCTCGTTGCGCGACAACCTGCTGCTGGGCAATCCGGAGGCGGACGAGAACGACCTCGACCGGGTCCTGAAGACCACGCGGCTCGACGGCCTGATGGAGCGGCTGCCCCGGGGCCTCGACACGCTGGTCGGCCATCGCGGCACCAAGCTGTCCGGTGGCGAACGCCAGCGGGTCGCCATCGCCCGAGCGCTGCTGCGCCGCCCGCGTCTGCTGCTCCTCGACGAGGCCACCTCGCAGCTGGACGCGGTGAACGAGGCCGCACTGCGCGACACGGTCGCCGATGTCGCCCGGACGACCACGGTCCTCGTGGTCGCACACCGGCTGTCGACCGTCACCATGGCGGACCGCATCGTCGTGATGGACGCAGGCCGCGTCCGTGCGGTGGGCACGCACCGCGAACTGGTCGCCGGGGACCCGCTCTACGCCGAACTGGCGGCCACGCAGTTCCTGGCCACGGCCGGCTGAGGCTCCCGGGCAGGTCTTAGAACGGGTAGTGCGCGTGCTGCGTGGAGATGGTCACCCAGCGCGTGTTGGAGAACGACTCGATGCCCCAGCGGCCGCCGAAGCGCCCGTAGCCCGAGCCCTTGACGCCGCCGAAGGGCGCGTGCGGCTCGTCGGCGACCGACTGGTCGTTGATGTGCACGATGCCGGTGCGGATGCGGCGCGCGACGGCGAGTCCGTGCGTCGCGTTCTCGGTGATGACACCGCAGGTCAGGCCGTTTTCGGTGTCGTTGGCGACGGCGACCGCCGTGTCGTCGTCGGCGAAGGTCTCGATGACGCAGACGGGGCCGAACGCCTCCGCGTAGTACAGGTCCGCGTCCTTGGGAACGGCGGTGAGCACGGTCGCCGGGTGCACCGCGCCCTCCGGCTCGCCGCCCCCTGCGAGTACTTCGGCACCCTGGGCGACGGCGTCCTTCACGAGAGCGGCGACGCGCCGGGCGGCGGAGGGGCTGACCAGCGGACCGACGACGGTGTGCGGGTGGCCGGGGTCTCCGGCGTGGAGCGAGGCGACCTTCGCGGTGAACTTGCGGGTGAACTCCTCGGCGAGGGACTCGTGGACGAGGATGCGGTCACCGGACATGCAGATCTGGCCGGAGTTCAGGAACACGCTGAAGGTGACGGCCTCGACGGCGTAGTCCACGTCGGCGTCGTCGAGCACGACGACGGCGTTCTTGCCGCCCAACTCCAGTACGGCGGGCTTGAGGTGGGCGGCCGCGTGGGTGCCGATGATCCGGCCGACGCCGGTGGAGCCGGTGAAGTTCACGGCGCGGACGCGGGTGTCGGCGATCAGCACCTCGGCGATCTCGGCGGCGTCCTCGCGGGCGTTCGTGATCACGTTCAGCACGCCGTCGGGCAGCCCCGCCTCGCGCAGCACGTCGGCGACGAACAGGGCGCAGGCGACCGGCGCGTCCTCACTGGCCTTCACGACGACGGTGTTGCCCGCGGCCAACGGGGCGGCGACGGCGCGGACGCCGAGGATGAGGGGGGCGTTCCAGGGCGCGAAGGCGGCGACGACGCCGAGCGGTTCGCGGACCGCGAGCCCGAGCGTGCCCTCCTGCTGCGCGCTGAGCACCTCGCCGCGGGGCGCGGTGATCGCGGCGGCCGCCTCACGCAGGAAGTTCGCGGCGAGCCCCACGTTGAAGTACGCCCACGGGCGGGTGCCGCCCACCTCGCGCGCCATCAGCTCCGCCACCTCTTCGCGCTTGGCGTCGACGAGATCGGCCGCCTTGAGGAAGATCGCGCGGCGGGCGAAGGGGGCGAGCGCGGCCCACTCGGCGAAGGCGGCGTCGGCCGCGTCCACGGCCCGTGTGACGTCCTCGGGTCCGGCGGCGGCGACCGTCGCGTACACCTCACCCGTAAAGGGGTCGATGTCCTCGGCGGTACGGCCCGAGACGGCGGGCACGTCCTTGCCGCCGATCAGCAGTTCACGGATGAGGGGCATGGCGCGGGTTCCTTCGCTACGTGCATACGACGGTACGCACATGGGGCGCTCGGGGGGCGACCGAGATGGCCGTTCGCCCGGTGAAATTTGATTCATCAACTATTCGGATGCTCTGACCCGGCCCCGGGAATGTCAAGGGCCCCCGCCGTGGCGGGGGCCCTTGGGGCGCGTGCGCGTGGGACGCGGTGAAGCGGTGCGGGATCGGCCTGGGGCCCATCCTGACCTGCCCGACGGTCCTAGTACTCGAGGCCCGGGAGCAGGTTGGTGACGGGCGCGACGAGGTCGGTGACCTGGTGCAGCTGGTTGAGGTCGTGCAGCCGGTTGAGGCCCGCGATCTGCTGGGAGACCCGGGGCAGCTTGTCGCGGTGCTCCGCGGGGATCTCGCTCAGAGCGAGCGAGTCGAGCATGGTGACCGGGTTCAGCTTGCCCGCGCCCGGGGCCTCGGGACCGGCCGCGTTCGCCATCGGAGCGGCAAGGCCGGTGATTCCGACGGCAAGACCAACGGCGGCGACGATACGTCGTGTTGAGATCATGCATTCTGCAACGGCGGGGAGCCTCGGCCGGACACGGGCGGGCCGTCCCCCTCACCCGAGAGGCGCACAGGGCGGCAGCGCTTGCCGTCCGCCGCCCGGCGGAGGAGTCTCGAAGGAGAGGCCCTTCGCGGCCCGCTCCTTGCCGGGCCGCGGCCTTCTAAGGAGGTCACCATGGGCACCGCGGCAGGCCCCGCTTTCGACGCCGAAGCTCTGCGCCGAGGCATTGAAGGACAGAGCGCAGCGACTCTTCTGTCGCTCTACGCGGACGACGCGGAAATCCGCGTCGTCGACCGCAACACCCAGCCCAGCCATCCGATGGTCATGCACGGACGCGACAAGATCGGCGAGATGCTGAACGACGTCTACAGCCGGGACATGACCCACAAGATGGAGCAGTGCATCGTCCAGGGCGACCACGTCGCCTTCACCGAGTCCTGTGAGTACCCGGACGGCGTGAAGGTGTACGCCAGCTCGATGATGTCCCTGCGGGACGGCAAGATCGTCGACCACACGATGCTGCAGGCATGGGACGAGTAGGAAGGAAATGGCCGAAGGTCCAGATCAACTCCCATCTGACCTGGACCTTCTCGGCACGAGCGGCGATGGGACGCTCGCGAGCGAGCCCGGCTCGGCAACCACGACCGCTGTCCGCGGCGGGTCGGCGCGCGTCTCTTTCTCTGCTGCGCTCCGTACTGCGGGCACGGCGTTCCCGTCCGCTCGCTCCGATGCCGCGTGCTGCTCGACGGCGGCGTATCCGGCCGCGCTGAGCCGCATCCGGACGCGACGGCGGCCGGCCACCGGTGCGTACCGCCGGGGAGGGTTCCTGAGGGACGCGGCCGCACAGCGCCTCGGTCCTACGGTTAGGCTGGCCGGCGGACCGTGACTGGCGCTGAGGTGGAGTACCACCGGGGAGCGGTCTGACGAACGCGTCTCTGCCGCGCGCCTGGGCGATGGTCCTGTACGACGCTCAGGAGTGGCTCATGTCCCAGGCCCGGCTCATGGATGGCACCGGTCTCGCACGGCGGATCGTCGAGGAGACCGCGAAGCGGGCGGCCGGCCTCGCACAGCGCACGGGAGTGGCGCCCTGTCTGGCGACGGTGCTGGTCGGTGAGGATCCCGCCTCGGTCACCTACGTGAAGATGAAGCAGAACCGCTGCCGCAAGGCCGGTATCGAGTCCCGGCACGTGGCCCTGCCCGCGGACACCACGACGGCCGGTCTGATCAGCACCCTCGACGCCCTGTCCGCGGACCCCGGCGTCCACGGCATTCTCCTGCAGCACCCCATGGGGGCGCACATCGACGAGCGCGCGGCGTTCGAGGCGATCGCGCCGGAGAAGGACGTCGACGGAGTCACGCTCAGCTCTTATTCGGCGATGAGCTTCGGTCTCCCCGGCTTCCTCTCCTGCACGCCGGGCGGCATCATGCGGCTCCTCGACGAGTACGACGTCGACCCGGCCGGGAAGCGGGCCGTCGTCGTCGGCCGCAGCGCGATCCTCGGCAAGCCGGTCGGCATGCTGCTCCTCGGCCGCGACGCCACGGTGACGTACTGCCACTCGCGCACCGCGGACCTGTCCTCGGTCGTCCGGGAGGCGGACATCGTGGTGGCGGCGGTGGGGCGGCCCCGGCTGATCCGCGGCGAGGACGTGAAGCCGGGTGCCGTGGTGGTCGACGCCGGGTACAACGCAGGGAACGTCGGCGATGTCGACTTCGACACCGCCGTCACCCGGGCGGGGCTGATCACCCCGGTGCCGGGCGGTGTCGGCCCCATGACGATCGCCACCCTGCTGGAGCAGACCGTCACGGGCGCGGAACGTCAACTGGGCCTGTGATCAGCGCATCCACGCGCTGTACGACATCACGTCGCCGGCCTCGACGCCGTACTCGGGATCGCCCTTCGTGACGGTGTCCTCCAGTCCGAGGACGGCGCCGGTCGCCGGGTCCAGGATCAGCATCCGGCGGACCGAGTGCTCCGTGTCGTCGTACACGTACGCCTGGCCCCCGCGTCCCAGCCGGTCGGTGACCTCGCCGACGGGGCGCAGTCCCGGCGCGTCGGCCAGGACCCGCGCCAGCGCGGCGGACTCATGGCTGCCGAGGGTCCAGTGGTCGAGCAACTCGGCCATGGCGTCCAGGAGTTCGGGGGTCCGCATGGTCCCGGTGGTGTCGATCTCGTCCAGGTAGGCGCGCAACCGCGCGACGTCGTGCGGCGGCCGCGCCTGCGGTGGGGCGTCGCTCCAGCTCGGCGGGTACGACTGCCGGCTCAGGACGTGCCCGTCCTCGACCGTGCGCGGGGTGTCCTCGCCGTCGGTGATGACCGGCCTGCCCGGGTGGCGCGGGTCGGTCGCCACGACGAGTTCCGTGTGGCTCCCATCGGCCTTCCAGCGCTCGATGCGCTCCTCGGGAAGCGTGATCGGCGGACGGGCGCCCGGCCCGCTCGTCATGGACAGGCTCCACGACTGGACGTGCGTTCCCTGCCGCAGCGGGAGCGAGGCACCGGACGCGGCGGCGCGCACTGCCAGCTCGTGCAGGGGTACGGCGGCGGAGCCCACCTCGACGACCAGGGGGCGGGGTGCGGCCACGGCGGGAGTGGTGGTGCTCCCCGACAGCAGGAGCGTGAGGGCGATCGCCGCGACGACGCCGGTGGTGGCGATGCTCCAGGTCCAGCGCCGGACGTGCCGGGATCGCCGGCTCCCCTGCTCGCCGTGCAGCAGCTGGTTCAGGCGGCGCTCCGCGTGGTGGTCCAGCGGCCGGTCCCGGTAGCGGGGCTCGCCGGACGGGACCGGGTTGGCTCGGCGCAGCAGTTCGAGTTCGTCAGCCATGGCCGTGCTCCTTCGGGGTGTCGCGGCGGGGCGCTTCGGCGCCAGGGGCGAGGGTGAGCGGCGTGGGGTCGCCGCTCGGCACGACTTCGCTGCTCGGCGTACGGCCGGAGGCTCGGCGGGTGCGGCCGGAGGCTTGGCGGTCGCCGGCGGAGTTCTGATGGCCGCCGTCCTCGCCGCACGAGTTCTGGTGGCCCCCGCCGGAGTTCTGACGGTCGCCGCCGGAGTTCGGTATTCGGCCGCTGCTGCGCATACGGTCGATCTCCGCTCTCAACCGGCGCCGCGCGCGGTGCAGCCGCATCGCCGCGGCCCGGCTGCCGCAGCCGAGTGCGACGGCGACCTCGTCGACTCCGAGCTCCTCCCACGCGGTCAGGCGCAGCACCTCCTGGTCGGCCGGGGTGAGCCGGGCCAGCGCGTCGTGCACCCAGTCGCCGGGAGCCTCGGCGTCAGGGCTGTCCACGATCTGCCGGCCGTGCGCGGTCTCGTGGTTGCCGAGCCGGTCGAGGAGCCGGCGCCGGCGGCCGTAGCCGCGTACCGCATTGGCCAGGCAGTTGCGGGCGACGCCGTACAGCCAGGGCAGTGGGGTGGCGGGCAGTTCGGACCGTCGGCGCCAGGCGACGGTGAACACCTCCGCCACCACTTCCTCCACCTCGCTCGTCCGGCCGTCCAGTCGCCGCGCAACGTAGCGGCTGACCGCCCAGTAGTGCTCGCGATAGGCAGCGGCGAAGATCTCGTCGTTGCTCATGTTCCGTAGGTGTCCGGCAGGTGGGAGTTCGTCACACCCGCCGATGTGACGCTCGTCGCTTCCCTCGAGTGTGACGGCCGGGTGGGCCCCGGACACAGGCGGGGCATGAAGAGCAACACTGTTTCGACGACGCGGTCCGCGCCGTCCGCCCCGGTACGCGCGCGCCGTCCGGGAACCGCCGCGCTGAAGTGGCTGACCACCACCGACCACAAGACGATCGGCACGCTGTATCTGGTCACGTCGTTCGCGTTCTTCTGCATCGGTGGCGTCATGGCGCTGCTGATGCGCGCCGAGCTCGCGCGTCCTGGTCTGCAGATCATGTCGAACGAGCAGTTCAACCAGGCGTTCACGATGCACGGCACGATCATGCTGCTGATGTTCGCGACGCCGCTGTTCGCCGGTTTCACCAACTGGATCATGCCGCTGCAGATCGGCGCGCCCGACGTGGCGTTCCCGCGGCTGAACATGTTCGCCTACTGGCTCTACCTGTTCGGCTCGACGATCGCGGTCGGCGGCTTCCTCACCCCGTCGGGCGCGGCCGACTTCGGCTGGTTCGCCTACAGCCCGCTGTCGGACGCGGTCCGCTCGCCGGGCATCGGCGCCGACATGTGGATCATGGGGCTGGCCTTCTCCGGCTTCGGCACCATCCTCGGCGCGGTCAACTTCATCACCACGATCATCTGCATGCGCGCACCCGGCATGACCATGTTCCGCATGCCGATCTTCGTGTGGAACGTGCTGCTGACCGCCGTACTGGTCCTGCTGGCCTTCCCCGTCCTCGCCGCCGCGCTGTTCGCGCTGGAGGCGGATCGGAAATTCGGGGCACATGTCTTCGACGCCGCAAATGGCGGCGCGCTGCTCTGGCAACACCTCTTCTGGTTCTTCGGCCATCCAGAGGTGTACATCATCGCCCTGCCGTTCTTCGGAATCATCTCCGAAGTGATCCCGGTGTTCAGCCGCAAGCCCATGTTCGGCTACATGGGCCTCATCGGCGCCACCATCGCGATCGCCGGTCTGTCGGTCACCGTCTGGGCGCACCATATGTACGTCACCGGCGGGGTGTTGTTGCCGTTCTTCTCCTTCATGACGTTCCTCATCGCCGTACCGACAGGCGTGAAGTTCTTCAACTGGATCGGCACCATGTGGCAGGGGTCGCTCAGCTTCGAGACACCGATGCTGTGGGCCACCGGCTTCCTGATCACCTTCGTCTTCGGTGGTCTGACCGGCGTCATGCTCGCGTCGCCGCCGATGGACTTCCCTCTCTCCGATTCGTACTTCGTGGTGGCGCACTTCCACTACGTGGTCTTCGGGACGGTCGTTTTCGCGATGTTCTCCGGCTTCCACTTCTGGTGGCCGAAGTTCACCGGGAAAATGCTCGACGAGCGGCTTGGCAAGATCACCTTCTGGACGCTGTTCATCGGCTTCCACGGCACGTTCCTGGTGCAGCACTGGCTGGGCGCGAACGGAATGCAGCGTCGGATTCCCGACTATCTGGCGGTCGAAGGCCTCACCGCTCTCAACACGGTGTCGAGCATCTTCTCCTTCCTCCTCGGCCTGTCGTTCCTGCCGTTCTTCTACAACATCTGGAAGACGGCCAAGTACGGCAAGAAGGTCGAGGCCGACGACCCGTGGGGCTACGGCCGTTCGTTGGAATGGGCGACATCCTGCCCGCCGCCGCGGCACAACTTCGTGTCGCTTCCCCGGATCCGCTCCGAATCCCCGGCGTTCGACCTGCACCACCCCGAGGTCTCGGCCGCCGACGCGCAGCTCGGTTCGGCGCAGCGGGCCCTGCGATGACAGCCATGGACGAACGCCCCCTGGACACGCGCGGGCTGATCAACGAGCTGGAGGGACATCTGCTCATCGAGGCCGCGCGCACCGAGGCCCGCGCCGAAGCCGCCCGCTTCGGCCGCTCCCTGGCCTGGCTCACGGACACCCAGCGCGAGGAGGTGGAGGAGCGCTACACGGACAACCACCTTGCTCTCACCCGTCGTTCCTGGGAGCGGACGGCCCGGCGCGGCGGGGAACTGCGGGCCGAGTACGAGGCGGCGTACCGTGCGCTGCGGCGACGGCTGTGCGCCGGGTTCCTGCTCGGTGCCGTCCTGATCGTGTCGGTCACAGCCGGCCTGGCCGCCACGGTCGGCGGGCGATGATCCTGCCACCCGGGACACGGACCGCACCGCGGCACGACCGGCGCCGGAAAGCTGCTCCGGGTGGTCGAGACGGCCGGGAGCTAGGCGTCGGCCGTCACGACCGCCCCGGCCCCCACCCCTCCGGGCGCAGGATGCCCAGCAGCTGGCGGACCAGTTCCTCGACGACCTGGTCGAGGGTCGCGTCCACCCAGCCGGCGCTCCAGTCGTGGAGGAGGCCGTTGACGCTCCCGATGAAGGCCGTGGCGGCTATCCGGTAGTCGCGCTGGGCCGCCTCCCCGCGTGCGGCGGCGGCCTCCGCCTCGGCGCAGATGAGGTCCACCCAGCGGGCGCGGCGGGCCAGCCGCTGCTCCTCCATCCGGGAGCTGACGCCGATGATCTCGACGAACGTGATGCGGACCCGTCGGGGGTCGCTGGTGACGTCGGCCGCGTAGGCGCGGAAGATCGCGGCGGCGCGCTCGGCGATCGGCAGTCCGTCGACATCGGCCAGGGCGGCCAGTGCGGCTGTCTCGGCCCAGTCGTTGACCTGGAGATGCAGGGCGGCCAGCACGTCCTCCAGGGTGCGGAACGCCTCGTAGAACTGGCGGGTCGACAGTCCCGCCGCCTCGCTGAGCGCCGCGACGGTGGTGGACCGGAAGCCGGGGTTGTCGCCGAACAGCTGGAGCGCGGCGTCCAGGAAGCGCCCGCGCCGCTCGGCCTGTCGCTCCTCGGCGGTTCTCCCGCCGTAACGGCCGGTCGGCTGTTTGAGCCTGCCCGCCACACGTCCTCCTTCGCCCGGTCCGACGATGCCGGTTGCCCCCGCGGCCGGACAGTCCGTCCGCCAGGGCTCAACTATGCGCCCCGGCCCAGCCGTTGATCCATTCGACAGTTGTCAATTTTGTCGCGTCCGGAGTCTTGTGGAGAGGCCGCCCCTCTCCTTACTTTCCAGTAAACCAACTCTGAATGTGCTCCTGTTCAGAATCACCCTTGTCATGCCCCGACCACCCCACACTCCCCACCTACGACAAGGACCGCCATGTCTGCCCCCAGATCCAGACACCTCTGCACCCTCACCACCGCGCTCGTCCTCGCCCTCGGCGCCACGGCCACCTCGGCCACCGCTCAGGACACCTCCGCCGATCTGCGCGAGGTGATGTTCGTAGGGAACAACTGGGACGGCACCGCCGACGTCATCAAGTCCACCGGCGACTTCGCGAAGATCGGCCGGGTCAACGTCGTGCCGGACAAGGAGGCACGCCTCGCGGAGATCAACGCCGACCCGATCAAATGGGCCTACTTCATGGGCATTCGCAGCGGCGTCGGGGAAGGCCACGACCAGTTCGTCGACGACATGTACGCCACCCCCGACGGGGGGTCCATGGTCGTCTCCCGCCCGAGCTTCGCCGACGTGGTCTCCATCGACCTCGCCAGCGGGAAGATCAACTGGCGCTTCGCGGTGTCCGGTTACCGGGCCGATCACATGGCGGTCTCCCCCGACGGCAGCCGCGTCGCGGTCTCCGCCTCGACGGCCAACACCGTGCACGTCCTGGACATCACCACCGGCAAGCAGCTCGGTTCCCTCGCCACCGGCGACAAGCCGCACGAGAACATCTTCACCCGGGACGGCAAGTACATCTGGAACATGTCCATCGGTGACGTCACCACCGCTCTGGACGAACCGTGGCTGGACTGGACGAAGGGCGACCGCCGCATCACCGTCTTCGACGCGACCACCTTCAAGCAGGTCAAGGTGATCGACATGCGTCAGCGGCTCGACGCCATCGGCCTCACCGACTTCTCCGACGCCGTCCGGCCCGCCGCCTTCAGCCCCGACGAGTCCAAGCTCTACTTCCAGGTGTCGTTCTTCAACGGCTTCCTGGAGTACGACGTCGCCACCGACCGGATCACCCGGGTGAAGACCCTCCCGAAGAACCCCGCGACCAGCGCGGACCGCACGACCTGGGTCAACGACTCCCGTCACCACGGCATTTCGATGAGCCCCGACGGCACCAAGATCTGCGTCGCCGGCACGATGGACGACTACGCGACCGTCGTCGACCGGGCCACCCTCCAGGAAGGCCCGCTCGTCACCGCCTCGAAGCCGTACTGGGCAACCGTCAGCGGTGACGGCAAGTCCTGTGTCATCTCGGAGAGCGGCGCCGACCAGATCACGGCGATCGACTTCGCGACAGGGCGCAAGACGGTCTCGGTCCAGGTCGGCGACCACCCCCAGCGGGTACGGCTGGCCCATGTCCCGACGAACTGGACAGGGGCCGTCGGCTAGCCGACCTTCGTCGCGGCCCATGCGGCCAGTTCCGTGCGGGCCGCGCTCAGCAGGTCGGCCGAAGGGGCCGCAGCGCCGTTGGTGATCAGTGCGTAGTGCAGGGTCCCCGAGTCCGGGGCGGTGAGCAGGAGCCGATGGGCTCCGGTGCCACCGGGCTCGGGGGCCGCCGCCACGGGAGTCGTCCTGGTGTACGCGGGCGGGGCCGTGGTGGTGCCGAGGTCGGAGACCACCGTGGTGGCCGAGGCAGGGAAGGACGCCGGCAGGTGGAGCTCCGTGGGAGCGTCCGTGCCGTCGGAGCGCCAGAGCAGAAGGCCGTACTGGCCGGCGCCGACCAGCTGCGACACATGCGGAAGCGAACTCGGGACGGGGTTCCAGGTCAGGGTCGTCGAGCCGTCCCGCGACCGGTCCTCGTAGGTGAAGGCCACCGTTGTGCCGGCCGTGGCACTGGGGTACAGGCGGTCCAGCAGACGGGCGTCCTGGCGCAGGACGGGCCGCCCCGAGTCGTCGAGCGCCACCGCGGAGAGGTCCTCGTCGTTCCAGGCGTCGCCGGATGTCAGAACCTTGTCCGGATTGCCGTTCATCAGCTCCTGATGGCGGCCGTTGTAGAGGTCCCACTGCCACTGGGTGCCGGACAGGACCGGGCCCGAGGACGCCGGCCGGTCCCACCAGGTGGAACCCGGAAGCCGGGAGTCGAGCGCCTGGTACATGGCCTTGAGGACCGTGGGGGCCTTGTCCGAGACCGAGCCGGACAGCGGATGGCCGAACTCGCTGACGAATCCCGTCGTGCCGGCGGCGGCCGCGCGGTCGCGCACCGTCCCGAAGTCGGTCGCGTACTGCCCGTCGCGGGCCTTGCCCCACATGAAGACGCCGGAGATCGCCTTCTGGTCGTAGAAATGGGTGTTGAACACATAGCGCGGGCCCAGGGTGCCCGCGTCCAGCAGCCCGCCCTCCTGCTTCTGGAAGTCGAGGTTGCCGTTCCAGAAGAGGTTCGGTTCGACGAAGGCCGGCTTGGCCTGCCAGCCGGCCGCGTCCATCCGCGCCCGGAACTTCGTGTAGAAGGGCCACAGCACGTCGCGTTCCCAGGTGCGGCTGGTCTGCCCCGAGTCGTAGGTGCCCGCATACGGCTCATTCAGCGGGTCGAAGCCGGCGACGCCCGCGAACTCGGCTGCGGAGAGGTGCTGTTGGAGGTACGCCATAGTCGACTGAGCCGTGGTGAGGAAGGCGTCCTGGACTCCGTTCGCGTTGTGCCAGAAGTCGTACGACGCCTGTTTCACCGCCTCGTTCTGGGTGATGTTCTGCCCCCAGAAAAGGCAGACCCCGCAGGACTCGTCCGGGTAGTCACCGGCGTCCACGACCCACTTGGGCGCGCCGTCACCGCTGTACCAGCTGTCCGGATCGAAGAGGTGGCGGGAGTAGAGATCCTGGTGGAAGTCGGGGAACACCCGGATGCCGGCGTCCAGGAAGGCGCGCAACTGGGCGGTGACGGCCGCGAGATAAGCGGTGTCCACCTGGCCCCGCACGGGTTCGGCGGCCGCCCAGGAGAGCAGGAAGCGCACCGAGTTGCCGCCGCCGAGGGCCCGCAGCGCGGTGGCGGACTTCTTGGCGTCCGCGACCGAGGCGAAGGGCAGTCCGTCGTTCTCCGCCAGCTTCGTCTCGCCGGAGACGTTGTAGCCGCGGAGCACCACCTCACGGCCGAGGCCGTCGGTGAAGTGGCCGTTGTCCGCCGTGAGGGTGGCGGCCGCGGGTTCGTCGAACCAGAGGGAGTCGGGGAGGCCGTCCGCCGTGGCGGGCTGCGCGCCCGTCACGGTGAGGAGGCCGGTGAGGAGTACGAGGACGCCGAGCAGACGTGCACGTAACTTCGCCATGTTCACAACAGTCGCGGTGGTACCTGAGGACGTCAACACCCCCTGACTCCGCGGTCGTTCCCCGCGCCACTCCGGAACCGGGCGCACCACCGGCTGCCGCCCCGCCCCGCTCGGCTCAACTTCCGACCCTGCGCGTCACGTTCAGCAGATACTCCTTGCGGTCGAGCGGGTTGTGGTCGGTGCGCGGCCGCTGCGGGACGGTGCCGCGGGCGATCGGCGCGTAGTGGTCGAAGGCCGCTTCCAGTTCACCCTCGCCGCGCGTCAACCCGGGGAGCAGCTGCTCCAGTTCATGGACCTGGGCCGCCGGGATCCGGCCCTCCAGCACACTCGCGTCACCCCTTGTCTCCGTGGTCTGCGGTACGGCGCGCAGTTTCGCCAGCACCGGCAGGACCGCGGCCAGCGTGTCCCCGGGCGTCTCCAGCCGGAAGCGGTGCATCGGCTCGTGCACCCGGCCGCCCGCCCGCCGCAGCGCGGTCATCAGGACCAGCGGGGTCACCCCGCGGAAGTCGGCGCCCGTGCTCGACATGCTCTTGTCGAAGCCCTGGTGGGCGTGGCTCTGGCGGGGCGAGTAACCGGAGTGGGTCATGGTGACCGTGCAGTCGGTGACCTGCCAGCCGTGGATCCCCTCCCGCAGGGTGTCCCGCACGGAGTCCTCGATCGCCTTGAAGAAGGCGTACGGCATCGAACCGAGCTCGACCTCCAGCCGGAACTCCACACCGCTGCCGACCGGCGCCGGATCCACCCGCAGCCCGACGGTCGCGAGGAAGGGATTCGGAGCCTTGCCGTTGAACTCGACCGCGCTGCCCGAGCCCTCGGGCCGCTCGATGCAGATCGCCGTCGTCTCCTCGAAGGTGACATCGATACCGAACTCGTCGGCCAGCGTCGCCTGGATGACCTCCTTCTGCACCTCGCCGTACAGCGATACGGAGATCTCCTGCCGCACCTCGTCCTGGCGCAGGTTGATCAGCGGGTCCTGCTCGGCGAGTTGGGTGAGCGCGAGGTGCAGGGCGCCCTTGTCGCCGGGCCGGGTCGCGACGACGACCGTTTCGAGGGTCGGCGGGGCGAAGAGATGCTCGTCCTCGGTCTTCGCCGGTGTCCCGAAGGCGTCGCCGATGCGGATGTCACCGAGGCCCCATAGCTTGCCGATCCGGCCGGCGGCGACGGACGTGCCCCGGACCTCCGCGCCGCGGTCGAACACGCTGATCGCGGTGACCTTGGCCTCCTCGCCGTCCCGGAAGGGAATCCGGTCACGCGTACGCAGGGTCCCCGAGAACATCCGCGCGTACGCGATCTTCTCCCCGGCAGGTCCGCGCTCGACCTTGAAGACGGTGCCCGAGACCGGGCCGCCGGCATCACCCTCGGCGGCGGGGAGCAGCTCCTTGATGCCGGCGATCAGCTCCGGGACGCCCGCCCCGGTGATGGCCGAGCCGAAGAACACGGGGTGCACCAGGGCCTGCCCGGTCTGCCGCGCCAGGGCCGAGCGCAGCCGGTCGTCGGGCACGTCTCCTTCGACGTAGGCGGCGAGCAGCTCGTCGTCGTGCGCGGCCAGCACGTCGAGCAGGGGGGCCCGGAGGCGGGCCGCGGCGAAGGGGGTGAAGCCGGCGTCCCGTGTGCCCCGTCGGGCGACCTCGCCCATGGGGACGATCGCCGGGGTGAGCCTCGCGGAGATGCTCTCCAGCAGCTCCTCGTACCGCGCTCCCCGGCGGTCGATCTTGTTCACGAAGACGAGCGTCGGGATCCGCAGCCGCTGCAGCGTCCGCATCAGTACACGGGTCTGCGCCTGTACGCCCTCCACGGCCGAGACGACGAGCACCGCGCCGTCGAGGACGCCCAGCACGCGCTCCACCTCGGCGATGAAGTCCGGGTGCCCGGGTGTGTCGATCAGGTTGACCGTGCTGTCGTCGATCGCGAAGGACACCACGGCGGACTTGATGGTGATCCCGCGCTGCCGCTCCAGTGCGAGGGAGTCGGTCCGGGTGCTGCCGGCGTCGACGCTGCCGATCTCGTCGATGATCCCGACGGAGTGCAGCAGCCGCTCGGTCAGGCTGGTCTTACCGGCGTCTACGTGCGCGAGAATTCCCAGGTTCAGCATGTGCACCGCGTGTCATGTCCTTTGAAGAGGGGGTCATTCCTTCCGGGACGGACATGAACGTTGCTCGCATTGCTGCTCCTGACACCGGGACGACTGGTCCCCCGTAGTGCAGCAGGCGATCGTGTGCGACGGCAACGGATTAACGCTCAACAAGGGCCGCGCGGGCAAGGTGGTGGTCGTGCCCGGGCCGCACCCGAATGCGCCTTCGTACGGCCCGGCCGGCCGGTCCTGCTGGCGGGAGCGGGGAAGGGCGCGGAACCTTGAGGGAGATCGTCGTCGCGCCGAAGGGAGCGAGAGATGCGCGAGATCCTTCCGGCGCTGAGCCGGTGGTACGCGCGCGGAGCGCCGTTCGGCCTCGCCACGGTCGTCGCGGTCAGCCGCAGCGCGCCGCGGGACCCCGGGGCGGCCATGGCCGTGGGCCCGGGCGACGAGGTGGTGGGCAGCGTGTCCGGCGGCTGTGTCGAAGGCGCGGTCTTCGAGCTGGCGCAGGAGGTCGTGGCGAGCGGCGAGGCACGTCTGGAGACCTTCGGCTACAGCGACGAGGACGCCTTCGCCGTGGGGCTGACCTGCGGCGGCGAGATCACGGTCCTCGTCCGCCGGGTGACACCGGACGAGGATCCGTCCTTCGGGGCGGTCGCCGATTCGGTGGCGGCGGGGCATCCGGTGACCGTCGCGACGGTGATCGACGGACCGGCACCGCGCGGAGCGACCCTCGCCGTCCGGCCGGACGGAGAACGCGGCGCGGCCGAGGTAGTGGCGGGCACGCTCGGGCCGGCCGGCCTCGACGCCGCCGTCGCCGCCGACGCGCGGGGTGAACTGGCCCTGGGCGCCACCGGACTGCGCCACTACGGACCCAACGGCGAGCGCCGCGAGGACGACGTCACCGTCTTCCTGCACTCGTTCGCCCCACCGCCACGGATGCTCGTCTTCGGCGCGATCGACTACGCGGCGGCGGTGGCCCGTATCGGGGTCTTCCTCGGCCATCGGGTCACGGTGTGCGACGCCCGCCCGGTCTTCGCGACACCCGAGCGCTTTCCGGCGGGTGTCGAGGTCGTCGTCGACTGGCCGCACCGCTACCTGAGCGGCACGGACACCGACGCACGTACGGTGATCTGCGTCCTCACCCACGACCCCAAGTTCGACGTACCCCTCCTGGAGGAGGCGCTGCGCCGGCCCGCCGCGTACATCGGGGCGATGGGCAGCCGCCGTACCCACGAGGAGCGGATGCGACGACTGCGGGAGGCCGGGGTGGGTGAGCGCGAACTGTCCCGGCTGCGCTCACCGGTCGGGCTCGATCTCGGGGCGCGGACACCCGAGGAGGTGGCGGTCTCCGTCGCCGCGGAGATCGTCGCCCTGCGCTGGGGCGGCACCGGTGCCCCGCTGACGGCCACCGCTGGCGCGATTCACCCAACCGGCACGACGCCGGGGTGAGTTGCGCGGCCGCCTGCACACCGGGGAACAGGCGGAGCCGCACCGCGCGTCACCGCCCGCTCAGCGGGAGGTCAGCGTCCGCGCGTGGTCTCGCGCCGCCGGCGGGCGGGGAAGGACGGAGCGGGCTCGGACACGTCCTCCTCGTCCTCCAGGGGCGGGAGCTCCACCGTGTAGCGCGGCTGGAGAAACAGATCGTGGTGCTGCGGCGCGGCCGGCGCGCCCGGCGTGCTCGGAACGACAGGCGCGGGGTCGCGACGGGGAGAGGCAGGCATCCATAACCATCCGGAGTCGAGGGCCGCACGGATCAAGGGTGGAGTTGTCGACCGGTGATGCCCGGCATCCGTCCAACCAGCGTGCGGCTGCCCATTAGATCCTATGGACGGCGGAAGGACGACAGGGCACGAAGGTTGGCGTGGTTTCTCCCGATACAGGGCGCCGAGGTCGGCGTACTTTCTCCCGTCGAGCCGGTAAGGGCGGGTGCGGGCGGACCCGCCGGAGCGGGCGGTGCGAAGCTGATGCGCGGATTTCTGTTATGCCGACGCCGACCGGGAGCCCTCCTCCAGTCATGACCGAGAATTCACCCAGCGGATACGACGGGCCGGCGGCGTCCCGGGCCCAGGTCGCGCTCGTGCGTGCCGCGCAGGACGGCGACCAACGGGCCCTGGACACCATGGTGGCCGACTACCTGCCCCTGATCTACAACATCGTGGGACGCGCGCTGGACGCCCCGGCCGACACCGATGACGTCGTGCAGGAGATCATGCTGCAGATGATCCGCGACGTGCGGACGCTGCGGGATCCCGAGGCGTTCCGCTCCTGGCTCGTCGCCATCGCGATGCGGCAGGTGCGCCGGCACTGGCGAACGCGGCGCGGCGCGCCGGCGACCGCCGGCCTCGAGGGCCTGGAAGAGACGGCCCTGCTCGCCGATCCGGGGGCCGACTTCGTCGATCTGACGATCACCGTGCTGAGCCTGTCGGGACAGCGGCAGGAGACGGCCGAGGCCACCCGGTGGCTGGACACCGACGACCGGCAGCTGCTGTCCCTGTGGTGGATGGAGGTCGCCGGCCGGCTGACCCGGGCCGAACTGGCCACGGCGATGGAACTGCCGATGCCGCACGCCGCGGTACGGGTGCAGCGGATGAAGGCCCGGCTGGAGATCGCTCGGGCGGTGGTCCGCGCAGTCGGCGCGGTACCGCGGTGCCCGGACCTGGACGCGGATCTCCGCGGGTGGGACGGGCGCCCCGCCGGTCTGTGGCGCAAGCGGATCGCCAAGCATGTGCGCACCTGTCCGGCGTGCGAGGGCCTGCCCCTCGACATGGTGCCGGCCGAGCGTCTGCTGGCGGATCTGGCGCTGGTGGCCGTGCCGCCGGTCCTGCCGGCGCTGATGGCCTGGGGCGCGGCCGGCGGTGGCGCCGGGCCGGCCGGCAGCGATCCGTCCACCGTGGCCTTCCAGGGCCCCTCCGGGGCCGGGCGGGCGGCGATCCGGGCCGCCCGGAGGTCCGGCGGCGTCCCGGCGGGCAAGGCCGCGGTGCTCGCCTCCGCGGCTGCCCTGGCCCTCGTCGCGACCACCGTCGCGTACGTCCTCGGCGTGTTCGGACAGGACGAGCGGGACGGTCGTACGCCGTCCGCCGCCGCCGCCTCGGCCCCGGCAGCCGCCGGCGCCCGGCCGACCGCCACCCCGTCCGCCGCGAAGACCACGGCCTCCTCGACCGCGCGGCCCGGCGCGAAGGCCTCCCCCAAGTCCGCGGCGCCGAAGGCGGCTCCCGCGCACACGGCTGCCGTCACGAACACGAAGCTGCCGGTACGGGCCGCCTTCTACTACCCGTGGTACCCGGAGAACTTCGCCGGCGGGGGCAGCCAGTACACGCCCTCGGCAGGCAAGTACGACGTCGACAGAGCGGCCACCGTCGAGCGCCAGATCAAGGACATGCAGTACGGCGGCCTCCAGGCCGGCATCTCCTCCTGGTGGGGCGAGGGCAAGCGCGAGGACGAGCGGCTGCCCCTGCTGATGTCCAAGGGCGCGGAACTCGGCTTCTCCTGGACGGTCTACTACGAGCACGAGGCGTACACCGACCCCTCGGCGACGGAGATCAGGAAGAGCCTGGAATACCTGCGCAAGTACTCCGGCAAGAAGACCTGGCTGCACGTCGACGGCAAGCCGGTGATCTTCGTGTACGGCGGCGGGGACGACGGGTGCGACATGGCCGACCGGTGGACCCGGGCCAACAGGACCGAGGGGTACTACGTCGTGCTGAAGGTGTTCGGCGGCTACCAGGACTGCGCCTCCCAGCCGGAGGGCTGGCACCAGTACGCCTCCGGCGTGGACGTGCAGAAGGGGTACTCGGCCATCGTGTCCCCCGGCTTCTGGAAGAACACCGACAAGAAACCGACGGTCGCGCGGGACCTCGACCGGTTCCGCGCCGAGGCCACCACCGTCGCCACGTCGGGCGAGCCGTTCCAGCTGGTCGTGACCTACAACGAGTGGGGCGAGGGGACGGCGGTCGAGTCGTCCACGGACTGGCCCAGTTCCAGCGGTCACGGCGCCTATCTGGACATCCTGCACGAGGTCTTCGCCCGGCATCCGCGGTGAGGTGCGGCCGGGGGTGACGGGGGCGGCGCGGGATGTCCTTCCCGGGTCACTTGAGCGCGCTGCCCGCCTGCCACTCGGCCCAGCCGACGTTCCAGTCGCCGTAGCCGTTGTTGACCGGCACGGTGTCGTCCTTGGAGTGGACGACGGTGACCGGGTCGCCGTAGTGGACCTGGTGGAAGAACCACTTGGCGTCGGAGGTGCTCATGCCGATGCAGCCGTGGCTTCCGTTGACCCGGCCGAACTTGCCCTCGTTCCACGGCGCCGCGTGCGCGTAGGTGCCCGAAGTGGTCAGCTGGACATCCCACTTGACCTTGCCGAGGTCGTACGCCTCGGGGCCGAAGATGCCGACGGTCGAGGAGTCCATCCGGATGGTGGGGACCTTGCTCAGCACCACCATCGTGCCGTTCCACGTCTCGAAGCCCTTCTTTCCGGTCGAGACGGGCAGGGTGCGCAGCTTCTCGCCGTCGCGCGTGACGGTCATCGACTTCTTCGTCACGTCGACGGTGGTGACGACGGCCTTGCGGACGGTGAAGTCGATCTTCCGGGTCTGGGTGCCGTACAGCCCTCCGCCGGCGGCGACGCCGTCGAGGTTCATGCGCAGGCTGACCTTGGTGCCCGGCTTCCAGTACGTACGGGGCCGGTAGTCGACCCGGTCCTTGCCGTTTCGGTCCTTGAGCCAGCTCCATGCGCCCACCACGGCGGGCGACGAGGTGACCCGCAGGCGGCGCTCGACGGCCGCCTTGTCGGTGACCGGCTTGTTGAAGACGATCGACACGGGCAGCCCGACGCCCACCGTCGAGTCCCGCTCGACGTTGTACTCGCCGATGACGGTCTGCGCCTTGGTGGGCTCCGCGGTGGTGAACTTCTCGTGTTCGGTGAGCTTCTTGCCGTCGGACGCCGTCGCGCCGGCGGTCAGCGCGTACGTCACTCCGGGAGCCAGCCGGGCCGTGGACGTCCAGGAACTCCTGTCCTTGGAGAACGAACCGTGGAGTGCGCCGGGTCCGGGGGCCGTCACCTGCACGGAGGTGAGCTTCCCGCTGCCCGCCCGCACGGTCACCTTCTTCTTCACGGACACCGCCGAGGCGCCGGACGCCGGCGCGACGGATATCCGGTGCGAGCCCGAGTCCCCCTTGGCGTCGTCGCCGCCCGACGTCCCGCTGCAGGCCGTCAGGGCCACGGTTCCGGCGGCCGCCACCGCGGCGACTCGGATGCGCGTACGGTGCCCGGCCGCCCTTCCGGCGAGGCTGTGCAGTGTGGACGCCCGGTCCATGACCACCTCCATCGACAGAACCGCCCGGCGGATGCGCGGACGGCCTCGCCGCCCGGATGACCACGGCTCGTACACCGCGTACCCCCCGACGACACTTCAAGCTCGAAGACCGCGTACCCCTCGATCGGCCTCTCAGAGCCCGCAACGCGCCCGGAAGCGGGACGAGTCCGGAAACCGTGCATGCGGGAAGTGGCAGCGACGGTTCGGGAGGTGGCCCGCACCGGGTGTTGACCTGCACGTCCGGAGGACGGGGCAGCCCTGGGCGACCGGGCTGTCAAGGCCGCGGGATCCGGTGCGCGGTCGCCGTTCGCCCGGCGGGGCGGCTATCCGACGAGCCGCTGGGTGCCGAGCGCGGTCAGCAGGGCGAGGCGGTCGGCGTCCTCGGTGCCGGGCTCGGCCGTGTAGACCATGATGCGCAGGTCGCTGCCGGTCACGGTGAGCACGTCGCAGTCCAGCGTCACGGGACCCACCTGCGGATGATCGATGGTCTTCTGCGCGGCCTCGTGGTGACCCACCGCGCCGGACTCCAACCACTCGGCGAACCGGTCGCTGTTGGTGCGCAACTCCGTGATCAGGCGCCGCAGCTGCCGGTCGGCGGGATACCGGGCGGCGGCCGCCGCAGATCGGCGACCAGCGCGGCCTCGAACGCGCGCAGGGACTCCGGGGTGTGCCGGGCCCGGCTGCCCGGACCGACGAAGTGGCGCCACACGCCGTTGCGTTCGGGGCCACGCCGACCGGACGGATCGCCCATCAGTGCCGCGTACGGCGGGTTGGCGAGGAGCAGGGTCCAGGACGCGTCGTAGACCGCGACGGGTGTGCCGGTCAGTCTGTCCAGCAGCCGCTGGACGCTCGGCGAGACGTACGCGGGCACCGTCTCCGGTCCTGGCGGCACCAGACCGGCCAGCCGGAACAGGTGGGCGCGCTCCTCGCCCGACAACCGCAGCGCTCTGGCCAGCGCCTCGACGACCTGGGCCGACGGGTGCGAAGCGCGGCCCTGTTCGAGGCGGGTGACGTAGTCGACGGAGACGCCGGCCAGCAGGGCCAGCTCCTCGCGGCGCAGTCCGGCCGCGCGCCGCTGCCCGCCGGCCGGGAGCCCGGCGGCCTCGGGTGGGACCCGGTCGCCGCGCCAGCGGCGCAGCGCCTGTCCGGACTCCGCCGTTGCCATGCCTCCAGTGTGCCCGGGGTACCGGCCGGCTGCCTGGTACTGCCGGTCCCAGGAAGACCGGACGCCTGGCCGGCCGCGGGCACGGGCCGGAACCCGGAGGCATGACCACAACACTGATCACCGGAGCGAACAAGGGTCTCGGGTTCGAGACCGCCCGCCGGCTCGTGACCGCGGGCCACCCGGTCTACGTCGGCAGCCGTGACGCGGAGCGCGGACACCGGGCCGCCGGGCGACTCGGCGCGCGGGCGCTGCTCCGGGACGTCACCGACGATGGTCCGCCCCTGTCCTGGACATCTGGATCTACGCGGTCGAGCCCGGCGCGACGGACCTGAACGGGAACACCGGCACGCAAACCGTCCAGGAGGGCGCCGAGATCATCGTCCGCATGGCACAGGTCGTCGCCGACGATCCCACCGGCGGCTGCTTCAACACCGCGGTTCCCCTGCCCTTGTCGTTGCGCACGCCGCCGCCGGCGGCCCGTTCAAGCCCCGTTTTCGCGGTGATCCTCGATGAGCCCGTCCAGGTGCCGCAGCGCGGCCGTGATCCGGCCCGGATCCTTCTGGAAGAAGGGGTCGTCCGGCACGGGCAGCGAACCGGCCAGTGCCCAGCCGCGGCCCCGCGCCCAGGTCGCGTCGTCGACATCGAGCGCCCCACGGAAGACGCCACGCGTCTCAGCGGGCAGGAACTGCCAGGCGGGCAGCAGGTCGACGGCCGGGTCGGCGACCGCGAGCGTCCCGAAGTCGATGACGGCGCTCAGCCTGCCCTCCACCGCGAGGAGGTTGCCGGTCGCGAGGTCGCCGTGGATCCACACCGGCGGACGGTCCCAGGCCGGCGCGGCGAGAGCCGCCTCCCACACCGCCGTGACCGCCTCGATGTCGACCATGCCCTCCAGTGCCGCGATCTTGGGCCGGACGCGTGCCTCCGAGGCCAGCGAGTCCCGGTCGTCGCCCAGCGGAACGCCACGGAAGGCGTTGCTCCACTGCGGACCGGGGCCTCCGGTCGGGTCGATCTTCTGCAGGGCCGTGATGAACCCGGCCAGTTTCAGGGCCGCTTCGGCCGGATCGGCGAGCGCCTGCCCGTTCGCCGTCTCTCCCTCCAGCCATCGGTAGACGGACCAGGGGTACGGGTAGCCCTCCCCCGGCCGGCCCTGCGCGATCGGTTCGGAGACGGGCATCGGCAGTTGGGCGGCGAGCCACGGCAGCCACCTGTGCTCCCGCTCCACCTGCCCCATCCACCGCTCGAACCGCGGCAGGCGTACGGACAGTTCCTCGCCCAGACGGAAGGTCGCGTTGTCCATCCCGGACAACGGGACCGGCGAGAGCGGCAGTTGGGCCCACTGCGGGAACTGCGCGGCGAGCAGGCGGCGGACGAGGTCGGTATCGATCAACACCCCGCCATCCCAGCCGCGAACGGACCGCGTGTCCACTCAATTCCGGGTGACGCGACCCGCCGGCTCCTCCGGAAAGGACGTGTCACCTCCTCCCGACGGATCCGCCCCGGCGCTGGTCCGGATGGCGCCCTTCGTCACGGATCGCGAGTCGCCGCGGGTCAGGTCCGCGGCGGCAACCGGTGCAGGTGTACGTCCGTGAGCGCGCCGTCGGCCACCGTCGCGGTGAGATACGTGCAGTGGGGCTGCCGGCGGCGGTCGGTCGGCGAACCGGGGTTGAGGAGGCGCAGGCCGGTCTCCGTGGTCGTGTCCCAGGGGATGTGGCTGTGCCCGAAGACGAGGACGTCCAGGTCGGGGAACCGCTCCGCGCAGCGGCGCTCGCGGCCCTGGGCGGCGCCGGTCTCGTGGACGACGCCGAAGCGCAGGCCGCCCAGTTCGGCGCGGGCGATCTCGGGGAGGCGGGCACGCAGGTCGGGCCCGTCGTTGTTGCCGTACACGCCGATGAACCGGGCCGACCGGTCCTCGAGCAGGTCGAGGGTGGCCATGTCCACCCAGTCGCCCGCGTGGATCACCACGTCGGCGAGCGGAAGTTCGGCGAGGAGCCGAGGGGGCAGCTCCTTGGCACGCTTGGGCAGGTGGGTGTCGGACATCAGCAGCAGGCGCACGCTCCCAGGGTGTCATCCGGGGCGATCACGCGTCACTCGAGAACGAGTTCGCTCCACACCTGCTTGCCCCCGCTCACCGGCACGGTCCCCCAGGTCGCCGACATGGCCTCGACGAGGAGGATGCCCCGGCCTCCGGTGGCCTCCCAGCCGATGCTCGTCGGCTTGATCGGCGTACGCGGTGAGTTGTCGGCGACGGCGACCCGCAGCCGGCTGTTGATGAGCGTGAGGTCGAGCCGCACCTGGCCGTCGGTGTGCACGAGGGCGTTGGTGACCAGTTCCGAGACCACGAGGAGTACGGCGTCCGGCTCCTCCGCGATGCCCCACAGGCGCAGGGTGCGCCGGGTGAAGCGGCGGGCGTGCCGGACCGCCTCGGGCACCCGCCAGACCGACCAGCTCTCCCGCAGCGGACGCAGCGCCATGCCGTCGTAGCGCATGAGGAGCAGGGCCACGTCGTCGCTGCGGTTGGCGTCCGCGAGCAGGGCGTCGGCCACGAGGCCGAGGTGGGCGGGGTCGGCGGCCGCGAGCTCCGCGGCGAGCCGGTTCATGCCGTCCTCGACGTCGAGCTCCGCGGACTCGACCAGGCCGTCCGTGGTCAGGGCCACCACGGTGCCGGGCTGGAGGCGCAGCGGGCTCATCGGGTAGTCGGCCTGCCGGATGACGCCGAGCGGGGGGCCGCCCTCGGACTCGGCGATCTCCGTACTGCCGTCGGGGTGACGCAGTACCGGGGGCACGTGTCCGGCGCGGACGAACCAGGCGGAGCCCTCCTCCATGTCGATGTCGACATAGCAACAGGTGGCGAAGAGGTCGGTCTCCATGTCCATCAGGAGGCGGTTGGCGAGCGAGACGACGACGTCCGGGGGGTGCCCTTCGACGGCGTACGCACGCAGGGCCGTGCGCATCTGGCCCATGAGGGTGGCGGCTCCGGCGTTGTGTCCCTGGACGTCGCCGATGACCAGGGCCACGTGGTTGTCGGGCAGCGGGATCACGTCGTACCAGTCGCCGCCGACCTCCAGGCCGGCCGTGGTGGGCAGATAGCGGGCGACGGCGACCGCGCCGGGCAGCCGGGGCAGCCGGCGCGGCAGGAGGGTGCGCTGGAGCATGCCGACCAGTTCGTGTTCGGCGTCGAAGGCGTGGGCGCGCATCAGCGCCTGCCCGGCGAGACCCGCGGCGGCGGTGAGCAGGGCGCGCTCGTCGGGGCCGAAGTCGTGCGGGTCGTCCCAGCCGATCAGACAGGCGCCGGCCATGCGACCGCCGGCGGGCAGCGGCAGCACGGCGAGACCGCCGGGGCCGACGTCGGCGAGCGCGGGTTCCAGCGGGGTGCCGGCGGGCCAGATGGCGGCACGGCCCTCCCGCAGGGCCGCCGCGAGGGTCGGCATGGTGCGTACGGGCGCGTCCGGCCACTCCGAGCGCCATTCGTTGCGCCACAGCTCGGGCCACACGTTCGGCTCCGGGGGGTCCAGGACCGTGACGACGAGGCGGTCCCCCTCCAGCTCGGCGAGGGCGATCCGGTCGGCCTGCAGGGGCTTGCGCAGGGCGGCGACCACGGCATGGCTGACGTCGCGGACCGTGCCCGCGGTGGCCAGCGCCGCGGCGAGCCGCTGGACGCGGGCGACGTCGTTGACCCCGGAGCGCAGTTTCGAGGCGTCGGCGACCGTGCCGACGAGCCGTGCCGGACGGCCGTCGCCCCCGGGGAGCAGCCTGCCGCGCAGCCGCAGCCACCTGGGCGCACCGGACGGCTGGAGGATGCGGAACTCCAGTTCGCGGTCGCCGATGGACATGTGGTCGGCCTCGACCACCGACATCAGCGAGGGCAGGTCCTCCGGCACGGTCAGCGAGAGCAGGGTCTCCACCTTGCCGTCGAACTCGTCCGGGCCGATCCCGAACAGCTCCAGCATCTCGTCGTCGACCTCGACCCGGCCGCTGTCCATGGCGAGGCTGAAGGAACTGGCGGCCAGTTCGTCGGGCTCGCCCGCCGGGGTGCGCGCGGGGCTGGCGGCGGCGTCGGCGAGCAGGGCGAGGCACTCGCGGTCGTCGGTGTCGAAGCCGCCCTCGTGCTCACTGACGGCGACCAGGCTGCCGCCGTCGCTCAGCGGCAGCACGGCCAGCGAGAACTCCTGGGCCGGCAGCCGCCGGGCGTCCGCCCAGCGGCCGAGTTCCTCCGGAGAGAGCCACAGCGGCCGGCCGGAGCGGTGCACCTCGGCGGCGGGAGCTCCCCCGGACGCGGGATAGCTGTCCCGCATCCCGTACAGCGTCCTGGGTACGCCGGCCGACTCGACGAGGCACAACTCGTCACCGTTCTCCCCCGGGGCGTACACGGCGGCGAGGGTGGCCCCGGCGAAGACGAGCGCCTGTTCGAGGACGCGGCGCAGCCGTTCGCGGGAGCCGAGGTCGGCGGTGAGCGTCTTGAGGGCAAGTTCGGCACGCAGCGTTCTCGTTCTGCGTCCCGTCGCGCCCTCACTGACCACGTCCGCAATTACAGCGCTTCTGCGACGCTCGCGCAGCCCCTGTGACCGTTCCGGGCCCTTGGGGCCTGCGGCAAAGCGTTTTTACTCGAACATATTCGAACGCTACTTGACTCGTGAGTTCCTCACGGGGATGTCGTGACAGGCGTGACTTTCGGGGCCACAGCCGGACTGGAAGCCTCGAAGACACCTGGCCGAGGGGGGATGGAATGGACAAGCGGTACGAGGTCTACGCGCTGGCCGACAGACACTTCTACGAGACGCCGGACCGCCTGTCCGTGGGCGAGCAGGGCGCCGCTCCCGTGTACGAGACGGCCCGGCGCGAGGCACCCGAGGGGTGGCACGCGGACCGGATCGGCGACTGGCTGACACTGACGCCGGTCGACGACGAGGGGCGTCCACTCCCCGGACCCGCCCAGGGCTGGAAGATCCACGCTTCGGCCAACCGGGCGAACGCGGAGCGGATCGCCGCCACCGTGTGGGACTACTGCGTGCCGCGGCGCATCCCGTTCAAGTTCGTGCCGGGACCGCACCTGCTGCACCTGCGGAACACCAAGTACGCGGCGCGCGACACCAGCGGGAAGTTCGTCACCGTCTATCCGGCGGGCGAGGAGCAGCTCCACCTCGTCCTGCGTGAACTGGGCGAGCTCCTCGACGGCTTGGAAGGGCCGTACATCCTCACCGACCTGCGCTGGAACGAGGGACCGCTGTACGTCCGCTACGGCGCCTTCGCGCGGTCCTTCGTGGTGGACGAGCGCGGCACGCTGGTCCTCGCCGTCCAGGACGCCGAGGGCAGGCTGGTGCCGGACCACCGCAAGCCGTCCTTCCACGTCCCGGACTGGGTGACGCTGCCCGCGTTCCTGGAGCCGCAGCTCGCCGCGCGCAACACGACGACGGTCGGCGACCTCCCGTACCGCATCGAGAAGGCACTGCACTTCTCGAACGGCGGCGGGGTGTACGCGGGCACGGACACCCGTGACGGCAGCAAGGTGGTCCTCAAGGAGGGCCGGCCCCACGCGGGTCTCGCCGCGGACGGGGCCGACGCGATCAGCCGGCTGGCGCGCGAGAAGTACGCCCTTGAGCAGGTGTCGGGGCTGGGCGTGGTGCCCGAGGTGCGGGACTGGTTCACCCTCGGTGACCACCGCTTCCTCGTCATGGAATTCCTCGAGGGACGGCCCCTCAACTCGTTCTTCGCCGAGCGCCATCCCCTGCTCGCTCCCGACCCGGACCCGGACGCCGTGGCCGCCTACACGGCCTGGGCGCTGCGCATCCACCAGGGGGTCGAGGCGGCCGTCGAGGCGGTGCACGGACGCGGGATCGTCTTCAACGACCTGCATGTCTTCAACATCATGATCGCCCCCGACGAGGAGACCGTCTCCCTGCTCGACTTCGAGGCGGCGGCACCGATCGAGGAGAACGGCCGCCAGGTCGTCGCCCATCCGGGATTCTTCGCACCGCCGGACCGCACCGGAGCGGACGTCGACCGGTATGCGCTGGCATGTCTGCGGCTCGCCCTGTTCATGCCGGTCACCACGCTGTTCGTGGTGGACCGCGGCAAGGCGGCGCACCTGGCCGAGGTCATCGCGGGCCAGTTCCCCGACGTGCCCCGCGAGTTCCTCGACGAGGCGGTCGCGGAGATCACCCGCGACTGCGGCGCCGCGGGGACGGCCCATGACCGTGCCGGCGCGGAGGACTCCCGGGGCCGCCCCGCCCCGGGAGCCGCGAGCGACCGGCCGGTCGCGGGTGCCGCCCTCGGCCCGCAGGC
Organism: Streptomyces sp. NPDC058371; assembly: GCF_042723265.1. NCBI lineage: Bacteria > Bacillati > Actinomycetota > Actinomycetes > Kitasatosporales > Streptomycetaceae > Streptomyces > Streptomyces sp. NPDC058371. The sequence continues at coordinate 1,037,225 of NZ_JBHXJC010000001.1, read as the reverse complement.
GCCCGGCGCGTCCCTCCCCGTCGGCGCCACCTCCCCCTTCGCCGCCCTCGCCGAACCAGGTGACTGGCCCTACAGCCGCGACTCGATGGTGAAGGCCATCCTCGCCTCGGCCACACCGGAGCGGGACGACCGGCTCTTCCCCGGCGACATCGCCCAGTTCTCCGACGGCGGCGGGCTCGGCCTCGCGCACGGTGCCGCGGGCGTGCTCCACGCGCTCGCCGAAACCGGCGCCGGGCGGTTCGAGGAGGGCGAGCGCTGGCTCCTCGCGCACACGGACCCGGTCCCGGCCGGGACGCCCCTCGGGCTCTACGACGGTCTCGCGGGCGTCGCCTACGTCCTCGACCGGCTCGGGCACCGGCAGCGCGCCCTTGACCTGCTCGACGGGATCCTGCGGGAGCGGTGGCAGAAGCTCTCCTCCGACCTGCACGGCGGCCTCGCCGGGGTCGGCCTGGTCCTCGGGCAGCTCGCCCGCACGACGGGCGAGCCCGCACTGGCCGAGCGGGCGGCCGAGGCGGCGGCCCTGCTGGTGCGCCGGCTCGCCGAGCCGCGCCCCGACACGCCCCGCCGGCGGGCCGGGCTGCTGCGCGGTGCGAGCGGCCCCGCGCTCTTCCTGCTCCGGCAGTACGAGGCCATCGGTGACCCGGAGTTGCTCGACGCGGCGACCGATGCGCTGCGCCGGGACCTGGAGTGCTGCGTGGTGCAGAAGGGCGGCAGTCTCGAAGTCGACGAGGGGTGGCGCACGCTGCCCTATCTCGGGGACGGCAGCGTGGGCCTGGGCATGGTCGTCGACGACTACCTCTCCCTGGCGCCCGGTGCACCACAGGCCGAGGAATGGGAGCACGTCCGTTCCGGCGTCCTGACCGCCGCCTCCTCCCGCTTCTACGCGCAGCCCGGCCTCTTCCAGGGCCGTGCGGGCATGATCCTGCATCTCGGCCGGACCACCGCGCCGGGCCCCGCCCGGGAACGGCTGGCCGAACAGGTCGGCGCGCTGGGCTGGTTCGCGATGGCCTACCAGGGCCAACTGGCCTTCCCCGGCCACCAGATGATGCGGCTCTCCATGGACCTGGGCACCGGAACGGCAGGGTGCCTGCTCGCGCTCGGCGCGGCCCTCGACGAGGAGTCCACGGCCCAACTGCCGTTCCTGCCGCCCCTTCCGGCGGCACCCACACGCGGCTCCGCACAACCGGCGAAGTCGTGACTCAACCCCGTCCCCAGTGAACGAAAGGATCTGACATGGCACTTCTCGACCTGCAGACGATGGAGTCCGACGAGACCACCGGCGGCGGTGGCGGCAACAGCACCCTGAGCCTGCTCTCGTGTGTCTCGGCCGCCAGCGTGACGCTCTGTCTCTGACGACACCGCTTCCCACCGACTCCGGGCGGTTCCCTCCCCTCCACGGGGAGGGGCCGCCCGGGGCTCTGCACCGTGCCAGGACAGGATGCGAGGGCCCGACGCGCCATGACGACGCCCGCTGTGCCAAAACCCCCGGGGGCCGACTCCGCGGGGCGGCAGCTGCTGCGCACGGCGACCCGGCACAGCGCGTCCCGCTGCCTCGCCCTGACCGTGGCGACCACGGCCGCGACGGGGGCGGCCCTGCTGCTCCCGGCCGCCCTGGGCCGGACCCTCGACCTCCTGCTGACCCACCCCGACAGCCCGGGTGCCACCCGGTGGGTGCTCTGGTGCACCGGCCTGGTCCTGCTGCTCGCCGTGCTCGACGCCACGGAGACCGTCCTCGGCGGAACCCTCAACGCCCGGGCCACCGCTCTCCTGCGCCGGCGGCTGGTCGGGCACGTGCTGGCCGTGGGACCGCGGGCCGGCGGCCGGTTCGGATCCGGTGAGCTGGTGGCGCGGCTCGTCGGCAATGCCGCCCAGGCCGGCACCGCGCCCGCCACACGCGCCTCCCTCCTCGCCTCCCTCGCCGGACCGGCCGGAGCGGTCGTGGCGCTCGGCCTGATCGACCCGTGGCTGGCGCTCGTGTTCCTGGCCGGAGCCCCCGTCCTGGCCCTGCTGCTGCGGGCACTCGCACGCGACTCGTCGGAGTGCGCGACGCGCTACCAGGAGATCCAGGGCCGGATCGCGAGCGCCCTGTCGGAGGCGATCGACGGGGCCCGTACGATCGCGGCCGGCGGCACCGCCGACAAGGAGGTGGCCCGGATCCTGCGCCCCCTGCCCGGCCTCTCCCGCGAGGGCCGCCGGATGTGGCAGGTCCAGGGTCGCGCCGCCGCCCGGGCGGTCGCCGTCGCGCCGCTGCTGCAGATCGGCGTGCTCGCCGTCGCGGGCGTCCTCGTGGTCCAACACCGCCTGTCCGTCGGGGAGTTGCTGGCGGCGTCCCGTTACGCGGTCCTCGCCGCCGGCGTCGGCGTGCTGGTCGGCCAGCTCTCGGGGCTGGCCCGGGCGCGGGCCGGGGCCGGGCGGCTCGGCGAGGTGCTGAGCGAGCCGCCGACCGGATACGGCGAACACCAACTGCCGCCCGGCCGGGGCCGGCTGGAGTTGCGCGGGGTCACGGCCCGGCGCGGCGGACGCACCGTGCTCGACGCCGTCGACCTCGTCGTGCCCGGCGGGAGCACCCTCGCCGTGGTCGGCCGCTCGGGCGCGGGCAAGTCGCTCCTCGCGGCCGTCGCCGGCCGGCTCACCGATCCGGACGACGGCGACGTACTGCTCGACGGCGTACCCCTGCGCGCGCTGGCCCACGACACACTGCGTGGCGCGGTCGGCTACGCCTTCGAACGCCCCGCCCTGCTCGGCGAGACCATCGAGGACACCATCGCCCTCGGTGTCCCCCCGGCGCCGCCCGGCCGGGTCAGGGAGGCCGCCCGTACGGCCCGCGCCGACACGTTCGTCCGCCGGCTGCCCGACGGCTACGCCACCCGTTGCACGGACGCTCCGCTGTCCGGAGGCGAGGCTCAACGGCTCGGCCTCGCCCGGGCGTTCGCCCACGACAGCCGGCTGCTGATCCTGGACGACGCCCTGTCCAGCCTCGACACGGTCACGGAGCACCAGATCACCGAGGCTCTGCTGCGCCACGCGGCCGGCCGAAGCCGCCTGATCATCGCCCACCGGGTCTCCACGGCGGCCCGCGCGGACGCCGTGGTCTGGCTGGACGGCGGACGGGTGCGGGCCCGCGGGACGCACACGGAGCTGTGGCGTACGGCCGGGTACCGGGCGGTGTTCGGGCCGGGCGGGGACGGGGGCGCGCGATGACCGAAGGGGTGTACCGGCGCGGACTGAGGTTTCTGCGCGGCCGACGGCCGGTGGTCCTGCGGCTGGCCGGCTGGTCCGTGCTGGAGACCGGGCAGACCTTCCTCATGGGCTACGCCCTCGCGCGGGCGCTCGACGACGGGTTCCTGGCCGGCCGGGCCGGCGTCGGGCTCGGCTGGCTCGGTGTCGCCGCCTTCGCCGTGGCGGTCGGCGCGTTCGGCACCCGGCGCGTGTACGGAGGTGTCGCCGAGCTGGTCGAGCCGTTGCGCGACCGGCTCGTGGAGCGGGTGGTCGTCCGGGGTGTGCGTGAGGCCGACCGGGGTGCGCTGTCCGGGCTCACCCAGCAGGTGGAGATCGCCCGGGACACCTTCGCGGGGCTGGTGATGGTGTCCCGTTCGTTCGTCTTCACGGCCGCGGGTGCCCTCATCGGGCTGTTCTCGCTCGCCCCGCCGCTGCTGCTCGTGGTCGCACCGCCGCTCGTCGCCGGTGTGACCCTCTTCGCGGTGACGCTCGGGCCGTTGGCCCGCAGGCAGGAGGCGTTCCTGGTGGCCGACGAGGACCTCGCCGGCCACCTGGGCACCGTCTGCCCGGGGCTGCGGGACATCACGGCGGGCGGGGCCGAGGAGCGGGTCGCCGCCGAGACGGGCGAGCGCATCGACGCCGAACTGCGCGCGGCCCGGGCGCTGGCTCACCGGGGAGTGCTGCGGGTGGCCTCCCTCGCCGTCGGCGGGCAGCTCCCGATCGTGCTGCTGCTCGCCGCCGCGCCGTGGCTCCTGGCCCGGGGCGTCACCGCCGGCGCCCTGGTCGGCGCTCTCGCCTACATCACCCAGTCCCTGCTCCCCGCCCTGCAGAACCTGGTCCACGGCCTGGGCACCAGCGGCTCCCGACTCGCGGTGGTCCTGCGCCGACTGGCCCCGGCCCACCCGGCCGCCTCGGCCGAACCGCGGCACCGGTCCGACGCCACCGTCGACCACACCTCGATCACCACGACCCGGCAGGACACGCCGCCCCTCCACATCGGCGTTCCGCCCGGCGCGGGCGCCCCGGCTGTCTGTCTCTCCTCCCTCACCTTCGCCTACGGTCCCGGCAGCGAGCCCGTCATCAAGGACCTCAGTCTCACCGTCCCCCGGGGCACCCACCTCGCCGTCGTCGGTCCCAGCGGGATAGGGAAGTCGACGCTCACGGGGCTGGTCGCCGGGCTGCTGGAGCCGGGGCACGGCAGCGTCCGCCTGTGCGGCCATCCGGTGCCCGGCCGCACGTCGGACACGTGCCGGGTCCTCATCCCGCAGGAGGCGTACGTCTTCCGGGGAAGCGCCGCGGAGAATCTCGCCCACCTTCGGCCGGATTCCGTGCCCGACGCGGAGCTGTGGGCCGCCGCCGAGGCGGTAGGTCTCGTTCCGCTTCTGGACGCGCTGGGCGGTCTCGCGGCGGAGGTCGACCCGGGCACGCTGTCGGCGGGCGAGCGGCAACTGATCGCACTCACCCGTGCGTATCTCTCGTACGCGCCGGTCGTGCTGCTCGACGAGGCGACCTGTCATCTGGACCCCGAGGCGGAGGAACGGGCCGAGCGCGCCTTCGCCGCCCGCCCCGGAACCACCCTCGTGGTCGTCGCCCACCGCATCAGCTCCGCCTACCGCGCGGACCGGGTCCTGGTCATGGACGGCCGGCGGACCGAGTTCGGCGGCCATGAGGAACTGCTGCTGCGCTCCCCCCTCTACCGTGACCTGGTCGGCACCTGGTCGTCCCCGTCCGCGCTCCCCCGGCGGACGGAGTCAGAGCCACCCCTCCCCCTGCGAGATGCGGATGGCGTCGACGCGGTTGCGCGCCCCGGTCTTGCGGGTGATGGCCGCCATGTAATTGCGTACGGTCCCGTGGGACAGATGGAGGCTCCCGGCGATCTCCGCGACGGAGGCACCCTCGGCGGCCAGGGATAACACGCTCAACTCCCGCCGGGTCAGCGGCATTTCCGCGGCCTTGAGGAAGCCGAACCCCAGCGAGTCGTCGACGAAACGTTCCCCCTTGGCGACCCTGCGTATCGCGGAGACCAGCCGCTCCGGAGAGCCCCCTTTGTCCACGTATCCCAGCGCCCCGGCCTCCGCGGCCCGCTTGAGGAGGCCCGGTCTGTGCGCGGTGGCCAGAACGAGCAGTCTGGGCTCGGCCCGGCCGCTGCCGCCACGACCGAGCAGATCGGCGAGTGGGGGGATGCCGTAGGAGTCGGCAGAGTCCAGGTCCGCCGCGCAGACGTCCGGCCGTAATGACCCGACGCGGCCGGACGCGCTCCGCCATGGAGCGTCGTACACACCCAGGTCCGGTTCGCGGCGGAGCCACTCCGCCAGCGCCAGTCGGACCAGACAAGCATCGTGCACCAGTAGTACGCGGATCACGTCCGTCCCCTCAGGTTCGCTTCGCCTTGTCCCGTCGGCTGAGCGCGTGCCCATTGTTGGCGCCACCGACCATCTCTGGGCGCGAATAACCGGCCATCAGGGGGCGCGGGGGCGCACGTACGGCGCCCGTGCGCCACGGCGCGCTTCTATTGCGGGGGCATGTCAACCGACCGAGGGGGTATAGGGCCCCGCCCCGCTCGCCGTGCGGGAAACGCCGCCAGGAGAGAGCCTTGACCCCGGGGACCCGTCGCGGCCATGCGAGGAGGTGGTCGGCGTGTCCGACTGGCAGGTGTCCGGTCAGGCGCCGGCGCCCAGCCCGGTGCCGGTCGGCCGGCCGCTGCTCTCCCTCACCCTCGCCTCGATCCTCGACGACGTGCACGCCCACTCCGGTGCCGTGTATCTGCTGGCTCCCGGCGAGCCGGTGCTGGAGATGGCGGTCATGGCCGGGCTGCCCCGCGCCTTCGCCGCGCCCTGGGAGCGGGTGGGGCTCAATGCGCCGATCCCGGTCGCGGAGGCACTGCGGGAACGGCGGCTGATCTGGGTCAACGGCGAGGAGGAGATGGCTCGCCGTTATCCGCGTATCGCCGTGGTCCTGCCCTATCCCTTCGCGCTCGCCGCGCTTCCGGTGGCTACCAGAACCACCGCGTACGGGGCGATCTTCGTGACCTGGCCCGGCGCACATCCGCCGGAGCTGTCCGACCGGGAGCGGGACCATCTGACGGCGGCCTGCGACCGGCTCGCGCTGCGCATGGAGCGCGCTGCCGAGAAGGGCCGGCCGGCCCGCCGCGAACCCGATCTGCTCGCCCCGGCCGCCGAGGCGCCGGCCGCCGGCACGCTCGGCACGGTGGAGGCGGCCCGGATGGTGGCGCGGCTGCCGTACGGGCTGTGCGCGCTGGATCTGCACGGGCGGGTCAGCTTCGCCAACGCGGCGACGGCCGAGCTGCTCGGTGTCCCGGTGAGCAGCCTGCTGGGCACTCAGCTGTGGTCGTCCGTTCCCTGGCTCAACGACCCGGTCTACGAGGACCGCTACCGTGCGGCCCTGCTCAGCCAGCAGGTGACGTCGTTCGTGGCGCTGCGCCCGCCCGGCGACTGGCTGTCGTTCCGGCTGTATCCGAGCACCAGCGGGCTGAGCGTCCGCATCTCCCGGGCCCGTGCGGTGTCCGAGATGCGCCGCGCCGGACCGCAGCAGGGCGACGACTCCCCGCGGCTGGTCACCATCTCCCACATCCTGAGCCTGGCCAGCGCGCTCACCGAGGCGGTGGGTGTGCAGGACGTGGTGCAGCTGGTCGCGGACGAGATCGCGCCCGCCGTCGGCAGCCAGGCCCTGGTCGTCCTCGGCACGCAGGGCGGGCGGCTGCATGTGCTCGGGCAGCGCGGATATCCGGACGCGCGGGTGGTGGAGCGCTTCGACGGGGTGCCCCTGACCGCGCAGACCCCCGGCACGCAGGCGCTGAGCAGCGGAGTTCCCGCGTTCTTCGACTCACGCCGGCAGCTGGAGCAGATCTACCCCTCCCGGCACATGACCCCGGACGGCATGAACGCGTGGGCCTATCTGCCACTGGTCGCCTCCGGCCGTCCGGTCGGCACCTGTGTGCTCGCCTATGCCGAGCCGCATCCCTTCCCGGCCGACGAACGGGCCGTGCTGACCAGCCTCAGCGGCCTCATCGCCCAGGCCCTGGAGCGGGCACTGCTCTACGACGCCAAGCACCAGCTCGCCCACGGCCTGCAGGCCGCGCTGCTCCCGCACTCCCTGCCGTCGCTGCCCGGCATCGAGGCGGCGGCGCGCTATCTGCCCGCCACTCAGGGCATGGAGATCGGCGGCGACTTCTACGACCTGGTGTCCACGGACGGGCGGGCCGCCGCGGTGATCGGGGACGTGCAGGGGCACAACGTGACGGCAGCGGGCCTGATGGGGCAGATCCGGACCGCCGTACGCGCCTACACGACCGTCGGCCAGGCGCCCGAGGAGGTCATGCGGAGCACCAACCGGCTGCTGATCGACCTGGGCAGTGAGCTGTTCGCCAGCTGCCTCTATCTGCGTCTCGAGCCGGAGCGCGGGCGGGCCGTGATGGCACGGGCGGGGCATCCGCCGCCGTTGCTGCGCCGGCCCGACGGGCGGGTGCGGGTCCTCGACCTCGCCGGCGGCCCGCTGCTCGGGATCGATGCAGCCGCCACGTATCCCACGACCGAGGTCTCCCTCGCTCCCGGTTCCGTACTGGCCCTCTACACCGACGGGCTCATCGAGTCGCCCGGCGTGGACATCGAGGACGCGCTGGCGGAACTCGGGCAGCGGCTCGCCGAACTCGGCGACCAGCCGTTGGAGACGCTCGCCGACAGTCTCGTCCGGCACACCGAGACGGCGGAGGAACGGCCGGACGACGTCGCCCTGTTGCTGCTGCGCGCGCGGGGCTGACCCGGCCGTGCCCGGTCGCGGTCCCGCACGGGCGTACACGGAACGGCCCGGCCCTCCCGCCGGAGAGCCGGACCGTTCCGCTGCACTGACCTGGATGAAGCCGCCGGCGCGTCCGGGTCAGTGGGTCTGTGCCTGCTCGGACCTCACTGCCCCTGGCCGGTCAGCCCGGAGCCGTCGTCCACGCCGCCGGCGTCCGCCGGGGCCGACGGGTCGTCGGTCGCACCGGCCTGGTCACCGGCACCGCCGGCCTGCTGCTCGCCGGCGCCGCCGGCCTGGTCACCTCCGGCCTGGTCGTCCGCGCCGCCGGCCTGGCCGTCGCCGGCTCCGGCAGCGCCGGCTGCGTCGCCGCCTGCCTGGTCACCCGCACCAGCACCGGCGCCCGCGCCCGCGTCGCCGAGGGTCGCGCCGACCGCCGTCAGCGCGGTGGTGACCGGCTGGAAGAAGGTCTCACCGCCGGCGGTGCAGTCGCCGCTGCCACCGGAGGTCAGGCCGATCGCGCTGCCCTCCTGGGTGAACAGCGAGCCGCCGCTGTCCCCGGGCTCGGCACAGACGTCTGTCTGGATAAGACCGGTGACCGTGCCTTCCGGGTAGTTCACGGTGGCGTCGAGACCGGTGACGCTGCCGTCGTTGAGGCCCGTGGTGCTGCCCATGCGGAGGACCTGCTGGCCGACGGCCGCCTCGGCGGCCTGGGTGATGTCGACCGTCTGTCCGTTGCCGACATTGACGGTGGAGGTGGCCTCGGTGTTCGGGTCGTCGTACTTCACGAGTGCGAAGTCGCCGTCACCGGGGAACGTGGCCTGGTCGACCGTGGCGATGGGCTCACCGTCCTGGGAGTCGGACCACGCGGCGGCCGCGACCCCGCAGTGACCCGCTGTCAGGAACGCGGGGCTGCCGTCGTCCGCGGTGACGTTGAAGCCCAGGGAACAGCGGGCCCCGCCACCGAAGATGGCGTCGCCGCCCGCCACGAACGTCTTGAACGTGCCGGCGGACTTCTTGACGGTCGCCGTGTCGGAGCCGAGCGACTTGACCGTGGACGTGAGCTGGTTCCACTTGGCGCCGGTGACGGTGCTGTCGGCGGTGACCCGGATCTCGTTGGTCTTCGGGTCGACGGACCAGGCGGTGCCCGGGATCGTCGCGTCGGTCCTGAGCGTCTTGGCCGCAGCCGCGAGCTCGGCGGTGCTGTTGTTCACCTCGTTCGGAACCGCACCGGCTTTTCTGATCTCGTTGGACACGTTGCTGTCGTTGCCGACCACGTTGATGATGATCTGCTGCTTGCCGGCGTCGTAGTACGACCCGGCGAAGGCGTCTCCGAGCTGGGAGGCGAGCTGTCCCGCGACGTCCGGGACGTCGGCCGCCTTGAACGTCTGCGGAGCGGAACCGGCTGTGTCCGTCTGGGACGCCATGGCGTTGGGCAGTATGAGTGCCGCCGCTCCGAGCGCCGCCACGCTTCCTGCCGCTATCGCAGCCTTGCGCTTGGGTATGCGTTTGTGACTCAACTCTCGACCTCCTGGGGACGGGGTCCGAGCCGCCGTCCGGCAGCTGACTGGGGGCGCCTGGATGGCAGTTGATACGCACGAGCCGCGTGGGGCGTTCAACGGGAGGTCTCATCGCGCTCGGACCGAGGGACTCAGCCCGGGAGTTGCGGCAGGCACATTTCGGCCATCCGTCACACCGTCCGCCACCGGACGGTGACCGTCCGTTCCGACCGGAGAGCGGAATCCCGGTTTCAGCGAATCTGCACATCGACTGCGCAACCAAGTCACCGCGAGTGGGGGATCTGCACACGCGCCCGCAGGGGGCCACGGCTTTGCGACCGGACTGTCCTATTCCGCCCCTGTGGGGCAAGGGGCGGCGCGAACCTATGCCGTGCAGCATGTGAAGAACTCGCCGCAGAGGCGTGCGCACACCTGCACGGTTGAGCCTCCCGGGCGATCAAGTGCCCAGGTGAGAGCCCTGGTTGATTGGATGCCTGCCACGCCACCGTGCTTTGATCCGTGCACCGCGGAGCTCGCACCAAGGTTCCCGGCAACGGGCGCCGCACGCTCGCGGTCGCGGCCGTCCATCTGTCCCCAGAGGGGGCCGCTCCCCCCTTATGAATACCCATTACGAAGGGAAGTTCCATCATGAACTCCACCCCCCAGGTTGAGACCGTCGAGATCTCGGACGCCGAGCTGGACAACGTCTCGGGCGGCCTTGCCGTGCAGGCCGTTGGCACCGTCACGGACCTCGTGGACTCGGTTGCCCCGGTTTCCGGCCTGGTCAACACCGCCGTCGGCACGGTCGAGGGTGTCACCGGCCTGAACACCGCGCCGGTCACCGGCCTGGTCGCCGGTCTCTGACCGCACCTTGTACCGCTGAGTCCCGGAACCGATCCACGGTTCCGGGACTCTCGGATGTCGAAAATCTCCCTAGTCAGGTGAGGGAAGTCCCGTGCAGTTCCGCCAACAGGCCCTCGCCAAGCTGCAGTCGCCCGAAGAGCTCGATCTCCCCGTGCGCTTCGCCCGTCCGCAGGGCTGGCTCGTCCTCTCCGTGACGGTGCTCGTCATGGCGGCCGCGTCGGTCTGGGCCGTGACCGGCACGGTGGCGTCCACGGTCAGCGCACCCGCCGTCCTCACCCACGGCGAGGGCAGCTATGTGCTGCAGAGCCCGGTCGCCGGGCAGGTCACGGCGGTCCTCGCCAAGGAAGGCCACCGGCTCGCCGCCAACGCGCCGGTCCTCAAGGTCCGCACGGCGGACGGCAGGACGGCCGTCGTCCGCACGGTCGCCGCGGGCCGGATCACCGCCCTTGCCGCCGCCATCGGCGCGATCATCCGGACGGGGGCCAATGTCGCCGCCGTCGAAAAGGTCGCCAAGGCCGACGATCCGCTGTACGCGACCGTGTACGTCCCGGCGGAGAACGCCACCGGCATCCCCGTGAACGCGCCGGTGGACCTGACCCTCCAGTCCGTGCCCACCCAGCAGTACGGCGTGCTGCGCGGGCATGTGAAGGCCGTCGACCGGACCGCGCAGACCCAGCAGCAGGTCACCGCCTTCCTCGGTGACAGCCAACTCGGCGAGCAGTTCACGAAGAAGGGCAGGCCCGTGGCGGTCCTGGTCCGGCTCGACCCCTCCGCCGGCACGAAGAGCGGTTACAAGTGGTCGTCCGCTGACGGGCCGCCGTACGCGCTCGACTCCATGACCCTGGCCACGGGCTCGATCCGGCTGGCCGATCAGCGCCCCGTCGATTGGCTCCTGCCGTGACCGCCCCCCAGGAAACGCTGCCCCCGCCCGTCCGGGGCAGACGGCGTGCCGCCGCGCCGAAACCCGCCGGGCCCAAGGGCAGGCAGAAGACCGTGCGGACCCCGACCGTCCTCCAGATGGAGGCCGTGGAGTGCGGTGCCGCGTCCCTCGCCATGGTGCTCGGCCACTACGGACGGCACATTCCGCTCGAAGAGCTGCGGATCGCCTGCGGTGTCTCGCGGGACGGCTCACGGGCCAGCAACCTGCTGAAGGCGGCGCGGAGTTACGGCCTGACGGCCAAGGGCATGCAGATGGACACGGTCGCGCTGGCCGGAGTGCGGGCGCCCGCCATCCTGTTCTGGGAGTTCAACCACTACGTCGTCTACGACGGCATGGGCCGCCGATTCGGCCGCCGGGGCGTGCACATCAACGACCCCGGCAAGGGCCGCCGGTTCGTGCCGATGGAGGACTTCGACTCCAGCTTCACCGGCGTCGTCCTCGTCATGGAGCCGGGCCCCGACTTCCGCAAGGGTGGTCGCAAACCGGGCGTTCTCGGCGCCATGCCGGCACGGCTGCGCGGCACCTCGGGCACCATGCCCGCGGCCGTCCTCGCGAGCCTGCTGCTGGTCGCGGTCGGCGCGGCGGTCCCCGCACTCAGCCGTACCTATATCGACATGTTCCTGATCGGCGGCCAGACCTCACTGCTCGGGGTGCTGTTCGCGTCGATGGGCACGTGCGTGCTGCTCACGGTGGTGCTGACCTGGCTGCAGCAGACCAATCTGCTGCGCGGCCGCATCATCTCCTCGACACTCAGCAGCGCTCGCTTCCTGCGGCATCTGCTACGGCTGCCGGTCACCTTCTTCTCCCAGCGCAGCCCCGCCGACCTGGTGCAGCGGCTCCAGTCGAACGACGCGGTGGCCGAGACCCTGGCCCGCGACCTGGCGGCGGCCGGGGTGGACGCGGTCGTGGTGGTGCTCTACGCCGTCCTCCTCTACACGTACGACCCGCAGCTCACGGCCGTGGGCATCGGGGTCGCGCTGCTCAACGTGGTGGCGATGCGGGTGGTGATCCGGCTGCGCGCGACGCGCACCGCGAAGCTGCGTGCGGACAGCGCCCGGCTGACCAACACGGCCTACACCGGGCTGCAGTTGATCGAGACGATGAAGGCGACCGGCGGCGAGGACGGCTACTTCCGCAAGTGGGCGGGCCAGCACGCGACCACCCTGGAGGAGCAGCAGCGCCTCGGTGTACCGAGCGCCTGGCTCGGGATCGTCGCGCCCACGCTGGCAACGCTCAACAGTGCGCTGATCCTGTGGATCGGCGGTCTGCGGGCCGTCGAGGGCGGGATCTCGGTGGGTCTGCTCGTCGCCTTCCAGGCGCTCGTGACCCGCTTCACCGCCCCGATCACGCGGCTGAACGGCGTCGCGGGCCGCATCCAGGACTTCGCCGCCGACGTGGCACGGCTCAAGGACGTGGAGAACTTCGAGGCCGATCCGCTCTACGCCCGGTCCGGTTCGGGCGAGTCGACCCGCCGGCTGCGCGGCCATGTCGAGCTGGAGAACATCACGTTCGGCTACAGCCCGCTCGACAAGCCCCTGCTGACCGGCTTCTCACTGACGGTCGGCCCGGGCCAGCAGGTCGCGCTGGTCGGCGGCTCCGGCAGCGGCAAGTCCACGGTGTCCCGGCTCATTTCGGGCCTGTACGCGCCCTGGGAGGGTGCCATCCGCATCGACGGACAGCGCCTGGAGGACATTCCGCGCGGTGCGCTCGCCGCCTCCGTCTCCTTCGTCGACCAGGACGTCTTCCTCTTCGAAGGGTCCGTCCGGGACAACGTGGCGCTCTGGGACCCCTCGATCCCGGACGACGCGGTCGTCGCGGCGCTCCAGGACGCGGACCTGTACGACGTCGTGGTCCGCCGTCCGGGCGGGATCCACAGCCGGGTCGAGCAGGACGGACGCAACTTCTCCGGCGGCCAGCGTCAACGCCTGGAGATCGCCCGGGCGTTGGTGCGCCGGCCCAGCATCCTGGTGCTCGACGAGGTGACCAGCGCCCTGGACGCGGAGACCGAGCAGACCGTCATCGACAACCTGCGCAAGCGCGGCTGCGCCTGTGTGATGATCGCGCACCGGCTCAGCACCGTGCGCGACAGCGACGAGATCGTGGTGCTCCAGCACGGCACGATCGTGGAACGCGGGCGTCACGACGCCCTGGTGGCGGCCGGCGGCCCGTACGCCGAGCTGGTCAGGGAGCGGTGAGATGACGACGGTTCACGAGGGCGACCTCGTCCTCGGCGCGCTCGGCGGTATGGGCACGCCGATCGACTGCTCGGGGCTCAACCGCCTTGATCTGGAAGGCCCGCAGGTGCTGTGGCTCGTGGCGGCCGGCGCCATGGACCTGTTCGCGGTGGACGCCGCACAGCAGGGCCACTGGCACCACCTCGGCCGCCTCGAAGCGGGCTCGCTGCTGCTCGGCCCGGTCGCGGGACCGCAGCACACCCTGGTCGGCCGGCCGTTGCGGGACTGCGTGGTGCACCGGATCGTGCTGCGTGAGCTGTACCAGCAGGCGGGCACCGAGACCTGGTCGTACGACGCGTACGGCAACCCCCAGTACGTACCGCCGACGTCGAGCCCGCTGGAGTACGCGCTCGCACTCGGCGTCGGCCGCAGTCTGTCCATCCTCTTCCAGGCGCCGATGGCCTCCGAGCGGGCCGCGGCGCCGACGGACGACGACGTCTTCTGGATGCAGGTGCCGCCCGGGAGCGTGCAGTACGGCTCCCTGTACGGCGCCGAGGCGGCCGCCGACCTGCTGATGGACCCGGGGGTCTGGCAGGGCATGGTCGACCAGCAGTACCGGCTCCTCGCCACGCTCGACCGGTGGATCGAGCAGCTGGAGGCCGGCCACGAGCACCGTACAGCCGCGGGCATCAAGGCCGGTGAGGCCGTCCGTGCCCAGGCCGACCGCACCCTGCTGGCGTCCATCGGCAGGCCGTCGGCGAAACGGCCGACCGCTGCGGACGCCGACGCCACGTACGCGGCCTGCAGACTGGTCGCCGGCGCGGCCGGGATCACGCTCGCGGAGCCCGCGCAGAGCGGCACCGAGAGCGACCGGCTCGACCCCGTCGAGCGCATCGCCATCGCCTCACGCGTCCGCGCCCGGGCCGTACGGCTCGACGGCCGCTGGTGGCACGACAACTTCGGTCCGCTGGTGGGCCACCGTGCCGTGTCGGGCGCGCCGGTCGCGCTGCTGTGGCGGCGTGGCGGGTATGTCGCCGTGCACCCCTCGTCCGGGCGCGAGACACCGGTGGAGAAGGCGAACGCGGCGGAGTTCGAGCCGCGGGCGGTCATGTTCTACCGTCCGCTGCCCGAGCGCCGGCTGAGCCCGCTGCGGCTGATGCGGTTCTGTCTGCGGGGCACCGGCGGCGACCTGCGCAATCTGGCGATCAGCGGTCTGGTGACCGTGGCGATCGGCGCGCTGGTGCCGGTCGCCACCGGCAAGGTGCTCGGCGAGTTCGTGCCGAAGGCGCAGCACACCCTCATCGTGCAGGTCTGTCTGGCCATCATGATCACCAGCGTGGTGTCGGCGGCCTTCATGCTGCTGCAGAATCTGACCCTGCTGCGGATGGAGGGGCGGATCGAGGCCACCCTCCAACCCGCCGTGTGGGACCGGCTGTTGAGGCTGCCGACGAAGTTCTTCACCGCACGCTCGACCGGTGAGCTCGCCAGTGCCGCCATGGGCATCAGCGCGATCCGCCGGCTTCTCGCCGGCGTCGGTCCGACGGTCGCGCAGGCGGGCACGGTGGGCGCGATGAACCTGGGGCTGCTGCTCTGGTACAGCGTTCCGCTGGCGCTGGCCGCGATCGGCATGCTCGTCGTCATCGCCGCGGTGTTCCTGGGGCTCGGTCTGTGGCAGGTGCGATGGCAGCGGCGCCTGGTGGTGCTCGGCAACAAGCTGAACAACCAGGCGTTCCAGACGCTGCGCGGGCTGCCCAAGCTGCGGGTGGCCGCGGCCGAGAACTACGCGTACGCCGCCTGGGCTTCCGAGTTCGCCCGCAGCCGTGAACTGCAGCAGAAGGTCGGCCGGATCAAGAACCTCACGACGGTGCTGGGCGCGGTGTATCTCCCGTTCTGCTCGCTGCTGATGTTCATGCTCCTCGCGGGCCCGGCGCGCGGCTCGCTCTCGGCGGCGGAGTTCCTCACCTTCAACACCTCAGTGACGATGGTGCTGACCTCAGTCACCCAGCTGACCAGCGCGTTCGTCTCGGCGGCGGCCGTGCTGCCGATGTTCGAGGAGATCAGGCCGGTCCTCGACGCCACTCCCGAGGTGCGCACGGCGAGCACCCGCCCGGGTGTCCTCTCGGGCGGTATCGAGGCCCGGCGGCTTTCGTTCCGCTACTCGGACGACGGCCCGCTCGTCCTCGACGACGTGTCCTTCGACATCGCGCCGGGTGAGTTCGTGGCGATCGTCGGCCCGAGCGGCTGCGGCAAGTCCACCCTGCTGCGCCTGCTGATCGGCTTCGACAAACCGGTCTCGGGCAGTGTGCTGTACGACGGCCAGGATCTGGGCGCCCTCGACCAGTCCGCCGTACGCCGTCAGTGCGGTGTGGTGCTGCAGCACGCGCAGCCGTTCACCGGCTCGATCCTGGACTGCATCTGCGGCACCGAGCCGTACACGCCCGAGGAGGCGATGGCGGCGGCCGAGATGGCGGGTCTCGCCGAGGACATCAAGCGCATGCCGATGGGGCTGCACACGATCGTCTCGGGCAGTGGGGCGGTCTCCGGTGGCCAGCGCCAGCGGCTGATGATCGCCCAGGCGCTGATCCGCCGGCCGCGCATCCTCTTCTTCGACGAGGCGACGAGCGCGCTGGACAACGAGACCCAGCGCACGGTCATCGAGAGCACCAGGGCGCTGAACGCCACTCGTGTCGTGATCGCCCACCGGCTGTCCACCGTGATGGACGCGGACCGCGTGATCGTGATGGAGGACGGCCGGGTGGCCCAGCAGGGCCCGCCCGCGCAGCTCCTCGCGGACACGGGCGGACGGCTGCACGAGCTGGTGCGGCGGCAGATGCGGTGAGCGGTCAGTCGAGGCCCGGGACCGGGGCGCCGGAAGGGACTCCGGCCGCCAGGTAGCCGCGGTAGAACTCCTTCCACGGCGCGAGCGCTCCGGCGTGCGGCCCGCCGGCGTCCTTTCCGCGCGCGTGCGCGTCGAGGGCGCCGAGGCAGACCTCCCAGCCGGCGCCGTTGCGGGCGGCGGTGTTCTCCGCCTCCAGGATCTGGGTGAGGGTGAACCGCGTGCGCTTGTCCGCCAACGGCTCCAGGTCGAAGTGCAGTTCGTCGCCGCCCCAGCTGAAGGAGACGTGCCGGGGCGGGTCGACGGCGAGGACGCGTCCCGTGGAGTCCTCGATGTGGGGGTCGCCGCTGAACGTGACCGTGCCGCCGGGCCGCAGCTCGATCTCGGCGCGGGACGGGAACCAGTGGACCAGTTCGTCGGGGTCGGTCACGAACTGCCAGACCCGCTCGACGGGATGGTCGTAGGTGCGGCTGAAGCGGACGGCGGGGCGACCGTCGTCGAGGGTGAGATAGGTGCCGGTGGGGGCGGTGGATTCGTCGGACATGGTGGCTCAGTCCTTCGGGGAGGGTGCTTCGTGGTCGTCCGACGGCTCCCCCGCCGCCCGGTCCAGGCGGCGGCCGAGGGCGTCGAGGCGCTCGTTCCAGAGCTTGCGGTACGGCGCCAGCCAGGCGTCCAGCTCGGCGATCGGCGCCGGATCGAGCGCGTAGACACGGCGCTGAGCGTCCTGCCGGACCCGCACCAGACCGGCGTCACGCAGCACCCGTAGGTGCTTCGAGGTGCTCGGCTGGCTCAGTCCGCACGCCTCGACGATCTCACCGACCGCCCGCGGCCGCTCCAGCAGCAACGCGACGATGGCACGTCGGTGGGGGTCGGCCAGGGCGCTCCAGAGGGGGTTGTCGGACACGCCCCTCAATATGCCTCACTGGTTATATTCCCGTCAAGGCATAGATGGGTGGGAACGTCCGGCGCGACCCAGCGCGGCCAACTAAACGAAACGTTGCCGTTTCGCAGAAAGAGGTCTAGTCTCTACGTGTACGAAACAGTTTCGTTTACCTGCACGTAATCCTGAGCACTTCCCTGGAGTGGTTCTCTGATGTCTCAGACGGCAACCGAAGGTGCCTCCACAGGCGCCGTGGACTCACCGGCCGCGCATTCGTCGAAGCGGTGGTGGATCCTCGCGATCATCGGTATCGCGCAACTGATGGTGGTGCTCGACGCCACCATCGTGAACATCGCCCTGCCGTCCGCCCAGGCGGACCTCGGGTTCTCCGACGGCAACCGCCAGTGGATCGTCACCGCGTACTCGCTCGCGTTCGCCTCCCTGCTTCTGCTCGGCGGACGCATCGCCGACCTCTTCGGGCGCAAGCCCGCCTTCCTCATCGGTGTCGCCGGATTCGCCGGGGCCTCCGTGCTCGGCGGTGCGGCGAGCAGCTTCGGCATGCTCGTCGCCGCCCGTGCCCTGCAGGGTCTCTTCGGCGCGCTGCTCGCGCCCGCCGCACTCTCGCTGCTCAACACGACGTTCACCGAGGCGAAGGATCGCGCCAAGGCGTTCAGCGTCTACGGTGCGATCGCCGGTGCCGGTGGCGCGGTCGGGCTGCTGCTCGGCGGCATGCTGACCGACGCGTTCGACTGGCGCTGGACCCTGTTCGTCAATGTGGCGTTCGCCGTGCTCGCCTTCGTCGGCGGCTGGATGCTGCTCACCAACCACCGCGACGCCGCCAACTCCAAGCTCGACGTCCCGGGCGCGCTGCTGGTCGCCTCCGGTCTCTTCTCCCTGGTCTACGGCTTCTCCAACGCCGAGACGCACGACTGGAGTTCGCCCGAGACCTGGGGCTTCCTGGCCGCCGGTGCGCTGCTGCTGACCGCCTTCGCCTGGTGGCAGACCCGCGCCAAGCACCCGCTGCTGCCGCTGCGCGTCCTGCTCGACCGCAACCGCGCGGCGTCGTTCATCGCCGTGCTGATCACCGGTGCGGGCATGTTCGGTGTCTTCCTCTTCCTCACCTACTACCTGCAGCTGAACCTGGGCTTCAGCCCGACCAAGACCGGTGTCGCCTTCCTGCCGATGGTCGCGGCCATGATGGTCGCGGCGCAGCTCTCCACCATCGTTCTCGTACCGCGGATCGGGCCGAAGATCGTCCTCCCGGCGGGCTTCGCGATCGCCGCGGTCGGCATGGCCTGGCTGACCGACATCGGTGTCGCCTCGGACTTCTCGACCTCGGTGCTGCCGCAGCTGATCCTGATCGGCGCGGGCCTCGGCATCGTGATGCCGCCCGCCATGTCGCTGGCCACGAACGGAGTCGCCCCCGAGGACGCGGGTGTCGCCTCCGCGACGGTCAACACCATGCAGCAGGTGGGCGGTTCGATCGGTACGGCCCTGCTCAACACCCTGGCCGCGAGCGCCGCGACCAGCTATCTGGCCGGCAAGGACGGGACGAACAAGCTGGTCCAGGCGCAGGCGACGATCGAGAGCTACACCACCGCCTTCTGGTGGTCGGCGGGCTTCTTCGCCGCGGGCTCGCTGATCGGCCTCCTGCTCTACCGCCGCGGGACGCAGGAGCGCGACCCGGATGCCGCGCCGGTCGTCCACATGTGATCACCCGCTGATCCCGTGGGTGCCGGATCGGCACCCACGGGTCCGCGACAACTGATCAGCACCGAGCCGAGGGGTCGCCGTCCGCAGGGAGACGGCGGCCCCTCATCCGTGCGCGGTAGCGGGCCGTCGCGGTGGCGAGACGCACCTGCTGGGCCAGTTCGTTCTGCGGCAGGGCGGGCCGGTAGACGACCAGGGCCCGATGCTCCTTCCCCAGTGTCAACTCGACCGGGGTGGGGGCGACTTCGCCGTCATGGGCGAGGGTGTCCGTACCGCGCAGGCCCTCCAGCCGGACCCGCGGCACGGCCTCGGCGCTGTAGACCCGGGAGCGGCCCAACGCCCCGGCGAGCGCGGAGACGACCACCCGGGTACGCGCCAGACGGTGACCGCCGTCGACCATGCGCAGGTCGAGCAGCCCGTCGTCGAGGCGCGGCCGGTAGGTGGGCGCGAAGCCGTCGGGCCGGTACCGGCCGTTGCCCGCGAAGAGCAGCCACAACCGTCGGGAACGGCCGTTGACGGTCAGTTCGATGGGCGTCGCCGTGCGCAGGACCCGGGTCAGCGCGACGGCCGCGGCCGGCCACTTGCCCAGCCGCTTCTCCAACTGCTCACGGAGCGCGACGAGTTCGGGGTAGAGGCCGATGCTGAAGGTGTTCAGGAACCGCACCTCGTCCCCGGTCACCGAGGTCGCCACACCGATGTCCACGGCCACCGCCTCCCCCCGCGCGACCGCGACCGCCGTGTCCTCGAACTCGGGGACGCCCACGTCCTGCGCGAAGTGATTGAGGGTGCCCCCGGGAAACACCGCGAGCGCGAGTCCGTATCGGGCGGCCGCGTGGGCCGCCGCGTTGACGCTGCCGTCGCCCCCGCACACGCCCAGTGCGCCGCCCGACCTCCGGGCCCGGTCGACCGCCCGGTCGAGCAGCTCCGTGAAGTCGTCGTCCGGCCCGACCTCGATCAGCTCGGCCCGGGGCAGCAGCCCCCGCAGATGCTCCGTCGGCGGCAGGGAGGAACCGGGCGCGCCGGACCCGGCCCGGCTGTTCATGAAGACGACCAGTCCCTCGCCGTCGGGCAGCGCGGGCGCCTCGGCCGCCGGCCGTTCCCGCTCGGGGACACCGACGCGCGCGGGCCACCAGCGGCAGGTGAGCGCGGCGGCCCCGGCTCCGATCGCGACGCCGGCCAGAACGTCACCGGGGTAGTGCACGCCGACGTACACCCGCGAGAAGGCGACCGCCGCGGCGAGGGGCGCGACCAGGAGGCCGTACCGGGTGGACTCCAGGGCGACCGCGGTGGCGAAGGCCGCGGCGGACGCGGAGTGGCCGGACGGGAACGACGTGGTGTGCGGCTGGCGGGTCAGCTGCCGGATCGGCGGTACGTGGTCGAGCAGCGGGCGGGGGCGCCGGGCACCCCACTTCACGACGGTGTTGACGGTGAGCGAGGCCAGCGCGAGCGAGCCGGCACCACGCAGGGCGGCCCGCCGGGCGGTGCGGCCGCCGACCACGGCGAGTCCGGCCGCGCCGCACAGCCACAGCCGGCCGTGATCGGCGGAGTGGCTGAGCCGGGTCAGCGCCGGATCGGCACCGGGCAGCCGCGCGCCGGCGACCCGTGTGAACAACCGCTGGTCCAGCTCGCCCAGAACACCCATGCTCCACCGGTACGGCATCGCGGCCGCGTCGGCATCCGGGGCGACTCGGACCGGTGACGGGGCTGCTCCGGGCGGCGCACGGGCCACGCCGGGGCGGCCACGTCCGCGCCTTTGCGCCTTTTGCACCTCCGCGCCTCCGTGCCTCCCTGCCTTTGTGCCTCCGTGTCTTTGTGCCTCCGCGCCTATGCGCCGCTGTCCGGGCAGTCGGCCCTGGCGGCGTGACCGGATGCCGGGTGCTCGTGCCCCGGTGTCACGACGCTCGGAACCAGCCATTCCGCCGGTCCGCCGCCGGTCAGGCGCGCACACCGGCCTCCTCATCCCCACGTGTCCGTCCCGCGTCGGCCCGGGTCGGCCCCTCGGCGCGGGCGTGCCGCGACCGCAGGAGGGTACTTCCGGGACATGCGACTGAGCGTGGTGGATGTGGGTTCGAAGACGGTCCGGCTGGTGGTGGCGGATGCCGAGGGCGGTGTGCCGCTGCCGGTGCACACCGCGAAGTGGCGGCTGCGGCTGTCCGATCATGTGGAGCCCGGTGGCGTCATTCCGGAGGAGTCCGTGCGGGAGCTGGTGCACGCGGTGCGCGGGGCCACCAGGACGGCTCAACGGTGGGGCGCGGTTGCCCCGTTGGCCTTCGCGACCACGGTGATCCGCAATGCTCCGAACCGCCAGGAGATCCTGCGGACCGTCCGGGCGGAGACCGGGGTGCCGCTGCGCACGCTGCCGGGCGAGGTGGAGGCCGAGCTCACGTTCCTCGGGGCGCGCCGGTGGATGGGCTGGCGTTCGGGACCGCTCGCGCTGATGGACATCGGCGGCGGCTCACTGGAAGTCGCCTTCGGGCGGGGCCGGTTGCCGGACTTCGTGGCCTCGCTGCCCCTGGGTGCCAGTCGGCTGACCCATGAGTTCTTCCAGGGGGAGGACCCTCCGACGGCAGAGTCGGTGAAGGCACTGCGGCGCAAGGTGCGCCATCAACTGCGCGACGTGGCGGCGCGGATCCGCTGGGAGGGACCGCGCACCGCCGTGGCCACCTCGCGGACGTTTCAGCAGGTGGCGCGGTTGTGCGGGGCCGCGCCGGGGCGTCGCGGCCCGTTCGTGGACCGGGAGCTGCACCGCAAGGAACTGCGCAGGTCACTCGACCGCCTGGCCGCACTTCCGGCCGCCGAACGGGCGCGGCTGCCGGGCATCTCGGCGCCACGGGCCGCGCAGAGTCTGGCCGGTGCGGTGGTCGGACACACGACCATGAAACTGACGGGCCTGAAGTCGGTCGCCATCTGCCCCTGGGCGATCCGCGAGGGCATTCTCCTGCGCCAGATAGAGGACGGCGCGTCGTGGTGGGCGGAGATGACCGAGCGCGGTGACGACCTCTCGCCACCGCCCACCGACGCGGGGTCGGTGTCTCTGCGTCTCGCGACCCCGGCGGGCTGACCGCCGGGGTCCGGCACGGCGGGGGCCGGCACGGTGGGGCCGAGACCGTTCCGGCACCCGCTCCCGGCCCCCGCCCCACCCGGTCCCCGCACCACGGGAGGACCACAGACACCACAGGTGAGGGCAGACAGCACCGCCGACCCCACCCACCACGGATGACCTCACGCGCACCGGGTACCCGGCCCGCATGACAGAAGATCGTCCAGGCCCCGAGCTGCCGCCGAGCCGCGGCCCCGTGTCCGCAGCCGTCCTCGCGTACCTGCGCGCCGCCGGCCCGCTCCCCCACGCCGAGGACACCCGGCGGGCGTCGCCGTACGGGGACGATCTGCAGCTCGCCCTGTACCTCTGCTACGAACTGCACTACCGCGGCTTCGCAGAAGTGGACCCGGACCTCGAGTGGGACCCCGACCTCCTGCGGACCCGGGCGCAGCTGGAGGACCGCTTCCTGTCCGCCCTGCGCGCGGACACCCCCGTC
The DNA here is from genome assembly GCF_042723265.1 of Streptomyces sp. NPDC058371. NCBI lineage: Bacteria > Bacillati > Actinomycetota > Actinomycetes > Kitasatosporales > Streptomycetaceae > Streptomyces > Streptomyces sp. NPDC058371. The sequence continues at coordinate 1,014,815 of NZ_JBHXJC010000001.1, read as the reverse complement.
CACGACAGCGTCGAGGCCGCGGTGAAGGAACTGCTCGTCGAGCCCGCCGAGGGCACGGGGGTCAGCCACTATCTCCGTGACCAGGGCGAACTCTGGCAGGTGCGCGAGTACATCGCACAGCGGTCGCTCTACCACCTCAAGGAGGCGGACCCGCACGCCTGGGTCCTGCCGCGCCTGTGGGGCCGGGCGAAGGCCGGGATGGCCGCGGTGGAGTTCGACGAGTACGGCGGTGGCCGTGCCGAGCGGGTGCACGCGCGGCTCTTCGCCGACATGATGGCCGGCCTGGAGCTGGAGCCCACGTACGGCCACTATCTGGACGCGGCGTCCGCGGAGATGCTGGCCACCGTGAACATGATGTCGCTCCTCGGCCTGCACCGGGCCCTGCGCGGAGCGCTGGTCGGCCACTTCGCGGCCGTCGAGATCACCTCGTCGCCGGGCTCCCGCAGGCTCGCGGAAGCCATGCGGCGTACCGGCGCGGGCTCGGCCGCCGAGTTCTTCTACGACGAGCACGTGGAGGCCGACGCCGTCCACGAGCAGGTCGTACGCCATGACGTGATCGGCGGCCTGCTGGAGGAGGAACCGCACCTCGCGGCCGACGTCACCTTCGGCATCGACGCCACGGGCTTCGTCGAGGACCGTTTGGCCCGGCATCTCCTCACCGCGTGGCACGCGGGAAGCCCCTCGCTGAGGAATACCCATATTTCATGATTCCCCGGGTACTCGGCCCACGTGAAACCTCTGGCACTTCCGGGCGTGTACGCCCCACAGGACGACACATCCTTGCTGGTCGGCGCGCTGTCCGACGAGCCGCTCTCTCCCGGAGCGCGTGTCCTCGACATCGGTACGGGCACCGGCGCCCTGGCGCTCGCGGCCGCACGCAGGGGCACCCGGGTGACCGCGGTGGACGTGTCCTGGCGGGCGGTGTGCAGTGCCCGCGTGAACGCACGGCTGGCGGGGCTGTCCGTCCGTATCGTGCGCGGGAACCTCTTCACGCCGGTCGCGGGCCAGTCCTTCGACCTCATCCTGGCCAACCCGCCCTACGTGCCCGCACCCCACGCGCACCGTCCCCCACGGGGTCCGGCGCGGGCGTGGGACGCGGGTCATGACGGCCGCCTCGTGCTCGACCGGATCTGTCACGGGGCCCCCGGGCGACTGCGTCCGGGGGGCGTTCTGCTGATGGTCCACTCGGCGCTCAGCGGGGCCGAGCCCACCCTGAAGCGACTGCGCGCCTCCGGGTTGAAGGCCGCGGTGACGGAGCGCCGATGGGTCGACTTCGGGCCCGTACTCCGCGAACGGGAGAACTGGCTGCGGGAACGCGGCCTGCTCTCCGCCCACGAGGAGAAGGAAGAGCTGGTGGTGATCCGTGCCGAACGACCCGTCTGACACGCCCCGTCGGATCACCGTGCAGCGGCAGGGCCCCCTGCTGGTGGAGGGCCCGGTCGAGGTCGAGCTGGAGGACGGCACCGTCGTCTCCTCCGACCGCTTCCGGGTCGCCCTGTGCATGTGCCGGCGCAGCCGGCGCTACCCCTGGTGCGACACCAGCCACCGCCGCTCGAAGCCCGCCGAGCGGTAGCCCAACTCCCGCTGGAACAAAGCCTGTTGGAGCAGCACTGCACCGAGCAGGTCAAGACACCAAACCCGAAATCACCCGGTCGGGTGAACCGGATCGCGCGGGCGTCGGCACAGGGATGTTCTGTCCATGCCGGGGTAGCTACGGAGATCCAATGTGCCCTCCCCGGCCGAGGCGGAGCCGACATGCCACCGGAACTCCCTGACGACCGTGTTGCCGCCCCATCGGAGGGCCCGGTCGGCGAAGCCGGGCTCCCGGCGGCGAATCCGTATGCGCGCAGCTATCGCAGCGATCCGTTCGTCGTGGTCGAGGTGTCCGGCGAGATAGACCTGGCGACGGCGGGCTCGCTGGCCGCACACCTGGACGCGGCGACCGCGGGTTCCGCTCCGGATGTGCTGGTCGACCTGCGACCGGTCGCCTTCTTCGACTGCTCGGGGCTGCGGGTGCTGTGCCGGGCCGACGACCGGGCCCGGCAGCGCGGCGGCCGCCTCCGCGTCGTCTCCGGCCGGCCCCGCACCCACCGACTTCTGCGCGCCGCGGGCCTGCTGCAACGCTTCCCGCCGCTCACGGACCTGCCTCCGCCGCCGCAAAACCTCAACCAGGAGTTCAATGAAACGATTGAAGGAACGGCGCATCGATCCGAAGGCGGAGGCACGACGTGAAGTTCCTTCTGGAAGTCGACATGGGGGAGACGGGCTGGGACGGGAACGCCGTCCAGGAGCTCGGCCGGATCCTTCGGTACTGGGGCGGCAACCTCGGGCACTACGAGTTGAAGCCCGGCGACGGCACGGCCGTGTACGACTCCGGCTACCGCGAGGTGGGGCACTGGACGATCAGCTCCGACCCGGCACGGGAGACATCGGGCTGATCCCGGGGGCGGCGATCCTGCGCGCGCGGCCGAACCCGGCGTCTTCGAGCTCCTTCGTGCGGCGGGGCGTCTTCGAGCCCCTTCGTGCGACGTCGACGTCGCGGGGCCCTGGGAACGGGGAACCCGCCGGCCCGTGACGCGGGCGCCTCCGACGCAATGCCGAGGGCCGGCGGACAGCCCCACTCCGTCCGACCGGCCCTCGGTGCGAGGTCGCGTGGTGCTCCGCGACGGGGGCTCGCACTCCCCAGCTACGGCCCTCGGTCAATGCTCACGGGACCGCGCGACCCCGGTCCTCAGAACGTGAAGACGGTCATCCCGTAGGAGTTCTTCACGCACTCGTTGGCGAAGGTGCGCTCATAGGAGACGCGCTTGCCCTGCCAGACGCCGTCGACGGTGACGACCACCGGATCGAACTGCTTGGTACACATCACCTCGCCTCTCGCCTCCAGGGCATCGAAGTCACCGTCGGACGCGCGCAGTTCGGCGCAGGCATCGACGGCGGCCGGGTGGGTGCCCGAGGCGGTCGGCGCGCAGTTCAGGGTGACGGCACGCTCGGGTGTCACGGTGGCCGCGCTGTAACCGTGGCCCATGGTGAGGACCAGGGCCGAGGGGGCGTAGAGCGCGGCAGGGGCGGAGCCCGGGGCGGCGAGGGCGGACCCGGCAAGGGGTCCGCAGACGGCGGTGGCCGTCAGGGTGAGAGTCGCTGCCCAGCGCGCGGTGTTCGGCATTGTGTGCATCCTTCCGCTCTGTTGAGTGCTGCACCGGCTCGGTTGTGTGCCGGTGCGGCGAGCGCGAGTCTGCCGAGTCCGGCCCGGAAACACACATCGACCCCACGGGTTTCGGTAACTTTCAGTATTGAATCAGTGGCGCGAAGTCACAGAATTCGAACGCGCAATCCCCGGAACTTCGGGGTAGTTGATCTCCGGACTCGGCCCGCTGGCCGGATTTCCACGGCTCTGCAATAGGCCTGAAACATTCCGGTTCAGCTCAGGGCAGACCCCTCCCCGACCGCTTTGCGGGACCGCGATGGAGGAGTAATTTTCATTACATGATTACTCAGGAGCAACGCGAGAAGCTGCGCGGCTGGTTCGCCGGCCGCCTGTCCGACGACCTCTTCGAGAGCCTCACGGAGGTCACTGTCGACCGGGAGGAGATCACGGTCGTGGGCCGGATCGGCGAACCCCGGCTCGCCGAGGGCGCGTCGGCCGCCGAGAAGGAGGCGGCCGTCCAGGCACGTATCCAGGAATTCCGGGAGCGCACCCGTGAGGAGCGGGTGGCGGTGGCCCGCGAGGCGGAGCACCGCTTCCGCAAGAAGGTCTCGTGGGGTGTGGAGTGCGGCGACGAGCGCGCCCTGTTCACCCATGTCGCCGCGCCGGTGATGACCCGGCTGCGGCAGCCCGAGCGCGAGGTGCTGGACACGCTCATCGCGGCCGGGGTCGCCCGCAGCCGCAGCGACGCCCTCGCCTGGTGCGTGCGTCTCGTCCAGCGCCACACGGACGACTGGCTCACGGAACTGCGGGACTCTCTGGAGCATGTGCGGCGCGTCCGGTCCCAGGGCCCGGACACCGAGGAGCAGGACACCACTTCGGCCGAGGAGGAGTGAGCAACTACGACGAGGCGGGGCGGTGGGGCGGTGAGCCGGCCCGGGAGCGCGCCGGTGCGTCCTACGCCGAGGCGCGCACCACGAGTTCGGGCTCGAAGATCAGCGACGTGGGCTCGGTGCGGACGCCCCGGATGTGCTCGTCCAGGAGCCGGGCCATCGCCGCCGCCATCTCCTCGACCGGCTGACGCACGGTCGTCAGCGGCGGCCGGCAGGTGACCGCCACGCTGGAGTCGTCGAAGCCGACCACGGCGACGTCGTCCGGCACGCGCCTGCCCCGCTCCCGCAGTATCTGGCACACGCCCTGGGCCATCAGGTCGTTGGCCGCGAACACCCCGTCCAGGTCAGGGTGTTCGGTGAGCAGTCCGGACATCGCCGCCATACCGCTGTCCACGGTGAACCCGCCCTCGGCGACCGGCACATACGGATGCCCCCGGCGCGCCATCGTCTCGCGGAACCCGGCCAGCCGGTCCTGGCTCGCGGAGACGGCCAGCGGCCCGGAGACGGTGACGATCCGCCGGCAGCCCCGGCGCAGCAGATGCTCGGCGGCCAGCCGTCCGCCGTCCCGGTGCGCCAGGTCGACGTAGCTCAGCGGGACCGGACGTGACGGCCGCGCGAACAGCACCGCCGGCACCCCGGCGTCGGCGAGCAGCGCGGGCAGCGGATCGTCCGCGTGGGTGGAGACGACCAGCGCGCCGTCCGCACTGCCCTGCCGCAGATACGCCAGCGCCTGATGCCTGGCTTCCGCGGACTCGGCGAACATCAGGACCGGATGCATCGAGCGGGGCCGCAGATGGCCCACGACTCCGCCGACGACCCGGCCGAAGAACGGGTCCGCGAACACCCGTGCCGCGAAGGCGTTCTGCTCCTCCTCGGAGGCGTCGCCCGCGCCGGAGACGATCAGCGCCACGGTCTCCGTGCGCCGGGTCACCAGGGACCTGGCGGCGCGGTTGGGGGCGTACCCGGTGCGCTCGATGGCCTCGCGCACGGTGTCCTGAATGACCGGGTCGACGTTGCGGACGCCGTTGATGACCCGCGACACCGTCGCCCGGGAGACCCCCGCCTCCCGCGCGACGTCCTCCAGCGTAGGAGCCTGTCTGCTCATTCCCGCACCCTAACGGCCGGGCCCGCGAACGGTATAGAGCGCTCTCCCGGCGGCGTCAGAGAGCGCTCTCTTCGATCCCCACCGGTCAGCCGGGTGCTGTGACCTCGAAGGTCGTCGTCAGCGGGGGATCGCCGACCGAGCGGCCCGCCAGTACGCGGTACGGACCGGGTTCCGTGCGCCGGCCGCGCTCGTCCCCCGCCCAGTGGCGCAACGCGCGTGCCGGGATCCCGATCCGTGCCACGACCGTCTCCCCCGGTGCCGCACGGACGGCCGCCCACCCCGCGCGCCATCGCTCGGGGCGCTCCACCGCGGACCCGGGCCGTCCGGGAGCGCGCCGGCGCTCCCGGCCACCGCGCCCAGTCCGAGCGAGGTCAGCAGCAGTGCGCTGGATATCAGGATTCCTGAGACGACCTTCGATCTCCGTGCCGTGGAGACCTCCTGCCACGTCGATGGGGCGGTGGGGGTCAGGCGACCGTGAACGGCGTCGAGGCGCACAGCGCTCTCAGGGCCACCCGTATGACGGATCGTCACCTGTGCCGTACATCTGGGAGAGCGCTCTCCCAACCGGAGTGTTGTGGCGGTGACGCGAGGGTGTCAAGGGAGCGGACCGGGGATCTTGCCCCGACTTTCGAGCACCTCTTGAACGCAGCACTCTCCGCGGCCCGACAGCGGCCCCAGGATTGTTGAATACCCGAACTACCGTAAACCAGCATCTAGTTGTCCACCCGTCGGCAACAACCTTCAGGACTCCGGTCACAACTATTGACGCGTCGTTCACCCGGATGAAGCATGCATCGGCGAGAGAGCGCTCCCAGACACCCCACACCGTTCATTTCCTGAACAGGAGAGTCGCCCCCATGCCCCCTGAGTCCACAGACCCTTCGTCCGCCGACCGGTCCCCCCTGGCCCGTCGCTCGGTTCTGGGTGCCATGGCCGCCGCCGCGGCGGCACCCGGCCTGCTGGCCCTGTCGTCACCTGCCGAGGCCGCGCCCGCACCGAGTGGTGTCCGGGCCGCCCTCCCCGGCGGCGGCGATCTCGGACCGAACGTGATCGTCTTCGATCCCTCCACCTCCGGCATCCAGGCCAGACTGGACCAGGTGTTCGCGCAGCAGGAGACGGCTCAGTTCGGCACGGGCCGCTATGCGCTGCTGTTCAAGCCGGGTACCTACAACGGGCTGAACGCCCAGCTCGGCTTCTACACCTCCATCGCGGGTCTCGGCCTCTCCCCGGACGACACCACGATCAACGGGGACGTGACCGTCGACGCCGGCTGGTTCAACGGCAACGCCACGCAGAACTTCTGGCGCTCGGCGGAGAACCTCGCGCTGAACCCCGTCAACGGCACCAACCGCTGGGCCGTCGCACAGGCCGCCCCGTTCCGGCGCATGCACGTCAAGGGGGGTCTCAACCTCTCCCCGAACGGCTACGGCTGGGCCAGCGGCGGCTACATCGCCGACAGCCGTATCGACGGCACCGTCGGACCGTACTCGCAGCAGCAGTGGTACACCCGCGACAGTTCGGTCGGCGGCTGGCTCAACGCCGTGTGGAACATGGTGTTCTCCGGCGTCGAGGGCGCACCCGCCCAGACCTTCCCGAACCCGCCGTACACCACGCTCAACAACACACCGATCTCCCGCGAGAAGCCGTTCCTCTACCTCTCCGGGAGTGAATACCGGGTCTTCCTGCCGGAGTTGCGCACCAATGCGCGCGGCACCACCTGGGGCAGCGGCACCCCCCGAGGCACTTCGCTGCCGCTGAGCCAGTTCTACGTGGCCAAGCCCGACGCGACCGCGGCCACCCTGAACGCGGCCCTCGCCCAGGGGCTCCACCTGCTCCTCACCCCGGGGATCTACCACCTCGACCAGCCGATCCAGGTCAACCGCGCGAACACCGTGGTCCTCGGGCTCGGTTACGCCACTCTGATCCCGAACAACGGAGTGACCGCCCTCAAGGTCGCCGACGTGGACGGCGTGCGTCTCGCCGGCTTCCTCATCGACGCGGGCACCGTCAACTCCACGACCCTGCTCGAAGTCGGCCCCACGGGAGCCACGGCGAGCCACGCCGCCAACCCGACCACCGTGCAGGACGTGTTCGTCCGCATCGGCGGCGCCGGCGCGGGCAAGGCCACCACCAGCATGGTGATCAACAGCCGCAACACCATCGTCGACCACACCTGGATCTGGCGCGCCGACCACGGCACCGGAGTCGGCTGGGAGACCAACCGGGCCGACTACGGCCTCCGAGTCAACGGCGACGACGTGCTGATCACCGGCCTGTTCGTCGAGCACTTCAACAAGTACGACGTCCAGTGGTACGGCCAGCGCGGTCGCACCATCTTCTTCCAGAACGAGAAGGCGTACGACGCCCCGAACCAGGCCGCGATCCAGAACGGGAGCATCAAGGGTTACGCGGCCTACAAGGTCGCCGACTCCGTGACCACACATGAAGGATGGGGCCTCGGCAGCTACTGCTACTACAACGTCGCCCCGACGATCCTCCAGCACAACGGATTCGCCGCCCCGAACAGGTCGGGCGTCAAGTTCCACAACCTGCTGGTCGTCTCGCTCGGCGGCCAGGGACAGTACGAACATGTCATCAACGAGACGGGTTCCCCGACCTCGGGGACCACGACCGTGCCGTCGACGGTGGTCTCGTACCCCTGACCGGACCGCCCCGCCCGCCGTCGCCTCCGCACGGCGACGGGCGGGGCAGCCGGCCGCCGTGCGGCATCAGGTCACGGTGAGCGCGGTCAGCGCGGTGCGACCGCCGGCCGGTCCGACGACCCGCAGCGCCACATAGCGGGCCGTGCGGTCGGCACGCAGCACCCCGCGCGCCGACAGCCGCGCCGCCCCGCTGTACGTACGGCCGTCCCGGCTGAACTCGGCTTCTGCCACCGGGCTTTGGCCGTCCCGCCACTGCGTGCGCACCTCCGTGAGGTGCTGTTCGGCGCCCAGGTCGACCACCATGCGACCGTCGGGGCCGGGTGTCCACGCGGTGCCCTCGTCCCCGTCGACCGCCGCCTTCGGATCCGTCATGCCGGGCGGCAGGGGCGCGGTCGGGAAGGTGGGCCGGCCGAGCGCGAGGTCGGCGAGGGGATGAGCGAGCGCGCGCGGCACGGTGACCGTGGTCGTACGGCCCGTGCGGACCGTTGCCTCCACACTCCTGCCCTGCGCCGAGACGGTGACGTGGCAGGCAGGCCCGCTGAGCCGTACGGTGCTGCCGTCGATCACCTCGGCGCGGAGGCCGGCCGGAACGAGGTCGCCGGACAGGGTGAGCCGTGGCGGCAGCAGCACCGCGGACGCGGCGGCTGCCTCGGCGTGGTACTCGGTGCCGGTCCCGGTGACGGTCTGCGTCCCCTCGTAGAGGCGCATTGGCTCCGAAGGAGCGCGGGGGACGGTGACCGTGGTGGTCACCGCGTCCGGGGAGAGGTTGAACAGGCTCAGATGGTCGTCGGTGAGGGCCGCCTTCACCTGCGCGGACCGCACCGAGGGGGCCCTGCGTGCGGCCAGTGTGCGCAGCTCGTACGGCGTCGCCCCGGGCAGTCCCTCGATCAGCACACTTTCGGCCGGCCCGTCGGAGAGGACGACCGTGTCGCCGTACACCGAGATCGGGTGGGCGCCGCCCCGTACGACGAGGCCGGCACGACCGTCGATGTCGAGCCAGCCGCCACGGCTGGTGAGATCCGGCCGCGGCCAGGCGGCCAGGTCGGTCCACTCCTGGCCGTCGGCCGACCCCTGCAACCGGTACGCCCGGCCGGCCGCCGCCTCCCAGCGCAGTGTCACCCGGTCCACGTACTGCGCCTCTCCCAGGTCGACGGCGATCCAGCTGTCGGCCCGGGGCCGGTCCGCCCGGGACACCGCCCAGCGGGTCGAGCCGTCACCGTCGACGGCGAGTGCCGCTTCCCGGCCGGGATCGAAGGAGGACGCCGAAGCCGTCGTGCCCGCGCCGCGTGCCAGGTCGGAACCCGAAGCCCCGTCGCGTATCTCGAACGCGTACAGCGAATAGCCGTACGAGGGGTCGGGGCGTACGCCCAGCATGCGCAGCCGACTGAACTGGCCACGGGGAAAGGTGAGTTCATCGACGCGCGGCCCTCCGGGGGTGGCGGTGCCCGCCGCGGCCGGAACCACCGTGGTGCCCTCGGCGGACCGGTAGGTACGGGTTCCGTCCAGCCCCGGCATCCCGGGCATGTTCAGATTGCGCACCTCCAGGTGGCCCTCACCGTGGGCCGTCCCCGAGGTCGCGTACACGACGGAGCCCGAGGGCAGGGTGGTGAAGCCGGCGAACCCGTTGTCGAGCGAGAGCAGGCTCGCGCTGCCGTCGAAGCCGTCCCGCAGCCGCGAGTACACGGCCACGGAGCGTCGGACGACCTTCGCGCCGGCGCTCGGCAGGAACATCGGGGTCGTACCGCTGAGCGCCAACAGCCAGTCGTCATGGGCCGGTTGCCAGGCGAACTTGACGAAGCCGGACTTGCTGACGACGCCGGCCCAGGCGCCGGGCGACTGGTGGGAGACCAGGCCCGGGCCAGTGCCGTAGTCGGTGACGCCGCTGGCCTGCTCGAAGAGCGCCCGCTGCGAAAGGGGTTGCACGGCAGGGTGGCCCGACTGCGCCCGCCACTCGTGCAGCAGATAGCTGATGGCCAGTTCGGCGCGTGCCTCGGGCTCGTACTTGGGCTCACCCGAGAACTTCGCGAGCCGGTACTGCGGCGGGTACTGCTGATACGCCTCCAGGCGTTCGGCCAGGGCGAGTTCGCAGCGGGCGGCGGCGCGGTCGCCGAGCACCTGCGCCAGGAAGGCGAGCGGGATGACGTCACGGCCGTAGAGGTGTTCACGGTCGGCGACCATCGGCATCAGGGGCTCCCCCGCGTCGCTCATCACGCCGAGCAGGGTGCGCCACAGCGGTCCGGCGTTCGGCTGTGCGGTGAGCACCTGGGGCAGCGCGCGGCCCGCGGCCAGGAAGTGGGCAGCGTTGCGGCCGGAGGTGCGCCAGAGCTCCTCCTGATAGTGCGGGCCGAACGAGCCGTGGTTCTCCACGATGAACGTGTCGTACAGGTTCTGTGCGGTGTTCTCGCTGACGGCGACCCCGTCCACCCGGGCCGGGTTGGCGAGGTCGGCGGCCGGCAGACCCGCCTCGTTGCGGCTCCAGCGGCCGAATGCGGTCCGCCACGCCTCGTAGCGCGGGTCGTCGTTCGCCCAGGCCAGACCGGGTGCGAGCGACTGGGCGTAGACGCCCATCTCCTCCAGCTTGGTGTCCCCCGCGAAGCCGCCGTCGGCCCCGTGCGGGGTCCAGCCGCCGGAGTCGGGATCGTCGCCGGTGCCCAACTGCGCGGTGTACGCGGCCTGTTCGCGGGCGATGGTGTCGACGTTCCGGCGCGTCGGTTCGTCGAGATCGTCCCAGAGCAGCCGGGCCGCCAGGACGAAGTACGACTGGAAGGTGGTGTCGAAGAACAGTTTGCGGCCCCACTGGGTGCCGCCGGCCAGCCGGTTCGACGCCGCGAAGTGCTTGAGGGTGGCGAGCGTGCGGGTGCGCAGCGTGTCCCTGTCGACTCCGGCGCGCTCGGCGTCATAGGTGCCCCGGGTCAGCAGTACGGCGTTGCCCAGCACGACGGCGAAGCCGAAGTCCTTGTCGGTGTAGTGGCCCTGAGCCGTGTCCCACTGCCCTTCGGACCAGCGGGTGTGGGAGAGCAGGACACGGTAGTACGTGTCCTGGACGGGGTCCGCCGCCGGGGCGGCGGGTGGTGTCGCAGCCGCGGCGCGCGCCGGGTTCAGCGCCCACGGCACGGCCGTCAGAGCCGCTGGGACGCCGAGCAGGTGCAGGGCTCGGCGGCGCGTCAACCTGTGGGGGAACCCAGCAGTGTGCTGCGACATCGACGACCTCTTTCGACAACGTTGTCAGAGAGCTCGGTCATTGTTCGGCCCGCCCCCGGCGCACGTCAAGGGCCCCGGCACCTCTTGCGACACACGGGCCCTCGCGTGGGCAGTCGCCATTGGTGAGCAGGAAGGCGGCCGTGCAGCACTGTTGACCGGCCGGTCGGACGCCGCTTAGGTTTCGCGGTGGCGAAAGCGCTTGCTGTCGCCCGCCGTTCAGCCCTTTCGGCCCGCTGGGCCGCAGCCCCGCGTCATGTCAGCCGCACGCCTGATGGAGTGTTGATCGCGACGATGCGCATCCCACGAATCTTCCCGCAGCACGCTCCGGCCGCCGATGGGAACGTTGCCATCGCGGCCCTCCGCGGGCCGGCAGCACGCACCCTCTGCGGGCAGGGAGCACTCACCCTCCCCGGACCGGCACGCACCCTCCCCAGGCCGGCAGCACGCACCCGGCCCGCGAAATTCCGCCCGCCCCTGCCTTCCGACAACGATGTCAACTCCGCACTCGCACTCCAGGAGACATCGCCATGACACGACCCCGCACCCGCCGGAGAGTGGGCGCTCTGGCCACGGCACTCGGCCTGCTCCTCGCGGGTCTCGCCGGCTGCTCAGGAGACAGTGGTGCCACCGCGGAGACCGGCGGCCAAGTGACGCTGAGCTTCGCCTGGTGGGGCAACGAGGACCGCGCAGGGCGCACCGACGCGGCCGTGGATCTCTTCGAGAAGGGGCACCCGGGCGTCACCGTCCGCACCTCCTTCGCCGGTTACGAGGCGTACGTGCAGAAGCTCGCCACCCAGGCGGCGGGCGGCGATCTGCCGGACGTGGCGCAGCTCGACTACCGGCAGATCTCCCAGTACGCGGGCAGCGGCACGCTCCTGGACCTCGACCCCTGGATCAAGGGTGGCGCCATCCGGACCGGTGACTTCGACAAGGGCCTGACGCGCACCGGCGCCCACGAAGGCCGCCAGTACGCCCTCCCGATGGGCCGGGGTTCGACCGGATTCGCCTACGACGCCTCGGTGTTCAGGAAAGCCGGGGTCGCCGCGCCCGAGCCCGGCTGGACCTGGGACGACTGGGTGGAGGCGGGCAGGAGGATCAGCGCGCTGCGGCTGTCGGGCCCGGGCGGCCGGGCGTACACCGGTCTCACCGACATCGGGGTGAACGAGGACGCCTTCGAGAACTGGCTGCGCGGACAGGGCAAGCGGCTGTACGCCTCCCAGCACCGACTCGGTTTCACCGCTGCCGACTTGACCGTGTTCTGGACCTTCACCGACGGGCTGCGCCGTCAGGGCGTCGCCTCCCGGGCGGAGGACACCGCCCAGATCAGCGGCGCGGTCGAGGACACCCCGATGGGCCGGGGGCTGGCCGCCACCGACTTCAACTGGGACGGCCCCTTCCTCGGCTATCCACCGCTGCTCGGCGAGAACGTCCACTTCGCGCCCGTGCCCACGACCGACGGCAGGGCGGGCCAGTACTTCAAGCCGACGATGCTCGTCGGCGTCGGTGCGGGCACCCATCACCCCAAGGAGGCCGCCGAGTTGATCGACTTCCTGCTCAACGACCCCGCCGCGGCCGAGATCCTCGGCGTCACGCGGTCGACGCCGCCCAACCGGCGGATCGCCCAGTCCATCGGCCGGGACCTCAAAGGACCCGAGAAGGAGGTGTACGACTACGGCCGCAGGATCGCCGCCTACGGCACGGACGCCCCGCCCGCCGCCCCGCCCCGCGGTGACGTCGTCCTCCAGGTCTCCTTCACCCGCACCTATCAGCGCGTCATCTACGGGATGCAGAGCCCACGGGGAGCCGCCGAGGAGTTCGTGGCCGAGGCGAAGAGGGAGCTGCGATGACGACCACCGCCGCCCCGCCCCGCAAGGCGACCGCGGCGACAGCGCCGAGGCCGCACAGCCGGCGCGGTGACCGCCAGGCATCCGCCTATGTCTTCCTGTCCCCGTGGATCCTCGGCGTCCTGCTCCTGACGCTCGCGCCCATGGCGGTGTCGCTGTATCTGTCGTTCACCGACTACAACCTCTTCGACGCCCCGAAGTGGGTCGGGCTGCGCAACTACACCGACATGTTCACCGCGGATCCGCGTTACTGGCGGTCGGTGGGCACCACGCTCCTGTTCGTCGTGGTCGCCGTGCCGCTCAAGCTGGCGCTCGCGCTGGGCGTCGCGCTCCTGCTCAAGGGCCTGCGCGGCGGCAAAGGCGTCTACCGGTCGGCCTTCTACGCCCCCTCCCTGCTCGGCGCGAGCATGTCGATCGCGCTGGTGTGGCGGGCGCTGTACAACGACGGCGGCACCGTCGACAACGTGCTGTCCTCCGTGGGCATCCACACCGGCGGCTGGGTCGCCGACCCGCACCTGGCCGTGTTCGTGGTCGCGCTGCTGTCCGTCTGGCAGTTCGGTGCCCCGATGGTCATCTTCCTGGCCGGGCTCCAGCAGATCCCGGCCGACCTGTACGAGGCGGCCGCCCTCGACGGCGCGGGGAGGTGGCGGCGCTTCGTGTCCGTGACGCTGCCCATGCTCTCGCCGGTCCTCTTCTTCAACCTCGTGCTGGAGACCATCCAGTCGTTCCAGGTCTTCACCCCGGCGTTCGCGATCAGCGGCGGCAAGGGCGGCCCCGCCGACTCGACCATGTTCTACACGCTCTACCTCTACGAACGCGGCTTCTCCGCCTCGCACATGGGCTATGCCTCGGCCATGGCGTGGGTCCTGCTCCTCGCCATCGGCGCGGTGACCCTCGTCCTCTTCAAGACCTCGCGCGCCTGGGTCTTCTACGCCCATGAGGGGGCCTGAGATGACCACGGTCACGTCTGCCGGCAGGGGCGCACCCACCCGTTCCCGCACCGTCCGCACGGTGCAGCACCTCGGTCTGGTGCTCGTGCTCCTCGTCCTGCTCTACCCGCTGGTCTGGCTGCTCGCCACGTCCCTCAAGCCGGCGGACGAGGTCCTCACCAGTCTCAAACTGCTGCCGAGCCACTTCGAGTGGTCGAACTACACCACGGCGCTCGACGGGGTCAGCGGTGTCACCGTCTCCCGTCTGCTGACCAACTCCCTGCTGATCAGCGCGGGTTCGGTGGTGGGGAACGTGCTGTCCTGCTCGCTCGCGGCCTACGCGTTCGCCCGGCTGCGCTTCCGGATGCGGGGCGTGATGTTCGGATTCATGGTCGCGACGATGATGCTGCCACACCACGCGGTGCTGATCCCGCAGTACATCATCTTCAACAAGCTCGGCATGGTGGACACCTATTGGCCCCTGGTCCTGCCCAAGTTCCTGGCCACGGAGGCGTTCTTCGTGTTCCTGATCGTGCAGCTCATGCGGGGACTGCCACGGGAACTGGAGGAGGCCGCCCGTATCGACGGGTGCGGCCCCTTCCGGATCTTCTGGTCGGTCGTCCTCCCGCTGACCAGGCCCGCGCTGATCACCACGGCGATCTTCACCTTCATCTGGAGCTGGAACGACTTCTTCACCCAGCTGATCTACCTCTTCGACCCGGAGAAGTTCACGATCACCCTGGCCCTGCGCAACTTCGTCGACCAGTCCAGCAGCTCCGCGTACGGCCCGATGTTCGCGATGTCGGTGATCTCCCTGCTGCCGATCGTCCTGTTCTTCCTCGCCTTCCAGCGCTATCTCGTGCAGGGCATGGCGACGTCCGGGCTGAAGGGCTGAGCCGTGCGCGTTCTCGTACCCCAGAGCCGTGAGCCGGGCGAACTGTTCGGACCGCGCTTCACTCTCTTCGCCGACATGCTGGCCGTCGGCCTGGCGGCGGCCGTCGCCTCCCTCCCGCTGGTCACCGCACCGGTGGCCCTGGCCGCCGCCTGCACGGTCCTGCGACGCGCGGTCAGCGAGGACCGTCCGGCGACACTCGGCCAGTACGTCGCCGAGCTGCGGGCGCACGGGCTCGTCCGCTCCCTCCTCGCGGGCGCGGCGGTCCTCGCGGCCGCCGCGCTGCTCGTCCTGGACCTGCTGCTCACGAGGGCAGGGCTGCCGGGGGCCCGCCCGATGTCCGGGGCGCTGGCGGTCCTGGCGGCCGGCGGGCTCGTCGTCGCCCTCCGTACCGCCGCGGACCCCGACGTCGCACGCAGCTGGCGTCCGGCTCTGCACCGGGCGGCCGCGCGTTCCGCCGCCGATCCGTCCGGGTGTGCCTGGGTCACGGCGGCCGTCGTGCTGTGCCTCGCGTTCGTATGGATGCAGCCGCTGCTCGCCCCGCTGCTGCCCGGTCCGCTGGCCTTCGCTGTCACGGCCGTCGAACTCCGCAGAACGCCCGAGGGCCCCTGCCCCGCTCCTCCTCCCCCCGACGAAGGGTGATGTCCCCCGTGTCCCCTCTGAGCCGCCGTCTCTTTCTCGGCGCGGCCTCGGCCGCGTTCCTGGCCGCCGGTGCCGCCCCCGCAGCCGCCGTCACGGACTCCATCCGACGCGGAGCCAGAAGCTGGACCTTCGAGAACGACTCGCTGCGCGCCACTGTCACCTTTTCAGGCGGTGCCGTCCGCCTCACCGGCCTCTTCAACAAGCGTGCCGGACGCGGCTACTTGAGCGCTCCGTCGCTGCTCTTCGCCCATGAACTCGACGGCGCCGGCACCGTCCGCGCCGACGACGGAGGCTGGAGTCTCGGAGCGACGTCCACGGAACTCGTCACGGTGCGCACGAAGGAGAGGTCGTGGCGGGTCGGTGAGCGCGTCCGCATCCCCCTGCGCCGCGCCACGCCCCGCCCCTTCACCGTCACCCTGGTCTTCGAGATCTACGACGGTGACGCGGGCCTGCGCTACTTCACCCTGGTCCGCAACGAGGACCCGGCCCGCGAACTCACCCTCACCCGCTCCACCGTGATCGACCTGCGGCTGCCGGACCTCCCGCACACCCTGCACTACGTCCCGAACATGAAGTGGTTCAGCACCCGCGGACCGCTGGGCACCGGCCCCGTCGGCAACTCCTGGCCGAAGAAGGCGCTCACCGTGTACGACACCGGGGACGGCTGGAGTCTGAGTCCCGAGCTCAACTGGAAGACGCAGCGCGGCAACGGCAACTACCCGGCCGACTACATGCTGCCGCCCTTCGCCGGCATCAACGCCTGGTACGGGCAGGACACCGTCTCCGTCGACACCCACCCCGAGTCGCTGCGGCTGACACTGTTCCCCGGTGAGGAGTTCGAGTACCTCGCGGTGAACCTCACCGTCTTCAAGGGGGACGTCGTCGACGGCAAGATGGCCGACGAGCTGCACTTCCGCAAGCGCTTCAAGTACCACCACACCACCACGCTGTTCCACCAGAACGACTGGGACTACCGCGGCGGCCCGGGCCGCGAACTGCCCGCCGGCTACTACTACGACACCGTCATCCCGCAGTCGAAGCGGGCCGGCCTCGACATGGTGATGCTCGACGACTACTGGAACACCACCCGCGACTCCATCGAGCCCAGCGACTCCATGAAGAAGGCCATCACCAGCCTCGGCACCCTGGCCAGGACGCTGAAGGACAACGGACTCGGCTTCGGCCTCTGGTTCTCGCTGACGGGTGACGGTCACCTCAAGGGCCGCGACCTGGCCGACCCGGCCCAACTGGCATACAAACGCGGCCAGATCGAGACGCTCCTCAACGACTACGGTGTCACCCAGCACATGATCGACCTCACCGAGTACTGGCAGAACGAGCGGACGACCGCCTACTCGCACGCCGGTGACAACGTCTACCGCAAGGCCCTGCGCACCCGGAACATGCTCAACGACCTGGTGACGAAGAACCCCCAGTACCTGCCCAAGCTCACCAGTGAACTCGACATCGCGCCCACCCAGGGTGACCGCAACAACGGCCTGCTGCACATCGCGTACAACGGCTGGAACACCTCCAACGGAGGCATCACCGGCGAGGATCTGTCGCTGCGCACCGCGCTCACCGCGTTCGGACATCTGCCGATGGCCGCGACCTACATGAACGGCGGCAGGATGAGCGGCCGGATGGAGGACTACTACGCGTACCTGGCCGTCCGCGCCGTCAAGTTCCCCCAGGACCCTGGCGACCCGGCCAAGTGGCCCGAGGCGGCGGTGCGGCTGATGGGCGTCTTCAACGCCTGGCGCAGACGGCCCGAGATCACCGCGCTGACCGACGGCCCCTTCCTGCCGGTCCACTTGGGCCAGGGCTGGGACACGACGACATGGGACAGCAGCAAGGGCCCGTACGTGTGGATGTGGGCCGACGCCTCACGCAGCACCGCTCTCCTCGTCGCGACCGCCGCCGGCACCCCGCAGACGGTCGTCGACGCCAAGGTGCGCTGGCTCAAGGACCGTACGTCGTACGCCGTCACGGACATCACGATCGACGACGACGGCACTCAGGCGCACACCCCCAGGGGGACGTTCACGGGCGAGCGGCTGCGCACCCAGGGCCTGCCGGTCGACCTGTCCGAGAACACCTCGAAGGGCAAGGCGTTCTGGCTGTCCGCGCTGTAACTCGAAGGCACCGGACGCCTGTTGAGGCTCCCACGGCAACTTTGCTTAAGCAGGCCCTAAGGGAACCTTATGAATCCGGGTCAAGGGAGAAGGGCCAGTTCAGAGGCAGAATTCGCGCTCGCGCACACCATTGGCCAGAGCAATGCTTCTGCGTAGCATCAGACCCGTTGGGCACACCCCCCACCCGTGTCCATCTTCCCCCCACATCGAGGTTCGGCATGGCTCTACACCGTTCACGTTCACTGCCCTTCGGCGGCCTGGCCACCCTGGTGGCCGCCTCCCTCGCCATCGCGGTCGGCTTCTCGCTGACCGGCCCCGCAACTCCCCGCGCCGACGCGGCCGTCGGCGCCCAGACCTGGTCCGACGAGTTCGACGGCGCGTCCGGCAGCGCCCCCAACGGCGCCAAGTGGACGCGCGAGACCGGCGGTTCGGGCAACGGCAACAACGAACTGCAGTACTACACCAACAGCACTGACAACGCGGCCCTCGACGGCAACGGTCACCTGGTGATCACCGCCCGCGCCGCCGGCTCCTCCTCCGGCCTGAACTGCTGGTACGGAGCCTGCAAGTACACCTCCGCCCGGCTCAACACGGCCCAGTCGTTCACTCAGGCGTACGGCCGTTTCGAAGCCCGTATCAAGATCCCCCGCGGCAAGGGGGTGTGGCCGGCGTTCTGGATGCTGGGCAACGACCTCGGCAGTGCCGGCTGGCCGAACAGCGGTGAGATCGACGTCATGGAGAACATCGGCAGCGAGCCGGGCACCGTCCACGGCACGATCCACGGCCCCGGCTACTCCGGTTCCGGCGGCCTGGGCGCCGGCTACACCCTGCCGAACGGAACGGCCTTCGCGGACGACTTCCACGATTTCGCCGTGGAGTGGTCGCCGGACGCCATCAAGTGGTCGGTGGACGGCACGACGTACGAGACCAGGACACCGGCCGACGCCGGCTCCAACAAGTGGGTCTTCGACCACCCGTTCTTCCTGATCCTCAACCTCGCTGTCGGTGGCAGCTGGCCCGGCGACCCCGACGCGTCCACGTCCTTCCCGCAGACCATGACGGTCGACTACGTACGCGTCTCGGCCTGGAACTAGGCCCGCACGCCGTCTCGCACCAGATTCGTTCTCCGCACAGGAACAGGAACCACATGATCACCCGCAGAAGGATGTTCGCCTCACTCGCTGCCGCCGCCGTGGCCGGGCCGGGCCTCGCCCTGATCGCGCCGCGCGCTCTGGGCGCGGGCGTCTCCGACAGCTCCGGCACCGACGCCGCGGGAGCGCTCCCACTGACCGTCACCAATTCCACCGGCGAGTACGCCAATGCGTCGGTCCACGTCTACATCGTCGGCAACCAGGACGGACGGCAGGTACGAGTCACCGCCGACGGCACCCTGGCGCCCGTCGCCCTGTCCGACAACGGCGCCGACGGATTCACCGACTACGCCATCCCGTTGGCCTCCAGCGGCGAGACAACGTTGTCCCTTCCGTACATGTCCGGCCGTGTGTACGTCTCGCTGGGCAGCAAGCTGAAGTTCAAGGCGGTGACGGACGGCGCCGGGAACGCGGCCCTCCAGTACCCGGCGGGCTGGGTCTCCTCCGACCCCAGCTACGACGTGCTGCACGACTGCGCCGAGTTCACCTACAACTCGTCCGGGATGTTCTGCAACACGACGATGGTCGACATGTTCAGCGTGCCGATGTCGATCCGGCTCACCGGGTCCGCCGACCAGACCACCGGCACGCTCGTGGCGGGCGGACGCGACAAGGTCTTCGCCGCGGTCAAGGGTGTCGACGCGTTCGCGCCGCTGGTCGTGGACGACCTGCGGGTGGTCGCGCCCGGACACGGCCTGGACGCCGGGTTGTTCGCGAAGGACTACTTCGCCTCGTACATCGACGAGGCCTGGAGCACGTACGCCGGCAAGGATCTGTCCATCACCACCAACGCCGGCACGTTCACCGGCAGGGTCAGCGGTGACACCCTGTCCTTCACGGGACCGGCGTCCGCGTCCTTCGCCAGGCCGTCCACCCGCGATGTGCTCTTCTGCGACGGCGCCCTCGCCGCCCCCAACGACGGCAGGACCGGCCCCGTCGCAGCGGTGCTGGGCGCGGCCTTCAACCGTACGACGCTGGTGAGCACCGCGGCCCAGCCCACCACAGACCCGGCATCCTTCTACCGGACCGCGGTCACCAACCACTACGCCAAGGCGGTGCACGCCGCCACGGCCGACGGCAAGGCGTACGGCTTCGCCTTCGACGACGTGGCGGAGTTCGCCTCGTACATCCAGGACACCGCCCCCACCGGCATCCGCCTCAACCTGACGTCGTTCTCCTAGTTCCCGTCAGGCGTCCGTCGCGGCGGCGGTCTTCACCGGCCGGCCTGCGGGAAGACCGCCGCCGAGGCGACCGGCGAGGGGTACGAGCGCGATCGCGACCGCGCCCGTCACCCCGGCCAGGGCGAAGGCGACGAAGCCCCAGCTCTGGCTGCCGTTCGAGGCGAGGGTTCCGACGAGCGAGGGGCCGACGACTGCGCCGGCGCGGCCCACACCGGTGACCCAGCCGAGGCCGGTGGCGCGTTCACTGTCCCGGTACAGGGCGTTGGAGGTGGCGTACACCATCACCTGCGCGCTGAACAGCCAGACGCCGGTGATCGCCACGACGGCGTAGGTCAGACCGAGCGGCATGTGCGACTTCAGCAGCAGCGCCCCGGCCGGTCAGCGTGAACCAGATCGCCGAGACCCGTACCGGACCGAAGCGGTCGGCGGTCCGGCCGGCGATCAGCATGCCGACGATTCCGCCCCCGTTGATGACCAGCAGGAAGCTGACGGAGGACGTCATCCCGTAGCCGGACGCCTTCATCATCGTGGGCAGCCAGGTGCTGACTCCGTAGACGAGGAGCAGCCCGCAGAACGACGCCACCCACAACAGCGGGGTGGCCCACCGGGATTCGGGACGGAACAGCGCGCGTACGGCGTCCAGCCGGCCGCGGGCTCCGGCGGCCGGGCTCGCGACCGGCGTGGGCCGGGGCAGCCCGTAGCGGTCGGCGACCCGGTCGGCACCTTTCCGGTCGCCCCGGGAGAGCAGGACGCCGGGCGACTCGGGCATCAGCTTCAGCAGCAGCGGGACGGTGATCACGGCCGGCAGCACGCCGGCCCAGAACACCCAGCGCCAGCCGAAGGAGGGGGCGACGGTCAGTCCGAGGGCCGTCGCCGCCATGCCGCCGGCGTGGTACGAGGTCATCAGCAGCCCGGTGGTGAGGGCGGCCCGGCGGGGCGGGGCGAACTCCATCACCATGGCCAGGCACAGCGGCATCAGTCCGCCGAGGCCGAGTCCGGCGATGAACCGCCCGGCGCTGAACACGGTGGCGCTGCCGGCCACGGCACACAGCGCGGAGCCGAGGGAGAACAGCGCCACACTGCAGGCGAGGATCGGTCGCCGGCCGAGCCAGTCGGTGATGTTGCCGGCGGTGAGCGCGCCGATGAGCATGCCGAACGTCGTCCAGCTGCCGATGGTGCCGGCGATCGAGGTGGTCAGGCCGAGGCCGCTGTCCTCGAGCATGTGCGGCATGACGGCGCCGTAGATGTTGACGTCCATTCCGTCGAAGAACACCGCCAGCCAGCACAGGGCCAGGACCGGGAAGACGGAGCGGAAGGTGTGCCGGGGACGGGCGGTCTGCGCGTCCGTGATGTCGGAGAGAGTCATCGTCGACCCCTTGCGTGGGAGCGGAGTGCCGGAGCGGCGGGAAGGCGGTGACACAGGGCGAGCGATGGGGAGTTCGCACTGTGAAGTTCTCTTCACCCGGAAAGCGGCGAGCTGCGCTCCCCCGATTTCCGGGTGACCGGTGGTCACTGCGTGCGAGTGACCGGATGGAGGGGGCTCGGGGTGCCCCCGGAATGGCCGGGCGGGCGGGCCCGTCAGCCGTTGAGGTGCTTGCCGAGGAAGGTGACGATGTCGCCCATCACCTCCTGGGACGACCACTTGAGCCCGGTCTTGGAGTCGCCGCCCATGAACGAGAGATCGCCGTGGTCCGCGCCCTTGACGACGTAGCGGGTGCTGTCGGCCCCCTTGTCGCGCAGGGTGTTGTGCAGCGCCAGGGTCTGACTCGGCGAGACGAGGTGGTCGTCACTGCCGTGCAGGATCACGAAGGCGGGGTCCGAGGAGTCGGCATAGGTGCTCGGGTCGGCGGCCTTGATGGCACTGGGGTCGTCCGTGAGCTTCTTCTTGCTGTCGGCTCCGAAGACGAACTTCGCGGTGCTGCTGCCGGCTTCCACGTACCTCTTCTGTGTCGCGGCGTCGAAGTCGGACGCCGTCTTGGACAGGTCGCCCGGTCCGAACTCGTCGACGACCGCCTGCACATCGCTGCTCTGATCCAGGTTGTCGCCGGCCTCGAACTGCTTGACGCCGTTGGTGGTGCCGGTCATCGCGGCGAGATAGCCACCGGCGGACTGACCCCACACGGCGACGTGCGCCGAGTCGATGCCGTACTCGTCGGCATGCGCCCGCAGATAACGGATCGCGGACTTCACGTCCTGGACAGCGTCCTCGTAGGTGGCCCCGGTGGTGGCGGTCCGGTACTGGATGCCGGCGACGGCGTACCCCTGCTCGGCGACGTAGGTCCGCTGGTTGAGGTTGCCGGTCTTGTCCGCCATGGCGAAGCCGCCACCGGTCATGTAGACGATGAGGGGCTTCTTGCCGTCACCCTTGGGGAGTTGGAGGTCCAGCTTCAGATCCGTCTTCTTGCCGCCGGTCGTCGGGCTGGAGTAGACGACGTCGCTGTGCGTGGTGATCTGCGTCTTTCCGCACTCGATCTGGGCGCCGGCGCCGTCTATGACGGTGCTGGTGCTGGTGTCGCTCGCCTTGACCGTCTTCGCGATGGTGATGGCCGGGCCGCCCGCCGGCTTGCCGGGAGCGCCGGACCCCGTCTGCCCGGCCGGCGCGCCGCCCGGCCCCTGGGCCGCCGGGCAATCCGTCGGCTTCGACGACGAGGGGGAGGACGACGACGCGCTGGAGGCGGTGCTGCCGCTGTCCGAGGAGCAGGCCGTGACGACCAGCCCGAGCACCACGGAGGCGGCGAGGCCCATGCCGACCCGCCTGCGCCTCCTGCTTCCGGCCCGCGTTCCGTTCCCGGTCCGGGTGCCGGTCACGATCTTGTCTTCGCCCGTGGTCATGGCTCTCCAGTAGTCGCTCGGACACAATAAGTGGAAAACTTGTTCCCACTTTCGAGAGCCACGGTAGCACTAAGTGGGAATTCGATTCCCACTTAGTTCCAGAACGGTTCGGGCGAGGTGCCTGACCTGGGAAGCGGCCGGTGAGAGGGGTCGACCGAGGCGCAGATTCGGGAGGGTCCGGCCCCGGCTCCCTGGTTGTGACCGGGGGCCCGGACCTTGCGAGAAGGCGGCCCGGGCGGGACGGGACGGTGGCGCGGGCCGCGCGTTCGGAGCGGTGGAGACCGCGGGGAGACGTTCGCGCGGGTGGCACCGGGCAGTGGCGCGGGCCCCACGAGAAGGCAGCGGAGTCGGTACGAAGCCGCCGCGGAGTCGGCGTACAGGCAGAGCGGAACCGCGTCAGTGCGGAGCGCGTCGCTCAAGGACCTCGCGTGCGCTCGACTCGTCCATCGCGTTCATGAACTCGGAGTCGCCGATGGCGATGTCGGGCAGCGGGGCGCTCGCGCCGGGCTGTGCCCGCAGACCGTCGAGCAGCAGCCGCAGATACCGGCGCCAGAGGTCGGGCTGCCCGGTCCGGTCGGTGACCGCGGCGACCATCAGCTGGATCATCGGGATGTCCACGGGCGAGATGTCGGCGCGCAGCGCCCCCTGCTCCTGCGCCCGCGTGATCAGTGCGTGCATGACCGGAGTGATCCGCGCGAGGACCAGGGCCTGCCGCTGCGGGCTGTCCCCGGCCCCCATCATCACCTCACGCAGGCCCCGGTCGAAGGCCTGGATCTCGCAGGCCTTCTCCAGGCTGGTGACCAGTCCGCGCCAGGCGTCCGGGTCGGCGAGCCCTTCCTCCGCCACGTCGGCGAGGGTGCCGACCATGTCGTCGAAGAGCGCGTCGACCAGCTCCGCCTTGCTGGAGAAGCGCCGGTAGACGGTGCCCAGGCCCAGCCCGGCGTGGGCGGCGATGTCACTGAGGCTCGCCTCGACGCCGCGCTCGCGGAACACCTCACGGGCCGCGACGAGGATGCGACGGCGGTTGGCCTCGGCGTCCCGCCGCAGCGGGGGCCGATTGGTGCCGGGGCTGGACGCCATGTCGATCGCTTGACTCCCAAAGCGGCGGAATTTTTCCGTTTCATGCTACAGCCGACCGATGCCGACCCGGCGGACTGCGGTGCGGCCCGACCACCCCGCTGCCCGCTTGCCCCGCCCTCAGGGCGCCGCGTTCATCAGGTCGAGCGCGCTCTGCTGGCGAGCGGCGTCGGTCGAGTCGATCGGCCCTGCCCAGTGCAGCCCGTACGCGTCGAGCGCGTTGCGGTCGCCCGCGTACGCGGCGGCCGCCTGCCGTGCGAGGTACGAGGCGTAGGGGCGGTCGGCGAGCTGGGCGTTGAAGGCGCTCAGCCCGCGGACGTACGCGCCCTTGAAGGAGGGTCCGTCGGCCCCGCAGCCGCTCGTCTCGCACGGCTCCCGAAGGATTCCGCCGGAGTTCAGCGCGGTGGAGGTGGTCGAGGCGGTGCCGATCTGACGGCCCGTGGTGAGGAGCGTCGAGTCACCTGTGGCGCGGTACAGCTCGGCCAGTCCGCCCAGCAGGACGCCCTGGTTGTACGACCATGCGGTGGATCCGTTGTTGGCGCAGGTCGACAGGTTGATGCCGTCGTTGACGAGGTGCGAGCTGTTGATCATGCCGGTGCCCTTGAACCACGCCCACTCCGTGTTGGCCCGGCCGAGGTACAGCGTGTCGCCGGCGATGCGGTTGTGCAGCGCGGCATTGAGCTCCAGGTAAAGGGAGTTGGCGATCGCGTTCTTGTACGTCTTCGCGGTGCTCCACCAGACTCCGCCGCCGCAGGTCGAGTCCCAGTACCGCGCCATGTGGTCGGCGTCGGCGCGGGCGGTGTTCAGATAGCGGCCGTCACCGGTCAGGTCGTACGCCGCGACCCAGGCCAGCCCCCACCATCCCGTGTCGTCGATGTAGTCGTTCCTGAACTGGCCTCCCTGGGCGGTCAGTTGACGGTCGTAGGTGTTGGCGATGGCGTACTTGTAACTGGGCATTCCGGTGACCCGGATGTTGTCGACCAGGGCGGTCAGGGCGTTGGCCGAGTTCCACCAGCCGGTGGTGTCGAACAGGCCGGTGGAGTTGTTGTAGAACTGCATGAGCGCGGTGGCCGCCGCGGTCGGGGGGCTGTAGGCGTTCCAGGTCGTACGGGCCCACGCCGTGCAGGCGATCTCGGTCCGGTCCCCCGCCTTCCCGCAGGCACGCAGCGCACCGACGCCGTTGCCGTTCCAGTTGTCGACGTTGTACATCAGGGTGCGCCAACCCGCTTGTCCCGAGGGGACGGTGGTGCCGCCGAGTCTGCTGCCCGAGCTCCACGTACGGCCGCCGTCGAAGGAGCGGTCGAGCCAGACCTCGTCGCCCGGGCTGCCGTTGCCGATCGAGGCCCAGCCCATCGCGTCGGTGTCGTCGAAGTGCAGGGCCACGGTGCGGGAGTAGAGGGTGGCGGTGACCGGTTGCCGGTCCTGCGGGGACAGGGCGGGGTCGCGGGCGTCGCAGTACTTGTTGCAGACGGTCGCCTCGGCGGCGGCGGTCGCCACTCCACCGGTGGCCGGGATCAGGAGGGCCAGCGCCGCGATCAGACCCGTTCCGAACTTCCGGCGTCGTCGTGCGGGTGAGTTCATGCCGACTCCATGGAGGTGGGGGAGGTGGGGCCTGTCGACGTCGCCGTGGCACACAGACCCGGTGTCGGGAGCTATGGAAACGTATCCATCGCGAAGGTCCCACCGGCAGGCGGAGTCGTCAATGGTCCGTACTTGAAAGGTCGTTGGCGTTTACCCAGCGGGAACTACCGCCCCCGGTACGGCTGTTGCGGGCCACCGATGCCCGCGGTGGCGCACGCTCCCCGAAGGTCTGCCCCCTCCGGCTATCGGGGCCCGATCTCCCCTGTGCCACGGGCCACCAACCGCGAGGGCAGCACCGTCCGTTGGAAGGGAGCGTCGTCGCCGTTGATGCGGTCGATCAGCAGCCGGGCGGCGCGGCGGCCGAGCTCCTCGGTGTCCGAGGTCACCACCGTGACCGGGGTGGGAAGCAGGTCGGCCAGCTTGAAGTCGTCGAACCCCACCACCGCGACACGGGCGCCGAGCCGCAGGCTCGTCCGCAGGACGCCCTCGGTGAGGAAGCTGGTGGTCGAGAAGACCGCCGTGGGCGGGTGCGGTGACGTGAGCAGGGCGTGGGTGGCGGCCGAGGCCTCCTCCGTGGTCCCGCGTCGCAGCGTGACCACGAGGGTCTCGTCGGCGTCGATGCCGCTCTGCCGCAGCGCTTTGCGGTAGCCGCGCAGCCGACGCCCGGTGGTGTAGTAGGACGGGGCGACGATGATCGCGATCCGGCGGTGGCCGTGGTCGATCAGGTGCTGGGTCGCCGTGCGTCCCCCGCCTTCGTTGTCGACGAGGACGACATCGGCCTCGGCTCCGGTGGCGGGCCGGTCCACGAAGACGACCGGTACCTCGTCGTGGCCGTTGACCTGCTGCAGAAAAGCGTGGTCCCCCTGGTCGGGCACGATGATGAGACCGGCGACCCGCCGGCCGATGAGCTCGCCCACGGCCCGTCGTTCCACGGCGGGGTCCTCGTCGGCGGTGCTGAGGAGGACGGCGTAGCCGGCCTGGCTCGCCACTTCGACGGCCGCCTTGGCCAGCGACGCGTAGAAGGGATTGGTCAGGTCACCGAGCAGCAGGCCGAGGGTCATCGAGTTCTGCCCGGGCCGCAGCGAACGCGCGATCTCGTTGCGCTGGTACCCGATCTCGCTGATCGCCGCGTGCACACGCGCGGCCGTCTCCTCACGGACCGCGCCGAGGCCGTTGACCACGCGCGACACGGTGACGAGGGCGACTCCGGCCCGTTCCGCGACATCGCGCATCGTCGGCCGTGTGCTCTGACGGTGCCGAGGACGACTGCTCACGTGGGGCGACGACCAACTTTCATCACAGGCCGGGACGAGCTGAGACGTCCGCGAGAGGTCCGGCCGGGCGAACGTCACCAGGATACGTTTCTTGATTCCGCCGCAGTCCCGGGACGGCGGACCCGTCCACCACCCCGACCGGTGCGAACCGGGGCCGGGCGCCCGCCTGTTGCCCCGGGCGGCGGTACCGCGGAACACGGCCCGCAGGGTCCTCCTCCATGGGCATCCGGTGCCCTACCGCGAGGACAGCAGGCCGGCCTGGCGCACGCCCAGCACCGAGCTCGCCGTGCGCATGGAGCATTGGTCCATCCGTAAGGAGAAAGATGGATGATCCGTCACCTGGTGCGGGGCCCGCGCGGAGCCGTAGCTTCGGCAGACCCCTCGGGACGGCGGACGCACCTGCCACGCACTCCGGTGGCAGCGCAGCACCGTCCCCACACACCGCGCCACCACGCGCTCGGCCGCCCATCGCGTACAGGTACCTCGCTGGAGCACCTTTGTCCGAGAACTCCCCCGCCGCACCGCCGCCGTCGCTCACCGAGGTCGAGACCTACGGTGTCGAGCGGATCCCCGACGCGGACCGCAGCGCGTCGCCGTTCGACCTGTTCCGGGTCGCCTTCGGCGGCGCCAACACCTTCTCCACCTGTGTCCTCGGGGCCTTCCCCATCCTTTTCGGCCTCTCTTTCTGGCAGGGACTCGCGGCGACGCTCCTCGGCGTGGTCGTCGGAGCGCTGATCCTGTGTCCGATGGCGGTCTTCGGGCCGGTCAACGGCACGAACAACGCGGTCGCCTCCTCCGCGCACCTGGGCGTGCACGGCCGGGTCGTGGGCTCGTTCCTGTCGCTGCTGACGGCCGTCGCGTTCTTCTCCATCTCCGTGTGGAGTTCCGGCGACGCCCTGGTCGGCGGCGCGCACCGGCTGTTCGGCCTGGAGCGCAGCACGCTGTCGTACGTCGTCGCGTACGCGCTGTTCGGCGGTCTGGTGCTCGCGGTCTGCGTGTACGGCTTCCGGTTCATGCTGTTCGTCAACAAGATCGCGGTGACCTCGGCGACCGTGCTGTTCCTGCTCGGCGCGGTCGCCTTCGCCGGTGACTTCGACCCCTCGTACGCGGGCGTCTTCACCGCCTCGGCCGACTCCGCGACGCAGGCGCTGTTCTGGCCGTCCTTCATCGGCTCGGCGCAGATCGTGCTGTCGAACCCGGTGTCCTTCGGGGCGTTCCTCGGCGACTGGTCGCGCTACATCCCGGCGGACGCGCCGCGCCGCAAGGTCGTGGGTGCCGCGTTCCTGTCGCAGATCGCGACGCTGCTGCCGTTCGTCTTCGGCCTGGGGACCGCGAGCATCATCGCGACGAAGGCACCGAAGTACGTCGACCCGGCGGCCCCGGACTTCGTGGGCGGGCTGCTGGCCATCTCGCCGAGCTGGTTCTTCCTGCCGGTGTGTCTGCTGGCGCTGATCGGCGGCATGTCGACGGGCACGACGTCGCTGTACGGGACCGGGCTCGACTTCTCGTCGGTGTTCCCGCGGCTGTCGCGGGTCCAGGCGACGATGCTGGTCGGGGTGCTGTCGATCGCGTTCATCTTCGTCGGGCGCTTCGGCTTCGACCTGGTGCAGAGCATCTCGACCTTCGCCACCATGATCATCACCTGCACGACACCCTGGATGGTCGTGATGATCCTGGGCTTCTTCACCCGGCGCGGCTGGTACGACCCGGACGCGCTCCAGGTCTTCAACCGCCGTCAGCGCGGCGGCCGTTACTGGTTCACGCACGGCTGGAACTGGCGGGGCATGACGGCATGGTGGGTGGCCGCCGTGGTCGGCGTGCTGTTCACCAACATCCCGGGGCAGTTCGTCGGTCCGCTCGGCGACCTGGCCAACGGCATCGACATCGGCCTGCCGCTCTCCCTGGCGGTCGCCGCGATCCTCTTCCTTGCCCTGCTGCGACTGTTCCCCGAACCCCGGGCGGCGTACGGCCCGGAGGGTGCGCGCCTGGCTCGGACCGTCGATGTCCCGGTGTCTCCGATCATCGGCCCCGGCGCCCCGGCCGAGGGAACACCGGCCGCGCTCGCCGCCGAGGGGATCTGAGGGAAGCCGATGGAGGCCTGGCTCGACCTGTCCGTGCCCGTGGCCACCGGGATGCCCGTCTATCCCGGTGACCCGCCGGTCGAGGTGTCCAGGGCCCTGCGCGCCGCCGACGACGGTGTCAACGTGCTGCGGCTGCACATGGGTTCGCAGTCGGGGACGCACGTCGACGCGCCGTACCACGTCGACGAGGCGTGGCCCACGCTGGACGACCTGCCGCTGGAGCGTTTCGCGGGCCCGGCGGTCGTGGCCGACGTCCGGGGGATGGCGGACCGGGCCGCTGTCACACCTGAGCTGCTCCTGCCGGCCCTGGGGCGGCTGCGTCTGCTGCCGGGCGCGATCCTCCTGGTGGCGACCGGGTGGTCGGCGCACTGGGGCACCGACCGGTACCAGGCGCATCCCTGGCTCACCACGGACGCGGCCGAGGCGATCGTCAACGCGGGCGTCCGCACCGTCGGCATCGACGCGTTGAGCGTGGACCTCACCGGCGGCGCAGGTCTGCCCGCCCACCGCGTCCTGTGCGGCGCGGGTGGCGTGATCGCCGAGAATCTGACCGGCCTCGACCGCGTCGTCGCGGCCCAGGAGGCCGGGCACGCGGTCGAGGTGTTCCTCTTCCCACTCCGCCTGCCCGACGCGGACGGCGCACCGGTCCGCGCCACCGCCCGCGTGCGCCGGCGGATGGGTTGTCCCTGACCGCGACGGCTTCTTCGGGGCAGCTGTCAGGTCCGGATCGTGCGGGCGATGTCCAGCGTGAGGCGCTGCCAGGGGTCCCGGGGGTCGCGGCCCGTCAGGTCGTGGATGCGGCGCAGGCGGTAGCGCAGGGACTGCGGGTGCAGGTGCAGCTCGCGTGCGGCGGCGTTCGCGGAGCCGGTGTCGATGTAGGCGGTGAGGGCTTCGAGCAGGTGGCGTTGGCCGGGGCCGGCCAGCGGGCCGAGGACGAGCCGGCCGATGTGGTCGGGGGCGGCGGCGGGGTGTCCGGCCAGCAGCGCGAGGACGTGGGCGTCGGCGTCGGTGAGCAGCCGGCCGGGGCGGTGGGCGTGCGCGGGCGCCGTGTCGAGGGCGTCGGCGGCGAGGCGGTGGGCGACGGCGACCCGGTCGAGGCTCTCGTCCGAGATGGCGCAGCCCCGCCACGACTGCCCGCCCAGCACGGAACCGGCGCCCGCCGCGGCGGCGGCCGGCAGCAGCAGAACGGCGCGTGAGCCCCGTACCGTCGCCAGCGAGGTGGTGTCGCCGCCCGGGGCGGTCAGCGCGTCGAGCAGTCCGGCCGCCGCGTCGTGCGACATGTCGACACCGTCCGGGGTGACCGGCTCTGCGATCAACAGGCAGTAGGGATCGGGGAGTTGGACGCCCAGCCGGGCGGCGCGGTCGGTGAGCGCGCCGACCGAGGCGTGCCGTCCCGCGATCAGGTCGTCGAGCAGCAGCCGCAGCGCCCGGTCACGGTCCCCGGCGAGATCCTCGCTGGTGGTGGCGTAGGCCGCGGCCATCTCCTCGGAGAGGGTGTCGAGCGTGCTCAGCAGCATCCGTGCCAGCGCGAAGGCGTCCGCGGCGGCCAGTCGCGGCGCGCGGGCCGCGATCTCGTCCGTGAGGACGGTCGCCGCCACCCGGTAGGCGCGCAGCACCGCCTGTACGGGACGGCCGTCCGCCGCGCGAGCCGCCGCGATGCCCCGGAACCGCCGGAGGTCCGAGGGTTCGAGAGCGCCGTCGGTGGCCCACAGGTGCAGCAGCCGGTCCAGTCCCCAGGCTGCGATGGCCCGTACCTCGGGCAGTCTGCGGTCGTCGAGGGCGGCGTAGACGGGCACCTGCTCGTGCACCGCCGCGACGACCGCCTCCACGATGCCCGGGTCGGCGGCCATCTCCTGCCGGACGCGCTCCCTGGCGTCCGAGGGCTTCCTGACGGACTTGCTTGTCACAGAGTGATAGTCCCAGCTGCGCGATGTGCGCACCACAGTGGACTGGCCTTGTCACACTCGCCAGGATCAACGGTGTACAGCGCGATCTCAGGGACGAGAGGCGGGACGTACGGATGACGAGGCACTGGGCCGATTTCCAGTACGAGATCTATCTGAACGGCATGACGGGCGCCGTACCACGGCTGCCCACCGATCTGACGCGGCTGGAGGAGCTCACCGAGCAGCGGCTCGGGCCGGGTCCGGTCGGCTATGTGGCGGGCAGCGCGGGCAACGGCAGCACCGCACGCGCCAATCGCGCGGCGCTGGAGCGGCGCAGGATCGTGCCCCGCATGCTGCGCGACGTGCACGAACGGGATCTGTCCGTCGAGGTGTTGGGCCGGTCCCTGCCCGCGCCGCTGGCGCTCGCGCCGGTGGGTGTGCTGTCGATCATGCATCCGGACGCCGAGTCCGCCGCCGCGCGGGCCGCCGCGGCGCAGGGCGTGCCGTACATCCTGTCGTCGGCCTCCAGCACCCCGCTGGAGCAGGTCGCGGAGGTGATGGGCGACGCGGAGCGCTGGTTCCAGTTGTACTGGGCGAAGGACCGGGAGGTCACCCGGAGCTTCCTGAACCGGGCGAAGGCGGCCGGCTTCAGCACCCTGCTCGTCACCCTGGACACCCCGCTCCTCGCCTGGCGGCCACGCGACCTCGACCAGGCGTTTCTGCCCTTCCTGCACGGCGTGGGCACCGCCAACTACTTCACCGACCCGGCGTTCCAGGCGGGTCTGGCCAAGCCGGTGCACGAGGACCCGAACGCGGCGGTGATGCACTTCGTGAGCATGTTCGCGGATCCGGGCAAGACCTGGCCCGACCTGGAGTTCCTGCGGGAGAACTGGGAGGGGCCGATCGTCCTCAAGGGGATCCTGCATCCGGACGACGCCCGCCGCGCCGCCGGCGCCGGGATGGACGGTGTCGTCGTCTCCAACCACGGCGGCCGTCAGGTGGCGGGTTCCGTCGCCGCGGCGGACGCGCTGCCCCGCGTGGCCGAGGCGGCCGGCGACCGGCTGACCGTCCTGTTCGACAGCGGCATCCGCACCGGCGACGACATCTTCAAGGCCCTGGCCCTCGGTGCGAAGACGGTCCTCGTCGGACGCCCGTACGCGTACGGGCTCGGCCTCGACGGACAGGCCGGCGTCGAGCACGTGATCCGTTGTCTGCTCGCCGAGTTCGACCTCACCCTCGCGCTGTCCGGACACGCCCGCCCCGGCACGCTCAGCCCCGACGACCTGATCGAGGAAACCGCATGACCACCGCGCCGAGCTCCGCCGAGCACACCGAGAAGAACGTCCTCGCCGTCGTGTCGCCGCACGTCGGCGGCCGTACGGCGGGCGCCGGGCTCGCCACCCTCTTCCCCGGGCAGGCCCGCGTGACCGTCGTCGAGGCGGCCGACGAGGATCCGGTCGCCCTGCGCGAGGCGCACGTCATCATCACCGGGCTGAGCCCAGTCACCGCCGAACACCTCGCCGCCGCGCCCGGCCTGGAGCTGGTCCAGTGCGCGAGTCACGGCTTCGACTACGTCGATCTGGAGGCGGCGCGCGCCCGGAGTGTCCCGGTCTGCAACATCGGCTCCAGCGGCGCCGAGAAGCAGAACGTGGCCGAGCAGACCTTCGCCCTGATGCTCGCGCTGGCCAAGCAACTGGTGCCGGCCCACACCGCGCTGACCAAAGCGGACTGGGCGCTGCCGCGACTCCAGCAGTCCATCACCGAGCTGTCCGGCAAGACGCTCGGCATCGTCGGGCTCGGCCACATCGGCGAGGAGGTCGCCCGGCGCGCGGTCGCCTTCGACATGGCCATCGTGTACGCGGGCCCGAAACCCCTGAGCGCGGAGGCCGAGGCCCAACTCGGCGGCGCCCGCCACGTCGAACTCGACGAACTCCTGCGCACGTCCGACTACGTCACCCTGCACGCGCCGCTCACCGACGCCACCCGGCATCTGCTCGACGCGCGGCGGCTCGCGCTCCTCAAGCCCACCGCGTTCGTCGTCAACACCGCGCGCGGCGCCCTGATCGACCAGGACGCCCTGGCGGACGCGCTGGAGGCCGGGGGCCTGGCCGGTGCCGGTATCGACGTCTTCGACCCCGAACCGCCCACCGCGGCGCTGCGACTGCTCAGGGCCCCGAACGTGGTGCTGTCGCCGCACGTCGCGGGCGTCACGCGCGAAACCCTGGTGCGCATCGCACTGGCCGCCGTCCAGAACGTCGCGGACTTCGTCGAGGGCAAGCCGCCGCGGGACGTGGTGTCGTGACACGGCGCACCGTGCGGGCCCGGTTTCTCAGGGGCCCGCACGGTGCGCGGCGGTCCGGCGTCGGCACGTCACTGTGACGCCTGGTGCCGGACAGTCCTTAGAGGCCGATGCCCGTCAGCACGTCCGACAGGGGGGCGGGCAGGGGCAGCGGCAGGGCGGGCGCGGGCTTCGTGTCGTGGTCGACGGTCACGGCACGGGGCTCGTTGTGGGTCCCCGACGGAGCGGGCTCCGGATCCGGTCGCGACGGGGCCGTCCGCTCCTCGTCCGGTTCCTCGGGCGCGCCGGCGGTGGGCGGCGGATCGCTGGCGGGCTGCGTCGACGGCGTGGCCGTACCCGCGATGGACAGCGAATCGGGGGCCGCCGACGGGGCGTCGGTCGCCCAGCGCTGGTCGTCGGAGCCGCTGCGGTTCTTGGAGACGACGTCCGCGTTCGGGTCCTTGGAGGCCGGCGCGACGGCGAGCTCCTCCTTCCAGCGGGGCAGCAACTCGCCCCGCACGGTGAGGTCGTAGCGCACGTCGTCCGCGCGCTTGGCGCTCGCGGAGACGCAGTGGCCAAGGACGGCGATGCCGGACGCGTCGGCGTGGGAGTCCAGGCACAGTCCGGGATCGGCGACGCTGCGCAGCAGGCCGTCCTCCTCGTACGACCACTGCTGGGTCCAGGCGGACGAGCACACCGCCAGTTTGGCCCCGGCTCCCGACTTGGGCTCGGCACCCCTTATGTCGAGGCAGAGGTCGGCGGCGACATTGCGCAGCCGCGTCTGCTGGGGGGCCGTGGAGTCCCCGGCCGAGCCGGGCGGCGAGGTCGCGCCGGGCGGGTTGGAGACCCCCGGGGCCGGCGAGGCCGCCGTACGGCTGCCGGTCGCGCTGGTGGAGGCGGCGGGGCCGGCGGGACCGTCGTCGTCCGACCAGAGGCTGGTGGTGAGCACGGTCGCGAGCACGGCGGCCGAGGCGAGGCCGGCTCCGGTGATGAGCACCTTGGCGTGGTTGTTCTGTCCGTGCCGGCTCCGGCGGCCCTGGGTGGGGAGATGGGACAGGAGGCGGTGGCGCCCGCCGCTTCCCTCGCCGGTCGCCGTACGGCCGTCTCCCTCGCCGGTTTCCGTGTGGCCCCCTCCCCCGCCGGCGCCCTCGCGTCCGGCGCCGGCTGCGGAGGTCCGGGCCGCGCCGTGGGCGGCCCCGCGGGCGCGCGCCCCCTGCTGGGCGCGTCCGGGGCGCGATTCCAGATAACGCCGGGCACCCCATCCGAGCACCGCTTCGGCAAGAAGGGTGCCCAACCCGCCCTCGAAATGGCTCAGTTGTTCAGCCGCGAAACGGCAGTAGCGACACTCGAGCAGATGCTGTTGGACATCGGGCAGCAAGGCACCGCCGCGGCGAATCGGAACGTCCAGCAACCGGTTGTAGTAGCGGCATTCCTGACTCGGTGCGAGTTCGTGATGCGCGCGTACACATCCTGCTCGGAATTGTTCATGTGCCTGCTCAAGAGTGACCGACGCGGTGTCGGTATCCATGCCCGACAGACCAGCTGGTACGGATATGTGTTCGGCTTCGACCTCGGTGTGCCACAGCAGGCACTGGGCAAGTGCCGGGAGGCCGAGGAATGCGCGTTCGGAGAGCTTGCGGTTTTCGGCCGTCATCGACTTCGCCGCACGCATCCCACGTCCCCCGGCGGGCTTCCGCACATCCGGCAGAGCGCCGGCTGTCCCGTCGTCGCCGGCCCATGCCCTGACGGTGTCCCGCACGGTCACGAGCAGCCGGGGCCGCAGGGCGGCGCCCGCCCCGCCGCTCGTCAGACCCTCCAGGACCTGGTGGAAGGAGGCGGCGGTGGCCATCGAGGCGGCGGCGGCCGAAGAGGCGAGGCAGATGACCGAGTAGTCGTACGCCGGCTGCCAGTGGCGCGCCATCAGCAGTGCGACGGACCGGGTCGCCTCGCCCTCCGGCCGGCCTCTCAGCTGGGCGGCCAGGCTCTCGTCCGATTCACCGGGAGCCGCCGCGGAGCGAGGCGGATAAGACGGACGTGGGGGGTGGGGGGTGTGCACAGAGCGGTTTCCTTCCAGGGCACAAGGTGGCACTCAGTAGCTTCTGTTGTGCCAAAAGGACCCTCGTTGGTGCGTACCTTTATCGACGAGCGCCGGGAAAGCGGCCGGAGACGAAGACCGCGCGACGGCCGTCCGCCGAGGGCCTTTCGAGCCCACCGACGGCCTGGAATACCGAACGGAGATTCAGACCCGGCCATTGCCCCTGCGCAAGGAAGTTCACCCTCGCACAACACGCCGACGGCCAACAAGGCACTTGAGCAACATACGCATCATGGAAAGAGAGTCGGGCCGGATCGCAACTTGCTTCGCTCGCACCGGTTTTCGACATTTCATGCGCCCCGTGTGAACCGCGCGCACGCTCCGGCGCCCCGCGCACGCTCCCCGCGCACGGAACTTGGTAGTCCACTGGAAGCGGCCCTTCTCGGAGGCCCCGCGCAGGACGGCGGCTCTCCCGCGCGAAACCGGCCGCCGACCCTGATCCTCCCGCCCTCGGTCGGCGGCCCCGAGGGCGGGGTGGCCCGAGGGGCCCATGGACGGTGACGAAGCGGCCCGTCAGGCCCGCCACAGCCCCCTCCTGCGATACCCCGCCTCCCAGAAGAGCCGGTTCAGTACGCGGACCGGCGGCGGCAGCGCACCGAGGAATGAGGCCCGATCGGCGGGCGGGATGCCGTCGACGATCCACGGCACGAAGACGGCGGCCCCGCGCAGCCCCTGGGTCTCACGCATACGCCCCGTGAAAGCGCCCCAGTCCGCCGGCGTCAGCACCTCCTGGATGAGTGGCAGAGCGCTCTTCTCCTCGTGCTCCAGGTGGTCGCCGAGGGCCGCGGCCAGCGCGTGGACGAGTGCGGCGATGTCGGCCGAACCCTGGTGCAGCGCCTGGTCGACAGCGGTGAGCAGCGGGTCGAGACGGGCGTGTTCCGCCTCCATCTCGGCGAGCAGGGCGACGTCTTGCGGCCGGTCCGCGACGGCGCGTTCCACTCGCGGCCAGAGGTCGCTGTCCTCGGCCGTGTGGTGGATGTGCAGCTGCCGCCTGAAGTTGTCCCAGCCGGCGTGGACCGGGGGCGTGTCGGCTGTTCCCCGCGCGGCCGCCTCGGCCAGCCGTTCCAGGTCTCGCCGGAAGGCGTCGTGGGCGGCGTACATGACGGTGAGGTCGATGGTCATGAAGTGGCTTCCTCCAGTTCGGGTTCGTACACGGGAAGGGCGTGCGGGTTCGCGGACGGGCCGCGC
This sequence comes from Streptomyces sp. NPDC058371, assembly GCF_042723265.1. Taxonomy (NCBI): domain Bacteria; kingdom Bacillati; phylum Actinomycetota; class Actinomycetes; order Kitasatosporales; family Streptomycetaceae; genus Streptomyces; species Streptomyces sp. NPDC058371. The sequence goes on along the minus strand of NZ_JBHXJC010000001.1, from coordinate 978,742 downwards.
TGCCGGCGTACGGCGAGACAGGCGAGCGCGCCGGTCAGCAGCACCGCGGCCGACACCAGGACGGCGGGGCCCATCGCGTCCACGAAGCCGTGGCCGAAGACCTGGCCGCCGAGCTCCCGCATCCGGTCGGCGACATTGCGGGGCACGCCGCTCGGGACACCGCTCGCCTGCCCGCCGTTCACGTCGGGCTCGGCCCGGGCGAAGGCGGCGACGAAGCCGTCGCGATAGGGGGCGGGCAGCTGCCCGGCGCGCTGCTGGGCCTGCTCGGTGAGCGAGGAGGCGAGCCGGGCCTGGAGTACGGCCCCGACGACGGCGCCCGCGAGCACCGAACCGACCTGCCGCAGCGCGTTGTTGACCCCGGACGCCGCTCCGGAGAGCCTGGCCGGCACGTTGCGCATGACCTCCGTGGCCATGGGCGCGAAGGTGCAGCCGGCCCCCAGGCCCGCGAGGAAGAGCGGGAGGGCCACGGCGGTCCAGCTCGCGCCGACGTCGGCCGCGGCCGCGATCCACACCAGGGCCGCCGTCCAGGCGAGCAGCCCGGTCATCAGGATGTACTTGCCGCCGATCCGGTCCGCGAGGATGCCGGCGGGTCCTGCCATCACGAACGAGCCGAGCGCGAGGGGCAGCAGCACCAGTCCCGACTTGAGCGCGCTGAAGCCGAGCACCGACTGCAGATAGACGGTCAGTGGCAGGAACATCCCGATGACGCCGAACGACACCGTGACGCCGACGAAGTTGACGAGGGTGAAGTTGCGGTCCTTGAAGAGGGAGAACGGGACGAGCGGGTCGTGGTTCTGCCGGCCGCGCTCGTGGCCCAGGAAGACCGCGAACAGCAGCGCCGCCGCGCCGAACAGGGCCAGGATCCAGCCGTTCCAGTCGTATCGCTCGCCCTCCGTCAGGGCGAACGCCAGGCAGAACAGCGCACTTGAGGCGAGCAGCACGCCGAAGGTGTCGAAGCGGTGGCGGACCGTGCGCCGCGAGCCGGGGATGAGCGCCACGGCGAGGCCGAGCACGATCACCCCGAGCGGCAGATTGACGAAGAAGATCCACCGCCAGTCGAGGTGGGTGATCAGCGCGCCGCCGATGATCGGGCCGAGGGCTCCGGAGATGCCGGCGACCGCGCCCCAGACCCCCATCGCGACGCCTCGGCGGTCGGCCGGGAACACCTCGGCGATGATCGACAGGGTCTGCGGCATGAGCAGCGCCGCGCCGAGTCCCTGGACCGCGCGGAACGCGATCAGCTGGACCGGGTCCTGTGCGAGGCCGCAGGCCAGGCTGGCCAGGGTGAACAGCGTGACGCCCGCGATGAACAGCGTGCGTTTGCCGCGCAGATCGCCGAGCCGGCCGGCCGTGATCAGCAGGACGGCCAGGGCGAGGGTGTAGGCGTTGACGATCCACAGGATCTCGTCGAGGGAGGCATCCAGGTCCTGGCCCATGTCGGGGATCGCGATGTTCACGATCGTCAGGTCGAGGAGCGTCATGAAGAACCCCAGCGACAGGGTGAGGAGGATCGCCCAGGGGTTGCCGTGCCATTTTCTGAACACGATGTCTGTCTCCTTGCGTCGGACTCGCGTTCAAGAGGGCGGCCGCCACGGCCGGTGTGACGCCCGGATCACCGCATGAGACGTACGTCACTTTCCGCCGCGGGATGTCACGTTCCGGGCCCTCCCGGCCCTCGCATGGGTGAGCGCACCAAGGGAGGCAAGGCATGTCCGAAAGCCCCGCGACCGGGACCGAGGGCGCGACGCAGGTGTTCGTCGGCCACCGCGAGCTGCTGTTCGCGATCGTCTACAACATGCTGGGCAGCGTCGCGGACACCGACGACGTGTTGCAGGACACCTGGTTGTCGTGGACGGGCCGGGCGACCCGGTCGCCGCTGGAGGAGATCGGCAACCCGCGCGCCTATCTCGTACGCATCGCCGTCAACCACGCGCTGGCCCGGCGCGCCGCCGTCACCCGGCGCCGCGAGACGTATGTGGGGCCGTGGCTGCCGGAACCCCTGCTCGACGAGCCCGTCTCCGACGACTCGGCGGACCGCACGCTGCGCGCCGAGTCGGTGTCGCTGGCGATGCTCGTCGTCCTGGAGTCGCTGACCCCGCTGGAGCGGGCGGTGTTCGTGCTGAACGAGGTGTTCGGCTATGCCCACACCGAGATCGCGGACGTCATCGACCGCAGCCCGTCGGCCGTACGCCAGCTCGCGCACCGGGCGCGGGCCCACGTCCACGCCCGCCGTCCGCTCTACCGCGCGCATCCACGCGTCCGGCAAGCAGCGACCGAGCGTTTCGTGGCGGCGGCGCTCGGCGGTGACATCGCCGCCCTGATGGAGATCCTCGCGCCGGACGTCACGGTGTGGACGGACGCGGGCGCCACCGCGGGACTGCGGCCGGTGCACGGCCGGGACAAGGCCGCCCGGATGCTCGCCGGTTACGCCACGCGCCGCGGAGCACACCTCGACATCCGCTACCGGAGGGTCAACGGGGACGACTCCGCGGTGGTGTTCGAGGGCGCGTCGCCGTACGCGGTCATGGTCATGGACCTCACACCGGAGGGCGATCGGGTCTCCGACGTCTACATCGTCACGAACCCCGAGAAGCTCACGCACGTACGCCGTGACGAGGAGTGCGGAGCCGAGGGCGGGCCGGCGGAGGGAGCGGGCGCATGACAGCCGCCGAGCGACGACCGGCCGCCGCGCGGCAGGGTGCCGGGCGCCCGCCCGAGGAGGGGTCCTCCGGCCGGCGCGTGGCCGACTGGTTCGACGGACGCGTCGGCCTGCACAGCCTCGGCCGGCGGTACCTCCGCAAGGTCTTCCCGGACCACTGGTCCTTCCTGCTGGGCGAGATCTGCCTCTACAGCTTCGTCGTACTGATCCTGACGGGCGTCTATCTGACGCTGTTCTTCCGTCCGTCGATGAACGAGGTGGTCTATCACGGCAGTTACGTCCCGCTGAACGGCGTCCGCATGTCCGACGCGTACGCCTCGACACTGGACATCAGCTTCGAGGTGCGCGGCGGGCTGCTGATCCGCCAGATCCACCACTGGGCGGCACTGATCTTCCTCGCCGCGATGCTGACGCACATGATGCGGCACTTCTTCACGGGCTCGTTCCGCCGGCCCCGGGAGGTGAACTGGCTGTTCGGCTGGGCGCTGCTGCTGCTCGGCATGTTCGAGGGGCTCTTCGGCTACTCGCTGCCGGACGATCTGCTGTCCGGGACCGGTCTGCGCTTCGTGCACGGGGCGCTGCTGTCGGTGCCGGTCGTCGGAACGTATCTGGCGATGTTCCTGTTCGGCGGGGAGTTTCCCGGGCACGACATCGTGGCCCGCTTCTACTCGCTCCACGTGCTGCTGATTCCGGGGATCATGGCGGCCCTCGTCGTCGCCCATCTGATCCTGGTCGTGTACCACAAGCACACGCAGTTCGCGGGGCCCGGAAAGACCGAACGCAACGTCGTGGGCACGCCGTTCATGCCGGTCTATCTGGCGAAGGCGGGCGGTTTCTTCTTCCTGGTGTTCGGCGTGCTCGCGCTCGTGGCGGCGGTCGCGACCGTCAACCCGGTCTGGGTGTACGGCCCTTACCGCCCCGACCAGGTCTCCACGGGCGCCCAGCCCGACTGGTATCTCGGCTTCGCGGAGGGTCTGGTCCGCGTCATGCCCGGCTGGGAGATCGATCTGTGGGGCCACACACTCGTCCTGGGTGTGCTCGTCCCCATCGTCGTCTTCCCGCTGCTCCTCGTCCTCATCGGCGTCTATCCGTTCGTCGAGTCCTGGGTCACGCGCGACCAGGGCGAACACCACCTGCTCGACCGCCCGCGCAACCGGCCGGTCCGCACCTCCCTGGGGACGGCATGGCTCAGCGTGTACCTGATCCTGCTGCTGGGCGGCGGCAACGACATCGTGGCCACGCGCTTCCATCTGTCGCTCGACGTCGTCACCTGGACGGTGCGGATCGGCCTCCTCGTGGTGCCCGCCGCCGTCTTCGTCGTCACCCGGCGGATCTGCCTCGGGCTCCAGCACCGGGACCGTGAGCTGGTGGCGCACGGCAGGGCGACCGGCGTCATCAGGCGACTGCCGCACGGTGAGTACGTCGAGGTGCACACCCCGCTCGGTCCGGCCGAGCTGCACACGCTCACCGAGCACCAGCGACGGCTGCCCCTGACCGGCGGGGACCTCGGTTCGCCGGGCGCACGCCACGCCGTCGGCGACGCCCGGGTGCCGGCCGCTCCCGACCAGGCGGGGCCGTGAGGCCGGTGGCGGGCAGCGCCGTAAGGCAGAGCTCGTAAATGATCACAACTGATCGTGGACCGGCAGGTTCTGATGGGAAGAGGCCTGCGGCCGCCGGGGGTCCCGCCAATCCCCTCCGCCCCACGCCTCACATCGGCCTGATCCAGGGGGCGCCGGTGAACTCACCGGGCGGCCGCCGCCCGTCCGGTGAGCCGTCCTCCGGGTGCGGAACCGCGCCACGGACTAGGCTGGAACACGAGTGACGCGCCTGTTCACTGTGAGTGTGCGCAAGGGAGTGGCGACGATGGGCCCGGTGGTTCCCGACGAGGACGCCACGGCACGGGCTGTCATCGATGAGCACGGCATCCTGCGCCAGTGGGACGAGGGCGCTCGCCTGCTGCTGGGCCACGCACCGGCGGACGTGGAGGGCCGGCCCGCCGCCGGGCTGCTGGCCCCCGGGACCGTGCTCACCCCGCCCGCACCGGGCGAGGACCGCTGGAGCGGCACCCTCGGTCTGCTCCACCGCGACGGGCGCACCCTGTCCGTGCCGCTGCTTGCCCACCGCGGCCGCCCGGATCGCGACGGCCGCCGTGACTGGCTGGTGCTCAGCCCGCCGGCGGGCGGGGCCCGCCGCCCCGAGGACGACTTCCTCACGTCGGCGGCCCTGATCCAGTCCCCCTGCCCGACGGCCGTCTTCGACGAGCGGCTGCGGCTGCGCGCGGTGAACGAGCTGATGACCGAGGTGATCGGGCTCCCCGAGGAGCGCGTCCGCGGTCTGCGGATGTCCGAGATCGGCGGCAAACCCGAGAGCGTGGAGCTGGAGCAGCAGCTGTACGACGTGTTCACGTCGGGCGTCCGGCGCGATGTGGAGACGTATCTGCGCACCGGCGGTGAGCAGCACGCGCACGCCTGGCTGGCGCGCGTCGCCCCGCTGACCGACGCCGCGGGCCGGGTGCGCGGGGTGTGCGTCACCGCGCACGACTTCACCGACCAGTACCGGGCGCGGGAACGGCTGCAACTGGTCAACGAGGCGAGCGTGCGCATCGGCAGCACGCTCGACGTGACGCGGACGGCCCAGGAGCTGGCGGACGTCTGTGTCCCCGCGTTCGCCGACTTCGTCAGCGTCGACCTGCTGGAACCGGCGGACAGTTCGGGCGATCCCGCCCCGGGGCCGATCACCGCTCCTGTCACGCTCCGCCGCGTCGCCCATCAGTCGGTCCACCCCGGCTCCCCGGAAGCGGTGGTCAAACCCGGTCACGTGGACGTCTATCCCGCCTCCTCACCGCAGGCGGACTCCCTGCTGGCGGGACGGACCATCGTGGTCCCGGACGAGACCGCCACCCTCGAGGAATGGCTTTCGTGGGACAGGCTGCGCGGCGAACGGGTCGCGGAGTACGGCATCCACGCCTCGATGTCGGTGCCCATCCAGGCCCGGGGAGCGACCCTGGGCGTCGCCGTCCTCAGCCGGTCCCGGCGGCCCGACCCGTTCACGCCCGACGACGTCCTGCTGGCCGAGGAGGTGACGGCGCGGGCCGGCGTGTGCATCGACAACGCCCGCCGGTTCTCCCGCGAGCGCGAGACGGCACTGGCCCTGCAGCGCAGCCTGCTGCCCCGGTCGCTGCCCCGGACCGCCGCCGTGCAGGCGGCCTCGCGCTATCTGCCCGCGGCCCGCGCCGGGGTGGGCGGCGACTGGTTCGACGTCATCCCGCTCTCCGGTATGCGGGTCGCCATGGTCGTCGGCGACGTCGTCGGCCATGGGATCCAGGCCTCCGCGACCATGGGGCGGCTGCGCACGGCGGTGCGGACCCTCGCCGACATCGACCTGGCGCCGGAGGAGCTGCTGACGCACCTCGACGACCTCGTCGTACGGCTGTCGGCGGAGGCCGGGAGCGACGGCACCACCGGCGAGGTCGGCGCCACCTGTCTGTATGCCGTGTACGACCCGGTGTCCCGCCGCTGCACGGTCGCCCGGGCCGGTCACCCACCGCCGGTCCTGCTCCCGCCGGGCGGCCCGCCCCGGCACATCGCCGTGCCCGCGGGACCGCCGCTGGGCCTCGGTGGGATGCCCTTCGAGTCCGCCGAACTCGACCTGCCCGAGGGCAGCGTGCTCACCCTCTACACGGACGGCCTGGTCGAGAGCCGCGAGCGGGACCTGGACGCCAGCCACCGGTTGCTCTGCCAGGTGCTGGAGCGCTATTCGGGCTCGCTGGACGAGACCTGCCACGAGATCCTCCAGACCCTCCTGCCGCCGGGTGGCGTCTCGGACGACGTGGCCCTGCTCCTCGCCCGCACCTACGAACTGCCCTCTTCCCAGGTGGTGGTCTGGGACGTCCCCGCCGACCCGTCCCGCGTCGCTCCCCTGCGCAAGCGCGCCGTCGAGCAACTGGATGCCTGGGGCCTGAGCGAGGCCGGGTTCACGACCGAGCTGGTGGTCAGCGAACTCGTCACCAACGCCATCCGGTACGGCGAGCACCCGATCCGGCTGCGTCTCATCCACGACGACACCACCCTCATCTGCGAGGTCTCGGACAGCAGCCACACCGCTCCGCATCTGCGGCGGGCCAAGACCTTCGACGAGGGCGGCCGCGGTCTGCTGCTGGTCGCCCAGCTCACCCAGCGCTGGGGCAGCCGGCACACGGCCGAGGGCAAGACCATCTGGGCGGAGATCTCACTGCTCGGGGAGTGACCGACCGATGCGACGGGACGTCCTGGTCGTCATCGCTCCCGGCTTCGCCCTGTCGTACGGCGGGGTCCGCAGCGGTCGGTGAGGTGCGGGCTGCTTTCATGAGGGGTCACCGCGAACCGCGTCCGGAGGACCGAACCCTGAACACCCCGCTCGCCGAGGCCCTCTCCGTCATCCTGCTCGTGGCGGTGCTGGTCTGTGCGGTGATCCGCCCCTTCGACTGGCCCGAGGCGGTCGTGGCGGTCCCGGCGGCGGGCATCGCGATCGCGACCGGGGCGATCTCCTGGGACCACGTCGGTGCGGAGAGCGCACATCTGGGGCCGGTCGTCGGATTCCTGGCCGCCGTGCTGGTGCTGGCGCGGTACTGCGACGACGAGGGGCTCTTCCAGGCGTGCGGGGCGTGGATGGCCCGTTGGGCGGCAGGCCGGCCGGGACGGCTGCTGACCGCCGTCTTCGCCCTCGCCTCGGCGATCACGGCGGTGCTCAGCCTGGACGCCACCATCGTGCTGCTCACCCCCGTCGTGTTCGCCACCGCCTCCCGGATGGGCGTCCGCCCCAAGCCCCACGTGTACGCGTGCACGCATCTCTCGAACACGGCGTCGCTGCTGCTGCCGGTCTCGAACCTCACCAACCTCCTCGCGTTCGCCACCAGCGGTCTGAGTTTCACGCGCTTCGCGGCCCTGATGGCGCTGCCCTGGCTGGTCGCCATCGGCGCCGAGTACCTGGTCTTCCGGCGGTTCTTCGCCCGCGACCTGAACGCCGCGGCCCCCGCGCCGGCCACCGGCGCACCCCCCGAAGTCCCCTTGTTCGCGCTGGTCACCGTCGGCTGCACGCTGGCCGGGTTCGTGGTCGCCTCCGCGCTAGGCATCGACCCGGCCTGGTCCGCGCTGGCCGGGGCGACCGTGCTGGCCGCCCGCGCGCTGGTCCGCCGGCGCACCACCCCGCTCGCGGTGCTGCGAGCCACCGCTCCCGCCTTCCTCGCCTTCGTGCTCGCGCTGGGCATCGTCGTGCGGGCCGTCGTCGACAACGGGCTGTCGGACGCCCTCGGCCGGCTGCTCCCGGACGGCACGGGGCTGCTCGCGCTCCTCGGCATCGCCGCACTCGCGGCCGTCCTGGCGAACCTGATCAACAATCTGCCCGCGGTCCTCGTCCTGCTGCCGCTGACCGCGACATCCGGCCCCGGAGCGGTGCTGGCCGTCCTGCTCGGCGTCAACATCGGGCCCAATCTCACCTATGCGGGATCCCTGGCGACGCTGCTGTGGCGGCGTATCGTGCACGAGCACGACCACGGCGTCGATCTCAAGGAGTTCACCCGGCTCGGCCTGATCGCCGTGCCGGCCGCGCTGATCCCGGCCGTGGCGGCACTGTGGCTGGCACTGCGCGTCATCGGAGGCTGAGGGGCATGCGGGTGATCGCCTGGCTGGTGGAGGGGACCTGGCCGGCGTGCGTGGATGCCGTACGCGGCCATGCGCCCCGGGCGGGCGAGGTGGTTCTGCTGCACGTCAGCGAACCCGGCGTGCCGGGCCTGGCACACGGCGCCTTCGCCGGGCTGCTGGGGCGCGGGCACCCGGAACGCGATCCCGGCAACCGCCTCGAAGGCCTCGGTACGGAGTCGGCCGCGCAGCTTCTCGACGCGGCGGCCGAGCGACTGGGCGGTCCCTGCACGCGGCTGGAGCGCACCGGTCGCGCCGAGCGCGAGGTGGTCGCCGCGGCGGACGGTGCCGATCTGCTCGTGCTGGCGCGCGACGGCGACCGTGCCCGTCTCGGCCCGCGCAGTCTCGGCCCCGCGGGACGTTTCGTCGTCGACCACGCGCCCTGTCCGGTGCTCCTGGTCTGGCCCGAATCGGCGCCGGACGTCACGACGCTGCCGCCTCCGCCGCCACCTGCCTAGTACGGATCAGTGCCGGCGATTTCGCCCGCTCAGTACGGCTCGGCTCAGTGCCGGCCGCCTCCGCCGTGCGAACCCGAGCCGCCGCGTCCGTCGCCCGAGCAGTCGACGTAGTCGCACGCGTCCCAGCTCGGATAGCCGGGCGCCGGGGTCGACGGAGTGGCCGTCGGCTGCGGCTCCCTCGTCGTCTCGGGGCTGGTGGCGGTGGGCGAGGGCGTCCGGGTGGGCTGCGAGGTCCGGAGTGCCGGTGCCCTCGACTCGCTGATGACCTGCCAGTTCACCGACTCCATCTGCAACTCGTCCGTCGAGGCGTCGGTCAGCCAGCGCTGCACGTCCGAGTCGTCCGCGCGGGCCTTGAGGACCAGCGCCGCATCCCTGTCCGACGAGACGGGGGTCAGTGCGAGCTCCTGGTTCCACCGCGGCACGAACGTGCCCTGCAGCGTGAAGTCGTAGCGCACGTTCTTCGCGCCGGGCTGCGACTCCCCCGTGCAGGCGCCGAGCAGCACCGAATACCCGAGGTGGGAGTCGAGGCACAGGTCGGGAGCGGCCGCGCTGCGCAGCCGTCCGTCGGTCTCGTACGCCCATTGCTGGTCCGCCGACGCCGAGCACGGCACCAGGACGGCCTCGGCGCCGGTGACCGGCTTCTTCCCGTCCAGGCCGATGCACAGTCCGGAATCGGCATTGCGCAGCCGCCCGCGGAGGGTGCCGTTCGGGTCGCCCTCGGCGGCGCCGACCCAGGTGGGCGACGCGTCGGGCTCCGCGCGCTTGCCCGTCCCGCCCTCGCCGGCCGCGCCCGCGACCCCGTCCCCGTCGCCGGACGACCAAGGAGCGGCCCACAGCGCCAGCGGAACGAAGACGGAGGCGCTCACGGTCAGCACGGCGAGGGCCAGATGGTGACGCCGGTCCCGCAAGCGGCGCTGCGCCCGGCGCGCCGCCGAGCGGGAGCCGGCGCGCGGCGCATCCGCGGGAGGTGCCGGCCGGAGCGCGTCGGTGTCCCCGGGAACCTCTCCGCGCGGTGCGGTGGAAGAGGTCTCCGGGCCGCCCCCGGTCCGAGCGGTGCCCAGGATGCCGGTGCGCCTGCGGGGGTTGCGCAGTGCGCGCGAGCCGCCGCCCCTACCCGCTGCGACCGCCGCGAGGGCTTCCGTGGCACCACTCTCAACCACGGTGGGGGCAAACGCTGCGGCCCCGGCGGAGGCGAACGCTTCAGTCCCGGCGGAGGCGAACGCTTCGGTGCCGGCGCGGGCGAAGGGATCGGTCACGGCAGGGGAAAACACTGCGGTCGCGGCCCGGGCGAAGGGATCGGTCACGGCAGGAGCGAAAGAATCGGTCACGGCAGGAGCGAAAGGATCGGTCGCGGCGGGGGCGAAGGGCTCACCGCCCCTCATGGCGGCCGCCGTGCTGCCCGTCCGCTCGCCTCCCGCCTCCGGCGCCGCCGCCACGTCCGGCGCCCCGCGCCCCGGTCTGGAGTCCAGGTATTCCCACGCACTCCAACCGAGTACCGCCTCGGCCAGCAGCGCGGCCGTCCGCCCGTCCCGGTGGTTCAACTGCTCGGCGGCGTGCCGGCAGTGGCGGCACCCCGCCAGGTGATCATGGAGATCGGGATCGAAAACGTTGTCATCACGACGGAGGGAGACGTCGAGCAACCGGCTGTAGCGGCGGCACTCCTGATCGGGCGCCAGTTCGCGGTGGACGTCCAGGCAACCCGAACGCAGGAACTCCCGCGCCCGCTCCAGCTTCACGGCGGCGTCGTCGGGGTTCAGCCCCAACAGCGCGGCGGGCTCGTCGAGTTGCTCTGCCTCGACGTCCACGTGCCACAGGAGACAGCGGGCGGGGGCGCCGAGCCGCTGGAACGAGCGGGAGACCAGCCGGCGGGTCTCCGAAGGCAGCAGCCGGGCCGCCACACCGTCGCCGTCGCCTTCCCCGGAGGCGGAACGCAGAACGGGGTGCAGCATCTCCCGTCGCTGGTCCGCGGCCCACTCCCCGGCGATGCGCCGTACGGCGACCAGCACTTCGGGCCGCCATGCCGCCGTCGGACCGCTCCCGGTCAGGGCTTCCTCGAAGAGCCTGGTGAACGCGGCCGTGGTGAGCATTCCGGCAGGGTGAGCCCCGTCCGTGCACAGCAGCGCATAGGAGAAGGCGGCTTCCCAGTGCCGGGCGAGCAGTTCCCCGACAGGGTGGTTCGTGGGCCCTTTTCCGGAGTACTTCCTCAGCTCGGCGGCCAGCTGCTGGTCGGTCAGTTCGAGCGAATGGCCGAGTGCGGAGGAATTCGGCGGGGGTGGTGCACTCACGTTCTCTTTCCTCCCAAAGCCCGCGCGGAAATGAGTCCGTACCAGGGATTCCGCGACGGGAGGTTCACAGAAAGTCATACGCGTGCAGGGGGAAACGAAATTGTCCGCACGCCGACAAGCAAGCCACACCTTTGCACAGGTCACCGAACCGGAACAAGGGATCCCGGAACTTTTTGCGCCCCGCTGCGGCCCCTTGAGTTGACAAACGGTCAGTAAGGCGGAGTCGAAAGCCTCATGGTTTCTCGCGACCCCTGACGCAGACCAGCACAAGAGGTACCTGACAGCGCTTTCCCCGCCCGGTCACGGGAGGTGAATCGCCGGATTACGTTCGCGATCTTTCTCCGGTTCTCCAAGAGAATCCGGTGCCGGCGTCAGGCCCGTCCCCGGGGTGGTGATCGCGCCGCGTGGCCGGCTCCGCGTCGGTCGGCCAGCCCTTGACGCGGGCGAGTTCGCACGCTTTGATCCTGGCGTGCCGTGGCGCGACCCGGCACGCAGAGGTGCGCCCAGCCGGTAGCGGACTCGGTCCAAGCCCGGCCACAGTCGCCAGGATCGCGGACGCGTCCGAGGCGGGGTCGTACTCGCGATTGATGGAGCGGACATGCCCGTCAAGCGTGTTGCCCGCGTGGGACTACTCCGGACCGTCGCCGCCGCCCTGGTCGCCCTGGTGACCCTCGCCGGATGCGGATCCGGAGGCACGGGCGAGGCCGGGAAGGCCCGGAAGACCCCGGAGACCGGACCGACCGGACCGACCGGACCGACCGGACCGACCGGACCGACCGACGAGGCCCCGGAGAGCACCAGGACCCCCGAGCACAGCCCGGCCGAGAAGACCCCCTCGCCGCAACCGACGCGCACCGGCGTCCGGCTCCCGCCGCTCCACGCCGGCTTCGACTACCAGATCGGCGGCGCCTACACCCCGCCGGCCGGCGTCCGCATCGTCAGCCGTGACCGTACGGCGTCGCCGGCACCCGGCCTCTACAACGTCTGTTACGTCAACGCGTTCCAGGTCCAGCCAGGCGAGCGGAAGAGCTGGCCGGCCGATCTGCTGCTGCGTGACGCGCACGGCAAGGTCGTCGTGGACCGCGACTGGGGAGAGGCGCTGCTGGACATCGGTACGGCGGCGAAGCGCAAGCGGGTCGCCGCGCGCGTCAACGGGTGGATCGACGGCTGCGCCGCCAAGGGCTTCGACGCGGTCGAGCCGGACAACTACGACAGCTACACCCGCTCCCGGCATCTGCTGACCGCCGACGACGCCACCGCGTTCGTCACCCTCCTCTCCACCCACGCGCACGCCCGGCACCTGGCGATCGCGCAGAAGAACACGGTGGAACTGGCCGGGCTCAGGGCGCGGACCGGGCTCGACTTCGCGGTCGCGGAGGAGTGCGCCGAGTACGGCGAGTGCGGGGCGTACGCGAAGGCGTTCCACGACCGGGTGCTCGTCGTCGAGTACACCGACAGCGGGCTGCGCAAGGCGCGTTCGGGCTTCGGCGATCGGCTGAGCATCGTGCGCCGGGATGTTCTGGTGTCCACGCCGGGCAGTGCGGACTACGTCCGCAGGACCCGCTGACGGGGGCGTGATGACGTACTCGATCCCGCGGCGCGGCCTGCTCGCCGGCGCGGCCGCCGTCCCGCTGCTCGCCGCCTGCGCGGGTGGCGCGTCGGACGGCGTCGGCGCCGACGGCAAGGTGACCGTCGAGCTGTGGCACGGCCAGAACGACACCGGCAAGAAGGCCGTGGAGGCGCTGGTCGCCGAGTTCAACCGGACGCATTCCCGCATCCGCGTCGACAGTACGGGCGGCGGGGTGGTGGCCGACGCGATGCTCCATAAGGTGACGGCCGCGCTCGCCTCGGGCTCGTATCCCGACATCGCCTATGTCTTCGGCTCGGACCTGGCCAGCGTCGCGCGCAGCCCGCGCGTCGTCGATCTGACGTCCGCGCTGCACAAGGGGTCCCCGCCGTGGAGCGCCTTCTGGGCTCCGGTGCGGGAGGCGCTCACCGTCAACGGCAGGGTGCGGGCCGCGCCGGCGGTGCTCGACTCACTGGCCGTCGTCTACAACAGGAAGTTGTTCCGAGAGGCCGGACTGCCCTACCCGCGGGCCGGCTGGTCCTGGGACGAATTCGCCAAAACGGCACGGAAGTTGACCGACGCAGGACGAGGCGTCTTCGGCACCGGCTGGCCCGGCACGGGCGACGAGGACACGGTCTGGCGGCTGTGGCCGATGATCTGGGACCTGGGCGGGGACGTCGTCTCCGCCGACGGCAAGGGCATCGGCTTCGCCGACCAGGGCGTCCGGGCGCTGGAGACCCTGGCCCGGCTGAGCCACGACCGGAGCGTGTACGTCGACCCGAAGCCCGGTGGTGAGCAGATGTACCAGGTCTTCCTCGGCGGCCGGATGGGCATGGTCGCGACCGGACCCTGGCAGCTCCCGGACATCGTCGGCGCGAAGCTCGACTACGACGTCGTAGCGCTGCCGACGTACAGCGGCCGGCCGGTCACCATCTCCGGGCCCGACACCTGGACCGTGTTCGACAACGGGCGGGCCCGTTCCCGCGCGGCCGTCGAGTTCGTCCGCTGGATGGCCCAGCCGGCGCGTGACGCGCGCTGGGACATCTCGGCCGGCAGCCTTCCGCTCACCCAGGCCACCGCCCGGCGCCCGGAATGGCTCCGGCACTCGAAGCGGACCACGGGGCTCGACGTGTTCACGCGCGCGCTGGACTCCGCCCGGGTACGGCCGGTCCACGCGGCGTATCCGCAGATCTCCCAGGCGGTGGGCGAGGCGATCGTCTCCGTGCTGCTCGGTGAGGACTCCCCCGCCCAGGCGCTGCGCCGCTGCGCCGACAAGGCCGACGCGGCCCTGCTGATCCCCCGGTGACCTCGGCGTCCGCCGCGTTCCCCCGTTCCTTCCAGCTGAGGGAGGCCGTCATGTCCACTCTGCCCCGTGCCATCACGCTCGCGCCGGGCGCCGCCGTGATCCCGGCCGCCGCCCGGCGTGCGGCCCGCCGCCGTGCCCGCCGCGAGACGGCCACCGCCTGGGGGTTCATCAGCCCGGCGGTCGTCGTGATCCTCGGCCTGAGCATCGTGCCGGTCGTCTGGTCGCTGCTCCTGTCGTTCCGGGCCGACGACCTGGTCACGCCCGGCCGCTGGGTGGGCCTCGACAACTACCGGGCGCTCGTCCAGGACCCCAACTTCCGTACGGCGGTGGGCAACACACTGCTGTACGCGGCCCTGTACGTGCCGCTCAGTCTGCTCGGCGGGCTTGCGCTCGCCCTGGCGCTCAACCGGCGCATCCGGTTCATCGGCCTCTACCGGACCCTGGTCTTCATTCCGTTCGTGGTGTCGGCGACGGCTCAGGGCGTGCTGTTCTCGTTCATCCTCGACCCGGAGTTCGGGGTCGCCAACTCCCTGCTGCACCAGCTCGGCATCTCACCCCAGGGCTTTCTGGCCGACCCGGACCAGGCGCTCTACCTGCTGGTGCTCATCTCCCTGTGGAGCGGCATCGGCTTCTGCGTCGTCGTCTATCTGGCCGCGCTCCAGGACGTGCCGCCCGAACTCGTCGAGTCCGCGCGGATCGACGGGGCGGGCCGCGGGCGGGTGCTGCGCCACATCGTGCTGCCCACCCTCACGCCGGTCACCGTATTTCTGCTGCTGTGGCAGCTGATCACGGCCCTGCAGATCTTCGACCTGATCTATGTGACAACCAAGGGCGGGCCGCTCGGCTCGACCACGGTCATCGTCTACTTCGTCTGGCAGCAGGCGTTCCAGATGTTCACCGCCGGTTACGGGGCCGCGGCGGCGTACGTCCTCGCGGCGGCCCTGCTGGTGGCGGGCGGCGCCCTGCGGCTGGCCCGGCGCCGTCAGGAACGTACGGAAGGAGCCGTTCGATGAGCACTCCGGTCACCTCACGGAAGGGCGGCGCCTGGCATCTGCTGCTGGCGCCGCTGTCCCTGTGCTTCGCGCTGCCGCTGGTGTGGCTGGTGCTCAGCTCGGTGATGACGAACGCGGAGATCAACCGTTTCCCGCCCGCCCTGTGGCCCAAGGGCGTCGACCTGGGCGGCTACCGGTATGTGCTCGGCAACGCGTTGTTCCCGCGCTGGTTCGCCAACTCCCTCGTCGTCGCCTCGGTCGCCGTGGTGTCGAATCTGCTGTTCGGGGCGCTGGGCGGCTATGCGTTCGCGCGGATGCGGTTCGCCGGGTCGCGGCTGCTGCTCGGGCTGATGCTGGCGACCATGGTGATCCCGTTCCAGCTGACGATGATCCCGACCTTCCTGGTGATGAAGGAACTGGGCCTGATCGACACACTCGGGGCGCTGATCGTGCCGTCGCTGGTCACGCCGTTCGCGGTCTTCCTGTTCCGGCAGTTCTTCCTGTCCCTGCCCAGGGAGATGGAGGAGGCCGCCTGGATCGACGGGTGTTCACGGTTGCGGGTGCTCTTCTCGATCGTGCTGCCGCTGGCCCGGCCCGCGCTGGCCACGGTCGCGGTACTGACGTTCCTGGCCACCTGGAACGACCTGTCGTGGCCGCTCATCGCGATCAACCACGACACCCAGTACACGCTGCAACTGGGACTGACGACCTTCCAGGGCCAGCACCACACGCAGTGGTCGGCGGTGATGGCCGGCAACGTCATCACGGTCCTGCCGGTGCTGGTGGCGTTCCTGCTGGCGCAGAAGACCTTTGTCCAGTCGCTCACTTCGAGCGGGCTGAAGGGATAGCGGTCATGTCCTCCGTCTCCTCCGTATCCTCCACCTCACTCTTCGATCTCGTGGTGATCGGTGATGTGAACCCGGACGTCGTGGTCGGGCCGGTCCCGCGCCCCCTCGCCTTCGGGCAGCGGGAACAGCTCGTCGAACACGCCGGGCTGGTGCTCGGCGGCTCCGCGGCGATCATGGCGTGCGGGGCGGCGCGGCTGGGGCTGCGTGTCGCGTTCGCGGGCCGGGTCGGGGCCGATCCCGCCGGTGCGTTCGTACGCGAGGCGCTGGCGGCCCGGGGCGTCGACGTCGGCTTCCTGGTCACGGACCCCCGACTGGCCACTCCGCTCACGGCAGTGCTCATCGGCGAGGACGGTGACCGGGCGATCCTCACGGCGCCGGGCTGTCTCGCCGCGACGCACGCGCCCGACGTCCCGCGGGAGTTGCTCACCACCACCCGGCATGTGCACGCGGCCTCCTTCTTTCTGATGCCGCGTCTGGCAGCCTCCCTCGGCGAGGTGTTCGCTCGGGCCCGTGCGTCGGGCGCGACGACGTCACTCGACACGAACGACGACCCCTCGGGCCGCTGGGACCGTGAACTCCTCGATCCGGTCCTGAAGGTCACCGACTTCCTGTTGCCCAATGCGGCCGAGGCCCTCGCCCTGGCCGGCGAAACCCAACTCACGTGCGCCGCTGCCTCATTGGCCGGACAGGGACCGCTGGTCGTGGTCAAGGACGGCGGGAACGGTGCCCTCGCCTGCGACGGGGAGCGGACGCTGCACACACCGGCCGTACCCGTCGAGCCGGTCGACACCGTCGGCGCGGGCGACAGCTTCGACGCGGGGTTCGTCGCCGCGACCCTGCGAGGACTGGGCCTGCGCTCCTCACTGGCCTTCGCCGCGGCCTGCGGCTCGCTGTCCACCCGCGGACACGGCGGTACGGCGACACAGCCGACATGGGACGAGGCCGGCGCCGCCTCCCTGCCCACCCCGGACACAGGGAGTCATTCATGAACGACGTCAGGGCCCCGAAGATCACCTTCGTCGGAGCCGGGAGCGTGGTGTTCACCCAGGGGCTGCTGGCCGACCTGTTCACCTTCCCCGAACTCGCGCACGCCCGGATCGCGTTGCACGACATCGACCCCGAGCGTCTCGCGACGGCGGAGGGCGCGGCCCGTCACATCGCCACCGAGCGCGGGGCCAAGCCGACGGTCACCGCGCACCTCGACCGGCGGGCGGCCCTGGCGGACGCCGACTTCGTCATCAACATCATCCAGGTCGGCATGGACCGGGCCACTCGCACCGACTTCGACGTGCCGGCCCGCTACGGCCTGCGCCAGACCATCGGCGACACCCTCGGCATCGGCGGCATCTTCCGCGCCCTGCGCACCTTCCCCGTGCTGCGCGCCCTCGCCGCCGACATGGCGGAACTCTGCCCGGACGCCCTGTTGTTGAACTACACCAACCCCATGGCGATGAACGTCCTCTACCTGAGTCGCATCGCCCCTGCGCTGCGGGTGACCGGCCTGTGCCACTCGGTGTACTGGACGATGCACGACCTCTCCGAGTTGGTCGGAGTTCCGTTCGAGGAGGTGTCGTACCTGGCCGCCGGAGTCAACCACCAGGCCTGGGTGCTGCGCTTCGAGCGCGCCGGGCAGAGCCTGTACCCCTTGCTGGACGACGCGATCGCCGCGGATCCGGGGCTGCTGCGCCGGGTCCGCGTGGACATGTACCGCCGACTGGGCCACTACCCCACCGAGACCAGCGAGCACTCCTCGGAGTACGTGCCCTGGTACCTCCACCACGACAGCGAGATCGACCGCCTGCGCCTGCCGGTGGGGGCCTACCTGGAGATCATCGAGGAGAACGCGGCGAGTTACGAGCGCACCCGCGAAGCCCTGGCCACCGGAGCGGCGCTCCCCGTCGAAGGAACGCTGGAGTACGCCCCGCAGATCATCCACAGCACCCTCACCGGCACCCCGCGCACGATCTACGGCAATGTCCCCAACCGCGGCCTCATCGACAATCTCCCCGCCGACTCGGTGGTCGAAGTGCCCTGCCTGACGGACGCGTTGGGCGTCCAGCCGACCCGCGTCGGGGCACTCCCCCCGCAGTGCGCGGCCCTCAACAGCGCTTACGTCGCGGTCAACGACCTGGTGGTGCGTGCGGCCACCGACGACGAGCCACGGCACATCCGGCACGCCGCCATGGCGGACCCCGCGACGGCCGCCGCCCTGCCGGTCGAACGCATCTGGGACCTGTGCGACGACCTCGTACGAGCGCACGGGGATCTGTTGCAGCCCGCACTGCGGGCGGAGCTGGGGCACTGAGGGGCCCCGGCTCCGCGTGAGCCGGCCGGCACCGGGACGGCCGCGCCACCCTCGCGTCCTCCGGCCGGTCCGGTGAGCACCCCCGTTCGGCGGCACGTTCTCGTCGGACAAGCTTCTTCTCTTCCTGCCCGCAGGTGACCGTCCGGCGTGGGAGCGGGCCGGCGGCGAGACCGCTCGCGCATGCTCGACCCACGCGACCGGCATTCCCGCCGGTCACAGCCGTACGGGAGGTAGCCGTGCCGACACGCCCGACGATCCACAGGACGTACCGCACGCTGACCGCGGTGGTCGTGCTGGCCGCCGCTTTCGGCCTGGGAGCCGCGGACGAGTCCACCGCGGGGGCAGCACACCGGTCCCCGGCACCGCCCGCGTCGACGCCGGCAACGCTGTGCGCGCCCGCGGGCACCCTGGAGGGCGAGGGCGGCCGACGCGCCAACGTGAGTCTGTGCGCGAGCAGCGGCGGTCCCCAGATGTCCGTGTCGGCCCCGGCGACCTGCCGCCGGGCCGGGTCGTCCGTCACCTACGCGTGTCTGACCTCGGGCACCTGGACGGCGCGGCGCGCGGGGCAGACCGTCGCCTCGGGAACGCTGCCCGGCGGACGCGACTACCCCGGCCCGGGCACCTACGAGATCACCGGCGAGGTGCACGTACGCTCCACGCCCGAGGGTGTCGATCTGCAGGGGCGCGTCCACGCCACGCTGACCCTGTCCGGGCCGAAGCCCGCGCCCACGCACCGCATCGAGGCCGACCGGAGCGCGGTGCCCCCGAAGACGGCGACCACCGTGACGTACACCGTCTCGCGCGACGCCGACCAGGGCGACGGGAGCGCGCGCTTCGGGCTCATCGGGCAGGAGGAGTCGGGCGTGGAGCTGACGACGGACGATCCCCGCTGCGTCAATCCCCTCATCGGCCGCTATCCGTCCACGGAGCGGAGCATGCACGCACTGGACTGCGCGCTCACCGACCTTCAGCCGGGGCGACCGGCGAGCGTCGTCGTCGAGGTCGCGGTCAAGGAGGCGTGCACGACCGTGGTGTCCAAGCTGGGTTACTGGATGCCGCAGGGCCAGGCCGTGTACACCGGCGGAATGCTCGTCGGACCCACCCTCAGGTGCGCGGCGTGAGCAGGTCCAGCACCCGCTCCCACCCGAACGGCGCGCGCCCGCCGTCCTCCTGCGCTTCACCGGCGTACGGCTCACCGAACCGCACGCCCATCTCGCGCAGCCGCTCCACGCTCGCCCGGTAGGCGGGGTGGGCGGCCAACGCGTCGCCCACACAGGGCAGCACGGCGATCGGGACGCCCAGGCCGTAGGCCTCGCACAGGGTGCCCAGCGCCAGGGTGTCGGCGATGCCCGCGGCCCATTTGTTGACGGTGTTGAAGGTGGCCGGCGCGACGGCCACCGCGTCGGGAGCCGGGAAGGGGCGGGGGTCGCGGGGCGACCGCCAGGCGGAGCGGATCGGCCGCCCGGTCCGCGTCTCGACGGCCGCCGTGTCGAAGAAGCCGAGGGCCTGCGGGGTGGCGATGACGCCGACCTCCCAGTTCCGGTGCTGGGCCGCGGTGATCAGCTCGTCGACGTCCTGCGCGATGCCGGCCGCGCAGACGACGACGTAGAGGAAGGGCTTCTCGGCGTGTTCGGTCACTCGAGAACCCTAGTGATCCGTAAGAGCCGTAAGAGCCGTTACTGCCGCGGGAACGAGTTCCCGCGCTCCGGTTCCGGGCGCGGGCCGAGGATGCGGCGCTCCCTCTCCTCGATCCGTACGTCGCCCTCGGGGACCGGCTGTTCCTGCTCGCCGGGGGCGCGAGGGTCACCGCGGGCATCGGCCGGAGCGCGGAGCCGGCCGGGCGGGCCGGCGAGGCGGCCCGGCTGCTGGTCGACGCCTGCCGACCGGAAGGCCGGCCGAGGCGAGCGCCCGCCTCGACCGACCTGGCTTCTGGGACCGACCGGCCGGACCTCAGTCCCCCGACACCGTGATGGCGCTCACCGGGCAGGACCGTGCCGCCTCCCGGACCATCGGGTCGCCGCCGCCGTCCTCGCGGCCGGGCAGCAGCTCGCTGAAGCCGTCGTCGTCCTGGGTGAAGACGCGTGGCGCGGCCAGGGCACACTGGCCGGCGCCGATGCAGACGTCCTTGTCGATATCGATGTCGATGCTCATGCCCGAAGCCTCTTACCAGGTCACGGGGAGTTCCAGCATCCCCTGGATCGTGTCGCCCGGCTTGAAGGGGATCTCCTCGACCGGGGCGGCGAGCCGCAGACCGGGGAACCGGCCGAAGAGCGAGTGCAGGGCGATCTCCAGCTCGGCCCTCGCCAGGTTCTGGCCCAGGCACTGGTGGATGCCGAACCCGAACGCGACGTGATGACGGGCCGAGCGCTGCCAGTCCAGGGCGTCCGGCTCCTGGAAGGTGGCTCCGTCGCGGTTGATGACGGAGGTGGAGAACACCACGCCCTCGTCGGCCCGGATCGTCGCGCCGGCCACCTCGATGTCCTCGGTGGCCACCCGCAGCAGTCCGTCCGCGATGGACAGGAAGCGCAGCAGCTCCTCCACCGCGGCGGGCAACAGGGCGGGATCGGCCCGCAGTTCGGCCAGCCGCTCGGGGTGCCGCAGCAGCGTGAAGGTGCCCAGCGAGATCATGTTCGCCGTGGTCTCGTGCCCGGCGACCAGCAGGATCGTGGCCAGCGAGAGCAGTTCGCTCCGGTCGAGCGCGCCCTCGCGCAACTGCTCCTGGATGAGCTCGTCCAGCAGCCCGTTCCCGGGGTCCTTCTGTTTGCGGTCGATCAACGCGCCGAAGTACGCGTCGAGTTCGTCCCGAGCCGCCTCGGTGTCGGCCACGGCCGGGCCCCGCAGCAGCCGGCGGGACTGCTCCTCGAAGAAGTCGTGGTCGGCGTACGGGACCCCGAGCAGGGAGCAGATCACCATCGAGGGCACGGGCAGCGCGAAGGCGTTCACCAGCTCGGCCGGCGGGCCCTGTTCCGCCATGGCGTCGAGGAGCCGGTCGACGGTCTCCTGGATGCGCGGGCGCAGTGTCGCGGTCCGCTTGAGGGTGAAGCTCGGGACGAGCATCCGGCGTTGGGTGCGGTGCTCGGGGTCGTCGACGCCGAGCAGGGCGACACGACGGTCCCGGGACGCGGCGAACCGCTCCGTGGGCGTCGGGAAGGAGGGAAGGGTGCGGTCGGACGACAGGCGTGGATCGGCGAGCAGCTCCCGTGCCGCCGCGTGCCCGGTGACGACCCAGACGTCGCGTCCGTCGTAGAGGGTGATCCGCGAGAGCGGGCGCCCCTCACGCAGGGGGTCGTAGGCGGTGGGCGGGTGATAGGGGCACGTACGGTCCTGGGGGAAGGCAATGGGTTCTGTCATGTATGACCTCGCAAGCAGTGGTTCTCCCTTGCCGATCTTCATTAGATGCCCAGGGCACCTAAAGGGCCATGCGAAGTTCGGCCAGATGCCCGGGAGCGTTGATCTGGCCGAACTCCGTAGCTCCCGGCCGGCCGTGACCGACGAAGGGGACGCGGCACAACGGCAGTTCTTCCCGCAAGCAAAGGTGACGGGGCCCTTCCGCTCTTTGCCGGCGGCGACCGCCCTGGTGGCGGCAGATGGCTTGTTCTTTCGGTTTCCGTGGCTGTGAATACGCGCCGGCGCATCCGGCGGGGACTCGGAGGGCGCATCAGGACCACCGCTCCCGAGGCCGGTCACCGCTCTCGGGTGTCCCCGGTGCCGCGTAATCCAGTTGCAACGGCAGCTCCGCCGACCACAGGATCTGCGCATGTCCACGACTGAAGCCTTCCTGCCGCCGACCTTTGCCGCCGCTCGTCCGGTGCGGGGCCGGCAGCAGCCCGGCCGACCGTGGAGGCCCGATCCCGCGCGCTCGTGACCGCCGCGCTCGTCGCGGGGCTCCTCGCGGGCTACGGCATCGCCATCCCCGTCGGAGCGGTCGCGACCTACCTCGTCTCCCTCACCGCTCGTACCTCGCTGCGGACCGGCGTGTGCGCCGCGCTCGGCGTGGCGACCGCCGACGGGCTGTACGCCCTGGTGGCCGCGCTCGGCGGTTCGGCACTCGCGTCCGCGCTGCAACCGGTCCTGGTGCCGCTGCGCTGGACCGCGGGCCTGGTGCTGGTCGCGCTGGCGGTCCGGGGCGCGGTCTCGGCCGTGCGCCAGTACCGCGAACGACGGCTCTCCGCCCGCTCCGGACAGGATCCGGTGCATCCGGCGCGCGCGTATCTCGGGCTCCTCGGGATCACTCTGTTGAACCCGACCACCGTGATCTACTTCGCCGCGCTGGTGCTCGGCAGCCGTACGACCGAGGAGGTGAGCGCCCTGGATCAGGGGGTGTTCGTGCTCGCCGCGTTCGCCGCGTCCGCGAGCTGGCAACTGCTGCTGGCCGGCGGTGGCGCGCTCCTCGGCCACGCCCTCACCGGACGCCGGGGGCGACTGGTCACGGGCCTGGCCTCCAGCGCGGTCATCTTGGCCCTGGCCGTACGCATGCTGGTGTGGCCGGCGTGATCCGGGCCTCCGTCACCCGTCCGGCGCCGAGCGGGGTGCGGATGATTTGCGCGGGTACCGGTGTTGAATCTTGATGGAACGGACCAGTACGACGCGACGATGGGACGGCAGTCATGCCTCTTGAGGGCGAGTACGAACCCAGCCCCACGCAGTGGGTGCGGGATCAGGTGGAGCTGTACGAGCGCTCCGGTGGCACGGAAGGGACGACGCTGCAGGACACGGGCCTGCCCGTCATCATCCTCACCACCAGGGGAGCGAAGAGCGGCAAGATCCGCAAGACTCCGCTGATGCGGGTGGAGCACGACGGACGCTACGCGGCGGTCGCCTCGCTGGGCGGTGCCCCCAAGCACCCCGTCTGGTACTTCAACGTCCAGTCCGATCCGCAGGTGTCGCTCCAGGACGGCCCGACGCACCACGATCTGACGGCCCGTGAGGTCACCGGCGACGAGAAGGCTCTGTGGTGGGAGCGAGCGGTCGAGGCGTATCCGTCGTACGCCGACTACCAGAAGAACACGGAGCGGGAGATCCCCGTCTTCGTGCTGGAACCGACCGACTGAGCGGTCACCAGGCCCGGACATGCGGCGCAGAACCGCCCGCGTGACGTACGCCGGCAGTCCGGCCGAAAGAGCCAGGAGTCCTCGCGCATGATCCCGCGGACGCCGGGCATCCGACCGTCAGGCCCCGCCGCGCTCCCCCGTCGCGGCGGGGCTCTCCGCTGCCCTGCCCTCGCGCGCGGCGGCTCGCGCCGTCGACGCGTCCGTCACATCGAGGAAGATCTGGTCCGCCTCCGGGACGAGATGGGCGACCGATCGCTTGATGCGTACGGCGACGTCCTCCACCACCTCGCTGTCGAGCCCGGGGACGAGGTCGATGCGGGCGGCCACCAGGGTCGAGTCGAGCCCCATCTTCATGGTGAGCAGCGCCTCCACGCTGTCGATCTCGGGCTGCGCGTCCAGTACCGCGCGGATCCGCCCGCTCAGCTCCTCGTCGGCGGCCTCCCCGATGAGCTGGGCGCGGGCGTCACGGCCCAGCCAGTAGGCGACGTAGACGAGCAGCGCGCCGATGGCGAGCGAGGCGGAGGCCTCGTACACGACCTGGCCGGTGACCATGTGCAGCACCATGCCGACGATCGCGAACGACACGCCGAGCACCGCCGTGCCGTCCTCCGCGACGACTGTGCGCAGCGCGGGATCGCGCAGTCCCCCGCCGGAACCGCCGCCCTGCTTGCGCACCTGATGCAGGGCCCGGAGCAGGGAGGCGCCCTCCGCGAGCAGGGCCACGCCCAGGACGACGAGTCCCGTGACATAGCCCCCGAACGATTCCTCGGCGCCGTTCTTGAGGGCCTCGAAACCCTGGAAGAAGGAGAAGCAGCCGCCCATGACGAAGATCCCGACGGCCGCGAGCAGCGACCAGAAGAACCGTTCCTTGCCGTAACCGAACGGATGGCGCCGGTCGGCGGGGCGGCGGCTGCGGCGCAGCGCCGCGAGGAGGAAGACCTCGTTCAGGCTGTCGGCCACGGAGTGCGCGGCCTCCGAGAGCAGCGCGGGCGAACCGGAGATCAGGCCTCCGACGGCCTTGGCCACGGCGATCAGGAGGTTGGCGCCCAGTGCCACCAGTACGGTGACACGCGTCCTGCTGTCCGACTCGTTCGGCTGCTGTTGCGTCGATTCTTTGGCCACACGCCCCGAATGCCCAAGCCCGTCACCCTCACACAGTGGCGGCGGCGGAAATCGGGGAACTCCTCTACCAGGGCCCACGTGCCCGGACGTATCGGAAGGAGAGTCTTCATGAGCGAGGGCGAGGGAAACGCCGCCTTGGGGAAGAAGGAGTTCAAGCGGTCCAGAAGCCATTTCGCGGACCGGGTCACGGCCGACGGCCGGGACGGCTGGCCCGTGGAGGCAGGCCGCTATCGGCTGGTCGTGAGCCGGGCGTGTCCCTGGGCGAGCCGGGCGCTCGTGTCGCGCCGGCTCCTCGGCCTCGAGAACGCCCTGTCGCTCGCGGTCACCGACCCGATCCAGGACGACCGCAGCTGGCGGTTCACCCTGGATCCGGACGGCCGCGACCCCGTCCTCGGCATCCGCTTCCTGAAAGAGGCGTACGACGCCCGGGAGACGGACTACCCGGGCGGAGTCAGCGTGCCCGCGCTCGTGGACGTCCCCAGCGGCAAACTGGTCACCAACGACTACCAGCAGCTCACCCTGGACTTCGCCACCCAGTGGAAGGACCTGCACCGCAAGGGCGCGCCCGACCTGTATCCCGCGCAGCTGCGCGACGAGATCGACGAGGTCATGGCGGGCATCTACGAGGACGTCAACAACGGGGTGTACCGGGCGGGGTTCGCGCACAACCAGGAGCAGTACGAGGAGGCCTGCGCGGGAGTCTTCCGGCGGCTGGAGCTGGTCGCGGACCGTCTCGCGGACCGGCGTTATCTGGTCGGTGACACCATCACCGAGGCGGACATCCGGCTGTTCACCACCCTGGTCCGCTTCGACGCCGTCTATCACGGCCACTTCAAGTGCAACCTCTGGAAGCTGGCCGAGAACCGGGTGCTGTGGGCGTACACCCGCGACCTCTATCAGACGCCGGGCTTCGGGGACACCGTCGACTTCGACCACATCAAGCGGCACTACTACCAGGTCCACACGGGCATCAACCCGACCGGCATCGTGCCGCTCGGACCCGATCGCTCCGGCTGGCTGACCCCGCATCACCGGGAGGAGCTGGGTGGCCGGCCGTTCGGCGACGGCACAGCGCCGGGGCCGGTGCCCGAGGGTGAGGAGGTCCCGGCCCAGGGGAGGCCCTGAGCCCGCCGGGGCGTTGCGCGAGGCCGGCCCGCGTAGACCCCGCCGATCAGGACACACGGCACAGTGCCGGCGACACCGCGTAGGCCGGCGGAGAGGCAGAAGGAGATCCGCATGTCGAAGAAGCAGAAGAAGAAAACGCTCCCGCTCGCCTACAAGCCCGTCGGGTTCGTGCTCGGCTGGGCGGGCGGAGCCCTGGCGGGGATGGCGTTCCAGGCGACGTGGAAGGCGATCCGCCATGAGGACAACGCCCCCGACGCGCTGGACCAGGACCGCGGCTGGGGCGAGGTGCTGTTCGCGGCGGCCGTCCAGGGCGCCATCTTCGCCGTCGTGCGCAGCGCGCTGGACCGTACGGGCGCGAAGGCCATCGAACGCTCGACGGGGGTCTGGCCGGCCGCCGACAAGAGCGGCGGGCGGGACTGAGGTCCGGCGTGCACCGGGCACCACGGCGCCGGTGCCGCCTGGCGTGCCGGTCCCGGCGTGACCCGGCGGCGGTCCAGGGACCGCCGCCGGGAGTCAGCCCTGCTTCGGCGCCGTGGCGGCTATGAGGCGCAGGGTGAAGGAGTGCCCGGCCGGATCGGCGTAGCCGCGCTCCTCGAACGGGCCGGACGCGTCCTTGGTCTCCAGTGGGCGCCCGCCGAGACCCACGACCCGGCGCTCCGCGTCGTCGAGGTCGTTCACGTGGAAGTCCAGGTGCGCCTGCAGGGAGTTCTCGGGGCGCGGCCAGCTCGGCGGAGTCGCCATCACGTCCCGTCGGAACGCCATCCGCAGACCGTCGGCCGACTTGATCTCCACCCGGTTCGCGGTGGCGTCCGTCTCCTCCGCCTCGAGCAGTTCCTTGTAGAAGGTGGCGAGCTTCTCGGGTTCGGCGCAGTCCAGCACGACGACACCTGTCACTACCAGTGCCATGGTTCCTCCGTACGGTCCGGGGCGCGGGCGGCGGCGCCGCCTGCTGCCATCCGTTCCCCGTGTACCCCGTCCGGCCGAATCAGTCGGGCACCAGCCACGCTCCGTCGCGCATGAGGTCCCGTCCCGACAGCTCGTCGGCCTCGCGCCAGGCCTGCACCCGCTGCGGTGTGATGCGGAAGTAGAGGTAGGCGGTGCTGAGTCGACGTGGATCGAATTCGGTCTTCGCGGCGAAGGCGTCGGCAACTCCCTCGGGCAGCTCAGCGGGCTCCAGCGCCTGCACGGTGCCCTCGACGATGACCACGTCACGGGTCGGCCCGATGCCCAGGCGCACCTTGCCGCTCGCGCGCAGGTTCCGCCCGGTGGGACTCGCGCCCGGGGTCGCCACCAACAGGGTCTCCCCGTCCCAGAGGTAGGACAGCGGGACCAGGTACGGGGTGTCCCCCTCGACGTCGGCCGTCGCCACCCAGGCGTCGACGTCGTGGGCGAGTCGGTCGAGGGTGTCCTGCTTGCGCTGTTTCGGGGTGCGGGCCGGTGGGTTCATCGTCGAGCAGCCTCCTGACGGGATGTCATACGCGCCTGGCGGCGGACGTATCTCAGCGTGCGGGGTGAGCGGTGTCTTGCGAGTGTGCGGGGTGGGCGGTGTCTTGCGCAGTCAACTCCGCGAGACGGGCCGCGGCCGCGGCGAGCAGCAGGTCGAGCGCCGTCGGATAGGCGCTGCGCCGCATGTCCGCCACCAGGTGGCGGGCCGTCGCGGCGATGTGCGGGTGGGTGTCGGCGGGCAGCCGTGCGTACGTCGCCCGCCACACGCCGGCTTCCGCGTCCCGGGCGGCACGCGGCAGGGCGACGCTCGCCGAGTCGAGGGCCGCGAAGGCCAGGGTCTGGTCGACGAAGGCGTGGTAGATCCGTACCGCCTCGGGGTCGGGGAAGCCGGCTCCGCGCAGCACACCGAGGATCCGCTCGACGGCCTCGATCTCGTGGATCCGGCCGGTCACGCGGTAGGAGCTGAGCACCGCCGCCTGTGGGTGCGCGAGGGCGCCCTTGTGCATGCGCAGGCCGAGGTCCCGCAGGTCCGCGCACCAGTCGCCGGTGGGGTGCCAGGTGCGCAGCGTCCGGCCGATCAGCTCGTCGGCGATGGCGAGCAGCAGGTCGTCCGTGTCGTGGAAGTACCGGTAGAGGGCGCTGGGGTCGGCGCCCAGGGCGAGGCCGAGGCGGCGGACGGTGAGGGCGTCGGCGCCGTGCTCCTTGAGCAGGCGCAGGGCGGTCTCGACGATCAGTTCCTCGGAGAGCACGACGCCCGTCTTGGTCGGGCGCCGGCGCCGCCGGGCGGCGGGCGGGACGACGCGGTCGGTCACTGCCTCGTCCTCTCTCCTCGGGCGGCACGGTCGCCGGCCGGCTCTCGATCTCGCCACTCGGGCGGGCACGCGCCCCGGGTCTCCCCGGCGGGCGTCTGCGAGGCACCTTATGTCAACGCCGTTGACCTGTTAAGCCCCCGGACAGTTTCATGTCCCGTCACCGGGCCGTTCTCAGGCCCCCGGGTGCAATCGGAGCCGGCATGACACAGAACCCGTACGGCACGGACCCTCCCGCGCCGCCGTCCCTGCGCAGGTCCCTCGGGGTCCTCGACGGTGTCGCCATCGCCGCCTCCAGCACCGCCGCCACCACCAGCATCGGCATCGGTCTCGGGGTGACGGCGGGAGTCGTCGGACTGCATCTGCCGGCCATCATGCTGCTGGCGTTCCTGCCGGTCCTCGGGATCGCGGGCGCCTTCACCCGGCTGAACCGGGTCGAGCCGAACGCGGGCAACGGCTATGTCTGGGTGGGCCGTTCGCTCAATCCGTGGCTCGGCTTCCTGGTCGGGTGGGTGAACATCGTGGCGACGGTGGCGTTCCTCGCGTACACCACGGCCGTGACCGGCTCCGCGCTGATCCAACTGGCCGGGGAGACGGGGCTGCACGAGGTCGAGGGACTCGCCCTGGATCCCGGCTCCACGGCACAGACGACCGCCGTCGGGATCGTCGTCCTCGTCGCGGTGACCCTGACCGCGGTCACCGGAGTCCGCACAGCGGCCCGGCTGCAGAGCGGACTGCTGGTCTTCGAGTACGTGGTCCTGCTGGGGTTCTGCGGCTACGGCATCGTCACCGGTCCGCACTCCTTCAGCCTGAGCTGGTTCGACCCGTTCGCGATCCCGTCGGCGTCGGCGCTCGCGCAGGGGCTGCTGCTGTGCGTGTTCTGCTACTGGGGCTTCGAGTCGGCCTTCACCGTCAACGAGGAGGTGCGTGACCCGCAGGACGCGTCCCGGGCCGGGATCATCACGCTGGTGACCATGCTGGGACTCTTCCTGCTCGGCTCGGTGGCCTTCCAACGAGTGCTGTCCGAGCAGGAGTTGGCCGGTCACGGCGCCCAGGGGCTGGCGTTCTTCGGTGACCGCCTCGCGTCCCGGCCGCTGGCCGCGCTGCCCCTGGTGGCGCTGACGTTCTCGGCCGTGGCCTCGCTCCAGGCCGGAGTCATCCCCACGGCACGCGGCATGTTCGCGATGAGCCGGGACCGTACGCTCGGCCCCGTGTGGTCCAAGGTCAGCGCCCGGTACGGGACTCCGGCGCGCGGGACGCTGCTGATCGGCGCGCTGGCCGCGGTGGTCGCCGTGCTCGCGCTGGTGATCCCGCGGCTCGCCGACATGATCATGGCGACGGTGAACGCGGTGGGCATCGTCGTCGCCCTGTCCTACGCGCTCACCGCCCTCGCGGCCGCCGCGCGCTTCCGGGGCCTGCTGCGCGAGGACTGGCGGCAGGGCGTCCGGGCCGTGGTGCTGCCCTCGCTGAGCGCCGCGGCCCTGCTGGGGCTCGGCGGCTACCTCTGCTGGTCCTTCTACACGTCGGCCGACCACTTCGAGGTCAGCGCGGACAACGGCTGGTTCCTGCTGCTCACCCCCGTCCTGATGATCGCCTCCGGATTCCTGGCCGCCGCGTGGGCCAAGTGGGTCCGCAAGTCCCCCTACTTCCTCGCGGGACACGGCACCGACGCCGACGCGCCCCAGCTGCTGGCCACACACAACTAAGGACGGAAACACCGTGCGCGCAGATCTCCTCTTCACCGGCGGCCCCGTCTTCCTTTCCGAGGGCGCCCAGGGCCCCGGGGGCCCTGACGGCCGCACCGCGACAGCCGTCGCCGTCACCGGCGACCGGATCACGGCCGTCGGACACTCCGAGGTCCATGACCTGATCGGCCCGCGGACGGAGGTGGTGGACCTCGCGGGCCGCCTGCTCCTGCCGGGCTTCCAGGACGCGCACGTCCACCCCGTCCCGGCGGGCCTGGAGCTCAGCCAGTGCGATCTCACGGGGGCGAAGACCGCAGAGGAGACGCTTGCCGCCGTGCGCGTCTACGCCCGGGCCCACCCCGAACGGGAGTGGATCACGGGAGGCGGCTGGTCCATGGAGGCCTTCACGGGCGGTACGCCGACGAAGGAGCTGCTGGACGCGGTGGTTCCGGACCGGCCGGTCTATCTGCCCAATCGCGACCACCACGGCGCCTGGGTCAACAGCCGCGCCCTGGAACTCGCGGGCGTCACCCGGGACACACCGGACCCGGCCGACGGACGGTTCGAGCGGGACGCCTCGGGTGAGCCGAACGGGATGCTCCAGGAAGGAGCCATGCAGTACGTCGGCCGGCTCACTCCCCCGGCCACGGCCGGCGACCGGCTCGCCGCGCTGCTGCACGCCCAGCGGAAACTGCACGCACTGGGCATCACCGCCTGGCAGGACGCGCTCGTCGGCGCGTTCCTGGGGATGGACGACCCGTCGGAGGCCTACCTGACGGCGGCCCGCGACGGTTCACTGACCGCCCGGGTGGTCGGCGCGCTGTGGTGGGACCGCGCGCGCGGGGCCGAGCAGATTCCCGAACTCGTCGAGCGTCGGGCCGCGTTGAGCCACGGCCGGTTCAACGCCACCACCGTCAAGCTGATGCTGGACGGGGTCGCCGAGAACGGCACCGCCGCACTGCTGGACCCCTATCTGGACCGGTGCGGCTGCGCCACCGCCAACCGGGGCAAGAGTTTCATCGACCCCTCCCGACTGCCCGCGTACGTCACGGAGTTGGACGGGCTCGGCTTCCAGTGCCACTTCCACGCGCTGGGCGACCGTGCCGTACGCGACGCCCTGGACGCCGTGGAGGCGGCGCGCAAGGCCAACGGGCCGAGCGACACACGTCCCCATCTCGCTCATCTCCAGGTGGTGCACCCGGACGACGTACCCCGCTTCGCGCACCTCGGCGCCACGGCCAACATCCAGCCGCTGTGGGCCGCGCACGAACCCCAGATGGACGAGCTGACCATCCCCTTCCTCGGGCCCGAACGGGCCGACTGGCAGTACCCGTTCGGGGCGCTGCTGCGCGCGGGCGCGCGGCTCGCGGCGGGCAGCGACTGGCCGGTCAGCAGCCCCGACCCGCTCCAGGGCATCCATGTCGCTGTCAACCGCGTCGAACCGGGCGCGGCCGGGCCGGTGTTCCTGCCCGGCGAGCGGCTCACCCTGGCGGCAGCCCTCACGGCGTACACCGCGGGCTCGGCGTACGCGAACCATCTCGACGAGACCGGGACCGTGCGGGCCGGCGCGCTCGCCGATCTCGTGGTGCTGGACCGCGATCCGTTCGCCGGGCCCGGGGAGGCGCTCGCCGAGACGAAGGTGGCGCTGACGTACGTCGGCGGGGAGCGGGTCTTCGCCGCCCCGGACGCCTAGGGGCTGATCCCCTGGACAGACACTGGGGGGCTCACCCCGCTTGGACCGGGCCCGGCGCGGTGACGCCGAGGCCCGTTCGCGGTGCCAGGACCAGGACGCCGACCTTGCCCATGTGTGCGTTGTTCTGGACCAGTCGGGCGGCCTCCGCCGTCTCGGTGAGGGGGTAACTGGCCGTCAGGGCCGAGGAGATGTGGCCGAGGCCGAGGAGCCGGTTCACGGCGGACTGCTCCTGGAGGTTGGCGCCGTGACTGCCGATGACCCGCTTCAGCCGCATCCAGAGGTAGCGGTTGTCGAACTCGTGCTGGTAGCCCGTGCTGGAACCGCAGGTGACCACCGCCCCGCCGCGCCGTACGACGAAGACGGAGACGCCGAAGGTGGCGCGGCCGACGTGCTCGAAGACGATGTGGGGGTCCTCGCCCGTGGCGGCCCGGATCAGCCGGCCGAGCCGCTTGCCGACCGTGGCGGGATCGGCCGGTTCGCTGCCGACGAGGCCGATCTCCGCACGGTTGATCACCACGTGGCAGCCGAGGCCGCGCGCGTACTCCGCCTTGGCCTCGCTGCTGACGACGCCCACGGCGATGCCTCCGCCGTTGCGGACCAGCTGTACCGCGTACGCGCCGAGGCCGCCTGCCGCTCCCCAGATCAGCACGACATCGCCCTGGGTCATCCGAGCGCCCCGGTCACTGACCAGCATGCGGTACGCCGTCCCCGCGCACAGCGGGTTGACGGCCGCCTCCTCCCAGGTCAAGTGGCCCGGCTTGGGCAGGAGTTGACTGGCCCGTACGACGCCGTACTGGGCCAGGCCCCCGTAGTTGGTCTCGAAGCCCCAGGCCAGCTGGCCCGCGCCCAGCATGCCGTCCGCGTGCGTCGCGGGATCCTCCTCGTCTACGTAGACGGGGCTGACGACGACATGGTCACCGGCCCGCCAGCGGCGCACTCCGGCGCCGGTGCGCACCACCACCCCCGCCGCGTCCGACCCGATGGCGTGGAAGGGCTGGTCGTGCCGGGCCGACCAGCGGTCCTGGCGGCCGAAGTGCTTCAGGAAGGTGAAGGTCGGAATGGGCTCGAACATCGCCGACCAGACGGTGTTGTAGTTGATGCCGCTGGCCATGACCGCCACGAGGACCTCGTCCGGGGCGAGTTCGGGCATCGGCACGGATCCGACGTGGATCGACTTGCGTACGTCCTTGTCGGCGACGCCGGTGAAACTGTCGACGTCCTCCGCCCTGAGGTGCGCGGCCGTGAAGCGCGCCGGTAACGGAAGGCGTTCCAGTTCGGCACCGGCGGCTCCCGCCACCACGGCCTCGGCCAGGACATCCATGTCGTGCCTCCTTCGAGGGGTCGTGTGGTTCCTCGTGCGAGGAGTCATGTCGCTCCTCGCGCACACCGTCAGCCGAGTCCGAGGCCCGCGGCGAGCGTCGGCCACGAGGTCCTGAACTCCTGCTGCCAGGACGACCAGGCGTGCGTGCCGCCGTCGTAGAAGTGCACCTGGGCCGGGACCCCCAGCGTCTCCAGCTGGGTGGTGAAACGGTGGGCCTGGCTCCAGAGCGTGCCTTCGAGCACGGCGCCTTCGAGGTTTCCGTAGTCGGTGCTGGGCAGACCGCTGCCCTGGGAGAGGTAGAGCCCGGTGCCCGCGAGCGCGGACGCCCGGACGTAGGGGTTGTGCAGATTCCAGTTGTCCCCGCTGAAGCCCCAGAGGAGAAACGGCAGCAGGTTCTCCCGCGCGACGATCGCGGAGAGGACGGTCGACATACCCGGCGCCGAGATGTCCAGGATCCCGCTGTAGGAGGCGGCCGCGCTGAAGACGCCCGGGCGGCGGACCGCGAAGGCCACGGCGCCGTACCCGCCCGTCGAGACCCCGGCGACCGCCCGCCGGCCACTCGCCCGGAACCGCTGCCGCAGCAGCTCCATGACCTCGTCGACCTGGAACTTCTCGTAGTCCGGGGAGCCGGGCAGACCGTAGTTCCACCAGTTCGTGGGGATGCCGGTCGGGCCCGACGACGGCATCACCGCGATCACGTCCTGACCGGCGAGGAAACTGCTGACGTCCGTCTCCCGGGTCCAGGACGTGTAGTCGTCGTGGGCGCCCTGGAGCAGGTAGAGGACGGGCCAGGTGCGGTCGGGGTGGGCCGCGTAGCCGGTCGGCAGCAGGACCCGCACGGGCGCGGACGTACGCAGCGCGGGTGAGGCGACGGTGAGGTCGACGGTCCGGTCGTCGAGCCAGTTCTCGGCGGTGATACGGGCGCTGTCGCTCGCCGCCGGGGTGACTCCGGCCGCCGTGGCGGCCAGCGCGGCGGTGGAAGCCATGGCCGCGCGGAGAACGGTTCTGCGCGTGGGGCGGTGTACGGGCACGGGCCTACTCCTCGTCTCGGGCATGCGGGTCGGTACTCGTCCGCGCACCCAGATCACGCGTCAGCAGCCGCGCCAGCGTGTCGACGACCGGCGGGTCGAGCAGCGACAGATGGTGACCGGGCAGCGGAGTCACGGTGAGGTCGGCGCAGTGTGCGTCCCAGCCGAGCGCCGCGTCGTCTCGCTCGTAGCGGGGGTCGTGGACGGTGTGCGGCGCGGGTTCGCTCGCCCGGTAGAGCAGCGTCCGCCCCTCGTAGCGCGCCGGCCGGTGGCGTTCCCCGCTGCGCAGGTCGAGATACGAGGTGCGCTGGTGCTCCAGGACGGAGGCCGGCAGGTCCACCGCCTCGCCGAGCACCTTCAGGACGAGGTCGATCGCCTCGGTGTCGTCCAGGCCGGCGAGTTCGTCGTACGGCAGGTCGAGCGTTGCCGCGTAGGTGCGTGCCACGTACGCCGCGAAGTCCGCGAAACGGCGCCGGGTCTCCGCGGCCCGGGTGACGCAGGGCGGGGCGGCCAGCGGCAGCACCGAGTCGATCAGGACGAGGGCGTGCACGGTGCCGTGCCGGGACAGCAGCCGGGCGGCCTCCTGCGCCAGCACCCCGCCGTACGACCAACCGCCCACCAGCCAGGGCCCGTCGGGGCAGGCCTCCCGCACCCGGCGCGCGAACTCGGCCGCGCGTCCCGGCACGTCGTCGGGGTCGGCCTGGCGGTCGAATCCGTACAACGGGCGCTGTCCGTCGAGGCGTTCGGCCAGTCGGGCGTAGACGGCGGAGGATCCGCCTGCGGCATGGGCGAGGAAGAGGGGGGTGCCGGGGCCGGTGTTCGGGAAGCGGCGCAGGGGCGCGGCGAGGGTGTCGGTGGGTCCGGAGGACGCGGGATCGGGCGCCGGGAGCGGGGCTTTGAGCGGGGGCGCGGGTGACGAGGCACCGGGCCGAGAGGGGACGGGAGCGCTCGCGCGTACACCGGGGAAGCTCTCCGCGCCGAGCCGGCGGGCGTCCGCCCCGAGCGGTTCCGCACCCCCGAGAGTGCCGGAGGTGCCCTCCACCCCGAGCAGGTCCGCATCCGCCTCGAGCAGGTCCGCCACCGAGCGCAGTGTCCCCCGTCGCAGCAGGACGCCCGGTTCGAGCTCCACTCCGAACTCCCGCTCCACCGAGCCCCGGATCCGCACGGCGGTCAGTGAGTCGAGGCCGAGGTCCGTCAACGGCAGGTCGGGGTCGATGCGTTCGGGGCTGTAGCCCATCACCGCGGCCACGCACCCGCGCAGCCGTTCCAGTGGGCCGGCGTCCGTCTGCGCGGGGTGTGCGGACGTCCGGGCCGTCTCCGGCTCCTCGCCGAACCAGAAGCGGCGGTGGCGCCAGCGCGGCGGGGGTACGTCCACGATGCGCCCGTCCAGCCGCTCACGGAGCCCGTCGACCCGTACGCCGTTGACCAGCAGTGTGGCGAGCGAGGTACGGAAGGTCAGCGCGTCGTCGGTGTTCCTGCGCAGGGTGGGAACGATCAGGGAGCCCGTGGGCAGGGTGTCGGTCAGGGGGTGCAACTGCGTGGCGTGCGGGGCGACTTCGAGGAAGACGCGGTGGCCGTCCTCGACGGCCGCCCGCACGGCCTGGACGAACCGCACGGGTCGGCGCAGGTTGGCCACCCAGTACGCGGTGTCGTACGGGGCGGGGTCCCGGGGGTCGTCGAGCACGCTGGAGTAGCGCGGGCAGGCCGGCATCCCCGACCGCACCTCACCCAGCTCCCGCGCGAACTCGCCCAGGAGCGGCTCGACTTCGGGCGAGTGGCCCGCCCCCGACACCCCCAGCGGCCGCGCGAACCCACCGTCCGCCGTCACTCTGGCCACGAACTCCGCCACCTCCTCGGCGGCACCCGTCACCACGCTCTGCACCGGCGAGGCATGGACGGCGACCTGGATGCTGGGCAGATCCCCGGCACTCGCGCGGATCTCCCCCTCCGACCTGTCCACGACGGCCATGGCACCGCCCGTCAGTCCCGCGAGGAGCCGGGAGCGCACGGCGACGATCCTGGCGCCGGTGACCGGGTCGACGGCCCCCGAGACGACGGCCGCGGCGATCTCCCCCAGGGAGTGCCCGATCACGGCGGCGGGCGCCGGCCCGTACGACCGCCACAGCTGGGCGAGCGCGAGTTGGACGCCGTACAGGGCGGGCATGACGGTGGCGGGCGAGGACAGATCGGCGTCCGGTTCCAGACTCGCGGTCAGGGAGACACTCGCGTGCTGGAGCAGCAGCGGGTCCAGCCGCTCGACCGCGTCGGCGAACGCCGGTTCCGCGGTGAGCAGTTGCCGCGCCATGCCGGGCCACTGGGAGCCGTAGCCGGAGAAGATCCAGACGGGCCCGGGGCCGCCCGGTGTCCCGGTGCCCGTCACCACGTGCGGCGACGGCTCGCCCGCGGCCAGCCGGCGCAGCGCGTCCACGGTCTCGGCCCGGTCGCGGGTCACCACGGCCGCACGGTGGTGTCCGCGCCCGGTGCGGCCCGCGAAAGTGCGGGCCAGGTCCGCGTCGCGCACGCGCGGGGTCTCGGCGAGCCGGCCGGCGAGCTCGCCGGCGTACGAGCGGACGCGTTCCCCGGTGGGCCCGTCGAGCAGCAGCAGTGCGGGCCGTGCCCCCGGCGGCGAGGTCCGGCGGTTCGCACGGTGTTCGGCGAGGACGACATGCGCGTTGGTGCCGCCGAACCCGAAGGCCGAGACGCCGGCGGTGGCCGTCCCGGAGTAGCGGGGCCACGGCTCGGACTCGGTGACGACGCGCAGGCCGAGGGCGTCCAGGTCGGCGTGCGGGCCGGGGCCGGTGTAGTGGAGCTGCGGCGGGATCTCTCCGTGGTGCAGGGCGAGGACGGTCTTGATGAGCCCGGCGATCCCGGCGGCCGCCTCCAGATGCCCGAGGTTGGTCTTCACCGAGCCGATGAGCAGCGGCTGTTCGAGGGCGCGTCCGGTGCCGAGCACGGCGCCGAGTGCCCCCGCCTCGATGGGGTCGCCGAGCGCGGTCCCGGTGCCGTGCGCCTCCACGTAGTCGACGGTGGCGGGGTCGGGGTGAACCTCGGCGAGGAGGGTCCGCTGGGCCGCCGCGCTGGGCGCGGTCAGGCCGTTGGAGCGGCCGTCGGAGTTCACCGCCGTCGCGCGGATCACCGCGAGGACCCGGTCGCCGTCGCGTTCCGCGTCCGCGAGCCGCTTCAGTACGACGACACCGCACCCCTCACCGCGGACGATCCCGTCGGCGGTCGCGTCGAACGCCTTGCACCGCCCGTCAGGCGCGAGTGCGCCCGCGCGCTGGAGGGAGAGGGTGACGGCGGGCGTCAGCAGCAGGTTCGCGCCGGCCGCGAGCGCGGCGTCGCACTCCCCGGTCAGCAGGCTTCGTACGGCGTGATGCACCGCGACCAGGGACGACGAGCACGCCGTGTCGACGGCCAGGCTCGGGCCGCGCAGGTCGAGGGCGTACGAGAGGCGGCCCGCGGCGATGCTCAGGGCGGCGCCCGTGGCCGTCCAGGCGTCGGGGGCGGCGGCCGTGAGGTGGGCGTACTCGTTGCCGCTGATGCCGACGAAGACTCCGGTGCGGGTGCCGGTGACGGACAGCGCCGCGTGGTCCAGGGCCTCGCGGGTGACTTCGAGGAGCATGCGCTGCTGCGGATCCATGGCGGCCGCCTCGTGCGCGCCGATGCCGAAGAACTCGGCGTCGAAGCCGGCGATGTCGTCGAGGAACGCGCCGTGCCGGCTGACCTCCGGGTCCACCGCGAACGGGTCCCATCTCCCGGCGGGAACGGTGCCGACGGCGTCCCGGCCCTCGGTGAGGAGACGCCAGTACGCCTCCGGTGAGTCGGCGCCACCGGGGAAGCGACAGCCGAGGCCGACGACGGCGACGCAAGCGGGGGCCGCCGGAACGGATTCCGGGCGGGCGGTCCCGGACTGCGCACCCGGGTCGGGGGCACCGAAGACGAACTCCCCGCGCGGACCCGGGAAACCGGGCACGGGCCGCACGTCCGTGTCGGCGGCGACGGCCGCCGGAACGGAATCCGGGGGGCCGGTCCCGGACTGCGCACCCGGGTCGGCGGTGCCGGGCACGAACTCCCTGCGCGGACCCGGGAACCCGGGCACGGGCCGCACGTCCGTGTCGGGGGCGACAGCCGCCGGAACGGAATCCGGGGGGCCGGTCCCGGACTGCGCACCCGGGTCGGCGGTGCCGGGCACGAACTCCCTGCGCGGACCAGGGAAACCGGGCATGGGCCGCACGTCCGTGTCGGGGCCGCCGGGCACGAACTGCCCGTGCGTGCCCGCGGGTACGGGAGTGTGCGGCTTCCCGGGTTCCGGAGTGGGCGCCCCCGGCCGCTCGGTCGTCAGCTCCCGCGCGAGGGCGTCGATCGTCCCCGCGTCCCAGAGCAGCGTGTCGGGGAGCCGTCGCCCCGCGAGATCGCTGAGCAGCGCGGTCAGCGCCACCGCGTCCCGTGAGGTGAGGCCCAGCTCGGCCAGCGGCCGGTCGTCGGCGACCTCCTCGGGCGCGAGGCCGTACCAGGCACCCAGCCGCTCGACGACGAGACCCCGGATCTGCGGATGCGTGGGCCTCATCGGGGGCCGAACCCGCCGTCGAGGAAACGCGTCCGGCTCGCGGCCCGGGCCACCTTGCCGCTGCTGGTGCGGGGCACGGCACCGGGCGGGACGAGCCGCAGCGTGGCCAGTCGCAGGCCGTGGCGTGCGGACACGGCGGCCCGGGCGGCACGTTCGGCGTCCCGGGCCTGGCACTCTGTCGGCTCCGCGTCCCTGCGGTGCTCGGCGACCACGACCAGTTCCTCGCCCGTACCGTCCGCGCGGGTCACGGCGAAGGCGGCGAGCCGGTCGCGGCGGACCAGCGGCTCGACGCTCTGCACGGTCTCCTCGACGTCCTGCGGGTAGTGGTTGCGGCCGTCGACGATGATCACGTCCTTCAGGCGGCCGGTGACCAGGAGCCGTCCGTCGTGCAGCGCCCCCAGGTCCCCGGTGCGCAGCCACCCGTCCAGGTCGCCGAAGGCCGGGTCGACGCGCTTCCAGTAGCCGCGCGCGACATTGGGCCCGCGCAACTGGATCTCGCCCACCCGCCCCTGCGGCAGCACCTCGCCGTCCGCGCCGACGATCCGGAGCTCCTGCCCGACGGGCGCGCCGCAGGAGACCAGTACGGCGGTGTCCCGGGGGACGGCCCGGTCGCCGTCCGAACCCTCGACAGCCGTGTCCGGAGCGGGATCCGGCGTGCGCCCCAAGTCCGAAGCCTGATCGCCCGGGCCGGGAACGACCTCGATGCGCCCCTGGGCCAGCGCGCCCGTGTCGCAGGCCACGGTCACCGGCGGAGTCGCCGAGGAGTCCGCGGCCGCGAACACGGTGGCCTCGGCGAGGCCGTACGCGGGGCAGTGGGCGGCCGGGTCAAGACCCGCGGGCGCGAAGGCCGCCCGGAACCGCTCGATCGTGCCCGGCCGCACCGGCTCGCTGCCGTTGATCAGCACCCGTACGCGGTCGAGGCGCAGTTCGTCGACGAGGTCCGGTGCGGTGCGGGCCACGCAGTAGTCGTACGCGAAGTTCGGCGCGGCGCTGATCGTGCCCTCGTACGAGCCGAGCAGGCGCAGCCAGCGCGCGGGGTCCTCCAGGAAGGACACCGGGTCCATCAGGACGGACGGGAAGCCGCCCACGACGGGGGCCGCGACGCTGAGGACCAGGCCCATGTCGTGGAAGAGGGGCAGCCAGCCGACGGTCGTGGCGGTCCGCGGGTCGGCGACGAACGCGTCGAGGGCCTGGCGGGCGTTGGCGACGACATTGGCGTGGCTGATCATCACGCCGGCCGGGCTGCGCGTGGAGCCGGAGGTGTACTGGAGATACGCGATGTCGTCGGGGCCGGCCCCGGGCGTCTGCGTGACCGGTCCGAGGCGCTGGACGGTGAGTTGGTCGACGGCGACGATCCGCGCTGCCGGCAGGTTCCGGTCCGCGACGAAGGCGCTCACGGCGGCCACCGTCGCCGAGTCGGAGAGCAGACAGGCGGGTTCGCAGTCGGCGAGGACGGCCGCCAAGCGACCTTCGTGGCCCGGGAGTTGTGGCCCGAAGAGCGGAACGGCGATCACCCGGGCGTACAGACAGCCCAGGAACGCCACCACGTAGTCGAGTCCTTGCGGCATGACCAGGGCGGCCCGGTCGCCGGGTGCCGCCACCGTCGCCAGCCGGTCGGCCACCGCGCGGGCGCGCGCGTCCAGGGCACGCCAGCCGAGCGTGCGGTGGCGCCCCGCCGAGGCCAGGTCGGGGAAGTCGACGTGGCTGACGGCTCGTTGCTGCGGCCGGTGGCGTGCCCAGTACTGGAGGTGGTCCGGCAGAGAGGTGAGGGAGACATCCCTCTCTTGCGGTCGCGGGGAGTCCGAAGTGGGGGGCGTGGGCCGGGTGGGGGGCATGGCGGCTCCAACTGATCGGCACGCTCGAACGGTTGTCTCCGTGGGGTGATGCACCAGGTTCCGCTGAAGAGCCGCGGTTGAGTTAGACGACGCACTGACAGTTCGTCAGTCCACTTCTGTCAGTCCACTGACAAAGACGGCTGCGCGATTCGGCGCTCCGGGGCAGAGTCACCGCGACACCGCACCGCAGACAATCCGGGCCACGGCACACGTCGGCGGAGGGAGCGGCGGTGGGACGTGCACAGCTGCTCGCACTGCTGGCGCTGGTCACCCTGACCGGGTTCATCACGACCCTCGACAACACCGTGATCAATGTCGCCCTGCCGACCGTGCAGCGTGAACTCGGCCTGACCGTGGCCGACTTGGAGTGGGTCGCCAGCAGCTATGTACTCAGTTTCGGCGCACTGCTGCTGCCCGGCGGACGGTTGACCGACCTCTTCGGACGCCGGAACGTCCTGGCGGCCGGAATCGTCGTCTTCACGGTCGCCTCGGCCGCGGCGGCGCTCGCGGACAGCGGCGGCACCCTCATCTCGGCCCGTACCGTGCAGGGCGTCGGGGCCGCCCTGGTCATCCCCGCCTCCCTGGCCGTGGTCGCCGCCGACCTGCCCGCCGGCCGCCGCGCGACCGCCGTCGGCCTGTGGACGGCTGCCCTGGCCGTGGCCCTGGCGCTCGGGCCCGTGGTGGGGGGCTTCGTCACCCAACAGTGGTCCTGGAACTGGGTGTTCGCGCTGAACGTGCCGTTCGGGGCGTGCGCCCTGCTGCTGATCCCCGCGGTCCCCGCCCGGGCCGCCCCCGCCCGCGGCGGTGTCGATGTGCCGGGCGTCCTGCTCTCGGTCCTCTCGCTCTATCTCCTCACCTACGCCCTGGTCCGCGGTGGCGACCACGGCTTCGGGAGCCGTCCGGTGCCGCTGTGCCTGGGCCTTTCGGCCCTCGCCGCCTGCGTGTTCGTCGTCCGGGAGACGCGCGCCGCACGGCCCCTGGTCGTCCCCCGGCTGCTCCGCGACCGGTTCCTCACCGGCGGCGTGCTCGCCCAGATGCTGTGGGGCATCGGCGTCAACGGCGTCTTCTTCTTCACGGCCCTGTACCTCCAGCGCGTCCTCGGCTTCTCGCCGACCAGGGCGGGCCTGGCCTTCCTGCCCCTGGCCGGGGCGCTGCTGGTGTGCACGCCGCTCGCCGAGCGGGCGGCGCGGACGCTGGGCGCGCATGTCTCGATCTCCGTGGGACTCTGCCTCGTGGCGGTCGGCCTGCTGTACGTCTCCGGCACGGGCCTGCGTGCGGACTTCTGGGACCTGCAGCCCGGCCTGCTGCTGATCGGGGCGGGCTCGGCGCTCACCACTCCCCTGACGGTGCGCTCACTCGCCGAAGTACCCGCCGCCCACACGGGAATGGCAACCGGACTGGTCAGCGCGGCACGTGAGGTGTCGGGCGTGTTCGGCGTGGTGCTGGTCGGTGTGGTGCTCACCCGGCGGGAGCGCACCGCGCTGCGCGCCGGAATCGACCCGCGCAGTGCCTTCCTGCACGGCTACGACCTCGGACTGCGGCTCGCTGCCTGCTGCGTGCTGACCGGTGCACTCGTCACCCTGGTCGCGCTGCGCCCCCGTGGCCGGCACCGGCGGACGACGGCGCGCGAGCACCGCCCCGAGACGAGCGTTGTCACGAAGTGACAATCCGCGCCTCCATATATGTACGCCGGTGATGAGCCACCGGAGATCACCGGCGGGTATCGTCTCCGATCCCCTGTCCCCACGCAGGAGGGAGCCGCCGCGTTGAACGGATTCCGGACGCTGGAGAGCGAGGCCGCGTCCCGCGGCGCGCGGATCACGGCCGCGGGTGACATCACGCCGGGCCGCGTCCCGCACGAAGAGCCCAACGGCCCCTTCAGAGCGTTCCCTTCGGATCTGCACGACCGCTTCAGGCCGTTCTTCGCGGACCTCATCGAAGAGGTCGTACGGGCGATCAGGACCCAGATCCCGGAGTACGCGCGCCCCATGGACGACACGTACATGCTGGTCGTACGCCGGGGCGTGGAGCGCGCGCTGGAGGGGTTCCTCGACCGGATGGCCGAGCCGGACACCGACTGGGCGCCGGTGCAGGCGACGTATCAGCGCATCGGACGCGGGGAGGCGGACGAGGGGCGCAGCCTCGACTCCTTCCAGTCGGCACTGCGTCTCGGCGCGCGGGTGGCGTGGCGCCGGGTCAACGCCCTCGTCGATGCCGACCTGTTGCCCCGCCATGTGCTGGCCGCGTTCGGCGAGGCGATGTTCCTGTACCTCGACGAGATGGCGGCCGCCACGACCGCGGGCTACACGGAGGCGCGGCTGCACAGGGCGGGCGAGTTGCAGCAGCGCCGCGCCCGGCTGATCGATCTGCTCACCGCCGATCCGCCCGTGTCGGCGGGGGCGATCAGCGATCTCGCGCACACCGTGCGGTGGCCGGTACCGCGGGCGCTGGCGGTGGTGGCGATCGACCAGGGCCCGCAGCCGACGGTGGCGTGGTCGATCGTGCCGCCCGGGTTCCTCGCCCGGTTCGACGTACAGCCGTCCGTGCTGGTCGTCCCCGACCCGGAAGGGCCGGGCCGTGCCCGGGCGGTCGCCGGGGCGCTGCGGGGGCTCCGCGCGGCCATGGGGCCGACGGTCACGCCGCAGGAGGGCGCGCGGTCGCTGCGCTGGGCGACGCAGGCGCTGGATCTGGTCCGGCGCGGTGTCCTGCCGGACTCCGAGCTGGTGCGGTGTCAGGAGCACCTGGCCACCCTGCTGCTCTTCCGTGACGAGGCACTCGTGGACGCGATGGCCGAGCGTCATCTGCGCCCGCTGGAGGAGATGCGCCCGCCGCAGCGGGAGCGGCTCGCCGAGACGCTGCTGTGCTGGCTGCAGTGCGGGCACAACGCCAGCGAGGTCGCCGCCCAACTCGCCGTGCATCCGCAGACCGTGCGCTATCGGATGCGCCAACTGGACGTGCTGTTCGGCGACCGCCTCCTCGATCCGACCGTCCAGTTCGAAATGCAACTGGCGCTGCGGGCACGGGCTTTGCGCGGGGGCGCGGCGTCCGGGCAGCCCGAGTAGTTCGGGCAGCCCGAGTAGTTCGAGTAGTTGAGCAGTCCGGGCGGCCGAATTCCCCGCGGGCGGGAAGCTGCCGCGCGGCCGGGAGTTGGGTCGCGCCGCTGAGGCGGGGAGCCGCCACGCGGCCGGAAGTTGGGACCGGAACATCCGCCGGTCCCACCTCGAGACACGGCTGTCGGCGCCGCCGGCCCCAGGCGACACCATCTCGTCCCGCCGGCGGACCAACCTGCCCAAGCGCGGCCCGAAGAGCGGGATGTTCCTGGACAGCTGTCCATGTATAGTGGACACCTGTCCAGGAAGTAGCCTCACGAGGGAGCCCGACGCCGATGGCCATCGCCGCGAACGTTCTGGTCGGCCTGGTGGCCGTGTTGCACGCGTACATCCTGGTCCTGGAGATGTTCCTGTGGGAGCGCGCGCCGGGCCGGGGTCTGCACGGGTTCGATGCCGAGATGGCGCGGGCCACGGCGCCGTTGGCCGCGAATCAGGGGCTGTACAACGGGTTCCTGGCGGCGGGCCTGGTGTGGGGCCTGATCGCCGCCGACCCGACCGGATTCCGCGTGCAGGTGTTCTTCCTGGCGTGTGTCGTGGTCGCGGGGGTGTACGGGGCGGTCACCGCCAACCGCCGCATCCTGTTCGCCCAGGCCCTGCCGGGCACGGTCGCCCTGGCCGCCGTCCTCGTCGCCGGATGAGCCCGCGGGACGGCCGGACGCCGGAGGACCGCGGGGCCGGCAGTACGCCGGAAATCCCGCAGGCTCCCCAGGCGACGGAAATCCCCCAGGCCCCCCGGGCGCCGAAAGGCCTACGGGAGACCCGGGCGCCGGCGGACCGCGGGGCCGCCCGAGCGACGGCCCCCCGGGACCTCCGGGCGCCGGAGGATCCCCGGGCCACCCGCACCCGCGCCAAGCTGCGGAAGGCGCTGCTCGACGAATGCGCCCGGCGCCCGCTGGACGAGATCGGTGTCGCCGCCCTCGTGCGGGCGGCCGGGGTCGGCCGGGCCACGTTCTACGTGCACTACGCCGACCTGGAGGCGCTGGCGGTCGACGCCTGCGCCGATGTCGTACGGGAAGCCGTGGACGCACTGCACGCCTGGCGCGGCCGGCCCGACCCGGTGTCGGCGCCGCCCGCCCTGCTCGCCTTCTTCGCCGGGCTCGCCCCGCATGCCGCCCTGTACCGCGCCCTGTTGACACCGGGCGGCGGCGGGCCGCTCGGGCGCGTACTGCATCAGGACCTGCGTGCCCGCAGCCTGGCCGAGCGGCAGCTCGTCGGCGCCCCGGACGCCCCGCTGGTCGCGTCCGCCGTGGCCGCCACCTTCGCGGGCGTACTCGCGGACTGGCTGCACGGCCTGTTGGAGGGCACCCCCGAGGAAGTCGCCCACCAGGTATGGCAGTTGCTCGTCGCCCTGCACGGGAGCCGATGACGCTGCACCGGCACCGGCACCGGCACCGGCACCGGCACACCGCGGCCCCGGCGGAACGGCTAACGCACCGCCTGGAACGTACGCCGGTAGGCCTGCGGTGAGACGCCGATCGCGGCATGCAGATGCTGGCGCAGCGAGGCGCCCGTCGCGAACCCCAC
Source organism: Streptomyces sp. NPDC058371 (assembly GCF_042723265.1). Classification (NCBI taxonomy): domain Bacteria; kingdom Bacillati; phylum Actinomycetota; class Actinomycetes; order Kitasatosporales; family Streptomycetaceae; genus Streptomyces; species Streptomyces sp. NPDC058371. The sequence goes on along the minus strand of NZ_JBHXJC010000001.1, from coordinate 934,331 downwards.
CTCCCCGGCGATCTGGTCCACCGGCAGATCGCTGGCCTCCAGCAGATGGCGGGCGCGGGCGACACGCTGCTGGATGAGCCAGCGGCCCGGGCTCATGCCCACCTCGTCGTTGAAGCGGCGGGCGAAGGTGCGCAGGCTCATCCGGGCATGGCCGGCAAGATCGGCGAGCGCCAGAGGCTCCCCCAGGCGCTCAAGGGCCCAGTGCCGGGTCGCGGCGGTGCCGGCGGCCGAGGGCCCGGGGACCGGCTGCTCGATGTACTGCGCCTGTCCGCCGTCGCGCCACGGCGGCACCACGCAGCGCCGGGCCACCCTGTTGGCCAGCTCGCTGCCGTGGTCCTTGCGGATGAGGTGCAGACAGACGTCGACGCCGGACGCGGCCCCGGCCGAGGTGAGGATCGAGCCGTCGTCGACGAAGAGCACGTCGGGATCGAGGGCCACGTGCGGGAACATCCTCCGGAACTGCTCGGCGAGCTGCCAGTGCGTCGTGGCCCGGCGCCCGTCGAGCAGCCCGGCCGCCGCCAGGATGAAGGCTCCCGTGCAGATCGACACGGTGCGGGCGCCCGGCCGGATGAGCGCGAGTGCGGCCGTGAGCTCGGCGGAGAGTTCCGAGGTGACGCCGGCCTCGGCGATGGGCGGGATGACCACGATGTCGGCCGTGCGCAGCACCTCCGGACCGTGCTCGACGGTCACCGAGAAGTCGGCGTTGGTGCGCACCGTCCTTCCGCCGGCACTGCAGGTCAGCACCTCGTACCGGCCGTCGGCCGCGCCGAAGATCCGGCTGGGGATGCCCAGCTCGAAGGGGTAGATCCCGTCGAGTGCCAGGACGACGACTCGTTCCACATCTCGTACACACTCCATGGCACGATCCTATCGAACATTGGCGTTCATGCCATTTCCCGGCCGGGCCGTCGTCGGCAGGCTTGTCTCCATGACCACTGCGAACACGAACGACACGACCGCGAACCCCGCTCCCGCCGCCTCCGCCGCTCCCTCTGCTGCGCCCCGCATGCGCGCGATCCGTCAGGACGTCCTCGGCGGGCCCGAGGTGCTCCACGAGGTCGAGATCGACCGCCCCGCACCGGGGCCGAGCGAAGTGCTGGTCCGCGTGCGGGCGGCGGGGCTGAACCCGACCGACTGGAAGCACCGCGCGAACGGCGGGTTCCTCAAGCAGCCGCCGTTCGTCCTCGGCTGGGACGTCTCCGGTGTCGTCGAGGCGGTCGGACTCGGCGTCACCCTGTTCCAGCCCGGCGACGAGGTCTTCGGGATGCTGCCCTACCCGCACGGCGTCGGCTCGCACGCCGAGTACGTCAAGGGCCCGACCCGCGCCTTCGCCCGTAAGCCGGCGTCCGTCGACCACGAGCAGGCCGGCGCGATCCCGCTCGCGGCACTCACCGCGTGGCAGGCCCTTGTCGACACCGCCGATGTGCAGCCCGGACAGCGCGTGCTGATCCACGCGGCGGCCGGCGGGGTGGGACACCTCGCGGTGCAGATCGCCAAGGCCCGCGGCGCGTATGTGATCGGAACGGCCAGCGCGGCCAAGCACGACTTCCTGCGCGAGCTCGGCGTCGACGAGCCGATCGACTACCGGGAGACCGACTTCGCCGAGGCCGTCAGCGACGTCGACGTCGTGCTCGACACGATCGGCGACGACTACCGCTTCCGCTCGCTGCGCGTGCTGCGCCCGGGCGGTCTCCTCGTCTCGATCCTGCCCCGCGGCGCCCGGGACTTCATCGACGAGGCCGAGCGGCTCGGCGTACGGGCGATCGAGCTGCTCGTCGAGGCCGACCACGCCGGGATGAACGCGATCGCGGACCTGGTCGAGTCCGGCAAGCTGCGCGCCACGATCGCCGGGTCCTTCCCGCTGGCGGAGGCCGCCAAGGCGCACGAGCTCGGCGACACCGGCCGGACGGCCGGAAAGCTGGTGCTGACACTGCCGTAGCCCGCCCGGCGCGGCGACCAGCACAACGCAGGTCCGCGGGTCCGGTCTCGCTTCCCTCGGGAGTGGGACCGGACTCCTGCGTGTCCGCCGTGACCCGTACGCCGACGGCGAAGGGCCGTTCCCTCAGACGACGAGACCGCGGCCCCCAGGGTCTCGGACCTGCCGACGCCACCGCAGGAAACGAAGCGATGCAGGCCTGACTCAGCAAATCGAAGACATATGTCAATCGAACATGCTGGAATTCATCCCAACGAGGGTAACTTGCAGGGCAGGAAACGGTTTTGCAACCACGGGTACCCCGGTGTCGTGTCTACGCTCGCAGATATCGTCACCCCGGCCCCCGGTGACTCCGGGCCCTGCGATCAGCAGTGAGCCAGCAGCCGGTTGGAGGCGATGTCGTCGTGCAGCCCGAACGCGCACCGATCACCCCTCACCTCCGTATACGCCGGTACCGCGGCCATACGGTCCTGGAGTTCCGGGGCGAGATCGACATCGCCGCGGCGATCGAGATCATCCCGGACCTGGACGCCGTGACCGGCCGCCCGGCGCCGCAGATCGTCATCGATCTGCGGCGCGTCGAGTTCTTCGACTGCTCCGGGCTGCGCCTCCTGTACCGCGCCAGGCATCGCGTCACCACGCGGGGCGGCCGGCTGCTGCTCGTCTGCACCCATCCGCTGACCCTGCGCATCCTGCGGGTGACCGGACTCGCGCAACTCGTCCCGCCGGCGGCGTCGCTGGACGAGGCGATCGGGCAGACCGAGCCGGCGTCCGACGCCTCCTAGCCGCGCGGCCGACTGCCACCCCACGGGCCGGGGGGGCAGCGGCTGCCGCGTCGCACCCGTACTACTTCTGGATCTTGGTGACCTGCCCGGCACCGACCGTCCTGCCACCCTCCCGGATGGCGAACTTCAGCCCCTCCTCCATGGCGATGGGCTGGATCAGCTGCACATACATCGTCGTGTTGTCGCCCGGCATCACCATCTCGGTGCCCTTGGGCAGGGTCACCACACCGGTCACATCGGTCGTACGGAAGTAGAACTGCGGGCGGTAGTTGTGGAAGAACGGCGTGTGCCGGCCGCCCTCGTCCTTCGACAGGATGTACGCACGCGCCTCGAACTCGGTGTGCGGAGTGACCGATCCCGGCTTGATGACGACCTGCCCGCGTTCGACGTCCTCGCGCCTGACCCCGCGCAGCAGCAGCCCGACGTTCTCGCCCGCCCGGCCCTCGTCGAGGAGCTTGCGGAACATCTCGATGCCGGTGACCGTCGTCTTCGTCTTCTGCTCATGGATGCCGATGATCTCGACCTCCTGGTTGACCTTCAGGACACCGCGCTCGATACGGCCGGTGACGACCGTGCCGCGGCCCGTGATGGTGAAGACGTCCTCGATCGGCAGCAGGAAGGGCCGGTCCACATCCCGCACCGGCTCGGGCACGAACTCATCGACGGCCGCCAGGAGTTGCAGGACCGAGGCGGCCCACTCGGCGTCGCCCTCGAGCGCCTTCAACGCGGAGACCCGGACCACCGGCACGTCGTCACCGGGGAACTCGTACTCGGTCAGCAGCTCGCGCACTTCGAGCTCGACGAGCTCCAGGATCTCCTCGTCGTCCACCATGTCCGTCTTGTTGAGGGCGACGACGATGTACGGGACGCCGACCTGGCGAGCCAGCAGCACATGTTCCTTGGTCTGCGGCATCGGGCCGTCGGTGGCCGCGACCACCAGGATCGCCCCGTCCATCTGGGCGGCGCCCGTGATCATGTTCTTGATGTAGTCCGCGTGCCCCGGGCAGTCCACGTGCGCGTAGTGCCGGCGCTCGGTCTGGTACTCGACGTGCGCGATGGAGATGGTGATACCGCGCTGGCGCTCTTCGGGAGCCTTGTCGATCTGATCGAAGGGCGTGTACGGGTTCAGGTCGGGGAACTGCTCGTGCAGCACCTTCGTCATGGCCGCCGTGAGCGTCGTCTTGCCGTGGTCGATATGACCGATGGTCCCGATGTTCACATGCGGCTTGGTCCGCTCGAACTTCGCCTTGGCCACTGCAAGCCCTCCTCATCACCTGGGTGAGAGCCGGTGCCTGACCGGACGTCAGCGACAGGCCCCGGCGTCGAGCGCGCTTCGCTGCTTCCCGTTCACGGGTGCTACGTCCTGTCTATTCGCTCTCGGGCGCGTCGAACAGGGCACTGACCGACTCACCGTTGTGAATGCGCCGGACGGCCTCGGCGAGGGCCGGGGCGATGGAGAGGATCCGCAGCTTCTCGGTGCGTTCCTCGACCGGGATCGGCACGGTGTTCGTGCACACGATCTCCAGTACGTCGGGCTGGTCGCTCAGCCGCTTGAGCGCACCCGCCGCGAACAGGCCGTGCGTACAGGCCACTCGGATGGATCGCGGCCCCAACTCCCGCAGCCGCTCCAGGAGTTCGAGCACCGTGCTGCCCTTGGCGATCTCGTCGTCCAGCACGATGACGTCCCGGTCGGTCACGTCGCCGATCACGGAGCTGATGCTCACCCGGTCGTCCGCGAACCGCTGCTTGGCACCGGCGGCCACGTGCGCCCCGATCATCCGCGCGAACGCGGCCGCCTCCTTGGCGTTGCCCAGATCCGGCGACACCACCGTCGTACGGGACAGGTCGTAACCGTGGAAGTGCGCGGCCAGCTCACGCAGGGCGTGCAGATGGTCGACGGGCACCGAGAAGAAGCCGTGCACCTGGGGCGAGTGCAAGGTCATCGCCAGGACCCGGCTCGCCCCGGCCGCCACCATCAGGTCGGCCACCAGCCGGCCGCCGATCGAGATCCGCGGCGCGTCCTTCTTGTCCGAGCGGGCGTACGAGTAGTGGGGCATCACCACCGTGATCCGCCCGGCGGACGCGCCCCGGGCCGCGTCGCACATCAGCAACAGCTCGACGAGATTCTCCTGCACCGGCTTGACCAGCGGCTGGATGAGGAAGACGTCCCGTTCCCGGCAGTTCGCCTGGAGCTGTACCTCCAGGCAGTCATTGGCGAACCGGCTGACCCGGGCGGGGCTGAGGGGCACACCCAGATGCGCGCAGACCTCGGCCGCCAGCTCGGGATGGGCACTACCGCTGAAGACGGCGATGTCGCGCACGATCTGGCTCCTCGCATGATCAGATCCGGACTGCGCGGCTCATGCTACTGGCCGTGCCGACGGCCCTCGCCCACCGCCTCCCTGGTCAGCCGTGGTCCGGCGGAAAAACCGGTTGCGGTCCGGGGCCCTGGTCACCGCATCATGGCCGGGATACGACCCCTGCCTCCAGGAGCACCGGAATGCGCCGATTCCTCGGAACCCTTCGCCCCCACCGGACGACCGTTCTCGAGGACTCGACCACCCATGCACACCCTGAACATCGGAATTCTGGCCCACGTCGACGCCGGTAAGACCAGCCTCACCGAGCGGCTGCTCTTCGACGGCGGCGCCATCGACCGGCTCGGCAGCGTCGACGCCGGGGACACCCGGACGGACGACGGCGCGATCGAGCGGCAGCGCGGCATCACCGTCCGCTCGGCCGTCGCCGCCTTCACCGCGGGTGATGTACAGATCAACCTGATCGACACCCCCGGGCACTCCGACTTCATCGCCGAGGTCGAGCGCGCCCTGGAGGTCCTGGACGGCGCGGTCCTGCTGCTCTCCGCCGTGGAGGGCGTCCAGGCCCAGACGCGCGTGCTGATGAAGACGCTGCGGCGGCTGCGGCTGCCCACGCTCGTGTTCGTCAACAAGATCGACCGGGCGGGCGCGCGCGGCGAGGAACTGCTCGCCGAGATCCGGCGGCGCCTCACGCCGTACGTCGTCCCGCTCACCTGCGCCGAGAACTCCGGCACCCCGTACGCCCGCGTCACACCGCGGCCGCTGGACGCCCTCGCGGCCGGCACGCTCGCCGAGGTGGACCCCGGCGTCCTGGCCGCACTCGTGGACGGACCCGCTCCGACCGCGGACGATCTGTCGACCGCCCTCAGCGCCCGCACCGCCGACGGCTCCGTCCATCCGGTGTACTTCGGGTCGGCCCTCGGCGGGCAGGGCGTCGCCGAACTCGTCGAGGGCGTGACCCGGCTGATCCCGCGCCCGCCGCGACCCGCCCCCGGCGAACCGCGCGGCACGGTGTTCGCCGTCCGTCCCGGCCCGGGCGGCACCCGGACGGCCTACCTGCGCCTGTACGCCGGCGAGGTGGCGTGGCGGCAGCGCCTCACGTTCGTCCGGCGCGAGGCGGACGGCCGGACCACTCAGGTGTCCGGGCGGGCCCTGACGCTGGACGTCGTCGGGCAGCCGGGGGCCGCTTCCCTCACCGCCGGCAACATCGCCGCGATCCGGGGCGTGGGAGGCGTGCGCGTCGGTGACCGCCTGGGCGAGGGAGCCGGCCACGCCCCGCAGTTCGCCCCGCCGACGCTGGAGACGCTCGTCCGGGCGAGGACGCCCACGCAGGCCGCATCGCTGCGCTCGGCGCTCCTCGCCCTGGCCGACCAGGACCCGTTGCTGCACGCCACACCCGCGAGCGCCGGCAGCACCGCGCTGCTCCTCTACGGCGAGGTCCAGAAGGAGGTCCTCGCCGCGACGCTCGCCCAGGACTACGGCATCGAGGCCGACTTCGAGCCCAGCCGCGTCCGCCACCTGGAACGTCCGGCCGGCACCGGTGAGGCGTCGGAGGAGATCCAGCGACACGGCCACACCGGGTTCTGGGCGACCGTCGGACTGCGCGTCGAGCCGGGGCCGCGCGGCTCCGGTGCGGCCTTCACGTACGAGACCGAACTCGGCGCTCTGCCACGGGCGTTCCACCAGGCGATCGAGGACACCGTCCACGCGACGCTGCTCAGCGGGCTGCACGGCTGGCCGGTGACGGACTACCGGGTGACGCTGACCCGCTCCGGTTTCGCCGCGCCGCTCAGCACGGCCGCCGACTTCCGGGGCCTCACACCGCTCGTCCTTCGGCGCGCCCTGGAACGGGCGGGGACGCGCGTGTACGAGCCGTACCACGCGTTCGAGGCGGAGCTGCCTCTCGACTCCCTGGCTCCGGTCACCGCCCAACTCGCCTCACGGGGCGCGGAGTTCGGGGAGACCGCGGGGGGCCGCACGTCCTGGCTGGTCACCGGCGAGCTCCCGGCCCGCTGCGTACGGGACGTCGAGCTGCGGCTCCCTGGACTGACCCACGGGGAGGGGGTGTGGTGGTCCCGGCCATCGGGTGACCGGTTGCTGCGGCGGCCTGGGCGGCTGCCTGGGCGGTAGGCGGTGCGGTGGGGGGTGGGGGGCGGTACCCGGCCTGTCTACGGGTGTTGGCCTGCGTCCGTTGGCCAACGGCTGTGGGCCTGCGTCCGTTGGCCAACGTCCGTTAGCCAACGGCTGCGGGCCTACGTCCGTTGACCAACGGCTGCGGGCCAACAAGTGCGGGCCAACGGCTGCAGGCCAACGGCTGTAGGCCAACGACTGTAGGCCGATGACTGCGAACCAACGGCTGTAGGCCATCACATGTAGGCCAACCCCCGTAGGCCATCCCCAGTAGGCCAACCCCCGTAGACCTCACCACCCCACCGGCAGCCGCATCGGGCTGCGCGTGATCTGGCCCTCGCGCCAGCGAATCGTGTCGAGGGTGAATTCGGCGTGGAGGTGCGGGAAGCGGGCGGCGAGGCGGTGGAGGGCGAGTTCGAGTTCCAGGCGGGCCAGCCACGCGCCCAGGCAGTGGTGCGGCCCGGCGCCGAAGACGATGCCGGGCGCCGGCAGCGGGGCGAAGAGGTCGGGCGGCCCGGGCGGGAAGACGTCGGGGTCGCGTGCGGCGGAGTTGGTGGCGACGGCGACGACACTGCCCGCCGGTATCGTCACCCCGCCGACGTCGGTGTCCGCAACGGCCCGCCGGATCAGCCCGGGCAGCAGTAGGCCCTCGCTGAGCGGAATGGTGCGCAGGAGCTGTTCGGCCGCGACCCCCGCCGCGGCCTCGTCCTTGGCGAGGCCGGCCCAGGCGTCGCGGCCCTCGGTCAGCAGGTAGACGACGGAGTTGCCGAGTGCCGTCATGGTGGTCTCGTGGCCGGCCACGACCAGACCGCAGACCAGCGAGACCAGTTGCCGGTCGTCGATCTCCTCGGTCGCGTCCCCCGCGGCCACCAGTTCACTCACCAGGTCGTCCGCGGGCGACTCCCGCCGTTCGGCGATGAGTTGGGCGGCGAACTCGCCGAACTCACGCATCGCCCGGCCGACTTCCTCGGCCGTGTGGGCGCCACCCGACAGGCCGTGGTCGGCCCAGTGACGTATCCGCTCGCCGTCCACGTGGTCGAGCCCCATGAGGCGGCTGATCACCGAGACGGGCAGTGGCCGGGTGAACCCCTCGACGATGTCGGCGGGTTGGGGCTGTTCGGCGAACCGGTCGAGCAGGGTGTCCACCACTCCGGCCACCCACGGCCGCCAGCGCAGGATGGCGCGCGGGGTGAACGCACGCTGGACGGTGCGACGCAGCCGCTGGTGCGCGGGCCCGTCCTGGTTCAGCAGCCCGTTGGGGTCGTCCAGCAGATTGGGTACGGCGAGCAGACGCGGTGCGTCCTCGGCGTACAGCGAACTGCGGTCGAAGCGGGGGTCCATCAGCACCTGACGCACGTCCGCGTACCGGCTGATCAGCCAGACCGGGGTGCCGGTGGCCAGGGTGCCGGGCCGGGGCGGTCCCGGTTCGGGCGGGCTCACCCGGTGCATCGGGCAGCGGGGCCGGGACGTACTGCGCTCGGTCATCCGGTACTCCTGACGGGCCGGGGCGGACGGATTCCACGCTAGAGGCACGGTCAGGGCACGTCACGAGCGGCAATCGGCCAACGGCGCGTTCTGTCAAGGGATTTGGGGGGCACCCGGACTTCAGGAAGGAGGACCGTCGACATGACAATGTCCATCAAGCGTATGCCCGGGTGGGCCAAGGTGGTCAGCGCCTTCGTACTGGTGCTCGTGGTGCTGTTCGCCGGGCTGCGGCTGAGTCTGCTCCCCGGACTGCGCGACGTGTTCGGCACGGAGACGCACGACCGGTCTGGCCCCGCGCTCCTCAAGTCGATCCAGGACATGAGCCGTTACGACGCGGCCTCTGGCAATTTCCAGGTGGTCGTGGACCTGGAGAAAGACGCGAAGTATCTGCCGGACGCGCTGCGCGGCACGCGCACGCTGTACGTGGGGTCGGGCACCGTCGACGCCTATGTCGACCTGGGCAGGCTCGCCAAGAACGACGTGACGGTCAACGGCGACCGCACGGCGGCCACGCTCCGGCTGCCGCACGCGGCGCTGGGCAAACCCGCCCTCGATCCCGACCACTCGTACGCGGTCTCCAAGCAGCGCGGCCTCCTCGACCGCCTCGGGGACATCTTCTCGGACAACCCCAACGACGAACGGGCCGTGCAGCGACTGGCGGCCCGGCACATCGGCGACGCGGCGAAGGAGAGCAAACTGACCGCGCGCGCCGAGGAGAACACCACCGGCATGCTCAAGGGCCTGCTGAACTCGCTGGGCTTCAAGGAGGTGAAGGTCACCTACAGCGCCTGAGGCCCGCGGGCCGTGCGGACCTCAGCACCCGCACGGCCTGCGCTCGATGCCGGTCAGCCACTCAGCCGGTCGCGGGTCAGCCGGCCGCGGGTCGTGGGTCAGCGGGCCAGCCGGTCGCCGGTCACGGGTCAGCCGGTCAGCCGGTCAGGATCCCCGGCAGGGCCAGCGCTCCCAGCAGCGTCGCGCCGACCAGCAGCCAGGCCACGTAGTCCCCGATGTGCCCGGACTGCAGGCGGCGCAGCGGCTCCGTCCAGGGCCGGTGCCCGAGCAGCCGGGGACGGTTGACGGCGAGCGCCGCGAGGCCGACGGCCAGGGCGGTGGACGTCAGGCCCAGGAGCACACCGGGCGGGGTCCAGTGGGGTGAGGTGATCGCCCCGCCGGACCCCGCCTCGTTCACGGAGTGGCTCACCACGGCGGCGAAACCGGGCGCCACCCCGACGGCGAGCGAGGCCGCGAGGAGCAGCGCGGGCACGGCGGTCATCGTGTCCGGGATCCGGTTCAGCCGGTGCCGGGTCTCGGGTTCCTCACCGGTGCCGGTGGTCTCGTGCGACGACCCGCCCCGCGGCTTCGGTCCGAGGCCGAAGAACACCCGCGCCGCCACCCGCAGCACCGCTCCGGCCGTCACCGCCGACACGACGACGAACAAGGCGGTGAGTGGACCGCCCACGGCCTCCTCGGTGATCGCCTTGCCCAGCCCGGTGCCGAAGGGCGGCAGTCCCGCGAGGCCGAGCCCGCCGATCACGAAGAGGACGGCGACACCGCGCAGCCGCCGGGCGCGGCCGTGCAACTCGTGTTCGTCGACGTTGCCGTACCGGTCGAGCAGGATGCCCGCGCAGGCGAACAGGGCGGCCTTCACTCCGGCGTGGCCGAGGATGTACAGGGCGACCCCGTCGTCGGCCTCGGGAGTGAGGGAGCCGATGCCGATGACGAACAGGCCCACATGGGCGACGGTCGAGTACGCCAGCAGGCGTTTCACGTGCCGTTGGTACCAGCACATGACCGCGCCGACCAGAGCGGTCAGCACACCGACCACCAGCAGCGTGCGCTCCAGGTCCGGGGCCGGGATCCCGCCGGGCCCGGAGAAGACGGCTCCGTACACCCGCCAGACGCCGTACGCGCCGAGTTCGACCATCACCCCGGACAGCAGCATGCACACGGGCGTCGGCGCGACGGCGTGCGCGTCGGGGAGCCAGAAGTGGAACGGCACGGCCGCCGCCTTGACCAGCAGCCCGGTCAGCACGAGCACGAAGGCCGCGAGGGTGAGGGCGTCGGGCCCGCCGTGCGCGTCGAGCTTGCGTCCGATCTGCGTCATGGTGAGTTCGCCGGTGCGGGCGTAGAGCAGGGCGATGCCCATCAGGATGGCGTACGCGCCAAGGGAGTTGATGACCCCGAAGGTCAGCGCGCCCTGCACGGCCTTCGCCTCCTCGACCCGGAAGCCGGTGAGCGCGTACGCCACGACGCTCATCAGCTCGAAGAACACGAACGCGTTGAACAGGTCCCCCGCGATCGCGAAGCCGCACATACCACCCTGGAAGAGCAGCATCAGCGCGGGGAAGGAGCCCGCGTGTCCGCGCGGGGGCGTGTCGAAGTACCGCCAGGAGTACGCGAGCGCCGCGATGGTCAGCAGCGAGGCCAGCGTGGCCATGCCGAGCCCCGGCCCGTCTCCGACGAGGACGATCCCGACGTCCTCGCCGCCCTCGGGCACCCATCCGCCGACCCACTCGACCATGGGCGGCGAGGAGTTGAGGAGCAGGACGAGAGCGAGTCCCGCCGTCCCCGCCGAGACGGCGCAGGCGATCGTCTCGGCGGCGAAGCGGGGCAGCCGGCGCCCGCAGCCGGCCAGCAGGGCGGCCCCCAGCAGCGGAACGGCGACCAGCAGCGGCAGCAGATGGTTCATCAGCCACGCAGCTCGGAGAGTTCGTCGGGGTCCACGGTGCCGTGGCGCTTGGAGATCTGCATGACGAGGGCGAGGAGCAGCGCGGTGACGGTGGCGCCGACGACCACGTCGGTGAGGGCCAGTGCCTGTACGACCGGGTCCACCACCGGGCGGGAGCCGGGTTTCAGGTCGGAGAAGACGGGCGCGGTGGCGCTGTCGCGGTAGCCGACGGCGAGCAGCAGGACGTACGTGGCGGACTGGCAGACCGCGAGGCAGCCCACGGCATGGATCAGGTTCCGGCTGGTGGCGAGGCCGTAGCAGCCGGTGAGGAAGATCCAGGCGGCGACGAGATACGGCAGTACGGACATCACGGTCGGCTCACTTCCCGTTCTCCCCCTCGATCTCCACGGCCTGGTCCAGGAAGCCGGCCAGCAGGACGACGACCGCGCAGGTGACCTCCATGCCGATGGCCGCGTTCAGCAGGGGGACGATGCCGCCGGACGACAGCGTGTTGAACGTGCCGTACGGCAGCAGGGTGTTGGCGAGGAATGCGGTACCGCCGAGCAGGCCCGCGAGGCCCAGGACGAGGTACGCGCAGGAGGCGAGGGCGTCGCCCACCTCGTAGAGCCCGACCGGCCGGATGCGCTCCAGGGCGCGGTAGTCGGCCCCGAGGTAGAGCAGGTGCAGGGCGGTGGCGGCGACGACTCCGCCCTGGAAGCCGCCGCCGGGGCTGAGTTGTCCGTGGGCGATGACGTACAGGCCGGTCAGGACGGCCACCGGCAGGACGACCAGGGCGTAGCGGCGGACGGGCACGGCGACGTCCTCGGGTGCGGGCCGGTCGCGCCGTTCGTCGCGGGTCCGGCGCAGCAGGACGACGGTGCCGAGGACGGAGGCGAACAGGATGGTCATCTCGCCGAGGGTGTCGAAGGCGCGCTGGTCGAAGTTGACGGACGAGATGGTGTTGGCGGTGCGCCGGGCCAGCGACTCGTGCACGGCCCGTTCGCCGTAGGGGTGGTGGGCGCCGCCGAACCCGGGCAGCCGCAGACTGGCGGCGACCAGGAGCGCCGCGAGGCCGGCACCGCCCACCGCGACGAGCCACAGCCGCATACGGCGGCTCACGCCTTCTTCTCCTTGCCGGACGGGCCTTCCTTCGGCCGGCGGCCGTGCCGCGACGATTCCTGCGCCGGCCCGTCGTCGCCGGCACGCGGACGGCGTCTGACCTTGCGCACCGACAGGAGCAGCAGCAGGGGTGTCAGGGCGGAGCCGACCGCCAGTTGGGACAGGGCGACGTCCGGCGCCTGGAGCACGGTGAACAGCACGGCGAGCGTCGTCCCGAGGACGGACAGCACGAGTGCCTGGCGTTCCGGGTCGCGCACGGCGACGGCCGCGGTCGCGGAGGCGGCGACGAGCAGCAGGGCGACGACGACGAGCGGGTCATCCATGGCGGCCTCTCTCGCGTCCGCCGGACAGCGCCCGGGAGGCGACGAGGTTGCCGCCGATCAGCAGGGCTCCGGTCACCAGGAGTTTGGCCATGGCCCGGCCGGGCCCGGTGGCCACGCATGCGGCGAGCACGACCGCGGCGCCGAATCCGGCCACCGCGTAGGTGAGCACCGAGGCCCACGGCGGGTCCCCGGTCAGGTCGTCGGCGAGCAGCCGGGCGAAGACGAGGGTGCCGACGGGGCCCAGCAGGGCGAGGACCAGGGCGACATCGACGTACGACGGCCGCTGGTACCCCTGGGCGAGCAGCAGCAGGACGGGACAGGCCAGCGAGGTGGAGAGGTTCTGTGCCACGACGCGGCGTGCCAGCGGCCCGGTGGCGACACCCCACACGGCGGCGCCGACCCCCGCGGCGAGTGCGGCCGTCGCCGTGCTGGTCCAGCCGTTCACCGTCCGCTCACCGCCCGTCGCGCGCCCCATGCCGCGACCGCCCCGAGGAAGGCGACGGAGGCCCCGACCACCAGCTCCAGCGTGTCGACGGTGGTGATGAACACCAGCCACAGCGCGCCGAGTACGGCCCACCACACCAGGACCTCGAGTCCCGCACGAAGCGTCGTACGCCGGTCCATCCGCCACCTCCCTGGGCCGCGCCCGCACCTTTGCCCGGAAAAGAAACCGTTGGGCCATCCAAGCATCGTCGCGCCTCGCCATGGCGGCGGCGCGCACCGACGTGGTCCGGAGTGCCCTGGTAGGGCGAGGGAAAACCGGGCACAAGCCGAAGGGACACACCGCGGCCCGTGTCGGACACGGGCCCGGCGAACCCACTGCCGCACCACACATCCGGTCGCTTCGCGGCCGGGTATCGAGCCCGCATCGCGGGTAACTGCCTTGTTCCACACGGCAGTTGAAACCGGGAGGATGGAATGGTCCGTACCGCGCTCCGCATGCGTACCACCCGCAGCACGAAATCCGGTCGGCGGTCATCGGCGGCGGCGCGGAAGCCGGCGCGGTCGCACGAGCGCCGGGGGCTGCCCTGGCCGGCCCGGATCCTGGTCATGCTGCTGGCCTTCGCGGCCATGGTGGCGTTCGCGGCCGCGCTGGCCCGGCTGACCCTGGAGCCGTCACCGGCGTCGGAGGCCCTGACACACAACAATCTGCATCCGGGACGTTCGCTGCACGCCTATCTCTCCCAGCCGGCGCTGCGCGACGCCGTCAAGCAGATCGGCGGAAACCTGTTGCTCGGTGTGCCCTTCGGGGTGCTGCTGCCCATGCTGGCTCCGCAGACCCGGGGGGTTCTGCGCGTGGTCCTCCTGACCGCCGGGGTCATGCTGCTGGTCGAATTGGTCCAGGGAGCCTTCATCACGGGGCGTGCCTTCGACGTCGACGACGTCATCCTCAACACGGCCGGAGCGCTGGTAGGTTACCTGCTTCTCGGGCGTCGACTGGGCCGGGCGGTTCACCCGCGGCGCCTTCGCCGCAGCTGACGGCAAGTCTCGAACAGTGGTCCGGACCAGAGTCTTGACACCCCCTTACCTCACTTCTTAAATCAAGAAGCGAAGCATGCACCCCCCACCACAGTCGGCGCACCCTTCTCTCAGGTGCGTCGTACGGAAATGAGAGTCATGGGCTCCCCACGCCTCCTCCGAAGATGTCTTTTCGCCGCTCTGTCGGCCGCGCTCATAGGGTCTGCCGCCATCGGCCCCCAGGCGCGACCCGCGGCGGCGGCAGCAGCGGCGGTGACGTTCTCCGACAACTTCGACGGAGCCGCCGGCTCGGCCGTCGACTCCTCGAAGTGGCAGATCGAGACCGGCGACAACGTCAGCAACCACGAGCGGCAGTACTACACGTCCGGCAACAAGAACGCCGCTCTGGACGGCCAGGGTCACCTGGTGATCACGGCACGAAAGGAGAACCCCTCCAACTACCAGTGCTGGTACGGCACTTGCCAGTACACGTCGGCCCGGCTGAACACCTCGGGCAAGTTCACCTCGACGTACGGACACGTCGAGGCCCGGATGAAGATCCCGCGCGGGCAGGGCATGTGGCCCGCGTTCTGGATGCTGGGCAGCGACATCGGTTCGGTCGGCTGGCCGAACTCGGGTGAGATCGACGTCATGGAGAACGTCGGCTACGAGCCGTCGACCATCCACGGCACGATCCACGGCCCCGGGTACTCGGGCTCCGCCGGTATCGGCGCCGGGTACACCCTGCCGAACGGCCAGGCCTTCGCGGACGCCTTCCACACCTTCGCGGTGGACTGGGCGCCCAACTCGATCAAGTGGTCGGTGGACGGCACGGTCTACCAGACGCGTACGCCCGCCGATGTCGGCGGCAACAGCTGGGTGTTCAACAAGCCGTTCTTCCTGATCCTGAACCTCGCGGTCGGCGGCTACTGGCCCGGTGACCCCGACGGCTCCACCAGCTTCCCGCAGCAGCTCGTCGTGGACTCGGTGTCGGTGTCGACGAGCGACAGCTCCGGCAGCGGCAGCCAGATCTCCGGGCTCGGCGGCAAGTGCGTGGACGTGGCCGGCGCGAGCTCGGCCAACGGCACCCCGGTTCAGATCTACGACTGCAACGGCAGCACCGCCCAGAAGTGGACGGTCTCCTCGGACGGCACGATCCGCGCGCTGGGCAAGTGCCTCGACGTCACCGGCAACGGGACGGCGGACGGTACGACCGTCCAGTTGTGGGACTGCACGGGCGGCCCGAACCAGAAGTGGGCAGTGAGTTCGGCCAACGACATCGTGAACATCCAGGCCAACAAGTGCCTCGATGTCACGGGCGGCTCGTCGGCCAACAGCACACGGCTCCAGATTTGGACGTGCACAGGCGCAGCCAACCAGAAGTGGTCGGTGGCCTGACAGACCGCCCGGGCGGGCAGCGGAGGGTCCGGCAGGGGTTTCCCCGGCCGGGCCCTTCCGGTTTCCACGGCCCGCGCACGCCGAACCGACTGCGCCTCGCGTACGTCGTGACCGTCCGCCCGCGGCCCCCACCGCGGGCGGACGGCGCCGGTCGGCCGATGGCTGCGGCTGAGCAGCGCACGGCCCAGGTGTACGAGGACTCGCGGGCGTTGGCGACGCCGTTGCAGCCGAACGTTCCCGGCAAGATCGACCGTGCCCTGGCCGGCACCGGCACATGCCCGGTTCCCGGCAACGGGTGATCTTTCCCGGGGTGCGGGATCACTCCTGCCGCGGCAGCTCACGACGGCGCGAAAGCCGCAGGTCCGCGCGCTCCCCGTGTGCCCCGGCGCTCTCTAGCGCGGCGTCCAGGTGAGCTTGTCGCCGCCCACCCAGCGGACGACGTCCGGGTCGTCGAGGTCGTGGACCGTGATGCCGTAGGCGGCCGCGGCCATCAGGACATCGGTCATGGCCTTCGCCTCGCCGACCACCTCGCCGTCGATCTCGACGATGCGAAAGGGCGGCGAGCCCGGCTGCACCCCAAGCACCAAGATGCGCGGGGTGGAGATGTGGGGGCTCGCGATTTCGGTCATGTCCCGAGCGTAAAGCGGTTCTCCCGGGTCAGTGGAGGAGTGGAACAGCGGCAGCCGTCGGCAGCGGCCTCCTTGTGGGCCCGTACGGTCCGGACCCGTGTTCGCCCAGGTGGGTGAGGCGGGGACGCGCCCCGTGCGATCGGCGGACCTGCCTCATTGCGTCGCATCCGCCGTGCGGGCGAGCGGCGGCTGGGCAAGGCTGGAGAGCAGGAGGTGGCGATGGACCCCGTCGAGGCCCTGGACCGGATCGCGTTCCTGCTGGAGCGGGCTCAGTCCCCCACGTACCGCGTCCGTGCCTTCCGCACCGCGGCCGACGTACTGTCCCGGCTGCCCGAGGGCGAGATCGAGGAGCGCGCGACGGCCGGGACCCTGGAGTCGCTGAAGGGCGTCGGTCCGAAGACCGCGCAGGTGGTGCGCGAGGCGCTGGCCGGTCAGCTCCCCAGCTATCTGCAGAAGCTGGAGGGGGAGGCCGAGGCCCCGCTCGCGGAGGGCGGCGAGGAGCTGCGCGCGCTGCTGCGCGGCGACTGTCATCTGCACTCGGACTGGTCGGACGGGGGCAGCCCGATCGAGGAGATGGGCCGGGCCGCGGCGCGCCTCGGGCACGAGTGGGCGGTCCTCACCGACCACTCGCCCCGGCTCACGGTGGCGCGCGGACTCTCCCCGGACCGGCTGCGCGAGCAGTTGGAGGTGATCGCCGAACTCAACCGGAAGTGGGCCCCGTTCCGGCTGCTCACCGGCATCGAGTGCGACATCCTCGACGACGGCTCGCTCGACCAGGAGCCGGAACTGCTGGACCGGCTCGACGTCGTGGTGGTCTCCGTGCACTCCAAGCTGCGCATGGAGGCGAGGTCGATGACGCGCCGCATGGTCGCCGCCGTACGCAATCCGCTCGCCGACGTCCTGGGGCACTGCACGGGACGGCTGGTCACCGGGCGCGGCCGGCCGGAGTCCGAGTTCGACGCGGACGAGGTGTTCGCCGCGTGTGCGGAGTCCGGTACGGCGGTGGAGATCAACAGCCGTCCCGAGCGGCTCGACCCGCCGCGCCGGCTGCTGCGCCGCGCGGTCGACGCGGGTGTGCTGTTCTCCGTCGACACCGACGCGCACGCGCCGGGGCAGCTGGACTGGCAGATCCACGGCTGCGCGCGGGCCGAGGAGTGCGGGGTGCCCGCGGAGCGGGTGATCACCACCTGGACCGCGGACGAGCTGCTGGCCTGGACCCGGAACCGGGAGACGCCGTCGCGCGTGGCACGGCCCTGACGTGGTACCCGACAGCCAGTTCGAGAGGAAGAGGGCGATTCATGGAACGGGCGGCACTGTTCGACGTAGACGGCACACTCGTCGACACCAATCACCTTCACGTGACGACCTGGTGGGAGGCGTTCCGGCAGGCCGGTCACGAGGTGCCCATGCATGCCGTCCACCGGGCGATCGGGCTCGGGTCGGAGGACCTCATCGCCCATCTGCTGGGCGAGGGGCGCGACCAGGATGAGGCCGACGCGCTGAGCCAGGCGCACAAGACGCTGTACGCCACGTACTTCGAGCGGCTGCCCGCTCTCCAGGACGCCGGCCGACTGCTGCGGCGGCTGGCCGACGACGGCTGGGCCGTCGTGCTCGCCACTTCGGCAGGCGGGGCCGAACTGGGCGCCCTGCGCCGTGCGATCGACGCCGACGACGCCATCAGGGCGACGGCGAGCGCGGACGACGTGGAGCGCGGCAAGCCGGCGCCGGAGCCGGTCGAGCACGCGCTGGAGCTGGCCGGCGTCCCGGCCGAGCGGGCCGTCTTCGTCGGCGACACCGTGTGGGACATGCGGGCGGGCACCAAGGCGGGAGTGCGGTCGGTGGGTGTGCTGTCCGGCGGCATTCCGCGCGCGGATCTGGAGGAGGCCGGGGCCGTCGCGATCTACCGGGACGTGGCCCAGCTGCTCGCCGAACTGACGGACAGCCCGTTGGCCCCCGGGGAGTGAGCGGTCGGCTGCCGCCACCGTGAAGGTGCCGGATCGCCGGTTCGGTGCGACTCCGCCGACCCGTCCCGGAAGCCGAAGCCGGCCTCGGTCGGCTGCCGCCGCCGTGAGGGTGCCGGATCGCCGGTTCGGTGCGACTCCGCCGGCCCGTCCCGGAAACCGAGCCCGGCCCTTCCCGCGGGGCAGGTGACCGGCGCCGGTGCGCGCGTCCGTCGGCCCCGCCCCGAAGCCGCGCGTGCCCGTGCACGCCCACGACACCCGCTCCGGCAGGACAAAGAACGCCACCGCGCGTTCAATGGTGACCATGGGTGTTCGGCGGCAGACGAGACCCCGCAGAAGGACGGCGCTGACGGCAGCCGCCGTGGCCTCCCTGCTCACCGCGGGTTGCACCACCGGCTCCGCCGTGGCGGCCGCCCCGCCGCCCCAGCCGCCACCGCAGCTCACGCAGCCGCAGGTGGACGACGCCGTCGGCCGGCTCGACCGCATCGTTCAGGACGGCATGCGCAGGACCGGTGTGCCGGGCGTCGCGGTGGCCGTCGTCCACAAGGACCGTGTCGTGTATCTGAAGGGCTTCGGCGAGCGGCAGGCCGGCCACTCCGGACCCGTCGGGCCGGACACCGTCTTCGAACTGGCCTCGCTGTCCAAGCCGCTGGCATCGACCGTCGTCGCGGGCGCCGTGGGCAAGGCCATCGACTGGGACGACCCGGTGGGCACGCATCTGCCCGGCTTCGCGCTCAAGGACCCGTGGGTCACCGACCACGTCACGGTCGCCGACCTCTTCGCGCACCGCAGCGGCCTGCCCGACCACGCCGGAGACCTCCTCGAAGACCTCGGCTACGACCGCGCGTACGTCCTGGACCATCTGCGGTACGAGCCGCTGACCGCGTTCCGGGCCAGTTACGCGTACACCAACTTCGGTGTCACCGCCGCGGGTCAGGCGGTCGCGAACGCGACGAACACGACCTGGGAGAAGCTCGCCGAGGACACTCTCTACGGCCCGGCCGGCATGAACTCCACCAGCTCGCGCTTCAGCGACTACGACCAGGCCGGCGACAAGGCGGCCACCCATGTGAAGGACGCGAACGGCACCTGGTCGGCCAGGTACGTCCGGGACGCCGACGCCCAGTCGCCGGCCGGCGGCGCCAGCTCCACTGCTCGCGACATGGGCACCTGGCTCCGGCTGCAACTCGCGAACGGAAAGCTGGACGGCAAACAGATCATCCCCGCGGACCCGCTGGAGCGGACCCACCTCCCCGAGATCGTCGCCCAGCCTCCTGCGGCCCCGGCCGGCCGCACCGGCTTCTACGGCCTCGGCTGGAACGTCGGCTACGACGACCAGGGCCGGCTGCGCCTCAGCCACTCCGGGGCCTTCGAACTCGGCGCCAACACCAATGTGACGATGCTCCCCGGTGAGGAACTGGGCATCGCCGTCCTCACCAACGGGGCGCCGGTGGGGCTCGCCGACTCGGTCGCGCTCGACTTCTTCGACACGGCCCAGCACGGCAGGCCCACCACCGACTGGCTCACCCTGGTCGACAAGGTGTACCAGCAGCAGGAGCAGGAGAACCGCTCCCCCACGGACTACGCCAAGCCTCCGCAGAACGCGGCCGCCGCCCGGTCCGACGACGCGTACACGGGCACGTACGACAACGACTTCTACGGTCCGCTGACGGTCACGGCCGCGGGCGGCGAACTCACGATGAAGCTGGGGCCGAAGCCGACGACGTTCCGGCTGACCCACTTCGACGGTGACACCTTCAGTTTCGAGACGACCGGCGAGAACGCGACCGGGCCGTCCGGGGTCACGTTCAAGGTCGGCCCGGGTTCCCAGGGGGCGGGCGACGCGACGGCGCAGAAGGTGACCGTCGAAGCGTTCGACGAGAACGGCCTGGGCACGTTCACCCGCCCCTGAACCCCGTTCCGCAGCCCGTCCGTCCGCCCGTTCGTCCGCCCGGTGGGACCGGCGTGCTCAGGACTGCGGGGCGGCCTTGCGGAGGTTCGTGATGCAGGTGCTCAGCGCCGCCTGGAGTTCCTCGAGGCGTTGCAGCATGTCGTCCTCGTAGATGTCGTCCATGTCGTCGGCGTCCTCGAAGGTCAGTTCCTCGAAGACCTTCGTCGCCTTCTGCAGGCTGCTGTAGAACTTGGTGCGCCGCTCCTGGACGCGCAGCTCAGGGTCGGCCTCGACGGTCTCGGCCACGAGACCCTTCACCGTGTCGTACGCATCGGTGACCCACTGGCCGGCCTCTTCGTCGTCGTCCAGTTCGTCGAGCAGGGAGAGGTGGCGCTCGGCCTCCGCGCGGAGCGCCGCGGGGGCGTCGATCGTCTGTCCGGCCGGCGTCTTGACCTGGCCGTTCTCGACGATCTGCCGCACATATCCGATCCGCCCCGCCGCCTGCGTCTCGGTGGCGACCGCCTTCTTCAGGTCCTCGGTGCGCACGATGTCGCGGGCGAGCTCGGTCTGCAGCGCGGGGTCCTCCCTCAGCCGGTCCAGGAGCGCGGCCCGCGCGGCCTGGGCGGTGGACGGGTCGGCGAGGATGGCGGCCCGCAGCGCGGTGGGGTTCTCGGCGACCTCCAGCGCCTTGGTCGGGCGGATGCCCTCGGCCTCGGCCGCCGCGGCGATGGCGGTGCCGCGCTCCGAGGCGGCGCTGGAGCGCGCGGTGTAGTACGACAGCCACGCGTCGGAGTCGGGCAGTTCGATGTCCTGGCCCGGGACGAGCACCTCGAAGTGCGGGACGAGACCGTCGTCGGCCGCCTTGTCCCACGCCTTGTAGTAGCGCATGACCCGCTCGGCCGAGCAGCCGGCCAGCTCGGCGAAGTCCTTGGCGGAGATCTTCGGCGTCTCCCCCGCCGACTGCCCGCCGGGCCGCACACTGCGGGCGACCTTCAGCGCGAACGCCCAGCCGCCGGTCCGCGCGTACGTACCGAACTCGCGCGCGTCGCGGCTCACCAGCTCGTCCACGACACCCGCGGTCTCCACGACGCCGGTGTCGGGGTCGGTGTCGGTGCCGGTGCCGGTGCCGACGGCATCCGCAACCTCCACGGCGCCCACGACGGCCTCATCGCCGGACCGGGTCTCCGGGACCCAGAAGTTCTCCTCGCCGGTGGTCTCGGTGACGGACGTCCCGTCGACGGGCGGCACGGCCGATTCGGACGCGGCGATCGCTGCGGACACAGGGAACTCCCCAGATCAGTGCGGATGCGGATGGCAGAGACAGAGCGAGCAGCCTATAAGAACGCCCTCACCGTTCCCGGCCGTGACGCAGTTCACCCGCGCTGCCGCCGACCCCGGGGAACACCCGCCGGTAGTCACCCGTTGAACAATCCGTGGGTGCGGATGGGACAGTGTCCCCGGGCCTCACCTATAGCCCACAGGGACGATCGTTCGGCTGAAGCCCTGTGGAGCCTTTCGCCGAGAGGCGACCGCCATGCGCACCCACACAGAGACCGCCCCGACCGTGATTCCCCCGTCCGGTCGGGGCTCCTCTTTTTTCGCCCGCGGCCCCGGACCGGCCGTGCGCAAGCGCCTCGCGGAGCAACCGCGTCCACTTGACTTGGAGTGCGCTCCAATTCGTAGCGTGCGACGCATGACCACTGCACAGCACAAGATCGGCTCGGGTTTCGGTGCCAGGAGCACCGCCGACGACGTCCTGCACGGCATCGACCTCACCGGAAAGCTCGCGCTCGTCACGGGCGGCTACTCGGGCCTCGGCCTGGAGACGACGCGCTCCCTCACGAAGGCGGGCGCCCACGTCGTCGTCCCCGCGCGGCGCGTCGCCGTCGCCGAGGAGGCGCTGGCGGACATCGACGGGGTCGAGGTGGACGAGCTCGACCTCGGCGACCTCGACAGCGTGCGGGCCTTCGCCGAACGGTTCCTCGCCTCGGACCGCACCCTCGACATCGTCATCAACAACGCCGGGATCATGGCCTGCCCGGAGACCCGCGTCGGCCCCGGCTGGGAGGCGCAGTTCGCGACCAACCACCTCGGTCACTACGCGCTCGTCAACCGGCTGTGGCCGGCGATCGAACCCGGCGGGGCCCGCGTGGTGGCCGTCTCCTCCGGGGGCCACCACAACTCGGGGATCCGCTGGGACGACGTGCACTGGCGGCACGGCTACGACAAGTGGGAGGCGTACGGCCAGGCCAAGACGGCGAACGTGCTGTTCGCCGTGCACCTCGACCGTCTCGCCCGGGAGTCCGGCGTACGGGCGTTCTCGCTGCATCCCGGCGGCATCCTCACCCCGCTCCAGCGTCATCTGGAACGGCAGGAGATGGTCGACCGCGGCTGGATCGACGAGAACGGCACCGTGCTCCACCCGGAGGCCTTCAAGTCGCCCGAACAAGGCGCGGCCACACAGGTGTGGGCCGCTACCTCGCCGCAACTCGCCGAGCTGGGTGGGGTCTACTGCGAGGACTGCGACATCGCCGAACCGGCGCCGACGGACGGCCCCCGTACAGGCGTACGGGACTACGCGATCGACCCCGAGCAGGCGGCGCGGCTGTGGGACCTGTCGGCGGAGCTGACCGGGGTGAACGCGTTCGCGTGATCCGCCCGCGTCGGCCTACCGGCGCCGCGCACTCCCCACCGCCCGGTTCTCCCGCGCGAACTCCCGGAGATCATCGGTGAGTTGCCGGGCGTGTGTGGCGAACAGGCCGTGGCCCCCGTTCTCGTAGACCTCGAGCGTGCTGTCGGGCAGCAGTTCCGCCGCCCGGCGGCCGGTCAGCTCCAGGGGCGCCGACGTGTCGTGCGTCCCGTGCACGACGAGCACCGGCAGGTCCAGCCCGGCCAGTTCGGGGGCGACGTTCAGAATGAGGCCGAGGTCGCCGAGCGCGGCCCCGGCGCGCGCCGTCGCGCCGTGGCAGCGGTCGATCATGGCCCGCACGTACCCGGGTGAGAGCTCGTTGCCGGGCAGGTCGAGCTGGAAGAACGCCCGCGCGCCGTCCTCGAAGAACGCCGACCGGTCCCGGCGGAACGTCTCGTTCCCCCTCCGGATCAACTCAGGGTCCACGCCCCCGGGATGATCCGCCGACCGCACCGCCCCCGGCACCATGCCGGCGATCAGCGCGGCCCGCGTCACCCTGCCCAGGCCGTGACGGCTCAGGCAGCGCACGATCTCGGCGGTCCCGATCGAGTGCCCCACCAGGACGACCTCGCGCAGGTCGAGGTGCTCGAGCAGGCTGTTGAGGTCGTCGGCGAGGCTGTCGAGGTCGAAGCCGCCCCACACGTCGTCGGACCGCCCGTGCCCGCGCCGGTCGAAGCCGACGCACCGATGGCCCTCTCCGGCCAGCGGCAGCATCTGGTACTCCCACATCTCCGTTCCGAGGTAGGAGCTGTTCACGAAGACGATCACCGGCCCGTCGGCCGGTCCGTAGTCGACGTAGTGCAGCCGGGCGCCATCGAGGGGGCTCTCGAAGTACGGCATGGGAAACCTCCCGGAATCCGTTGGGCGAGGGTTACGCCTTTCATGGTTCCGGGAGGCTCGGGGCGCGTCGATTACCCGACAGGTCATGATCGATACCAAGGCCCGGTCAGGGTGCGGTGTCCTCGCCGACGGCGTACGTGTCCTTGATCTTCACCTCTGAGACGCCGCGGCCCTCCGGGAAGACCTGCCGCCAGTCCCCGATGACGTGCAGTTCGTCGGTGCCCATCGCCCGGACGACCGTGAGTCCCTCGTCGTACGCCTTGTACGCCTTCATCCAGAGGTTGGCGAAGGCCTGGGAGCGGATGAGGTGCATCCAGTCGGGGCGGTACAGCTCACGGTTGTAGTTGGACTCCCCCATCGTGGAGACGAACTTGGAGTACATCGCCTTCACGTACTCCAACGTCACCTCGTCCTCCTGCGCGATCGCCCCGTCCCGGGCGTCCTTGAGCGCGATGCGGAACTTCTCCAGGAGTCCCTCCGTCGCGCCCGAGGTGAACGACTCGTGGATCTCGGGCGGTTCGCACAGGCCGTACTTCGGCGAGGACAGCCGCAGGAGCAGGCGCAGGGTGGGTTCGGTGACCCACAGGGGGCCCGCCTCGTCGCGGTTGCCCAGCGGATTGGGCAGGACCGCCTCGTGCTCCCAGACGGGCGGAGTGATGAGGTGGACGCCGGCGCGGCGCCGGTCGTGGCCGAAGCCGGTGGAGTGCTCCAGCCGGCCGATCGGCAGATGGGTCTTGAGCGCCGACAGATAGGCGCCGTTGATGTCGAGCGCGGTCACCTCGTGCGGGCCGGCGGGCAGTTCGGGGCGGATCCACTTGGGGCGGGCCTCCCAGATCTGGTCGGCGCCGCGCGCGCTCTGTTTGCGCAGGACGTCCGGGATCCAGGGGTGCGCCACGACGTCGTAGCGCCCGCCCTTGCGGGTCTCGTCCAGCAGCGCCATCGCGTCCGGGATGGCCCGCTTCACCAGGGCCGCGGTCGCCGCCTCCACATCGCCCTCGTGCCGGGCGAGCGCCGCCGCGACGGCTTCGCCGATCAGGTCGGGAACGTCGGAGGCCGCCTGCACACGGCGCCCCACGGGCACGATCCTCACCGACTGCGCCGGTCCCCCGGCTCGGGGCGCGCCCGCAGGCGTTCCGGTTCCCGCCGGCTGCGCGGACTCCTCGGCACCACCGCACTCCGCTGGGTCCAAGTGCTGTGGAAATCCGGCGACTTGGTGGTGGGCCGGCCGGCCGCACAGCACGCAGGGCCGTGGCGTCGTGAGAGCCTCCACGTCGTCCGCCCCGGAATCCGGCGGGGACACGTCGGCCGGCTCGGCCCCCGCGTCCGCCGGCTCCTCAGCCTCACTTCCCGACGTCGCCCGGGCCAGGGCCGCGACCCGCTCCTCCCGTTTGGCCCGCGCACCCTCCAGGAAGTACGCGTACTTCTCGCGTACGACACCGCTGGGGTCACGTCCGGACTCCCACCCCCCGACGGTCGACGGGCTGACGCCGAGGACCTGGGCCACCTGGGCCCGCGACAGGTTCAGTCCCGCGCGCAGCTCGCGGCGCTCCTCGGCCGACGGCAGTTCGACCTCCTCCCGGGCGCCGGCGAGCAGGGCGTCGATCGCTTCGAAGTCCGTCATCGCGCCACCGCCCGCGCGTCTGTGCGGCGCCGCCCGGCCGGCAGGCACTCGCAGGCCCGCGTCGGCCCCGCCAGCAGGTCCAGGACGTCGATTCCGTAGTGCGCGGCCAGCGCGTCGCAGTCGGCGAGGCTCCAGGCCGCGCCGCCGGACTGACGGCGGCTCACCTGCGCCTGGCTCACACCGAGGGCCGCGGCGACGTCGGCCTGCGACTCGCCCGACGCGTGCATCAAGGAGGCCACCGCCGACCGCACTCGCTCTCCCAAGGACATTCCCATCCGGGGAGCTTAACGGGTTCCATGCGTTTTCAGCATGAGGATTGCCGTCAACGCATGCGTGAGTCGATCAGGTCTTCTGCCCGAGCCGCTCCCGCTGGGGAACCACCGTGTACTTCGGATCCCGGGCCGAGGCGATCCCCGCGGCGAAGACGCCGAAGCGTGTGCAGGCCGAGCCGCCGAGGAGGGCGAGCCCGCAGACGGCCGCCGCACCGCGCGAGCGGCCGCCGAGGAGGGCGCCGCCGAGCGCGCCGCCGACGGTGAGGGCGCGGGCGGCACGCAGCAGGGTGCCGGCCCGCCCTTCCCGGTAGGTCTCCGCGACCATGCCGAGGCGGTGTTCCGCGGCCCGGGTGACCGCCGTCTCCGCCAGCCCGGCCAGCGCGGCGGCGCAGCGGGCCGGCCCGGTCTCCCGCGAGGGGCCGACGACCAGCGCCATCCCCGCGGCGGCCGCGGTCGCGGACGCCGCGAAGAGGTACGGGAGTTCACGGTGGGCGCCGTGCCAGGCCGGGACGGCGGTGTCCGCCGCGAGGACCCCGGTGTACGCGGCGACGGCAGGTCCGAGCAGTGCGGCGGCGCCCGTCGCGACGGCACCGGCCCTCGGCAGCCGCCCGGTCACGGCGCTCATCGCCGCCGCGCCCGCCGCCGGCCCGTACACCGACAGCAGCCAGGAGCCGACGCTCATCGGCGAGGTGGGCTTGAAGACCCGGAGCATGTTCGCGAACCTGCTGGGCCGCCCGAGGTCGTGGACGAGAGCGACGGCGGACAGCGAGACGGCCGTGAGGGAGGAGACCTTCATCGCGGTCGCCGTGGTGGTACGGCCGGTCAGCTGGGCGCCCGCCGCGAACACCGAGCCCGCACCGGCGAGCCCGCCGAGGAAGAAGTACCCGGCGATGTCCCGCGCTTCCCAGGACGGGGCCTTGATGACGGGCCGCCCGTAGTACGACTCGAACTCGGCCCGCGGGACCATCAGTTGCTCACCGCGGCGTCCCTTCCCGCGCCGCCGCGTCGGCTCCTGCGGACTCCCGCTCCGGGAGCTGGTCATCGGCGTCCCCTTCCGGCCACGGCGAACGACAGCGCCACACCGCCGAGCAGCGACAGGGCCGCCGCGCCCGCGTGCTTCCACATGGCGGGCAGGTCACGGGTGGTGACGACGGGGTCCGGCGGCAGCCCGTACACCTCGGGCCGGTCCAGCAGCAGGAAGAAGGCGCCGTCGCCGCCCACTCCGTCCTCGGGGTCGTCCCCGTAGAGGTGGGCGTCGGTGACGCCGGCCTCGTGGAGCTGGTCGACCCGGAGCGCGGCCCGTTCACGCAGTTCGTCCAGCGGGCCGAACTGGATGGACTCGGTGGGACAGGCCTTGGCACAGGCCGGTTCCTGGCCGGCGCCGAGCCGGTCGTAGCACATGGTGCACTTGAACGCCCGCCCGTCGGACGGCCGTTGCTCGATCACGCCGTACGGGCAGGCGGGGACGCAGTAGCCGCAGCCGTTGCAGATGTCCGCCTGGACGACGACGGTGCCGAACTCCGTGCGGAAGAGCGAGCCCGTCGGGCACACGTCCAGACAGGCGGCGTGGGTGCAGTGCTTGCACACGTCGGAGGACATCAGCCAGCGCATGCCGTCACCCTCGGGAGTGGGCGCCGACTCGCCCTGCGCCAGCGGCAGTTCCGTGCGACCGTCCGGCTGCGGCTGCGGCTGCGGCTGTTCGATGAATGCCACGTGCCGCCAGGTGGAGGCGCCGAGTGCCCCGGTGTTGTCGTACGACATGCCGGTGAGGGTGAGCCCGTCCTCCGGGATCGCGTTCCACTCCTTGCAGGCCACCTCGCACGCCTTGCAGCCGATGCACACCGAGGTGTCGGTGAAGAACCCGACCCGTTCCTCGCTCATGTACGGGTCTCCGTTCCGGTGGTGGCGGTGATGCCCGCGCGGCGGCGGTACTCGGCGACCAGACGCGGCAGGTCGGCTCCGCGGGGCCGGCGGCCCGGCCGGATGTCGGCCGTCAGCGCCTTGTCCTCCTGGATGTGGGCGTTGGGGTCGAGCGCGATGGCGACCAGTTCGTTGGCCGCGTCACCGGTGGAGACTCCGTTGGGGCCCCAGTGGAAGGGCAGTCCGATCTGGTGGACGGTACGGCCCTGGACCCGCAGCGGCCGGATCCGTTCGGTCACCATGACGCGCGCCTCGATGGCGTTGCGTGCCGTGATGACGGTCGCCCAGCCGCCGTGCTCCAGACCGCGTTCGGCGGCGAGTTCCGGGGAGAGCTCGCAGAAGAGCTCCGGCTGCAGTTCGGACAGATAGGGCGACCAGCGGCTCATGCCGCCCGCCGTGAAGTGCTCGGTCAGCCGGTGCGTGGTCACGACGTACGGATAGACGTCCGCGCCCGGTTCGCCCGCGCCGGGGTGGTACCGATTGCCTTCGCGCGGCAGCAACTGGCGTACCGGAGAGCGGGGCGTGGCCGGGTAGAGGGCGTTGGTGAACGGCGAGTCCTGCGGCTCGTAGTGCGCGGGCAGCGGGCCGTCCTCCAGTCCGGCCGGTGTGTACAGCCAGCCCTTGCCGTCGGCCTGCATGATGAACGGGTCGTCACCGCGCAGCGCGTCGGGCCCGGTGGCGTCCTCGTCCGGTACGAAGCCGGGGGCACGGTCGGGGACGAAGTCGGGGACGTCGTGCCCGGTCCACTTCCCGGCGTCCTCGTCCCACCAGACGTACGCCTTGCGTGCGCTCCAGGGGGTGCCGTCGGGGGCCGCCGAGGCACGGTTGTAGAGGATGCGGCGGTTGGCGGGCCAGGCCCAGGCCCATTCGGCGGCCACCCAGTCCTGCTCGGACCCGGGCTTCCTGCGGGCCGCCTGGTTGACCCCGTCGGCGTACACCCCGCAGTAGATCCAGCAGCCGCACCGGGTCGACCCGTCGTCCTTCAGCTCGGTGTACGCGCTGAGCGGACCGCCGTCGGGGCCATGGCCGTTGATCTCCGCAAGGACGGCGTCGGCGACCGGTTCCTTCAGGGGCCCGGTCACCGGGTAGTCCCAGGTGAGGTCCTGGACGGCGCGGTCCATCGGGTCGGTGGAGGCGGCCAGCCGCTCCCTGATGCGGCGGCCGAGGTGGTACATGAACCACAGATCGCTGCGCGCGTCGCCCTCGGGCTCAACCGCCGCGTAGTGCCACTGCACCCAGCGGTTGGTGTTGGTGAAGGAGCCGGACTTCTCGGTGTGCGCGGCGGCCGGGAAGAAGAACACCTCCGTGCCGATGTCCTCGGTGCGCAGCTCGCCGCTCTCGATCTCGGGTCCGTCCTGCCACCAGGTCGCGGACTCGATGAGCGAGAAGTCCCGGACGACCAGCCACTCCAGCTCGGCCATGCCCAGGCGCTGCAACCGGGTGTTGGCGGACCCCACCGCGGGGTTCTCGCCCATCAGGAAATAGCCCTTGCACTCTCCGTCGAGCTGCGCCATGACCGTCTCGTACGTGGAGTGGGAGCCCGTCAGCCGCGGCAGGTGATCGAAGCAGAAGTCGTTGTCGGCCGTGGCCGCGTCGCCGTAGTACGCCTTCAGGAGGCTGACGAAGTAGGCCCGCATGTCGGCCCAGAAGCCCTTCTCCGTGCGGCTCGTGGCGACGAAGTCGTCGAGGTCCAGATGCGCGTGGGCGTGCGGCATGGGCAGATAGCCGGGGAGCAGGTTGTAGAGGGTCGGGATGTCGCTGGAGCCCTGGATGGAGGCGTGGCCGCGGAGGGCCTGGATGCCTCCGCCGGGGCGGCCGATGTTGCCGAGCAGCAGCTGGAGGATGCTCGCGGCGCGGATGTACTGGGAGCCGACCGAGTGCTGGGTCCAGCCGACGGCGTACACGAAGGCACTGGTGCGCTCCCGGCCCGAGTTGGACGTCAGGTCGTCGCACACGCGCAGGAAGGTCGCGCGGGGCACGCCGCAGATGTCCTCGACCATCTCGGGGGTGTAGCGGGCGAAGTGCCGCTTGAGGACCTGGTAGACGCAGCGCGGGTGCTGGAGTGTCTCGTCGCGGGGCGGTACGGGGTCGGTGCGGGCGCCACCGGAACCGTGCGTCTCGGAGCCGCCGGACTGGCGCGTCCGCTCCTCGTACTGCTCGTCGACCGCGCCGGTGGGCTGCTGGACCTCCACGCCCTCGTACTGCCAGCTCCTCGGGTCGTAGTGCCGCTTGTCCTCGTCCAGTCCGGAGAAGACGCCGTCCAGGTCCTCGGTGTCCCGGAAGTCCTCGCTGACCAGCGTGGCCGCGTTGGTGTAGTGGAGGACGTACTCGCGGAAGTCCTTCTCCTCGGTGAGGACATGGTTGATGATCCCGCCGAGGAAGGCGATGTCGCTG
The DNA here is from genome assembly GCF_042723265.1 of Streptomyces sp. NPDC058371. Taxonomy (NCBI): domain Bacteria; kingdom Bacillati; phylum Actinomycetota; class Actinomycetes; order Kitasatosporales; family Streptomycetaceae; genus Streptomyces; species Streptomyces sp. NPDC058371. The sequence continues at coordinate 904,494 of NZ_JBHXJC010000001.1, read as the reverse complement.
CCGGCCCGGATCGGGACGTGCAGGTCGGCGAGGGCGCTGGTGCGGGTGTAGCGCGGGTCGACGTGAATGATGCGGGCACCGCGGGCCTTGGCCTCCATCACCCACTGGAAACCGACGGGGTGGGCCTCCGCGTAGTTGGAGCCCTGGATGACGATGCAGTCGGAGTGCTGGAGGTCCTGCATGAAGGTGGTCGCGCCGCCGCGGCCGAACGAGGTACCGAGGCCGGCGACGGTCGAGCTGTGGCAGACCCGGGCCTGGTTCTCCACCTGGACCACGCCAAGGCCGGTCAGCAGCTTCTTGATGAGGTAGTTCTCCTCGTTGTCGAGGGTCGCGCCGCCCAGGCTGGCGATGCCCATCGTGCGGGCCGTGCGCACTCCCTCCCGCTCCCACTCCCAGGTGTCGCGCCGGGTGCGGATCACCCGCTCGGCGACCATGTCCATGGCCGTCTCCAGGTCGAGCGGCTCCCATGCGGTGCCGTAAGGGCGCCGGTAGAGCACCTGGTGGCGGCGGGCCGGGCCGGTGGTGAGCTGGAGCGTCGCGGAGCCCTTGGGGCAGAGGCGGCCGCGGCTGACGGGGGAGGCGGGATCGCCCTCGATCTGGACGACCTTCTCGTCCTTGACGTACACCTGCTGGGCGCAGCCGACCGCGCAGTAGGGGCAGACGGACGACACGACGCGGTCGGCGGTCTCGGTCCGCGGCCGGAGCCGCTCCGTGTGCCCGGACTTCGCGGCTTCGCCGCGGCCCAGGCGGTCCTCCCCGGTCAGCTGGCGGTAGACGGGCCAGCGGCGGAACCGGTCGGTCACACCCATCGGGGCTCCCTGTCTGCGGTCAGGCCGGGGACTCGTCGGGACCGGGGTGCTCCGGATGGACGGTGTCCGAGCGGGCGGAACCCTGTCGGGACGTGCCCGCCTCGTCCGTGTCGGGCACGTCCGTGGCGGAGTCGTCCTCGTCGTCACCCCCGGATGCCGGGGCGACGTCCCAGGCGTCCTCCCCCTCATGGGCCTGCTGGTCGGGCAGGTCCCGCGGGATCGGATCGCCGTTCTCGCCGGGACCCTCCAGCCGGTGGTCGGTCACAGCGCGCTCCATTCTTCAGCAGGTCGGCGAGACCCGCACGCGCTCGCCGGGCCGCCGTCGGCGAAGCGCGGGTACCGCGGGAGTCGCCGGCGAAACCACCTGCCGCCGATCAGTGCGGAGCGCGCTCCTCCATCGCCGTGCGCCAGGCGGGTGAGCGCCCCTGCCGGACGGCTTCGGCGCGCCGGCCGCCCCGGGTGAAGAAGTCGGCGAGCGGCAGGATCGCCGCCCCGACCGTGACCGCGTCCGGGCCGAGCCTGCCGAGCTCGATGGTGACGCGCTCGGCCGGATAGCGCAGGGCGTACGAGGCGGCGAACCGGCGGACGGCGGGCAGGAAGCGGGAGCCGAGCTGGAGGCCCGCCCACCCGCCGATGAGGATCCGCTCGGGCTGGAAGAGGTTGATCAGGTCGGAGAGGCCCGCGCCCAGGTACTCGGCGGTCTCCTCCAGGACGGCGAGCGCCACGGGGTCGGGCTCGGTGCCCTCGGGCGGGTAGGCCGCGGCGAGCATCGCGGTGAGCGCGGTCTCCTCGTCGGTGTCCTCAGGGGGCTGTCCGCCCGCCTCGCGCCAGCGGTCGAGGAGGGCCTCGGCGCCCGCGTAGGCCTCCAGGCAGCCCAGGGCGCCGCAGCGGCAGCGGCGGCCCCTGACCCGTACGGTCAGGTGGCCCCATTCCACGGACCGTCCGTACTCCACGTCCTCCGTGACCAGGCAGGCGCCGACGCCGGAGCCGAAGAGGACGACGACCGCGTTGCGGGCACCGCGGCCGGCGCCGAACCACATCTCGGCCTGGCCGAGCGTCTTGGCGCCGTTGTCCGCGAAGAACGGCACGGAGTCGGGGAGCCGGCAGGTGGAGCGGAGCAGGGATTCCAGCGGCACGGCGTCCCAGCCGATCGTCTGGCCGTGGACCACGGCGCCGAGTTCGGGGGTGCGGGCGACGATGCCGGGGACGCCGATGCCGACACCGAGGAGCTGCTCCGGGGCGATCTCCGCCTCGGCCAGCACCTCGGCGATACCGTCGCGGATATGCCCCACGATGACCTCGACGTCGTAGCCCTGCTGCTCCAGCGGCCGTTCGGTGCGGGCGAGTTCGGCGAGAGTGAGGTCGAAGAGCTCGACGCGTACGCGGGTCTCGCCGACGTCCACGCCGATCATGTAGCCGCTGGCGGGTGCGACCCGCAGCAGGGTGCGGGGGCGGCCGCCGTCGGAGTCGACGCTGCCGGCCTCCTCGACCAGGCCGTCGGCGACCAGCTCCGCGACCACGTTGCTGATGGAACCGGAACTCAGTCCGGTGGCCGGGCCCAGCTCGTAGCGGCTCATCGGTCCGTCGAAATACAACCGTTGCAGCACGGCGGTGCGATTGCCCCGCCGCAGGTCACGCACTGTTCGACCGTTCCGCCCCGCCATGTGGCACCCTTCTGGTTCGCCCGACCTGCAAGATACCCCTGTGCAATCCCTTGACGCGACTTTCTTCCGAGTCTTAACTCACATCCTAAATTAAGTCATGATGGGCGTTCGGGAAGTGAACGCATGCCCGACCCTCTCGTGGCTGCTTCTCCGGAAAGGGACGCCTGAGACCATGCGCAGAATCCGAGCCGCGGCCGCCGGTGCGGTCACTGTCTCCATGCTCACCGCCGTGACCGCCTGTGGCGGCGGCTCGTCGACGGGGGGCGGGTCCAACGACTCACCGAAGACGCTGACCTACTGGGCCTCCAACCAGGGGGCCAGCGTCGAGGTCGACAAGAAGGTCCTCCAGCCCGAGCTCGACAAGTTCGAGAAGGACACCGGCATCAAGGTGAAGGTGGAGGTCGTGCCCTGGTCGGACCTGCTCAACCGGATCCTCACCGCGACCACCTCCGGACAGGGCCCCGACGTCCTGAACATCGGCAACACCTGGAGCGCCTCGCTGCAGGCGACCGGCGCGCTGCTGCCGTGGGACGCGAAGAACTTCGACAAGATCGGCGGCAAGGACCGCTTCGTCGACTCGGCCCTCGGCTCGACGGGCGCGGAGGGCAAGGACCCGGCGGCGGTGCCGCTGTACTCGATGGCGTACGCGCTCTACTACAACAAGCAGATGTTCAAGGATGCCGGCATCTCGAAGCCGCCGACGACCTGGGACGAGTTCGTCGCCGACGGCAAGAAGCTTTCCAAGGGCGGCAAGTGGGGCGCGGCCTTCGAAGGCTCGAACCCGGCGGAGAACATCCACCACAGCTACATCTTCGCCAAGCAGCACGGGGCCGACTTCTTCACCGCCGACGGGAAGCCGGACTTCACCAACGACGGCGCCGTCGCCGGGGTCAAGCAGTTCGTCGACCTGATGGCCAAGGACAAGGTGGTCGCGCCGGGCAACGCCGAGTACGCGCAGAACCAGTCCGTGAGCGACTTCGCCAAGGGCAAGACGGGGATGCTGCTGTGGCAGTCCGCGTCCTCCAACCTCGAGTCGCAGGGCATGAAGGCGGACGCCTTCGGCATCGCTCCGGTGCCGGTGCAGTCGGGCACCCCGGGGACCGGCACGAACGTCAACTCGATGGTCGCGGGCATCAACCTGGCCGTCTTCAAGGACACCCACAACCTCGACGGCGCCACCAAGTTCGTGAAGTTCATGACCAGCGACGCGGAGCAGAAGGTCCTCAACAAGGCGTACAGCTCCATCCCGCCGGTCAAGGCCGCCCAGTCGGACCCTGCCTTCAACACCCCGGCGACCGCCGTCCTGAAGGACACGCTGGCCAAGAGCGGCGTCGCGCTTCCGCAGGTCGCCGACGAGTCCCAGTTCGAGACGGCGGTCGGCACGGCGATCAAGAACCTGTTCGCCGACGCCGCCGCCGGAAAGCCGGTGACCACCGCGTCGGTGAAGGCCGCGCTCGAAAAGGCCCAGACGCAGATGCCGACGAAGTGAGCGCGAGCACAAACATGACCACCACGACCGCCTCCCAAGAGGCCGGCGATCGCACGGTGCGCAAGGACTCCCCCGGTGCGGCGCGCGGCCCGCGCCGCCCCGGGCGGATCAAGCGCATCGGACTGCCCTACCTGCTGCTTCTGCCCGCCCTGCTGCTCGAACTGCTGGTCCACCTGATCCCGATGGTGATCGGCATCGTGGTGAGCTTCAAGGAGCTCACACAGCTCTACATCCGCGACTGGGGCACCGCTCCCTGGTCCGGACTGGACAACTACTCGGTAGCGGTGGACTTCGACGCGCCCGTCGGCAAGGCGCTGCTCGACTCGTTCTTCGTCACCGTCGGCTTCACCCTGCTGTCGGTCGGCCTGTGCTGGCTGATCGGCACGGCCGCCGCGATCTGCATGCAGGACGCCTTCCGGGGCCGGGGCCTGTTGCGCGCCCTGTTCCTGGTGCCGTACGCGCTGCCCGTGTACGCGGCCGTCATCACCTGGGTCTTCATGTTCCAGCACGACAACGGCCTGGTGAACCACGTCCTGCACGACCAGCTGGGCATCACCGACAAGCCGTCCTTCTGGCTCCTCGGTGACAACGCCTTCTACGCGCTGCTCACCGTGTCCGTGTGGAAGGGCTGGCCGTTCGCCTTCCTCATCGTCATGGCAGGCCTGCAGAACATCCCCAAGGAGCTGTACGAGGCTGCCGCACTCGACGGCGCCGGCGTCTGGCAGCAGATCCGCCGCATCACCCTGCCGTCGCTGCGCCCCGTCAACCAGGTGCTGATCCTGGTGCTGTTCCTGTGGACGTTCAACGACTTCAACACGCCGTACGTCCTGTTCGGCAAGACCGCACCGCCGTCCGCGGACCTCATCTCGGTGCACATCTACCAGGCCTCCTTCATCACCTGGAACTTCGGTAGCGGCTCCGCCATGTCCGTCCTGCTGCTGCTCTTCCTGCTCGTCGTGACGGGCGTCTACCTCCTGCTGACCTCCCGAGGAAGGAAGACGGCCGATGTCTAGCACCTCCACGACGCCACGCTCCCCGATGGCGCCACCGCGGTCCTTCCTCTGGACCCGGCGGATCTTCCTCACCGTGCTCACCGGGTTCGTCCTGCTGCCCGTCTACGTCATGGTCTCCAGCTCGCTGAAGCCCTTGGGGGACGTCCAGTCGAAGTTCCAATGGGTGCCGAGCAGCCTGACCATCCGCCCGTACATCGACATCTGGACGACGATCCCGCTCGCCAAGTACTTCACGAACTCGCTGATCGTGGCGGGCGCAGCGACGGTCTGCTCGGTGGTGATCGCGGTCTTCGCCGCGTATGCGGTCAGCCGCTACGACTTCCGCGGCAAGCGCGTGTTCACGGTGACCGTGCTGTCCACCCAGATGTTCCCCGGCATCCTCTTCCTGCTGCCGCTGTTCCTCCTCTACGTCAACATCGGCAACGCCACCGGCATCGCCCTGTTCGGATCCCGCGGCGGTCTGATCCTGACGTATCTCACCTTCTCCCTCCCGTTCTCGATCTGGATGCTGATCGGGTACTTCGACTCCGTGCCACGCGACTTGGACGAGGCGGCACTGGTGGACGGCTGCGGGCCGCTCGGCGCGCTGTTCCGGGTCGTCGTGCCGGCCGCGATCCCCGGCATCATCGCGGTCGCGGTCTACGCCTTCATGACCGCCTGGGGAGAGGTGCTGTTCGCGTCGGTGATGACCACCGACGAAACCCGCACACTCGCCGTCGGGCTCCAGGGCTACTCCACGCTCTACAACGTCTACTGGAACCAGATCATGGCCGCGTCGCTCGTCGTCAGCGTCCCCGTGGTCGCCGGCTTCCTCCTCCTCCAACGCTATCTGGTCACCGGGCTCACCGCGGGAGCCGTCAAGTGACCAACTCTCCTGTCCCCGAAAGGACTTCCGTGACCATCGACCTTGCCGCTCTCCCCGACGACTTCCTGTGGGGCACGGCCACGTCGGCCTATCAGATCGAGGGTGCCGTCAGCGAGGACGGCCGCTCCCCCTCCATCTGGGACACCTTCTCGCACACCCCCGGCAAAATCGACAACGGCGACGACGGGGACACCGCCTGCGACCACTACCACCGCTGGCGCGAGGACATCGCGCTCATGCGGCAACTCGGCACCAACGCCTACCGGTTGTCCGTCGCCTGGCCGCGCGTCGTGCCGGGCGGCGACGGTGCGGTCAACGCGAAGGGGCTGGACTTCTACGACGGGCTGGTCGACGCCCTGCTGGAGGCGGGCATCACGCCGTCCGTCACCCTCTACCACTGGGACCTGCCGCAGGTGCTCCAGGACCGGGGCGGCTGGCCGGTGCGCGAGACCGCGGAGCACTTCGCCGCGTACGCGGCGGTCGTCGCGGAGCGGCTGGGTGACCGCGTCAAGCACTGGACCCCGCTCAACGAGCCGCTGTGCTCGGCGTGGATCGGCCACCTGGAGGGCCGGATGGCCCCGGGCTGGACGGACCTCACGGCCGCGGTGCAGGCCTCGTACCACCTGCTGCTCGGTCACGGTCTGGCCACCCAGGCGATCCGTGCGGCGGTCCCCGGCGCCGAGGTCGGCATCGTCAACAACCTGTCCAGCGTCGAGCCCGCCACCGAGCGTCCCGAGGACGTCGCCGCGGCCCGCCGCCTCGACGGACACGCCAACCGCTGGTGGCTGGACCCGGTGCACGGCCGCGGCTTCCCGGCGGACATGCTCGAGGTGTACGGCGTCGAACTCCCGGAGCAGCCGGGCGACTTGGAGACCATCGCCGAACCCCTGGACTGGCTGGGACTCAACTACTACTTCCCGTCCACCGTCGCCGACGACCCGACCGGGCCGGCTCCGCATGTGCGCTCGGTCCGCCGTCTCGGCGTGCCCCGCACCGGGATGGACTGGGAGGTCGGCGCCGAGGGCATCGAGCGCCTGCTGCTGCGCCTCACGGAGGACTACGGCGCCCGCAAGATCTACGTCACGGAGAACGGCTCCGCCTATCCCGACGTGGTGCGCCCCGACGGGACCGTGCACGACCCCGAGCGCACCGACTACCTCGAACAGCACCTGGCGGCCTGCGTGTCGGCGGTCCGCAAGGGTGTTCCGCTCGCCGGCTACTTCGCCTGGTCGCTGCTGGACAACTTCGAGTGGGCGTACGGGTACGACAAGCGCTTCGGGCTCGTGCACGTCGACTACAAGACGCAGAAGCGCACGATCAAGGGCACCGGGCTCCGGTACGCGGACATCATCCGCGCCCACGGGGAACTCGGGCGCAACGCCGCCTAGGAGGCACGGACATCGCCCTCGCCGAGCCGGTTCAGCTCGTCGAGGGCGGTGACCAGCGCCGGGGCCACCGACTCGCGCACCCGGGCGACCTGTTCGTCGCCGGGGGCGCGGGGCACGGTCTCGACGAGCATGATCAGGCAGAGGTAACTGCGGTAAAGGGCGAGGCGTGGTGATCCGCCGCCGTCGAGACGACTCCGGGCGCCGGTACGCCGGCCGTGGCCGCCGCGCGGTAGAACTCCGCCTCCGACAGCAGGAGGCCCCGCTCGTGGCTCAGCCCGGCGAGGCCGGACGCCGGCCCCGCCGCGTCGAGAATCCGCCGCGCCCGCTCCCAGCTGTCCACCGCACCCCCTCGTCACCGGTGGGGCCCACTCTGCCGGAGCGGGCCCACCGGTCGCACCAATTTCAGCCGGCTGTGTACACGTCCTCGACGTAACGCCCGGACGCGATGAGGTCGTTCAGCCACTGCGTGGAGTCCCCGCCGGGGTGCCGGGCCGCGTGGAGGGCGCGGAAGGCGTCGCGGACGCCGGGCGCCATCCGCGAACCGTCGCCGCAGACGTAGACGCGGGCTCCGGAGGCCAGCAGGTCCCAGACCTCGTCCGCCTCGGCGGCGATCCGGTGCTGCACGAACGCCACACCGCCGACCGGGGCCGCGCTGAAGGCCGGCCGCAGCCGGACCGCCCCGGCGGCCTCGGCGGCGCGCAGCTCGTCGGCGTGCAGGAAGTCCGCGTCGGGGGTGTCACAGCCGAAGTAGCAGACGGCGGGCGCCAGTTGGACACCTCGGGCCCGGAGCGCCACACGGTCGGCGACGGCTCCGCGGAAGGGCGCGAGGCCGGTGCCGGCCGCGACCATGATGACCGGCGTCCCGGTGTCGTTCGGGATGCGGAAGGCCTCCCGGCAGGGCTGGACGCGGGCGAGGACCGTGTCGCCGGGCTTGACCACGTTCAGATGGCCCGAGCCGACGCCCCGGTACGTCCCGTTGCCGGACCGGGCCGGGGCCGCCAGGAGGGAGACCATCAGGTCGGCGTGGCCGGGGTCCGTCGCGGGCGAGGAGGACACCGAGTACGTGCGCGGGCGCAGCGGGGCGAGGACGTCGAGCAGGGTCGGCCAGTCCAGTGCGCCGCGCAGCGCGGGGTACGCCTCGAAGACCTCGACCAGGGTGCGCGGGTCGTCGTCGGGGAGTGACGCGAGGGCGGCGCGCTCCGGCGGGCACGGGTTGGCCGCGGCGAGGACGGACAGCTGACCGGCGCTCGGACGGCCCTGCAACTCGACGTAGTAGGTGAGGAGTTGACGTACCGTCACGGGCCGGTCTACCGCGATGCCGTCCCGGCGCGGACGGGTGGCGCGGATGTCCAGGACCGTGTCGAGGTCGAGGCCGACGGCGTCGGCGGTCCGCCGGACGAGAGCCGGGTCGTTGACGGGGAGGACCGTGAGGTGGTCGCCGGTGCGGTAGGCGGTGCCGTCCGGCAGGGCCAGTCGGACGAACCGCTTGGTGCGCGGGTGGCCGGGCGCGGTGAGGTCGTACGCCTCGGTGACGGTCATCGGGGCAAGGCCGTGCCGCTCGGCGAGGGCGTCCAGGGGTCCGCCGGTCAGGGTGCGGATCTCGTAGGCGGCCTCGGGCTCCTCGGTGTGCGTGGCGTCCGGGTCGCCGTACCGCTCCAGCAGGGTGGTGCGCAGGGCGGCGGTGAAGGCGCGGACCGTGCCGGTGAGGTCGCCGGAGGCGTCGGCCGCGGCGCGCTCCATCAGCCGGCTGCCGCCGAGCTCCGCCAGGCGCTCGTCGATGCGGGTCGGGAAGTGCTGGTAGGTGGCGGCCCAGTTGCGGTCGCCGACGCCGAGCACTGCGTAGGTCACGTTTTCGGCAGCGGCCCCGTCGTCGAGCCCGGCGGCGAAGGCGGTGGCGTCGTCCGTGGGGCGGCCGTTGTAGGAGGCGGCGGTGATGACGACGGGACGGTCGGTGGGCAGGCCGTCGGCGTACGCGTCCAGGGGCGCCACCTCCGTCTCGCAGCCGAGCGCGGCGGCCTCGTCGGCGAGCCCGGCGGCGAAGTCCCGGCAGGTGCCGTAGTTGCTGCCGTGCAGGAACAGGGCGCGGGTGCCGGGGCGGACCCGGGCCGGCAGCGTGTCCGCAGCGGCGGAGGACTCCGGGCGGCCCGCGACCGCGCCCGGGAGCGCCGCGTGGACGCGATCGGCGGAGGTGCGCGGGGTGAGGGTGAGCGTGAACCCCTCGGGCTTGAGGGTGAGCGTCTCCTTGATCGCGAGACGGTAGTCGGCGTGGTCGTGCAGCCGGTAACGGTGGACGATCATGGCGAGCAGCATGGTCGCCTCGTGCAGCGCGAACTGCCGTCCGATGCAGGCGCGTTCACCGGTCCCGAAGGGCTTGAAGGCGTGCGGCGAACGGGCCGCCTCCGCCTCGGGCGTGAAGCGGGAGGGGTCGAACAGCTCGGGGTTGTCGCCCCAGACCGGCTCCCGGTGCAGCATCGGCGCGAGGACGATGACCGCCTGCCCGGCGGCGACCGGGATGCGGCCGCCGAGCAGCGTGTCCTCGCGGGCCTCCCGGCCGAACGCGGCAGCGGTCGGCCACAGCCGCAGTGCCTCGTTCAGCACCTGCCGGGTGTACGTGAGCCGGCCGATCTCGTCGAAGTCGGGCTCGGGGTCGTCCGTGTCGCCCCACAGGGCGTCCACCTCGCGCTGCACGAGCTGGAGCACGGCCGGGTGCTTGGCCAGGTAGTACAGCGCGAAGGACATCGCGCCGGACGTCGTCTCGTGGCCCGCGATCAGGAAGGTGATCACCTGGTTGCGGATGTTGGCGGTGTCCAGCGTGGTGCCCTCGACGGGGTGCTCTGCGGTGAGCATGAGCCCGAGGAGGTCGTCCGGGGAGTCCTGGCCCCCGTCCGCGACGCGGGCGGCGATGACGTCGTCCACGACCTGCGCCAGATAGGCCGCGTCATCGCGGAAGGCCGCGTCCTCCGCCGTGTGGTCGCTGCCCGGCGTACGGCCCAGCCGGGTCATGCTCCACTCCAGGCAGCGCACCATCGACTCGACGAAGGGGTGCGGTTCGGTGCCCTCGAAGGAGCCGAAGTCGTAGCCGAATCCGGCGAGTCCGATGGTGTCGAGCGTCATCCGGGTCATGTCGTCGGGGACGTCGACCGGGTGTCCGTCGTGCGCGCCGCGGTCCCAGGACTCGATCAGCCTGCGGGCCACGCGCAGCATGACGGGGTGGTACGTGCGCATCGAGCCGAGCGCGAAGGCGGGCATCAGGATGTCGTGCGCCTTGGCCCAGTTGGGCTCGTCGTTGTACGCCGTGAACAGCCCGTCGGCAGCGAACTCCCGGACGTTCTCCAGGGCGGGAACCACGGACTTCGCGAACCGGTTCTCGTCGGCCAGGTCGGTGATCAGGTCGAGATCGCTCACGAACAGCGTGTCCCGCCCGTGCAGCCGTCGTACGAACGCGGATCCGTGCCGGCGCGTCAGCTCCATCACCTGCTGGATGGGCGTACGGCCGGGACCGGTGTCGGAGATGTCGACGAGCGGCACATCGGGGAGAGCGGCTACGGGCTGCGAGTGCGGCGCGGTGGGGGACATGGCGCGACAACTGCCTTTCGCGGGACGGGAGGACCTGTCCTCAAGCCTGATCGCCGTCACCACCGGTCGCCCGCCACCGCACTACATGATTGTGTAGTGGGGAAGGCCGGTCCGGGCTTGCCCCGGCGGCGGCGAGGTGGCAGCAGGCCGGCGGGAGCCGCTGCGAGCCGGACCCGGCCCCCAGACGGCAGGCGCAGACAGGAGAACGCAGTGGACCTGGTCCGCGGAGACGGGGTGGTGTGGCGCAACCGCGCCATGCTGCTCTTCGACCGCATCCCGATGCCGATCGCGATCTGCGACGTGTACGGGGAGGTCGTCCTGGCCAATCCGGCCATGGCCGCCGAGTCGGGCACCACGCCGAGCGGGCTGCGCGGGCGCAACGTGCTGGACCTGTTCCGGCCGCAGGAGGCGACGCAGGTGGAGCGGATCGCGCAGGCGCTGCGCCTGGGCCACCGCTCGCGCTACCCGGTCTCGGTGCGCTGGGACGCGGCCGACGGGGTACGGCGGCACGGTGAGCTGACCGCTGACCCGGTCAGCGACTCCACCGAGGCGTCCACGGCCCTGCTGGTCCTGGTCCGGGTGCTCGGCGAGGTGCCGGCCGCCGCCGAGGAGCGGCCCGAGCCGCCCGCCAGTGCCGCCGAGGTCGGCATCCTGGCGCTGCTCGCCGGCGGCGCGACCACGGCCCGGGCCGCGCGGGAGACGGGCCTGACCGTGGACGGCGTCAACTACCACCTGCGGCGGCTGTCACTGCGCTGGGACGCGGCCAACCGTACGGAACTGGTCGCCCGTGCCTACGCGCTGGGGGTCCTGGCAGCCGGGGTGTGGCCGCCCACGGCGGTGCCCGCGCCCTGAGGGGCACCGAAGCGTGCCAGGCAGTGCCAGACCTTCTTCAGGTCCTGCGGCTCGTGGCGGCCCGTACGTACGGCGTCCCCGATGATCCGCGGGTCGAGCCGCCCCTCCTCGGCGATCCGGGCACCCAGCTCGACGAACTCCGGTCCCCGGAAGTCCGGATGGTGTCGCAGCTCCTCGACCGACAGCCGGTATCCCGGGTGCCACTCGAGCGGGCAGGGCAGCTGCCGGGCCGCCGCCTCCACGGCCGTACCGCGGTAACTCGGGTCCAGGACGAGCGCCGCCACGTCCCGTGCCAGGACGACGCCCCCGTGGACCTGCGCCTCGATGTAGTCGTCCAGGGCGTCGCGCTCGTCCGCCTCGGCGAGCTCGATGAGGGACATCCCGGCGGCGACCCCGAACGCGGTGGGCTCGGCCGCGCTGTCCGGATAGCAGAACGTGGCGCGCCGCAGCGTCTCCCCGGCCAGCCGGAAGTGCGACGAGCCGAATCTGGGTGCGGCGCCGACCACCTGGCGGCGGAAGTTCAGGGCGCCGTACACCGGGCGTTCGTGCGCGGGCGCCGTGTCGTACGAGCCGCCGAAGATCCGGCTCTCCCAGCGCCAGCGGTCGCCGCCGGGGTGCGCGGTGAGCCCGCCGTTGCTCGTGCCGGTGACGAACTGCGAGTGGTAGGAGCCGTCCCGGACCAGCGTCTCCAGGATGGACAGCCCGCCCGAAGCGCGGTCGGGATGGAAGTTCAGGGTCAGCCGCAGCGCCGCCGCCAGGGCCGGGCCGGACGAGCGCGCGGCCACATGACGCAGGGCCCGCTCCCGCGCCGCCCCGACCGTCCCGGGAGTACGGGCGGTGCCGAAATTCATTGGAATCTCCCCCAGAGGGCTATGTAACTTAGGCGATTACCTAGAACCCCTAGGTTGGATCGTGCCGCACCCCAGGAGCTCCCCCCATGAGATCACTCACCGAGCAGGACATCCGCAACTCATTCGTCAACTGCTCGAAGGGTGAGGCGAAGCGCCTCGCGATCCCCCGCGATCTGACCGAACGCCCCTGGGAACACCTGGACTTCCTCGGCTGGCGAGATCCCGGCGCGCCCGACCGCAGCTATCTCGTGACCGAGTACGGCGGCCGGCTCATCGGCGTCACGCTGCGCTTCCCGTCCTCCCAGCGCGGGTTCCTGCAACGCAGCATGTGCTCGCTGTGTCTGACGACGCATCCGGGCAGCGGCGTCTCGCTGATGACCGCGCGCAAGGCGGGCGCCGCCGGACGCGAGGGCAACTCGGTAGGCATCTACATGTGCACCGACCTCGCCTGTTCCCTCTATGTACGCGGCAAGAAGGCGCCGGACTCCGGGAGCCGCTTCGAGGAGAGCCTCACGCTGGAGGAACAGATCGCCCGGACGGTGGGCAATCTGTCCGCCTTCCTGAGCAAGCTCGACATCTGAGGCGCGGGGGCGAAACTCCCGGCAGTGCGGGGGACCGCGCGTGGACCGGCGGCCAACGCTCCCGGCGGCCGGGACCGCAGTGCGTCAGGACCCGGCGGGCGCCCAGTGCGGATCCCGTCCGAGGAACGCCAGCAGCGCCTCGGCCCGCCCGTCGCCGCCCGGAGTCTCTCGCGCCGGCGCGAAGACGCCGTACGCCTCGCGGAGATGGTCCACGAGCTGCTCCGCCGCGGGCCGGATCCCCTCGGCGACGTCCTCCGCCAGGGGTGCGTCCTGGCCGGTCGCGACGGCGATGTCCCAGGCGTGGACGGCCGCGTCCATGGCGGCCGCAGCGGCGGCGACCGGGAAGGGCAGCGGCCCGAGCGGGGTCGGTACCTCACCCGCGTCTGCGGCCAGCCCCGCGTAGACCTCGGCCACTGCCCGCAGCACTTTGTCCAGCTCCGCCCCGGCGTCCCCGTCGAGCGCGTCGGCGGGGTGGAAGGGATCGGAGTCCGGCAACCCGTGGCCGGTGACGACAGCGCCGTACGCCTGCTGATCGAGACGTGCGTGATTGACTACCTGCCGTACCGTCCACTCACTGCACGGCGTCGAGGCGGCCCAGCCGCCCTCCGGCACGGCCGCGACCACCTCGCGCAGGTAGGCATGCGCCCGCGACAGCAACTCGACGCCCTCAATGCCACTCATTTCCGGTCCCTCCCGTTGTCCCCTGGCTCTTGAGAACAACTTAGGCCCGCTTGCGGACAGTTACGGTCCTCAAGGAAGACGTTCGGTACACCTGTGAAAGGGGAACAGCGCAAGGATGCAAGAGGTACGTGGTGAGTGGGCGGCATCCGCCGTCCGGTTCGTGAAACAGCGCCGTCAGGAACCCGTGGTCGTCCAGGCGCTGAGATCGACGGCAGCCGCGACCATCGCCTATGTCGTCGCCGTACGGCTCAGTCCCGAGCCCGCGCCGCTCACCGCCCCCCTCACCGCCCTGCTGGTCGTGCAGGTCACCCTGTACGCCACGCTCACCACCAGCATGCGCCGGGTGAACGCCGTCGTGGCCGGCGTACTCGTCGCCATCGGTTTCAGCGTCCTGGTCGGGCTCACCTGGTGGAGTCTGGGGCTGCTCATCATGGCCTCGCTGGCGGTGGGGCATCTCGTGCGGGTCGACGAGTTCGTGCCCGAAGTGGCGATCAGCGCCATGCTGGTCCTCGGCGTGACGCGGGTGGGCGACACCGCGTGGGCCCGGATCCTGGAGACGTTGATCGGCGCGGTCGTGGGGCTCGCGTGCAACCTGCTGTTCGCTCCCCCGGTGTGGCTGGGCAAGGCCGGTGAGTCCATCGAGGATCTGGCGCGCCGGATGCGGCAGCTGATGCTGCGACTGGGCGAGGAGGCCGCCGGCCGCACGCCCTACGCGCAGGCGGCCGAGCGGCTCCACGAGGCGCGCCGCCTGGACCAGGACATCTCCCAGGTGGACGCGGCGCTGCGGCAGGCCGAGGAGAGCCTCAAGCTCAACCCGCGGGTCCGCGAAGGTCTGCTGCACCGTGTGGTGCTGCGTACGGGCCTGGACACGCTGGAGATCTGCACGGTGGTCCTGCGGGTGCTCGCGCGCAGCTTCACCGATCTCGCCAAGGAGCACGATCCCGAGCCGCTGTTCGAGCCACAGGCCGGGGCGGCCCTGGAGCAGCTGATCTCCGAGGTGGCCGACGCGATCGTGAGTTTCGCGGTCCTGGTGACGACGGACGTGAGCCGCAGTGCCGAGTCCGCCGAGGCCCGGCTCGGCGCCGAACTCACCACGGCGGCCGCCACGCGCGACAAGCTGGCCCAGTTGTTCCTGGAGGGCATCCAGCGGGACGCGCGGCTGTGGCATCTGCAAGGGGCCGTGCTGACCGAGGTCAACCGCATCCTCGACGAACTCGACATGGAGCACCGCTCCCGCCGCCTGCTGGAGGAGCTGGACCGCTGCACGCGCGAGCAGCGTGAGCGCTGGCCGCGCCTCACCCGCCTGCGGCAGCACACCCGGCTGCCGCGCCGCCTGCGCCGGAAGTAGGAGCGCTCCGGCACCTCGCGGCGGAACCACCCCTCCCCTTCGCGACGTTCTATCCGAGGAGGCGCCGCCGCGACCGGCGGCGTCACACCGACGAGGGGAGTGTCCGGATGCCTGACGGCACCGTGCGGATCGATGGGAACTCACTGCTGTTGCCCGGAGGCGTGCAGGTCCAGTTCATGCGGACGCTGCGGCTGCCCGAGACGGGTACGCACGCGCTGCCGCCCGGACTGGGCACCTTCCCGCTGCGCCGCGTCGAGGACTACGCGGACTCGGTGCCCGCCGAGTGGCGGGCGCGCGGCGGGGTGCTGCTGCCGGTGTATCTCCGCGAGGCCATGTGGCTGAGCTTCAGCGGTTCGACGGAGCCGGCCGCCCTGCAGGTGGGCGTCGGCAAGGTGTGCGCGATCTCGGGCAAGCCCTGGAGCGCCCAGCTGCACCGGGACCCGCAGAACTACGTGGTGCTGCCGCGCCAGCCGTGGCTCGACGGCATCAACTCCGGCAAGGGGACGGTCCGTCAGTTCGTCGCGGTGCCCCTCGGTCTCGGCGCCACGGTCGAAGGCCAGGTCACCGGCGAGGAGGTGTGGGGCGGCCTGCAGTTGCAGTCCTTCCCGCTTACTCCGGAGAAGCTGGCCGCGTGGCGCGAGGAGCAGCGCGCGCGGACCGAGATTCGCTACACCGGCGGGGGCTGGGGCGCCGCGCCGCCGGCGGCGGCTGCCGCGCCGGCCGGCGGAGCGGCGAGTCCGCCGCGTGCGGCGGCGATGGGGCTGGGCGCCGGCGGCTCGATGCGTCAGGAGGTCTACCAGGACAGCCGGCCGCACGGAAGCTGGGCCGACCAGCCGGCCGGACGCGTGTTCGTGCATCTCGTGACGCCGCCGGAGTGGCGGCGCATCACGGGCGAGGAGCCGCCGCCGTCGCCGGTGGACCGTGCCGCGTACACGCGGGCAGGGCTCCCCTGGTTCGACTACTACGACGAGGGCGCCACCGATGTCGCGCCCACGGACGCCCTGGGCGGGGTGAAGCCGGTCGGCGAGTGGCTCGGTGACGATCACGAGCCGTGGCAGCAGCCCTCGCCCCACCAGGTCAAACCGCTCGGGGACGCGCCGGGCAAGCCGGTCGAGGACGGCAACTGGTAGCCGGGAACGCGGTCGACGGGCCGTTGCGTCTCACGCAACGGCCATTGCCCTTCTTGCACGGCACGGGTGTCGCACGCCAAGGTGGCTGTCACAGCTGAGGCAACCGACACCCGAGGTGCAGGCATGAGCAGTGGTGGAGAACCGCAGCGCGGCGGCTGGAGCAGGCGTCGTTTCGTGGGGGCGCTCGCGGCGGCCGCCGCGGTGACGACCGTACCCGCCCCGGCCCCGCCGAGCGACGCGGTCCCGGCCGCCACCGGGTCGGGCCCCTCGACGCCGCCGAGGACCTCCACTCCGGCCAAGACCGCCCCCACCGCCGCTCCGTCGCCGGGCCGCCCGGCGGGCCCCCGCCGGCTGTTCCTCGGCACCTACACCTCGGTGGCCGGCGGCGGCACGGGCATCGGCCTGGCGACGTACGACGCGTCGACGGGGAGCATCAAGGGGGCCGGGGCGATCACCGGCGTCGGCGATCCGTCCTATCTGGCCCTGCATCCGGACGGCCGCACGCTGTACGCCGTCAATGAGCGGCAGAACGGCGGAGTGACCGCCGTAAGCGTCGCGACGAACAAGGTGCTGGGCACCAGGAGCACCGGCGGAGCGGGCCCCTGCCATCTGTCGGTGCACCCGGGCGGACGCTGGCTGCTCAGCGCCAACTACGTCTCGGGAAACGTGGCCGTGCACCCCATCGACGCCTCGGGCGCGCTCGGTGAGCGCAGCGCCCTGGTCACGCACTCCAGCCCGGCACCCGGACCCGGTCAACAGGGCCCGCACGCCCACCAGTTCATCACCAGCCCCGACGGCGGCCACGTGCTCGCCGTCGATCTGGGCACGGACACGGTGTACACGTACCGTCTGGACACGTCGAAGGGCACGCTCACCGAGGTCTCCCAGGCGCACACGCGGCCGGGCGCGGGCCCGCGACATCTCACCTTCCACCCCCGCGGCCGCTTCGCCTATCTGGCCAACGAGGTCGACAACACCGTCGTGGTCTGCGCCTACGACCCGGCCAGCGGGCGGCTGACACCGGGCGATCCGCAGCCCACGGGCACGGGCGCGGGCACGAGTTACCCCGCGCAGATCCTGGTGACGTCGGACGGGTCGTACGCGTATCTCGCCAACCGCGGCCACAACAGCCTGACCCGTTACGCCGTCGAGGCGGACGGTGCCCGGCTGAGGCTGCTGGACACCGTGCCGGTCGGCGGCGACTTCCCGCGCCAGATCGCGTTCTCACCGGACGAGCGGCTGCTCTTCGCGGCGAACCAGAAGTCGGGCACGGTCAGCGTCTTCCACGTCGACCTGGCCGGCGGCGAACTGCGGTCGGCGGGCGCCCCGTTCGCCTCACCGGTCGCCGTCTGTGCGCTGCCGCTGTAGGGCACGGGGGCAGCCGGCCGAGCTCGCCTGGGCGAGCAGGACGTGCATGCGTTCCGTGAGCTGCGTGACGCCGTCGGCGGGTGCGTGGAAAGGCAGTCGTACGTCGCCGTTGCCGCGTACCCGCTCGATGCGCAGAGTGAGTCCGTGCCGGTCGACGGCAAGCGGCAGCACCCGGACCGCGCCGTGCAGGCTGTCGGGTTCGACGAGCCGGGTGAGGCGCTCCACCGCGTCCGGGTGAGCGTCCGCGAGATGGGTGAGCAGCTTGGCCTCGGCCGTCGCGAGCGGGTCCGGTTCGGCGGCGGCGAACTCGTCGAGGTCCACCACGACCGCGCCGCCGGCCTCCCGCAGGACGATGCGAGAGGCCCGGAACGCGAGATGTCCCTCCTCGACGACGAACCAGCCCGCGAGCCAGAGCCGGGCGCGGATCCGGCTGCGGACCGGAACGGGCGCCACATCGGCGAACTCCAGCACGGCGGACGGCTCTCCGCGGGGCGCGCAGATCGCGGCCGCGAGCAGGCTGCTGTCCTCCGGTACGTGCAGGAGCACCCGGCCGTCCGCGGTGACGGTGTGCGCGTCGAGGAAATCCTCCCGGCCACCCTCCGCGGTCACCGTGCAGGACCAGGCCGCGGCGAGTACGGAGCGGGCGCGTTCGGCCGCGGCGGGCGCGGCCGTCCAGGTGTGACGGTCACCCATCAGAAACCTCCTTAGGTAAGGCTTGCCTAACCTATCGAAGATCGGGGTGCACGCCAACCATGCCTCGCCATTCCGTGCACGCCTTGTTCCCGGCGCGGACCCCGGCCGGGAGCCGGATCAGGGGGTGATCGCCCCGAGCAGCGCTCGCGCGCACAGGTCGCGCACCTGCTCGCGGGAGAGCCGCGGGTCCCTGAGCCACTCCAGACAGACGGCCGTGGTGAAGGCCAGCCATCCCCGCACCGCGATCCGGAGTTCGGGGCGGTCGTCGGGCACCCAGCCCAGTTCCGGATCCGCGGCGAGCGCCTGGAGGATCTGCCGCTCCTGCGCCGCCAACGCGCGCTGGTAGACCTTCCGTACGGCCTGGTCGCCCGCCGCGTCGGCGCGGTGGAAGGCGCGGAAGCCGTGCGCGTGCTCCTGCACGTACCCGAGGAAGGTGTCGAGCCCCGCACCCAGCTGTTCGCGGACCGGGATCCCCGGCACGGCCGCCGTCATCCGCAGCATGCGCCCGCTCTCGCGCTCGACGACGGCGGCGAAGAAGTCCCGTTTCGTCGGGAAGTAGTGGTAGAGCAGCCCGCGGGAGACACCGGCGATCTCGGCGACCCGCTCGATCAGGACGTCGTCGTAGGGGCTCTCCGAGAACAGTCGCGCCCCGACCGCCAGCAGCTCCTCCCGGCGCTCCTCGGTACTGAGCCGACGGCGCGTGCGCTCCCCCTGGTTCCCGGCCATGGCCGCACTTTACTTGACGTCCGTTCAACAACGGGACCACACTGATTTCCGCTATTGAACTCACGTACAACAGGACGACGGCCGGGTTCAACCCGCTGCCGGAGCAAGGGAGATGGCGTGATGGCGGAGACGACCGGGGCCGCGCTGCCCAAAGGGTTCCGCAGCGCGGAGCTGGGCTGGACGGAGCTTCATCGCATTCCGCGTCCCCCTTACCGGGTGCCGGTGATCGGCGACATCTGGGGGGCCGACATCCGCACGCCGGTGCAGGATTCGCTGCGCATCGGGCGCCGGCTCGGGCCGATCTTCCGGCGCAAGGGCTTCGGCAAGGAGATCGTCTTCGTGTGGGGCGCGGGTCTCACGGCGGAGCTGGCCGACGAGACGCGGTTCGCCAAGCACGTCGGCCTCGGGGTCGCCAACCTCCGCCCGGTGGCCGGGGACGGCCTGTTCACGGCGTACAACCACGAGCCCAACTGGCAGCTCGCACACGACGTCCTGGCACCGGGCTTCAGCCGTGAGGCCATGGAGGGCTACCACCCGATGATGCTCGCGGTGACCGAGCGCCTGATGGACCGCTGGGACCGGGAGGAGGCGGCCGGCCGCGCGGTGGACGTGCCGGGCGACATGACGAAGCTGACGCTGGAGACGATCTCCCGGACCGGGTTCGGGCACGACTTCGGTTCCTTCGAGCGCTCCCGTCCGCACCCCTTCGTGACCGCGATGGTGGGCGCGCTGACCCACGCCCAGCGCCGGAACGTCGTCCCCACCCCGCTGGCCCCTCTCCTGCTGCGCGGCGCCACCCGTCGCAACGAGGCGGACATGGCGTATCTGAACCGCACGGTCGACTCGGTCGTGGCGGCACGCGGCGGCCCGGGCGGCGAGGGGGACCTGCTCGACCGCATGCTGGCGACCGCCCACCCGGAGACCGGGGAACGCCTGACCCCGGAGAACATCCGCCGTCAGGTCATCACCTTCCTGATCGCCGGCCACGAGACCACCTCCGGCGCGCTCTCGTTCGCCCTGCACTACCTCGCCCGGCATCCGGACGTCGCCGCGCGGGCCCGGGCGGAGGTGGACCGCGTGTGGGGCGGGGCACCCCGGCCCGGTTACGACCAGGTCGCCAAGCTCCGTTATGTGCGCCGGGTCCTCGACGAGTCGCTGCGGCTGTGGCCGACGGCGCCGGCCTTCGCGCGGGAGGCCCGGCGGGAGACCGTGCTGGGCGGCGTCCATCCGATGCGACAGGGCGCGTGGGCGCTGGTCCTGACGGCGATGCTGCACCGGGACCCGGACGTGTGGGGTGCCGACGCGGAACGGTTCGACCCCGACCGCTTCGACGCCCAGGCCGTACGTGGCCGGCCCGCGCACACCTTCAAGCCGTTCGGCACCGGCGCGCGGGCCTGCATCGGCCGCCAGTTCGCGCTGCACGAGGCGACGCTGGTGCTGGGGCTGCTGCTGCGCCGCTACGAGCTGCGGGCGGATCCGGAGTACCGGCTGCGGGTGGCCGAGCGGCTCACCCTGATGCCGGCGGGGCTGCGGCTGCACCTGGAGCGCCGCGCCCCCACCACGGAGGCGGCCTCAGTCCTCGACTGTCCAGTGGCCGGGACGGGCGACTGACCCCGGCAGCTTTGTGCCGGCGCTGCCCCTGGCCGCGTTGAGCTGCGGCTGGGTCAGGAAGAACGCGCCGGTGAGGTCGGCGTCCGTGAGATCGGCGTCGCGCAGGTCGGCGCCGATCAGGTCCGCGCGGCGCAGGTCGGCGCCCGTCAGATCGGCGGCGATGAGGTAGGCACCGCGCAGGCTGGCGCCGCTGAGGTCGGCTCCCTTGAGGCGGGCGCCCATCAGGTCGGCGCCCCGGCGGTCCTTGCGCTTTCCGCGGCCGGCTCCCGCTCGCACGAGTTCGCTGGTCCGCAGCAGCAGCTCATTGACCACCTGCCGGTGCGCGCCGACGTCCAACTCACCCAGTTCCTCCGGGGTCAGGAGCGTGAGCCCCTCGGTCGTCTCCAGTACGCGGCGCAGATCGGCGTGGACCGGGCGGGCCGCGGACAGGGTCAGCGCCTCGTGCAGGTACCAGAGCAGCTCGTGCAGCTGACGCACGACGGGGAACACGTCGAACATCCGCCGGGCGTCCTCCCGCGAGCCCGAGCGCCAGTCCGTGCCGCCGAAGGTGACCTGGGAGACCTGCTGCCCGGCGCCGAAGCAGTCGTAGACCGTGCAGCCGTTGAAGCCCGTCTCCCGCAGCCGGGTGTGGATGCCGCACCGGAAGTCGGTCTCCAGGTTCGGACAGGGCGTGCCCGCGGCCTTGTCCATCGCGAAGTCCGCCGAGCGGGCGAACGGCAGCGCGACGCAGCAGAGCCCGAAGCACTGGCCGCAGTCGGCCCGCAGCTCCGAGCGCCGGTCCTGGACTGTTCCGCCGTCTTCTCGCATGGCCCCAGCCTACTGACCTGGGACGGACGGTCCGTCCGGGCCGGGGGCGAGAACCGCCGGCCGCACAGTGGACCATCATCGAACCGATCGGTACCATCTCCCGTATGCCCGTACCCAAGGGGACTTCCCTCGATCCGGACCGCACCCGCGCCGCCCTCCTCGCCTCGGCGACCGGGATCCTCTACGAGCGCGGCCTCGACGGCGTCGGCGTGGCCGAGCTGTGCCGCGCGGTCGGCGCCTCCAAGGAGACGCTGTACCGGCACTTCGGCTCCAAGGACGGACTCGTCGAAGCGGCGCTCGCCGCCCGCAGCGACCGTGTCGTGAGCTGGCTGACGGAGACGGTCGAAGCGGCCGGCCCCGACCCGGAGGCCCAACTGGGCGCCCTGTTCGACGCGTTGGGCGACTGGTACGCCGAACCCGGCTTCCGGGGCTGCGCGATCGTCAACGCGGCCACCCAGCGGCACGTCCCGCCCGCCCGTACGGCGGCCGACCGCCACCTGGCCCGCTACCGGGCGCTGCTCATGGAGATCGCGGAACGCGCGCGCGTGTCCGAACCCGCCCTTCTCGGACGGCAGTTGCTGATCCTCCTGGAAGGTGCCACGGTCGTCGCCGACCACCACGACCCGGACGGCCGCGCCGCCCAGGACGCCAAGCAGGCGGGGCTCGCACTCCTCGACCGAGCGGCCCGGAGGTGACGATGGACGTCCACGGCTTCACGGCAGCCGGCTTCGAGCCCATTGCGGAGGTCTTCGCCCGCAATTTCAAGGAGCACGAGGAGACGGGCGCCGCCTTCGCCGCGTACCGGGACGGGGAGCTCGTCGTCGATCTGTGGGGCGGCATCGCCGACCCGGACACCGGCCGTCCCTGGCGCACCGACACCCTGCAACTCGTCTTCTCCGGCGCCAAGGGTCTGACCGCGGCCTGTGTGCTGCTGCTCGTCGAACGGGGGCTGCTGGAGCTGGACGCACCAGTCGCACGCTACTGGCCGGAGTTCGCCGCGGCCGGCAAGGGTGGGATCACCGTCGCCGAGATCATGTCCCATCAGGCACGCCTGCCGGGCGTCCAACTTCCTTTCGCCGACGAGGAGTTCCTCGACCCTCGGCACATGGCCGGGCTGCTCGCCGGGCAGGCGCCGGCGGCCGATCCGCGGGCCGCGTTCATGTATCACGCCCTGACCTACGGGTGGCTCGTGGGAGAACTGATCCACCGCACCGACGGACGGAGCGTCGGGGCATTGTTCGCCGACGAGTTCGCGGGTCCGCTCGGTCTGGACGTCTGGCTCGGGCTGCCGGACGAGCAGCACCACCGGGTCGCCACCACTCTCCCGGGCCCCGGCGTCCTGGCACCGCCGACGGACGACGATCCGCTGCGCGCACTCACCCGCAATCCGCTGATCACCGCCGAGGCGCCCGCCCTGTGGAACAGCGCCGCCTTCCGGCGCGCCGAAGTACCGGCCGTCGGCGCCCATGTGACGGCCCGTTCGATGGCCCGCTTCTACGCCTGTCTGGCGCGGAGCGGCGAGCTGGACGGGGTCCGCGTCCTCGCGGAGGCGACCGTGCGGCGGGGGCGGCGCGAACTCCGGCGCGGTGTCGAGCCGTTGTGGGGCAGCCCGATGGCGTACGGAGCAGGCTTCGAGCTGGGGACCGAGACGGCGCTCTACGGTCCGGCGCCGGACGCCTTCGGGCACGCCGGCGCCTGGGGGTCACGGCACGGCGCCTGGCCCGGCGCCCGCGTCGGGTTCTCGTACGCGATGAACCGCACGCGCGCCGCATGGCCGGACCGGCGCCCGCTGAATCTGCTGACGGCACTGCACGACGCCCTCCCCCACTGATCTGATTCCCCACTGTCTCTGGAGGTTTCGAGGCGCACCCGGTATCGAGTCGCCCATGGACAATTCCTCGCTCACCGGGCTCCCCGTTCCTCCCCCGCAGGGAACAAGCGCGCTGCCGCCCGGAACGTACGACGGATCGCTGGTGCTGGTGACCGGCGGCGGCACCGGACTCGGCAAGGCGATCGCCGCGGAGTTCGCCCGGCTGGGCGCCGACCTGGTGATCGCCAGCCGGGACCAGAAGCGTCTCGGAGGCGCCCAGGAGGAGTTGGCGTCGTTGGGCACGCGGGTGACGACAGCCGTGTGCGACATCCGGGATCCGGACCGCGTCGCCGGGGTGTTCGACACCTACGGCCTGCCCGATGTCCTGGTGAACAACGCGGCCGCCAACTTCCCCGTGCCGGCCGAGGACATGTCCCCGAACGCCTGGCGGGCGGTCGTGGACATCACCCTCACCGGCACCTTCCTGATGACGCGCGAGTTCGGCCGGCGCCATCTGGCGGCTGGCACGCCCGGCTCGATCATCAACGTCGGTGCGTCGTACGCCTGGACGGGCGGCCCCGGGTACGCGCACAGCGCGGCGGCCAAGGCGGGCGTGCACAACCTGGTGGCGACCCTGGCCGTCGAATGGGGGCCGTACGGTATCCAGGTCAACGGGCTCGTGCCCGGGCTGATGCCGCACGAGGACATGACCGCCGACATCCGCGGTGCCCTCGACCGGGCCGACGATCCCGACGCCCGCCAGCCCGCGCTCCGCGTCGGCGCGCCGCGCGAACTCGGCTGGGCCGCGACCTTCCTGGCCTCGCCCTACGCCCGGTTCATCAGCGGTCACACGCTGGTGGTGGACGGGGCGAACTGGCAGCGCCGGGGGCTCGTCGGCCCGCCGGTGGTACCGCTGCGGGACCAGTTGGGGCTGGGGCCCTTCACCGGGTGACCACGCCTCGGCCGGCCGGCGCCGTGCGGGTCACCGGCCCTCGAAGCGCGGCGCCCGTCGCTCACCCTTCGCGGCGTACCCCTCTCGCGAGTCCTCGGACGTCAGGGTGAGCGCCGCCGACATGGCCGTCCGGTCCAGCGCGGCGGCGAGCCCGGCGTCCGCGTAACCGTCGATGTCGCGCTTGATGCCCTGCACGGCGAGCGGCGCATTGGCCGCGATCCCAGCGGCGACGGCGCGCGCACCCGTGTCCAACTCCGTTCTATCGCAGACGAGTTGGACGAGATGGAGGCGCTCGGCCGTGCCGGCGTCGATCCGACGGCCGGTCAGGGCCAGGAACTTCGCCCACCCCGCCCCCGCCTCCCGCGCGATCCGCAGATCACCGCCCGCGTCGACGGCGACCCCGATCTCCGCCTCCGGGAGTGCGAACACCGCGTCGTCCGCGGCGACCCTGACGTCCGCCATCAACGCCAGCTCGAAGCCGAAGCCGAGACAGTAGCCCTGCACGGCCGCCACGACCGGCTGCGGCAGCCGTGCGAAGGCGTCGAAACGCTGATGGGCCCAGCGGATGCCCTCGTAGTAGTTGCGGGTGCGCTCGGCTCCGGAGCGGCCGGTGACGGCACCACCGGGAGCCGTGACATCGATGCCCGCGCAGAAGGCGCGCCCCTCGGCCCGCAGCAGGACCACGCGGATGTCGTCGTCGAAGCGGATCCGGTCGGCGTACAGGCCGAGTTGGCGCGTGGACTCCCAGCTCCACGCGTTGAGCTTCTCCGGACGGCAGAGGGTGAGCAGCCCGACGCCGTCCTCGATGTCGAGACGCAGTCGCTCCTCGCCCTCGGGAATGTCCGTGCGCGTGGTGTCGATCATCCGCACCCCTCCCAGCTCTTCTGACGGGCCGTCAGAAGACTAGGAGGTCCCGGCAGCGGCTTGAAGAGCTTCGACCCGGCGAGTTCCGGCCCGGGGTCGCGCGGCCAAGCCGCCCCGCGCGTTCTCCTACGCCGCTTCGTAGTGGTGCGCGTCCGCGCCCCGCCACTTCACCCACGCGGGATCGTCCAGGAGATCTTCCGCGTCGGGCAGTCCGGCGCGGCCGAGGAACTCGATCAGGTCCTCGTCGGAGAACGCCAGGCCGAGGATCTCACCGCGTGCGGTCACGCGGCGACCGCCGGTGCCTGACGGCGGATGTACGACTATGGGGGCCCGTCCGGACATGCCTCCAGCATCGTCCCGCGCACCCGGACGCGCATCCGGAAGGGCCAGATCCGGGCCCCGATGCGTCGGGAGGTCACGCGCCGGGCCGGTCAGGCCTCGTCCCGGGAGAGCGCCAGCAGCCGGTCCAGGACGCGCGGCCCGCCCGCGCGCACCCCGTCGTGCTCGAACTCGTCGGTCACCCAGGTGCGCAGTCCCCGCACGGCGCGTGCCGTGCGCAGGGCGTGCTCGGTGTCGACGTACATGTCGTCGTGGTAGACCGCCGCAGCGACCGGCACCTCGTTCTCGGCGAGGCGGGCCGGGTCGTAGAGCGGCCGCCAGTCCGCGCGCGCGGCCAGTTCCTCGGCGGTCTCGCGCAGGGGTCGCAGGGCGGGGTCGTTCTCGAACATCCAGGGATGCACGGACTCGCCGGTGAACAGCAGCGGTCCGTCCTCCGTGAGCGTCTTGGCCGCGTCGAACTGCGGGAACTCGGCACGCACCCGCTCCGCGGACCAGGCGGTGGGGCGCTCGTCCTGCCCGTAGATCGCCTCGTGAACCAGCGCGTACAGCGGGTGGCCGGCGTACGAGAGGAGCCCCTGGACCTCCTCCTGGAACGCGTCGGAGAGCTCCTGGCCCCGGGGCGTGCGCACGAACGCGTGCTCCAGGAGGTAGTGGAGCCGGTGGCTGCCCTCCCCTCCGCCGAGGAGGATGCCGAGCGACTGGAAGGCCTCGACGGTGAGCCGGTATCCACCGGGCAGGACCGGCTCGTGGTGGATCAGGTACTCGGCGATCACCCGCGCCCGCTCGACGTCCTGCGGGTAGCGCGCGTAGTGCGCGGCCACCTTGCGCTCGATGCGCGGGTACGCCGCCCGGTAGACGTCGTCCGCGTGGGCGTCGAGGGAGGGCAGGCCGCCGGTGACGAGCGCGGCCTGCAGTCCTTCCGGCGCGGTGGACAGGTAGTGCACCGCGCAGAAGCCGCCGAAGCTCTGGCCGAGTACGGTCCAGGGGGCGCCGCCGGTGAGCTCGGGGCGGATCGCCTCGCAGTCGCGGACGATCGAGTCGGCTCGGAAGTGCGTGAGGTAGTCGGCCTGTTCGCGGGGGCCGCCGCGCAGCGGGAGCGTCTGGCGGTTCGCGGGCGTGGAGTGGCCGGTGCCGCGCTGGTCGAGGAGCAGCACCCGGAACTCCTGCAGCGCGCGGCCGAGCCAGGCCTGCTTGCCGACGAAGCGGTTGGCACCGAAGCCGGGGCCGCCCTGGAGGTAGACGAGCCACGGCAGCTGCTGTGACGCCTTGTCGCCGGCGACGGCCTCGCGGGCGAAGAGCTCGACGGTCTCCCCCGCCGGGTTGTCGTGGTCGAGCGGCACGGTGAAGTGCCGGTCGGTGAGGACGACGCCGGGCTGGCGATAGCTGGTGGTCAACAGGACTCCCGAGACGAACGGATTCCAGGCTGCGACCCAGTTGAGCACATGTTCGTCCGGCAACCGAGCCCTGGATCAAGAAAAACAGTACTGACTGGCCACTCAGCGCGGGAGTTGACGTGAACTGAACGGCCGATCAGCGCGCGGCGAGGCTGGAGCGGCGCACCACGAGTTCCGGCTGGAGGACGACCCGCCGGTGCTCGTGCGGGGTGGGGGCGGTCTCCGCCTCGGTCTCCTCCAGGAGCAGCTCGGCGGCGAGGGCGCCCATGGTCACGGCGGGCTGGCGTACGGAGGTGAGCGGGACCGCGGCGGCGGCCGCGAACTCGATGTCGTCGTAGCCCACGATCGCCAGGTCGTCGGGGACGCCGACGCCTGCCGCGTACATGGCCTGGAGCACGCCGAGCGCCAGCAGGTCGTTGGCGCAGAAGACTGCGGTCGGGCGGTCGGCGAGACCCAGGAGCCGTGCGCCGGCGTCCCGTCCGGCGGCCACGTCCAGGCGCTCGCTGGGCAGTTCCCGCAGGGCGTCCGGGCCGAGTCCCGCCTCGGCGAGCGCGTTCAGGGCGCCCTCCCGGCGGTCCCTGACCTGGTTGAGGCCGGGCGGACCGCTGACATAGGCGAGGGAGCGGTGTCCGGCGTCGACGAGATGCCGGACCGCAAGGGCCCCGCCCGCCACGTCGTCGACCGAGACCGAGCACTCGGTGGTGCCCTCGGCCACCCGGTCGACCAGCACGAACGGAATGCCGTGCCGGCGGAACGCCGCGATGTTGCGCCCCGTCGCGTCGGCGGGCGTCAGCAGCACCCCGCGCACCCGCTGCTCGGCGAAGAGCGACAGATAGTCGGCCTCCTCGCTCGCGCTCTGCCCGCTGTTGCAGACCATGACGCCGAGGCCGGCCTGCCGGGCCGCGCGTTCGGCGCCGCGCGCCACATCGACGAAGAACGGGTTGCCCATGTCCAGGACCAGCAGACCCATGATCCGGCTGCGCCCGGCTCTGAGCTGGCGTGCGGACTCGCTGCGGACGTAGCCGAGCCGGTCGATGGCGGACTGGACGCGCGCCCTGGTGTCGGAGGCGACCGTGTCCGGGCGGTTGATGACGTTCGAGACCGTGCCCACGGAGACTCCGGCGACGCGGGCGACGTCCTTGATACCCACCGACTGGGCCATCAGGCAGGGACCTCCAGAAGGGCGAGAAGCGGCGGGCAGACCCTCACATTACTCGCGTGGAGGGGGAAGCCCGTGGTCATGAGGCCGGCCGGCAGCCGACGGCACGGAGCGGCGAGGGCGTCGTACCGGCGGACTTCTCCTGGCACCTGAACGAGAGCGTCCCATCCTGCGAGACCTGCGTCTCATCGATGTCGGGCGAGGTGGCGTGCAACGGTTCCTCCGGGGCCTAGAAGTCGAACTGGCCGATGTTCTTCTTGTCGAAGACGGTCGGCTTGCCCAGGCTGATCACGCCGTCCTTGCCGATGGTGTACGAGCCCATGGCGCCGGCCTTGAAGGTCTCGCCCTCCTTGCCGGTGATCTGGCCCGAGGACAGCGCCACGGCTGTGCGCGCGGCCAGCTCGCCGAGCTTCGCCGGGTCCCACAGCTCGAAGGCCTCGACGGTGCCGTTCTTGACGTACTTGCGCATGTCGTTAGGGGTACCGAGGCCCGTCAGCCTGACCTTGCCCTTGTACTTCGAGCCGGACAGGTACTGGGCGGCGGCCTTGATGCCGACGGTGGTCGGGGAGATGATCCCGGCCAGCTTGGGGTGTTCCTGGAGCAGGCCCTGCGTCTGCTGGAAGGACTGCTGGGCGTCGTCGTTGCCGTACGCGACCTTCACCAGCTTGATGTTCTTGTACTTCGGGTCCTTGAGTTCGTCCTTCATGAAGTCGATCCAGGTGTTCTGGTTCGTCGCCGTCTGTGCGGCGGACAGGATCGCGATCTCGCCCTTGTAGCCGATCTGTTCGGCGAGCAGCTGCACCTCGGTGCGGCCCAGGTCCTCGGCACCGGCCTGCGACACGAAGGCGTTGCGGCAGTCGGCCTTGGTGTCGGAGTCGTAGGTGACGACCTTGATCCTGTTCTTCATGGCCTGCTTGAGCGCCGTGCACAGGGCGCCCGGGTCCTGCGCGGAGACGGCCATCGCGTCGACCTGCTGCTGGGTGAGGGTGTTGACGTAACTCACCTGCCCGGAGGTGTCGGTGGCGCTGCTCGGGCCGACCTCCTTGTAGCGGGAGCCCAGTTCCTTGAGCGCCTTCTCGCCGCCCTTGTCGGCGGAGGTGAAGTACGGGTTGTTGACCGCCTTGGGCAGGAAGCCGACCGTCAGGCCCTTCTTGGTGGCCGCGTTCGGGTCGGCCTTGCCGGCCGCGGCGGCCGAACCGCCGTCGTCCTTGACGTCGTTCTTGGTCGTGCCGCCGCAGGCGGTGGCGGCCAGGGCGAGGGAGGTGACGGCGGCGAGGGCCGCACAGGTGCGGCGGAGGGATGGCTTGCGCATGGCGGGGTCCTTTGCGGAGGTGAGTGGATTGCGCCCCAAGGGGCGCGGGGCGGTGTCCCTTTGCGGCTTCGCCGCGTGGGCGCGGCCGGCCACGGACGGCCCGCAGCTTTCGAGCGCCTATCCGGCGGAGCCGGCGGCCCTCGCGACCGAGATCTGACGTGCGACGCGTGGACCGAGCACGGACAGCACGAGCAGCACGCCGGTGACGACGATCTGCGACTGGGCCGAGACATCCCGCAGGCTCATCACGTTCTGGAGGGCCCCGAGCAGAAACACCCCGGCGATCGCGCCGCCCAGCGTGCCCCTGCCGCCGTCGAAGTCGATGCCGCCGAGCAACACGGCGGCGACGACGGAGAGTTCCAGGCCGGTGGCGTTGTCGTAGCGGGCGCTGGCGTAGTGCAGCGCCCAGAAGACGCCGGTGAGCGATGCCATGAACCCGGTCGCGACGAACAGGACCAGCTTGTGCCGCTTGACCCGGACGCCGGCGAACCGTGCGGCCTCCTCGTTGGCACCGACCGCGAACAGGGAGCGCCCGAACGGGGTGGCGTGCAGCACGACCACGGCGATCGCGAGGAGCACCAGGAAGGGCAGGAACGCGTACGGGACGAAGGTGTCGCCGATGCGTCCGGCCGCGAAGTCCAGGTACTGGGACGGGAAGTCGGTCACCGCGTCCGAGCCCAGCACGATCTGCGCGATGCCCCGGTAGGCGGCGAGCGTGCCGATGGTGACGGCCAGGGACGGCAGCCCCAGCCGCGTCACCAGCAGTCCGTTGACCAGCCCGCACACCGCGCCGAGCAGCAGGCACAGCGGGATGATCGCCTCGATCGACATGCCCTGGTTCCACAGCGCGCCCATCACCGCGCCGGAGAGACCGGCGGTGGACGCGACCGAGAGGTCGATCTCCCCGGCCACCACGAGCAGGGTCATCGGCAGCGCGATCAGCGCGATGGGCAGGGTGTTTCCGATCAGGAACGACAGGTTGAGGGCGTTGCCGAAGCCGTCGACGAAACCGAAGGAGAAGAGCAGGACGACCAGCAGCAGAGCGCCGACGGCTGAATCCCACCTTTTCAAGGCGGACCGGCGGACGGCACGCGCGAGAGCGGAGTCAGCCATGGCGGGCGTTCCTCTTCTTCAGGGCCAGGGCCACGCGCAGCGCGACGATCCGGTCGACCGCGATGGCGAGGATGAGCAGGATGCCGTTGATGGCGAGCACCCACACGGAGCTGACACCGAGGGCGGGCAGCACGCTGTTGACCGAGGTGAGCAGCAGCGCGCCGAGCGCCGCTCCGTAGACGCTCCCGGAGCCGCCGGTGAAGACGACACCGCCGACCACCACCGCGCTGACGACGGTGAGTTCGTAGCCGGTGCCGGTGCCGGAGTCGACGTTGCCGAAGCGGGCGAGATACAGGGCGCCCGCGAGCCCGGCGAGGCCTCCGCAGCAGGTGTACGCGGTCAGGATCCGCTTGCGGACCGGGATGCCGGCGAGCCGCGCGGCCTCGGGGTTGGAGCCGAGCGCGTACAGCTCGCGCCCGCTGCCGAAGTGCTTGAGGTAGTACGCGGTGACCATCAGCACCGGAAGCGCGATCAGCGCGAGCCACGGCACCGCCAGGACGCCTCCGGAGCCGAAGTCGACGAAGCCGCCCGGGAGATCGGCCGCGGTGATCTGCCGGGAGCCGACCCAGATGGAGTCGATACCGCGGATGATGTAGAGCGTGCCGAGGGTGACCACCAGCGCCGGGACCTGGCCGAGGCTGACCAGCAGGCCGTTCACCAGTCCCCAGCCGATGCCGAGCAGGACCGCGAGGACGAGGGCGACGACGGGGTTCCCGCCGCCCTGCAGATAGGTGCCGGCCGCGAAGGCGCTGATGCCCAGGGTCGAGCCGACCGACAGATCGACGTTCCGGGTGATCACCACCAGCGACTGTCCGGTGGCGACGAGCACCAGGATCGTCGCGTTCAGCAGCAGGTCCTTGATGCCCTGCTCGGAGAGGAACTCGCTGTTGCCCAGCTGAGTGAGGGCGATCATCACCAGGAAGACGGCCAGGATGGCGAGTTCCCGCATCCTGAAGACACGGTCGACCAGCCGCGTGCCACTGGACCTGGGCACCTCGGCCGCGGGGACGGGATTGGGCGCGGTCACCGTCATACCGCCCTCCTCTTGTTCGTTGCTGCGCCCGCGGGCCGCGGCGGGGTCGGGCGCGGCCTGTCCGTACCCGCACGCGCCGAGCGCGGTGGCGCGGGCCTCGCGCTCGGGTACGCCCTGTGCGCCACCAAGCGCGACAGCACCGGCATCGCGGTCGCGTGCGCCCTCGGCGCCACCGAGCGCGACAACACCGGCATCGCGGTCGCGCACGACGTGCTCGACACCGCGCCCACGGAACACCCCGGCACAGGCATAGCGGCCAGGTGCGGCCCCCCGGCCGCGCGCCGGCCGCTCACGCCGCCCTCCCCGTGGCCGCGGCCATCACGGACTCCTCGGTGGCGTCGGCACGCCCGATCTCGGCGGTGAGCCGGCCCTCGTGCATCACGAGTACGCGGTCGGCCATGCCGAGGACCTCGGGCAGATCGGAGGAGATCATCAGGACGGCCACCCCGTCGGCCGCCAACTCGCCCAGCAGTCGGTGCACTTCGGCCTTGGTGCCGACGTCGATGCCCCGCGTCGGCTCGTCCACGATCAGCACCTTCGGACCGGTGGCGAGCCACTTGGCGAGAACGACCTTCTGCTGATTGCCGCCGGACAGGGTGGACACGGTATCGGCGAGGCGCGTGTACTTCACCTGGAGCCTGACCGCCCAGTCCAGCGCGCGGCTGCGCTCGGCGCCGCGGTCCATCAGGCCCGCCCTGACCGTCGTACGCAGCCCGGTCAGGCCGATGTTGCGCTCGATGGACATGCCCATCACCAGGCCCTGGGCCCGCCGGTCCTCGGGGACGAGGGCCAGCCCCGCCGCCATCGCGAGGGAGGGCGCTCCCTTCGTCAGCGGCCTGCCGTCCACCTCCACCGCACCGGCGTCCCAGCGGTCGACGCCGAAGACGGCCCGGGCCACCTCCGTACGACCGGCGCCGACGAGTCCGGCCAGAGCGACGATCTCTCCGCGCCGGACGTCGAAGGAGACATCGGTGAAGACACCCTCGCGGGTCAGTCGCCTTACGTTCAGGGCGACTTCGCCCGCCCGGACGTCCTGCTTGGGGTAGAGCTCGTCCAGGTCGCGGCCGACCATCCGGCGTACGAGGTCGTCCTCGGTCATGCCGTCCAGCGGCTCGCTGGAGATCAGGGCGCCGTCCCGCAGCGTCGTGACCCGCCGGCAGATCCGGAAGATCTCCTCCAGCCGGTGCGAGACGAACAGCACCGCCGAGCCCTGTTCGCGCAGTGTGCTCACGACGCCGAAGAGTCGCGCCACCTCGCTGCCGGTCAGCGCCGCGGTCGGCTCGTCCATGATCAGGATTCGGGCGTCGAAGGAGAGCGCCTTGGCGATCTCGACGATCTGCTGGTCGGCGATGGACAGGCCGCGGGCCGGGCGCTCGGGGTCGAGTTCCACGCCGAGGCGCTTCATCAGGGCCAGGGTCGCGGCATGGGTGGCCTTGTGATCGATGCGGCCGAGGGAGCGCCGGGGCCGGCGGCCCATGAAGATGTTCTCGGCGATCGAGAGGTCGGGGAAGAGCGTGGGTTCCTGGTAGATCACCGCGATGCCCGCGTCACGGGCGTCGGCGGGACCGTGGAAGACGACGGGCTCTCCGTCGAGGAACACCTGGCCGGCGTCCGGCCGGTGCACGCCGGCGAGCGTCTTGATGAGGGTCGACTTGCCCGCGCCGTTCTCGCCGGCGAGTGCGTGCACCTCGCCGGGGAAGAGTTCCAGGGACACGCCCCGCAGGGCGCGTACGGCGCCGAAGGACTTCGAGATGTCCCTGAGCGCCAGCACGGGGGTCGGACCCGGGTCGGACCGGTGGGTCATGAGGGCTCCTCAACGACGCGGGCGGGGCGGCCTCACGGCGTCGTGAAAGGTTTCAACTAGGTTGCCGGGACGTTAGACAGCCAACCCAGGCCACGTCAATGGGTGCGGGGCGAAATTCTCGATACCCAGTGGTCACGACCGAGCTACGTAGAGCAGTCGCTGTCCGGGGGCTTGACAGCATTTCGGGAGACTCATAGCTTCGGCGCTCTGAATCGTTTCATAACGCACACGATCAGACCGTACGTCGACCGGAAGTCTCAGGAGCCCCGAAGTGACCGAGCTCGCCGCGGTGAAGGCCGCCCTCAAGTCCCAGGCAGTGGAGACGCCGTCGTGGGCGTACGGGAACTCGGGAACCCGCTTCAAGGTGTTCACGCAGCCGGGTGTGCCGCGCGACCCCCGCGAGAAGCTGGACGACGCCGCGAAGGTGCACGAGTTCACCGGGGCCGCGCCGTCCGTCGCGCTGCACATCCCCTGGGACATGGTCGACGGCTCCGACGGATACGCGGGCCTCGCGAAGTACGCCGAGGAGCGCGGTCTCCGGCTGGGCACGATCAACTCCAACACCTTCCAGGACGACGACTACCGGCTCGGCAGCATCTGCCACCCCCACGCGTCGGTGCGCCGCAAGGCCGTCGATCATCTGCTCCACTGCGTCGACATCATGGACGCGACGGGTTCCAGGGATCTGAAGCTGTGGTTCGCGGACGGCACGAACTACCCCGGCCAGGACGACATCCGCGGGCGCCAGGACCGGCTCGCCGAGGGTCTGGCCGAGGTCTACGCACGGCTCGGGGAAGACCAGCGCATGCTGCTGGAGTACAAGCTCTTCGAGCCCGCCTTCTACACGATGGACGTCCCGGACTGGGGCACGGCGTACGCGCACTGCCTCAAGCTCGGCCCCCGGGCGCGGGTCGTCGTCGACACCGGGCACCACGCGCCGGGCACCAACATCGAGTTCATCGTCGCGACGCTGCTGCGCGAGGGAAAGCTCGGCGGCTTCGACTTCAACTCGCGGTTCTACGCCGACGACGACCTGATGGCGGGCGCCGCCGACCCCTTCCAGCTCTTCCGGATCATGTACGAGGTGATCCGCGGCGGCGGCTTCACCCCCGAGGTCGCCTTCATGCTCGACCAGTGCCACAACATCGAGGCCAAGATCCCGGCGATCATCCGTTCGGTGATGAACGTCCAGGAGGCCACGGCGAAGGCTCTCCTCGTCGATCGTGCCGCGCTCGCCGAGGCGCAGCGATCCGGTGACGTGCTCGCTGCGAACGCCGTGGTGATGGACGCGTACAACACCGATGTACGGCCGCTGCTGGCCGAGGTGCGGCGCGAGCTGGGTCTCGATTCCGACCCTGTGGCCGCGTATCACCGCTCCGGGTGGGCGGCCAGGATCGCCGAGGAACGGGTCGGTGGGCAGCAGGCGGGGTGGGGGGCGTGAGGCCCGGCTCTTGTCCGCCCCCGGACCGTCGCAGGCTGCGGGCCGCTCCCGCTCGCGCGTGGAGCCGCACAGGTTACGGCCACGCGCCCTTGTGCCCCGCTGCGCAGACACCTCTTCTCAAGGATCAGGAACATGGCACCCCATCCCGAAGCCGCTGCTCTGCTGGCCCGGTCCCGTCGGCTCGGTGCGGACCCCCGCAACACCAACTACGCGGGCGGCAACACGTCCGCGAAAGGCACCGCCACGGATCCCGTGACCGGTGGTGACGTGGAGTTGATGTGGGTCAAGGGTTCGGGCGGCGACCTGGGCACACTGACCGAGTCAGGGCTCGCCGTGCTGCGTCTCGACCGACTGCGGGCGCTGGCGGACGTGTACCCGGGCGTCGAGCGCGAGGACGAGATGGTCGCCGCGTTCGACTACTGCCTGCACGGCAAGGGCGGTGCGGCCCCGTCCATCGACACGGCGATGCACGGCCTGGTGGACGCCCCGCACGTCGACCACCTCCACCCCGACTCCGGCATCGCGCTGGCCTGCGCCGCCGACGGGGAGAAGCTGACCGCCGACTGCTTCGGCGACACGGTGGCGTGGGTGCCGTGGCGGCGGCCCGGCTTCCAGCTCGGGCTGGACATCGCGGCGGTCAGGGCGGCCAACCCGCAGGCGATCGGCTGCGTCCTGGGCGGCCATGGCATCACGGCGTGGGGGGACACGGCGGACGAGTGCGAGCGCAACTCGCTGCACATCATCCGCACCGCCGAGGCATTCCTCGCCGAGCGCGGGAGGCCCGAGCCCTTCGGACCGGTCGTCGAAGGGTTCGAGGCCCTGCCCGGGGACGAACGCCGGGAGCGGGCCGCCGCCCTGGCGCCGTACGTGCGCGCCCTCGCCTCCCGGGACCGCCCCCAGGTCGGCCACTTCACCGACTCCGAGGTCGTCCTGGACTTCCTGGCGCGCGCCGGGCACCCGCGTCTCGCCGCCCTCGGCACCTCCTGCCCCGACCACTTCCTGCGGACGAAGGTGCGGCCGCTCCTCCTCGACCTGCCGCCGTCCGCTCCCCTCGACGAGGCGGTCGCCCGACTCCAGGAACTGCATGCCGAGTACCGCGAGGAGTACGCGGCCTACTACGCCCGGCATGCCGGCGCCGACTCCCCCGCGATGCGCGGCGCGGACCCGGCGATCGTGCTGGTCCCCGGTGTCGGCATGTTCTCCTTCGGCAGGGACAAGCAGACCGCGCGCGTGGCCGGCGAGTTCTACGTCAACGCGATCAACGTGATGCGCGGGGCGGAGGCCGTCTCGGTGTACGCGCCGATCGAGGAGTCGGAGAAGTTCCGCATCGAGTACTGGGCCCTGGAGGAGGCCAAGCTCCGCCGGATGCCGAAGTCCAGGCCGCTCGCCACCCGGGTGGCGCTGGTGACCGGCGCGGGCAGCGGCATCGGGAAGGCGATCGCCGGTCGGCTGGCCGCCGAGGGCGCGTGTGTGGTGGTCGCGGATCTCGACGCCGAGAGCGCCTCCCGGGTCGCCGAGGAACTGGGCGGCCCCGACCGGGCCGTGGCCGTCACCGTCGACGTCACCTCCGAGGAGCAGATCGCCGGAGCCTTCAGGGCCGCGGTCCTCGCCTTCGGCGGGGTCGACCTCGTGGTCAACAACGCGGGCATCTCCCTCTCCAAACCGCTGCTGGAGACCTCGGCCCGCGACTGGGACCTCCAGCACGACATCATGGCCCGCGGCTCCTTCCTCGTGTCGCGCGAGGCGGCCCGGGTGATGATCCGGCAGCGCCTGGGCGGCGACATCGTTTACATCGCCTCCAAGAACGCGGTCTTCGCCGGCCCGAACAACATCGCCTACTCCGCGGCCAAGGCCGACCAGGCCCATCAAGTCCGGCTGCTGGCAGCCGAGTTGGGCGAGCACGGCATCCGGGTCAACGGCGTGAACCCCGACGGGGTGGTACGCGGCTCGGGGATCTTCGCGGGCGGCTGGGGGGCGCAGCGTGCGGCGACGTACGGCATCGAGGAGGAGAAGCTCGGTGAGTTCTACGCCCAGCGGACGATCCTCAAGCGGGAAGTGCTCCCGGAGCATGTCGCGAACGCCGTCTTCGCCCTGACCGGTGGGGAGTTGACGCACACGACGGGTCTGCACGTCCCGGTCGACGCCGGCGTCGCCGCCGCCTTCCTGAGGTGACGGCGGTGCGCAGGTACGCGGCGGTCGATCTCGGCGCGTCCAGCGGGCGCGTCATGGTCGGCCGCGTGGGGACCGGAACGCTGGAACTCACCGAGGCGCACCGGTTCGCCAACCGGCCGGTGCGGCTTCCGGAGGGCCTGCGCTGGGACATTCTCGCGCTGTACGCGGGCGTCCTCGACGGCTTGCGGGCGGCGGGGCAGGTCGACTCGGTGGGTGTCGACAGCTGGGCCGTGGACTACGGGCTGCTGGACGCGGACGGGGCGCTGCTGGGCAACCCGGTGCACTACCGCGACGCGCGTACGGAAGGGGTCGCGGAGCGGGTGTGGGCCACCGTCTCCGCCGCCGACCTGTACGCGGCGACCGGGATCCAGTACGCGCCCTTCAACACGCTCTACCAGCTCACGGCGGCCCACGGATCGGCCCAACTCGCCGCTGCCAAGCGCCTGTTGCTCATCCCGGACCTGCTGACGTACTGGCTGACGGGCCGGGCGGGCACCGAACTCACCAACGCCTCGACCACCCAGCTGATCAACCCGCGCACCCGCGACTGGTCGTACGACCTCGCGGACCGGCTGGGCATCGACCTGAAGCTGTTCGCACCGCTGCGCCGGCCCGGTGACCCGGCGGGCCTGCTGCGGCCGGACGTCCTGGCGGAGACCGGGCTGACCGGACCCGTACCGGTGACGACCGTCGCCTCGCACGACACGGCCTCCGCGGTGGCCGCCGTCCCCGCCGCGGGCGAGCGCTTCGCGTACATCTGCACCGGCACCTGGTCCCTGGCGGGCCTGGAGCTGACGGCACCCGTGCTCACCGAGGCGAGCCGCGCGGCCAACTTCACCAATGAGCTGGGGCTCGACGGCACGGTCCGTCATCTGCGGAACATCATGGGGCTGTGGCTGCTCCAGGAGTGCGTACGGGACTGGGGTGAGCCCGATCTGGCCGGGCTGCTGCGTGCGGCGGCCGGGGTGCCGTCGCTGCGGTCGGTCGTGGACGCGGGCGACGTCGCGTTTCTCGCGCCGGGCCGTATGCCGGCGCGGATCGCGGCCTCCTGCCGGGCCGCCGGCCGGCCGGTACCCGAGTCGCGCGCCGAGATCACCCGCTGCATCCTCGACTCCCTCGCGCTCGCGCACCGCCGCGCGGTCAACGAGGCGCAGGCGCTGGCCGACCACCCCGTCGACGTCGTGCACATCGTCGGCGGGGGCGCGCGCAACGGCCTGCTGTGCCAACTCACTGCGGACGCCTGCGGCCTGCCCGTGGTGGCGGGCCCCGCCGAGGCGGCGGCGCTCGGCAACGTGCTCGTCCAGGCCCGCGCCCAGGGCCTGGTGGGCGACCGGACGGCGCTGCGGGAACTTGTGGCACAAACACAGCCATTGGTGCGTTATGAACCCGCCGGCGACCCCGCTCGATGGCGTGCGGCGGAGAGCCGACTCACCGGAGGGTGAGTGGGGGCTCCCGTGCGCCGCGCCCGCCGCGTACGCTGCACTCATCCGATGATCGAACCCGAGGAGCCGCGATGCGTGTCGCCCTGTTCCTGACCTGTGTCAACGACACGCTCTATCCGGAAACCGGCCGCGCCGTGGTGAAACTGCTGACCAGGCTGGGCGTAGACGTCGATTTCCCGATGGCACAGACCTGCTGCGGACAGGCCCACTACAACACCGGCTACCGCCATGAGGCCGAGCCCCTGGCCCGGCATTTCTCCGATGTATTCAGTGAGTACGAGGCGATCGTGACGCCCTCCGGATCGTGCGGAGCCATGGTGCGGGAGCTGTATCCGCGGATGGGCGAGCGCGCCCGGGCCGAGGGCCGCGGGGACGGCCTCGCGGCCACGCTGGCACCGGTCGTACCGAAGACGTACGAGCTCACCGAGTTCCTCGTCGACGTCCTCGGGGTGACCGATGTCGGCGCCCACTACCCGCACACGGTGACGTATCACCCCACCTGTCACGGTCTGCGCAGCCTGGGCCTGGGCGACCGGCCGCGCCGGCTCCTCCAGGCGGTCAAAGGACTTGAGCTCCGTGAGCTGCCGGGCGCGGACGAGTGCTGCGGCTTCGGCGGCACCTTCGCCGTGAAGAACTCCGATGTCTCGGCCGCGATGGGCGCCGACAAGGTGGCGCACGCCGAGTCGACAGGTGCGGAGGTGCTGTGCGCCGCCGACAACTCCTGTCTGATGCACATCGGCGGCACCATGACCCGGCTCAGGACGCGGATGCGTCCGGTGCACATCGCGGAGATCCTGGCGAGCACGGAACGGGAGCCCCTGGTATGAGCGGAACCTTCGTCGGCATGCCGGCCTTCCCCGAGGCCGCGCGCGAAGCCGTCAACAACCCGACGCTGCGGGCCAACCTGCGTCACGCGACCCACACCATCCGCGCCAAGCGGGCCCACGCGGTCGCCGAACTCGACGACTGGGCCGCCCTGCGCGAGGCGGGCAAGCAGATCAAGGACCACACGCTGCGCCATCTCGACCGCTATCTGGTGCAGTTGGAGGAGTCGGTCACGGCGGCCGGGGGCATCGTCCACTGGGCCGCCGACGCCGAGGAGGCCAACCGGATCGTCACCCGCCTGGTCAAGGAGACCGGCGAGTCGGAGGTCGTCAAGGTCAAGTCGATGGCGACCCAGGAGATCGCGCTCAACGAGGCCCTGGAAGCCGAGGGCATCCGCGCCTACGAGACCGATCTCGCCGAACTCATCGTGCAGTTGGGCAAGGACCGCCCCTCGCACATCCTCGTCCCCGCCATCCACCGCAACCGCGGCGAGATCCGCGACATCTTCACCCGCGAGATGAGCGAGTGGGGCCGCCCGGCTCCCGAGGGCCTCACCGACACGCCCGCCGAGCTGGCGGAGGCCGCGCGCCTGCATCTGCGGGAGAAGTTCCTGCGCGCCAAGGTCGGCATCTCCGGCGCCAACTTCATGGTCGCCGAGACCGGCACCCTGGTCGTCGTCGAGTCCGAGGGCAACGGCCGTATGTGCCTCACCCTGCCCGAGACGCTGATCTCGGTCGTCGGCATCGAGAAGATCGTGCCGACCTGGCAGGACCTGGAGGTCTTCCTCCAGACGCTCCCCCGCTCCTCGACGGCCGAGCGCATGAACCCGTACACCTCCATGTGGACGGGCACCGGCGACTCCGACACGGTCGACGGCCCCCAGACGTTCCACCTGGTCCTCCTCGACAACGGCCGCACGGACACGCTCGCCGACGAGGTCGGGCGCCAGGCCCTGCGCTGCATCCGCTGCTCGGCGTGTCTCAACGTCTGCCCGGTGTACGAGCGGGCGGGCGGCCACGCGTACGGCTCGGTGTACCCCGGCCCGATCGGCGCCATCCTCAGCCCTCAGCTGCGCGGCACCGGCAGCGACATCGACGCCTCGCTGCCGTACGCGTCCTCGCTGTGCGGGGCCTGTTACGAGGTCTGCCCGGTGGCGATCGACATCCCCGAGGTGCTGGTGCACCTGCGGGAACGGATCGTCCAGGGAGGCGCGGTGACCCGGGAGGGCGCCAAGGTCGTCCTCAAGCCCGCGAAGGGACACGCCGCCGAGCGGGCGGCCATGCGGGCGGCGCAGTGGGCCTTCGGCCACCCCGGCGTGCTGCGCACCGGCCAACGCCTCGCCTCCCGGACCCGCCGCTTCCATCCGCGCAGGCTGCCGGGTCCCGGCAAGGCGTGGAGCGCGAGCCGTGATCTTCCGGTGGTGCCCGCGGAGCCGTTCCGCGACTGGTGGCAGCGTACGAACGGTGGAAAGGACTCGACGAAGTGAGCAGCAGGGATCTGATTCTGGGCCGGGTGCGGCGTGCGATCGCGGACGTGCACCAGGACGACACGCCGTACGAGCAGGCCGTCGACCGAGGCTATCTGCGTCAGCACGGTGACCGGAGCGTCGAGGAGACGGTGGAGCTGCTCGCGGAGAACCTGGCGGACTATCGGGCGCTCGTGCACCGCACCGACACCGACGGTCTGCCGACGCTGATCGCCGGGCTGCTCACCGGGCACGGCTCGACGTCCGTGCTCATGCCGGCGGGCCTGGACCAGGGCTGGCTGGCGGCGACCGAGGTGGCGCAGGTCCCGGACCGCACCGAGAGCACCCCGCGCGAGCTGGACCGGGTCGCCAGCGTGGTCACGGGCTGCGCGCTCGCCATCGCCGAGACCGGCACCCTCGTGCTGGACGGCGGCCCGGAGCAGGGCCGGCGCCGCATCACCCTGATCCCCGACCATCACATCTGTGTCGTACGGGTGCCCGGCCAGGTCGTCGCCTCGGTCCCCCAAGCCATGGAACGCCTCGACCCGACCCGCCCGCTGACCTGGATCTCCGGCCCGTCCGCGACCAGCGACATCGAACTCGACCGGGTCGAGGGGGTGCACGGTCCGCGCACCCTGGAGGTGGTGCTGGTGAGCGAGGAATGACGGGCGCGGTTAGCGTGAGGACATGATCCGGTTCGAGCAGGTCACCAAGCGCTACCCGGACGGGACGACCGCGGTGGACGGTCTGTCCTTCGAGGTCGCCGAGGGTGAACTCGTCACGCTCGTCGGCCCGTCCGGCTGCGGCAAAACGACGACCATGATGATGGTGAACCGGCTCATCGAGCCGACCTCGGGCCGCATCTACGTGAACGGCGAGGACATCTCCACGGTCGATCCGGTGCGACTGCGACGGCGGATCGGATACGTCATCCAGCAGGTGGGGCTGTTCCCGCACCGGACAGTCCTCGACAACACGGCGACCGTGCCGTCGCTCGTCGGCTGGAAGAAGGCGAAGGCCCGGGCGCGGGCCGCCGAACTCCTCGACCTGGTGGGCCTGGACCCGAAGACCTTCGGGTCGCGCTACCCGGATCAGCTGTCGGGCGGTCAGCGCCAGCGCGTCGGTGTGGCACGGGCCCTGGCCGCGGACCCGCCGGTCCTGCTGATGGACGAGCCCTTCGGGGCCGTGGACCCGGTGGTGCGCGAGCAGTTGCAGGACGAGTTCCTGCGGATGCAGGAGGCGGTGCGCAAGACGGTGCTGCTGGTCACGCATGACATCGAGGAGGCCGTGCGGCTCGGCGACCGGATCGCGGTGTACGGGCAGGGGCGCATCGAGCAGTTCGACACGCCCGGGGCGGTGCTGGGCACGCCGGCCACGCCGTACGTCGCCGAGTTCGTGGGCGCCGACCGCGGGCTGAAGCGGCTGTCCGTGACGGAGATCCAGGTCGACGACCTGGAGCAGCCGCCCGTCGCCCGGCTGGACGAGCCGGCCGCGCAGGCGGCGTCCAGGCTGCACGCCGAGGGCGCCCGCTGGGCCGTGGTCCTCGACGCCGAGGGCGATCTGCACGGCTGGGTCGGCGTCGACGAGGTGGCGCTGGCCGGGGCGAACGGCACCGTCGGCGACCTCGCCCACCGGATGAACTCGTGGGTGTCGGTCGGCGCCCCGTTGAAGCAGGCCTTCGGCGTGATGCTCCAGCACGACGCGGGCTGGGTCGCCGTGCTGGACGGCGCCCGCTTCCTCGGCGTGCTGACCCCGGCGAAGCTGCACGAGGCGCTGCGCCGCTCGGTGGACGCGGACGCGCTGGGCGTCTCCCGCGGGCAGGTGCCGTTCGACTCGGTGGCGGACGCGTGAGGACGCGGGGCGCGTAGGCACAGGGTTCAGGGGTCGCGCACTGCCCCGTTCCGCCAAGAAGGATCAGGGGTCGCGCACTGCCCCGTTCCGCCAAGAAAGAGGTGTACCGACGCCGGTCCCGCCGAGAAGCCGCCCACCGCGCCAG
This sequence comes from Streptomyces sp. NPDC058371, assembly GCF_042723265.1. Lineage (NCBI taxonomy): Bacteria > Bacillati > Actinomycetota > Actinomycetes > Kitasatosporales > Streptomycetaceae > Streptomyces > Streptomyces sp. NPDC058371. The sequence goes on along the minus strand of NZ_JBHXJC010000001.1, from coordinate 861,921 downwards.
TACGTCAACCACCGTCACGGGCTTGTCACTTGAGCAGGCCCTTCTCCTTCAGATAGGTCCGCGCGACGTCCTCCGGGAGGCGCCGCCAGCTGTCGACCTGTTGGTTCATCGAGGCCAGGTCCGCCGTGGTGAGGACGCTGTTGAGCTTGCCGAGCGCCTTGGTCACCCCCTCGCTGCCCGCGCGGGAGCGGTTGACGACGGGCACGATGTAGTCGGCGTTCTGCAGATGCTTGTCGTCGGCGAGCAGGACCAGGCCGAACTCGTCCAGGGTGGCGTCCGTCGTGGTGGTCAGCACCATCTGGTCCTGGCCGTTCTGAACGGCGCGCTTGGCCTGGGTGGTGCCGACGCCCTTCGGGTCGACGGCCGTGATGTCGATGCCGTAGGTCTTCTTCAACCCCGGTTCGCAGTACGGCCGTTGCACGCACTCGTCGCCCGCGGCGAGCCGCACCCGCAGACCGGACCCGCCGAGGTCGCTGAGCGTCTTCAGGTGATGCTCCCGCGCGTACGCCCCGGTCACCGCGAAGGCGTTCTGGTCGACGGCCCGGCCCGCGTCGAGGACCGTGAGACCGCGGGGCGTGGCCAGTTTGCGCAGCGCGGTCATGGTGGCGTCGAGGTCCGGTGAGCCGACGGCGGGTGCGTCGGCACCGTTGGTCTTGACGTTCAGCCAGTCCGCGAAGGTGGCCGCGTACTCCGCCACGACGTCGATCTGCCCGGCTTCCAGGGCGGGTTCGTACAGTTCGCGGTTGGCGACGGTGAGCAGGGACGTCCGGTAGCCGGCCCGGTTCAGCAGCAGCGCGTACATCTGGGCCAGCAGATCGCTCTCGGTGAATCCGGCCGAGCCGATGGTCAGGTGTTTGCTGTCGCCGGGGGGTGCGGTGACCGCGCCGCGGTTCTCCAGCGACGGGCCGGTCGTGCAGCCGGTGAGCAGGAGCAGCGCCGCCAGGGCGCCGAGCCGTCTCATCGCGCGCCCCTCGTCCAGTGCGGTGCCAGCCGCTCGGCGACCTCGAAGACGCCCTCGACGAGCAGGGCGAACACGGCGACGAGGACGGCTCCGGCCACGACCTGCGCGGTGCTCGCCAGGTTGAAACCGGCGGTGATGATCCGGCCGAGTCCGCCGCCGCCCGCGAGAGCGGCGATGGTCGCGGTCGCGACGAGCTGGACGGCGGCGATCCGCACCCCGTTCATGACCAGTGGCAGCGCCAGCGGCAGCTCCACGCGCCACAGCATCTGGCGACCGGTCATCCCCATCCCGCGCGCCGACTGCACGACGCTGCGGTCGACCTCGCGCATGCCGACGTACGCGTTGGTGAGCAGCGGCGGTACGGCGAACAGCACCAGGGCGACCACCGTCGGTCCCTCCCCCCACTTCCCTAGCGGGGTCAGGAGCAGCAGGACGAGGACGGCGAAGGTGGGCACGGCACGGCCGACGTTGGAGATGTTGACGGCGAGCGCGCCGCCCTTGCCGAGATGACCGAGGACGAGCGCGACCGGCAGGGCGATCAGACAGCTGATGACCAGACAGACGACGGTCAGGACGAGGTGCTGGGCGAGCCGGTGCCAGATGCCGTCGTCGCCGGACCAGTGAGCGGAGTCGGTGAGCCAGCCCCAGGCGTCGGTGAGGGTCTTCATCCGCGGGCCGCCCTGGTCCACGGCGTGATCAGCCACTGCACGCCGAGCAGCAGCAGATCGGCGGCGACGGCGATGACCACGCACAGCACGGACGCGGTCAGGACCTGGGCCTTGAAGTACGTGTTCATGCCCGCGTAGATGAGGTTGCCGAGCCCGCCGAAGCCGACGATCGCGCCGACCGTCACCAGCGACACCGCGGAGACCATGGCGATGCGCAGGCCGGCCATGGCAGCGGGCAGCGCGAGCGGCAGTTCGACGGTGAGCAGCAGCCGGACGGGGCCGTAGCCCATGCCGCGCGCGGCCTGCCGGGTCTCTTCGGGAACGGCGCGCAGACCGGCCAGGATGTTGCGGACGAGCAGGGTGAGGGAGTACAGGACGAGCCCCGCGACGACGAGGGCCGCCGACAGCCCGTAGACGGGCAGCAGCAGCGAGAACATCGCGAGCGACGGGATCGTGTAGAGGATCGTGGTCACGGCGAGCGCGGGTCCCGCGGCCCAGCCCCAGCGGCGGGCGACGACGGCCAGCGGGACGGCGATGACCAGCCCGATGAGCACCGACAGCGCGGTGAGCTGGAGGTGCTGGACGACCGCGTCGATGAGGATCTGGCGGCGGCTGCTCAGATAGGCACCGCAGATCCACTCGTTGCGCGCGAGGCAGTCGTCCGGGGGCGCGGTCACCTGTCCATTGCACCGGGCCCGCGGCCGGGACGGCGCGTTCTGGTGACCCGTACGGGCTGCGGCCGGGCCGGGGTGTCGCTGAGTACACCCCGGGATACGGGTTCTGCGCCCCATGTGGTCCGGCCGCCGTCTCCGTAGCTTCGTTGACGAGGCACAGGGCGTGCCGGACGGAGAGTGATGACGATGTTTCGCCGAACTGCGCGACGGACGCACGGCACGGGGCCCGCCGGTGAGGCTCTGCGGCTGGTCAAGGTCACCAAGACGTACGGGAGCGACGAGAGTGCCGTGACGGCGCTCGACGGTGTGACGCTCAGCCTGGCGCGCGCCACCTTCACCGCGGTCATGGGCCCTTCGGGTTCGGGCAAGTCCACACTGCTGCAGTGCGCGGCCGGGCTCGACCGGCCCGACAGCGGCATCGTGACCGTCGACGGGGCGGAGATGACGGGCGGCAGCGAGGCGGCGCTGACGAAGTTCCGCCGCAGCCGGATCGGTTTCGTCTTCCAGCAGTACAACCTGCTGGACACGCTGACCGTGGCGCAGAACACGGTGCTGCCGCTACGGCTCGCCGGGCGGCGCGTGGACCGGCGGCGGGCGCAGGAGATCCTGACGACGGTCGGGCTCGGCGACCGGCTCGGCCACCGGCCCGACCAGCTCTCCGGCGGGCAGCGCCAGCGGGTGGCCATCGCCCGCGCACTGGTCACCGAGCCGAGCGTGATCTTCGCGGACGAGCCGACCGGTGCCCTGGACACGCGCAGCGCGCGGGATGTGCTGCGGCTGCTCCAGGAGGCGGTGCGGGTGCACGGCCGGACGGTGGTCATGGTCACCCACGACCCGGTGGCGGCCTCGTACGCCGACTCGGTCCTGTTTCTCGCCGACGGCCGGTTCGTGGGCGAACTGCACGCTCCGACGGTCGACGCGGTCGCCGAACGCCTGGCGCACCTGGGCGACGACGTGACGGCGGGGGTGTGAGTCATGTTCGCTCTGGCCATGCGGTCCATCCGGCACCGCCCCGGACGCTTCACCGCCACGCTGCTCTCGGCCTTCCTCGGCGCGGCGATCATCATGACCTTCAACTCGATGCACGACACGGCCGGGCAGCCGGGTGTCGACTCCGTGAGCGCCGAGTCGCTGTCCACGGCGGCGAGCGTCGTCGGCGGTTACGGCTCGCTCCTGGTGTTCTTCGCGGTCGCCTCGACGCTCACGGTGAACGTGCGCCAACGCAGCGCGGAACTCGAGCTGTTGCGGTGCTCGGGGGCGACTCCGGGGCAGATCAAACGAATGGTCGTCGGCGAGTCGGTGGCCGTGGCCCTGCTGGGTGCGCTGGCGGCGATCGGCCCCGCGATGCTGGGCGGGCAGGCACTGCTGGACGTCTTCCGGGACAGCGGCCAGGTGGACCGGTCGGTGGACTTCTCCTTCGGCCCGAGCGCCCTGCTGTCCGGTCTGTGGATCACCGTGCTCGCGGCGGGCGGTGCCGCGTTCCTCGCGGTGCGGCGGGCGACCCGGGAGCGTAGGCCGCGGGGCAGGGCGCGGACGTTCTCCGCGTACGCCGCGCTGGGCGTCGGCGGGTCGGCCGTCTGCTCCACTCTCGCCTTCTCCGCCTCCGACGCCGCGCTGATGGCGCCCGCCGCGTACGGCGCCATCCTGCTCTCGGTGGGTTTCGCGCTTCTCTCGCCGCGCCTGCTGACGGGCCTGCTGGACCGGCTCCCCCTGTCCGGCCCGAGCGGCTACCTCGCCGTCCGCGCCCTGCGCCGGCGCACCGCCCAGCTGTCCGGCGTCCTGATGCCCCTGATCATGTTCACCGGCATGGCGACCGCGACGCTCTACATGCAGGCAGTCGAGAGCGACGCGATCGAGGCGTCCGGCGTCCCGAAGTCCATCGACGCGAAGAACCTCGAAACGCTCAACCTCGTGGTCGTCGGCATCATCGTGGTCTTCTCCTGCATCATGCTGATCAATTCGCTGTACGCGGCCACGGCCTTCCGCGCCCGGGAGTTCGGGCAGCAGCGGCTGGCCGGGGCGACACCGGCCCAGGTGCTCGGCGCGGTCGGCGTGGAAGGCGTGATCCTGACCGTGACCGGTGTCTTCTTCGGGACGGTGGCGGGGCTCGCCGGGATCGTCCCCTTCACCCTCGTCCGCAGCGACTCGGCGCTGCCGGACCGCGGCCTCGGCATCTGGCTGGCGATCGTGACGGTCGCCGCCGCGGCGACGCTCGGCACCAGCCTCGCCACGGCGGTGCGGACCCTGCGGGCACCGGCGGTGGAGGCCGTGGCACTCGCCGCCTGACCGGACGACCGACCATAAGGGGGCGGCCCGCCCACGGGCCGCCCCTCTCCGCGCGGTCGCTCTCCCGCCCAGGTCACCTGCGCACACGGATCGTGCGCAGCTCCGGATCGGCGGCGTCCGGAAGGTTCATTCCGGCCTCCAGCCCCGTGCGCAGGTAGTCCAGGACGGGTTCGGTGAGCCGTTCGCCCGGCAGCACCGCGGGGATGCCCGGCGGGTACGGCGTGATCATCTCGACCGAGACCCGGCCGGTGGCCCGCTCGACCGGCACGGGCTCGGACGGTCCGAAGTACGCGTCCCTGGGCCGTACGACCTGTTCCATCCGCATCTCCGGGCCGGTCGGCACGACGAAGTCGGGCACCCCGGCGGCCAGTTCCCCGGCGTGGTCCGCGAGATCACGCAGGGCGTCGAGCAGCGGGTCCGTGGTGGCGGCCGAGTCGGCGTACGTGAGCTGGGCGCTGATGCGCCGGTGGTCCGCGAGATGCATCGCGACCCGGTGCTCGCGGCGCAGCCAGTCCGCGGCGCGGTAGCCGGTCGTGCCCAGCGCGCTGATGTCGATGACCACGGGCAGCGGATCGAAGTCCGCGCCCCGGCCCGTGCCCACGAGATCGTCGTAGCCGAGAACGTGCAGGCCGGGGATCTTCTCGATCTCGCCGCGGACCGCCGCGGCCAGCCGGAGAGCCTCGTCCAGCAGTTGTTCGCCCTGGAGCGCCATCTGACGGCGCCAGGCGTCGAGCCCCGCGTAGATGAGTACCGACGGGCTGGTGGTCCCGAACAGGTCGGCGCGCGACTGCAGGGTCTCCGGGTCGATCAGCTCCCCCTGCAGATGGAACACGGATCCCTGTTCCAGGCCGCTGCCCATCTTGTGGACGCTCGTCACACAGACGTCCGCGCCCGCGTCCATCGCCCAGGAGGGCAGGTCGGGGTGGAAGGGCAGATGGGCGCCCCAGGCCTCGTCCACGATCAGGGGCAGACCGCGGGCGTGGAGGATCTCCGCGATCCGGTCGAGTCCGGTGCAGCTGCCGTACGGGGTCGGGCTGGTGACCAGCGCCCCCTTCGCCTCCGGGTGACGCTCGAGCGCCTCCTCGAAGGCCTCCGGGGCCGGGGCGTGGGCCAGGCGCTGTTCCCCGTCCCACTGCGGGTCGACCCAGACCGGTTCGATGCCGGCGAGGATCAGCCCGGAGACCACCGACTTGTGGACGTCGCGGCCGACGACCAGCTGTTCGTTCGGTCCCGCCACGGCCAGCATCGCCGCCTTGACGGAGAGCGAGCTGCCGCAGGTGGTGAAGAACGTGTGCTCGGCGTGGACGGCGTCCGCCATCAGCTCCTCGGCACGCTTCAGAACGTTCCCCGTCATCCGCCGGTCGTCGAGGCCGCCGGACGCCAGCAGGTCGGAGCGGTACACCGCGTCCCCGAGGATCGCCCTGGCCTCCGGGTCGGCGCCGCGTGCCTGTTTGTGCCCGGGCGGTGTGAAGGACAGTTCGCCTTGGTCCTGGAAGCGCCGCAGCGCTTCGAGCACGGGTGCTTGGGTGTGGTCCACGGGGGACGTGCTCCCTTCCACGGGCGTGAGGCTTCAGTCGGAGGGGTGTCCCTCGACGGTCTTCCGGTTGGCCGAGGGGCTCGGGGAAACCGGGTCTCCGGAGCCTCCTGGCGGGCTCTCCGGCGCGCCGGTGTCCTCCTCCTCACCGAGGTCCTTCACCTCTTCCAGAACCTCTTCGGTGGCGGTGCCGGTCGGCTTCTTGCGCCTCAGCGGGCGCGGCAGGATATTGCGCATGGGAGCCAAGTACCCCAAGATCCGCGTTCCAGCCGGGCGGCCGCGCCGGACGTCTCACCGGCCCTGTTCCAGTGCCTGCGCGGCCACCTTCAGGTCCGCCACCAGGCCCGCGTAGGCGGCCTCGCGGTCCTCGGAGCGCAGTACGGCGGAGGGGTGGAGCGTCGCCACCACGTACCGCTTTCCGTCCACGCCGCGTACCGCTTTCCCGTCTTGCTCGCTTTTCTCGCCCTTCCCGACGCCCTTCTCGCCCTTCCCGTCGGCCTTGTCGTCCTCGTAGGGCAGAGGGATGAGCGCTCCCCGGTCCCTGGTCACGCGGAACGACGTGCCGAGCAGGGCCTTCCCGGCGGTCGCGCCGAGGGCGACGACCACCTCCGGGTGGACGAGGCGCAGCTCGGCGAGGAGCCAGGGGCGGCAGGCGGTCATCTCCCGCAGGTCAGGCGCCTTGTGGATGCGGCGCTTGCCGCCCACGGCCGGGGTGAACTTGAAGTGCTTCACCGCGTTGGTCACATACGCGGCGTCCCGGTCGATGCCGGCCTCCTCCAGGGCCCTGCCGAGCAGCCGGCCGGCGGGTCCCACGAAGGGTTCGCCCTGCCGGTCCTCCTGGTCGCCGGGCTGCTCACCGACGAGGAGGATGCGCGCGGAGGAGACGCCCTTGCCGAAGACGGTCTGCGTGGCGTTCTCGTACAGGGGGCACCCCTGGCAGTCCGCCGCGGCCCGTCGGTACGCGGGCAGCCCGCCTCGCTCGGGCAGGTAGGGCCCGGCGTCGTACGCCTCCGGCCCGGCGTCGGTCGCGGTGTCCGCGTGTGTGGCCTCGGATCGGCTCATCCGTCCTTCACCTCCGGACGCCGTTGCGCGTGCGCTGCTTGGCCGCTAGTCCGCGGATGGCGGTGGAGTACCCCGGATTGTCCTGCTCAGGCGGTGGCATTCGGGCGGTTGAGTTGAGACGATCCGCGCGGTGAACCGCGGTCGGCACCGGGCCCGGCACCCCGCGGTGGGGTGCACCGGACCACGCCACGGGCGGAGCCCGGCCGGGGCCCGGGCCGTCGGCGGTCACGCCACGTCGGTGAGTGCCTCCTCGCGCAGCCGGTCACAGCAGCCGCTGAGCAGCCGGGAGACGTGCATCTGCGAGATGCCGAGCTGCTCAGCGATCCCGCTCTGCGTCATTCCGCAGAAGAACCGCAGATAGAGGATGGTCTGCTCGCGTTCCGGCAGCGCCCGCAGACAGGGCTTGACCGTCTCGCGGTCGACGACCAGGTCGAATCCGGCATCGGGCGCACCGAGGGCGTCGCTCAGTGCGTAACCGTCGTCACTGCCCGGGAGTTCGGCGTCCAGGGAGAGCGCCGTGAAGCTGTCGATCGCTTCGAGGCCCGTACGGACCTCGTCCTCGGTCAGCTGTGCCTCGGCCGCGATCTCGGCCAGGGTGGGGCGACGCCCCGGAGTCGTCTGCGACAGGTCCTTCACGGCCGTACGGACACGATTGCGCAGGTCCTGGACGCGCCGGGGCACATGCAGCAGCCACATGTGGTCCCGGAAGTGCCGCTTGATCTCTCCGGTGATGGTGGGGATCGCATAGCTCTCGAAGGCGTTCCCCAGTGCGGGGTCGTAGCGGTCGACCGCCTTGACCAGGCCGAGGGCCGCGACCTGGCAGAGGTCCTCGGCGGACTCCCCCCTGCCGCGGAACCGGCCGGCGATGCGCTCGGCCATGGGCAGCCAGTCCCGGACCAGTCCGTCCCGCAGGGTCTGCCGCTCGGGGCCGTCGGGCAGCGCCGCGAGGCGCTCGAACGCGGCGGCGGTGTCGGGGGCGTCGTCGTGCGGGTGTTGCTTCGTTCCGGCCGTGAGGTGCATGGCGCTGCAACTCCCTTCGAAAAGGTGAAACGTCACCACGGGAGGGCGCACACACGAACAGCTCGGGGACACACCCGGGATTCTGGTGAGCCAGCTCCCACGGACGTGCCTCCGGTCCGAAGCACTAAAGCCGCAATGCCCGCTTATCGGGCAGCCAAAACACATTCCTCAGCGGGTTGACCGAGGGGAATCAATTGACCCTGGAGCGTAAGCGAATTGTTGAAAAGGACTCAATATCCCCGGGATCCCCGGGCGGAATATCCGAGGCGGAACGTCCCGGGCGTACGGAATTCCGTTGTGCAGGTGCACGCCCCACCGCGCCGTCGGATCCGCTGTCCGCCGGGATTGCGGCTCTGTCATCAGCCGGGCGGATCGCGGCGCCTCACAGGCAACTCGTAGGCATCCCTGAGCCATCTCCTGGACATGTGGGCCGACCGATCGACTGTTCGGAGCCATTGTTACGGTGCACCGGTGTCTGACTCTTCACGCGATACCCCCGACGGCGCCGGCTGGGGAACCGAAGACCACGGCGACTACCGGCAGTTGATGCCACGTCAGGTGGAGAAGCTGTCGTGGCTCGACCCCAGGGTGCTGTGGCGGGCCCGCAACGGCGTCCTGGCCTCCTGGTTCGGGGATCCCACCGGCGGAACCCGCAACCGCTGGGTGGAGCAGCGGAGAACGGCCGGCGCACCCGCCGACGCGGTGATCCGGCGCGACGATCCGGACCGCTTCTCCTTCATGGTCATCGGGGACACCGGCGAGGGTGACGACCCGCAATACGCCGTCGTGCCGGGCTTCCTGAAGGCCGGAGAGGGCACGAAGTTCGCCGTCCTCGCCAGTGATGTGGTCTATCCGGTCGGCAGCACCGACGAGTACGGCACCAAGTTCTTCCGCCCGTACCGGGATTACCAGGCACCCATCTACGCGATACCGGGCAACCACGACTGGTACGAGGACCTCCAGGGTTTCATGCGCGTCTTCTGCCAAGCCCCGCCGCTCGCTCCGCGGCCCGCGCCCCGTCGGCTGACGCCCGCCTGGCTGCGGTCGCTGCTGTGGCACACGGCGCGCACACCCGACGAGCAACGCCTCGCCGAGGCACGGCAGTTGCGCTCGGGCCCCGCCCAACAAGCCGTCCAGCCCGGCCCGTACTGGGCGGTCGACGCCGGGCCGGTGCGGATCATCGGCATCGACACCGGCCTGCTCGGCACCCTTGACGCCGAACAGGGCCGCTGGCTGCGCGCGGTGTCCACCGGACCCGCCCCCAAGATCCTCGTCACCGGCTCGCCCCTGTACGTGGACGGCGAGCACCACCCGTGCGCCATCGAGGGCGGCGGGACGGTCGACGACATCGTCCGCGATCCCGCGCATCACTATGTCGCGGCGATCGGCGGCGACATCCACAACTACCAGCGCTACCCCGTGTCCGTGGACGGCCGCAGCATCCAGTACGTGGTCGCCGGCGGTGGCGGAGCGTTCATGCACGCCACCCACACCATTCCCCGGGTCGGCGTCGCCCGGGTCACCGAGGACGACTTCCGCTGCTATCCCCTGCGCGGCGACTCGCTGGCCTTCTACAGCAGGCTCTACGGTCGCCGCCTGCACATGCGGCGCTTCTTCACCCTGACCGAGGCCGAGGCGACGGCCGTCGTCGCCGAGCGCCTCGGCATCACGCCGACCCGCACCCAGGGGCAGCCGGTGCGCCTCACCCCGCGCATCCGCCTGGTGGCCGCGCTGCTCGGCGCGGGGCGGCGCCCCGACCGCCGTGCGCGCTTCCGGCTGCCCGTGCGCAAGGCCTACACCCAGCTCTTCTCGCCGGGCTCGGCCACCTACAGCCCGCCCTTCTTCAAGTGCTTCCTGCGGCTGGACGTCACCCCGGACTCGATCCGGCTGCGCTGTTTCTCGGCGACCGGCAATCGACGCCAGGAGGTCGAGCCGCCCGTCGAGGACGAGGTGACCATCCCCCTGCGCTGAGGCGGCCGTACGACCCGGGCAGCGGCGCGAAACCCGCCCGTAACGGGCTCGGCCTGCCGGACCGAACGCGGTCCGGCAGGCCGCGTGATCGAAACGGAACATCACTGTCCGGTTCCTGTCCGGTATCCGTCGGAAGAGATCACAGTGACCACTGATAATTTGTGGGGGCCGCGATGTACCGAAAGGTCGGGGAGGGGGGCTCGCAGCCGCATTCGCGGCAGCTGCATCTACCCACGCGAGCAAGGCTGAGTGCGGAGGGAGAAGCAGGCATGTTCATGCCATGGCGGTGCATATCTGAGGTGTCCCCCCTAGGGGTTTCACGCCCGGCAGCCGTCCATGGCTAGGCGCGAGGAAGGCGACGACGCACCCGGTCGCCAGGCCGGTCCGGAACAGTCCGGACTCCGCCGCTTCCCCACCGATTCCGACAGCGCGGACGCGGCACCGCAGCAGCCCCGTACCGCCGACGAGGCCGACGACGGAACCGGCGCCCGTGACGCAGCCGAGGCGGACCCGCAGGAGCGCACCGACCCCGAAGCCACCATGGCGTTGCGGGCCCCCGCCGATCCGTCCCGGACCATGGCGCTCAGAGTCCCCGCCGACCTGGCGTCACTCAGACCGCGCGGCATCCCGAAGGATCGCGACGCCGGGGAGCGTGACTCCCGAGGTCGGGACTCCGGGGAGCGTGACTCCCGGGCCCGGGACTCCAGGGACCGCGACGCCCGAGACCGCGGCGCGCCCGACAGGGAGACAACGGACCGGGCGACGACGGACCGGGACGCGGCCGATCGGGAGACGACCGACCGCGCAGCCACCCACAGCGTCGCGGCCGACCGTGCGGCCGCCACCAAGCCGGCCGCCACCAACCCGGCCGCGACCGACCCGCACGCCCCCGACCGCACCGCAACCGAAGACGCACCGGCGGACAGCCCGTCGGCCGACCGCGACTCGACCATGGCCCGCGGTGTCCCGACCGACCCGGAGGCCACGATGGCGCTCCGGGTGCCCGAGATACCGGCGCCGGCTCCCGCTCCCGTGACGCCGCGCAGCGGCCCCCGGCGCAAGCCCGGCCGGCCCACCGTCGCGGCCGGCCTCACCGCGCGGCTCGCTCCCCTCGTCGAAGGCGTCAAGCCGCTCGCCCGCCACCTCCGCCCGCGGTACCCGCGTCCGGGACGCAGTGGCTGGCGGCGCTGGGTGCCGTCGTGGCGTCAGTCGCTGGGGGCCTTCCTCACGCTCTTCGCCGTGACCGCTTCGCTGTTGGGCGTCGCGTACGCCACCACGGAGATCCCGGACGACCTCAACACGTACGCCACCCAGCAGGACAACGTCTACTTCTGGGCGGACGGCACCCCCATGGCCCGTACCGGCTGGGTGCAGCGACAGGAGATGCCGCTCAAGGACATCCCGGAGCAGGTGCGCTGGGCCGTACTGGCCGCGGAGAACGAGAGTTTCTACTCCGACCCCGGCATCTCCGTGAGCGGAATCACCCGCGCGCTGTGGCGCACGGTCGGCGAGGGCGACACGCAGGGCGGCTCCACCATCACCCAGCAGTACGTCAAGAACGTCTACCTCTCGCAGGACCGGTCGGTGAGCCGCAAGCTCACCGAGGCCATGATCGCCATCAAGCTCGACCAGCACATGACCAAGGACCAGATCCTCGAGGGGTACCTCAACACCAGCTGGTTCGGACGGGGCACCTACGGCATGCAACGGGCCTCGCAGGCCTACTACGGCAAGGAGGTCAGCGAGCTGAACGTCAGCGAAGCCGCCTTCCTCGCTTCCCTGTTGAAGGGAGCCGGCCTCTACGACCCCGCGTTGAGCGCCAACAACCACAAGCGGGCCGTGGAGCGGTGGAACTGGATCCTCGACCGCATGGTGAAGATCGGCAAGCTGTCGGCGACGGAGCGCGCGAAGTACACCCACTTCCCCGAGCCGCTCAAGCAGTCCAGGGTCTACGACACCGGCCACCAGAGCGACTACCTCGTCGAGCTGGCGACGTCGTACGCCAAGAAGGCCGGGGACATCTCGGACCAGGAGTTCGACCTCGGCGGCTACCAGATCTACACGACCTTCGACCGCAAGCGGGAGAACGCCCTCACCAAGGCCGTGACCAGCGCCCGCAAGGACGCCAAGGACAACGACGCAGACCAGGCGAAGACCGCGCACTACGGAGCTTCGTCCGTCGCCGACGACGGCCGGATACTCGCCGTCTACGGCGGTCCCGACCACCGCAAACAGGGGTTCAACGAGTCCAACGCGACGACCGTCCCGGCCGGTTCGGCGTTCCTCCCGTTCGTCTACGCCGCCGGTCTGGAGCACGGCGTGCGCAAGGAGCGCGGGACGTCGACGACCGTCCCGGTCGGTCCGGACTCCGTCTACAACGGTGACGACGACGTCCCCGTCTCCACGCCGGAGGGCCCCTACTGGGACCGCAGCGGGAAGAAAGTCACCGCCCACAACGACGGGAACAAGTCCTGGGGGCAGATCCCGCTGCACAAGGCGCTGGCCTCCTCCGTGAACGCGCCCTTCATGCAGCTCGGCATGGACACCGGCCTCGACAAGGTGCGTCTGACCGCGCAGGCGACCGGCATGCTCGCGTCCAGCATGGGCCCGCAGGTACCCGCGCTGACGATGGGCAGTTCGACACCGAGCGCCATCCGCATGGCGAGTTCGTACGCCACGTTCGCCGCCGACGGAACGCACACCGAGCCGTACTCGGTGCGCCGCATCACCCGCAACGGCACCCGCGTCGCGCTGGACACCCCAAACCCCCACCGCGCCGTCCGCACCGAGGTCGCCCGCCAGGTCACCGAGGCCCTCACGGAGTCCTTCCGCACCCAGCACCCCGACGCGGCCTCCGCCTCGGCGCAGATCGCGGGGAAGGCCGGCACCACGGACAAGGACACGGCTGCCTGGTACGTCGGCACCCAGCGGTCGGTCTCCACGGCGATCGTCGTCTACCGCATGGACCTGACCGAAAGTCTCGAACCACTTCCGCTGAAGGGCCTGGCCGGTTCACCCGCCTCCACCGTTCCCTACGACATCTGGTCGAGCGCCTTGAGCCCGCTCAGCTGACGCGAGCGGTGACGGCACCTCTCCCGTCCCGCTCTCCCTTCTCGCAGAATGCGCCACCGATGAACTCCAACGCCCACCGCCGACGCCGCCGGGGATTCAACCGCGCTCGCGTCCTCGCCCGTCTCACCACCCGTCCCCGGATACTGATCGCGGCCATCGCTTTCGTCCTCGCCTGCACCGCCGTTCCCCTGGTGGTGCTGGGGAACTCGGACGACGCGCCGCCCTCGGACGCGACGGCCGGCACGTCCTCGGAGAACGGAAGCGGCAAGGGGGAGGCGGAGCCGCAGTGGGACGGCAAGACCAAGCTGATCGGGGACGGTTCGACCTCCTACACCGGGCCGCAGCCCGAAGAGCTCAAGCCGGTGCCGCTCAAGGCCGGCGAGAAGCCGCCGCAGTTCGTCGTCTTCTCCTGGGACGGCGCCCTGCAGGGCGACGACAAGCTCTTCTCGCACTACCGGGAGCTGGCCAAGGAGTACAACGCCCATATGACGTTCTTCCTGACCGGCATCTATCTGCTGCCGAAGGACAAGAAGACGCTCTACCACCCGCCGATGCACGACCCGGGCGCTGCGGCCATCAGCTACCCGACCGACGAACACATCCGCACCACACTGGAGCAGCTGGGCAAGGCGTGGGAGGAGGGGAACGAGATCGGCTCCCACTTCAACGGCCACTTCTGCGGCGCCAAGGGGGGCGGGGACTGGAGCGTCGCGGAGTGGAAGAGCGAGATCAACCAGTTCTACTCCTTCGTGGAGAAGTGGAAGACCAACACCGGGTACACCGATCTCTCCCCCCTTCCCTTCGACGCGCAGCGGGAGATCATCGGCGGCCGTGCGCCGTGCCTGGAGGGCCAGGCGAACCTGCTCAAGGCGATCAAGAGCTTCGACTGGCGCTACGACGCGAGTTCGGCGGGCGACTTCCAGATATGGCCGGCCAAGAAGAACGGCATATGGGACTTCCCGCTGCAGATGCTGCCGTACGAGGGCGGCAAGTACCAGGGTCTGTCGATGGACTTCAACTTCCTCTACAACCAGTCCGAGGGTGAGACCGACGGCGACCCCGCCGAGTACGACAAGTGGCGCAAGGAGACCGCCGATTCCTATCTCGCGGGCTTCGACCGGGTGTATTACGGCAGCCGGGCGCCGCTGTTCATCGGCAACCACTTCGAGGACTGGAACGGCGGCATCTACATGAAGGCCGTCGACGACGTCATCAAGAACGTGTGTGTGCGCAAGGAGGTCCGCTGCGTGTCGTTCCGCGAGCTGGCCGACTGGATGGACGTGCAGAAGCCGGAGGTGCTCGAGCGGTTGCGCAGTCTGGATCCCGCACAGTCGCCGGACTGGTCGACGGTCGTCAAGTAGGTCCGGATCAGGGGCCCCATCCCTGCCGGAAGTGAGCGGGCCCACGAATGTCCGCAGTCTCCACAGGATCTTCATTGATGAGATGTACATGCGAAGATTCCCTCCCCCGGGATTCCCACCCGGGGGTCAAGGAGAATCCCAGTGAGATCAAAGAAGTTGAGCCGTAGCTGCTCAGCCCTGGCGGCGGTCGCGTTGTCGACCGTGCTGCTCCCGATATCCGCCGCCCACGCCGACGGTGCGCCGACGGCCGCGGCCCCCACGGTGGACCGGGCCACCGTCGACACCTTCGGCCGCGTGGCCGACGCCGTGCTGAGCGAGCGCACGGACGCGCTGGTCGACCGCGAGCAAGGGGCGGGCGCGGCACCGCACTTCGCGGGTGGCGTACGGCTGTCCTCCGCGCTCGCGCGGACGGAGGGCTCCGCGGTGTCCTCCCTGCACGGCAGGAAGTCACGGCTCGCCGCGCTGGGCGAGGCCTACAGCGCCGCCGACACCAGGGTCGCGGTGAACAGCACCCGTGTCGAGGGCAAGCACGCCAAGGTCGAGGTCACCGAGACAACGACCCTGACGTACAAGAGGATCCGGGGCGACGAGCCCGCCACGACGGGCTTCACCGCACACCACGAGCTGAGCTTCACCGCCGGCCCGAACGGCACCTGGCGGCTGTCGGGCCTGCGCTCCACGGACAAGGGTCCCCGCGCGGTCAACGAGCCCGCGCCGGTGGCCGCGAAGGCCGCGGCGGCCCTTCCCCAGGCGACTCCGGCGTCCACCGCATGGCCGGCTCCGGCCGACCGCAAGGACCTCAGCGGTGCGTCGGCGTACAACTACACGGCGATGGCCGCCTACGCGGAGAAGTACTGGAAGAACTACAACCCCGCGTACCGCAACTTCAATTCGGCCGGCGGGGACTGCACGAACTTCGTCAGCCAGTCGCTCAACGCCGGCGGCTGGACCTTCGTGTCCGGTACGACCACGGACTACACCAAGTGGTGGTACGACTCCGCGAACCAGTCCGACTCCTGGGTCGGCGCCAACGAGTGGTCGTGGTTCACGCTGTCCGCGAAGCGGGCCACGAACCTGGCCAACGTCTACCAGCTGGACGTCGGTGACGTCCTGCAGATGGACTTCGACAAGGACGGGTCGAAGGATCACACGATGCTCACGACCTACCGCAGTTCCAGCGGCGTCCCGTACGTGACGTACCACGCGACGGACACCTACCGCAGGTCGGTGGCGAGCCTCGTCTCGTCCTACCCGAACGCCGGCTACTACGCGTACCGCACCTGATCCAGGCCGGCGGTGCCCGGCCCGGCGGGGCCGGGCACCGCCGCTCGGACGCCCGCGAGGCCCGTGGTGTCACGGACGACCCCGCACAAAAGGCGTAACCCCTCCAAAGATGGAAACCTGGGAACAGCGGTCTCACGCGTACACCCCGAGAACACCGGGTTCCCCTGGAGGGATGCATGGCGGCACGGCATCAGCTCATCAAGACACCTCCGCACCGGGTGTGGTCCGTGCTGGCCGACCCGACGTGCTACAGCAAGTGGGTGGTCGGCACCGCCAGCACCCGGCCCGGTGAGGGGCAGTGGCCCGAGGTGGGCTCGTCCTTGAGCTTCGACGTACGGCTGGGCCCCTGGACCGTGAGCAACGAGACGGTCGTACGGCGTTGTGAGGCCCCGAGCGAGCTCGAGCTGGAGGCACACTCCGGCCCCCTCGGCACGGCCCGGATCGCCCTGGAGGTCCGTCCCTGGGGCGAGGACACGCTGGTGATCGTCGACGAGCACCCGTTGCGGGGCGCCGGTGGCACCCTGCACAACGCGCTCTTCGAAGTGCTCTTCCAACTGCGCCACCGCGCCATGCTCGGCAGGCTGGCCAAGCTGTGCGAGAGGCGCTGAACAGGAGCGAGTCATGCCGGAAGCGGTGGTGATCGGCGCCGGGCCCAACGGTCTCGTCGCGGCCAACCTGCTGGCCGACGCCGGCTGGAGCGTGGAGGTTCTGGAGGAGCAGAGCGAGCCGGGCGGTGCGGTCCGCCACGACCGCGGTGTGCACCCCGACTACGTCAGCGACCTCTTCAGCTCCTTCTATCCGCTGGCCGCCGCGTCACCGGTGCTCGCCGGCCTGCAGCTGGAGCGCGAAGGGCTGCGCTGGAGCCACGCCCCCTACGTTCTGGCCCATCCGCTGTCCGACGGCAGGTGCGCCCTGCTCGGGCGGAACATCGACGACACGGCCGCGGCCCTGAGCGCCTTCAGCCCGGGGGACGGCGACGCGTGGCGGGAGCTGCACCGGGTCTGGGAGCGGCTGGGGCCGGACCTCGTCGAGGCGCTGTTCACCCCCTTCCCGCCCGTACGGGCCGCCGCACGCCTGGCCGTGCGGCTCCGCGGATCGGGCGGGCTGCGGCTGGCCCGTTCCATGATGCTGCCGGTCAGGCGCCTGGGCGAGGAGGAGTTCGACGGCGAGGGCGGCAGGCTGCTGCTCGCCGGGAACGCCCTGCACGCCGACCTCGCGCCGGAGGCGGCCGGCAGCGGCGGCTTCGGCTGGCTGATGTCCATGCTGGGCCAGACACACGGCTTTCCCGTGCCGATCGGAGGTTCCGGGGTCCTCACCCAGGCGCTGGTCCGCCGGCTCCGGAAGCGCGGCGGCGTGGTCCGCTGCGGTGAGCGCGTCAGCCAGGTGGTGGTGCGGGGCGGCCGGGCCGTCGCCGTACGCACCGCCGGCGGGGAGACGGTCCCGGCGCGGCGGGCCGTCCTGGCCGACGTGTCCGTTCCCCTGCTGTACGGCGGTCTGGTGGACGAGGTCCATCTGCCGGCCCAACTGCTCGCCGATCTGCGCCGGTTCCAGTGGGACTTCGCCACCTTCAAGGTGGACTGGGCCCTGAGCGCGCCCGTTCCGTGGAGCGCGGCTCAGGCGTCTTCGGCGGGGACCGTCCATCTCGCGGACGGGGTGGACGAGTTGACCCGGTTCGCGGCACAGATCGCCATGCACCGCATCCCCGACCGGCCGTTCGCTCTCTTCGGCCAGATGACCACCACCGACCCCACCCGCTCCCCGCTCGGCACCGAGTCCGCCTGGGCCTACACGCACATCCCGCACAAGGTCACCGGTGACGCGGGCGACGACGGTCTGACCGGCAGCTGGGACACGCGGGAGCAGGAGGTCATGGCCGACCGCCTGGAGGCCCAGGTCGAACGCTTCGCTCCGGGTTTCCGGGACCTGGTGCGGGCCCGCCGGATCCTGGCGCCGCCCACCCTGCAGAGCCTGAACGCCAATCTGCACGGCGGCGCCATCAACGGCGGCACCACCGCGCTGCACCAGCAGCTCGTCTTCCGTCCCGTCCCGGGCACCGGCCGTCCCGAGACCCCGGTCAAGGGCCTGTACCTCGCCTCGGCCGGTGCGCATCCGGGCGGCGGCGTCCACGGAGCACCCGGGGCGAACGCCGCGCGCGCCGCGCTGCGAGGGCACCTGCCCACGGGGCTGAGCCGGGCCCAGCGCGTCCTCACCCGCCGCGACCGGAAGGGCGCCCGGACGTCCCCGTAGTGACCTGACGCGGCCTGAGCCGTGCCGGCTCCGACGGGCACCGGAGGACCCCCGCCCTCGATGTGACGCAGACCCGGCGACCCGGGAAAGGGCTCCGCCGGCCCACCGTGACATGCTGGAACCGCGGATCATGACAGCGAGCGAGGACGTACGGCAGCGTGAGGACAGCGACACGGCCGAGCTGGACGAGGACCTGGGACCGGTTCACGGCATCCGACCCGGGGCTGCTCCGGCTGATGGCGGGGCTGCGGACCGTGGGTGCCATCGCGCTCACGCTGCTCGTCCTGGCGCTGCTCGGGGCCGATGTGACGCACATGGTGGCCGGCTCCATGGCGGCCATGGTCGCCACCTTCGCCATCAGGGAGAAGCAGCGGCGCGCCCAGGCGATCACGCTCCTCCTCGGCCTTCCGGTGGCTCTCTCGGCGATGTCCCTGGGGGCGCTGCTGAACACCCGTGTCGTCGAGGGCGATCTCTTCTTCCTGGCGCTGATCTTCGCCGCGGTGTACAGCCGACGGTTCGGCGACCGCGGCACGGCGCTGGGGCTGATCGGGTTTCAGATCTACTTCGTGTCCCTCTTCGTCAGCGCCTCCGGCTCCACGCTGCCGGGGCTGTGCGGCACGCTGGCCATCGCCTTCGTCTGCAGCGCCGCAGTGCGCTTCGGCCTGGTCGCGGAGTCGCCCGAGCGCATCCTGACGCGGCTGCGCGCGGCCTTCCGGGCGCGGCTGGCCCAGTTGGTGGCCGCCCAGATCGATCTGCTGGACGCCGGGCCCGACCGCGTCGAGAAGGCGTTGGAGGAGCTGCGGCAGCACACCGCCCGCCTCCACGAGACGGCCATGATGATCCAGGGCCGGCTGGCGGACGGGACCAGCGACAGCGCCACGGCGTCGCTCGTGCAGCGTCGTATCGCCGACGCCGAGATCGCCGCGGAGCGGCTCGGTGTCCTGCTGCTCACCGCGCGCAGCGCCGAGCGTGCCGACACCCTCACCCTGCACCTGCCGAACGCCCCCGTGCCGGCGCCCGGCAACCGACTGCGGGCGCAGGACGACACCACCGCCACCCTGCGCCGCGACCTGGCCGCGCTGCGGCTGCTGGTCGCCCGCCCGGTCGCCGACGAGCGCGGCACCGCGGTGGCCCATGTGCGCAACCGGCTGCTCGGCTACCGCGACGAGGAGAACCTGCCGCGCACCTCGGCCGCCGTCCAGGACGTCTTCCGTGGCATCGGGGAGGCGGCGCGCTCGGTTCTGGGCCTGCGCATGGCTCTCGACGGGCCCCAGGACGAGTCCGACGACACCCCCTCGACGACGCGTTCCCGCGAGGAACTGGACGCGGAGGACGTCGCCGTCGCCGCGGCCGACGAGAGCGCGGCCGAGGGCGACGACCGCACGGGGCTGGAGCGGCCCACGACCCGCGCCGCGGTGCAGGTGGCGGTGGGGTCGGCCCTGGCCATCGTCGGCGGCGAGTTCCTCTCCAGCCAGCGCTGGTACTGGGCGGTGCTGACCTGCTGGGTCGTCTTCCTGAACACGGCCTCCACCGGCGAGATCCTGGTCAAGGGCTACCGGCGGCTGCTGGGCACCGTCTTCGGGGTCGTGGCCGGCGTCCTGCTGGCGGGCCTGGTGGGCAACCACACCTGGACCGCGTTCGCACTGGTGCTGCTGTTCATCTTCGCGATGTTCTTCACCGCGCCGCTGTCGTACGCCCTGATGTCCTTCTTCGTCACGGCGATGCTGGGCCTGCTGTACACGCTGCTGAACACCTACAGCGCCGAGGTCCTCGTGCTGCGCATCGAGGAGACCGCGCTCGGCGCCGCGTGCGGTGTCATCGCGGCCGCGCTGATCCTGCCGGTGCACACCGACCGCCGTACCGACGAGCTCCTCGCTACGGTGCTGAGCCGGCTCGGTGACGTGACCGGCGCCGCGGTGGAGCAGCTGAGCGGCGGGCCCGCGCTCGATCTGCTGGACAAGGCGCGGGATCTCGACACGGCGCTGGACGATCTGCGGGCCTCCATCCAGCCTTTGACGCATCCGATCACCCCGCTGCGGGCCCGGCGGCAGACCGCCCGCTACCTCGTGGCGCTGCTGGAGACGTGCGCGTACCACGCGCGTTCGCTGGCGGCCACGGCCGAACTCCTGCCGCACAGCAAGACCGTCGCGGCCGACCCGCGGCTGAAGCGGGCGGGCCGGCGCATCGCCCACAACATCGCCGTACTCGTCGCGCATGTCGAGGACCAGCAGGACGCGGGCGAGGTCGAGACCGGCGCGAGTCTCGCGTCCATGCTGGAACCCGACGGCCCGGACGGACCCCGCCACGACCGTGTCACCGGGCGCGTCCTGCGTCATCTGCAGCGGCTGGACGAGGGAGTGGTCGGTCTCGCCCGCCCGCTCGGCGTGCCCGTCTCGACGCCCGACCGGAAGACGTCGCCCCGCGCGGCGTCGTTGTGAGTACGGCGCCGGTCAGACGGACGCCTTGTTCCGGGCGTGCTCGAACGCGGCCAGCGGATCCCCGCCGCTCTGCCAGGGCCAGCTGGTGACCCGGGGTCCGATCGCCTCGAAGACGGGAGCCGCCTGCCGTCGCCAGTCGGCTGCCATCAACGCGTAGGCGAGCAGGTTGAGATCGGCGAGTGCCGCCGCGTGGTGGAGGAACGCGGGCTGCGGCCAGGCGTGGTGGGCCCGCTCCAGTGACGCGGTCGCCTGCGCGTTCGTCCAGTGGTTGCGGGCCACGAGGGCGTCCACTCCGCCTCGGTCGAGCGCCGCGTGGTACTGCATGACCTGGGCGGTGAGTTCCACGGCCGCGCACGGGGCGTTGGCCGGCATCCGGGTGCGTACGGAATCGATGAAGTCGAGTACCTGCACGCGCGACCCGGCCTCCTCGGGCGAGAGATAGGCGAGCATGCTCAGGTAGGCCTCGCGGTGCCAGCGGTCGCGGGCGAGGATCTCGTTCCACGCCCCGAAGACGTCCGCCTGCGCATAGCGTTCCACGCGCGCGATTCCCAGCAGGACCACCCACGGGGTGGGGTCCTGCGGATCGAGGTCCGCCGCCAGCAGGCACTGCTTGGTCATGCCGGACGCGTCCGTCATGGCTCCGGAGGCGTGGCCGCGTATCAGTTCCGACCAGGCGTTGAGGACCAGGGCGCTGGTGTTGCGCGGTTCCCGCGTCACCCAGGCGGACGGCAGATGCGACGCCGACAGATAGCCGGCCAGGACGGACAGCCGGTGCGACCTGCGGTCCCAGTCACCCTGCTCCTGTTCCTGGTCCAGCAGACGGGAGAGCTGGGCCACGCACAGGTCCGTCGTGCCGATCGTGCCCGACCGGGTCGTCGCGCGCAGGGACTTCAGCAGCCTGCCGAGGTCCCCGTCGTCGAGCTCCGGGGCAAGGCGCGGCTTTCTGCGGCGACTTGAGAGAAATGACATGATCGCATGCTATGAGTGGCGAGAGATGCCACAAGGTTTCAGGCCCGATCGTTACCGGATGCTCGCCTCGGCCCTCATTACCCGTTCGTACGGCGAGACGGCCGCCGCGGTACGGAACGGTTCCGGCGCGTCCCGCGGCGCGCGAACTCGACACCGGGCGGTCGGTGGTTTCCGCGTTGCACTGTCGGCAGGTGCGCGTTCACCCGTCGGCAGTTGTCGCGTTCAACCGTGGGCTGTTGTCGCGTTCAACCGTCGGCTGTTCAATTATTCAGCGCCGGGAAATTGAAGGCCGTAGTGCCGTCGCCCCGCTCTCCCCGCGCGACCGCGCGGCCAACACCTTTTCGCTTGCCGGCCACAGCGCCTCTGACATCCGCTTTTCCCCATGACCCGTGCACCGCGGCGGCTTCGTCGCGCCGCTCTCCTTTTGCACATACCCGGCAGTCGCGTTCAACTGGAATGGAGAACCTCGTATGTCTCGCAAAGGGGATGGTGGTATGTCTTCCACCGAATTTCTGATCGACGACGTCACCGAAGTACGCAGCGTGGACGTCGAAGCGGCTCTCGACCCGGCAGAGGCCGACGGCTGCTTCCGCGACAGTCGTGAATGCGCGGCGCTCGCCCTTTCCTCCGGGACGGGCAACCTGCTGCTGTCGCCACCGACACCGCGCCCGAAGAAGGGCTGACGGGAGCAACTGAATGGAGCAGTCAGGCACGTCGACCCGCTTGACGGGCGCTGTGCAGGACCTTGCCACGGAGGTGGTCTCCGCTCTTCGGAGCGGGGACCCCTTTCGGTTGGCGGGCAGAACCACGGAAGCGACCGGAGGTGAGGCGGGAAAGGACGCAACCGCGGCGGGCGACCTCACTCTCGCCGCCGTACGGGTGCTGGGCGCCGATGCCCTGCTGCCGGCTGTCCTGCGCGGCCCGCCGCCCGGCCCCGACAACCTCGCCGTGTTCAGCAGGGCCGTGCACGCCTTCCCCCCGCCCGCCCACGGCTCGCCCACCTCGGTGTGGAGCCACTGGGCGATGCGGCGCACGCTGCTGCGGCTGGACGCGCCCTTCGACGGAGCTCCGGGCGACGACGGCGCGGAGCCCGCGGGTACGTGGCTCGACGAGGCCTCGTGGCAGTTCCTGACCCGTCAACTCGCCGTGCTCGCCCCGCTCGCGGTGCCCGGGGGCGACTGCGCGGTGTTTCGCGCCGCCCGGCGCCGCCCGGTCGATGTGGCCCGCGGTTTCGTCCGGGCGGTCCGCCGCCGTGACTGGCTGCAGGCGGCCGGTGCGGGACGCTGGCTGGTCCTCCTCGACGGGGTGCCGGAGACCCTCGGTCTGGAGGCCGGGCTCGACTTCGTGGCGCAGATGGACGGCGCCGACCCGCGCGTGGCCCTGCACATCGAGGCGGCGCGTCTGATGCGGGCCGGAGCGACGGTGTGACGGCGCCCGACGTCCGGACGCTCGGCGACTCCGCTCTCGCCTGGGTGTCCGCCCACCGCGGCGGGTTCGCACTCGACGACAGCGCGCTCGCCGAGCACGGCGATGTGAACGTCAGCTGGAAACCCCTCGGGGAGCTGGCGCAGGTCTGCGGGTGCGTCCGCCGGCACACCGGGCCGTCCGACCCGCTCCACCGGGCCGCCGGCGACCTGCTGTCGTTCGCCTGGGAGGAGACCGGCCGCGGCGCCCTCTTCCTGGAACTGCAGCGCCTCGAACCCTTCGCGACGTACCCGTTGGAGGTCTACGCGGCGTTCGCCGCGGCCGGCTTGCGGCACGCCGGGTACGAGCGCGCGGCCACGACGGTGGCCCGCACCCGTGGGTGGCAGGTCACGGAGCAGGAGCCGAACCGCCGGCTCAGCGTGCTCAACTCGGAGCGCCGCAGCGGGATTCCGGAGCACACGGAGATGCCGCGGGCCCTGCGGCGCACCTGGCTGGGCGGTCTGCCGGAGCCCTGGACGTTCGAACGGGCCGCCGGCTACACGCTCACCCATGTCGTCTTCCACCTCACCGACTGGGGTGCGAACCCGCGGGGCATGCCCCAGGACGTGGCCGCCTACCTCCGGCACTGGCTGCCGCCCTGGCTCGACACCTGCCTGGAGGACGAGCAGTGGGACCTGAGCTGCGAACTGCTGGCGGTGGCCGCCAGTCTGCCGGGTCCGCCCGAGCGGGCGATGCTCCAGGAGGCCTGGACGCGACTCGCCACCGCACAGGACGACTCCGGCGCCGTCCCCGAGGTGGGCCCCGGACGCGACGGGCGAGCGGCGGCCCAGGGGTTCGCCGACTGCTATCACTCGACGCTGATGGCGGTCTTCGCCGCCGCGCTCACCCTCGACCGGCTGCGCGAGCACGGCGGGGCCGGATCGGCAGCGGGCCGCCCGCGCCCCCTCGCACACGCGGCTCACCCGGGACGAGGCGGACAAGGAGCACCGGCATGACCAGCACCCGGCTCATCCACACCGTCGGCGTCGGCGCCATCGAGTGGCTGCACGCCCACCGCGACGGATTCCGGCTGGAGCCGGACGTCGACCCCGAAGTGGGCTTCCTGGAACGCTTCAAACCGGTCGGCGAACTGGCCGTGATCTGCAAGGTGTTGTTCCGCGAGGGGGTGGCGGGCTCACAACAGGCCCAGCTGGCACGGCAGTTGCTCGACCATGCCTGGCGGCACACCCTGGACGGCGGCCGGATGCTGGTACGCGCCCAGCGCACCGAACCCGTCTCCCCCATCCCCTTCGAGGTGTATCTCCCCTTCAAGGAGCTGGGCTACAGCCAACCCGAGGTCGAGCGGGCGATCCGGCTCAACCACCGGCTGGAGAGCTGCGCCGCCTTCGAGATGCCGCCCGTACGCAGGCTTGGACTGTCCGCGTTCCAGCGGCGCTTCGGTCTGCCGCCCCGGCCCCCGGAGTCCGAGGTGGTCGGCAGCACGTGGCTCGGACGCACCCCCGAGCCGTGGACGGTGGAAGGGCACATCGCCTACGACATCACCCACACCGTCTTCCACCTCACCGACTGGGGAGAGCGGCCGGACGCCCTGCCGCCCCGTATCGCCGAGTACCTCGCCGACTGGCTGCCGGTCTGGCTGGACGACTGGCTCGACCTGCAACGCTGGGACCTGCTGGGCGAACTGCTCGTCGTCGATGCCTGTCTGCCCCGGCCCACCCTCGACGAGCGGGCCTGGGAGGGATTCGCCGCGGCCCAGCAGCCCGACGGTGCGATGCCCGCCCTGCGCACGATGCCCGAGGGCTCTCCCGACGAGGTGTTCGACAGCGTCTACCACCCGACGCTGGTCGCCGCCTTCGCCTCCGTACTGGCCACCTCGCGCGCCCTGGCGCAACTGGCCCACGCACCGGCATGACCACGCGACCCGCTCCCTGGCCGGGAGTGTCGCTCGGTGACGTGCCACCCGGGGACCCGCCGGAGGCCGCGCCCCCGGACGACGAACAGGTACGGCAGCGGCTCGACGCCGCCGTCGGTGCCGTGGACGCGCCCGATGTCGTCTTCGCGCTCTCCCGGGGCGGCCGGCGCACCGTGCGCACCGGCGGCACGGCGTCCCCCGGACCCGTCGAACGCCACCGGCTGCGTTACGAGATCGGGTCGGCCTCCAAGACGTTCACCGGGCTGCTCCTCGCGGAACTGACGCAGACGGGCCGGCTGTCCGCGGGCGCACCGGCCGCCGCCTTCCTCGACCCGGGCCGCCGGGCCGGCCGGAACCCCGTGACGCTCGCGCATCTGATCACCCACACCGCCGGACTGCCCGCCCTGCCCGCCGACTTCTTCGTCCGGGCGCTGCCCACCTGGCGCACCAACCCCTACGCCGGTTATCCGGCCGAGCGGGTGATCGACGCCTTTCTGCGCCACCGGCCGCGGCACCGGCCCGGCAGCCGGTGGCACTACTCCAACTTCGGTGTCGCCGTCCTCGGTCACGCGCTGGTGGCGGCCACCGGGACGCCCTGGGACGAGCTGCTCACCGGGCGGGTGCTGCGTCCCCTGGGCCTGCCCGGCGTCGCCCTGCGCGCCGGCGGTCCGGACACCGACGCGACCGGACACCGCAAGGACGGTGTGACTCC
Organism: Streptomyces sp. NPDC058371; assembly: GCF_042723265.1. Classification (NCBI taxonomy): domain Bacteria; kingdom Bacillati; phylum Actinomycetota; class Actinomycetes; order Kitasatosporales; family Streptomycetaceae; genus Streptomyces; species Streptomyces sp. NPDC058371. Next base: position 836,325 of record NZ_JBHXJC010000001.1, on the reverse strand, counting down.
CACGCCCCCGCTGATCGTCGGCGGCTTCCAGGCGGCCGGCGCCGTCCGGGCCACGCCGCACGATCTGCTCACGTTCCTCGAAGCGCATCTGGACCCGGCGGGCTCGGCCGCGGCCGCTGCGCTGTGGGCGGTGCGCCGTCCCGTCCTGCGGCGCGGGCTCGGGCACCGGCATGTGCACACGGTGGCCTGGTTCCAGCACCCCACCGAGCACGGCCCGATGTACTTCCACTGCGGGGCCACGCTCGGTCAGCAGGCCTTCCTGGGCTTCTGTCCGGGCACCGGCACCGCGCTGGCCGCCGTCTGCACCCGCCGCTTCCGCGCCCGCGACGCCTTCGTGCCGACCGCGTACGCGCTGCTGGCAGCGACCTAGCGGGACGCGGCCGGACCTGGCACGGCAGGCACGGGCGTCAGGTCGGGGCGCGGCGCGAGGACCGGCCCCGAAACCGGTGCCTCGCGCCGCGTGCCGTCACGGATCGTCAGACCCGCTGCCACAAAGCCGGGGTGAGCGCCGGCTGCCACACGCCCTGCGCCTGGTGCGGCTGAAGACACTGGTACGAGACGCCGTCGTACGTCACCCGTGTCCCGATGTCGTAGACGCGGCCCGTCGCCCAACTGCCCGCCTGGCCCTCCTGGGTGGCGGGGGCACCGGTCCCGGCCGCGCTGGTCTTGAGGGTGAGCCCGTACGTGCTCAGCAGCGGGTTGATCGGCTGGTAGAAGGTCGTGCCGCCGGCCTTGCAGTCCCCCGATCCGCCCGAAGTGACGCCCTGGGCCTGGGTTCCCGAGACATAGGAACCACCGGAGTCGCCCGGCTCGGCGCACACCGTCGTGCGGGTCACGCCCTCGACGGTCCCCTCGGCGTAGGTGACGCTGGTCTCGTGCTGCTCGACCGTGCCGCAGTGCCAGCCGCTGGTGGAGCCGGAGCGGCAGATCGCGGCGCCCACCAGCGCCTGCACGGAGCCGGTGATCTGGACGTCCTGATCACCCTCGCCCTTGACCTTGGGGGTGGCGGTCCAGTCGCTGTTCACGCCCACCCAGGACATGTCGTGGCCGGGGAAGACGGAGGCCTGGAAAGTCCCCTGGGCCACCTTGTTGAAGCCGGTGGTCGTGGCGCCCGCCTTGCCGCAGTGCCCGGCGGTGGCGAAGCCCTGCTGGGTGTCCTTGGTGACGGAGAACCCGACGGAACAACGGGCGGCGTTGTCGATGTAGAACGCGTCGCCGCCGCGGACGTCGTGCAGGGCGCGCGGCCGGTCCGCCGACACCTTGACGGCCACGAGGGCGCGGTCGACCCCCGCGGCCGCGAGGAGGGTGTCGGCCGCGGTGGCGGTCGTGGCCTGCAGCGTCACCCGGTTGGCCCGTACGTCGACGTATCGCACCGGTGCGTCGAGGGCCTTGGCGCCGGTCGCGGCGCCGTCCAGCTTCGCCTTGACGGCCCTGAGGTCGTCGAGTCCCGTCTTGACGACCGTGGCCTGCGCGCCGCCGGCCTTGATGGCGGGGACGTCCGCGGCCTCGGTGGTCGCGACGGTGAGGTCGGCGGAGGTGGCGCCTCGCACCCAGGCCCCGGCGAAGTGCTTGCCCAGCGCGTTCTGCAGCCGGCCCGCGCGCGTGCCCGCCTCCGCCTCGTTCACCAGACGGGTCCTGGCCTCCGCGGCCGTCAGGCCCAGATCGCGTCGCAGGGCGCCCAGTACGGTCGTCGACGGGTGGATGGCGCCGAGCGTCTCGGCAGCGGAGGGCGCGGTCGCCGGAGCAGGGGGCTCGGCGGCCGCGGCGTGGGGCAGCCCGGTCAGCACAAGCGTGCCGAGCACGGTCAGGGCAGCGGCACAGCCCGCTCCGGCATGTCTGTGGACCATCAGGTGTTCTCCTCAAGTTCGGTGACGGCGGGTTCGGTGACCTCGGGTTCGGCGGCGAAAGGCCTCGAAACCGTAGGTTTTTCCGAAAAGTGCTCGGAGGATGTCTACTTCCTGGCCGTTCGGCGCTTTGGCCGACACGAAGGGTCCGCCCGGCGGAGCCTCACGCGGGCTTGAGGCCGGGGTTGCCCGCCTCGGTCACGAAGGAGGCGGCGGTCGTGATCGGCGCGTCCGCTGTCGTCACGGCGGAGACGGTCTTGAAGTCGGCGCGGGCCGACTGCCGGCCCAGCTCGACCCGCACGTAGCCGCGGCGGCCGTTGTAGAACTTCAGATGCGGGTTGGCCTTGGTGTACGTGTCCCAGTTGCCCGGCTTCTCGGCACCGTCCTTGCCGCTGGCGATCGACGTGGCGACGATCTCCGTGCCCAGGGTCTTGGACGCCGGGTCGTCGAAGACGTCCTTGATGTCGAAGGCGTAGCCCACGTGGACGTCACCCGTGAGCACCATCAGGTTCCCCACCGCGGCCGACTTCGCGCCGGCGAGTACCCGGTCGCGTGAGGCGCGGTAGCCGTCCCAGGCGTCCATGGACACCTTCGCCGCGGCGTTCAGGTCGAGTTTGCGCTGTGAGAAACAGACCTGTTGCGGCATCACGTTCCACAGGGCCGCGGAGGCGCGCCAGCCGTCGATCAGCCACTTCTCCTGTGCCGCGCCCGTGATGGTGCGCGCCGGGTCGTCCGACTCGGGTCCGGGGACGTGCTGCACGTCGCCGTACGCCTGGTCGGAGCGGTACTGCCGGGTGTCCAGGACGTCGAACTGGGCCAGCGTGCCCCACTGGAGGCGGCGGTAGAGCTGGGCGTCGGGGCCGCTCGGCAGCTGTGCGCTGCGCAGCGGCTGGTTCTCCCAGTACGCGCGGTAGGCGGCGGCGCGGCGCACCAGGAACTGCTCGGCCGGGTCGCCCTTCTCGTCGACGGCCCCCGCGTAGTTGTTCTCGGTCTCGTGGTCGTCCCAGGTGACGACGAAGGGATGGGCCGCGTGGACCGCGCGCAGGTCCGGGTCGCTCTTGTAGAGGGCGTACCGCAGCCGGTAGTCCTCCAGCGTCATGGTCTCGCGGTTGAAGAGGTCGGGCAGCTTGCGGTCGGTGTAGTTGCGGGCGCCCCCGGCCGAGTTGACGGCGTACTCGTACAGGTAGTCGCCGAGGTGGAAGACCACGTCGACGTCGTCCTTGGCGAGATGGCGGTGGGCCGTGAAGAACCCGTCGTGGTACGCCTGGCAGGAGACGGCGGCGAAGCGGAGGGCCGCGACGGCGGCGGTGGTGGCGGGCGCGGTGCGGGTGCGGCCGGTCTCGCTGATCCAGGTGCCGGTCTTGAACCGGTAGTAGTAGACGCGGTCGGGTTCCAGGCCGTCGACATCGACGTGCACCGTGTGGTGGTACTCGGGAAAGGCCGTGGCCACACCGCTGCGCACGACCAGGCTGAACTTGTCGTCGGAGGCCACTTCCCACTGCACGGCGACGAGCTGCTGGGCGAGACCCCCGTCCGGCTCGAACGGGGCGGGGGCGATGCGCGTCCACAGCAGTACGGAGGTGGGCAGCGGGTCGCCGGAGGCGACACCGAGCGTGAAGGGGTTGTCGGTGATCCTCGCCGCGTCCAGTTCGCGGGCGCTCGCCGCGCCCGGGGCCGGCAGATTCGTGGTGAAGGCGAGGGCCGCGGCGGCGGCGGTGAGGCTGAGAAAACGGCGGCGCCCGAAGTGCCGGGCCGCCGCACGCAGTTCGAGGTCGGGGCGGGAAGGGGAGTGCTGCGACTGCGATCTCCGACGGTCTGCTGGGGGCATGTGGTCTCCTCTCTCGGTGGGTGCACAAGGCCCCATGAGATCCGTGGGTGAACGCCATGGGCAGCGGGCTCCTGAATGCTAATCAGACAAAGTTCACAATTGCCGCAGGCGTGCGGTGGCGCGTGAGTCCGTGCCGTTCTCGGCACGGAGAGCACCGGTCCCGTGGCCCCGGCACTCCGTTCTCGGTACGCAGAGCGCCGGGCCCGCGGCCCCGGCGCAGTTGACGCCACGTCGGCAGTCACGGGGTGCGCCCCTCTCGCGGAGTTGACGCCACGCCGGCCGACCTGGCGTGCGCGCCGCCGACACGCGCCCCGGTCGAGGCCCGCGTCCCCGCGGGGCGGTGCGCCGGCCGGTAGTGGTGGACGTCCACGCCCGTCCCTGCCGTCCGAACGCCGGCCGCCTCCGTCCGCAGGACCGGGCCCCGGCTGCGTCTCACCGGGAGCGGCGCCCGGTCTCGCGGCGGGCAGCGGCCGGAGTGCGCCGCTCGCCCGGACGGAGGAGCGTGGTGACTCAGGAGGAGTGTTCATGGGCGTGACCGTGTCCCGGCGCCGGGACGGCGAGGAGCGGGGCTGGCTGCGCGGCGCGCCGCCGCCACGCTGGGTGCGCGGACTCCCCGTCCTCCTGCTGGCGGGGGTCTGCGTCGCGGAGCTCGTCAGCCACCGGCCGCTGGACATCGGCTTCCTGCTGGGTGCCATTCCGTCGCTGGCCGTGCTCTCGTACGGGCCCCTGGCGACCGCGGCCTTCGGCTGTGTCGTCGTCGTCCTGCTGAACCTCCCGGCGCTGCACCTGAACCACCCCGGCAACACCGACCTGCTGACCATCGCCTTCGTCGCGGCCCTGAGCGTCTTCGTGTCCCTGGTACGCAGCCGGCGCGACGCCCACCTGGTCTCGGTGCGCACCGTCGCGGAGGCCGCCCAGCTCGCCGTCCTGCCACCCCTGCCCGAGCGGATCGGACCGGTGCGCTGCGCCGGCCTGTACCGGGCGGCCCAGCGCGGCACGCTGGTCGGTGGGGACTTCTTCGAGGTGCGCGCCGGCCCCTGCGGCGTACGGGCCGTGATGGGGGACGTACAGGGGCACGGGCTCTCGGCCGTCGGTACGGTCGCCTCGCTGCTCGGGGCGTTCCGGGAGGCGGTGCTCGACGAACGGAACCTGGAGGCGGCGGCCGCCCGGCTCGAACGCAGACTGGTCGTGGACTCGAGCGCGACCGAGCACGCCGAGCTGTTCGCGACCGCCCTGCTCATGGAGTTCTCCAGGGATGCCGCCACGGTGCGGATCGTGTCCTGCGGGCACCCGCCTCCCCTGCTGATGCGGGACGGCGAGGTCATCGAACTCGAGGTCGAGCCGGGCGCCCCCATCGGCCTCGGCCTCTTCGACGTCTCTCCGCCGAAGGAGCGCACCGTCCCGCTGCGGCACGGCGACCGGCTGTTCCTGGCCTCCGACGGAGTGACCGAGGGCCGGAACCGGAGCGGCGCCTTTTATCCCCTGCCCGAACGCCTGGTCAAGTTCGGCGACGAGGAGTCGGCGGCCCTCACCGACCGGGTGTGGGAGGACCTCGTACGGTTCTGCACCACGGTGCGTGACGACGTGACGATGCTGGTCCTCACCCCGCAGCCGGAGAGCGACCCGTAAGGACTCCGAGCCGGACAGGACGTATCCATGACGGCCGTGTGCGCCTGCCGTGAGCGTTCCGGGGCATACGGACGCCGATGGGGAGGAGAAGTGTCATGTATCTGGCACGTGGATCGACTGCCGATCCCGAGGCGTGGCTGTGGGCGCTGGCCGCGCTCGCGCTGTACGTCCTGATCAGCTTCTGGCTGCAGTACCGGGCACGCGCCCGGCGCGGTTCCAGGCATCCGGCCAGTGACGCCCTGCACGACCTCAAGGACCGCGAGGACCGTCAGCCGGCTCCGAAGTACTTCGTCAGCCTCCTGATCATGTTCGGCGGAGGAGCAGTCGTAGGCCTGGTCGCCTACACCACGTCCGGTGTGCTGCGCGTGGTGGCCGTCGTGCTCAGCGCCGTGGTGGCGGTGAGCGCGTGGGCGTACTACGACCACCGCACGGAGCGGCGCATCCCGCAGGACACCTGAGGCCAGGAGCCCGTAGCCACGGAGGCGGAGGGAAGAAAGGGGGGGGGGGCCCGGCCGGGGCCTCCTCACGTCGTGCCGTCGCGCGCGGGGATCACGGGCCCGGGCCGGGGTCCGGTCGCACGGCCTCGGTGATTCCGGCGCGGGCCGCCTCGAGCTGGGCGGCGAACGCGATGCCGAGGAAGAGCGCGACCCCGGTCAGGTTGGCCCACAGCAGCAGGGCGACGAACGCGGTCAGGGGGCCGTACACGGCACCGAAGGAACCGCTCTCGGCGACGTAGAGGGCGAGCAGCCAGGTGGCCACGACCCACAGGACCAGATGGACGGCCGAGCCGAACGCGAGCCAGGTGTAGCCGGGTTGGTCCCGGCGAGGGGCCCAGCGGAAGATCACCGCCGAGGCGATCCAGGCGAGCGCCACGCCCAGCGGTATCCGGAGCGCGCCCCACCAGTCGAGCGCGTCGCTGGACCACCCCAGCGCATCCACCACCGAGTCACCCACGGCCTCCCCCGCGACGAGGACGAGGAACCCCAGGACCATGGGCATACCGGCGGCGAGGGCGAGCAGCAGGGACCGGCCGTACTTCAGCAGGAACGGCCGGTCGCGCTCGATGCCGTAGATCCGGTTGGCCCCGCGTTCGACCTGCCCCATCGCCGAGGCCAGGTTGAGCACCGCGAATCCGAGGCCCACCCACATGGCGACGGCGTTCCAGATCCCGGCGCCGGCGCTGCGCTCCGTCCCCGCCAGCGCGTCCTCGACGAGGTCGGCACTGGCGCCGGGCACGATACGGCTGAGGGTGAGCTCGATGATCCGGCCGACGCTCTCGGTGTGCACGGTGGTGGCCACGCCGACCAGGGCGATGGTGAACGGCACCATGCCCAGGACCACTTGGAAGCCGAGCGAGCGTGCGTTGGTGAAGCCGTCCGCGTAGCGGAAGCGGGAGAACGCGTCGACGAGAAGCCGGCGCCCTCCGTAGTGGCGCAGCGCGGTCAGCGCCTCGTCGCCGGAGAGCTCGTCCCCGATCATGTCCCGGGTCTGCGGGACGTGCACAGCGGTGCCCATGGCGTGCGTCTCCTCTTTCGTTCGTCCGGCGGCGGCGCGCGGGCCGCCCGCCGGCGGACACGGCCCGGACTACCTTCTCCCCAGGCTCGGCGGATTCAGCCGCCCGCGCGGGCGATCGGCACCGCGATCGGCGGCGCGACGACCGCCGCACCGGCCGCGTCCGGGTGGTCGTCCGCCGACGCGCAGGAGGAACGGCCGCGTGATTGGCTGCGGTTCATGCAGACATGGTCAGGACGCCCCTATCCGCTCGGCGCCTCCTACGACGGCTCCGGCACGAACTTCGCCCTGTTCTCGGAGTGCGCCGAGAGGGTGGAACTCTGTCTGATCGACGACGCAGGCCACGAGCGGCGGATCACGCTGCCGGAGGCCGACGGCGGGGTCTGGCACGGCTACCTGCCGGACGTGGGTCCAGGTCAGCGCTACGGCTACCGCGTCCACGGCCCCTGGCGACCCGCCGAGGGTCTGCGCTGCAACCCGGCGAAGCTGCTCCTCGACCCGTACGCCACCGCCGTGGACGGTCAGATCGACGGTGACCCCTCGCTGACCGGGCACCGCCCCGACGATCCCGGCCGGCCCGACGAACGCGACAGCCTGGGCCATGTCGCGCTGGGCGTCGTCACCGACCGTCGCTACGACTGGGAGGGCGACCGGTCACCCGAGCGGCCGTATCACCAGTCGGTGATCTACGAGGCCCACGTCAGGGGAATGACCCGGCTGCACCCGGACGTGCCCGAGGAGATCCGCGGCACCTACGCGGGTCTGGCGCACCCGGCCGTCGTGGACCATCTGCTACAGCTCGGTGTCACGGCACTGGAGCTGATGCCGGTGCACCAGTTCACCCAGGACGGCTTCCTCACGGACAAGGGCCTGTCGAACTACTGGGGTTACAACACCATCGGCTTCTTCGCCCCGCACAACGCCTACTCCTCGGCCGGCAGCCGCGGCGGCCAGGTCGACGAGTTCAAGTCGATGGTCAAGGCGCTGCACCGGGCGGGCATCGAGGTCATCCTCGACGTCGTCTACAACCACACCGCCGAGGGCAACGAGAACGGGCCGACCCTGTCGTTCCGCGGTATCGACAACCCCTCCTACTACCGGCTCGTGGACGACGATCCGGCGCACTACTTCGACACCACCGGGACCGGCAACAGCCTGCTGATGCGCCATCCCAACGTCCTTCAACTGATCATGGATTCGCTGCGGTACTGGGTCACCGAGATGCATGTCGACGGCTTCCGTTTCGACCTCGCGGCGACCCTGGCGCGCCAGTTCCACGAGGTCGACCGGCTGTCCGCGTTCTTCGACGTGGTCCAGCAGGACCCGGTGATCAGCCGCGTCAAGCTGATCGCCGAGCCCTGGGACATCGGTGACGGCGGCTACCAGGTCGGCAACTTCCCCGCGCTGTGGAGCGAATGGAACGGCCGGTACCGCGACACCGTGCGGGGCTTCTGGCGGGGCGACGACCACACCGTCGCCGAACTGGCCGGGCGTCTGCTCGGCTCCTCCGACCTGTACCAGCGCGACCGGCGCCGACCGCGCGCGGGCGTCAACTTCGTTGTCGCGCACGACGGTTTCACCCTCCGGGACCTCGTCTCGTACAACGACCGCCACAACGAGGCGAACGGTGAGGACGGCCACGACGGAGAGAGCGACAACCGCTCCTTCAACTGCGGTGCCGAGGGACCGACCGACGACGCGGAGATCCTGCGGTTGCGCGCCCGCCAGCAACGCAACCTGCTGACCACGCTGCTGCTGTCGCAGGGCGTACCGATGATCGCCCACGGCGACGAGCTCGGCCGCACCCAGGACGGCAACAACAACGCCTACTGCCAGGACAGCGAACTCTCCTGGATGAACTGGGACCTGGACGAGGAACGCCGTGGTCTGCTCGCCTATGCCCAAAGGATCGTGGCGCTGCGCCGCGAGCATCCCGTGCTGCGCAGGCGCCGCTTTCTGCGCGGGCCGGCGGAGGGCACTCCGCCCGAGCGCGCGGACGTGGTGTGGCTGCGGCCCGACGCGGACATCATGGCGGACGGGGACTGGCAGCGCGGCGACGCCCACGCGCTGGGAGTCTATCTGTGCGGTGACGAGATCGGCGAACGCGGGCCGGAGGGCGAGCGGTTGAGCGACGACTCGTTCCTCGTCCTGTTCAACGCCTGGCACGAGCCGGTGGAGTTCCGGCTGCCGCCCTCGGCCTTCGGCGAGCTGTGGCGGGTCGTGGCCGACACGGCGGACCCGCTGGGCGAGGACTCGGACGAGACGGAGTTCAAGGCAGGCGTACGGCTGACTCTGGAAGCCCGCAGCATGCGCGTCCTCAGTCGCCCCTGCCGCGCCGTGGGCGACTGAACCCCGGCGCACCCCTGGCGCGTCGGCGGGCGCTCAGGTGTCCTCCACCCGGCGCCGGTCCTGCTCGTCCCACTTCGTCGTGTCACGCGGTTCGGCGTACGGCTCCTGCTCCGGCGGATGGCCCCCGGCGACCGCGCGCTGCCGCACGGTCTCCGCGTCGAACTCCAGGCCCAGCAGGATCGCCAGGTTGGTGATCCACAGCCAGACCAGGAACACGATCACGCCCGCCATGGTGCCGTAGGTCTTGTTGTACGAGGCGAAGTTGGCGACGTAGACCGCGAAGCCGGCGGAGGCGATCATCCAGAGGACCAGGGCCAGGAAACTGCCCGGCGTGATCCACCGGAAGCCGCGGACCTTGGCGTTGGGGGTGGCCCAGTACAGGAGCGCGATCATGAGTGTGACCAGGACGACGAGGACGGGCCACTTGGCGATCGACCACACCGTCAGGGCCGTGTCCCCGATGCCCAGAGCGGCACCCGCCTGACGGGCCAGACCGCCCGTGAAGACCACGATCAGCGCGCTGATCACGGCGAGCACCATGAGCACCACGGTCACCCCGACCCGCACCGGGAGGATCTTCCACACCGGACGCCCTTCGGGCATGTCGTAGACGGCGTTGGCGGTCCGGATGAACGCGGCGACGTAGCCCGAGGCCGACCAGACGGCCAGGACCAGACCGAGGACGGCCATGAGCGAGCCGGTGCCGCCGTTGCCCTGCAGCTGGTCGACGGCCCGCGTGATGATGTCCCGCGCGGAGCCCGGGGCGAGCTGTTTCAGGTTGTCCAGGACCTTGTCGGTGGCCGACTCGCCCACGATGCCGAGCAGGGACACGAGCACAAGCAGGGCCGGGAAGAGCGACAGCACGCCGTAGTAGGTCAGGGCGGCCGCCCGGTCGGTCAGCTCGTCGTCCTGGAACTCCCGCAGCGTGCCGCGCAGGGCGGCCCACCAGGACTGCTTCGTCAGCTCCGTGGGCGAGTCCGGCGCCTCGCGCTCGACCTCAGGGCCGGGTCCGTACTGCTCCGGCTCGCCCTGGTCCTTGTCGTGACTCTTCGGAATCGGCGCCATGCCGGTGCGAGTATCCCCGGGCGGCTCAGCTCACACCCCCGGTGCGCCACGTGCGGGACTGTGCGGATGCCCTCAGCCCGCCACTTCCCGCATATGGGGCACCACGTGGGTCAGCCGCAGCACGCCCCAGAGGATCAGGCCCGCCCCGATCGCCTCCGGCACCAGCCACCAGCCGGTACGGATGGTCTCCCCGAACAGGCTCATGCCCAGCAGTAGGCTGACCGTCGCGTCACCGATGGTCAGCGCGGGCTGCGACGCCGCGAGGGAACCCGCCTGAAGCGCGTTCTCCAGCAGGAGGATGGCGCCGACGCCGGTCAGTGCGAACCCGTACGTCTGCCACACCCCGAGGAACGCGTCGAAACCGCTGTGCGCGAGGGTGCCCGTCGCCGACTTCAGCAGCGCGGCGGTCAGGGCATTGCTGACGGCGGACGCCGACCCCAGGACGGCGGCCCGGAAGAGGGGCGGGCGGCCCGGACGGGCGAGCGCGACCGCCACGGCCACCGCGCCCAGGCACAGCACCAGCACCGGGATCCACCGCACCATGCTCGCCTGGTCGCGGGCCCCGCTGGGAGCCGCCGACGCGAGGACCAGGGCGAGCCCGCCGACCACCCCGGCGACGGCCCACCAGCCCGCGCGCGGCAGCCGTCGGTGCAGCAGCGGAATGGCGATCAGCAGGGCGAAGGGGAGCTCCAGGATGAACAGGGGCTGCACCAGCGCGAGCGGTCCGTTCACCAGCGCCAGCGCCTGGAACACCGCGGCGCCCACGACGCCGGCGATGCCGATCAGCCAGGCCGGGCGCCGCGCCAGGTCGAGCAGCAGCCGCAGACCGCCGCCGCGCGCGACGGTGGACGCCGCCTTGCGCTGGAACGCCGTGCCCACGGCGTTGCTGGCGGCCCCCATGACGGCGAACATCGCTGCCAGAAGGATCACCCCTCCACCATGCCCGTCGTCGGCACGCACGGCCTCTGGGGGCGCCCCATCCGTCGGGCCGGCGCCCGCCCCTCCCGTGCCGGAGGCATCCCGGTCGGTGGGGCCCTCAGCGGGCTGCCTGCCCCGAACCGCACGAAATCCACGCTCCCGTCCCCACGCGGACCAACCGATACGCTTCCGCTCTCGGGAGTCAGGCGTGAGGACGGTGGGTCGGTTGGGTGAGCGCCTGGACGGGGCCGGTGCGCCCGGGGTGATCAGGGCCCGCTCGGAAATGGTGGCCGCGGCCGGCCAACGGCCCGAGCGACGGCTGCTGAAGCCCGAGAGCGCGCGCAGCCTGCTGCTGAGTCTGCTCGGCGAGTTCCTGCTGACGTGGGGCCGGCCGGTCTGGGCCGGGTCGGTCATCACCGCGCTCGGGTTGCTGCGATAAACGCCGCGGTCAAATCGGCCGAGGTCGGCTGGATCATGGCCGACCCCGAGTCGCCGGCCGACATCGAGCGGCCGGAGGGCGGCGGGATACGGCAGCAGATCGCCGACGCGATCCCCGGCCAGGAGGAGCAGTACTGGTCCCTCGGCCAGCAGTTCGGCGCGGTGTACGAATCCGGCGCGGTGATCACGGACGGCTCGCCGCTGGTGGCGTCGACGGTCTCCGACTACCGCCCCACCGCCCACCCCGGCGCGCACGCGCCGCACGTATGGCTCGAAAGCCCGACCGGCGGGCGCGTCTCCACCATCGACCCGCCGCACACCCGCTTCGTCGTGCTGGCGCCGGCCGCCGGCCGGGCCTGGGTGGACGCGGCCCGCGAGGTGGCCGCGGCGCACGGCACCGAGATCGGCGGGTTCACCATCGGGGCGGGCGGGGACTACACCGACCCCGGCGGCTCCTGGGCCGAGCTGTACGGCCTCGGCGACACCGGCGTGGTCGTGGTCCGCCCGGACGGACATGTCGCCTTCCGCGCGGCGAGCCTGGAGGCGGACCGGTCGCCGGGCGCCGTACTGGACGAGGTGTTCGGCCGCCTGCTCGGCACGGCGCCCCGCCTTTCCCACTGACTCACGGAGCAGCCATGCAGATCGAACAACGGACGCCGCAGAACACGGCGATCGTGCTCATCGACTACGTCACCGGGTACGCCAACCTGATCAACTCCCACCCACTCACCGAGAACATCACGGGCGGGGTCGCGCTGGCACGGATGGCGCTGGGATACGGAATCCCGCTCGTCGTCTCCCTCGGCCCCGAGAAGGACCCGCGCGGCACGCTGTACCCGCAGCTCGCCGAGGAGATCGGCGACCACCCGCTGGTGCACCGGGGAGGCACCTTCGACGCCTTCGGCCACCCCGGCTTCGAGGCGGCGATCGAGGCCACCGGCGTACGTCATCTGGTGATCGGTGGTCTGACCACCGAGGGCTGCGTGCAGCACACCACGCTGAGCGCTCTGCGCCGCGGTTACGGGGTCACCATCGTCGCCGACGCGGTCGCCGGGCAGACCCGGATCGGACACGACACGGCGCTGCTCCGGCTGCTCCAGCTGGGAGTGACTCCGACCACCTGGCTGTCACTGGCCTCGGAGTTCCAGGTCACCTACGACGACGAGCAGACCGTCGACGTCTTCCGCTCCGTCCAGTCACTGTCGGCCGCCTTCGCGATGAACGGCGCGGCCCTCGACAACGCCCGGCAACTCGGCCCCCTTGAGTGACTCCCCCGGAGCCCTCCCGGCCCCGGGCCCGCCCGTACGACAACCGCCGTGCGGGCGGGCCCGGTGGACTCTCTCCGCGAGACCGGCATGGACAGGGGGCGGCACCTCCACCGGCTCGACGACCCGACCGGCTGCTGCTGCCCACTACTGCTTGACCGCCCCGGCCAACCCGTTGATGAAGAACCGCTGCAGCACGATGAAGATCAGGACAATGGGGAGCAGGGTGATGACCGACCCCGCACACACCAGGGTCCATGCGGTGGAGTTCTGGCCGATGAAGTTGAACATGCCCACCGACAGCGTGTGCAGCTCGGGGTGGGAGAGGGTGAAGACCAGGGGGATGAAGAAGCTGTTCCAGGCGTTGATGCAGGCGAACAGGCCCACGGTCGCCAGCATCGGCCCGGACAGCGGCAGCATGATCCGCCAGAAGATCTGGTGGAAGCTCGCCCCGTCCACGCGCGCCGCGTCCTCCAGACCCCGGTCGATCGTCGTGAAGTAGCCCATGAAGAGGAAGGTGCCGAAGACCATCCCGCCCGCCGACTGGACGATGACCACCGACCAGAGGGTGTTGAGGAGATGGAGCCGCTGGATGAGGTCGAAGACCGGGATGATCGTGTAGCCGTGCGGCAGGAAGAGCGTCACTCCGACCAGGCCCAGCCAGAGCTTCTTGCCGGGGAAGTCGGTACGGGCCAGGACGTAGCCGGCCATGGACGTGGCGAGCAGCGTCACGATGACGGTGCCGGTCGCGAAGAGGACCGTGTTGACGAAGAACCGGCTGAAGTCCGCCTGCGTCCAGGCCTCGCTGTAGTTGGACCAGTGCAACTCGGACGGGATCGGGTTCAGCCCGCCGGAGAAGAAGCCGTCGGTGCTCTTCAGCGAGCTGCCCAGCGCCCACAGGAACGGGTAGAGCCAGATGAGCCCGCCGCCGAGCAGGGCGAGATAGAGCAGGCCGCGCCGGCCCTGGCGCAGGCTCAGCCGCGGACGCGGGGACAGGGTGGACATCGACGAAACCCCTTCACTGGTTGGCGGCCGCGCGCCGTCGGCTGATCTGGCGCAGGGCGAGGACCTGCAGCGCGGAGAAGACGATGAGCAGCAGTCCGTAGAGGAACGAGGCCGCGGAGGCCAGGCCGATGTCGGGCTGGGCGGCGGAGCCCGGGGAACCGCCGAAGGCCAGGTGGTAGATGTACGTGTTGACGACCTCGGTGGCGAAGTACGGGCCGCCGCCGGTGAGGACCTGCACCAGGTCGAAGACCTGGAAGCTGCCGATGAAGGCCAACACGACGATGACGACGCCGACTTGGCGCAGCATCGGGATGGTGATGCGGAAGAAGGACTGGACCGGGCCGCAGCCGTCGAGCTTCGCCGCCTCGTACAGCTCGGCCGGGATGGTCTGCAGTCCGGCGAGGAAGTAGACGAGGTTGTAGCCGAGGGTGTGCCAGATGCCGATCGCGATGATCACGGCCAGGGCGGTGTGCGGGTTGCCGAGCCAGTCGATGTGCCCGTTGGACATCCCGGTCTTGGCGAGCAGACTGCCCGCCGAATCGCCGAAGTTGGCGAGCATGAGCTGGATGACCACGCCGACGACCGCCGCCGAGGTGACCACGGGGATGAAGTAGACGGTCCGGAAGAACAGCGCGAACTTGAGCTTCGGGTTGTTCAGTACGAGGGCCAGCGCCAACGCCAGCACGAGTTGCACCGGGACGAGTACGAACGCGTAGACGAAGGTGTGCTCGACGGCGCCCCAGAAGATGCGGTCGTGCAGGATCTGCCGGAAGTTGGCGAGGCCCACGTAGTCGCCGGGTTCGCCGATCCCGTTCCACCGGTAGAAGGTGTAGCCGAAGGAGGCGAAGATCGGGTAGATCACAAAAGCCAGCAACAGCACGGCCATGGGGGCCAGATAGGCGTACGACCACTTGGCGGCGCGGATTCGGTGCCAGAGGCCGGCCCGCGGAGCGACCGGTGGTGCGGTCCGGGGCGGCCGTGGGCGCTGACGGGTGGCGAGGAGTGACATGGCGGCTGTTCACGCCTTCTTCGTGGTGTACGGTTTGGTGGGATCCCAGTCCGCGAAGACGTAGTCGGACGTGCTGACCTTCTTGCCCTTCTTGGCCACCGCGGCGACCGCGTCGGACAGGAGCTGGAACTTCTTGTCGGCCAGGCTGCTCAACGCGCTCTGCACGTCCTTGATCTGGCCCGTGTAGATGCCGGTCACCACATCGCTGATGTCCGGCTTGGGCGCGCCGGGGGCGACGCCGGCCAGCTCCGGGTTCCGCACGAGGGGCACCGGACCGCGCAGCACCTGCTGGGTCATGCCGACGAAGGCGGCGAAGGGCTTGGAGTCGATGCCGTCCGGGTCGTTGTCCGCGGGGTGGGCCGAGACGCCGTTGAGGTCCTCCACCCAGCGGCGCCCGGCGGCGGGGGACGTCAGCGCGTCCAGCCACTGGAACGCCTCGTGCGCCTTCTTGCTCTTGGCCGAGACCGCGGCGAAGGAGCCGTTGCCGACCGGGTCGGCGTAGTAGTAGCCCTTCGGGTTCGCGGTCGGCGAGGGCAGGGTGACCAGGCTGTAGTCGGTGAACTTGTGCTGGGTCCACTCGGGTTGGTTCCACACGCCCCCGACGGTCATGCCGAACTTGCCGCGCTCGAAGAACGCGCGGGCCGCTTCGTCGGAGAGGCTGACGGAGTTGGGGTGGAAGAAGCCGCGCTTCTTCCACTCGACGAACAGCTCCAGGAAGTCGGTGTACGCCCGGTCGGTGCCGTAAGTCCACTTGCCGACGCGGTAGTCCATGCCGGTGGCGGCGCCGGTGGGAGCGCCGCCGGGTGCGCCGGCGCCGCGCACGAACAGGTCCAGCCACCAGGCGAGGACGCCGATGCCGTCGGCGTTGCCGAAGCCGAGGCCGTACGACTTGCCGCCGCTCTTCTTGGTGATCGTCTGGGCGGCGCTGGTCACGTCGTCCCAGGTCCGCGGTATTTTCACGCTCCCGTCCGGGTTCGTCAGGCCGACGGACTTGAAGACGCCGTGGTGGATGTAGAGCTGGTAGAGCGGACCCGAGCCCTTCAGCGGGGCCGAGTAGACCTTGCCGTCGAAGACGTTGGCGCCTTCGAGGAAGGTGCCCTCGGGGAACCGTGACTGCCACTTGGGCGTCGCCCACTCGTCGAGCGGCTGCAGCCAGCCCTTGGCAACCTGCTCGGCGACGCTGGGTACCTGCGGAATCATGAAGACGTCCGGCGGGTTGCCGCTGCGGTTGGCGAGCGCCACCAGGTCCGGGTACTTGGCGTTCTGCTGGGTGGTCTTCTTGACGCTGACGCCGCTGTGGCCCTTTTCGAAGAGTTCTATCTCGTTGTCGACCCAGGGGGCTTGGGTGACGTACCAGTCCCAGTAGGTGAGCGCGTCCGTCGACGAGGAGGGTGAGCCGGAGCCGCATGCGCTCAGGCCGCCGCCCAGTGCGAGGGTGCCGGCGCCGAAGGCGGCGGTACGCAGCAGGCCGCGTCTGGAGACGTTCGACGAAGTCATCTGGTGTTCCTCCGAGGCGGAGAAGAGGGATGCTGAACGGCATGTAACGTTCACTGAACCGTTTACAGTAACCGGGACGTTAAGGGTGCGTGTCGCGGCCGTCAAGGGGTTCGACGAGGCTTTACGGGGCGATTGTCACGACTGCGGCAAGCCCAAAGATCCCGGCCTCCGCCTGGGCGTAGAGAAACCCTCGCAAGTTGTGTAACTTTTTCATCGGTGTTACTTACATCGGCTGTTCCACCGCGCGAGGAGAAGCAGAGCATGGCTCAAGGTCGGGGTTCCGCAGGCCGGGCGACGATTCGTGACGTGGCGTCGCGCGCAGGCGTGTCCGTCGCCACCGTCTCGCGGATCCTCAGCGGGGCGTACACAGCACCCCCGGCGACGCATGAGCGCGTCATGCAGGCCGTGCACGACCTCGACTACGTGGTCAACGCCAACGCCCGCTCCCTCAGCACCGCTTCCGGAATGGTGGCGATGGTGGTCAACGACATCACCTCGCCGGTCTTCATGAACATCGCCTCCGGAGTGGAGGAGCAGGCCGTCGCCGACGGCCGGGTCTGCCTCGTCTGTTCCACCCAGGGCGTCCCGGAGCGCGAGCTGTCGGTGATCAACCTGATGCGCCAGCGCGGCGCGGAGGCGATCATCCTGGTCGGCGGCATGGCCGAGACCGAGGAACACCTCGCCCAGCTCACCGCCGCCGCGGAGGGGATGGACCGGGCAGGTGCCCGCCTGGTGCTCTGCGGCCGGACGTGGCGGGGCCCGAAGGCGCCGGTGGACGTGGTGGAGTGCGACATGGAGAGCGGCGCCTTCGCCGCCACCAGCCACCTGATCTCCGCCGGCCACACCCGGGTGGCCCACCTGGCGGGCCCGCACGAGTTCAGCGTGGCGGGCCAGCGCCTCGAAGGCTACGAACGGGCGCTGCGCGCGCACGGCATCAAGCCCGATCCGGCGCTGGTCGCCGAGAGCGACATGACACGCGAGTCCGGATACGAAGCGGCCTGCCGGCTGCTCACCGACACCGACGCCACCGCGATCTTCTGCGCCAACGACATGAGCGCCGCCGGCACCATCGCCGCCGCCCGCGACCTGGGCCGCTCGGTCCCCGACGACCTCTCCGTGGTCGGCTTCGACGACATCCCGCTCGCCGAGGACCTCTACCCGCGGCTGACCACGGTGCACGTCCCCCAGCAGGAACTCGGCCGCTCCGCGACCCGCCTCGCGCTGCACCGTCGCCCCACCGATCCGGCGAGCCGCCGTGTGGTGCTCGGCTCGCACGTCGTCGTACGCCAGTCGGTGGCGCCCCCCGCCCGCCTCAACACCGCCGGAAAGGCCGACAGTTGATATCCGAGGACCGGCTCCTCTCCCCGTACACCGGCTGGACGCGTGCGCACTGGGAGGAGCTGGCCGACGCGCAACTGGCCGCCGTCCGCCCGTACGCCACCGACCGGCACGCCCTGCTCCACCTGCCGGGCCCCGCCAGCCGCTCCGGTCGGCACAGCGACGGACTCGAAGGCTTCGCCCGCACTTTCCTGCTCGCCGGCTTCCGCCTGGCCCACTCCGGAGCCACCGACCCGGGCGGCCACGCCGCGTGGTACTCCGAAGGCCTGGCCGCCGGCACCGACCCGCACTCGCCTGAGCGCTGGCCGACCATGCGCGAGTGCGGGCAGGCCAAGGTGGAGTGCGCGTCGGTGGCGATCGCGCTGCACGAGACGCGACGGTGGATCTGGGACCGGCTGGACGACGGCGTACGCCAACGGATCGTCGCCTGGATGACGGACCTGCTCGGCAGCGACGTGCCCGACAACAACTGGGTCTGGTTCCGGGCGATCACCTCGGCGTTCCTGCGCTCGGTCGGCGCCCCGTGGAGCGCGCCCGACATCGACCACGCGATCGCGCGGACGGAGGAGTGGTACGCGGGCGACGGCTGGTACGCCGACGGGGGCGGCTCGTCACGGCACTTCGACTACTACTCGGGCTGGGCCATGCACTACTACCCGCTGTGGTACTGCCGTATCTCGGGCGCCGACGCGGACCCCGCCCTGCTCCCCCGCTACCGCGCCCGGCTGCGCCGCTACCTCGACGACGCCCAGCACCTCGTGGCCGCCGACGGCGCCCCGCTGTACCAGGGCCGCTCCCTCACGTACCGCTACGCGATGCTCTGCCCGCTGTGGACCGGCGCCGTCTTCGACGCCACTCCGCTGCCGGCGGGCCGTACCCGCCGCCTGGCCAGCGGTGTGCTGCGGCACTTCACCGAAGCGGGCTGCTTCGACGGGCGCGGGCTCCAACCGCTGGGCTGGCACGGGGAGTTCCCGGCCATCCGGCAGCCGTACTCCGGCCCCGGCTCGCCGTACTGGTCGAGCAAGGGCTTCGCCGGACTGGTGCTGCCCGCCGAGCACCCGGTGTGGGCGGAGAAGGAGGAGGCGCTGCCGGTCGAGACCCGGGACGTACGGCGGACGCTGACCGCCCCGGGCTGGCTCGTCTCCGGCACGGCCGCGGACGGTGTCGTACGCGTCGTCAACCACGGCAGCGACCACGCCTTCGGCGACGGCGTCGAGGTGGAGGCGGACGACCCGACGTACGCCCGCCTCGCCTACGCCTCCCACGCGGCCCCGGACAGCACGGAGGCGAGCCTCAACGACCCGCTCGACTCGCACATCGCGCTGCTCGACGCCGAAGGGCGCCCTTCCCACCGCCGCCCGCTGACCCGCTTGCACCTCGGTGAGCGCACCGCCGTCTCCCGGCACCGCGCTCACTGGCCGCTCGGCCCCGTACCCGCCCCGTACGCCCACGACCCCGCACCGAGCTTCCGTACGGGTCCATGGATCACGACGGCGTCCGTGCTGAACGGCCCGCTGGAGGTCCGGCTCAGCCGGGTCGACGGCCCGGTTCAGGAACCGCTGCGACTGCGGCTCGGCGGCTACTGTCTGGCCGCCGCCGAGCCGCCGTTCACGCACGAAGGGACCGGGCCCGGCGCCTGGGTGCGCCGCCCGGACGGCCTGTTCAGCACGGTGGTCGCGCTGTGCGGTTTCGACGAGGCGGGCATCGCCACCGCACGGGACGCCAATGCCTTCGGCCCGCACTCGGCAACACCGTGGCTCGCCACGGCTGCGGAGGTCGAACCGGGCACGGTGTACGCCGCGTTGGTGTGCCTCTCCGGAGCGATCGAGGGGTTGGAGGCGGCCGAAGCCGTACGCCTGGAGGTCCGTTACGACAGTGACGGCACCGCGCTCGCCTCCGTCACCTGGCCCGACGGCACCGAGGACACCGTCCGCCTGGAGCCGCCGAGTTGACGAGCGCGCGGGTACGGCGTGGGGGGGGGGGGGGTTGGGGGGGCGGGGGAGGAGGGAAGGGGGCAAGGCCCGCCCCCGCCGCCGCGAGGACGACACACGCCATGAACGCGGCCTGGTAG
>NZ_JBHXJC010000001.1:218624-816548 GCF_042723265.1 Streptomyces sp. NPDC058371 | reverse complement strand
ACCCCCCCCCCCCCCCCCCCCCCCCCCCCCCCCCCCCCCCCCCCCCCCCCCTCCCCTCCCCCCCCCCCCCCCCCCCCCCCCCCCCCTCCCCCACCCCGGTTCCTCCATAACCCTGTCCCCCCCCCCCCCCCCCCCCGGGATCAGGTGCCGTACATCGAAGTCAGGTGCCGTACGCGTCGATCACGTGCCGTCGATGAGCCGGACGGCGACTGCCGGGCTGAACTGTCCGGCGGGGACGGTCGGCGCGATGCCGCACTGCCCGTCGGAGTTGCCCGGCGTCTTGACCCACAGCAGCAGGTCCTCGGCGCCGCCCACGCGTGCGGTGACGCCGAGTTTGCGCCCGGCGGGGTTGCACCACTCGCCGTTGGAGCCGTTGCCGTTGCGACTGGTGTCCACGACGTAGTGGGAGCCGCCGCCCAGCGCCGAGTTGATCGAGTTGCCGTACGTCTCCGAGGACGACGTGGTGTAGAAGTTCGAGACGTTCAGGGAGAAGCCGCGGACGTTGGCCACGCCCGCGGACTTCAGCCGGCTCGCCATGGTCGCCGGGGCGACCCAGTTGGTGTGTCCGGCATCCAGATAGGCCCAGGTGTTGGGCGCCTTCTGCTGGAACATCTGGGTGGCGTAGGCGAGCATCGCGAGGCGGTCGCTGATCTGCGCGCTGGTCAGGCAGCTGAAGTCCGACAGGGCGTCCGGCTCGATGACGACCACGGCGGGGCGGTCGCCCACGGCGGCCGCGAAGGTGGAGATCCAGGTGCGGTACGCGGCCACGCTCGCCGCGCCGCCGGACGACTCGCCGCCGCACGCGTCCCGGAGCGGGATGTTGTACGCGACGAGGACCGGCAGCTTGTCGTGACTGTCCGCGGCACCGGCATAGCCGGAGACGGCCGGTCCGATGCCCCCGCTCTCGGCGGCGAACCAGCGGGCGATCGGCTGGGACGCGATGGCCGACTGGATGCGCGCGGCTCGCGCGTCGGAGGGGTTGTTGCGGACCCAGACGGCCGGCCCGGAGTCGGGGTTGGAGTAGAAGCCGCTCGTGAGGGAGATCGGGCTGGCGGCGGCCGCCGAGCCGGCCGCCAGGAGCGGCAGCGGCACAACGAGCAGACCGATCAGGGCAGTTCGGACCGTGACGCTTTTGAGCGAGGAAGTTTTGAGCAGGGCTTTCCAGCGCATGGTGAGTCCCTATCTCTGGAGGCGGGGCTGCCGTGGGCCCCTCGGCTCGGCTCCCGCCCGCGCTCGTCCTGCGCGGGCGGGGCCACGGCGGTGGTTCAGCGCGCGGAGTCGGCGGCGAAGGTCGCCACCCAGGCGAGTGCGGAGTTCCAGTTGATCGCGATCTCGTTGGTCGAGTACGAGTAGATGTCGTCGATGTAGCAGGTGGCCGGGGCGCAGCCGACCAGGTTCTGCTGAGCGACCGGGTCCTGGAGCGCGGAGTCGGGGCCGCCGGCCAGTGAACCCGGCGGCGGGCTGGGCAGCTTGGGGTCGATCTGGTGGGCCCAGATCCGGTTGTGCTGGTTGCGGCTGTCCTGAGTGCCGTATCCGGTGACGAAGGACTGGTTCAGGGCGTTGCGGCCGAGGAGGTAGTCCAGCGACTCCAGCGCGGCGCTGCGATAGACGTGCCGGTGGGTGATGTCGTAGGCGGTCGCGATGACCATGGCGTTGTTCGCGGTGACGCTGTTGGAGCCCCAGACGTAGGCGCCGTCGGTGGGCAGGTTGGTGTTCGGGTAGCCCTGCGACCGCTCGTCCCGTACGAATCCGTCCGCGACGTCGAGCACCCGCTTGCGTGCGGCGGCGACCATGTGGGCGGGGAAGCGGCTCGGCAGCCGGACGACGGTGAGGTCTGCCAGCGCGCCGGTGTCCCGCCAGGAGAACCCGGCGGGCGTGATCTCCGTGTCGATGTGGGACAGGTAGGCACGGTCGTGCGTGGTGGCGTAGAGCTCGGTGGCGGCCCACGAGAACTCGTCGGTCACGTCCGTGTCGGCGTACGCTCCCCCGCCGACGCTGTCGCTGCTCGGGGCGTACACGTCGGGGTGGGCGAGCGCGGCCTTCCAGGCGGTCTCGGCCGCGGTCAGGCACGTGCGGGCGAAGGCCGCGTCGTAGCGGGCCCACACCCGGGCGCACTGGGCGCCCGCGGCGGCCAGGTTGAGGGTGGCGGCCGTGGACGGCGCGTGCAGGTAACGGGGTTGGGAGTCCCGGTCGGGCTGGGTGGGCAGGGCGGTCCACGCCAGGTCGTGGATCTTGTGGTGGACCATGCCGGCCAGCGGCTCACCCGCCGGCACCTGCATGCTCAGCAGGAACTCCGTCTCCCAGCGGGACTCGTCGAGTACGTCCGGGACGCCGTTGTGGTTCTCGGGGATGCTCAGCAGTCCGTCACGCAGCCCGGCGGTGTCGCCCTGGGCCCGGGAGCGTTCGTAGGAGTCCATCAACTGCCATGCGGCGAGTGCGCCGTTGACGACGTACTTGCCCTGGTCGCCGGCGTCGTACCAGCCGCCCTGGACGTCCAGGGAGTAGTCGCAAGTGCCTGGCAGGCAGGGCACGTCGATGTCGCCCTTGTTGGGTGCCACGCCGGCGTGTCCGGCGGGCCGGGCGTAGGCGTCGCCGGCGTACCGGGCTTCGATGGGCGTGCCGCTGCGGACGTCGTAGAAGTAGCCGAGCGTGTCCTTGCGCAGGGTCGTGTACGGGTTGTCCGCGATGGCGAACGGGTAGCTGGTCGCGTCGCCGACCGCGAGCGTGTAGCCCGTACCGGCCTTCCGCACCGAGCTGAAGTCGGCGATGTGCACATGGTCGCCGGAGGCGGCGTCGGTGCCCTGGACGTGGGTGCGTCCGGTCTCGACAACCGCTCCCGAGTCGTCGAGAAGGCGCCAACCCACGGGCGTCGTCGAGGAGTTGACGATCGACCCCTTCTTGGGACCGTGGACGGCGTAGCCGTACTGGTTCGTGCGCACGGGCGAGCCGAAGTCGCGTCCGCCGCCGGGCGGTGTCGCGCCGCCGGTGAGGGAGACGTCGTCGAGGCACAAGGTGAACGGCTGGGTGGCGCCGCCCTGTTGGAAGGACAGCTGGGCGTGCAGGTTCGCGGTCGTGGACGTGCCGGTGAACTGGAAGGTCTTGGGCGTGGTGGTGACGGCAGCAGTCTTGTTCAGGGTGGTCGTGAACGGAGCGGCGGGCAGCTGCAGTACGGCGTGCAGGGAGACGTCCCGGGTGGCGGAGGCGGTGAAGCGGAGCGTGTAGGGCCGGCCGGCCTCCAATGGGATGTCGTTCTGGCCGATCATGGAGTCCCATACGTTGACCGTCCCCGCGGGGACGTCGGCGCACAGCCGGCCCAGGTCGATGGTGGACGGCGTGTTGGCGCTGCTCCACCACGGGGTCTTGACGGTGTCGAACGTGCCGTTGAGTACCCGCTCGTAGGCCGTTTCCGCGGCGTGCGCGGGCGTCGCGGCCAGGGCGACGGTCAGGACGGGTGCGAGGGAGACCGCGCCCCATCTGGTCTTGCGGAACATACCGGGCCCTTCTCGATGACAGGGTTCCCGGCTCGGTGCGGCGTCAGTGCCAGATGTTGGGTGGGGGCGGCAAGGCTGTCAAGACTTCAAACACAAGAGTCTTTTCTGCGTCCGGACACTTCACAGACCGACCGGGCCCCTCCTAGTCTGCGACTGTAAGCGCTTCCAGTCCTTCCTGGAGGCATCGCACAGGTAACGGCCGAGCTGTGGCGTCATCCCAGGTCAGCATCGATACACGGGTCAAGGACGAGAGCATTCCGATTGTTATCGCTCTCGGAATGCCGGTCAGGTGGAGGTTCGACTCAGTGAGCACGTTCGATCCCGGCTTCCTCTGGGGCGCCGCCACATCGAGCTACCAGATCGAGGGCGCGGTCACCGAGGCCGGCCGGGGTCCCTCCATCTGGGACACCTTCGCGGCCGCCCCGGGCGCCGTCCGGGGCGGCGACACGGGAGCCGTCGCGGCCGACCACTACCACCGCTTCCCCGAGGACATCGCGCTGATGGCCGAACTCGGCCTGCGCGCCTACCGGTTCTCCCTCGCCTGGCCCCGGATCCAGCCCACCGGCTCCGGCCCGGCCGACCAGCGCGGCCTCGACTTCTACCGCCGCCTGACCGACACCCTCCTAGACCACGGCATCCAGCCCTGGGCCACCCTCTACCACTGGGACCTGCCCCAGCCGCTGGAGGACCGCGGCGGCTGGCCCGCCCGGGACACCGCCGAGCGGTTCGCCGAATACGCCGCCCTCGCCCACGAGGCGCTGGGCGACCGCATCACCCACTGGACCACCCTCAACGAGCCGTGGTGTTCGGCCTTCCTCGGCTACGCCACGGGCCGCCACGCCCCCGGCCGCCGCGAACCAGCCGCCGCCGTACGCGCCGCCCACCACCTGCTGCTCGGCCACGGCCTGGCCGCGGAGGCGCTGCGGGGCGATGCGCACGTCGGCATCACGCTCAACCTCACCCACGTCTCCCCGCTCAGCGCCGAGCCCGCCGACCTGGACGCGGCCCGCCGCATCGACGGCATGCAGAACCGCCTGTTCCTCGACCCTCTGCTGCGCGGGGCCTACCCCGACGATGTACTCGACGACCTCGACGAGCTCACCGACTTCGATCACGTCCACGACGGCGACCTGAAGCGGATCGGGACTCCGCTGGACTTCCTCGGCATCAACTACTACGCACCGATGCTGGTCGCCGGCAGCGCGGCACCGGCCGAATCCGCCTATGTGGGCTCACCGTTGGTCCGTATCGCCGACGGAGGCCGACCGAGGACGGCGATGGGATGGGAGGTGGACGAGAAGGGACTCCTCGATCTCCTCGTGCGTCTCAAGGACGACTATCCGGCCGTACCCCTGTACATCACGGAGAACGGTGCCGCCTTCGACGACGTGATGCGGCACGGCGAGGTGCACGACCCGGACCGGATCGCCTACCTGGACGGCCATCTCCGCTCCTGCGCCCAGGCGATCGACCGCGGGGTGCCGCTCAAGGGCTACTTCGTGTGGTCGCTGCTGGACAACTTCGAGTGGTCCTACGGCTACACGCCCCGCTTCGGCATCGTGCACGTCGACTACGCGACCCAGCGCCGCACGCCCAAGGACAGCGCCCGCTGGTACGCCGAAGTCATCCGGCGCGGCGGTCCCTGACGCGGTTCGCGCCCACGGTGCTGCTCCTCGCCACTCCGTTACTCCCCTACCCCCTCCGTCCGAACAGGAGCAGACCCACATGACCCGACGGCCCCCGACGCTCGACCAGGTGGCGCTGCGCGCCGGGGTGTCCGTCGGAACCGTCTCGCGTGTGATCAACAACCACCGGCACGTCAGCAACAAGGCGCGGCAGGCAGTGGAGAGTGCTGTGGCCGAGCTGGGCTATGTGCCCAACATGGCGGCCCGTTCGCTCGCCTCGCAGCGCCGCGGCGCAGTGGTGCTGGCGATCTCCAGCGACGACCCCGCGCTGTTCGCCAACCTCTTCTTCGCGGAGGTGATCACCGGCGTCAACGCGGTCATCGAGGAGACGGACCTCGAACTGCTGCTGGTCCTGGCCGCCTCCGAGCGGGGCCGTACCCGGCTCGCCCGCATCCTCCAGTCCCAGGGTGCCGACGGTGTCATGCTGCTGGCCGTGCGCGAGAACGATCCGCTGGCGAAGGTGGCCGAAGCGGGCGGCGTCCCCGTCGTGCACGGCGGCCGCCCCCTGGACCGGGCCCCGCGCTGGTACGTGGACGCCGACAACCGGGGCGGGGCCCGCCAGGCCGTGGAGTACCTGATCACGACCGGCCGCCGCGCCATCGGCACCGTCACCGGCCCGCTCGACATGCACGCGGGCGTCTCCCGCTACCTGGGCTTCCGCGAGGCGGTCGCCCTGGCCGGTCTGAAGGACCACCGCGTGGCCCACGCCGACTTCAGCGAGGCGGGGGGCGCCGCGGCGACCGCCCACCTGCTAGACGAACACCCGGACCTGGACGCGGTGTTCGTCGCCTCGGACGCCATGGCGGCCGGGGCCCTGCGCGTCCTGCGCGAACGCGGCCGCACCGTCCCCGAGGACGTCGCGGTCGTCGGGTTCAACGACGTCCGCACCGCCCAGCACACCCAGCCCACCCTGACGACGATCCATCAGCCCATCGTGGCCCTCGGCAGCGAGATGACCCGCATGCTGGTGCGGGTACTGGCCGGCGAGGAGCCGACACCCCTCATCCTGCCGACGAGTCTGGTCGTCAGGGGATCCGCGTAGCTCAACACCGAGGTGGCGTCAGTGGGTTGAAAATGACGTCCGGGGCTGACCGCCGCACCGTCATTTCACGGCGGCGTCACGAGTAGAAGCGGTAGACCGCCTGGGCCACGCAGGCGGGCTTGGCCCCGCCGTCGATCTCCACAGAGAGGTCGACGACGAGTTCGGCGCCGCCCTTGATCTCGGTCACGGCGGCCACTGAGCCATGCGCACGGATCTTGGAGCCGGCGGGAACCGGCGCGGGGAAGCGCACTTTGTTGAGGCCGTAGTTGACTGCCAATCCGACGTCCTGCACGCCGAGCAATTCGCTCCAGAGCGGGATGAGCAGGGAGAGAGTGAGGTAGCCATGCGCGATCGGGCCGCCGAAGGGACCCCGCTTGGCGCGCTCGACGTCGACGTGGATCCACTGGTGGTCGTCGGTGGCGTCGGCAAAGGTGTTCACCCGCTCCTGGGTGATCTCCAGCCAGGAGCTGTGACCGAGATCGGCACCGGTGAGGCTGAGCAGGTCGGCGATGCCGTGGGCGGTACGAGGCACGGGAAGGCCCTTCTTGTGGCGGCTGGCTGTGGTCAGTTGTGCCCGTGGGCGGCCCGGAGCGGGCCTTTGAGCAGTTTTCCGGCGCCGCTGCGCGGCAGTGAGTCGGTGAAGACCACCGACGCGGGGATCTTGTACCGGGCCAGTCGCCCGTCCAGATGGTCGAGCAGTTCCTCGGCGCTCGCTGCCGCGCCGGGGCGCAGTACGACGACTGCGCGGCCCACCTCGCCCCACTTCTCGTTCGGCACGCCGAATACAGCGCATTCGGCGACCGCGGGATGCTCCAGCAGCGCGTCCTCGACCTCGGCGGGGTAGATGTTCTCGCCACCGGAGATGATCATGTCCTTGAGCCGGTCGACCAACCGGACATAGCCCTCGGCGTCCACCGTGGCCAGATCGCCGGAGCGGAACCAGCGACCGTCCCGGAACGCGGCGGCGGTCTCGTCGGGCAGGCCCCAGTATCCGGGTGAGACGTTCGGACCGGCCACCACCACCTCCCCCGGCACTCCGCGTTCTGCGGGGGCCCCGGTCGGGTCGAGCAGTCGTACGTCGGTGAAGAAATGCGGCACGCCGGCTGTGCCCGCGTGGGTGAGCGCGTCGGCGCGGTCCAGCAGCAGGACGCCGGGGGCGGTCTCGGTCATGCCGTAGCCCTGGACGAAGGCGAGGCCCCGGTCGAGGTAGCGGCGGATGGTGCGGGCCGGTACGGGCGCGCCCCCGCACAGCAGATTGCGCAGGCTGCTCAGATCCGCCTCGGCCCAACCTGGCGTGGCGGCAATGGCGTCGTACATGGCCGGGACCCCGAACAGGCAGCTGATCCGATGGCGGGCGATCAGTTCCAGGGTGCGGTCGGGGTCGAAGGAGGACTCCAGCACCACCGTGCCACCTTTGAGCAGGGTGGGCAGGCAGGTCATGTTGAGGGCGGCGGTGTGGAACAGCGGAGCGCTGACGAGGGTGGTCTCCTCGCTGGTGAGGTCCACGTCGACCAGCACGTTGAGGCTGTTCCACAGAACGTTGCCATGGGTGAGCATGGCGCCCTTCGCCCGGCCTGTCGTTCCCGAGGTGTACATGATCATGCACAGGTCGTCCGGCCCGACCGGGAGGTCCGGGGTGGTGGCCGGCGCAGCGGCCAACAGCGCCTCGTAGGCTTCGCCCTCCACCTCCAGGCTCTCCGTTGGCAGTTCGGCCGCGGTCGCGGCGCTCTGGCGCACGTGCAGCAGCAGCCTGCTCCCGGAATCCGCCAGCTGGTGGCGCAGTTCGGGCGGGGCAAGGCGGGTGTTGAGCGGTACGAAGACCGCTCCCAGCAGGCCGGCGGCAAACAACGTCTCCAGGAACGCCGGGTGGTTGGGCCCGAGGAAGGCGACCCTGCTCCCGCGCTCGACACCGCGCTCGCGCAGCAGGTACGCGAGGCGGGTTGCCCGATCGTGGAGCCGGGCGTAGCTGGTGGTCCGCTCGTCGTGGAGCAGGGCGGTGCGGTGCGGGGTCTTCCTGCTCCGGCGGGCGGGCCAGGAGCCGATGCCTTGGTTCTGCAACGCGGGACTCCCTTGTCGTGCGTCACTTGCGGAGACCGAGCAGCCTTGCGGCGTTCTCCTTGAGGATCTTCGGACGGACCTCGTCCTTGATCGGCAACTCGGCGAAGTCGGCGAACCATCGATCCGGGCTGAGCAACGGATAGTCGGAGCCGAACAGCACCTTGTCCTTGAGCAGGGTGTTCGCATACTGCACCAGCTGCGGCGGGAAGTACTTCGGCGACCAGCCGGACAGGTCTATGTGGACCTGCGGCTTGTGGGTGGCCATCGCCAGCGCCTCGTCCTGCCAGGGGAAGGAGGGATGGGCGAGGATGATCGGCATGCCGGGAAAATCCGCGGCCACATCGTCCACCAGCATCGGGTCGCTGTACTTGAGCCGGATCCCGCCGCCGCCGGGGGCGCCCGCGCCGATACCGGTCTGGCCGGTGTGGAAGACGGCGATCGCACCCGCCTCCTCGATGGCCTCGTAGAGCGGGTAGGCCATCCGGTCGTTGGGGTGGAAGGCCTGGACGTTGGGGTGGAACTTGAAGCCGCGCACCCCGAACTCCCGGACCAGCCGCTGGATCTGCCGCACTCCCGCCTTCCCCTTGTAGGGGTCGACGCTGGCGAAGGGGATGATCACGTCGGGGTTGGCCAGGGCGGCCTCGGCGACTTCCTCGTTGGGCACGGCCGGAGTGCCGGTGGCGGCTTCCGCGTCCACCGTGAAGACGACGCACGCCATCTTCCGCTCGCGGTAGTAGACCGCGATCTCGGGGAGGGTGGGGCGGCGGTGCTCCGCCTTGAAGTACGCCCCGGCGGCGGCGTCGAGCTCCCCGGAAAGGGAGCCCTGGCCGCGTGAGGACACCTCGGCATGGGTGTGCATGTCGATGGCGACAAGTTCGTCGATGTTCATGTCCGGCCGCCCCTTCACAGCTGCGGGGCGGGGATGCCGTAGGTCTCCGTGCGCCGCCCCACCGAGACCGGCCACGCTGCGGCGATGGCGTCAGCGCTCCAGCCTCCGTCCGCGTAGGCGACCGAGATCTCCTGGGGGTGCGACCAGAGCGCCAGCTTGTCACCACCGATACCGATGCACTGGCCGGTGACCTGCTGGGCGGCGTCCGAGGCGAGAAAGGCGACCAGACCGGCGACGTCCTCGGTCGTGCCGAAGCCCTCGCCCTTGCGCAGGCTGTCGGGCAGCGGCGTGCCGTGCTGCTCCAGCGCCTCGACGTGCGCGGCGAAGGCAGGGATGGTCTTCGTCATGGCGGTGGCTGCGACAGGGATCACCGCGTTGGCGGTGATCCCTGCCCGGGACAGCTCCATGGCCCAGGTACGCACCATGGCGGCGATGCCGGCCTTGGCGGCCGCGTAGTTGGTCTGCCCGAAATTGCCGCGCTGCCCGGCCGGCGAGCCGGCCACGATGATCCGTCCGCCCTCGCCCTGCTCGCGCATCCGGTTGACGGCAGCCCGCGCGCACGTGAAGGTCCCGCGCAGGTGCACCTGGACGACGGTGTCGAAGTCGTCGTCGGTCATTTTCCACAGCACCCGGTCGCGCAGCACACCTGCGTTGGTGACCATGACATCCAACCGCCCGAACCCGGTCACGGCCCGGGCCACCAGTGCCTCGGCTGCATCCGTCGTGCCCACGGCCGCCACTGCGGCGACCGCGCGCCCACCTGCTGCCTCGATCTCCTTCACGGCGCCGGCTGCCGCCTCGGCGTCCATGTCGTTGATCACCACGGCCGCGCCTGCGGCGGCCATGGCCTTCGCATAGGCGAGGCCTAGCCCTCGGCCGCTTCCGGTGACGACGGCGACCTTGCCGGCGAGATCCATGAATCTGCTCCTTGGCTGGGCGGAGGGGATGAACTAAAGCTAGGCACATCGATAACGCTCGTCAATACACTGCCCAATATTCTCGGTCGGCCAGCGCTCGCCTACGCTGTGCCCGTGACCAGCCTCGATCTCGCCCCCCGTCCCCAGTCGCTGATGCTGAGCTTCTTCGGCATCCACGTCCGCGGCCGCGACATCGCGCTCTCCTCAAGCTGCGTGATCGACGCCTTCGCCCGGATCGGCATCACCGAGGAGGCAGTCCGCTCCACGCTCACCCGCATGGTCAACCGCGGTCTGCTGGAGCGGCACCGCCAGGGCCGGAAGATGTACTTCGCACTCACCCCGCGCGCCGCCGCCGTCCTCCAGGACGGGCACGACCGGATCTGGCGCACCGGCGCGGTCAACCGCGACTGGGACGGGCAGTGGACCTTGGTCGGCTTCTCGCTTCCGGAGGCATGGCGGCGAGAGCGGCACGATCTGCGTTCCCGCCTGACCTGGGGAGGCTTCGGACCGTTGCAAAGCGGGCTGTGGGTGGCCCCCGGAGAGGTGGACGTCGCGGCACTCGTCGCCGACCTGGGCCTGGACGCGCAACTCCGGGTCTTCCGCGGCGCCGTAGTCGGCCCGACCGAGGTGACCCAGGTGCTGGAGTCAGCCTTCGACACCAAGGCCATCGCCGCCGAGTACCGTGCCTTCCTCGACCGCTGGACCGCCGCCGAACTCGCGGACCCTCCCCCGGACTTCGTCCGCGACCCCTTCGCCGGCCAACTCCTGCTGCACACCGACTGGCTCGAACTCGTCCGGCGCGACCCGCACCTGCCTGCCGAGCACCTCCCTGCGGACTGGCCGGCCATCCGCGCGGAAGCCCTCTTCCAAGACCTGGCCCGCCGCTGTGCCGCCTCCGCCCGGGCGGAGGCCGAGCGAGTCCTGGACGCCATTCCGACGGGCGGCTGAATCCGCGAATCGTCCCACCGGGGCGCCACTGCCGTATTGACCGACCGGCACATGGTCGGGCCGTCGGCAGGTTGATCGCCCCCGTCGGCGGGACCCCTTGGCGACGAATGGGCGGAGGTGACTTGACCGGAATCCGGGCGGCGAGCCGCACTCGTCGCGGCCCGTCCGCTCATCCGACGCGCGACCATGCGCCACCGCTCGGGCGGCCGACCCACCACCACACGTCTCCAGCGCTACATTCTGCGGTCGGCCGACGAGCCCATCCATCTTATTCTTGGGCAACCTATTGACCGCCGCCAAAATATCGCCCTACATTCAGGGCATTCTCGGCCCCGTCCGCGCTCCCACTCAGGCACCTTCACGCTCCACCCACATCCCCGAGAAGAAGCACCCCAGCATGGGCAGGTCCTTCCTGGGCCGCCTCGACGTCAGTTGCCACAAGCTCAAACTGACGGACCACGCCACCCAGAACCGTCTGGGCCGGGCAGGGCGGCGGCACGGCTCCAGGCACCGCGCCGAGGTGGACGCCCTCAACCACGGCACCGAGCTCAGCCTCGACGCCGACCTGGACACCCTGCACGCCGCCCCGAGCACCACGCAGAACGGGCCGCCGCCCGCTGGATGTAGCGCACCTCCGCTGTCAGGCAGGGCGTGCACGTGCCGCCTTATGACCTCCACATCACCACCCACCTGGTCAACCGCCGTCGCGGGCCGCCTCATCGCTCGCTGACGCCCACTCAACTCCCGCTCACCCGCTCCCCAGGAGACCCTGTGTCCGCAACGACGCGTACCCGCTCGTCCTCCGACGCCACTGCTCCAACGCACCTCGTCCCCGGCACGCTGATCGCCTGCTGCATGGTCGTCTGCCTGGCTCAGATCGGCGTCGCCATCCCGGCCACCCTCAACGGCTTGTTCCAAGAGCACCTGCACCCGATCGGCTCGCAGCTGACCTGGATATCCGACGCTTTCCTGCTCCCGATCAGCGTTCTGGAGCTGACCTTCGGCGTGCTCGGCGATCTCTTCGGCCGCAAGCGACTGCTGATCGGCGGCACGCTGCTGATGGCGGCCGGGGAGACCGTGTCCGCCACTGCCGGCGGCGTGCACATGCTCTGGGTCGGTCAAGCCCTGGCCGGGCTGGGTGCCGCCGCGCTGTTCCCCACCTCGCTCGCCATGGTTGTGGCCGGCACCCGCAGTCACGGCGACCGGGCCAAGGTCATAGCGCTCTGGGCGGCTTTCCTGTCCACCGGCGGCGCGCTCGCACCCGTGCTCGGCGGGCTGACCGGCAATTACGGCTCCTGGCGCTGGTCCTTCGTCGTGGTGGCGATCCTCGCCCTCATCGCCGCGCTCGTCAGCCAACTGCTCGCGCACGACTCAAGTTCACCCCAAGGCCGTTCGCTCGACATCGGCGGCCAGATCACCATCGGCGTCGGCCTGTTCGCGCTGCTCTACGCCGTCATCCAAGGCCCGACGGACGGCTGGGGGTCGACTCCGGTCCTTGTCGCCTTCGTACTGGCGGCGGCGTTCCTGGCGCTGTTCGTCATTGCCGAGCAGCGCGCCGCCTCACCCCTACTGCGGCTCGACCTCTTCACCAACCGCGCTTTCGCGGTCTCCTCTGCCGTCGCGGTGGTCGGCATGTTCAGCTTCCTCGGCACCGCCTACGCGACCAGCATCCGGCTCGGACCGATACAACACCAGAGCCCCCTTCGCACCTCCGTCGCCTTCCTGCTGCTCAACGGCCTCACCCTGCTGTTGACCCCGCTCACCTCCCGCCTGCTGGCACGTCTCCCTGCCCGGGGACTGCTGGCCCTGGGCCTGATACTGATCGCCGCAGGCGACTTCGTCGCCGCCACACTGTCCGTCGACGACCGCGCACTCACGTCGCTTGTGTTGCCGCTCGGCCTGGTCGGGGTGGGCTTCGCCTTCACCGTCTCCTCGATCACAGCCACCGCCGTCAACACCGTGCCCACCTCGCTGGAAGGCATGGCCAGCGCCACCACCAACCAACTGCGCGACTTCGGCTTCACCCTGGGCCCGGCCGTGATCGGCGCCATCGCACTCAGCCAGGCCGCCGCCAGGTTCAACACCGACCTGGCCCACTCCGCCCTCCCGGCCGCCTCCAAGTCCGCCGCCGACGCGGTCGCCTCAGCAGGCGGCCCACTCGCAGTCAACTCGGTCCCGGCCGCCTCTCCCCCGGGCGCGGCCCGCTCGCTCGCCGAGCAGGCCCTGGGACACGGCTACTCGCTCGGCTACCTGGTCTGCGGCTGCGCCGCGCTCGCCGCCTGCCTGCTGGTCGCACTCGCGCTGCGCGGCCACCACACCCAGCCCGAGCAGCCTGTAGCCGACTGACACCGCCCGCACCCGATCCCACCGCGTCCCGGTCGCCGCTCGCTCCCCCAGCGACGTGGACACACCCCGTCGAGCGACAAGGACGGTGGAAGAGGGCCGCTCGGTTTCGAAACGGGCCCGAGCAAAGGAGTCCTCCGAGCTCATGGTCACAGGGATGTGCGCGACGCCCGGGACGCAAGCGCAGGCTGGAGCTCGCGGCCGAGTCCTGGCGCCTGTTGGCGGCCGGGGCAGGGACCCGACCCGGATCTGTAACCCCAGGTCAGCGCACCCTTCCGCGCGGTTTCAGCGGCACCGGCGGGAGTTCGGGAGCAGGCAGCGGAGTTCCGTCGTAGCCCACCACCTCGCCGAACCGCGAGCCCGTCATCCAGTCCGAACGGGCCTGTGCGATGTCCTCGTTGGACC
The DNA here is from genome assembly GCF_042723265.1 of Streptomyces sp. NPDC058371. Classification (NCBI taxonomy): domain Bacteria; kingdom Bacillati; phylum Actinomycetota; class Actinomycetes; order Kitasatosporales; family Streptomycetaceae; genus Streptomyces; species Streptomyces sp. NPDC058371. The sequence goes on along the minus strand of NZ_JBHXJC010000001.1, from coordinate 802,770 downwards.
GCCCGATGAAGTTCCACCACATGATGAGCTCCTCCTCGAAGGGCTCGCCGCCGAGGAGCATCAGGCCCGCGTCCGAGAGGGCGCGCAGGGGGAGTTCCGTGCGTCCGCAGCCGAGGTAGAGCATCGAGCCGGGGAGCAGCGGTACGCCGTCGACGTGGGCCTCACCGGACATGGAGAGCACGGCGTACTCGAAGTCCGGCTCCAGCGGCAGTCGTACGTCGGCGCCGCTCGTCAGGGCGAGGTCGGCACCCACGATGGGGGTGTACGTCGTCCCGGGCGAGGCCGTGCCGTCGACGCTGCCGAGGAGAAGCGTGGCGGTGAGGCCGGGTGCCGTGACCGTGGGCAGTTCCGCGTGGTGCTCGAAGCGTGGGTCGGTGTGCCGGTGGCCGTCCGGGAGGGCCACCCACAGCTGCGCGCCGTGCAGCAGGCGGGCGTGCGCCTTGGGGCTCTCCTCGGAGTGACTGATGGCGCGGCCGGAGGTCATCAGCCCCAGCTCGCGCGGACGGATCGTCTGCAGGCTGCCGGTCGAGTCACGGTGCAGCACCTCGCCCTCATGCAGCCAGCTGACCGTCTGCAGGCCCATGTGCGGGTGCGGCGGGACCTGCATGCCGGACTCGTCGGCGATGTCGTCGGGCCCGTAGTGATCGACGAAGCACCACGCACCGACCATGCGCCGGCCCAGGTTGGGCAGCAGACGGCGGACCTCGGTGGACTCACCGAGCTTGACCCGCCGGGGGCTGAGGAGTTCGCGCACCGGCTCCGCCACCACGAAACCGCGGCCACCGCACAGTGCGGGCACCGCCTCGCGATCAAGATTGCTCATGCCGCCCAACCTAGACCCGTCGGCGACCTGCCGTCAGGCCATCGACCCGCCCATTGCGGGGCACTTCGCTCAGATCGCCGTAGGCCTAAGACCGGGGTCGGAGCGGCGTACGCCGTTGGTCGGACCCGCCGGAAAATAGTAGCCATGGATATAGTAGCCATGTACTGTTTCCGGCATGAGTTCGGTATCCGAGGGCGCGACGCCCGGCTTTCTCGTCTGGCGTCTGTCGATGAAGTGGCGGGTGGCGGTCGACCGTGCGGTCGCACCGCTGGGCCTGACCCACGCGCAGTACTCGCTGGTGGCGTCGTTGTACGGCATGGACAGGGCCGGCCGGCGGCCGAGCCAGCGCCGGCTCGCCGATCACACCGGGCTCGAACCGCTGTACGTCTCGAAGCTGGCCCGCGCGCTGGAGACGGCCGGGATCATCGACCGGACCCGGGATCCCGCCGACCCGCGGGCGGTCCAGCTGTCCCTCACGAAGGAAGGGCGAGAGGTCACCCGACGGGCGATCCGAGTGGTCCAGGGTCTTCTCGACCAGCTGCTCGAACCGCTCGGTGGACTCGACGGGGAGCGCACGAGTGCCTTCAGCCGCGAACTGCTGACCTTGCTCGACGTGCCCCTCGACGCACAGCCCGAGGCCGATGCCCGTTCCGAGAACGACGCACACCCGAAGGAGCAGTCATGACCACCACCACTCCCCTCGTCAACGGCCAGGTCATAGGCCTCGCCCACTATGCGAGCCGTGCCGTCCTGGAGACCGTGCTGGCCCGCACCGGAAGCGACTTCAGCCAGTCCGTGGCCCTCCGGGTCGTCTCGGACAACGGCGGGACGGTCGATCGCGACCGGCTCGTGAGCCGTCTGGTCGGCGCGCTGAAGATCGACGAGTCGGCGGCGCGGGAGACCGTCGACGAGTTGACGGCCCTGAAACAGCTCGACGCCCCGACGCCCGAGCGGGTGTCGCTCACGGAGAGCGGGCGGGAGCTCTTCGAGACGATCCGCGCCGGCGGCAGCGAGATCGCCGCCCGGCTCTACGCCGGCATTCCGGCCGAGGACCTGGCGATCGCCGGCCGCGTACTGACGCTCGTCACGGAGCGGGCCAATGCGGAGCTGGCCAAGGCGTAGACGCGGGTGCGGACACCCCTTCGGCCCGGCCGTCCCGGTGATGGAATTTTCAACAAACCTCCGCGGTTACGAGCAGCGAAGGAGGTCAGCAGTGGACACGACGTACTACGACCACGGAACGGCCGCGGAGCGCTGGGAGCGGGCGCGGATGTTCTTCGACGCCAGGGACTACGCGGCTGCCGCGCGGATTCTGGACGGGCTGGTCGCCGAGGTGCCGGAGCAGGTCGGACCCCGGCTGCTGCTCGCGCGTTCGTACTACCACTCCGCCCAACTGCGGCGCGCGGAGGCCGAGTTGCGTGTGCTCGTCGAGCGTGACCCGGTGGAGCACTACGCCCGGCTGATGCTCGGCCGTACCCTCGAGCGCCAGGGACGCCCGGCGGAGGCGGAGACGCATCTGCGGATCGCGTCGGCGCTCGCGGGTGACTTCGAGCAGCCGTCGTCGTCCCGGGCGGCGACCGTCTCATAAGGGCGCGCCCCGCTCCGTACGAGGAGGCCGGGTGCCGTAGGCGCCGGGGCCGGTCACCGAAGTGACCGCCCGGCCCCGGCACCCGGCCTCTCGCGTGCGGGCACCGGAACAGCGGTCGGGGGTAGGTCCCCCGGTCACACCGCGCGGGCCCCGTACGAACGCTTCCCCCGCCGGTACGCGATCTCGCCCAGGACCACGTCCACGGCGACGAAGGCCGCCAGCGGGATGCCGAGCAGGGGGACGAAGTAGCCGAGGACGGCGACGGCGGCCATGAGCGGTACCAGGATCTGCGCGGGGATCTGCTGCCAGGAACCGCGGGGGATCGGACGGCCGAAGGCGGAGGCACGGCCGCGCTGCCACCACATGCGGTAGCCCCACAGGATCAGCAGGACCAGCGAGAGCGCCAGGGCCATCAGGGCGAGCTGGTTGACGAGGCCGAACAGGAGACCGGTGTGGGCGTCGATGCCCCAGCGAGTCAGTTTCGCGAGGAACGGGTAGTCGGCGAACCGGAGTTCGTCGGTGACCCGGCCGCTCGCCGGATCCACGGCCACCGAGTCCTGCTTCTCCGGCCAGCTGCGCTGCACCTGCTTGACGACGTACGCGGACGAGGCGTCGGCGGGCGGGACGATCTCGACCGGGTCACCGAGGCCCTCGGCCCGGGCGGCCGCGAGGATCTCGTCGATGCCCACCGCGTGCTCCGTGCCGCTTCCTGCCTGCTCCCCCGCGCCGGTCGCGTCTCCATGGCCCGCGTGCTCCCCTCCGGCCGCCGCCGAGACCGACGGCGTGGCCTGACCGAGCGAGGTCCTGAGCACGTCGATGTTCGCCCCGGCGTAGGTCGACCAGGTCAGACCGGTCGCCGAGAGGAAGATGAAGCCGGCCGCGGTCCAGACGCCGACGGTGCCGTGCAGGCCCAGGGTGCGGCGGCGCCCGCTCACACCCCGCACCCTCCGCTGCGCGCGCCGGCGCCCGAACCAGAGCACGAGACCACCGCCCGCGATCACCCACAGCCAGCTCGCGGCGAACTCGCTGTAGAGCCGGCCGCTCTCGCCGAGCTGGAGGTTGGCGTGCAGATCGTCGATCCAGGTGCGCAACGGCAGCGCGCCGCTGGACCCGTACTGCTCCAGCGCCCCGCGCACCTTTCCGGTGTACGGGTCGACGAAGACCGCCAGCGTGTGGTCCTCGTCCACGCCCGGCACCCCGGACAGCAGCACCCTGGTCGTCGCGTCCGCCTCCGGTGCGGGGCGTACGGCCGAGATCGCACCCTCCGGGTGAACCTTCCGGGCGGCGGCCACCTGCTCGGACAGCGGCAGCTTGCCGTCCCCGACCGGGACGGTCAGTTCGTGCGCGTACACGATCTTCTCCGCCTGGAAGGAGGCGGCGTACAGAAAGCCGGTCAGAGCGGCGACCAGCAGGAAGGGGGCGACGAGCACTCCGGCGTAGAAGTGCAGGCGCAGCACGAGTGCGCGCAGCGCGGCCTTTCCGGAAGGGGGCGGGGCGTCGGACGGCGGGGACGCGTCCGCGAGGGTCGTGGGAGCGATGGACATTGGCGGGGCTCTCCGTGGGGTGGGGACGGACTCGGGCCGCGGACAGGGCAGTTCGCCCGTGGCGGTCCAGTAGTCGGAGCGCGGCGGCGTCGAGTTCCCGCGGCCGCACGTGACGTGAGTCACACCGGCAGGGCGGGGGCTCGCCCGGCTCCGCCTCGCACCGCGTGGGTCCGTCTTGGCATCCTGGCGCGATGGCATCCGAACGTGACCCCGGCACGACCCGTCCCCTGAGCGACCAGGTCGAAGAACTTCTCTCCCACGACGGCCCGTTGCCGATCGTGGCCGCCGGCGACCCGGTACTGCGTCGGGTTACCGAGCCCTTCGACGGTCAGCTGGACCCGGCGCTGCTGGCCCGCTTCGTCGCCGCGCTGCGCGAGACCATGCACGCGGCCCCCGGCGTCGGTCTCGCGGCGCCCCAGGTCGGCGTACCCCTGCGGATCGCGGTCATCGAGGACCCGGCGCCGGTGCCCGACGAGGTGCGGCTGACGCGCGGCCGGGAGCCGCAGCCGTTCCGGGTGCTGGTGAATCCGTCGTACGAGCCCGTCGGCCCCGCCCGGGCCGCGTTCTTCGAGGGCTGCCTGAGCGTCCCGGGCTGGCAGGCCGTGGTGGCCCGGGCCGCCCAGGTGCGGCTGCTGGGGCAGGACGAGAACGGCCGTACGCTCGACGAGGTCTTCACCGGCTGGCCCGCCCGCATCGTCCAGCACGAGACCGACCATCTCGACGGAACCCTCTACCTCGACCGCGCCGAGCTGCGCTCCCTGTCCTCGAACGAGGCGATGGCGGAGCGGTGGGCGCAGCCGACACCGGCGCACGCGGCGACGGCCCTCGGCTTCGAGCTGCCCGGCTGACGGGCTCCACCGCGGGCCGACGTCGGGAGCCGCCCCAGTGGGCGGCCCCCGGCGCACCCCTTACGCGTCCCGGTACGCCTCCAGCAGCCGCAGCCACACCTCGCTCACCGTCGGATACGACGGCACCGCGTGCCACAGCCGGCCGATCGGCACCTCGCCGGCGACCGCGATGGTCGCCGAGTGGATCAGTTCGCCGACGCCGGGACCGACGAAGGTGACCCCGAGGAGGATCTCGCGGGTGATGTCGACGACCATGCGGGCCTGGCCGCGGTAGCCGTCGCCGTACAGGCTCGCGCCCGCGATCCTGGAGAGGTCGATGTCGACGGCGCGCACCCGGTGGCCCGCCTGCTCCGCCTCGGCGAGGGAGAGGCCGACGGACGCGGCCTCCGGGTCGGTGAAGACGACCTGCGGGACGGCCGCGTGGTCGGCGGTCGCCGTGTGGGCGCCCCAGGGGTCCGTCTCCAGGATGGGCACGCCGGACGCGCGGGCGGCGATGGCCGCGCCCGCGATCCGGGCCTGGTACTTGCCCTGGTGGGTCAGGAGCGCGCGGTGGTTGACGTCGCCCACGGCGTACAGCCATGTGCTGCCCGTGACCCGCAGGGAGTCGTCGACCGACAGCCACGAACCGGGTTCCAGGCCCACGGTGTCGAGGCCCAGATCGTCGGTGCGGGGCTCCCGTCCGGTGGCGAAGAGGATCTCGTCGGTCTCGATGCGGTCCCCGGTGTCGGTGAGGGCCACGACCGTCGGCCCCTCGCGGGTCACGGCGGTCACCGACGTGCCGGTCCGCACCTCCGCGCCCGCCTCCTTCAGCGACTCGGTGACGAGCTCCCCGGCGAAGGGCTCCATCCGCGGCAGCACGCCCTTGCCGCGGACCAGGAGAGTGACCTGCGAGCCCAGGGCCTGCCAGGCGGTGGCCATCTCGACGGCGACCACCCCGCCGCCCACCACGATCAGCCGGCCGGGCACGGCCTGCGCGCTGGTCGCCTCGCGGCTGGTCCAGGGCTTGACCTGGGCGAGCCCCGGCAGGTCGGGGAGGGCTGCGCGGGTGCCGGTGCACACGGCGACGGCGTGCCGGGCCGTGAGCACCCGCCGCTCGCCGTCCGGGCCCTCGACCGTCACCTCGCGCGTGCCGGAGAGCCTGCCCTGTCCGCGATGGAGGTCGGCCCCGATGCCGTCCAGCCAGGCGACCTGGCCGTCGTCCTTCCAGTGGGACGTGAACTCGTCGCGATGGGCGAGCACCGCGGCCGCGTCGAGCGGGCCCTGCACGGCCTGACTCAGCCCCGGGACGCGGCGGGCGTCGGCGCGGGCGATGACCGGGCGCAGCAGGGCCTTGCTGGGCATGCAGGCCCAGTAGGAGCACTCTCCGCCGACCAGCTCGCTCTCCACGATCGCGGTGGAGAGGCCGGCCGCACGGGTGCGGTCGGCCACGTTCTCCCCCACGGGCCCGGCCCCGAGCACCACGACGTCGTAAGCGATGGATTCCGTTTCCGTCATGGGGCCAGTCTGGTAGCTGGTGTGCGCGCCGGCCACACGGGTACGTGCGCGGAATACGCCACCGTGGAGCGGCGTTGTGCAGAGCGGCTTGCCCGAGCCCCGACAGCAGGAAGCGAGAAAGACGTCATGAGCAGCACCGTGGAGCTCACCAAGGAGAACTTCGACCAGACGGTCACGGAGAACGAGTTCGTGCTGATCGACTTCTGGGCGTCCTGGTGCGGTCCCTGCCGGCAGTTCGCCCCGGTCTACGAGAAGGCCGCGGACGCCAACCCGGACCTGGTCTTCGGCAAGGTCGACACCGAGGCGCAGCCGGAGCTGGCGCAGGCCTTCGGGATCCAGTCGATCCCCACGCTCATGATCGTCCGCGACCAGGTGGCCGTCTTCGCGCAGCCGGGCGCGCTGCCCGAGGCCGCCCTGGAGGACGTCATCGGCCAGGCCCGGAAGCTGGACATGGACGAGGTCCGCAAGTCGGTCGCCGAGCAGCAGGCGCAGCAGACCGAGGCCGGCGAGTAGGAACCGGCGGACGTACGACGACGAACGGGCCCCGGCGGGTGAACGGCCGGGGCCCGTCGCCGCTCACAGCGCGAGCGGAAGTCCCGTGTAGTTCGCGGCCAGTTCGGCGGCGGCCGGCCGGGACGAGGTGATCCGGCGCAGCCGGGTGAGCTGCAGCCGGTCCTCGAAGGCGTCCCCGTCGGGCTGCTTGTGCAGCATCCGGGTCATGTCGTACGAGAAGCGGGTCGCCTGCCACACCCGACTGAGACACAACTCCCCGTAGCGGTCGAGGAGTTGGCTGGACCCGGTGAGATGCAGCTGGACGAAGCCGCGGGCCAGGACACGGACGTCGGACACCGCGAGGTTGAGCCCCTTGGCGCCCGTCGGGGGCACGATGTGGGCGGCGTCCCCGGCCAGGAAGAGCCGTCCGTGGCGCATCGGTTCGTGGACGTAGCTCCGCATCGTCGTCACGGCCTTGGACGTGATGGGGCCGCGCTCCAGCGTCCAGTCGGCGTCGATCGCGAAGCGCGCGGAGAGCTCGTCCCAGATCCGGTCGTCGGGCCAGTCACCGGGATCCGTGTCGTTGGGGACCTGGAGGTACAGCCGCGACACGGAGGGCGACCGCATGCTGTGCAGCGCGAAGCCGCTGTCACCCCGCGCGTAGACCAACTCCTCGCAGGACGGGGCCACATCGGCGAGGATCCCGAGCCAGGAGTACGGGTAGTCGTGCTCGTACGTGCGGCTCAGCTCGGCCGGAAAGGTGCCGCGCGCGATGCCGTGGAAGCCGTCACAGCCCACCACGTAGTCGCAGTTCAGGGTCTGCTCCTGGCCCTCGTGCACAAAGCGGACCCGGGGCGAGTCGCTCTCCGGCCTCTCGATGGCGAGGGCCTCCGCCTCGAACAACAACGGTGGCCCGTCCGCGAGTTGGAGGGCGACGAGGTCCTTCACGAGCTCGGTCTGCGCGTAGATGGTGACCGTGCGGCCGCCGGTGAGGACCGGGAAGTCGATGTGGTGGCGTTCGCGGTCGAAGCGCAGCTCGATGCCGTGGTGGACCAGGCCCTCGATCTCCAGCCGCTCGGCGGCGCCGCACTCACGCAACGCGTCGACCGTGCCCTGCTCCAGCATTCCGGCTCGCTGGCGCTGTTCCACGTAGGCGCGCGTCCTGCATTCCAGTACGACGCAGGCGATTCCCGCCCGGTGCAGCAGCCGGGCCAGAAGCAGCCCGGCGGGGCCCCCGCCGATGATGCCGACCGTCGTCCGCATGACGCGCCTCCCCAGTGTTCAGCTCGATTCGCGGTGCACGACCCTCGCTCCGAGCACCTCGTGCGCCTCCGGTGTGGCACCGGGTTCGCGCACCGCCCGGTCGACCAGCTCCGCGAGGTCACGGCCGGCCGGCAGCTCGATGTGGACCGTGCTCAGGCGCGGGCGCAGCAGCCTGCCGAGCATCAGGTCGTCGGCACCGATCACGGCCGTCTCCTCCGGAACGGCGACGCCCTCGTCCTGAAGGGCCCGCATCAGCAGCATGGCGTACTCGTCGTTGTACGCGAACACCGCGTCCATGCCCAGTGACCGCCAGTGCCCGGCGAGTCGGGCCGCGGCCTCCTCCTCGTAGGCGAGGGGCAGCTCGGTCACGGTGGCGTCGGTGCCCCGCAGGGCGCGCCGTACCCCTGCGAGACGGGGCGCGGAGAAGACGTCGAGGCCCGGCTCCTCGGGCATGACGACCCCGATACGGCGCCGGCCTCGGGCGTAGAGATGCGCGCCCGCGCTGTGCCCGACCCCGGCGTGGTCCATGAGCAGCGCGTGGGCACCCTCGACGCGCTCGGTGCCCAGCGTGACGACGGCCCGGGCGCCGGAGCGCTTGAGGACGGCCACCCCCTCGGGGCCGAGATCGCTGCCGGGCACCAGTACGGCCACGGGCCGCAGCTCCGCCCAGGCGCGGGCGGCCTCGTCGCCGTGCAGACCCACGCTGCCGTACTGCACCACGGTGTAGTCGAGACGGCCGAGCGCCCACTGCAACTCGCTCAGGAACTGACTGTAGAGCGGCCCCACGGGCACGTCCGGGGCGGGCATCAGGACCATCCGGGTGTGCCCGGCGCGCAGACTGCGGGCCGCGGCGTGCGGTACGTACCCGAGCTCCTTGGCGGCCTCGTGGACACGGAGACGGGTGGGTTCGCTGATCCGGACGGCACTGGTGTTGTTCAGGACGTACGAGACGGTCGCCCGCGAGACACCGGCCAGGCGGGCCACATCGGCACTCGTCGGCACGGGGCGTGGTGCGGGCGACGGCGGGGCGGGGTCCTTCGGTATCTGCACCATGACGACCGCATCCTTGCAGAAGCCCGGCGCGCCGCTTTGTGCGGGGGAAGTTCCGGTGCCACGGCGCGGATCACCGGTGCTCCGGAAGGTGCTGCCGGCGCGGGTGAGGAGCGGCCCGCGGCACGGCGTGGGTCGGCCCACGGAGTGGACGGAGGTCGGTCTCCGCGACGGAACTCGCCCCTCCGTAAAGGAAGTTCGCCATCGCTATCGCATCGGACCCCCGGACGTTACCGTGCGGTAGACACCGTGCGACCGGAGGTGCCCGATGGCTGACGACCGTGCCCCTGGCCTGGCCGAGTGCGCTCGGGCCCTCGCCGCCGGGGAGGTGACCTCACGCGCGGCCGTCGAGCGGGCGCTGGCCCGGATCGAGGCGAGCCAGCCCTCCCTGAACGCCTTCCGCCGGGTGCGGGCCGAGGCGGCTCTCGCCGAGGCGGAGGCGGCCGACAAGGAGCTGGCCGCGGGCGGGCACCGGCCGCTGCTCGGAGTGCCGGTGGCCGTGAAGGACGACACGGACGTGGCCGGCGAGCCGACCGCCTTCGGCTGCCGCGGTGAGTACCCGGTGCAGGCCGAGGACGGCGAGGCGGTGCGCAGGCTGCGTGCGGCCGGCGCCGTGATCGTCGGCAAGACCAACACCTGCGAGCTGGGCCAGTGGCCCTTCACCGAGGGCCCCGCCTTCGGCGCCACCCGCAACCCCTGGCACGGCGACCACACCCCCGGCGGTTCCTCGGGTGGTTCGGCGGCCGCCGTGGCGGCGGGCCTGGTGCCCGCCGCGCTGGGTTCGGACGGCGCGGGCTCGGTCCGGATCCCGGCCGCCTGGACCCACCTGGTCGGCATCAAGCCGCAGCGCGGCAGGATATCGACCTGGCCGCGCCCAGAGTCGTTCCAGGGCATCACCGTCAACGGGACGCTCGCCCGCACGGTCGCCGACGCCGCCCTGCTCCTCGACGCGGCGAGCGGTCAGCACGCCGGCGATCTGCACCACCCGCCGGCGCTGCGCGTCTCCGACGCGGTGGGCCGCGATCCCGGCCGGCTGCGGATCGCGCTCTCGCTGAAGCCGCCGTTCACGGCGCTGCCCGCGCGGCTCGACCCGCGGATACGGGCCCGGGTCGTCGCCCTCGCGGAACGGCTCGCCGCTCTCGGGCACGTCGTCGAGGAGGCGGAGCCGCGTTACGGGCAGATCGGGCTCACGTTCCTCCCCCGCGCGACCGCCGGTATCGCCGAGCGCGTACGCAACGTGCCCTTCCCCGAGCTCCTCGACCGGCGCACCCGGGACACCGCCCGGCTGGGCCGGCTGCTCGGCGGGGCCCCGCTGCGGGTCGCCCGCCGGGCGGAGGCCACCCTGCACCGGCGCATCGGCGCACTGTTCACGTCGTACGACGTCCTCCTCGCGCCGACGACCGCCGCTCCCCCGCCGCGGATCGGCGCCATGGTGAACCTGAACGGGTTCGGCACCGACCGCGCCATGGTCGCCGCCTGTCCCTACGCCTGGCCGTGGAACGTGCTGGGCTGGCCGGGCGTCAACGTCCCCGCGGGGTTCGTCGGCGACGGCCTCCCGGTGGGCGCCCAGCTCCTCGGACCGGCGCACAGCGAGGCACTGCTGGTCTCCCTGGCGGCCCAGTTGGAGGCGGACCAGCGCTGGCACGAGCAGTGGCCGCCGCCCGCTGCCGTGGCGGATTCCCCAGCGGCGTAACGGAGTTCGCCGCACACGCGGTGACCAGCGTCTTCCGGCCGTACGCTGGGGCCATGGGCGATGCGTCGATGATCGGGTTGATGGGGCGGGTCACCGGCACGATCGGGCCCGGGCTCGTCGGCGAGGTGATCGTCCGTGTCCGGGGCGGCGCCGAGCACTTCCTCGCGTATCCCGCCGCCGCGAAGGAGCGCATCGAGCCGGGCACGGTGGTGATGGTGGTGGAGTACCTGCCGCCCCGCACGGTGTACGTGTCGGCCGCGTACGACAGCTGACGGTCGTCGCGGGATGGTGACCGCCCCCCGCCCATACGACAGTTGAGCCCCTGACGGCCCAGGTGAGAACCGTAAGCGTCAAGATTGCAACAAGGATTCGTCAGCGTCTGTACCCCGGCCCTGCGCAGGAGCACACTCCCGTTCGTTCGGTGCCGATAGGGCACCATGCAAAGGGGGCGTATGCCGATGGTTGTCGGCGTCGTGGCGGGGACGATTGTCCTCGCACTGATCTTCATCGTTGTGGTCTTCAAGCTCATGTGGCGAGTGGCGGAGCCCAACGAAGCACTGATCATCTCCGGTTCGAAGCATCGGACCGAAGGCCTTGAAGAAGGCATGGAATTCCGCATCGTGACGGGGCGCGGCACCCTGGTGCTGCCGGGTGTGCAGGCGGTGCGCAAGCTCTCGCTCGACCTGAACGAGACCGAGCTGTCCGTGGACTGCGTGACCCACCAGGGCATTCCGCTCAAGGTGCGGGGCGTGGTCATCTTCAAGGTCGGCGACGACTTCGTGTCGATCGCCAACGCGGGCCGCCGCTTCCTCGATCAGCAGAAGCTGATGGCGGAGCGGGTGCACAACGTGTTCGCAGGTCATCTGCGGTCGATCGTCGGCGGGTTGACCGTCGAGGACATGATCCGCGACCGCGAGAAACTGACCGGGCAGACCCGGGCGGCGTGCGGCACGGAGATGGAGAAGCTGGGACTGATCGTCGACTCGCTGCAGATCCACGAGATCGAGGATCCAACGGGGTACATCAAGAATCTGGCCATGCCGCACGCCGCCGCCGTCCAGCGGGACGCGCGGATCGCACAGGCGGAGGCGAATCGTCTCGCCACCGAGGCCGAACAGCAGGCCGCGGCACGGATGTCCGAGGCGACCCGGGACAGCGAGATCCTCCAGGCCGGCTACCAGGCCGAGCGCGACAAGGCGGGTGCCAAGGCCCTGCAGGCCGGCCCGCTCGCCGATGCCGCCGCCCGTCAGGACGTCGTCATCCAGGAGACACGCGTCGCCGAACTCGAGGCCCAGCGGCGTGAACAGCAGCTCCAGGCGGACGTCCGCAAGCCGGCGGACGCGAGTGCGTACGAGACACGGGCGCGGGCCGAGGCGGACCGCGACGCGCGGATCTCCGCGGCGCAGGCGAAGGCGAAGGAGACCGAACTCGCCGCCGCGGCCGAGGCGAACCGGGTCAAGACGGCCGCGCTCGCCGACGCCGAGGCGACGAAGGCCCGGGGTGCGGCCGCCGCGATGGCGACCCGGGCCACGGGTGAGGCCGAAGCGGCGAGCCAGCAGGCCAAGGGGCTCGCGATCGCCGAGTCGACCCGGGCGAAGGGGCTCGCGGAGGCCGAGGCCATCAAGGCGCGGGCCGCCGCCCTCGCCGAGAACCAGGAGGCCGTGGTCGCACAGCAACTCGCCGAGAACTGGCCGGAGATCGTCCAGGCGGGTGCGAGTGCGTTCAACAACGTCGAGCACATGGTGCTCCTCAACGGCGCCGAAGGTATGTCCGACATGTTCGCCAAGGCGCTCACCATGGGCGGCACGGGCCTCGGCCTCGCCCGCCAGTTGCTCGCCTCGATGAACCAGAACGGGCCGGCGGCCCAGGGGACCGCCGGACTCAACGGCTTCGTGCCGCCGCGCACCGAGAAGGTGCCGGTGGAGAAGGACGAGGGCTGACCCACTGATGCGGTGACGCGCTGAGACACCGCGGCTTCGGGTGTACGGGAGTTGACCTCCGTACACCCGGAGCCGCGCTCGTGCGGACCCGGCGGGCGGACGGGGGCCCGCAGGCTCTACGGTGACTCGCGTGAGTGCCTTTACCAATGAGACCGATGAGACCGACGCACCCGTCCCCGGCCGCTACGGCCCGTCGGCGACCACCGAGGCCGAGGCTCGCGAGGTCGGCCGGGTGCGGACGGAGTACGCACCCGCGCACGACGGCGACCCCGACCCGGGCGAGATCGTCTGGACGTGGGTGCCCTTCGAGGAGAACGACGGCCGCGGCAAGGACCGCCCGGTGCTCGTCGTCGCCCGCGAGGCCGCCGGCACGCTGCTCGCCGTGCAGTTGTCGAGCAAGCGGCACAACGGCGACCGGGAGTGGGTGCCGATCGGCAACGGGCCGTGGGACCGCTCGGGACGCGACTCATGGGTGGACGTGGACCGCGTCCTGCGCCTCCACGAGGACGGGATGCGCCGGGAGGCGTGCGCACTGGACCGGATGCGGTTCAACCTCGTCGTCCACCGGCTGCGGGAGCGGTACGGCTGGCGCTGACCGCCTCACGAACGGGCGGTACGGCCGGCCCTGGCCGCCTCGCGAACGGGCGGTAGGCCGACGCTGACCGCCTCACGGACGGGACGGCAAGGCGGGTTCGGGACGGAGTTCGGGTGCGAACGTACGCTCGAATGCGGCCCGCGTCGCCGATCCCGCCGTACGGTCCAGGATCCCGAAGACCACGTGCTCGAAGGACCCCGCGAAACGGCCGTCGGCCAGCAGGGCGTGAAAGGCACCGGCGACCTGCGCCGGATCGTTCTGGAACACTCCGCAGCCCCACGCGCCGAGGACCAGCCGCCGGTACCCGTGGGCCGCGGCCGTCTCCAGCACGCGCTCGGCCCGTACGGCGAGGGCGTGCGGCAGCTCGGCCGCGCGCTCCGGTGCCGTACGCCGGACGACTCCGGCGTTGGGCGCCGCGGCGGTGAGGAATCCGGCGCTGTACGGCTCGTCGAGGAGGCGTCCCCGGTCGTCACGGAAGACGGGTACCCCGGGTGAGTGGATGACACGGTCGGTGTAGAACGGGTCGCGGTGGGCCCGGTGGTGGTCGTAGAACTCCCTGGCCCGCAGCACACAGGTGTAGAGCGCGGAGGCCCGGCACAGCGCCTCTTCCTGGGCCTGCGCGCCGTTCAGATAGCCGCCGCCGGGATTGCGCGCCGAGGCGAAGTTCAGCACGGCCACCGGGCCCGCGAGGCGGCGGGCGGCCTCCAGGCTGCTCTCGCCCGTGACCTCGAAGAACGTGTCCACAGGGTCGGCCGCCGGGATCTCCACCGGCTCCGGGCCGTACATCCTCGTGGCCTCCCGGGCGGCCTCGACCGCCGCGGCGATCGACACCGGGCGTCCGTCGGACGCGCGGTACCCACCGGCCGCGACGATCTCCTCCGTCTGGTGCGCGACACCGCGCAGGCGCGCGCTCACTGTGCGACCCCCGTACGCCCCGCGAACGTGCCCTGCGCGATCTCCCCCGTCGTGCCCATGAACGCATCGTGAGCGATGCTGGTCATGCGGCGCAACAGAGTTTCCCGGGCTCGCGAACACCGACCTCCGGTCCCCAGAAGCGTCGAATTGCACTCTTGTGCGAACCGGCGTGGGTGGTCTTGGGTGGGACGAGCGATGCCGGTCCGGCCCACCGAAGCCGGGTCGGCGGCATGATGGAATCTCAGGAGGATCCCGACATGTCCGATTCGGTGAGTGACTGTACGGAGAACCGCTCCGTGGTCACCGAGGCCGAGGTGGAAGCACTGGTCCGTGGCATCTGCTTCAAGACCGGACCGCCCCGTACCCTCGGTGTCGAAGTGGAATGGCTCGTCCACGAGCTGCGGCTGCCGCAGCTCCCAGTAACACCCGCAAGGCTCGAAGAGGCTTACGCCACTCTGCGGACCCTGCCCCTGCGTTCGGCGCTGACCGTCGAACCGGGCGGCCAGCTGGAGCTCAGCTCCCTTCCCGCCGCCTCCCTGATGGAGTGCATCGGGTCCGTGTCCGAGGACCTCGCCGCCGTCCGCGCGGTACTGCGCGAGGCGGATCTCGGCCTCAGCGGATACGGCCAGGACCCCTGGAACCCCCCGAGCCGCTTCCTCCATGAGCCGCGCTACGACGCCATGGAGCGCTACCTCGACCGCACGGGTCCCGAGGGCCGCGCCATGATGTGCTCCTCCGCTTCCGTCCAGGTGTGTCTGGACGCCGGGCACGAGGAGCCCGGCCCGCTCGGCCACGGGCGGCGCTGGTGGCTGGCGCACCAGCTGGGCGCGGTCCTGGTGGCGGCGTTCGCGCACTCCCCCATGGCCGCGGGACGGCACACGGGCTGGCGCTCCACACGCCAGTCGCTGTGGGCGGCGATGGACCCCGGGCGGTCCAGCGCGCCCGCCCTGGGCGGCGACCCGCGCGTCGCCTGGGCCCGGCACGTCCTGGACGCGCCGGTGATGTGCGTGCGCGCCCCGAAGGGCGCCTGGGACGTGCCCGAGGGCCTGACCTTCCGGGAGTGGACCCGGTCCGGCACACCGCCGGACCGCGCGGACCTCGACTACCACCTGACCACCCTGTTCCCGCCCGTGCGCCCGCGCGGGCATCTGGAATTCCGGATGATCGACGCCCAGCCCGGCGACGACGGGTGGATCGTGCCGCTCGCCGTGACCACCGCGCTGTTCGACGACGCGGAGGCCGCCGAGACCGCGTACCGGACCGTCAAGCCGCTGGCGGAGCGCGCGGGGTCGCAGCCGGCTCCCTGCAATCCGCTGTGGACCGAGGCCGCGCGCGGCGGTCTCACCGATCCCGAGCTGCACGAGGCGGCGGTCATCTGTTTCGCGGCGGCGGCCGACGCCCTGCCGCGCATCGGTGCCACCCGCGAGGTGCAGGACGCCGTGGCGGAGTTCATCGACCGCTATGTGGCCCGGGGCCGCTGCCCCGCCGACGATCTGCTCAGCCAGTTCCACGGGAAGGACATCCGCACATGACCGCCCCCGCATCGCTCACGGACCCGGAGGCGCTCCGGGAGCGCGCCCTGGCCGCGCTGACCAGGGCCCGTGACCGAACCGCGCTGCTCACCTCCTGTGTGGACGAGCCCGAACTGACCGCGCAGCACTCGCCGTTGATGTCCCCGCTGGTGTGGGACCTCGCCCATATCGGCAACCAGGAGGAGCTGTGGCTGCTGCGCGCGGTCGCGGGCCGGGAGGCGATACGGCCCGAGATCGACGGGCTGTACGACGCGTTCGAGCACCCGCGCGCCGAGCGGCCCTCGCTGCCGCTGCTGCCGCCCGACGAGGCCCGCCGTTACGCCGCCGACGTGCGCGGGCGGGCGCTGGACGTCCTGGAGAGCACCGCGTTCCGGGGTTCCCGGCTGACCGAGGCGGGCTTCGCCTTCGGCATGATCGCCCAGCACGAACAGCAGCACGACGAAACGATGCTGATCACCCATCAGCTGCGCAAGGGGCCCGCCGCCCTGACCGCGCCGGACCCGGTGGCCGCCCCGCCGTTCAGCGGGCCCGCCGAAGTCCTCGTGCCGGGCGGCCCGTTCACGATGGGCACCTCGGCCGAACCCTGGTCGCTGGACAACGAACGGCCCGCGCACCAGCGCCTGATCCCGCCCTTCCACATCGACACCACCCCGGTGACGAACGCTGCGTACCAGGCTTTCATCGAGGACGGCGGCTACGACGACGAGCGCTGGTGGACCCCGGCGGGCTGGGATCACATCCGCGGCCACGCGATCACGGCGCCGCTGTACTGGCGCCGCGAGGGCGGACAGTGGCTGCGGCGGCGCTTCGGCGTCACCGAACTCGTCCCGCCTGACGAGCCGGTGCTGCACGTGTGCTGGTACGAGGCCGACGCCTACGCGCGCTGGGCGGGCCGGCGACTGCCCACCGAGGCCGAGTGGGAGAAGGCGGCCCGGCACGACCCGGCCTCGGGCCGCTCCACGCGGTACCCGTGGGGAGACGCCGATCCGACCCCCGAGCACGCCAATCTGGGCCAGCGCCATCTGCGCCCGGCGCCGGCCGGCAGCTATCCGGCGGGTGAATCGCCGCTCGGTGTACGCCAGTTGATCGGTGACGTGTGGGAGTGGACGTCGAGCGACTTCCTGCCGTACCCGGGCTTCGCGCCGTTCCCGTACAAGGAGTACTCGGAGGTGTTCTTCGGGCCGGAGCACAAGGTGCTGCGCGGCGGTTCGTTCGCCGTGGACCCGGTGGCCTGCCGCGGCACGTTCCGCAACTGGGACTATCCGATCCGGCGGCAGATCTTCTCCGGGTTCCGCACCGCCCGTGACGGGGCCGCCTGATGTGCCGTCATTTGGCGTATCTGGGGCCTCAGGAGTCGCTCGGCACGCTGCTCGTGGCCCCTGCGCACAGTCTGTACCGCCAGTCGTGGGCGCCTCGCAGACAGCGGTACGGGACGGTCAACGCCGACGGTTTCGGTGTGGGCTGGTATGCCGAAGGGGACGCCG
This sequence comes from Streptomyces sp. NPDC058371, assembly GCF_042723265.1. Classification (NCBI taxonomy): domain Bacteria; kingdom Bacillati; phylum Actinomycetota; class Actinomycetes; order Kitasatosporales; family Streptomycetaceae; genus Streptomyces; species Streptomyces sp. NPDC058371. The sequence goes on along the minus strand of NZ_JBHXJC010000001.1, from coordinate 785,509 downwards.
TTCCCGGCCGCTACCGGCGCGCCGGGCCCATCTGGGGAGACCAGTCCTTCGCGGATCTGGCGCGGGTGGTGCGCTCCGGCGCCCTGCTCGCGGCGGTCCGGGACGCGACCGTGGGCGGTGCGGACGGGGAGGCGGCGGCCGCACCGTTCGCCGCGGGCCGCTGGCTGTTCAGCCACAACGGGGCCGTCGCCAAGTGGCCCCGGTCCCTCGCCCCGCTCGCCGCGACGCTGCCGGCGGCCGACCTGCTGTCGCTGGAGGCGCGCTGCGACTCGGCGCTCGTGTGGGCGCTGGTCCTCAACCGGCTGCGGGGCGGCGACGACGAGAGCCAGGCGCTGGCCGACACGGTCGTCGAGGTCGCCGAGGCGGCGCCCGGCTCACGGCTCAACCTGCTGCTCACCAACGGCGAGACGATCACCGCGACCGCCTGGGGCGACACGCTCTGGTATCTCGCCGAGCCCGGCCGGCGCACCGTCGTGGCCTCCGAGCCCTACGACGACGACCCGCACTGGCAGGAGGTGCCGGACCGCACGCTGCTCGCGGCGAGCCGCACGGACGTCCTGCTGACCCCGCTGAAAGACCCGCACGAACACATGGCATCCGTCCCACCCAAGGAGCCGACTACGTGAGCCCGTTCCTTCTCACCCGCACCCTCCCCGAGGACACCACGGACGCCGCTCTGCGTGCCGACGTGTCGCACGGCCTCACCCGCACGCCCAAGACGCTGCCCCCGAAGTGGTTCTACGACGCGCGTGGGAGCGAGCTGTTCGAGCAGATCACCGAACTGCCCGAGTACTACCCCACACGTGCCGAGCGGGAGATCCTGATCGCCCGGGCCGACGAGATCGCCGAGGCCACCGGCGCCCGTACCCTCGTCGAGCTGGGGTCCGGCTCGTCGGAGAAGACCCGGCATCTGCTCGACGCGCTGCGGGAGTTGCACACGTACGTACCCGTCGACGTCAGCGAGAGCGCCCTCACCCTGGCCGGGCAGGCGCTGGTCGCCGAGCGCCCCGATCTCGACGTGCACGCGCTGATCGCCGACTTCACCGGCGGTCTCACCCTGCCGGACACACCCGGGCCGCGCCTCGTCGCCTTCCTCGGCGGCACGATCGGCAATCTGCTGCCCGCCGAGCGAGCAGCGTTCCTGTCGTCCGTACGCTCCCTGCTGGCGCCCGGCGACGCCCTGCTGCTCGGCACGGACCTGGTGAAGGACCCGTCGGTCCTGGTGGACGCCTACGACGACGCGGCCGGGGTGACCGCCGCGTTCAACAAGAACGTGCTGAGCGTGGTCAGTCGTGAGCTCGGCGCGGACTTCGACCTCGACGCCTTCGGCCATGTCGCCCTGTGGGACGCCGAGAACGAGTGGATCGAGATGCGGCTGCGCTCACGCAGGGAGCAGACGGTGAAGATTCCGGCCCTCGATCTCGCGGTCGACTTCGCGGACGGTGAGGACATGCGCACCGAGGTGTCCGCGAAGTTCCGCAAGGAGGGTGTACGCAGCGAACTGGCCGCCGCCGGGCTGGAATTGACGCATTGGTGGACGGACGAGGCGGGACGGTTCGCCCTGTCGCTGAGCGTGGCACGCTGAGCGGGGGGCCGGCGGCGCGCGGCTCGGCGAGTTCGACGCCGGGCGAGCATGACGCCGGGTGGGTGCGGCGCCGGGCGAGCGACGCCTGCCGAGCACGGCCGACCGGCCGAGTGCGGCCCGCGGCCGAGCGCGGCTCGAGCGCGCGGCGCCGATCGGCGGGGTTCACTCGCCGCCCGCCGCCAGCGCCTTCGTGATCCGGCGTGAGGCGCGGCCCGCTTCGGTCGCCGGGTCGGAGCCGGTGAGGACCTTCGTCATGTAGTCCTTGATCGGGTTGTCCGCCTCGACAGCCGCCCATTCGGGCGAGGACGGGGTCGCCCGGCCCTGTGCGGCGCCTGCCGCCATGGCCGCGACCCCCTCCTCGCCCGCGACGGCGCCGGCGAGCGTGGTCTTGTTCGGCACGTAGTTCATCGTCCGGGCCAGCTCCTTCTGCCACTTGGCGCCGGCGAGCGCGGCGATGACGGCGGTGGCGCCGTGCCGGTCGTCGGTGTTCTTGGGCACCACGAGGTCGGAGCCGCCGGTGAAGACGGCACCCGGTTCGGCGGCCGTCCTGCCCGGCACCGGGAAGAAGCCGAGCTTGTCCTTGAGATCGGGGTTCGCCTGCACGACGGCCTGGGCGAGCCCCGGTACCGCCACGATCTGCGCCACGCTCCCCTTGGCGAACACCCCTGCCTGCGGCGGGTGTTCCTCGTCGGCGTCCGCGGGCCCCTCGCCGAGGGCCTGCAGCCGCCGGTAGAAGTCCATACCGCGCAGGGCGGCGGGCGTCTGCAGAGCGCCCTCCCAGTTCCCCTCGGACTCGTCCGCCAGCTCGCCGCCCTCGTCCCAGATGAACCCGGACAGGGTGTACCAGTCCTGTCCGGCCAGGTAAATGCCCTGGGTACCGGCGGAGTTGAGCTTGCGCGAGTCGGCGAGCCACTGGTCGCGCGTCTTCGGGGGCTTCTTGATGCCGGCCTGTGCGAACAGGTCCTTGCGGTAGATGACGACGCGGTTGGCCGCGTACCACGGGATGCCGTACTGGTGGGAGAGGTACTGCCCCGGCTCGGCCAGGCCCGGCAGCCAGTCGTCCATGCCCCAGTCGCGCATCGACTCCAGGGTGAGGTCGAGCAGCCCGCCGCCGGCGACGTACTGGGGAACCTGCGTGTTGCCGACCTCGATGACGTCGGGCGTCCCGTCCGTGCCCCGCTTCAGCGCGGTCTGCACCTTGTCGCCGATTCCGGTCCACTCCTGGATGCGGATGTCGAGCTTGAGGTCCCCGTGCGTCCGCTCGAACTCGTCGGTGAACCGCGACAGGAACTCCCGGGACGCACTGTCCTTCATCAGCCAGACGGTGACGGTCCGCCGCTCGGCGCCCCCGTCCGGCAGCGCTCCGCACGCGGTGAGCAGTGCCGCGGAGACCAGGGTGAGAGCGAGCAGCGGGACGACGGGACGACGACGTTTCACGAGGGGTCCTTTTCTGCCTTGCGGACAAGGGAGCGGAGCCCGACGTGGGGGGACGAGCGTTCAGCTCGTACGGGTGTTCTGGATTTTGGTATGGACCAATCGGACCCGTCAAGGGCGGACGGCCTCCGACGTCTCGCGAACGGCCGCCCCGTGGGGCACCGTGGAGTGACGCGTGGCACAGGCGCCACGGCGGAGAGGAGCACCCGCATGTCCAACCACACGTACCGGGTCACCGAGATCGTCGGCACGTCGCCCGACAGCGTGGACCAGGCGATCCGCAACGGGATCGCCCGGGCCTCGCAGACCCTGCGCAACCTGGACTGGTTCGAGGTCACCCAGGTCAGGGGGCAGATCGAGAACGGCCAGGTCGAGCACTACCAGGTCGGCCTCAAGGTCGGCTTCCGGCTGGAGGACGGCGACTGACGAGACCCGGCGCGGCCTGTCGGGTCCGCCTTCCGGTCCGCCTGTCAGGTCCGTCCCTCCCCCTCCTGGGCCTCCTTCAGCGCGGCCGACGTCGCCGCCCAGCGGGCCCGTACCACGGTGAATCCGGCCCGCTCGGCGTCCTCGCAGACGAGCTCGTCATCATCCACGAGGACATGGATCGCACGGTCACGGGCCAGCCGGCGGAGGATGTCCAGTTTGGTGCGGCGGGCGGGCCTGCGGTCGTCGTTCCGCCGCATCCAGATCGTTCCCTCGGGCAGTCCCTGGGCGGCGAGCCAGTCGACGGTGTCCCGCCGGCAGCGCTCGGGACGGCCGGTGAGATAGACGACCTCGTACTCCTCGGCGCTCTTCAGCGCCAGCGCCACGCCCTCGGCCAGCGGCGGATCGTCCGGGGCGGCCGCGAAGAACGCGTCCCAGTCCCGCGGTGTGCGCTCCAGGAACCGCTGCCGGTGCGCGGTGTCGGCGAGCGTGCCGTCCAGATCGAATACGGCCAGTGGCCTGCTGTCCTTCGTCACCCGACCACCTTAGAAGCACCGCTGCGCTCAGTTGTTCCAGCTCTCGTCGTACGGATCGCGGGGAACCGGCACCGGCCGGGCCTCGCCGACCTCGAGGTACGGGATCACCCCTCCGTTGACCGGGTCCTTGGTGCGGCGGGCGGTGTAGGTGCCGGTGACGGACAGCCAGGCGTCGGGCTGCAGGACGGGCGGGACGTGCCCGGACAGGCCGATCTTGACGGGCTGGGCGTCCGCCGCACAGCAGTTGAGGGCCATGCGCACCAGATAGGGCGAGCCGTCGGCGCCGAGGGCGATGAACCCGGTGATCTCGACGTGCCTGCCCCGGAGGGAGCGTCCGTGGTCGTAGGCCGCGCGGCCGGCGTAGTCGACGAGGCCGAGCCGGAGGGGATCGCCGGCGGGGAGCGGCGGATAGCCGAAGGGCGCCTGCAGGGCCGTACCGGTGCGCACGGCGCTGTACGAGCCCAGCGCGGGCGGGGCGACCAGGATGAGCGCGAACAGGGGCAGCACGAGCAGCCAGGCGATACGCGGCTCACGGTGGGAGTGCCCGTGCTCGCCCGAGTCCCCATGCCCGCCGGGGTGTTCGTCGTGCCCGCCGGAGTGCCCGGCGGACTGCCCTGCGGAGTGCCCGCCGGAGTCTCCCTGCCCGTCGGATTCTCCGTCCTGCCCGCCGGAAAGCCCGTACCCGCCTGAACCCTGCCGCTCGCCGGAGTGCCCCTGTCCCCCGGGCTCTTCCCGCTCCCCGGGCTGCTCGGGGCGGGAGGAAGGCCGGCGCACCTCGTACCAGACGGTGGCGACGGCGGCCCCGATGAGGGCGATGCCGGCCAGGATGAGCAGCGGCCGCAGCCCCGCCTTCACGTACCGCAGATAGAGGTCGGTGAACGCGGCGTGCAGCACGGCGGCGCCGAGGAGGAACAGCACGGCCGCCTGTGCCTGCCGGTTCACAGCAGCACCGCCCCGACCAGGACCGACATCAGGACGGCCAGCGCGAAGGTGGCAGGGGCGAACCGCAGCGCGAACCCGCGCCCGAACGTGCCGACCTGCATGGCGAACAGCTTCAGGTCGATCATCGGTCCGACGACGAGGAACGCCAGCCGGGCCGTGAGCGAGAACTGGGACAGGGACGCGACGACGAACGCGTCTGCCTCCGAACAGATCGACAACAGCACCGCGAGGACCGCCAGGGCCAGCACCGACACCACGGGGTTGCCGGCCGCGGCGCTCAGCCAGCCGGCCGGCACCACGGCCTTGAGGGTCGCCGCGGCCATCGCACCGACGACGAGGAAGCCGCCGGCGTGCATCACGTCGTGCCGTACGGACCCCCAGAACGCGGCTCCCCTGCCGAGGCCCTCGTACGAAGGCCGGGCCGGGGAGCGCATCCAGTCCGTGCGCCCAAGCCGCTGCCACAGCCAGCCCATCACGCACGCCACGAGCAGACTCGCCACGAAGCGGGCGAGGACCATCCGCGGTTCGCGGGGGAAGGCGACGGCGGTGGCGGTCAGCACGATCGGGTTGATCGCCGGAGCGGACAGCAGGAACGCGAGCGCAGCCGCGGGGGTGACGCCCCGGCGCACCAGGGCCCCGGCCACCGGTACGGACGCGCACTCGCACCCGGGCAGGATCGCGCCCGCCATCCCGGCCACCGGCACCGCCAGCGCGGGGCGTCGCGGCAGCGCGCGGGCGAAGAACGACGGCGGGACGAACACCGCGATGACCGCGGACAGCAGCACGCCGAGGACGAGGAAGGGCAGCGCCTGGACGACGACCGCCACGAACACCGTCATCCAGCTCTGCATCACCGGTGCCCCGAGCGCACGGCGGACCGGCCCCTGGGCCACGATGACCAGGAGCAGCAGCATGGTCAGCACGAGGGGCGAGCTGAACTGCCACCCCTGCGGCTGGTCCACCGCGCGGGGTTCCACCCGCGTCGGCGGTTCCTTGGTGGTCGTCACGGGCGAGATACCTCCGGCACGAGGGGCTTTCCGGGCTGATTCCCCTCCGCCTTCAGTACGCCCGAGCGGGCGCGGTTGCTCATCGCGAGTTCGGGCGATCGTGGAAGCCAGGAGGGATCAGGAGTGTTGTAGCAGGAGACCGGCCGCGTGACAGCGGCGGCCATGACAAAGACGGTGACAGTCGCGGCCGCCGCGGCCACGCCACGGATCAGGAGAAGGGACCCCGCGTGGAAGCCACCCGTTTCTCCGTGCTCGACCGTTCCCGCACCCGGGAGGGGCACGATGCGGCCGAGGCGCTGCGGGACACCGTCCGGCTGGCGAGGGAGCTGGAAGCGCTCGGGTACCACCGGATCTGGGTCTCGGAGCACCACGGGGTCCCCGGAGTCGCCGGTTCGGCGCCGACGGTGCTGGCCGCCGCCGTGGCGGCGGCCACGAGCGCCATCCGGGTGGGCACCGGCGGGGTCATGCTGCCGAATCACCAACCACTGGTCGTGGCCGAGCAGTTCGGTGTCCTGGAGTCGCTCTTCCCCGGCCGTGTCGACATGGGGCTCGGGCGTTCCGTCGGCTTCACGGACGGCGTACGCCGGGCGCTGGGCCGGGACAAGGACGATGCCGAGGACTTCGCGGCGCAACTCGACGAACTCCTGGGCTGGTTCCGGGGCACGTCCCGCACCGGCGTGCACGCGCGCCCCGCGGAGGGCCTGACCGTGCCGCCCTTCGTCCTGGCCATGGGCGAGGGTGCCACGGTCGCGGCCCGGGCCGGGCTCCCGATGGTCATCGGCGATCTCAGGAACCGCGACAAGATGCGGCGCGGCATCGATCACTATCGGGAGACGTTCCGCCCGTCCCCCTGGGCGCGGGAGCCGTACGTCGTCATCTCCGGCACGGTCGCGGTCGCCGACACCCCGGAGAACGCCCGCCGCCTCCTCGTCCCCGAGGCCTGGTCGATGGCGTACTCCCGCACCCACGGCACCTTCCCGCCCCTGCCGCCCGCCGAGCGCGTCGAGGCGCTGACGATGACGGCCAAGGAGCGGGGCTTCTACGAGTCGGGGCTGGCCGGCCACATCGCGGGCACCGAGGAACAGGTCGCCCACGAGCTGGAGACGGTGATCAAGGAGACGGGTGCGCAGGAAGTGCTGGTCACCACCAGCACGTACGAGCGCGGGCCGCTGCTGGACTCCTACCGGAGGCTGGCCGCGGTCGCCGGGCTGACCAGGGCCTAGAATCGTGGGGTTTGTCCCTGCCACCCGGGAGTCCGTCCGATGCACAGCCCCCACGACCCGTACGTCCGGGTGCGCGGCGCCCGTGAGCACAACCTGCAGGGCGTCGACGTCGACATCCCGCGGGACGAGCTGGTGGTCTTCACCGGCGTGTCCGGCTCCGGGAAGTCGTCGCTCGCCTTCGGGACGATCTACGCGGAGGCCCAGCGGCGCTACTTCGAGTCGGTCGCGCCCTACGCCCGACGGCTGATCCATCAGGTCGGGGCGCCCAAGGTCGGGGAGATCACCGGGCTGCCGCCCGCGGTGTCCCTGCAGCAGCGGCGCTCGACACCCACCTCCCGCTCGTCCGTCGGTACGGTGACCAACCTCTCCAACTCGCTGCGGATGCTCTTCTCCCGGGCCGGCGACCATCCGCCGGGCGCCGAGCGGCTGGACTCGGACGCCTTCTCGCCGAACACGGCGGCGGGGGCCTGCCCGGCGTGCCACGGTCTGGGCCAAGTCCACCGTACGACGCAGGAGTTGCTGGTCCCGGATCCGGCGCTGTCGATCCGGGAGGGCGCGATCGCCGCGTGGCCGGGGGCCTGGCAGGGCAAGAACCTGCGCGACGTCCTCGACGCGCTGGGGTACGACGTGGACCGGCCGTGGCGCGAACTGCCCGCCGCGGAGCGGGAGTGGATCCTGTTCACGGACGAGCAGCCGGTCGTCACGGTGCACCCGGTACGGGACGCCGACCGGATCCAACGCCCGTACCAGGGGACGTACATGAGCGCCCGGCGCTATGTCCTCAAGACGTTCGCGGACTCCAAGAGCACGACTCTGCGGGCGAGGGCCGAGCGGTTCCTGGAGAGCGCGCCGTGTCCGGTCTGCGGTGGCAGGCGGCTGCGGCCGGAGGCGCTCGCGGTGACGTTCGCGGGCCGCACGATCGCCGAACTGGCCGCCCTGCCGCTGGCCGTGCTCGCCAAGTCCCTTGCAGGAGACGGGGAGACAGCCCGTGTCCTCACCGATGACCTGAGGTCCCGGATCGCCCCCGTCCTCGAACTGGGCCTCGGCTATCTGAGTCTGGACCGCGCGACCCCCACCCTCTCCGCGGGCGAGCTCCAACGCCTGCGCCTCGCGACGCAGTTGCGCTCCGGACTCTTCGGGGTCGTCTACGTCCTGGACGAGCCGTCCGCCGGGCTGCACCCGGCGGACACGGAGGCCCTGCTGACCGTGCTGGCGCGGCTGAAAGCGGCGGGCAACTCGGTGTTCGTGGTGGAACACCACCTCGAAGTGGTACGGGGTGCCGACTGGGTCGTCGACGTGGGACCGCACGCCGGCGAACACGGCGGCCGGGTGCTGCACAGCGGCCCGGTGGCGGAACTCGCCGCTGTCACGGAGTCGGCGACGGCCCGCTTCCTCTTCGGCGGCTCAGCCATGGCCGTACGTGAACTGCGCATGCGGCGCGGCCAGTTGAAGGTCGGCCCGCTGCACCGTCACAACCTGCGCGGGGTGACGGCCGAGTTCCCGCTCGGGGTGTTCACGGCGGTCACCGGGGTCTCCGGCTCCGGCAAGTCCACGCTCATCGGCGAGATCACGGAGGATCTCGCGGGCGTCGGCAGGCTCGTCTCCGTCGACCAGAGGCCCATCGGGCGCACCCCGCGCTCGAACCTCGCGACGTACACCGGTCTGTTCGACGTCGTCCGCAAGGTGTTCGCCGCGACCGGCGAGGCGAAGCGGCGCGGGTACGGCGTCGGGCGGTTCTCCTTCAATGTGGCGGGCGGGCGGTGCGAGACCTGCCAGGGCGAGGGGTTCGTCAGCGTCGAGCTGCTCTTTCTGCCGAGTACGTACGCTCCGTGCCCGGACTGCGGCGGGGCCCGCTACAACCCAGAGACCCTCGAAGTGACGTACCGGGGGCGGAACATCGCGCAGGTGCTGGATCTGACCGTGGAGGCCGCCGCCGGGTTCTTCGCCGACACTCCCGCTGCCGCCCGGAGTCTGTCCACCCTGCTAGACATGGGTCTCGGCTATCTGCGGCTCGGCCAGCCCGCGACGGAGCTGTCCGGCGGTGAGGCCCAACGCATCAAGCTGGCCGGCGAGTTGCAGCGGATCCGGCGCGGCCACACCCTCTACCTCCTCGACGAGCCGACGACCGGGCTGAACCCGGCCGACGTCGAGGTCCTGATGAGCCGGCTGCACGGCCTGGTGGACGCGGGCCATACCGTCGTGGTCGTCGAGCACGACATGGCGGTGGTCGCGGACGCCGACTGGGTGATCGACCTCGGGCCGGGCGGTGGCGACGCGGGCGGACGGATCGTCGCGGCGGGGACCCCGGCGGAGGTGGCCCGGACGACCGAGAGCCGTACGGCCGGCTATCTCGCCGCGTTCCTGGCCAACGACCGTTCCGCTGACGGCACTTCCGCGTAACCGCGGTGCGGCCGAAGCCGAGCGCGACGATCCGGCGCTCCGGTCACCGCAGACCGGGCCGCGAGGGCGAGGCCGCGTCGATCGGCGTGACGTCCCGGTGCCAGGGCGGGCCGCACCTCCGCCTCCGCCACGAGGCCGCGTGCGGAGACCACCCGCCACACCGACGCGAGCAACGGGTCGTCGCCGACGAAGGCCGGCGCCGTACTGGCCGCTCCTCCGGTGAACCGGTAGCGCAGGTGCACCGGTTGCACCGGGACGCCCGCGTCGAGCGCCGCCTGGAAGACGGCCCGCCGGAAACGGCCCTGCGCCCGGCCGCACCAGGTGCTGCCCTCGGGGAAGGCCACGACCGCCGCGCCCGCGCGCAGCGCGTCCGCGATGCGCGCGACGGTCTCCGGCAGCGCCCGCAGCCGGTCGCGTTCGATGAACAGCGAGCCGCCACGCACCGCGAGCGCCCCGGCCACGGGCCATTCCCGGACCTCCGCCTTGGCCAGCATGCGGCCGGGGCGGACCGCGGCGAGCAGCGGGATGTCGAGCCAGGAGATGTGGTTGGCGACGAGCAGGAGTCCACCGGTGGGGGCGGCCGCGCCGGTGATCCGCACGCGGACACCCGCGGCCCGTACGATCGCCCGGCACCAGCGCCGGATGAGCCGCTCCCGCGGCACCGCGGGGAGCCGCGCGACGGCCGGAATCAGCGCGATCCCCACGCCGAGCAGCCCCAGCACCCCGACCAGCCGCAGGCCCGCTCGGGCGATCGGCGCCCCGGACCGCTCAACCTCCACACAGGCGTGTGGAGAACAGGGAGCACTGGGCAGCCAGGCGCTGTGGACGGCGCCCGCGGGCACGGCCGCTCCGGCGCGACGCGGGAAGCGCGGCGCAGCCACCCGCGCAGGGCCCGGCGCGGCCCCACGCGGCCACCGCAGAGCACTCGCGCGCGGAAGCCGCACCGCGCCCGCCGACGGGAGCCGCATCACGCCGGTACGAGGGAGAGGAAGTGCCGCAGATAGCGCGGGTCGACCCGGCGCATCGACAGCAGCACGTACAGGTCGGCGACACCGAAGTCCGGGTCGTGGGCGGGCTCCGCGCAGACCCAGGCGCCGAGGCGCAGATACCCGCGCAGCAGCGCGGGCAGTTCGGTGCGCGCGGGCCGGGCGACCCCGTCCGCGCTCCAGGGCAGCAGCGGCCGTACCCGGTACTCCTCGGGTGCCAGGTGCTGGGACCGGACCCGGTCCCAGGTCCCGGCGGCGAGCGTGCCGCCGTCGGCGAGCGGGAGGGAGCAGCAGCCCGCGAGCCACTCGTGGCCGGCGTCGGTCATGTAGCGGGCCAACCCGGCCCAGATGAGGCCGATGACGGCGCCGTCGCGGTGGTCGGGGTGCACACAGGAGCGGCCGACCTCGACCAGCCCGGAGCGGATCCCGGCCAGCGGTCGGAGGTCGAACTCGCTCTCCGAGTACAGCCGTCCGGCGATCGCGGCCCGTTCGGGCGGCAGCAGCCGGTAGGTGCCGACGACCTGGCCGCTCGCCGTGTCGCGGACCAGCAGGTGGTCGCAGTACGCGTCGAAGGCGTCGATGTCGAGGCCGGGCTCCGGGGTGGTCAGCAGGGCGCCCATCTCCCCCGCGAAGACGTCGTGCCGCAGCCGCTGCGCGGCCCGCACGTCGGCCTCGTCGCGGGCGAGGGTGACGGTGTAGCGGGTGGGAGCGGTCGACAGCGGGGGGCTGTCGAGGGTGGAAACGCCGGTCATGGCACTCTCCTGGTCACGGGCCGTTTCGGCGGAGCGGGCGCGGACCGGATCGATTCGGTCCGCGCGCTCCTGTTCTTCCGCTGCCGAGCGGCGTACGCATGACCTGTGCCAGGAGCCGGGATGTGGGGATGCTGAATGCCAGGGGGTGCCCGGCGAAGCGAGACGGGACCGGGGATGAGCACCACTCCCGGTCCCGCCCGTCCGCACCCTTTTCGGCGAACGTTCTCTGAACAAGTGACCCCGGCGGAGCGCGGAGCTGTCGCACGGTCCGGGCGCAGCCGCCCGCCGTCGGTGTCCGGCCCGACGCGAGGGCTACCGCTTGGCCGCCTTACGGGCAGCCCGCCGCCACTCCTTGTTCATGCCGGTGATGGAGAACAGCGGAATGCCCTTCGGGCAGGCGGTCGCGCACTCCCCGGTGAGCGTGCACCCGCCGAACCCCTCCTCGTCCATCTGCGCCACCATGTCGAGCACCCGGGTCTCGCGCTCGGGCCCGCCCTGCGGCAGCACGTTGAGGTGGTTGATCTTCGCCGAGGTGAAGAGCATCGCGGCTCCGTTCGGACAGGCCGCCACGCACGCCCCGCAGCCGATGCACTCGGCGTGCTCGAACGCGAAGTCGGCGTCCGGCTTGGGCACGGGTGTCGCGTGCGCCTCGGGGGCGGCGCCGGTCGGGGCGGTGATGTAGCCACCGGCCTGAATGATCCGGTCGAAGGCCGACCGGTCCACCACGAGGTCCTTCACGACCGGGAAGGCCGAGGCACGCCACGGCTCGACGTCGATCGTGTCGCCGTCCTGGAAGGACCGCATGTGCAGCTGGCAGGAGGTCGTGCGCTCCGGACCGTGGGCGTCGCCGTTGATGACGAGCGAGCAGGCGCCGCAGATGCCCTCACGGCAGTCGTGGTCGAAGGCGACGGGGTCCTCGCCCCGGAGGATGAGCTCCTCGTTGAGGGTGTCCAGCATCTCCAGGAAGGACATGTCGGCCGAGATGTCGTCCACCTCGTACGTGGACATCGCTCCGTCGGCGTCGGCGTTCCGCTGCCGCCAGACGCGCAGGGTGAGCTTCATGCGTAGCTCCGCTGAGTGGGGTGGACGTACTCGAAGACCAGGTCTTCCTTGTGCAGGACGGGCGCGTCGCCGGTGGCCGTGAACTCCCAGGCGGCGGCGTACGAGAACTCCTCGTCCCTGCGGGCCGCTTCGCCGTCCGGGGTCTGGGACTCCTCGCGAAAGTGGCCGCCGCAGGACTCGGAGCGGTGCAGCGCGTCGAGGCACATCAGCTCGGCGAGCTCCAGGTAGTCGATGATGCGGTTGGCCTTCTCCAGGGACTGGTTGAACTCCTCGCCGGTGCCCGGCACCTTGATGCGCCGCCAGAACTCCTCCCGGATCTGCGGGATGCGTTCCAGCGCCTTGCGCAGCCCGGTCTCGGTGCGGGCCATGCCGCAGAACTCCCACATGAGTTCGCCGAGTTCCCGGTGGAAGGAGTCGGGGGTGCGGTCGCCGTCGACGGCCAGGAGCAGCCGCAGCCGGTCCTCGGTCTCGGCCACCAGCTCCTGGACGACGGGGTGTTCGTCGGTCACCTCGTCGTGGTGGGGATGGCGTGCGAGATAGTCGTTGATGGTGGACGGCAGTACGAAGTAGCCGTCGGCGAGGCCCTGCATCAGGGCCGAGGCGCCGAGCCGGTTCGCGCCGTGGTCCGAGAAGTTGGCCTCCCCGATCGCGAACAGGCCGGGGATCGTGGTCTGGAGGTCGTAGTCGACCCACAGTCCGCCCATCGTGTAGTGCACGGCGGGGTAGATCCGCATCGGCACGGTGTACGGGTCCTCGGCGGTGATCCGGGCGTACATGTCGAAGAGGTTGCCGTACTTCTCCTCGACCTTCGCCCTGCCCATGCGCCCGATGGCGTCCGCGAAGTCGAGGTGGACGCCCTGGCCGCCGGGGCCCACTCCCCTGCCCTCGTCGCAGACGTTCTTGGCGGCGCGGGAGGCGATGTCGCGGGGCACGAGGTTGCCGAAGGCGGGGTAGATGCGCTCCAGGTAGTAGTCGCGCTCGTCCTCGGGGATCTCGTTCGGCGGGCGGGTGTCGCCCTTGGCCTTCGGGACCCAGATACGTCCGTCGTTGCGCAGCGACTCGCTCATCAGCGTCAGCTTCGACTGGTGGTCGCCGGTGCGCGGGATGCAGGTCGGGTGGATCTGGGTGAAGCAGGGATTGGCGAAGTGGGCGCCGCGCCGGTGGGCCCGCCAGATCGCGGTGGCGTTGGAGTTCATGGCGTTGGTGGAGAGGTAGAAGACGTTGCCGTAGCCGCCGCTCGCGAGGACCACGGCGTCCGCGAAGTACGTGTCGATGCGACCGGTGACCAGGTCACGTGCCACGATTCCGCGCGCCCGCCCGTCGACCACGACGAGGTCGAGCATCTCGGTGCGCGGATGCATCTCGATGCTGCCCGCGGCGATCTGCCGGGACAGCGCCTGGTACGCGCCGAGCAGGAGCTGCTGGCCCGTCTGGCCGCGGGCGTAGAAGGTACGGGAGACCTGGACGCCGCCGAAGGAGCGGGTGTCGAGGAGACCGCCGTACTCCCGCGCGAAGGGCACGCCCTGCGCGACGCACTGGTCGATGATCTCGACGGAGATCTGCGCGAGCCGGTGGACGTTCGACTCCCGGGCCCTGAAGTCACCGCCCTTGACGGTGTCGTAGAAGAGCCGGTGGACGGAGTCGCCGTCGTTGCGGTAGTTCTTCGCCGCGTTGATGCCGCCCTGGGCGGCGATGGAGTGGGCGCGACGAGGCGAGTCCTGGTAGCAGAACTGGACGACGTGGTAGCCCTGTTCGGCGAGTGTGGCGCCGGCGGAACCGCCCGCGAGGCCGGTGCCGACGACGATCACGGTGTGCTTGCGGCGGTTGGCGGGGTTGACGAGCTTGGCCTCGAAGCGGCGGGTGTCCCAGCGCTCGTGCACGGGACCCGTCGGAGCCTTGGTGTCGGCGACCGGCTCACCGGTCGTGTACTCGGCGTACGCAGTCATCAGCTCACCACTCCGGTCATGACGGCGACGGGTACGGCGATGAAGCCCGCCGTCAGCACCGCCGCGAGGACGTCGGCCACGGTCCTGAGGGCCCGGTCCCGGGTGCGGCTGCCGGCGCCCAGGGTCTGCGCGGCGCTCCAGAAGCCGTGCCTGATGTGCAGGCCGAGGGCGAGCATCGCGACGATGTAGATCGTGTCGCCGTACCAGGTCGAGAAGGTGTCGACGACGTTCTGATACGGGTGTCCGGCCTCGAAGCCGTCGGGGTGCACGGTGCCGGTCGTCAGGTCGAGGATGTGCCAGACGATGAACAGGCCGAGGATGATCCCGCCCCAGCGCATGGTGCGTGTCGCGTAACTGGCCCGCGCCTTCTTGTGGACGTACTTGCTGGGGCGCGCCCTGATGTCGCGCCGGCTCAGCTGGTAGGCGGCGGTGGCGTGCGCGACGACCGCGGCCACGAGGACCACGCGGATGATCCACAGCGCCCACTCGTAGTGCAGGAAGGGCTCGCCGAGGGTGCGCAGCCAGTGGGCGTAGTGGTTGAACTCGCCGGAGCCGAAGAAGATCTTCAGGTTGCCGAGCATGTGGACGACGAGGTAGAGCAGCATGATCAGCCCGCTCACCGCCATCACGGTCTTCTTGCCGACGGAGCTGTCCCACACGGTGCGCGTCAAGGACGGCCGTCGGTCCGTCCGCGTTGCCAGAGCCATGGAACAGCACGCTAGGGCCGAAGGGACCGATCGGTCCAAGACATGGTCCGGCTCGAATCCATAGGCATGGGCTATCGTGGCCGGGTGCAGTTCCAACAGCTTCAGTACTTCGTGGCGGTCGCCGAGACCCGGCATTTCACCCGGGCCGCCGAGCTGGTCCATGTCGCGCAGCCGTCCCTCTCCCAGCAGATCAAGGCGCTGGAACGGGAGTTGGGGGCGGATCTGTTCCTGCGGGCCCGGGGGAACATCACGATCACGGACGCCGGAGAGGCGCTGCTCCCACTGGCCCGGCGCATCCTGGCCGACGCGGACACCGCCCGGCGCGAGGTACAGGAACTGGCCCAGCTCCGCAGTGGCCGGGTCCGGCTCGGCGCGACCCCGAGCCTGTGCACGGGCCTGGTCCCGGACGTGCTGCGGGCCTTCCACGACCGCTATCCGGGCATCCAGCTGCTGATCGAGGAGAGCGGCTCGCACGATCTCGTACGCGACCTGGCGCGCGGCGCCCTCGACCTCGCCCTGGTCGTGCTCCCGCTGCCCACGCCGTCCCCGGCGCTCACCACGGTGGAGCTGCTGCGCGAGGACCTCGTGGTGGTCTCGTCCCCGGACGCCCCCGCGCCCGGGCGGGGCCGGCGCACCGTACGCGTCCCGGATCTGGAGGGCGAACGCCTTGTGATGTTCCGGCACGGCTACGACCTGCGGGAACTGACCGTGGCCGCCTGCCGCGCGGAGGGCTTCGAACCGGACTTCGCCGTCGAGGGCGGCGAGATGGATGCCGTCCTGGGCTTCGTGCGCGCGGGTCTCGGCGTCGCCGTGGTCCCCCGCATGGTCGCCACGCGGTCCGGCCGCGGGCTGCGGGTGACCCCGCTGGCCCGGCCGGGACTGCACCGCACCATCGCCCTGGCCCATCGCAGCGATGTGGCTCCGCCGCGGGCGGCCCGGGAACTGCAGCGGATGCTGCTGGAGCGCTGAGGCCCGGCGTCCCGGACCTTGAACGCCGACTCGAACGCGAGCCTCGAACGCGGGGGTGCGGCGCCCCGGAAGGCACACCGCACCCCGGCGTTCAGCAGAGCACGCCTGTCAGAGATGCACGCCCGAGTGCCCTCAGCCCGTGGCGTCCACCAGCGCCAGCTCGTGCAGACGGTCCGGCGGACCGGGGCGGGCGTAGTACCAGCCCTGGGCCGTGTCGCAGCCCAGGATCCGCAACTGCTCGGCCTGGGCGCCCGTTTCGACGCCCTCGACGGTGACCGCCAGGTCGAGGCTGTGGGCGAGAGAAACGATCCCTTCGACGATCTTGAGGTCGACGGGGTCGGCCGGGAACTGCTGCATGCCCTGGGTGAAGGAGCGGTCCAGCTTGAGGATGCTCACCGGCAGACGGCGCAGGTTGGCGAGGTTGGAGTAGCCCGTGCCGAAGTCGTCGAGCGCGATGTCGACGCCCATCTCGGCCAGCCGGCGAAGCGGCTTGAGCAGGTCGTCGTCGGCGCCGATCAGCGCGGACTCGGTGACCTCCAGGCACAGCGCGTCCGGGTCGAGGCCCGCGCGTTCCAGGATGTCGACCGTGTCGGAGACGAGCCCGGGATGGGTGAGCTGGCACGGCGAGAGGTTGACGTTGATCCGCAGCGAGCCGGCGTCGGTGTGCCGTTCCTGCCACTCGCGAGCCTGTCTGACCGACTGTTCCAGGACCCAGCGGCCGAGCGGAACGATCAGTCCGGTGTGCTCGGCGAGCGGGATGAAACGGTCGGGGCCGAGGACGCCGTGCTGCGGGTGCAGCCAGCGCACCAGGGCCTCGGCGCCGCGGACGCTGCCGTCGCCGAGGTGCACCAGCGGCTGGTACTCGATGAAGAACTCGCCCCGGTCCAGCGCCGTCGGCAGGGCCGTGGTCAGTCCGTGCCGGGTGATGGCGCGGGCGTCGGCCTCCGGGTCGGCGAGCTCGAAGCGGTTGCCGCCCGCGGACTTGGCCCGGTACATCGTGATGTCGGCGCTGCGCAGCACCTCCGCGGGGCCCCGCTCGCCGGCCGGCCCCTCGACGACGCCGATGCTGCCGCGCACGGTCAGCTCGCGGCCGTCGACGCTGATCGGCGTGACGAGCGCGTTCATGATGCGCCCGACGAGTTCGTCGACCTCGCGCTCGGTGTCGGGTCCGGTGGTCAGCGCCACGAACTCGTCGCCGCCGAGTCGGGCGACCATCTCGCCCGGCGCGGTCGCGCAGGACTGCAGCCGGTCGGCGACCTCGACGAGCAGCCGGTCGCCGGCCGCGTGCCCGAGGCTGTCGTTGATGGTCTTGAAGCCGTCGAGGTCCAGGTAGCAGAGGCCGAAGCGCTGGCCCTCGCCCGCGGACAGCGCCTTCTCCAGGCGCTCGAAGAACAGGGTGCGGTTGGGCAGGCCGGTGAGTGCGTCGTGCGTGGCCTCGTACCGCAGCCGCAGATTGAGCAGCCGGCGCTCGGTGGTGTCCTCCATGAGCGCGAGCTGGTACTGGGGCTGGCCGTCGGCGTCCCGTAGCAGCGACACCGTCAGATTGGTCCACAGGGCGGTGCCGTCGGGCCGGTAGAAAGCTTTTTCGACGTGGTAGTGCTCGCGCTCGCCGCGCACCAACTCGTCGTAGAGACGCCAGACTTGGGGTGCGTCGTCGGGGTGCGTCCAGTCACTGACCCGGCGGCCGCGCACCGACTGCTCGGTGCCGCCGAACATCCGCAGCAGCGCGCCGTTGACCTGGAGGATGTTGCCTTCGAGGTCGGCGATGCCGATCCCTATGGCCGCGCCCTCGAACACGGCGCGGAAGCGGGCCTCGCTCGCGTGCAGGGCCTCGGCGACCACGCTGCGCGCGTTCAGGGCGGCGTGCGAGATGGCCTCCTGCTCGGCCAGCGTCCGCTCGCGCAGCGCCTGTGCGAAACCGGCGGCCATCGCGTGCTGCAGACGTGCGGAACGGGTCCGCAGCGCCTCCTGGGGCCCGCCCTCACCGCAGTACAGGACCAGATAGGCGTCCACGCAGTCGAGTGTGCGGCTGAGCGCCTCGGGGTCCGTGCAGTGGGCCGTGACCAGCGCCCCGCCGATCGCCTTGCCCTCGGCCGCGTCGTACGACCTGGCCCGCAACGCCTCGCTCAACCGGCGGGCGAGCGGCAACAGTTGTGTCTCGAACTCCG
Organism: Streptomyces sp. NPDC058371; assembly: GCF_042723265.1. NCBI lineage: Bacteria > Bacillati > Actinomycetota > Actinomycetes > Kitasatosporales > Streptomycetaceae > Streptomyces > Streptomyces sp. NPDC058371. The sequence continues at coordinate 767,369 of NZ_JBHXJC010000001.1, read as the reverse complement.
GCCGGGTCAGCGACGTGGAGGTGACCGGAAAGACCGCCCGGCTCCAGATCGTCGCGAACCTGCTGAGTCTGTCCTCCGGCCCGTCCGGCTCCGCGGTCACGCCGTGCGCCCCACGCCGGCGAACCCGGAATAGGAATACGGATCCTCTTCCTCGGATGCCGTGTCGGGCCGCCAGTCGGGCATCGGCACCAGTCCGGGTTCCACCATGTCGTACCCCTCGAAGAACCGCGCGATGTCCTCACGCGAGCGCATGATCAGCGGGCTGCGAATGCTCTTGTACACGTCGACCGTGCCCTCGGCCTGCTCCGGCGGGAGCGGAATCCCCTCGTACGACGCGTGCGTGAGGACGAGCAGGCTGCCCGGCGCGAGGGCGTCGCGCAGCTCGGCCACCGCACTGTACGGGTCGTCCGCGTCCTCCACGAAGTGAAGTATGGCAACGAGGAGCAGGGCGACCGGACGGTTCAGGTCGATCAGGCGCTGCACCTGAGGGCTCGCCAGGATCTCCCGGGGCTTGCGCAGATCGGCGGCCACGACGTCCGCGTTCTCGTTGCCCTGCAGCACGGCCTGGCTGTGCGCGACGGCGACCGGGTCGTGGTCGACGTACACCACACGGGCATCGGGGCTGGCCGCCTGGGCCACCTCGTGGACGTTGCCGAACGTCGGGATGCCGGAGCCAATGTCGAGGAACTGGGTGACGCCCTCGCCGACGGCGTGGCGCACGGCGCGGCGCATGAACGCGCGGTTCGCCTGCATGATTTTCGGGAGCCCCGGCACGAACTCCATCGCCCTGCGGGCCGCGTCCCGGTCGACCTCGAAGTTGTGCGAACCGCCCAGGTAGTAGTCGTAGATGCGGGACACACTCGGCACCGTGATGTCGATGCTCCGGGGAGCCCAGGCGGGACGCTCCATCAATCTCTCCAGGCGTAGGCGACGGCTTAGGCGATCCGGTGTTCGAGCTGAGGCTACTGATCGCCCGCCAAAGGAGCGAGCCAAAACGGAAATTGACCATCCGTTCCCGGTCACTGCCTCCGGCACGTGCCGAATTGACACCTTAAGAACCCGCCGCCGGTCCCGCCCGACTATGTCCCGCGCCGACAACGCGATGTGTCCGTGCGCAAACGACCCGAAGCACCACATGCCGAAGGGCCCGCCCCCTCCGTGCGGTGCGGAGGGGGCGGACCTGGGTCGCGCGCGCTGATCCGTTCGTCCGGCACTCTGCTTCTTCGTCCACTCCCTTCCGCGTTCCGTTGCTTCATGTGCGAGGCGATCAACCCTGGGGAGGTGATCTCTACTTCTTCGGCGCGCCGACCGGCTTTCCGTCGGGGGCCATGGCGTACCACGTACCGCCGACGCCCTGACCGTTGGTGTCCCCGGGAGACTTGTCACCGGAGAACGTGTAGGCGGGCCAGCAGTCGACGGTCATCTGCTTGACGCCGTCCGGGCGGGTGAAGCCCATGAGGCCCTTCTTCTCGACACCCTTGGTGTCGTTCGCCTTGACCGGGGCGACGGCGGGCCACTTCTCCAGGCAGGCACCGGCGCAGGCCGACTTCGGGACGGGCCAGGCCTGGTCCTTCAGGAAGCGGTAGACCGTCATGCCGTTCTTGTCGACGACGACCTCGCCGAGCTTCGGGTCGTTGCGGACGGACAGACCCGGCAGGTCGACGGCCGACGCCTTCTTGCCGTCGGGCGCCGACGCGTACCAAGTGCCGCCCACACCCTGGCCGTTGGTGTCCCCGGCCTTGGTGTCCTTCGCGTACCGGTACATGGGCCAGCCGGCGATCGTCAGCTGCTTGGTCCCGTCCGTGCGGGTGACCTCGCCCAGCAGTGCCTTGTCCACACCGGTGGCGGCGGTGGCGCCGTCGGCCGGAACGGGCGGCCAGGTCGCGGCACAGTCCCCGTCACAGCTCGACTTGGGCGGCTCCGCAGTGTCCTTGTCGAAGCGGTACAGCGTGAGGCCGGCGCTGTCGGTGACGACCTTGCCGACCTTGGCGTTCTCGGAAACGGTCAGCTGACCCGCGGTTTCCGCCTTGGCCGCGGAACCCTGCTCGTCCTTGGAATCGGCTCCGTAGCCGTCGCTGGAGCTGGACCCGTAGCCGGCCGCCGGGGCGGCACCGACGTTCTGGCTCCCCGTCGACTGGGTGCCCTGTTCCTGACCGCACGCCGTCGTGAGCGCCAGCACGGCCGCAGCTGCCGCTACGAGTGAGGCGCTCCGCCAGGAGGTCTTCATGTCAACTCCCGCTATATATCGCTTGGGTGTTGCAGCGTCCTATGTGCGCCGCTCATGGCCCTAGGTACGGGCGGGGGCTGCCGATGTGTTCAACCGGCTCTCACATTTCTTTCCGAACCCTGTGCCCCACCCGTCGCCAATAGCGCAGATGTGCGCATCCTGGGCCGTCCGGCGCACCCGTCGTCAAACCATCCGGCGGACCGTGTCCCCCCTTCGGGTCACTTCGTTAAAGCTCCTGCGTGCACAGCGGTGGCCGGGGCCCATGATCTCCGTCGTGCATCAACCCAAAAGGACCCGAACCGCCCTCGCCGTAAGGGTGTTGGCGCTGCTCACGCTGGCCTGGATCCTCGGTGGCGCGCCGGCCGGCGATGCGGTCGCCGACTCGTGCGCGTACGCCTCGGTCGGCCCGGACGGCGAGGTGGACGCGGTGGCGGTCGCCGGGGCGGGCTGGTGCAGCCCGCCCCCGTCTCCGCCGCCCTGCCCGAGTCCCACGCCGACACCGACACCCGAGCCGACGCCCCCGCCACCTCCGAAACCCCCACCACCCCACCGACCGAAGCCGCCACCCCCGCCGCACTCCCCGAAACCCCGGCCCAGCCTCGTGGCACCGGCGCCGCCGCCACCGCGGCCGGCTCCCGTCCCCACACCGACCCGCAAGCCCAGGCCGAGCCCGCACCCCATGGTGTCGCCGTCCCCGGTGAGTTATCCGGCGTACCACCCCTCGCCGCGCAAGCACCAGCCCCGCGGCGGGCCGCCGCTGGTCTCGCTCACCCTGCTCATCACCGCGCCCGCGGTGCTCGCCGTCGCTGCACTGCGTCCGCGCTGACCCCAGGAGACACCCTTGTCGGATTGGCTTGTTCTCACCCTCGCGATGGCGGCCGCGTGCATCGTCGTCCTCGCCGTGACCCTCGTACGACATCGCACGGCCCGTGAGGACGAGGATCCGTCCGAGACACCGGACGTGATCGAGTACATGACGATGATGATCGGCGTGGTGTACGCCATCGTCCTGGGCCTTGCCATCGCCGGCGTCTGGGAGGCGCGCGGTGTCGCCCAGGACCATGTGCAGGCGGAGGCCCAGGCGCTGCACGAGATCTCGGAGCGGGTCCGGGTGTACCCGCCCGACGTCCGTGACGGCATTCGGGACGATGTCAACACCTATGTCGGTCATGTCGTGACCACCGAGTGGAAGACCATGGCGGACAAGGGGGAGGTCACGCCGCGCGGCGCCGAGCTGTTCGCCCGGATCCGTCAGGACGTCACCGACTACCAGCCCAGGACGGACTTCGAGGCGCAGGCGTACCAGCCGCTCGTCGACCAGGTCACCGCCGCGGACGACGCCAGGAGCGCACGCGCCGGGGCGACGGGGGCGACCATGCCCGGCGTGGTCTGGTTCGGGCTGATCACCGGAGCCGTGGTCACCGTCGGCATGATCTTCGCGCTGCAGATCAGACGCACCCCGCGCGAGCTGCTCCTCGCCGGTCTCTTCTCCGCCCTGATCGCCTTCCTGCTCTTCCTGATCTGGGACTTCGACGCGCCCTACAGCAGGGGGATCGCCGCCTCCGCGGAGCCCTTCCTCGCACTGTTCCCGCACGCCCGGGGTTGACGGGCCCTCAGCAGGACGCTCCCGCCGGGGGACGGACGCCACGCCGCGTCCGTCCCCCGGCTGCACGTACGGGGTCCCCTGTGCGGCCCACACGCTTGCCCCATTCGCGCGACTGCGATCGCGCCCGCGCCCACACCTTCCTAGCGTTTCAGACATCGAGGTGCATTTCTGACGCAAGCGGAAAAGGTCCGCAGCAGGCTCCTCGGGGACCCGGAGGCTCACCATGCACGCGATACGCGTCGCTTCGGCCGCACTGCTGGGCGTGACCGCCCTGACCTTCACCGCACCCGCCGCCGTCGCCGGCGACACGAACAACAACATCACCCCGTTCGGCTTCAGCGTTCAGCCCTCGACCATCGCCGCGGGCGGTCAGGTCTCGCTGGTGCTGAGACGGGACGGGGGCTGCCGGGGCCATGCCACGGTCACCTCGGGGGTCTTCGACACCGTCACCATCCCGAAGGGGCAGTCCCAGGCCACGGCCACGGTCGACTGGGACGCCAAACCGGGTGCCGTCTACCAGGTGACGTTCACCTGTGACGGCGCGAGCGGTCACACGGACATCAGCATCGCCACCGGGCGCACGAGCAATCCGACGCATGAACCGGCGCCCGTGCAGCGCGGCGTGCGCGCGGGTGTCGGCGGCAGCGTCGCCGGCTTCGATCTCCAGGAGATCGGCCTCGGTACCGCACTCATCGCGGGGTCCGTCGGCGCGGCCTGGTACATGTCTCGCCGCAGGAGCGCCCCGGGCGACTCCTGACGGCACAGCCGCACCCCAGCCCTTGGCCCCGGAACCTCTCAGGAGGTTCCGGGGCCAAGGCCTGTCACGTGCGTGCTCCGAGGGGGCGGCGCGTCAGACCCTCTTCTCGGACCTGCGGCGCATCCAGAACACCCCGCCCCCGACGGCGGCCGCGGCCACGAGGCCGCCGCCGATCGCCATGTCGGTGGGCGTCGCACCGCTGGAGGTGCTGCCACCGAGACCACCGCGGACACCGCCGATGACGGTGAAGGCGGCGGGCCGGGTCAGGCTCCGGCGCTCGCCGCAGTGTGCCGTGATGTCGTACGAACCCGGTCGCGCGTTGCGGTCGATGGTGACCGTGGCGCTGGCGGTGTTGCCGCTCACGTGGCGCAGCGGCACGGTCGGGAAGACCGGCGAGGAGATGGTGCTGCCGGACATGTGGCAGGAAGAGCCGTCCACCGTGACGGTGAGTTGGCCGCCCCGCGCGATGACGCTGGGCATGGCGACGATGTTGCTCGGACTGTCCCACGCCGAGGCCGCGGGGGCTGCGAGCCCCACGACCGCGGCCGCGACGGCAGTAACCGCCAGGGCACGAGTTGTACGCATGTGATCCTCCGCGGAAGACGCCCCGGGAACCGTCCCCGGTCGATCGGCGAGAAAGCGCCTCCCAGACTGACCCTCAGATGCCCTGCACAGAGCCGCATTTCGGGAATGGTCCGTCCTGGTGAGAAGACACGCCGGGAGAATTCCATGCAATGGGATATTGCCGCAGGTCACGGACCGTCAGAAATTTCCTGCCCCCGGCAACTCGGATGGCGCATGACGGATACTCACCACCACCCGTTCGCACCTTCCCCCGTCGCCTGCCCGGCAGGGTGCGCTTAGCGTTCTCATATGCGCGACGGACGCGGCGACGGCCGCGTCGAGAGGGGATTGCGAATGTACGCGTCCGAGCTTGCCGAAGAGGAGGAGCAGCAGAAGAAGCGCGCGCCGTGGGGCGTGATAGCGCTTGTTCTGCTGACCGGCCTCGCCCTCATTCGGAATGGTTCGGGGGAGTTCGATGTCGGGCCGCCCCAGCCGGCGTCCGCGGCCGCCGCGGACACCCACGCCCGGACCGGCACCTTCGCCAAGAAGGCGCCGCAGCCGCTGCCGTACTCCGTGGTCGACCGGGTCAGGATCCCCGCCATCCAGGTCGACGCCCCCGCCATGCCCGTCGGCCTGGACGCGGACGGCTGGGTCGACGCGCCGCCGCCCGACGATCCGAATCTCGCGGGCTGGTACACCGGTGCCGTCTCGCCCGGCGAAAAGGGCACGGCCGTGGTCGTCGGCCATGTGGACAACAGACTCGGCCCTGCCGTCTTCTACGGGCTCGGTGCACTGAAGAAGGGAAACCGGGTCGAGGTCCAGCGCAAGGACGGGAAGACCGCCGTATTCGAGATCTACGGAATCGAGGTCTTCGCGAAGTCCAACTTCCCCGGTGATCGAGTCTACGGAAACAAGGGAACCCCGGAATTGCGGGTCATCACCTGCGGGGGCGGTTTCTCGAAGCAGCACGGCTACGACGGAAACGTCGTCGTGTTCGCCCGCCTGCTCGAGGTGCGCTGAACGCACTCCGAACGGGCGGGCGGGCCGGTCCGTGTGCCCGGGCCGAAGGACCGCCCGGGCACCGCACACGTCCCCCGGTTTCTAGGTGAATTGCCGCCGGGGCACGGTGATGTGATAGCCGGAATCCAGCAGCTCCGGAAGATAGTCGCGCAGTGCCCGTACGCTCTGCGAGCGGTCGCCGCCCGCGTCGTGCGAGAGCACCACGACACCGGGTGCGGCGCCGCGCTCGACGCGGTCGACGATGGTGCCGGTCCCCGGGGTCGTCCAGTCGAGCGTGTCGACCGTCCACGCCAGGGGTTCCATGCCCATCTCCGAGCCGAGCTGGAAGGCCGCCCGGTTCCAGGCGCCGTAGGGGGCGCGGAACCAGACGGGCGGCTCGCCGTAGGCCTCGTCGATGACCTCGCAGGTGCGCTCCATCTCGGAGCGGATCCTGGAGCGGGAGAGCTGGGTCAGCAGCGGGTGGCTCCAGGTGTGGTTGCCCACGATGTGTCCGTCGTCGGCCATCTCGCGCAGCAGGTCCTTGTTGTCGACGGCCATCTCCCCGCACACGAAGAACATCGCCCGGACGTCGTGTTCCCGCAGGGTGCGCAGGATGTCGGGGGTGTACCGCGGGTCGGGTCCGTCGTCGAAGGTCAGCACCATGCTGCGGCCGCGCCCGGCCATGCGCAGGAACGGCTCGTGCCGGACGACGGTCTTCGCGGGCGTGTGGTGCGGCGCACCGTACCCGGCGATGGGCTGGAGGCGGTAAGCGGAGGGCTTCAGCGCGCGGCGCGCCTGAGGACCCGGGACCGGGGCGGTTTGCCGCACCGGGGGCGCGGCCGGGTCGGCGGTGAGCAGGCGGGCCGTGCCCGCCGCCCCGGCCGCACCCAGCACGGCGGCGCCGGCGAGCAGCGCCCGGCGCCGCGTGAGCAGCTGATCCTTTTTCATGACTCATCAGTCGCCCATTTGACCGGCGGGGCGGCTCAGCAACACCGGTACGGGCCCACGAAAGCACCCACCTGGACCAGCTCAGCGGCGGCGCACCAGCGGGAAGGGCAGCGTCTCACGAATGGTCCGTCCGGTGAGGAACATGACCAGCCTGTCCACGCCGATGCCCAGTCCTCCGGTGGGCGGCATCGCGTACTCCAGGGCGTCGAGGAAGTCCTCGTCGAGCTCCATCGCCTCGGGGTCTCCCCCGGCGGCGAGCAGGGACTGCGCGGTGAGCCGTCGGCGCTGCTCCACGGGGTCGGTCAACTCGGAGTAGGCGGTGCCGAGTTCGGTGCCGAAGGCGACGAGGTCCCAGCGTTCGGCGAGCCGTGGGTCGGTGCGGTGCTGACGGGTGAGCGGGGAGACGTCGGTCGGGAAGTCCTTGTAGAAGGTGGGCAGCTGGGTGCGTTCCTCGACCAGCCGTTCGTACATCTCCAGGACGACGTCACCGCGCGCGTCGTCCGCCGTGTACGGGACGCCGGCACGGTCGCAGAGGCGGTGCAGGGTCGCGAGCGGGGTGCCGGCGTCGACCTCCTCCCCCAGGGCCTCGGAGACGGCGCCGTACAGGGTCTTGACCGGCCAGGGCCCGGAGATGTCGTACTCGGTGCCGTCCTTGCGGGCGACGGGAGTGCCGAAGGCGGCGGTCGCCGCGCCCTGGATCAGCTCGCGGGTGAGGTCGAGCATCACGTCGTAGTCGGCGAAGGCCTGGTAGGCCTCCAGCATCGTGAACTCGGGGTTGTGCTTGTAGGAGACGCCCTCGTTGCGGAAGGTGCGGCCCATCTCGAAGACCTTCTCCAGGCCGCCGACGCACAGCCGCTTCAGATAGAGCTCGGGGGCGATGCGCAGATAGAGGTCCAGGTCGTAGGCGTTGATGTGGGTGGTGAAGGGCCGGGCGTTGGCGCCGCCGTGGATCTGCTGGAGCATCGGGGTCTCGACCTCCAGATAGCCGCGGTCGAGCAGGCCCTGGCGCAGCGCCTGTACGGCGGTGGAGCGGGCGCGTACGACCTCGCGCGCGTCGGGGCTGGACACCAGGTCGAGATAGCGGCGGCGCACCTTCGCCTCCGGGTCGGCCAGGCCCCGCCACTTGTCGGGCAGCGGGCGCAGGCACTTGCCGGTGAGCTGCCAGGACGTGACGAAGACGGTCGGCTCGCCCTGGTCGCTGGTACCGGTCTCGCCGGTGGCGGTGATGTGGTCGCCGATGTCGATGTCGGCGGTGAAGCGGTCGAGCGCGGGCCCGGACCGCTCGCGGGTGAGGGCGAGCTGGAGGTCGCCGGACCAGTCGCGCAGCACCGTGAAGACGATCCCGCCGAAGTCGCGGACGAGGATGACGCGGCCGGCGACGGTCACGGGCACGCCCGCCGGTTCGGCACGGGCCTCGGTTGCGGTGTGGGTGCGCGGCGGGATGACCACCGGGTAGGGGTCGGTGCCGTCGGCGCGCAGCCGGTCGAGCTTGCGGTGCCGGATGCGGACCTGCTCGGGCAGCCCCGCGGCCGGATCGTCGGCCCCGGCCTCGTCCCCTCCGTCGAGGCCGAGGGCCGACAGCGAGGGCAGCCCTTCGGTGGACGCGGGCTTCGGTCCGCTCTTCGCGTGCCCCTTGCCCCAGAGCTTGCGCAGCGAGGGCACGGAGACGAAGCCCTCGGCGATGCCGGACGCCAGGCCGATCCGGGCGAGGGCGCCGGTCTCGCCGTAACAGATGAAGCGGGGGTACCACTCGGGGTGGTACTTGGCGTTGGAGCGGTAGAGGGCCTCCAGCTGCCACCACTTGGAGAAGAACAGCAGCAGCCGGCGCCAGAGTCTGAGCACCGGTCCTGCGCCGATCCGGGCGCCCTCCTCGAAGACCGAACGGAACACCGCGAAGTTGAGGGAAATGCGGCGCACGCCGGCCTTTCCGGCGACCGCGCACAGTTCCGCGACCATGAACTCCATGACGCCGTTCGGGGCGCTGCGGTCACGGCGCATCAGGTCGAGGGAGACGCCGTCGCGGCCCCAGGGCACGAAGGAGAGCAGGGCGAGCAGCTTGCCGTCCGGGCCCAGCGCCTCGACGAGGAGGCAGTCGCCGTCCGCGGGGTCGCCGAGCCGGTCGAGGGCCATCGAGAAACCGCGTTCGGTCTCGGTGTCCCGCCAGGCGTCGGCCCTGTCGACGATCTCCTCCATCTCCGGTTCGGTAAGGGTGGCGTGACGGCGTACGCGGCAGGTGGCGCCCGTGCGTCGCACGCGGTTGACGGCCTGTCGGGCGACCCGCATGTCACGGCCGGCGAGGTCGAAGTCACCGATGTGCAGGATCGCCTCGTCGCCGAGCTGGAGGGCGCCGAGGCCGGCGCGGGCGAACGCCTTGGCGCCCTCCTCCGACGCGCCCATGGCGGCGGGCGCCCAGGCGTAGCGGCGGGCCACGTCGAGCCATGCGCCGATGGCGTGCGGCCAGGCCTCGCGGTCGCCGACGGGATCGCCGCTGGCGAGACAGACACCGGCTTCGACGCGGTAGGTGACGGCGGCCTTGCCGCTGGGCGAGAAGACGACGGCCTTGTCGCGGCGGGTCGCGAAGTAGCCGAGCGAGTCGTCGGCGCCGTAGGCCTGCAGGAGGGCGCGGATACGGGCCTCCTCGTCGCCGTGCAGGGCCGCTTCGAGGCGCTGGGAACGGAAGAGCGTGGCGGCGGAGTTCAGCAGGGCGAGGGCGCCGAACAGGCCGAGCACGAAGTACAGGGCGCGCGGCGGGCGTCCGTCGAAGGAGCGCCCGGAGACCAGCCCGCCGCAGACCCGGTTGGCGGCCCACAGCAGCCGTTGGCCGCGCGGCAGTGTGCCGGGGAACAGCTCGACCAGGCCCCAGCCGGCCAGGATCGCCACAGCGAGCCCGGCGAACAGGACGGCCAGGGCCCGCCACGCGGCGCCGCGCCGGTGGGCCGCGTAGAACTCCTTGCGGGCCACGATGAGCAGCACCAGCGCGAGCCCGCACATGACGAGGGACGGGACCGACTCCGCGTACAGGCCCAGCGCGACGCCGGCGCTGTCGTCGAGGACCAGGAGCCCGAGATAGACCACGACCAGCCACCAGGCGGCCTTCTTGCGGGCGGCGGTCGCGGCGGCGAGCAGGAAGAGGAAGACGGCGTAGGCGAGGTTGGCGCTCACCGGGACGATCAGCAGGTCGAGAAAGCGCACCACGGGGCCGAGCAGCCGGCGCAGGGGGGCGATGAAGGCCAGCAGGGCGCAGAGCAGCGCGAGCGCGCCGAAGAAGACCGCGAAGCCTTCGGGCACCTTGCTGAGGAAGCCGCTTCGGGACGGGGGTATCGGTCCCGTGGCGTCCTTCGGCGCGGCCTCCACGGTGGCACTCATGCCTTCGACTGTAGGAAGACCTGGCCCGCGCCGCCCGTCGAGCGGCCGCGCGGCCACTCGTTGCTGCCCGCGTGGCTCCCGGACCTGGGGGTTCCGATAACCTCGCAGCCGTGACGGAACACCAGCACTCGCATCGGTTCGAGCGGGGCACGGACGGTCCCAAGGTCATCCTCGTCGGCGTGGACGGCTCCGACTCCTCGCTTCGCGCGGCGTCGTATGCCGGTGGCCTGGCCCGACGGCAGCGGGCCCTGCTCGCCGTCGTGTACGTCCAGCCGGTGATGGCCGCGGGAGCGGCGCTCGGCGTGCCGGTCGCCGAGACGACCGACGAGATCGCCGAGGACCTCGTCGCACAGATCCGGGATTCCGCCGAACGGGTGAAGGGCATATTCGATGTCCGCTGGGAGTTCCACACCTTCCGTGGCGACCCCTACAACGGCCTGGTGACGGTGGCGGACGAACTCAAGGCGGACGCCGTGGTGGTCGGGGCGTCCGAGCAGGCGGGCCACCGGATCGTCGGGTCCGTGGCCATCCGGCTGGTGAAGGCGGGACGCTGGCCGGTGACGGTCGTGCCGTAACGGTCACGACGCCGCCCGCACGGCGGGCATGCGTGGCGTCTTCCGTCACCGCCGCCCCTGCGCCATCATGATCCGCCGTCAGCCGATTGCCGTCTGCGAAGAGGTGAGGCTCATGGCCGGACTCCGAATGGGCGAGGGCATTCTCCGCCGCAAACCCATCGAGCACATCGAAGAGTCGGAGACGGGCGAGGGCACGACACTCGACCGGTCGCTCGGACTGTGGCAGCTGACCGCGATCGGCGTCGGCGGCATCATCGGCGCGGGCATCTTCACCCTCGCGGGTACGGTCGCGAACGGCACGGCCGGTCCCGCGGTCCTCGTCTCGTTCCTCGTCGCGGGCCTCGCGAGCGCGGCGGCGGCCCTGTCGTACGCGGAGTTCGCCGGCCTCATCCCGAAGGCGGGCTCCGCCTACACGTACGGCTACGCGGTGCTCGGCGAGTTCGCCGGCTGGTTCATCGGCTGGGACCTGCTGCTGGAGTACACGGCGATCGTGGCGGTGGTCGCCATCGGAATCTCCGGGTACTTCAGCTTCCTGATCGGGGAGATGGGCGCCGATCTGCCGAACTGGATGCTGGGTGCGCCCGGCACCGGCGACGGTCACCGGGTCGATCTGTTCGCGGCCGTGCTGTGCCTGCTGATCGCCTACCTCCTGACCCTCGGCATCAAGAACGCGGCCCGCTTCGAGACGGTCGTGGTCGTCCTGAAGGTGCTCGTCGTCTTGCTGGTCATCGGTGTCGGCGTCTTCCACATCGACACCGGCAACTACAACCCCTTCTTCCCGTACGGGGTCGGCGGGGCGTTCACGGGAGCGGCGACCGTCTTCTTCGCGGTCTTCGGCTACGACGCCATGTCGACGGCGGCCGAGGAGTCCAAGGACGCACAGCGCCACATGCCGAAGGCGATCCTGTACTCCCTCGGCATCTCGATGGTCCTGTACGTGGCCGCGTGCCTGGTCCTGACCGGCATGCAGAACTACAAGGACATCGACCAGGAGAGCGGCTTCTCGACGGCCTTCAAGTCGGTGGGCCTGAGCGGTCTCGCGGACGTGATCGCGGTCGGCGCGATCATCGGCATCCTCACCGTGATGTTCACCTTCATGCTGGGCGTCACCCGTGTCTGGTTCTCGATGAGCCGGGACGGGCTGCTCCCGAAGTGGTTCGCGAAGACCCATCCGACCCGCCATGTGCCGACCCGGGTGACGTGGATCATCGGGTTCGCGTCGGCCGCCATCGCCGGCTTCCTGCCCATCGGCGAGGCGGCGGAACTCACCAACATCGGGATCCTGCTGGCGTTCGTCGTGGTGTGCGTCGCGGTGATCGTGCTGCGCTACCGGCAGCCCGACCTGCCGCGCACCTTCCGTACGCCCTGGATGCCGGTGGTGCCCGCCCTGGGGGTGGTCTTCTCCATCTGGCTGATCACCTTCCTCCAGTGGCAGACCTGGGTGCGCTTCGCGGTGTGGTTCGTGGTCGGCTGCGTCATCTACTTCGGCTACTCGTACAAGCGCTCCGAGCTGGCGAAGACCAGTACGCCGCCGCCTACTTCCCCATGACTAGACCGTCCTGGGCCGCGCCCCGGCTCAGGACGACGCCACGGATCCGGTCGCGCACGGCAACGGCGTCGACGTCCCGCGCGGGCGCATCGGTGAGGCCGACGACGCGGCCGGCTCCCACGTCGAACCACTGCGGGACGAACTCGGCCTTCGTCACCTCCCAGCGGCCGCCGCGCCGCGCGGGCGGGGCGAAGGTGAACCGCCCGATGCTGCTCTGGTTGCCGCGCCGGTCCCGGACGCCTTCGTAGTTGAACATCTCGCCGGCGATCTGATCTCCCATGCCGTAGACGACCCAGGTGCCGTTGACCTTCTCGTAGGCCTGCGGGATGTGGGCGTGCGTCCCGAGGATCAGGTCGATGTCGGGCCGCCCGCCGGTACGGGAGGCGGTGAGCTCCTTGCCCAGCCGCAGCTGCTGCTCATCCGGCTCGTCCTGCCATTCGGTGCCCCAGTGCAGCGATACGACGACCACGTCGGCGCCCGCCGTCCGGGCGGCCCGCGCGTCCGCGACGATCCGGTCCGGGTCGATCAGGTTGACGGCCCACGGCTGCCCCTCCGGGAGCGGATAGCCGTTCGTGTCGTACGTGTAGGCGAGGTGGGCGACCCTGGCGCCGCCCGCCCGCAGGACGGTCGGACTGCCCGCCTCCTGCGAGGTCCTGGCCGACCCGGCGTGCCGCACACCGGCCCGGTCGAGCGCGTCCAGGGTGCGCCGGATGCCGGCGGCGCCGTCGTCCAGGGTGTGGTTCGAGGCGGTGGAGCAGCCGTCGTAGCCGGTGCCGGCGAGCGACTTGGCCACCTGCGGCGGGGACTTGAAGGCGGGATAGCCGGTGTAGTCCCCGTCGGCGCCGTACACCGTCTCCATGTGACAGATCGCCAGGTCGGCGCCGGAGACCACGGGTTTCACCCCCGCGAGCATCGGCCCGAAGTCGTATCCGTCGCCGCCCGCGTCCGTGCGGGCCTGCTCGATGATCGAGGTGTGCGGCAGGACGTCACCGGAGGCGACGAGTGTGAAACGGCGGGTCTCGGAGGGAGCCGCCGGCCGCCCGGCCCGCGCCGGCGGCTCCTGGACCTGACAGCCCGCCAGGGCCGTGACGAGCACGGCCACGAGGGCCGACGTGGTGGATTGCCTGCGCGTGGTCATGGCGAGCCCCGTTGTGGCCTAGTAGTCCCAGTGGTCCTATTTTCGTATTAATTAATACGAATCCACAGGCCTCGCACTCGGGTGTCAAGGCGCCACGACGGCGTCGACCCGTCCGGGGCCGACAGAAGGGCCCGTTGGGGCGAACGGAGACCCGGGGAAGCGTCCCCCCGGCAGGAGGCCGGGCCTCCGCACCCGGCGGACCGTTCGTCGCACCGTTCACCGACGGCTTCGACCGTCCGCCGCACAACCCGGTCCATGGCCTGTGCGCGCGGCGCGGCGCGCGCTGACATACAGGCCATGACGGCCGGAACCACCATCACACGCGGGACGACCGCCGAACACGAGCTGGCCACGCTGCAGCGCGAGCACGGCCGACCGCTGTTCGCGCTGCTGCTGCGGCTCTCCGACGGCGACCGGCAGCGCGCCGAGGACCTGCTGCAGGAGACGTTGGTACGCGCCTGGCAGCACCCGGAGGCGCTCCGCGCGGACGACTTCACCTCCGTGCGCCCCTGGCTGCTCACCGTGGGCCGGCGGCTCGCGATCGACGCCCGGCGGGCCCGGCAGGCCCGGCCCGCCGAAGTCGGGGACGAGGTTCTGGAGAGCGCACGGGTGTGCGCGGATCACGCCGAACGGTCGGCGGCGACGCTCGATGTACGGGAGGCTGTGAAGACTCTCACTCCGGAGCACCGTGAAGTCCTGGTGCAGGTGTATTTCCGGGGGGCGAGTGTGGCGGAGGCTGCCGAGGCGCTCGGCATTCCGCCCGGTACCGTGAAGTCCCGCGCGTACTACGCGCTGCGCGCCCTGCGCCGGGTGCTTCCCGGATACGCCGCCGACCTGCGGTGAAACGGAAGGCTGAGTCAAACCTCCGTAAAGCGCCTTGCTGAGGACCATGGTTGGGCCATCAGCTGTCCTCATCCGTGTTCCGGACTGAGGGCCCGGGGTCGGGCGACGCGCACGCACCGGAGGAAGGCGGGAAGGGATGCTGCACAGAGGTCAAGAGAGCACGGGAGGCCCTGGAGGCGGGGAACTCGCCGTTCCCATGGCGTGGTTGTACGCCGAGTACATCGCCGACGAACTGCTGAGGACCGGCGACCTGATGCCGCCGACGTCCTTCGAGTTCCGCGCCGGGCGGGACGCCCTGGCGCTGACCATCTTCCTCTCCGACACCGGTGGCGAGCTCTCCGGCATCCGGGTCGTCTCGCAGCTGGAGACCTGGCTGTCGCTGACGGCGTACGACCAGCCGTGGCAGGGCTGGGTGCGCGAGCGGATGGCGGGTCTGGCGGCGGAGGCGGTCGCATCGGGCGGTCCCGCGCCGGACTTGGAGCTGGCGGCCGCGGCCTGGCGCTGGCTGGAGGAGACCGAGTTGCTCGCCCCCGACCTGGACGCGGTGCCGGGCGGCGGCTCGATTCCCGGCGAGGACGACGGGCCGAAGGTGTGGACGCCGGCCTGGCGGCTGGGGCTCCCGCTGGGGCACTTGGCGATCCACCTCTTCTGAGGGAGAGCGACAGGGAGAGCAGCAGGAACAGCGGCAGGGACTGCGACAGGCACCGAGGGCCGGTACAGCGCCGGCCTGGGACTCGACGCCCTCGACGGCCAAGGCCCCGGCGCCCGGGAAGTTTTCGAAGTCCGACCAATCCGCGGGCCGTCCCGCTCCGAATATCTCGTCCTCATTCCGTCCGGGTCTTGAATGATTCGGCCGTCTGGTCCGTACCGGTGGGCAACAGCAACACCACCCCCACCACACCACCGGCACGAGGATTTGGTATGAGGTCCCTGGAACGCCATCGCGACGTCGGCGCCTACACGCTCGGCGTCCTGGACGAAGCGGATGCCTTCCGCTTCGAGGACCACCTCATGGGGTGTCCGAGCTGTACTGCCAAAGTGAGTGAATTCCGCCCCTCGGCACGGCAGTTGATGCTGTACCGGCAGGCCACCCCGCGCTCCGTGCATCCCTTCGCCGCTCCGGGGCCCCGGCTCCTCGACCGGCTGCTCGGGGAGGTGGCCAACCGGCACAAGTCGGGCCGCAGGCGCTGGCTGTACGCGGTGGCCGCCTCCGTGGTCTTCGCCGTGGGCGGGCCCGCGATCGCGATCGTGACGGCGCACAGCAGTCCGTCCACCCAGCTCGCGGCGACCGACCAGGAGACCGGAGTGTGGGCGCAGGTCACCGCCGAGGACCGGGTCTGGGGCAGCCAGATCGACGTGGAGGTCAAGGACGCGGGGGGACCGCGCGCCTGCCAGCTCGTCGCGATCGGCAAGGACGGCTCCGAGCAGACGGTGACGAGCTGGATGGTGCCCTCGCACGACAGCGCACCCACCAGCGTGCAGGGCGGCGCCGCGCTGCAGCCCGACCAGATCAGCGAGTACGAGGTGCGCACGGCCGAGGGCAAGCACCTGGTGACCCTCAAGGCCCCTTGACCGACGGCCGGTCCCCGGGTTCCCCGGCCTACCGGTCACGCCGACCGCTCTGGCCGTTGGTCGGCGCGGGCGCACCCCCCGACCGCCCGGGCCGGGCTGTCACTTGAGCAGTCGTGACATCCTGCGGTCCGCGAGCGGCTTGCCGCCGGTCTGGCAGGTCGGGCAGTACTGCAGCGAGGAATCGCTGAAGGAGACCTCGCGGATGGTGTCGCCGCACACCGGGCACAGCTCACCGGCGCGGCCGTGCACCCGCAGACCGCTCTTCTTCTCGGCCTTCAGCCGCCCGGCGGCCACCCCTCGGGAGCGCTCGACGGCCTCGGTGAGCGTGGCGCGCAGCGCCGCGTACAGCCGTCGGGTCTCTTCGGGCGTCAGGGCGGAGGCCAGCTTGAAGGGGGACATCTTGGCGGCGTGCAGGATCTCGTCGCTGTACGCGTTGCCCACGCCCGCGATCAGGCTCTGGTCGCGCAGCGCGCCCTTGAGCTGACGCCGCTCGCCCTCGAGGAGCGCGGCGAACCGTGCCTCGTCGAAGTCGTCGGCGAGCGGGTCGGGGCCCAGGCGGGCGACGCCCGGGATCTCGGCCGGGTCCCGCACCACGTACACGGCGAGCCGCTTCTGGGTGCCGGCCTCCGTGAGGTCGAAGCCCTCGCCGGTCTCCAGCGCGACCCGCATCGCGAGGGGCCCCTTGCCGGGGCGGGGCGGGCCGTCGGGCAGCCGGTCCTTCCAGTGCAGCCAGCCCGCGCGGGCCAGGTGCGTGACGAAGTGCAGACCGTCCGCCTCCAGCTCCAGGAACTTGCCGTGCCGGTGCACGGCGGTCACCTCGCGGCCCTCGAAGGCGCTGAGCGGCGGGTCGTACGTCTTCAGGACGCTGATCGCGACAGGCAGCACGCGCACGACCTCGCGGCCGACGAGATGGTCGGTCAGAAAGTCCTTGAGCGCTTCGACCTCGGGCAGTTCCGGCATACGTCAAGGGTGCCACCCGGTACCGACAGCGCCAGAGGAACCGCGGGTCAGTCCCGTACCGGCACCACGAACTCGCACCACACGCATTTGCCGCCACCGCGCGCCTCCACGCCCCAGACGTCGGCCAGGCGGTCCACCAGCAGGAGCCCGCGGCCCGAGACACCGGACTCACCGGCCTCGCGGCGGCGCGGCAGGGCGCTGGAGGAGTCCTCGACCTCCACGCGGAGTCTGCGGTCGGGGCCGGTCAGGACGCGCAGGGTGACGACCGCCGCGCCCTCGGTGTGCATCAGGGCGTTGGTGATCAGCTCGTCGGCGACCAGTTCGATCTCGTCGGCGCTGTCACTGGCGCCCCAGGCCCGGACCGCGGCGCGGATCATGTGACGGGCCCCGGTGAGCGCCTCCGGATCGCCGGGGGCGACATGCTGCTGGAGCCGTCCGCCGGACTGCTGGGTGGGGCCCTGGCGGCGCAACAGCAGCAGGGCCACGTCGTCGTCGCCGCCGCGTTCCTCGGCCACGTCGATGAGGCGGTCGGCGAGGTCGCGTACGTCGTCGGGGCCCGAGCAGACCAGCTCGACGAGGGTGCGCATGCCGTCGTCGAGGTCGATGCCGGGCTGTTCCACGAGGCCGTCGGTACACAGCAGCAGGGTCTGGCCGGGATCGAGTTCCATGGTGTTGACCGGGTATTCGAGGCGCCCGAACTCGGCGGAGAGGCCGAGCGGCAGACCTCCCTCGACGTCGAGGCGCCGGCAGGTGCCGTCGGTGTGCCGTACGAGGGGGTCGATGTGACCGGCCCGCACCAGCTGCACCACGCCGGTGGACAGGTCGGCCTCCGCGTAGAGGCAGGTCGCGAAGCGCTCGGTGTCGAGCTCGTGCAGAAAGACCGAGGCGCGCGCCATCACGGTGGCGGGGGTGTGCCCCTCCGCCGCGTAGGCACGGAGCACGATGCGCAGCTGGCCCATGACGGCGGCGGCGTGCGTGTCGTGGCCCTGGACGTCGCCGATGACCGCGCCCACGCGGCCGCCGGGCAGCGGGATCAGGTCGTACCAGTCACCGCCGATGTCCCGGCCCAGGGACGCGGAACGGTAGCGGACGGCGATGTCGGCGCCGGGGACGCTGGGGATGGACCGCGGCAGCATGGCCTGCTGGAGGCCCTGGGCGAGGTCCTTCTCCTGTTCGTAGAACATGGCCCGTTGCAGGCTCTGCGCGATGCTGCTGCCGAGCGCGACGAGGACGTTGCGCTCCTCGGGGGTGAAGCCGTGCCGGTCGTTGTAGAGCAGGCCCATCGCGCCGATCGGGCGGGCCTGGGCGATGAGCGGCAGATAGGCGGCCGAGGTGATGTTCAGGCCGGTGATGTGCGGCCACAGCACCGGATACGACTCGGCGAACTCCTCCGGCGACTCGATGAAGCGCGGGGCGAGCGTGCGCACGACCTCGCCCATCGGGTACGGCTCGTCGATGCGGGTTACCAGGGTGCCGGGCACGAAGCTGCCCGCGGGCCCTTCGGCGACCAGCCGGATGCGGCCCGCCTCCACCAGGCCCATGACCAAGCTCTTCGCCCCCAGGTGGGTGAGGCCGCGGGAGTCCTTGAGGACGTCGATGACGTCCTGCACCGTGCGGGCGTGCGCCAGGGCCGCCGTGGTGATCTGCACGACGCTCGTCTGCTGGCGCCTGGCTTCGTCCTCGGCGGCCTGTTCACGGCGCGCCGCGCTCTCGCTCAGCTCCTGGGTGGCGTCGCGGACGATGCCGACGATGCGGCGCGGGCGGCCGGTCTCGTCGCGGTGGATGTAGCCCTGGGTGTGCGTCCAGCGCAGCGAGCCGTCGCGGCAGCGGATGCGGAAGTACGCGCCGTAGTTCCTGCTGCCGTCCTTGAGGGCCTGGGACACCAGGGCGTCCAGTCCGTAGGCCTCGACCGGCGGCACCCGCACGCCGAGGGTCTCGGGGTGACCGTCGTATTCCTCCGGGCGCATGTCGAACACCGCCAGGCCCTGGGCGTCCATGTGCATCAGGGCGGTGTCCAGGTCCCAGTCGAAGCTGCCCATACGGTTGAGCGCCAGGATCGGATCCGGGTGGGCGGGCCAGTCGTCCAGGAGTGACAGGGCGCTCGCTCCCCGATCAACCATGGGGCCACCTTGCCAGCATTCGCGCGATTCTTCGACTTCTGGGGAGCTCGGTGACGGGCTCCCCAGGAGGGCGGGTGCTCAGCTGTCGAAGACGTCGGTCGGGTTGCCGAAGATGCTGTCCGCGGTCGCCGCGTGGTCGGGGATCCGGCCACCGCCGTCCCGCCGCTCCGGGGCGGTGTCGGGGCCGGTCTCCTCGCCCGACGAGTCCGCCGGGGCCGCGGACTCCGTGGCGGTGGGCGCGTCGCTCGGTTCGTCGGTCCCGGGCACGGTCGTGTCCGGGGCCGCACTGCGGTCCGACGGGGACGACGGCGTGGCAGGTCCCGTCGATGCGGTCGGCGGGGCCGTGACCGTGGCCGTCGGGCAGTCCGAGGGCTTCGCCGGCGGGCTGCCCCGCGAGGCACTCTCGGCCGAGGCGCTCTCCTCGGGGGACGAGGTGCGCTCGTCCGGGCTCGCGGGGTCACCGGGCGGCGTCGTCGTGCCGTCCGTCGCGCCCGGCGTGACCGTCACCGTCGCGGTCGGTGTCACGCAGTCGGACGCGGACTCCTCGGGCGAGGGGCTCTTCTCGTGCGGGGACCTGCCGGACGGGGACTCGTCCGGTCGCGGCGGCCGCGTGTGGCCGTCGGGCGGCGGGACTACGTGGTCGTGGTGGCCGTCGTCGCCGATCCTGCGCTCGATCCAGGTGTTGCCGACGATGTTGACGATCGTGATGTTGGTGATCACTCGGGGCGCGGGGGTCACCACGATCACCTGGGCTGACCGGTAACCGGGCCACGGGCGTCCGTGGTCGCCGGAGGTCCCCCTGACCGCGCCCGGCGCGGTCAGGGGATTGCCGCAGGCGCAGCGCACCCGCGGCACGCCCCGGTTGTCGACGAGGACGGCCGTGCCCGCCTGGAGCACCGACTGGTAGCCGGTCGCCCGTCCGTCGCGGAAGCCGTGGTTGGTGACCCTGGTGTCGGCCCGCAGCACGACCGAGGTCATGCCGCGCAGATAACCGGGGACGGACGCCTGGGAGATGCCGGAGGCCTCGGCGAACGCGCGCGCCTTGACCCGGTCCGCCGTGAGGAAGCCGAGCTGCTTCTCGACGTCGCAGCTGCCGACGGACTCGGTGCCGCCGTAGAGCCCCGGGGTGCCACCCGACAGGGAGCGGGTGCCGGTGGACGGGTCGCTGCCGGAAGGAGCCGGTTGCGGCGTTCGGGTGACGGGAGGCGGGCTCGCGGTCGACCCGGCCGAGGAGCCGGTGAAGGGGTCGGGGCCCTGCGCCGCGGCCGGCTGGAGGAAGACCTCTCCGCCGGAACCGGCGGCCGCCTCGTCCTGGTCACCGGCGCCGCCGCACCCGGCGACGAGGAGCGCCGCCGAGAGCGCGCAGGCCGTGACGAGGGTTCTGGTGGGTATGCGCACCACGTTCTCCCGTCCGTCCCGGGCAGTTCGTCCACCATTGTCTGCGTCGCCCGGATGGCTTACGCAAGCGGAGCCGGTCACACAACGTCACACTGGCAGGGAGAGAGGAGGCCGCCGTGGAGTGGTTCACCGGGCCCGGCTACTGGCTGAGCCGGCTGGTCTTCCAACGGGCTCTGGCCGGCGTCTACCTCGTCGCGTTCCTCACCGCGGCTCTCCAGTTCCGGGCGCTGATCGGGGAGCGCGGAATGCTGCCGGTGCCCCGCTACGTCGAGCGGGTGCCGTTCCGCCGGGCGCCGAGCGTGTTCCAACTCCACTACTCCGACCGCTTCTTCGCCGTCTGGTCCTGGACGGGCTGCGCCGTGTCGGTGGCGCTGCTGGCGGGCCTCGACTCACAGCTTCCCCTGTGGGGCGCCGTGCTGCTGTGGCTCGTCCCGTGGGCGCTGTATCTCTCGATCGTCAACGTCGGCCAGACCTGGTACGGGTTCGGCTGGGAGTCCCTGCTCCTCGAGGTGGGCTTCCTCGCCGCCTTCCTCGGCAACGACGAGGTGGCCCCGCCGGTCGTCGTCCTCTTCCTGCTGCGCTGGGTGCTGTTCCGGGTCGAGTTCGGCGCCGGGCTGATCAAGCTGCGCGGGGACGCCTGCTGGCGGAAGCTGACGTGCCTGGACTACCACCACGAGACCCAGCCGATGCCGGGCCCGCTGAGCTGGTTCTTCCACCATCTCCCCAAGCCGTTCCACCGGGCGGAGGTGGCCGCCAACCACGTCACCCAACTCGTCGTGCCCGTGCTGCTGTTCACCCCGCAGCCGATTGCCACGGCCGCCGCGTCGCTGATGATCCTCACCCAGCTGTGGCTGGTCCTGTCGGGCAACTTCTCCTGGCTGAACTGGATCACGATCGTGCTGGCCCTGTCCGCCGTGCAGCTGCCCACCACGCCGCCGGACACGGCCGGGGCGCCGCTCTGGTACGTGACCGTCGTCCTGGCAGTGGCCGCGGTCCTGGTGGCCCTCAGCTACCGCCCCGCGCGCAATCTGGTCTCCCGGCGCCAGATCATGAACCGCTCCTTCGACCCGCTCCATCTGGTCAACACCTACGGCGCGTTCGGCAGCGTCAGCCGGACGCGGTACGAGGTGGTGGTCGAGGGCACCGCCGACGACGCGCCGCGCGAGGACTCGGACTGGCGGGAGTACGCGTTCAAGGGCAAGCCGGGCGACCCCCGCCACTGGCCGCGCCAGTTCGCGCCGTACCATCTGCGGCTCGACTGGATGATGTGGTTCGCGGCGCTCTCCCCCGCGTACGCCGCGCCGTGGTTCGGCGGGCTGGTGGAGCGGCTGCTGGAGAACGACCGGGACACGCTACGGCTGCTGCGCGGCTGTCCGTTCCCGCCGGACGCGCCGCCCCGCTTCGTCCGCGCCCGCCTCTTCCGCTACCGCTACACGACGTGGCGCGAGCTGCGGGAGACGGGCGCGTGCTGGGAACGGACGTACGTGCGGGAGTACCTGCCGCCGACGCGGCTGAATTCGGCGACTCAGAGGCGGTAGACCCGGGTCGCGGTGTCTTCGAGTACCTCGGCCCGCTCGTGGTCGCTCAGGCCGTCCGTCAACGCGTCCGCGAGGTCACGGACCTGCCCGTAGGTGGCCGCCAGTGTGCACACCGGCCAGTCCGAGCCGAACATCAGGCGGCCGGGACCGAAGGCGTCGAGCACCGTGTCGGCGTACGGCCGCAGATCGTCGGCCGTCCACTTCGCGAGGTCCGCCTCGGTGACCATCCCGGAGAGTTTGCAGACGGTGTTGGGCAGCGCGGCCAGGGCGCGGACCCCGCCGGCCCAGGGTTCGAGCTCACCGGAGGCGATGGGCGGCTTGCCCAAGTGGTCCAGGACAAGGGTGAGTTCGGGCAACGCCGCGGCGATCTCGGCGCAGGCGGGGAGCTGCTGCGGCAGCACCAGCAGGTCGTACGCGAGCCCGGCCGCCGCCACGGCCGCGAGCCCGCGCGTGACCTCGGGGCGCAGCAGCCAGGCCGGGTCCGGCTCACCCTGGACCTGGTGACGGATGCCGCGCAGGTAGGCACCGCCGGGGAGTTCTCCCAGCCTCGCCAGCTCGTCGGCGACGTCCGGGCGGGTGAGGTCCGTCCAGCCGACCACGCCCCCGACGAGGGGGCTCTCCTGCGCGAGCGCCAGGAACTCCGGGGTCTCCTCGGCGACGGTGATCGTCTGCACCAGGACCGTGCGGTCGACGCCGGCGGCGCGAGCCTCCGGCTCCAGGTCGGCAACGGTGAAGTTCCTGCGCAGGGGCTGGAGTTCGGGGCCGGTGATCCAGTCCTGGTCGCGGACGGAGAGGTCCCACACGTGGTGGTGCGCGTCGACGGTCACGGCAGCTCCCACACGACGGGCAGGCCGGCGTCCGCGCCCTCGCCGGAGCAGTCGTGGACGACGTCGGGCAGCTCGGCCATCCGCGCCTGCCAGGCGACGTTGACCGGCAGCTTCTCCAGCTCGGCGAGGAGGCGGCCGTAGTCCTCGCAGTCCAGGACGTGGAAGAGGTCGGCCCCTCCCCCACGCTCGGCTCCGCTCGCACGGGGGGACCCCCACCGCCAGATCGTCCAGGAGGTGGCGCCGGCGCCGCGGATCGCGCCGGTCAGCTCCTCCGGGACCTCGCGGTGCGCGGCCTCGTACTCGGCGATGCGGTCCGCGCGGACCTCGGTGTGCAGGGCGACTCTCACGACGGGTCCTCTCCCGGTACGGGTACGGGCGCGTCCTCCGGCAGCAGCTTCGCGTCGCGCAGCTCCTGCCAGAATCCGGCGGGCACCGGTGCGGCGAACTGTTCGGCGCAGTCGCGCACTTCGTGGGACGAGCGGGGGCCGACGAGGATGCTCGCGACGGCGGGGTGCGCCGCGGGGAAGGCCAGGGCGGCGGCGCGCAGGGTGGTGCCGTGGCGCTCGGCGACGGCCTTGAGCCGCAGGGCACGCTCCAGCAACTCGGCCGGTGCGGCGGCGTAGTTGTAGGTGGCGTCCGGCCGCGGGTCGGCCAGCAGACCGGAGTTGAAGGCCCCGCCGATGACGACCGACGTGCCGCGCTCCTGGGCGGCGGGCAGCAGGTCGGTCAGTGCCTCGTGGTCGAGGAGGGTGTAACGCCCGGCGCACAGCACCACGTCGACGTCCGTCTCGCGGACGAAGCGGGTGAGCAGCTCGGTCTGGTTCATCCCGGCGCCGATCGCGCCCACCACGCCTTCCGAGCGCAGTTGCTCCAGCGCCGGGTAGGCCTCGCGAAAGGCCTGCTCGGCGTGGTCGTCCGGGTCGTGGAGGTAGACGACGTCCACGCGGTCGACGCCGAGGCGTTCCAGACTGGCGTCCAGGCTGCGTCGTACGCCGTCCGCGCTGAAGTCCCAGACGCGGTGGTGGGTGGCGGGCACGGCGAAGCCGTTGGCGAGGTCGTCGCCGCCCGCGCCGGTGGGTTCCAGCCGGCGGCCCACTTTGGTGGAGAGGGTGAAGTCGGCGCGGGGGCGGTCCCGAAGGGCCGCGCCGAGGCGGCGTTCGGAGAGCCCGATGCCGTAGTGGGGCGCGGTGTCGAAGTAGCGGATTCCGACGGACCAGGCCGCGTCCACGGACGCGTATGCCTGCTCGTCCTCGACCGCGGTGAACAGGTTGCCGATGCCCGCGGCGCCGAAGGCCAGCTCGCTGACCTCGACGCCGCTGTTCCCGAGCCGGCTCACTACTGGCTCACCGGGCGCAGGCGCAGCCCCTGCATGCCGCCGTCCACGGCGAGGGCGGTGCCGGTGGTCGCCCCGGACAGCGGGCTCGCCAAGTAGGCGATGGCGCCCGCGACTTCCGCCGCCGAGACGAGACGGCCGGTGGGCTGGCGGGCCGCCAGCGCGGCGCGTTCCGCGGCCGGGTCGGGCGCCGCGTCGAGGAGGCGACCGACCCAGGGGGTGTCGACGGTGCCGGGGTTGACGCAGTTGACGCGGATGCCCTCACGGACGTGGTCGGCGGCCATGGCGAGGGTGAGGGAGAGGACGGCGCCCTTCGAGGCGGAGTAGAGGGCACGCTGCGGAAGTCCCGCGGTGGCGGCGATGGAGCAGGTGTTCACGATCGCCGCGTGCGCGGACTCGCGCAGCCCGGGCAGCGCGGCGCGGGTCGCCCGCACCATGCCGAGGACGTTGACGTCCAGCACCCGGTGCCACTGCTCGTCGTCGTTGTCCTCGACGGTGCCCTGCGCGCCGATGCCCGCGTTGTTGACCAGCACGTCGAGGCCGCCGAGGTCGGCGACCGCCGCGGCCACCGCCGAGCGTACGGACGCGTCGTCACTGACATCGGCGCGGTAGCCCAGCAGCGGCTTCTCGACGGACGACGGATCGAGGTCGAGGA
The DNA here is from genome assembly GCF_042723265.1 of Streptomyces sp. NPDC058371. Taxonomy (NCBI): domain Bacteria; kingdom Bacillati; phylum Actinomycetota; class Actinomycetes; order Kitasatosporales; family Streptomycetaceae; genus Streptomyces; species Streptomyces sp. NPDC058371. The sequence goes on along the minus strand of NZ_JBHXJC010000001.1, from coordinate 742,394 downwards.
CGGCGACCTGGGCGCCGCGGGCCGCGAGCAGCTCCGCGGTGGCCCGGCCGATGCCGGAGGCGCCGCCCGTCACCAGTGCCCTGAGTCCCGCGAAGTCCTGGGGGCCCTGTGGGTCCCGAAGATCCTGAGAGCCCGTCATGCCGCTGCCCCCTTCGAGTCGGTGAGTGCCTGCTGTGCGAGGTCGGCAGCCCAGAAGGTACCGCCCGGGAACGTGAACCGCTCGATCGACTCGGGCCGCATGGTGGCCGAGAAGCCCGGCGCGGTCGGTGCCGCGTAGTGGCCCTCGCGGATCACCACCGGGTCGAGGAAGTGGTCGTGCAGATGGTCGACGTACTCGATGACGCGGTCCTCGGTGGTGCCGGAGAGGGCCACGAAGTCGAACATCGAGAGGTGCTGGACGAGTTCGCACAGGCCGACGCCGCCGGCGTGCGGGCAGACGGGCACGTTGTACTTGGCCGCGAGCAGCAGGATGGCGAGGTTCTCGTTGACGCCGCCGACGCGGGCCGCGTCGATCTGCAGGACGTCGATGGCGCCGGCCTGGAGCAGCTGCTTGAAGATGATCCGGTTCTGGACGTGCTCGCCGGTGGCGACCTTCACGGGCGCGACCGCCTTGCGGATGGCGGCGTGTCCGAGGACGTCGTCGGGGCTGGTCGGCTCCTCGATCCAGTACGGCTCGAACTCGGCGAGGGCCTTGGTCCAGGTGATCGCCTCGTCGACGTTCCAGCGCTGGTTCGCGTCGATCGCGATCCGGATACCGGGCCCGACCACGGAACGGGCCACCCGGCAGCGGCGTACGTCGTCCGCGAGGTCGGCGCCGACCTTCAGCTTGATCTGGGTGAAGCCGTCGGCGACGGCCTCGGCGGCGAGCCGGGTGAGCTTCTCGTCGCTGTAGCCGAGCCAGCCGGGCGAGGTGGTGTAGGCGGGGAAGCCGCGCTCCAGGAGCCGGGCCGCGCGGTCGCCGGCGCCTTCCCTGCCGCGGCGCAGCAGCTCCAGCGCCTCCTCGGGGGTGAGCGCGTCCGTGATGTAGCGGAAGTCGACCTGCCGGACCAGCCACTCCGGTTCGGCGTCGGCGAGCAGCTGCCACAGCGGCTTCTCCGCCCGCTTGGCCGCCAGGTCCCACACGGCGTTGACCACGGCGCCGATCGCCATGTGCATCACGCCCTTCTCGGGTCCGAGCCAGCGCAGCTGGCTGTCCCCGATCAGGTCCCGCCCGAGCGAGCCGGGGTCCGCGCACAGCTCGTCGACCGAGCGTCCGACCACATGTGCCCGCAACGCCTCGATCGCGGCGACCTGGACATCGTTGCCCCGCCCGATGGTGAAGGTGAAGCCGTGCCCCTCGGGGCAGTCGGCCGCGTCGGTGCGCAGCACGACGTACGCCGCCGAGTAGTCGGGGTCCGGGTTCATCGCGTCGGAGCCGTCCAGCTCGCGCGAGGTGGGGAAGCGGATGTCGTAGGTGTCGACCGCGCTGATACGGGCGGCAGTTGGGGACACGGGAGGCCTTTCGGTCCGGGGCTCTGAGTCGCAGGAGTTCATCGGTCGAGGTCAGTCCTGGGCTCGGCCTGTCGTCACGCGGGCGATCATCAGGGCGACCAGGATGATGCCGCCGTAGATGGCCTGGATCCAGAACGACGGGACCTGGGCGAGCGTGAGCAGGTTCTGCACGACGCCGAGCAGCAGGACGCCGGTGAGGGCGCCGAACATGGTGCCCTTGCCGCCGTCGAGGCTGATTCCGCCGATGACCGCGGCGGCGAACACGGTGAAGATCATGTTGTTGCCCTGGTTGGCGCTGATCGCGCCGACGTATCCGGTCTGCATGATGCCGCCGACCGAGGCGAGGACACCCGCCACGATGAACACGCCGAGCATCACGCGTTCGACCCGGATGCCGGCCGCGCGGGCCGCCTCGGCGTTGCCGCCGATCGCGTACAGGGCGCGTCCGATGCGGTGGTACTTGAGGATCAGGCCCGCGACGCCGAAGGCGACGGCGGCCAGCCACACCGACAGGGGGATGCGCAGGAAGGTGGTGGTGGCCAGCGAGAAGAACGCGTCGGGCATACCGAAGAGCGTCTTGCCCTTGGTGGAGCCCACCAGCAGCCCGCGCAGGATGATCAGCATCGCGAGGGTGACGATGAACGCGTTGAGCTTGAGCTTCACCACGAGGATGCCGTTGAAGGCGCCGATGACCGCGCCCACGACGAGGATCGCGACCAGCGCGAGCGCGGCCGGGAACTCGGTGCCCCAGCCGGACTGGGCCGCGGGCAGTACCAGCAGCGCGCCCACGGCGGGCGCGATGCCGACGACCGACTCCAGCGACAGGTCGAACTTGCCGGTGATCAGGACGAGCGACTCGGCGAGCACCACCATCGCGAGCGCGGCGGACGCGCCCAGGATGGAGATCAGGTTGCGCTCGGTGAGGAACGAGTCGTTGACGATCGCACCGAGGACGAGCAGCAGCAACAGCGCAGGGACGAGGGCGAGTTCGCGGGCGCGGCGCAGCAGTACGGACTTGGTGGGGCGGGGCCCCTTCCAGGCCCGTACCGGGGTGGGGGTCGAGGCCGACGGGGCCTTCGTGTCAGCCATGGTCCACTCCTTCGATGGAGGCGATCAGCTCGTGGTCGCGCCAGCCCGCCGGGTGTTCGGCGACGACGCGGCCGTGGAAGAGAACGAGAACGCGGTCGCAGCGGCGCAGGTCGTCGAGTTCGTCGGAGACGACCAGCACGGCGGTGCCGTCCTCGCGGGCGCTGTCCATGCGGGACAGCAGGGACTCCTTGGACTTCACGTCGACGCCCGCGGTGGGGTTGATGAGGACGAGAAGCCGCGGGTCGGAGGCGAGGGCGCGGGCCATGACGACCTTCTGCGCGTTGCCGCCGGAGAGGTCGGAGACCGGCTGCTCCGGGCCCTCGGTGTGGATGTCGAGACGTTCGATCAGTTCGGTGGCGAAGCCGCGCTTGCGGTCGGTGCCGATGAACCCGTAGCGGCCCAGCCGGTTCAGGACGGTCATCGTGGCGTTGTCGCCGATGGTCATCCCGGAGACGAGGCCCTGGTCGTGCCGGTCGCGGGGCACGCAGCCCACGCCGGCCTTCAGCGCTGCCTGTACGTCACCGAACGGAAGCCGCTGGCCGTCGAGTTGTGCGCTTCCGCCGGTCGGCTGGTGCAGTCCGGCGAGCGACTCGGCGAGGTGGATCTTGCCGCTGCCGCTGGATCCGGCGAGGCCGACGACCTCGCCGCGGCGGACGGTGAGGTCCACCTTCTCGAACGACTCCGACGTGAGCCCCTTGACTTCCAGGACGACCGGCGCGTCGTCCTGCACCGACGCGTGCGCGGCCTTCTGCTCGACGACGGCGATGGACTCCCCCGCCATGGCCTCGATCAGAGCCGCGCGCGGCAGATCGGCGACCGGAGCGGTGGTGATCCAGCGCGCGTCGCGCAGCACGGTGACCGTCTGGCACACCTCGTACACCTCCTGGAGGTGGTGCGAGATGAACAGGAAGGTGACACCGGACTCCTGGAGCGCGCGCATCCTGGTGAAGAGGCGCTCGATCTCACGGTTGTCGAGCTGCGCCGTCGGCTCGTCGAGGACGATGAACCGCGCGCCGAAGCTCAACGCCCGTGCGATCTCGACCATTTGGCGGTCCTCGACCTTGAGGTCGGCGGTCCGCGCCTCCGGGTCGACGCGCACGTCCCAGGTCTCCAGGACCTGAGCCGCCTCGGACTTCAGCCTGCGCCAGCTGATGAAGCCACCGCGGCCCAGGGGCTGCCGGTTGATGAAGAGGTTCTCGGCGACCGTCAGGTCCGGGACCACGGTGGGCTTCTGGTAGACGCAGGCCACCTTGCGCCGCCAGGCGTCACGGTCGGCGAGCGCTGGCGCCGGCTCGCCGTCGAAGCGGACCGCGCCCTCGTCCGGCGCCTGGAGGCCGGTGAGGATGGTGACGAGGGTGGACTTGCCCGCGCCGTTGCGGCCGACGAGGGCGTGCGACTCGCCCGGCAGCACGGTGAGTTGACCGTCTTGGAGCGCGACGGTGGGGCCGTACCGCTTGGCTATCCCCCGCGCCTCCACAAGTGGTGTGCTCATTTGACCGTGTTGCCCCAGAGCTTGGAGTCGTCCACGTTGTCCTTGGTCACCAGCGGGGCGGGCAGCTGGTCCTCAAGAATGCCGCTGGGGAGCTTGACGATCTCCGAGTCGTGGTCGGTCGGACCCGGCTTGAACGTCTTCCCCTGCATCGCCGCCTTGATGTAGTACATGCCGTACTTGGCGTACGCGTCGGCAGGCTGCGAGACGGTGGCGTCGATCTGGCCCTTGCGGATGGCGTCGAACTCCTGCGGGATGCCGTCGTTCGAGACGATCGTGATGTGGCCCTTCTGGCCCGCCGTCTTCAGCATCCCCTTGGACTTGAGCGTCTGCAGCGTGGGCGCCAGGTAGACGCCGCCGGCCTGCATGTAGATGCCCTTGATGTCGGGGTTGGCGTTCAGCAGGGTGTCCAGCTTGGAGGCCGCGGTGTCGGACTCCCACTTGGCCGGGATCTCCAGCACCTTGAGCTTCGGGTACTTCTTCTTGACGCAGGTGCGGAAGGCCTCGGAGCGATCCCGGCCGTTGACGGAGGCCAGGTCGCCCATGATCTGCACGACCTTGCCGGACGTGATCTGCTTGCCGAGGTACTCGCAGGCCTTCTCGCCGTACGCCACGTTGTTGGCGCGGACGACCATGGCGACCTTGCCCTTCTCGGGGGCGACGTCCACGGCGACCACGGGGACGCCCTTGCGTTCGGCCTGGTCGAGGCCGGCGGCGATCGCGGCGCTGTCGAGCGGGGCCACGACCAGGCCCTTCACGCCCTGGTTGAGCTGGTTGTTGATGTCGGTGATCTGCTGCGACGGATCACTGTTGGAGTTGACGGTCTTGAGCGCGTCCACGCCCTCCGACTTCGCCATCTTCGGCACGTAGTCGTTGTACGACTGCCAGAACGGCGAGGTCAGCAGGGGCAGGATGACGCCGACCTTGCCCGTGCCGTCGCCTCCGCCGCCGCCCGAGGCGACGTCGTCCTTGGTGCTGCCGCATGCCGCGAGCGCGAGGGTGGCGCAGGCGGCCACGGCCGCCGCACGTACCGCCCGCGACGGGGTTCGCATGTTCCGCACAGTTCTGCCGGCCATCTGACGGCTCCTCATCGAGCGTGATCGAGCAGTGATCGGGGTGCTGGTCTGACGCAGGGCCCGAGGGGCCCGGCCGGAGGTCCCTTTTCCGGTCGGGACGAATATTTATCAGACCACTTGGGGGTCACAACACCCTTGGGAGCCATATTTTCCTTGTTTTCAGCCGTAGTGGTCGGACCACATCGCTGGTTAGACTGCGGCGCACCCGGCAACAGCAGGAGGAAACGGCGTGGACGAGACCCTGGCCAAGGAGGCGGAGACGGCCCCGCAGAAGGGCACCGTGACGCAGCGCGCCATCGAGCGGATCAAGGCGATGATCGGCGAGGGCCGTCTCGAGCCGGGCCAGCGGCTGCCGACCGAGCGCGATCTCGCCGCTCAGCTGGGCATGTCCCGCAGCTCCATGCGGGAGGCGATCCGGGCGCTCACCGTCCTGGGTGTCCTGGAGGCGCGGCACGGCTCGGGCACGTACGTGACCCAGCTGGAGGCGGGCGATCTCCTGGAGACCTTCGGCGTCGTGGCCGATCTGTCCCGGGGCCCGCGCCTGGTCGAGCTGCTCGAAGTGCGCCGGATCCTGGAATCGACGGCGACCGCGCTGGCCGCCGCCCGGATCACGGCCGCGCAGCTGGCCGAGGTCGAGGAGCATCTGACCGCGATGAACGCGACGGACGACCCGGAGGAGATCCTCGCCCACGATCTGGCCTTCCACCGCGCGATCGGGGCGGCCGCCGGCAACGACACGATGGCGGCGATCCTGGAGGGGCTCTCCTCGCGCACCTTCCGTGCCCGGGTCTGGCGCGGCTACCAGGAGGCGGACGCCTTCGAGCGCACGCGCCGCGAGCACGCGGCGATCCACCGTGCGCTCGTCGCCCGCGATCCGGAGGCGGCACGGGCGGCCGCGGCCGCGCACGTGGGCGAGGTGGAGGAATGGCTGCGGACCCAGCTCAAGCCGTAGCGGCTTGAGCTGGGTCCGGAAGACGTCGGGCCACGTGGACCCGCGTCAGCCGCGGCGGGCATGCCGCCCACCGCGTCTCAGGCCCGCGTCAGCCGCAGCGTCACCAGCTCGAAGGGGCGCAGGGGCAGGGTGATCCGCTCGCCCTCGTGGCGCGGCTGCGGGGCGTCGGCCCGTGACCGTTCCAGCAGGTCCGTCACCGTGACGGCCGCGACCTCGAAGCCCGCCGTGAGGGTGGCCCGGGTGCGGCCGCCGCGGGACTCGTGGAAGCGGACGATCACGTCACCGCTGCCGTCGTCGGCGAGCTTCAGCGCCGTGACAACCACCGCGTCCTGGGTGACGGCCACCAGTGGCGCGACCTCCTGGTCACCGGTGACCCGGCGCTCCGGCTGGTTGATCCGCCAGCCCTCACGGACCGCGTCGCCGATCGCCGCGCCCGGGACGAGCGCGTGCCGGAAGCGGTGGACGCCCTGGTCGGTCTCGGGGTCGGGGAAGCGCGGGGCGCGCAGCAGGGAGACCCGCACAGTGGTGGTCGTACCGGAGTCGCTGTCGCGCACCGTCCGCGTGACGTCGTGGCCGTACGTCGAGTCGTTGACGACGGCGACGCCCCAGCCGGGCTCCTCCAGGTGGACGAACCGGTGGTTGCAGGCCTCGAACTTGGCCGCCTCCCAGCTGGTGTTGGTGTGCGTCGGCCGGAAGAAATGCCCGAACTGAGTCTCGGACGCGTACCGTTCGGCGTGCACGTCGAGCGGGAAGGCGAGCTTGAGGAACTTCTCGGTCTCGTGCCAGTCGACCTCGGTGTCGATGTCGAGCCGCCACTCCCCCGGGGCGAGCGACAGCACCTGGGTGACACGCGACGCGCCGAAGCGGCGTACGACGCGCACGGACACGCCGTCCGCGCCGGGCGTCACCTCCTCGGCGTCGACCAGGTCGGTCACGGTGTTGCGGTAGAACTCGTCGACGTCCCAGGCGTCCCACATGTTCGGGAAGTCGGGGTGGATCTGCAGCAGGTTCGCGGCCTTGCCCGGCGCGACCGTCTCGCGGTCCGCGGCCAGGTCGTACGCGGAGACGACCAGCCCCTGCGCGTCGATCTCCACCCGCAGCAGCCCGTTGTCGAGGACGAAGCCGCCGGCGACGCGCGGGGCGAGCGCCGTCTCCCCCTGGACGGCCGCGGTCCGGGCTCCGCCCGCCGGAACGCCGTCACGGGTGTGCGGCGCGGCGTTGAACACCAGCGCCGTGGAGCCGTCGCCCGCCAGCGCGCGCTGGGCCCCGTCGATGATGCCGGTCAGCTCCTCGGCGACCCGCTCGTACGTCTTGCGGGCCTCGCGGTGCACCCACGCGATGGACGATCCGGGCAGGATGTCGTGGAACTGGTGGAGCAGGACCGTCTTCCAGATGCGGTCCAGCTCCTCGTACGGATAGGGGAACCCGGTCCGTACGGCCGCGGTCGCCGCCCACAGCTCGGCCTCGCGCAGCAGGTGCTCGCTGCGGCGGTTGCCCTGCTTGGTCCTGGCCTGGCTGGTCAGCGTGGCGCGGTGCAGTTCGAGGTACAACTCGCCCACCCAGACGGGGGCGTTGGGGTACTCCGCCTCGGCCTTCTCGAAGAACGCCTCGGGGGTTTCCCACACCACGGTCGCGGAGCCTTCGAGGTCGCGCAGGCGGGCCGCCTTGGCGATCATCTCGCGCGTCGTGCCGCCGCCTCCGTCGCCCCAGCCGGTGGGCGCGAGCGAGTGCCGGGCAACACCCTTGTCCTTGAAGTTGGTTGCCGCGTGGGCGATCTCACTGCCCTTCATGGAGCAGTTGTAGGTGTCGACGGGCGGGAAGTGGGTGAAGATCCGCGTGCCGTCGATGCCCTCCCACTGGAAGGTGTGGTGCGGGAACTTGTTGGTCTGCGACCACGAGATCTTCTGGGTGAGCAGCCACTTGGAGCCGGCCGCCTTGATGATCTGTGGCAGTCCGGCGGCGAAGCCGAAGGTGTCGGGCAGCCACGCCTCGTCGTTCTCGATGCCGAACTCGTCCAGGAAGAACCGCTTGCCGTGCACGAACTGACGGGCCATCGCCTCCGAGCCCGGCATGTTCGTGTCCGACTCGACCCACATGCCGCCGGCCGGCACGAACCGTCCGTCGGCGACGGCCTTCTTCACCTTCGCCCACACCTCGGGCCGGTGCTCCTTCACCCAGGCCCACTGCTGGGCCTGGGACATGGCGAAGACGAAGTCCGGCTCGTCCTCGATGAGCGCGGTCATGTTGGAGGTGGTCCGCGCCACCTTGCGGACCGTCTCGCGCAGCGGCCACAGCCACGCCGAGTCGATGTGCGCGTGCCCGACGGCGCTGATGCGGTGCGCTGAGGGCACGGCGGGCTCGGCCAGCACTCCTTCCAGCCGCGCCCGGGCGGCGGCCGCAGTGCCGTTCACGTCCTGGAGGTCCACCGCGTCCAGGGCCCGCTCCAGCGCGCGCAGGATGTCCCAGCGGCGCGCGGAGTCCAGGGGCAGCTCGGCCATCAGCTCGCCGAGCACCTCCAGGTCGATCACGAGCTGCCACACCGTCTCGTCGAAGACGGCGAGGTCCATCCGCGCGAGGGTGTACTGCGGTTCGCTGCCCGCCGTCTCCTTGTCGCCCAGCTGCGTGGGCAGGAAGGGGTGGTAGTCGAGGATGACCGGGTTGGAGGCGGCCTCGATGTGCAGCCGGACCTCCTCGCCGCCTTCGGCCGGAGCACCGATCCGTATCCACTGGTTGCGCGGGTTGAGACCCTTCACCGGCGTGCCGTCGGGCCGGTAGACCAGGCCCTCGCACTGGAATCCGGGCATGTTCTCGTCGAAGCCGAGGTCGAGTACGGCCTCGACGGTCTTCCCGGCCCAGGCCTCGGGGACGGTTCCGGTGACGCGGAACCAGCTGGTGCCCCACGGAGCACCCCAGCGCGCGCCCACCTCGATCGGCTCCGGAGCGGCCGCGAGCCCCTCGGCGACCGGCACGGGCTCGCCCGGCGCGTTCCACACCGCGACTTCCAGCGGCACGGACTCGGGATACACGGCCGGGCGGATGCGCTCGTCGAGAACGCGCTTGAGGCGGGCTTCGACCAGGGTGCGGTCGTCATGCATGGAGTGCTCCGTGGGGTGAAGGGTGCGGGCTACCAGGTGTGGGTGGTCGTGGTGGCGGTCGAGACGCTGAACAGCTCCCCCACCGCACGCACTTCGAACCGTGCCGCGGCCTCGCCCTGTTCGGCGGCGAGTCCGCCGACGTGGAACGCCGTCTGGCAGGTGCCGCCCAGGAAGCGGCGCGTGCCGTCGGCAAGCGTCCGGTACAGCTCGTAGTGGCGTACGGCACCGGGGGCGGCCCGCCAGGCGAAGCGCAGGCTGCCCCCGTCGGCGTCGGCGATCCGCAGTTCGGTGGGCGCGGCCGGGGTCACCACCGCGTTCCGGACCGCGATCCCGCCCAACCGCCACCGTACTGCCCCACCGGACCCGGTCAGCCGCACGCCCAGGGCGCGTACGGTCCCCGACAGTCCGGTCAGCCGCACGGTCGAGGTGGTCCAGCCGCTGGACGCGGTCACCGGGAAGTGGGTGTACGGCGGCGCCCCGCCCGCCGAGCTCGGCTCGGCGGTGGCCACGGCCAGCTCGACCTTCACCGTGCCGGAGTCGGCGCGGTGGGTCAGCTCGACCACCGTGTCCGCACCGACCGGCAGCCGGGTCGCGTAGAGGTCCAGTGTCGCCGGCGCGTCGAGGGCACCGGCCACGAGGACACTGCTGCCGCCGCGCCAGGCGTCCGCGAAGTCGAAGGTGACGGACGGGCGTCGGCCGGTCGTCCGGACCACCCAGCGGCGGGACGGCAGCCGGTCCTGGAGGCCGAGGTGGTTCCACGCGGTGTCCGAGGTGGCCCTGCCGCCCTCGTACCACTTCAGGCCGTGCCCGGTGTTGAAGACGGAGGCGAAGGGGAGGGAGGCGACGGTCGAACGGTCGGCGACGGAGACGGCCGGGGCGCGCCACGCAGCCGTCGTGTCGGGCTTGGCGGGATCGAGGGTGGCGCCGGTCCAGAACAGGTCGTCGGAGGCGTGGAAATCGCCGGGGGTACGGCTCGCGGGCAGGTGGTTGCGGGTCCACTCGGGCCGGTAGAAACCGATGGAGGTCACGTGGGACCCGGTGGTCGGCACGATGGCGTTCCAGTTGACCGACTTGCTCGTGCCGGTGGCCTCCACATCGACGCCCGCCCACAACTCGTAGCGGCTGCGCCCGAGGTTCTGGGCGTTGGTTCCCGACGAGGCCAGGCTGCTCTGGGACCAGCGGAAGTCGATGAACATCGAGTCGGCGGCCTGGAAGAACGACTGGTTCTGGCTGTTCAGGGCGCCCTGCCAGCTCACCGAGCCGTTCACGGTCATCGAGTCGTACCAGGTGACGCGCTGCCCCTTCGCCGCGGCGAGTGCCTTGAGCTCCTTCAGGAAGCCGAGCATGTCGGTGGCCAGCGCCGCGTTCCCGCCACTCGTCTCGGCGTTGACGAACCAGCCGTCGAAGCCGTACGCGGCCGCGACCGCCACCAGTTGGGCGGCGAGCGGGTAGTGCCCGGAGGAGTCCTTCTGCACGAGGTCGCGGGTCCACTGGAGCTGACCGCCGTAGGCGGCGGGCGGCAGGAAGATGTTGCCGAGGACCCGCACACCGTGCCGGTGGGCCGCGTCCACGATCGGCGCGTTCGGCGCGAGGATCAGTCCCTCGCCCGACGAGCCGCCCCAGAAGACCAGCTCGTCGATGTACGCCCAGTGGGTGAGGGCGTAGTAGTCGGCGGTCGTCGAGCCCTGCGAGGGATTGCCCGCGGTGGGCCCGAAGGAGACGAGGGACTGGATGCGGGCCTGGCCGGTGCGGGCCGTGGTGTTCGCGGGGGTCGGCGTGAAGCGCGCGGCGAGCGGCACGGACGCGGTGTTGAAGGCCAGGTCCGCGTCGGTGGCGGCACTCCAGGTCTTCAGGCTGCGCCAGGTGATGCCGGCACCCGGGGTGCCCGAAGGCAGGGAGTCGGGGTACCAGTAGGAGGCGTACGGCTGGAGGTTGCGGGCGGCCGCTGCCGCGGTGCCGGTGAGGCCGGGCAGGAGTCCGGCGGCGGCCGAGGCGCCGGCGAACAGGACGGTACGTCTGCTGAGGTTCACTGTGTGCTCCGCGTGATCGTGGGGACGGGCTACTCGGTGACCTGATCCGGGGTGACGACTTCGGAGATGCCACGGGCCGCGAGGTGTTCCTTGTCGTCGGCGCGGCTCGCGAGAACGGTGGTGGGACGGGCGCCGTCGGCGGTCAGCCGGGCGAAGGCGTCGAAGACGGGGCCGCCGGGTGCGCACACCGAGCGGCCGGGGGTGGTGTCGACGACCAGCGCCGTGGTGCGCGGGGCCGGGGCGTGCGGTCGCTGTTCCTTGACGATCCCGGCGAGTGCCTCAGCGGCCGGCTTGGGGCGTCGGTCGTTGGTCAACAGGCCGAGACCGTACTCGAGTTCGGGGAAGTCGGCGAGGGCGCGGCTGACGTCGTGCGAGCACCACCAGGTGATGCCCCACAGGTCGGGGCAGTCGAGGGCGTTCACGACGGTGGCCTCGGTGAAGGCGGCCGCGTGCTCGGCGGGGATCAGCGGAGCGGGCGCGCCGACCTCCTGGAGCCAGACCGGCCGGCGGGGGTCGTCCGCCCAGGCCTTCGACAGCTCCACCAGGTAGGCGGCGTGGTGCTCGGTGGCGGTGCCGGTACGGCCGTGGCGCTGGGCGGTGCCGTTGAACACCCAGGAGTGCACGGCGGTGACGCCGCCGAGCCGGGCGGAGTGTTCGGGCGTGAAGGGCTGGTCCTCCTGGTACCAGGCGGCGTCGTACGAGGCATGCAGATGCAGCTTGCCGGGGGCGCCCTCCTCGCAGGCGGCGAGCAGCCGGGTCAGCCAGCTCTCGGCCTGCTCCGGGGTGATGGGGTCCGGGTCGGGGTGCGGGCCCGCCGCGAACTGGTTGACCTCGTTGCCGATCGTCATGCCGATGAAGTTGGGGCGGTCGGCGAGCGCGGCGGCGAGGGTGCGCAGGTACTCCGCCTCCCCCTCGACCACCTGCGGGTCGGTGAAGATGTTCCGCCGGTGCCAGGTCTGGGTCCAGGAGGGCAGGAAGTCGAAGCTCGACAGGTGGCCCTGCAGACCGTCCACGTTGACGTCCAGTCCGCGCTCGGCGGCGGCGTCGGCCAGCGCGACGAGCTGCTCTACGGCACGCGGCCGGATCAGTGTGCGGTTGGGCTGGAAGTAGGGCCACAGCGGGAAGACCCGGATGTGGTCCAGGCCGAGTGCGGCGATCGAGTCGAGATCGGCGCGTACGGCGTCGAGGTCGAAGTCGAGCCAGTGGTGGAACCACCCTTGGCTCGGGGTGTAGTTGACGCCGAAGCGCACGGCAGAAGGCATGCAGGATCCTTGCGAATCAGAAAGAGAGTGGGGGGTGTTCGGCGCTCGGCCGCGGACGCGGGGTTCAGCCCTTCACCGCGCCTTCGCCGACGCCGCGGAAGAAGTACCGCTGGAGACAGGCGAAGAGGGCGATCAGCGGTGCCACGGCGATGATCGTGCCCGCGGCGACGAGCCGTTCGTCGTTGGCGAAGGTGCCGTGCAGATAGTTGAGTCCGATGGTCAGGGTGAACTTCGACGGGTCGCTGAGCACGATGAGCGGCCACAGGAAGTCGTCCCAGGCCCCCATGAACGCGAAGATCGCGACCACGGCGAGCGTGCCCTTCACCGACGGCAGCGCGATCCGCAGGAACCGCTGCCAGGCGTTCGCCCCGTCGACGTAGGCCGCCTCCTCGATCTCGTAGGGGAGGTTGAGGAAGGCGTTGCGCATCAGCAGGACGTTCATCGCGCCGATGGAGCCGGGCAGGACGACTCCGATGAGCGTGTTGTTCAGACCCAGTTCACGCATCGTCGTGAACTGGGCGATGATGATGCCCTCCACCGGCACGAGCATCGCCAGGATGAAGACCAGCGTGGCCACCTTGCGTCCGCGGTAGCGCAGCCGGGCCAGGGCGTAGCCCGCGAGCGCGGAGCCCACGCAGTTGGTGACGACGTTGGCGCCCGCGACCTTCAGCGAGTTGAGCGCGTAGTCCCAGACGGGGATGGTGTCGGCGACCCGCCGGTAGTTGTGCATCGTGGGGTCGCTCGGCAGGAACTTCGGCGGTGAGCTGAAGATGTCCTCGGTCGGGCCCTTGAGCGAGGTCGACAGCTGCCACACGAAGGGGCCGACGGTCAGCGCGAGGACGCCGAGCAACAGCAGGTAGCGCAGGGCGAGTTCCCAGACGCGGATACGGCGGCCGTGCTCGTCGGTGACGCGGCGGCGGGGCTTGGCCGGGTCCGTCGGCAGTTCGCCGGGAGGTGCCTTCTCGACGGTGCTCACGCGTCCTCCTTCCGGTCGGCGCGCAGCACGAGCAGCATGAGCGCGACGGTGACGACGAAGACGACGACCGAGATGGCGGAGGCGTAGCCGACGCGGCCGGTCAGTCCGGTGCCGGTGCGCTGGACGAGCATGACGAGCGTGGTGTCCTCGCCCGCGGGACCGCCGTCCGGGCCCGCCATCAGATACACCTCGGAGAACACCTTGAAGGCGGCGACCGAGGAGAGCGCGCCGACCAGCACCATGGTGGAGCGGACGGCGGGCACGGTGACGGTGAAGAACCGGCGGATCGCGCCCGCGCCGTCGACCGACGCGGCCTCGTGCAGTTCGCGGGGCACATTGGCGAGTGCCGCCAGATAAATGATCATGTAGTAGCCGAGGCCCTTCCAGACCGTGACGGCCATGGCGCTCAGCAGGAGCAGCCACTGGTCGCTGAGGAAGCCGACCTTGCCGACGCCGATCGCCTCCAGCAGCGAGTTCACCAGGCCGCGTTCGTCCAGGAGCCACACCCAGATCAGACCGACCACGACGATCGAGGCGACCACGGGGGTGTAGAACGCCGACCGGAAGAAGGTGATGCCGGGGATGTTCTTCTGGACCAGCAGGGCGAGCAGCAGCGGCAGCAGCACCAGCGCGGGGACGACCCCGACGACGTACAGCGCACTGTTGCGCAGCCCGGTCCAGAACATCTCGTCGTGCAGCAGCTCACGGAAGTTGTCCAGGCCCACGAACCGGCCGGGGATCAGCGTCCGGCGGTCGGTGAAGGCGTTGACCAGCGTGGAGACGAACGGGTAGAGGATGAAGGCCCCCACGATCAGCAGACCGGGTGCGGCGAACAGCCAGGGACTGCTGGGCAGATGGCGCCGGACCCGCCCCGGGCTCCCCGCCGGCCGCGGGTCCTGCTGCCGCCCCGGACGCCGCACCCGAGCGACGGTGGAACTCGCCATGTCGGTTCAGCCCTGCTGCTTGAGCAGCGTGTTGCACGCCTCGACAGCTTTGTCGAGTGCCGCCTTGGGGCTTTCCTTGCCCTGGAGCGCCTTGGCCACCTCGTTGCGCAGCGCGGTCTTCATCTGCTCGCTGAAGAGGACCGGCGTGTAATTCACCGCGTTCTTGAGGGACTTGGCGGCGGCGATGCGCACGCGCGTCTCGTCGGTCCCGTCCTCCTTGGTGAAGTACGGGTCGTCCAGTGAGTTGGCGGTGCTCGGGAAGATCGCGACCTTCTTGGCGAAGGACATCTGGTTCTGGGCGTCGGTGACGTAGTGGGCGAAGGCGGCCGCGGCCGGCGTGTGCTTGGTGCGCGAGTTCACCATCACGCCCATGACGTACATGTTGACCTTGCCGGTGCTGGTGATCTGGTCCGTGATGCCGATGTTCTTGTACAGGTTCGGCGCCTGCTTCTTGAAGTTGCCGAGGTCCAGGGCACTGCCGGGGTTCATGGCGACGGCTCCGGTGAGGAACTTCTTGCCGGCGGACTCCGGGGTCGCGGTCAGCGCCTGCGAGTCGAGCGCCTTCGCGTCGTACAACTCCTTGTACTTGGTGAGGAGTTCGATGCCCTTGGCGTCGTTGAACGCGAAGGCGGTGCCTTCCTTGTTCATCAGCTGGACGCCGTAGCGGCCGAAGTCCTCGACCGTGGGCACGTTGGCGAGGGTGGCGACCTTGCCGTCGCTCTTCTTCGCCAGCTCCAGGGCGTCGGCGAAGAGTTCGTCGTACGTCGTCGGGGGCTTCTCCGGGTCGAGCCCGGCGTCCTTGAACAGGCTCTTGTTGTAGAACAGCGGGCCCGTGTTGAGGTACCAGGGGAAGGCGTACGTCCCGGTCATGCCCGGTATCCGGTGGCTGGCCCAGGCGCCGTCCAGGTACTCCTTCTTGTACTTCGCGGCAGACTTGTCGAGGTCGAGCGCGAGGCCCGCCTTGGCCAGCGGGGCGACCAGGTCGGGCGAGACGTTCACGACGTCGGGCAGGGTCCCGCCGGCCGCGTCCGCACTGATCTTGTCGGCGTAGCCCTCGGCGGGCTGGTCGACCCACTTCACCTTCGTGTCGGGGTACTTCTTCTCGAAGTCGGCGATCACGCCCTCGAAGTACGACTTGAAGTTGGCCCTCAGGTTCCAGGTCTGGAACGTGATGTTGCCTTCGATCTTGCCGGAGGCGTCCGTCGAACCGCTGCTGTCGTCGCCGGAGCCGCAGGCGCTCAGCGGCAGGACGACAGCGACGGCGGCGGCGGCGAGTGCTCTGCGAGGCATGCGCACGGTGACCGGGCTCCTTTGCACGGGTTGGCGATTGGTGCCGGGGCAGACCTTGCATCCAACTCGCGGGGGAAGTCAATGGATTTGGGGCAGCTAAATTCATTAGCTGCCCTCAGCCCTCATAACAGCGCAGGTCAGTGGAGTCTGCCGGACCTCTTGCAATCAGTGACTAATGCGCTTTAGATTGCCTCAGCTCAAGCGCATTAGTTCGCCGTCCCAGCAGAACTTGGAGCCAGGTTGCCAGCCAAGCGGTCGCCCGCCCGCCGGCCGACGATGAAGGACATCGCGCAGCGCGCCGGGGTCTCCGAGAGCGCGGTCTCCTTCGCGCTCAACGACCGGCCGGGGGTCTCCGAGGTCACCCGCGACCGGGTCCGCCGGGTCGCCGAGCAGCTCGGCTGGCGGCCCAGCGCCGCGGCTCGCCAGCTGTCCGGCGAAGGGGCGGCCACGGTCGGTCTGGTGGTGGCGCGCCCCGCCGACACACTGGGTGTGGACTCGTTCTTCCTCCAGCTGATCTCGGGCATCCAGGAGGTGCTGGCGGAGCGTCATCTCGGCCTGCTCTTCCAGGTGGTCGAGGACGTGGACGCCGAGTGCGCGGTCTACCGGCGGTGGTGGGCCGAGCACCGCGTGGACGGGGTGCTGGTCGTCGATCCGCGGACCGACGATCCCCGGCCGGACCTCCTCGACGAACTGGGGCTGCCCGCCGTCGTCATCGGGGGTGTGCCGGACGCCGGCCATCCCGGGCTGTCCATCGTCTGGGCGGACGACGCCGGCGCGATGGCCTCCGTCGTGGGCGGACTCCACGCGCTCGGCCACCGCCGGATCGTGCACATCGCGGGCCTGCCGGGGCTCGCCCACACCGAGCGCCGCATCCGCACCCTGCGCGCCGAGGCCGAGCGGCGCGGCCTGGCCGAGGTGCGCTCGGTGACCACGGACTACTCGGACGCCGAGGGCGCGGCCGTCACACGACGCGTCCTGGAGAGCGCCGCACCGCCGACCGCGCTGGTCTACGACAACGACGTGATGGCCGTCGCCGGGGTCGCCGCCGCGACGGAGCTGGGCTTCTCCGTGCCGGGCGATGTGTCGGTGGTGGCCTGGGAGGACTCCGCCCTGTGCCGGATGGTGAAGCCGTGGCTGTCCGCGCTCTCCCGCGACACCGTGGAGTTCGGCCGGACGGCCGCGCGGGAGTTGACCGCGCTGCTCGACGGCGGTCCGGCGCGCACGGTGCAGGTCCCGGTGCCGCGGCTGATCGAGCGGGACAGCACGGGGCCCCGGGGGACGTGACGCGGGGGCGGTGGACGGCGTAACCGGCGCCCACCGCTCTGACCGCGCCCCGCGTCACCGCCACGCGGCGGTCCGGCCCTCAGGACGCCTCGACCGCCGCCTTGATCCGCTGCCCGAACCCGTCGGCGTCCTTGCGTGCCGCGCCCAGGGCGAGGCCGACCAGGAGCTTGCCGACGCCATGGCCTTCGAGGACGTTGAAGATCCTGACCCGGGTCGTGCCCGGACCGGTCGCTTCGAGGTCGTAGCCGCCCTGGTCCGCCGTCACGAGGTTCTTCGAGACCTCGGTCCAGCGGATCAGGTGGGGAGGCTCGAACTCGGTGATCCGGAAGGTCCGGCCGGTCTTCATACCGGCGTCCTTGACCGTGCTCGTGAACACCGTGCCGACGGCCGTCGGGCCTTCCGGCGTCTTGGTGATCTTCTGGACCCTGGGGCTGAACTCGGGGTCGTTCGTGCCCGCCGCGAGGTAGGCGAAGACCTCCTCGACAGGGCGGTTGATCTCGGTCCTCGCCTCGAACTGACCGGCCACGGTTCCTCCTGTGCTGCGTCGCTGGAGCTCCGGCTGAGCGCCCGAGTCCGCCCAGCGCTCCCAGCCTACGGGCCCGGCCCCGCCCGTGCAGGTCGCACGGGGTGCCCCGATCCGGGGCCGGGCGCTGACGGGGCCGGGCCGCCCGCGTCAGGGAGACGCGGGGTCAGCCATGCCACTCCACCTTGAACACCCAGACATGCTTGCCGGCCCTGCGGGCCGCCTCCGGTACGTCGATCACCAGGGAACCGTTGCTGATCCTCCAGGTCAGCGGACGCCCGTGGCCGAGCATCGTGACCTCGTCGCCGCCACGGATCGGCACCGGCGCCTCGACGGTCAGCTTGGCGCCCGGCGCGGTCAGCGAATGGACGTAGAAGGCCTTGTCCTGCCTGACCGTGAACCGCAGGTCCTCGCCGAGCTGCGCCATCCGCGACCAGTACGTGGTGTCGTAGATCGCCTCGCCGTTGACCTTGAGCCAGCGGCCCGTCTCCCGCAGCCGGGTCTGCATGATCTCCGGGATGGTGCCGTCGGCCCGCGGTCCGATGTCGAGCAGGAAGTTGCCGTTCTTGGAGACGATGTCGACCAGGCTGTGCACGACCTCCTCCGTCGTCATGTACGCGGCGTCGGGCGTCGCCTGGTTGTATCCGTAGCTGAACGGGTCGAGCCCGCGGCTGGCCTCCCACTTCGCCACGACCGTGTTGTCGTACGTCGTGTACTCGGGCGTCGTGAAGTCGTGGAAGTCGATGCCGGCACGGTTGTTGACGGCCACCTCGTACGGCTTCGGCCGGTTCTTGCCGTGGTTGAAGTACTCGGCCAGGACGGTGCGGCTGTCGTTGGCCCCGCCGATGTCGCACCACAGCACGGAGGGGTCGTAGCCGTGGATCAGCTCCAGCATCTGCTGGGCCTGATAGTCCTTCACATAGTCCTTGCCCGCGGTGTATCCGGTGTACGGGACCGGATCCAGGGTGTACGGATTGCGCGGGGCGTGGCCCATCCAGGGGTTGTCGGGGTTGAACCACTCGGGCATGGAGAAGTACAGGCCGCGGTGCAGCTCCGGGGTGAACCGCTTGGAGGCGTCGAAGAGTTCGCGGATCAGGTCCCGCTTCGGGCCCATCTTCACCGAGTTCCGGTCGGCGACCTTGGTGTCCCACAGCGCGAAGCCCTCGTGGTGTTTCGAGGTCAGCACGTGGTACTGGGCACCGGCGTCCCGGAAGAGCTCCACCCACGACCGCGGGTCGAACCGCTTCGCCGTGAACATCGGGATGAAGTCGTCGTACGCGAAGTCCTCGCCGTACTTCTCCCGGTGGTACGCGTACACCGCGTTGTCCGGGCTCTGCATGTGGTTCCAGTACCACTCGGCGTACTGCTTGCCGACCGGGGACCAGGCCGGCACCGAGTAGAGGCCCCAGTGGATGAAGATGCCGAACTTCGCGCGATGGAACCAGTACGGCGCCTGGTGGCCCGCGAGCGACTCGTCGGTGGGGTGGTAGTCGGCGGTGCCGAGGGTCAACTTGCGGCTGCTCGACGCGACTTGCTGCCCGCGGCCGCTGACGACCACCTTGCCGTTCTGCGCGGTGCCGGGTGCCGTACCGGCCCGGTTGCGGATGCCGATGCGGACGCGGGCCTGCTCGCCGGGGTCGAGGCGGGTCACCCGGGCTGCCTCGACGGTTCGCGCGCCGGGCACCTCGACCCCGACCGACACATGGTCACCGGCGAGGACCGCGACCGTGCCCGC
Source organism: Streptomyces sp. NPDC058371 (assembly GCF_042723265.1). Classification (NCBI taxonomy): domain Bacteria; kingdom Bacillati; phylum Actinomycetota; class Actinomycetes; order Kitasatosporales; family Streptomycetaceae; genus Streptomyces; species Streptomyces sp. NPDC058371. Next base: position 723,158 of record NZ_JBHXJC010000001.1, on the reverse strand, counting down.
GTTGATGACGGTGGCCTCCACGCTCTGGGCCCCGCTCGACTCCAGCAGCGAGAAGGTGGAGTGCGCGTCCCGCAGGGCCAACGCCCTTCCCTGGGCTGCCGGTTGGAGCGAGAGCGCGAAGACGTGCAGGGCGGTCCGGTTCTCCTCGGCGGGGTTGGTGACCGGCAGGGTCAGGGCGACCGCCTCGCGCTGCGGGTCGATCCAGATCTCCGCCGTCCCGATGCCGACGGCGTGTTCGTCCTTGCTGCCGTCCGGACGGTAGCGGTAGGGGGCGGACAGCGTGCCGCCCGTCGCGTACCAGTCGGAACCGCCGAGCCCGGCCGTGGTGGCCGAACCGTCCGCGTAGTGCACGGTGGCCTTGCCGGAGGCGTCGCCATAACTGCCGGCGGTGAGGAACAGGGCCGACAGATACCGGCCCTTGGGGAGATCGATGCGCTGACCGAGGGCGACCACGTTGTTCTTCGCGCCCGCGGCCGACGACGGGAAGAGGAACGGGATTCCGTTGACCTCCATACGGCCGGCGGGGAGTTCCTCGCCCGGGAACGTGTAGCCCGAGCCGTCGAAGCTCCCGCCGTGCGCTGCCGCGGTGTCGATGCCGTCGTTGTCGAGGTGGGCGTCCAGGGGCACGGGTATCGGGTCGGGCACGGGGACCCACTGGCCCTTGATCCGGGCGTCGGCCGGGGTCACGGGCAGGCTCTCGGCCGACGCCGGGTCGGCTGTCGCGGCGGATGCGGAGGCGGCCGGGGGAACAGTCGCGGCGACAGCGGCTCCCGCGGCAGCCCCCAGGACCTGACGTCTTGGATACGTACTCATGAGCGGCTCCAATTCATCGGATGTTTGATGATCGAGCCGCCTTGAAATCCTGTCAATGGGGCGCGCAGAGAAGGAAGTTGAGCGAGTGGTCGGATGACCCCCGGTCCTGCGCCGAGACCCTTCCGCGCCCGCGGGAAAGTCCGACGGGAGGGTCCCGGATGTCCAAGGGGACGGGCCCGGGGCGGCGGGCGAGGCGGCGGGCCGGTGACGGTTTCTGACGCCGGAGCGGAGGCCGGCCGAGGCGACAGGTTCGGACGCCGAAGGGGAGGCCGGAGAGACGACGGGTTCGTCCGTCCGCAGGGAGACCGGAGAGACGACGGGTCGGGACGCCGAAGGGAGGTCGGTCGGGACGGACCGCAAGGTCCGAGCCCGGCAGCTCTCGACGCGGCCCCCGTTCCCGGGCACAGTGCTCCTCGTACTACTCACGAGTAGTACGAGCACTGCGAGCACGTCCACGCATCACCACACGACAGGGAGCGCCCGTGACCAGCTGGGTCGGCCGGACCGCCGTCGAGATAGCCGCCGCCGTACGCGAGAAGCGGGCCACGCCCCGCGAGGTGGTGGCGGAGCACCTCGCCCGCATCGAGCGCCTCGACGCCCAGGTCGGCGCGTTCCGCACGCTGCGCACCGAGGCGGCCCTCGCGGAGGCCGACGAGCTGGCCACCAGGGATCTCTCCGGACTCCCCCTGGCCGGCGTGCCCGTGGCCGTCAAGGACAACCTGGCCGTCCGCGGCGAGTCCACCCGCAACGGCTCGGCGGCGACTTCCGGGACACCGGCCGAGCACGACCACGTCACCGTGGCCCGGCTGCGCGCGGCGGGCGCCGTGGTGGTGGGCCTGACGAACGTGCCCGAACTCTGCGTCTTCGGGACCACGGACGGGGTGCACGGCATCGCCCGCAACCCGTGGGACACCTCGCGCACGGCCGGCGGTTCGTCGGGCGGCAGCGCCGCCGCGGTCGCGGCCGGGATGGTGCCGATCGCCCTCGGCAACGACGGCATGGGCTCACTGCGCATCCCGGCCGCCCACTGCGGTCTGGTCGGGCTGAAGCCGGGCCACGGCACGGTCCCGGCCGGAATCGGCCACGGCGACTGGTTCGGCATGTCGGAGAACGGACCGCTCGCGACCACCGTCGAGGACGCCCGCCTGATGTTCGCGGTCCTCTCCGCCACCGGCGCCGAGGCCGCCGGGGAGCACACGGCCAAGGCCGACACCGAGCACGCCGCAGTAGGCGCCGCGGATGTCGACGCCGACGCCGAGCACACGGCCGACGCCGACGCCGAGGTGAGCACCGCGGATGCCGACGCCGAGCACGTCGCGGTAAGCGCCGCAGATGCCGGCGCCGTACCGGCATACGGACCCGTCACCCACTCCATCGCGCTCTCCCTGCGCAGCCCCCTCCTCGGTGTGCGCGTCACCCGTCCGTATACGACCGCGGCCCGCGAGGCCGCCGAGCTGCTGGCGGAGGCGGGGCACCGGATCAGCTCGGCCGAGCCCCCGTACCCGTGGTGGCTCAGCACGACGTCACTCGCCCACTGGACGGCTGGCACGGCCGTGGACGCCGAGGAGCTCGACCGGGGACTGCTCACCCGGCGCACCCGCGTCCACGCGGCCGTGGGGCGCCGCTTCCTGCGCGGTGTACGCGGCGGCGGTCGCCGTGAGCAGCTGCGCCGCAGGATGGAACCGTTCTTCGCGGAGCACGACGTGCTGCTCACTCCGGCGCTCGCCCGGCGGGGGCCGGCCGCGGCGCCGTGGCACGAGCGGGGCTGGCTGCGCAACCTGCTGGTCAACACCGCCTGTTCGCCGCTGACGCCGACCTGGAATCTCACCGGCTGGCCCGCCCTGTCCGTCCCGTTCGGCACGCTGCCGTCGGGTGCCCCCTGCGCCGTACAACTCGTGGGGCGGCCGGGTTCGGAGCTGGTTCTCCTCGAAGTGGCGGAGCAGTTGGAGAAGCTGCGCCCCTGGCGGCGCACGGCACCGCTGGACTAGGGCCCGTCCCGACCGGAGGGATCAGCGCGCCCTCGCGGCTACAGCGCCTTGTACATGATGTGCAGGCCCACGCGCCCGTGCCGCGGGTGTTCGTACGCGTCCGGCACCGTGCCGAGGATCGTGAAGCCGAGCGAAGTCCACAGCCCGACCGCGGGGTTGGTCTCCACGACGGCGTTGAACACCATGCCGCGGTAGCCGTCGGCTTTCGCGGTGGCGAGGAGGTGTTCGGCGAGCGCGCGGCCGATGCCGTGTCCGGAACGGTCGGGATCGACCATGAAGCCGGCGTTGGCGATCCGGGCGGCGGGACCACCGTAGTTGGGGGTGACGTAGGCCGAGCCGACGACGGCTCCGGTGTCGTCCTCGGCGACGTACACCCTCTTGCCCGGGCCCATCCACAGGGCGCGGGCGGTCTCCTCGGCGGTGCCGGGGTCCCAGGCGTAGGTCTCGGCGGCAGCGACGATGCGGTGCCAGAAAGGCCAGATCCGCGGCCAGTCCTCGGCCGCGGCTTCTCTGATCAGCATGGGCGCGAGTCTGGCACGCCCATGCCGTCAGCTGTCGCGATGGGTTCCGTTTCCAGAGATCCGGAGGCCCGGAGTTCCGGAGACCCGAAGGTCAGTCCACGCTGGGCAGGATGTGCGGCTCGGCGAGGTCGTCCTCGTAACCCGCCAGCCGGATCGGGGCGGACCTGGACCACACGTCCAGGCTGCCGAGCTTCTTGTCGGGCCCCCGGCCTGCGCGCTCCATGCGTTCCTTGGAGCGTTGATCGCTACTCGTCTTCTCCGGTGTCACCGCGCACTCCTTATGTGTCGGGTCACCCTCGGGACGTACTGGCCCAGTCTGCTGCTGTGCGCCTGACGCCCGCTCGGGTCTGAGTCGAAGCAGTTCGGACGCGGTGGCGCCGGTAACTCGTATGAGAGCAGGCCGTGGTGATCGGCAAGTCCCGGGACGGACCGTGGGTGTGGGTGGAACCCAGTCTGGCTGTCCGTCCGATACAGAGTAACCAAATGAGCGGACGTCCGCTCGATGGGGCTGAAAACTCGAGGTAACTGTCTCGAGTCATTCAGCGTCCATCCGGCCCCGGTATAACGCAATTTGAGGGACTGTGCCCTACTTCATCGCCACCCATTCGGCTCAATGGCTGGAAGAGAGTGCGGGACACCCGGAAAACGCGGAAGAGATGAAGACCGCGGGGCGCACCGCACTCCGGCCGCCGGCCGGGGCGGCCCGCACCACCACGACGAACCGGCGGTTCCAGCCGGCCGATGGACCTGGCGGGAGAGACTCAGCCGATGCACGCCATCCTGCACGCTCTGTCCATCACCGGGTCGATGACCTGGGAGATCACCTGGGCACTGATCCTCGGGTTCGGGCTGTCCGCGATCGTGCAGGCGGTGGTGCGCAGGTCGACGGTCGTACGGCTGCTGGGCGACGACCGGCCCCGGACACTCGCGGTCGCCGCCGGCCTCGGCGCGGCCTCCTCGTCCTGTTCGTACGCTGCCGTGGCCCTCGCGCGCTCGCTGTTCCGCAAGGGCGCGAACTTCACGGCGGCGATGGCCTTCGAGATCGCCTCGACCAATCTGGTGGTCGAACTCGGCGTGATTCTGACCCTGTTGATGGGCTGGCAGTTCACCGTGGCCGAGTTCGTCGGCGGCCCGGTCATGATCGTGGTCCTGGCGGTGCTCTTCCGGATCTTCCTGCGGGAGGGCCTGCTGCGTGCCGCCCGGGAGCGGGCGGAGCGCGGGATCGCCGGGTCGATGGAGGGGCATGCCGCGATGGACATGTCGATCCAGGGAGAAGGGTCGTTCGCACGGCGGCTGTTCTCACGTGACGGCTTCACCTCGGTGGCCCACGTCTTCGTGATGGAGTGGGCGGCCATCCTGCGCGATCTCGTGATCGGCCTGCTGATCGCCGGGGCCATCGCGGCCTGGGTGCCCGACGCGTTCTGGCGTTCGTTCTTCCTGGACGGGCATCCGCTCGCCGCGAAGGTGATCGGCCCGCTCGTCGGGCCGCTGGTGGCGATCGCCTCGTTCGTGTGCTCCATCGGGAACGTGCCGCTGGCCGTCGTGCTCTGGAAGGGCGGCATCAGCTTCGGCGGCGCGGTCGCGTTCGTCTTCGCCGATCTGCTGATCCTGCCCATCCTGAACATCTACCGGAAGTACTACGGACTGCCGATGACCGGCTTCCTGCTGGTGACGTTCTACGCGGCCATGGTGCTCGCGGGGTACGTCGTGGAGTTCCTCTTCGGTGGACTCGGCCTCATCCCCGACCAGGGCGACGCGAAGATCCCCACGCAGGGCGTCACCTGGAACTACACGACCTGGCTCAACATCGTGTTCCTGCTGCTCGCGGCGGCTCTGGTCGTGCGGTTCCTGCGCACGGGCGGCCCGGCCATGCTGCGGATGATGGGCGGCTCCCCGGAGGCGACGGACGATCACGATGAGCACGGACACGACGGGCACGGGCACGGGCGGCACTGACCAGGAACCGCAGTTCAGGTCGCGTTGGCCGATTCGCAAGCCGGTCATGTTCTGCTGACGGCCGGCAACGGCTTTTCTCGCGGGAGGACCGACGCATGGAGCTGCGCAGCGTCGAGGAGCTGATGGATCTGCTGCACGCCTGCCGGGGTGCCGGGGCCACCCCCGCTCGCCCCCGCTCCCGGATCCGCCCCGGCGAGGGGACCCACGTCGGCGCGCCGGTCGATCTGCACCAGCACGCGCTGCAGACGGCCGCGCTGCTGCGCCGAAGTCATCCCAGTGACAAGGAACTCCAGGTGGCAGGGCTGGTGCACCCCCTTGGGCAGCTGCTGCGGCCCGGCGACCGCGCGGGCCACGCGGACCTGGCCGCGGACGCCGTGCGGCCACTGCTCGGCGAACGCGTCGCCCGGCTCGTCCGCCTCGTGCCTGCGCACGCGGGTGCGTGCCCGGAGGATCCATTCGCGGACGACTCCTGCCCCGACGACGTCCTCAGCCTGCGCCAGGCGGACGACGCGAGCCGGGTCGCCGGGCTGGACGCCGGCGTCCTGGAGGACTGGCGCACGGTCCTGGAGCTGGTGGCGGCGCAGAACTCACGCATGCGGGCGGCCGATTGACGCTCCGCCACTGGACGGCATCCAGCTGATGAGGGAGCGCGGGACCGCTCTGCGTGCACGCGGTGGCGGGGTGGTCCGCCGCTCCCACGGCGAGCCGGCTATCTCCCCGCAACGCGGGGCCGTCGGAACACGAAGGCCGCGGCCACCCCGCCGATCAGTCCGAAGAGATGCCCCTGCCAGCTGACCCCTTCGGCCGTCGGCAGCACTCCCCACAGGATCGAGCCGTAGACCGCGCCGACGAGGAGACCGACGAGCACGTCACCGACGCGGCGGTCCACGAATCCGCGGATCAGCAGATAGCCGAAGAGACCGAAGACGACGCCGGACGCGCCCGCCGTCGTGGAGTGGGCGGGAGCGGTGAACCACACGCCGAGGCCGCTGGTGAGGACGATCACGGTGACGACGGCGAGGAAGCGGCGTGCGCCCGACAGGGCGGCGAGGAAGCCGAGGACCAGCAGCGGCACGCTGTTCGCCGCGAGATGGGCGAAGCCGAAGTGCACGAAGGCGGCCGGCACGATGTCGCGCAGCTCGCCCGCCTCACGCGGGGTGATTCCGAAGGTGTCCAGCGCATGACCGCTCGCCGCGTCGACGGCCTCCAGCACCCAGAGCAGGGCGACCCAGCCCGCCATCAGAACAGCCGCGCCCTTGACCCGCTCACGGCGTGACGCCGCCGCGGGAAGAGTCGTGCTGTAGGGCTCGTACGCCATGGGACCCCCCTGTGTGCCCTCGTGTGGTGTTCAACGCCGTGAGGGCGCGGCCCGGTTCCCGTCGGTCGTCCGAATCGGTCGGCAGACGCCTATTCCTGGACCTGGTGTGTCAGGACAAGACGTCTCCAGGCAGACTTCATGCGTTGTAGTCCCACCACCATGAGGATCACGCATGATCACGCTCAAGAAGGAAGACGGCCCGGCGGATCTGGACGGGGTGACCCACCTGTCCATCGGGGTGTCCTGGGACCCGACCGCCGGCAGCAGTGGCGGAGTGATCGGGAAGATCCGCCGGAAGTCCGGCACCGATCTTGACCTGATCGCCATCGCGATGCAGGGCGCGGACCCCGTGCGGCTCGCCGGCCTCGATTCCCTGGACCCGCTGGGCAACGGCGCGTTGGTGCACAGCGGCGACAACCAGACCGGACGCGGGGACGGTGACGACGAGACGGTGACCGTCGAGTTCAGCCGGGTCCCGCCGAACATCACGGCGATCGTCTTCGTCGCGTCCGCGTACAAGAAGGGCAGCTCCTTCCAGAAGGCGCGGAACATCAGCTTCAAGGTGTACGACGCCACCGGCGGCACCACCCAGCAGGTCGCCGACATCTGGCCCAGCCTGCTCAGCAGCGACAACGGATGCGCGGTGGCCAAGGCGATCCGGGCCGGGTCGAGCTGGAAGCTCGAGGTGATCAACACGACGGGGAAGATCAAGCAGGGGGACGAGCAGGCCCTGATGCGCTTCGCGGTGAGCAAGTAGGAAGTGCCCCGGGCTGACGTCCCGCCGCGGCGCACCCCTCGGCGTCGGCCCGCCGGCTCCGCCTCCGGGAACCGGCCCCGAGCCGCCCCTGGTGACTGACGGTCCGTCATGAGACCGTACGCGGATGACGTCGCCGTACGGCCTTGAGGACAGGACCGCCCTGGTCACCGGGGGCTCGCGCGGGATCGGGCGGGCGGTGGCCGAGCAGCTGGTGCGGGCTGGGGCCCGGGTCTGCGTCACGGCACGGGACCCGGACGGGCTGCGGCGCACGGTCGAGGAAATCGGCGCTGTGGGTCTGCCGGGCACGGTCGCCGACCCCGCCCATCTGCGGGAGTTGACCGAGCTGGCGATGCGCGAGTTCGGGCGCATCGACGTGGTGGTGAACAACGCGGCGACCAACCAGCCGTACGGGCCGCTCATGGACGCCGACCCGGAGCGCTGGCGCGAGGCGTTCGCGGTGAACGTCGAGGCGCCGCTGCGTCTGGTGCAGTACGCCTGGCGGGCGTGGATGGGCGAGCACGGCGGCGCGGTCGTCAACGTCTGCACGGAGGGGCCGGGCATGTCGGCCCCCGGGTGGGGGCGTACGGCACGAGCAAGGCGGCGCTGCTGCACCTGACCCAACAGCTCGCCGGAGAGCTGGCCCCCAAGGTGCGGGTCAACTCCGTCTCCCCCGGGCTCGTGCGCACGGAGATGGCCCGCTTCGTCTGGGAGGACGGCGAGGACGAGGTCGCCGCCGGACTGCCGCTCGGGCGCATCGGCGAGCCGGCGGACATCGCCCGGGCCGTGGTGTGGCTGGCCTCGGACGCGGCGGAGTGGGTCACCGGCGCCGATCTGCTGGTGGACGGCGGTACGCGCGTACGGGCGGCGCACACCGCGGGGGCGAGCCCCTCAGCGGCGTACGCCGTCCATGACCGGCTGCGGAACCGCGCACCGGGCCCCCGCTGACGGCGTCACCACTTGCCGGGCGCGTAGTCCTTCATGAAGACGCCGAACAGTTCCTCGCCCTGCTCGCCGCGGACGATCGGGTCGTACACGCGGGCCGCGCCGTCGACGAGGTCGAGCGGGGCGTGGAAGCCCGCGTCGGCGAGGCGCATCTTGTCGGGGTGCGGGCGCTCGTCGGTGATCCAGCCGGTGTCGACGGCCGTCATCAGGATGCCGTCCTTCTCGAACATCTCCTGGGCGCTGGTGCGCGTGAGCATGTTCAGGGCCGCCTTGGCCATGTTGGTGTGCGGGTGGCCCGCGCCCTTGTAGCCGCGGTTGAAGACACCCTCCATCGCGGAGACGTTCACGATGTACGTGCGCTTGGCCTGCGCGGCCGCCATCGCCGCCCGCAGCCGGCTGATGAGGATGAACGGCGCGGTGGAGTTGCAGAGCTGGACCTCCAGGAGCTCGACCGGCGTGACCTCCTCGACCGACTGGATCCAGCTGTTGGTGTCGTGCAGGTCGGGCACGAGCCCGCCCGCGTCGATGGCCGTGCCGGCCGCGATCCGCTCCAGGGACGCCGAGCCGGACACCAGCGCGAGGTCGGTGACCTCCTTCGCGGTCAGTGCACCGCCCCCGGCGACCGGGAGCGCGGCCACGGCGCCCGAACCGAAGGTGCCGATCACCTCGGCGGGCGGCAGCTCACCGGTGGGCAGGGGGCCGGACTCGGCGGCGAGCAGCTCGCTGTAGGCGCCCGGGGAGCGGCGTACGGTCTGGGCCGCGTTGTTGATCAGGATGTCGAGCGGGCCCTCGGCGGCCACGGATTCGGCGAGGGCGACGACCTGGGCGGGGTCGCGCAGGTCGATGCCGACGATCTTCAGCCGGCCGATCCACTCGTCGCTGTCGGGCATGGCCTTGAAGCGGCGGATGGCGTCGTTCGGGAAGCGTGTGGTGATGGTGGTGTGCGCGCCGTCGCGGAGCAGCCTGAGCGCGATGTACATGCCGATCTTGGCGCGGCCGCCGGTGAGCAGCGCACGCTTGCCGGTGAGGTCGGCGCGGGCGTCGCGGCGGGAGCGGTTCTCGGCGGCGCAGTTCTGGCAGAGCTGGTGGTAGAAGTAGTCGACCTCGACGTACCGCGCCTTGCAGATGTAGCAGGAGCGCGGGCGCTGGAGTATCCCCGCGATCTCGCCCTGTTCCGTCACCGACGAGGGCAGGATGCCCTCCGTCTCGTCGTCGATGCGCTGGGCGGAGCCGGTGGCCGTGGACTCGGTGACCGCCTTGTCGTGGGCGGTCTTGGCGGCCCGGCGATCCTGGCGGCGGCGCTGCTTGACCGTGCGGTAGACGCCCGCGGTGGCGCGGCGCACGGCGACGGCGTCCGGGTGGTCGACGTCCAGCTTGTCGAGCTCGTCGAGCACGCTCAGGCAGACGGCCATCCGCTCCGGGTCGATGCCGGGGCCGTACGCGGCGTCCGCCACCCCTGCCGGGTCCACGGCGGAGGTCGCCTGGCTGTCGTCTGTCACCGTCATGGCCGTTGCCGTTCCTCGGGTTCAGCGCCGCGCTCGAACCGCGCTCGCTCTCGAAGGCGGAATTTTACGGAGCGCAGGGCAAAGGCACCAAACCGGCGATGATCATGGAGCGGTGGACGGCCGGTCCCGGGCCCCCGGCGCATGCCGCCCGGCGGCCCGGATCCCGTCGGTCAGACCGTGCAGGCGGCGAGCAGCGTCTCGACCTCCTCGGACAGCGCACGCGCCAGTACGTCCAGGTCCGGCACGGCCTCCGCGTCGGCGACGAGCCCGTAGTGGACACGGCCGCGGAACGTGGAGACGGCGACGGCGAGGGACTGCCCGTGGGCCAGCGGGGCGAACGGATAGACCTCGGTGAGCGGGCAGCCGCCGAGCTTCAGCCCGAGGCTGGGCAGCGGCACGCTGGTGACGAGGATGTCGTAGAGGAGCCGGGCCGCCTGTCCGACGACGGGTCCGCCGAGCCGGTGCCCGAGGGCCGGCACATGGTCGGCGAGCAGGGCGACGGCGCCCGCTCCGCGGTTCGGCCCCGCGTCCTTGTTGCGGTCCATGGCCGTCCGCACGGTACGCAGCCGGGCGAGCGGGTCGGGGTCGTCGACCGGGAGCCGTATGAGATAGCCGGAGAGCCGGTTGCCCTGCGGATGCGCGGTGCGCGGACGGCGCCTGGAGACCGGGATCAGGGCGCGGGGCGCGACTCCTTCGCTGCCGTCGCCGCGCTCGTCGAGCCAGCGGCGCAGGGCGCCCGCGACGACGGCGATCAGGACGTCGTTGACGGTGCCGCCCACGGACTTGCGGATGCGGTGCACCTCGTCGAGTTCGATGGCGACGCCGGCGGTGCGGCGGGTGCCGGTGGCCTCGGAGGTGAGCGCGGCCGAGGACCGTACGCCCCAGGTGGCGCGGGCGACGGAGGCGCCGATGTCGAGGGCCCGGCCCAGGTCGGAGAGGGTGCCGCGGACCAGGCCCGGCAGCTTGCGAACGTCCGGGAAGAGGCCCCGCGGGGGCTCCGCCGGGCGCGGCCGGGGCGCCGGCATGTCCATCGGGTCCATGAGCTCCGCGGCGAGCATCAGGGCCCGCAGCCCGTCGGCCAGGGCGTGGTGGAACTTGAAGAGGATGGCGAAGGAGACGCCGTCCTCGCCCGGCAGCACATGGGCCTCCCACGGGGGCTTGTCGCGCTCCAGCGGGCGCTCCATGAGGCGCCCCGCGTCCGTGTGGAAGTCCGTGGCCGGGGCATGCAGCCGTACGTGGTCGAGCGGGTCGAAGTCGGGGGCGGGCTCGCGGGCCGCGCCGCCGAAGGAGAGGGGGAAGGCGGGCGAGGTGAGCGGGAGCCTCGGCGGCTGCCACACGTCGCGGATCCGCATGCGAAGCCCCGGCACCGCGGCGGCGCGAGCGGCGAGCAGGTCGGCCGCGTGGGCACCCGCGGTGGGCGAATGAGCCGTGAAGACCCCGAGGGCGCCGAGGTGCATGGGGTGCTGGGCGGACTCGATGTTCCAGAACGCCAGGTCGAGTGGTGCGAGCAGGTCGGAGGTCAAAGGCTTGCTCTCGCGTCGACGACGGGTGAACAAGCAGTCAATCCCTGAGAGGCGATTACGGTCAAGTACGATCAAGCTACGCTCAGTTAACAGCAGATTAAGTCCCGCACCTCGGGGAGGGGCGGAACTCAAGAGCCGCCTGAGGTCAGTTCAACGCGGGGGGCGCCGCGTCGGCCGCCGTACCCCACCCGGACGGCTCGCCGCCGACCGTGAAGGCGAGCGAGCGCAGCCCCCGCAGCGACTCGGTCGTCAGATACGTCCGGTCGTACGCGGCACCGTCCGTGCGGGCCGACTGGATGTACCGGGCGGTGTCCGAGGTGCCCGGTGCCGTGATGGTCAGCCCGCCGCGCGGGTAGTAGCGGCGGTCGAGGGTGAGATCGACCCGGTCGAAGACGGGCGTGGACAGGCCCCAGGTGTCATAGCCGGGCTGCACCGGGAAGATCCCGATCGACGACAGGACGTTCCAGGCCGACATGGTGCCCAGGTCGTCGTTGCCGGTCATGCCGGTCGGGGCGTCCGTGAAGAGGGTCAGCGCGGCGTGCACCACGTCGGTCGTCTTCCAGGGCTGTCCGGTCGAGAGGTAGGTGTACGGGGCGATCAGGTCGGGCTCGTTCTGCGGGTTGTACTTGTCCGCGTTGTAGTAGTCGTACGGACCGTTGACCCACACGTCGCGGGCCGTCTTCGCCGGGTCCTTCAGCAGCTGCTCGTACGCGAAGAACGAGTCGAGCCGGTCGTTGGCCGCCTGCTTGCCGCCGATCAGGTCGACCATGCCCGGCAGGTCCTGCGGCACCAGCCACTGGTACTGCCAGGACGTGCCCTCGTGGAAGCCCTCGCTCTTGGCCGGGTCCTCGGGGCCGGCGAAGGCGCCGGACGCGTCCCGGGCCCGGAAGAAGCCGGTCGAGGGGTCGAAGATCTCGCGGTAGTTCTGCGCCCGGTCGGCATAGCGCGCGGCGTCCGCCTCGTGACCCAGGTCCCGCGCCATCTCGGCGAGCATCGCGTCCGACAGGGCGTACTCCAGGGTCGCGGAGGGGCCGTGGTCGTAGTCGGAGTCACCGGGCTTCGTGTGCGGACGGCCCTTGATGTAGGGCGCGAAGCCGTTCGCGATGTACTCCCGGTTGGCCTCGCGGCCCACTGCGGGCGAGTCCGCCGGCGGCATCCCGTCGGCGTTCTTCTTCAGTGCGCGGTAGGCCCGCTCCTCATAGCCCTTCAGCAGGCCCTGCTGGTAGGCGTTGGTGAGGAAGGGGGTGACCGGATCGCCGGTCATGATGTTCGTCTCGGCCGTGCCGTAGCCCCATTTGGGCAGCCAGCCGCTCTCCTCGTCGATTTTCACGACGGAGATCGCCATGTCCCGCGCCTCGTGCGGCGCGAGGAGGGAGAGGAGCTGGGACTGGGTGCGGTAGGTGTCCCACAGCGACCAGTTCTGGTAGTACGTGAAGCCCTCGGCGCGGTGGATCCTCTGGTCCCAGCCGGTGTAGCGGCCGTCGGCGTCACTGCCGATGTTGGGCGCCAGGAAGGATCGGTACAGGGACGAGTAGAAGGTGCGGCGGAGGGTGTCGCTGCCGCCCCGGGCGCGTACGTCGCCGAGGCGGTCCTCCCAGGAACGCTGCGCCGCACGGCGGACGGTGTCGAAGGAACGTCCGCCCTCGGAGCGGAGGTTGGCCGCGGCGCCGCCGGCGTCGACGTACGACAGGGCGGTGGTCGCCTCGACCGTCCGGTCCTTCCTCGTGTCGAAGCGGACGAAGGCGCCGTTGCGACCGGTGCCCGCCGATTCCTTGGAGCCCGGGGTGACGGTGTCGCCGCTCCAGGTGCCGGAGGTGGTGAACGGCCGGTCGAACCGGGTGATCGTGTACACGGTGTACGGCTTCGTGGCCTGGCAGAAGCCGCTGCCGGTGATGGCGGTGCGCACCGTGCGGCTGTCGAGGATCTCCACCTTGGTGGAGACCGTCCTGTGCAGCGACTGGCCCGCGTTGAGCAGGACGTTGGCCCTGTCCGTGGCCGGGAAGGTGTAGCGCTGCACGCCGGTGCGCTCCGAGGCGGTCAGCTCGGCCTCGATGCCGGTCTTCAGGCCGACCTGGTAGGAGCCGGGGCTCGCGCTCTCGTCGTCGTGGCTGAACTCGGCCTGGTATTTCGCGTAGTCCGTCTGGCTGACGTCCCCGGTCGTGGGCAGCACCGGCAGATCACCGCCCAGACCGCAGCCCACGCCCGACAGATGGACGAGGGAGAAGCCGCGGATGTGGTTCTGGGAGTAGTCGTAGCCGGTGTTGTGGCCGGTATCCGGCGAGAACTGCACCATGCCGAAGGGCACGGCGGCGCCGGGATAGGTGTTGCCCTCGTTCTCCGTCCCGATGAACGGGTTGACCAGATCGGCGAGTTGACCGGCGCGCGGGGCGGCCGCCTGAGCCGCCGGAGCCGCGAGAGCGCCCCCGAGGAGCGCGGCCGCCGCGACCACCGTCCCCGCACCGCGTAGCCGTTGGGTCCATCTCATGGGCGGGACCGCCTCCTCAAGGCTTGGACAACGTTGTCAAAGCGCACAGCGCGCTCATTCTTCGTCGTGCGGATGTACTCGTCAAGGGTCGCGGCCGGACGGGGAATTCGGCATTCAGGCGAACCGCGGCCCTCCCCCGACGCGACGCCGCGCCCGACGGCTCCGGGGTCCTGGATCCCCTGCCCCGGGTCCGCCCGCGCGCCGCCTCGACGGAGCGCCGCGGTTCGGTCCGCCCTCCGCCGAGGCGGCGGGCGGACCGAACCTGCGAACCGTCAGCGGGCCGGGGCGAGGCGCACGCGGAGCAGCGGGGAGGCTCTCACCGGGCGCGCCCCGCCGTCAGGGACAACCCGCCGGCGTCGGCTGCGAAGCGTCCTGGATCAGCGCGTCGTGGGCCGCCTTCAGCCGCCCCACGTCGGGCTTGACCACCTTCCGGTCATAGGTCAGCAGCCCGTTCAGCTCGCCCTCCACATCCGAGATCTGGGTGTAGACGGCGCCGTTGCCGCCCTTGCAGGCGAGCTGGTGCACCTCGGCGAGACGGGCCAGGTAGTCGTCCGTGTATGCCGACGGGTCGACGTCCACGTACGACTGCTGCACCGACCAGGCATGGCCCGGCACCGCGAGGCCGAGGCCGCCGTACTCGCCGCTGACCAGGGCCCGTTTCCCGTCGGGGTGGGGTGGCAGCGCCGGGCTCGGATAGCCGTGCTCGTCCATGATGTCGCCGGTGCCGCCGTCGGCTCCCAGGTTGAGGCCCGACATGCTGTTGACCAGCCGCGTGGGATCCCAGGACTTGGCCTGGTCGGCGATGCGGGCCTCGTCGTACTGGCCCCAGCCCTCGTTGAAGGTCACCCACATCACGATCGACGGGCTGCTGATGTGCTCGTCGATCATCTGCTTCATCTCGCGCTCGTACTCGGCGCGGGACGCGGCGTCCGGGTTCACCCCGGCGGTCATCGCGGGCATGTCCTGCCAGACCATCAGACCCAGTTTGTCCGCCCAGTAGAACCAGCGGTCGGGTTCGACCTTGATGTGCTTGCGGACGGCGTTGAAGCCCATCTGCTTGTGCATCTTCAGGTCGTACGCGAGGGCCTGGTCGGTCGGCGCGGTGTGCAGTCCGTCCGGCCAGAAGCCCTGGTCGAGCGTGGCCATCATGAAGACGGGCTTCCCGTTGAGGACGGTGCGCGGAGTGCCGTTCACCTTCTCGACGGCGATGGACCGCATCCCGAAGTAGCTCTTGACGCGGTCGCGCCCCACGCTCACGTCGAGGTCGTAGAGGAACGGGTCGTCGGGCGACCACAGGCGGGCGTCGGGGACCTTGAGGGTCAGCGGGGTGCCGGTCCGTCCGGTCACCGTGCCGACCTTGCGCTTCCCCTGGTACGCCGTTGCCTTGACGGTCACTCCGGCGCGAACACCCTTGGTTTCAATGGCCAGTTGACCGTGCTCGACGTGGGGCGTGAGCTTGAGCGAGTCGACGTGGTCGGCCGCCACCGGCTCCATCCAGACCGTCTGCCAGATACCGGACGACGGCGTGTACCAGATGCCGCTGGGGTCCAGGCGCTGCTTGCCGACCGGCGGGTTCTCGCCGCCCTGCGCGTCGGTCGGGTCGTACACCCCCACGATCAGTTCCTGGGTGCGGCCCGGCTTCAGCGCATCGGTGATGTCGGCGCTGAACTTGTCGTAGCCGCCCTTGTGTTCGGCGACCCTGGTGCCGTTGACGTACACCTCGGACTGCCAGTCGACGGCGCCGAAGTTGAGCTGGAGCCGTTTGCCGGAACCGACCTTCCAGTCGCGGGGGACGGTGAAGGTGCGGCGGTACCACATGCGGTCCTCGTGCCGCTCGATGCCGGAGAGCTGGGACTCCACGGGGTACGGAACGAGGATCTTCTCCGCGAGGTTCCTGCCGACCGGGGGCCGCTCGCCGGCCGCGGCCGCGGCGAACTGCCAGGATCCGTTGAGGTTCTGCCAGGAGTCGCGGGTCAGCTGGGGCCGCGGGTACTCGGGGTGGGCATTGCCCGGTCCGACGTCGTCCGCCCACTGGGTGCGCAGTTCGTACGTGGAGTGGTTCGGGCCGCTGCTCCAGAACGCGCTGACAACGTTGCCGTTCGAGCCGGAGAGCCCGCCCTTGCCGTCGTAGCGCAGGTCGGCGGTGCCCCGGGCGGTGCCGGTCCTGTTGCCGACGACCGGTTCCTTGAGGCCGATGAGCAGGGACTTCGGGTCGGCCGGGTCCAACTTGGCGGATTCCAAAGGCCACTTGGCGCCGCCGATCACGGTATCGGCGTGGTCAGTGAACCCGGCCGGGGGTGCGGTCAGGTCCTGCGCGAAGTCGAGACGGAGCGTACGGCCGTCCGCGGTGACGGTGGTCGCGACGGCACCGTCGTAGACGTATCCGTCGGGCAGCCGGAACGCGGACTGCGGGACGGCCGCCTTGCTGCCGCCGGGCGGGGTCCAGCGCAGATGGAGGTTGGAGCCGCCGAAGTGCTCGAAGTACTCGACCTTGAGGTCGTAGGCGTGCCCGGCGGTCAGCTCGACCGGCTGCGAGGTCTGCTCCCGGTCCCAGTCGTCGACCCAGTGGTCGATGGCCGGCTTGCCGTCGACCCACAGCCGGAAGCCGTTGTCGCCGGTGATCGAGAAGGTGTGGAGGCCGGTCTTCTCCGGCACGATCCTGCCGGTCCAGCGGACGCTGACGTCGTCCGACCGTCCGGTGGCGAAGTCCAGTCGCGGCTCCAGATTGTCGAAGTCGAGGCGGGGGTCGAATCCGGTGGCCTTGAGCTCGTGGAAGTCGAAGGCTCCGGGTGCGGACTGGGTGTAGTACTCGCCCTTCAGGCCGTGGACCTCGACAGGGTCGTCGGCCGCGGTCGCGGTGGGTACGGCGGCGAGTCCCGCCATGCCGAGCACCGCTGCGAGCAGGAGCGCCATGCGGGTTCTGAGTCGTCTGATGCTCACGATCCTCCTTGGCTGAGGAAGGGTGGCGGCTCGTTGCTTCAGTCTGTACAACGTTGGAAGGAACGGCAGTTGGCATGAGAGCACGGCTCCCGGCCGCTGTCCAGGGTCATGACAAACGCCCTCGTGGAAGAGGCGCACATCGATGAAAGGGAGATCCCTTGCGGGTCAGCCTGAAGGACGTCGCCGAGCATGCCGGCGTCTCGATCAAGACCGTCTCGAACGTCGTGAACAACTATCCGCACGTCACCCCGGGCATGCGGGCCAGAGTCCAGGAAGCCATCGACGAGCTGGGCTACCGACCGAACATGACGGCCCGTCACCTGCGCAAGGGACGTACGGGCATCATCGCCCTCGCCGTGCCGGAGCTGGGCAACCCGTACTTCGCGGAGCTGGCCGGGGCCGTCGTCGACGCGGCCGCGGAGCACGAGTTCACCGTGCTGCTCGACCACACGCGTGGCGACCGTGAGCAGGAGGTGCTGGTCAGCCAGGGTTTCCGGGCCAATGTGATCGACGGGCTGATCCTCAGTCCGCTGGAGCTGGAGTCCGAGGACCTGCGCGGCCGCACGGACGACGTGCCTCTGGTGCTGCTCGGCGAGCGCGAGTACGACCTGCCCTACGACCACATCGCGATCGACAACGTGGCGGCGGCACGGACCGCGGTGCGCCATCTGCTGAGCCGCGGCCGTACCAGGATCGCCTATCTGGGGGCCCGCACCGACTCGGCCAACCGGCCCGCGCATCTGCGACTCGCAGGCTGGCGGGAGGAGTTGACGGCGGCGGGGGTGCCCGCGCCCGACAGCCTGGTGGTGCCGGTCGGCGGCTGGGACCGTGCGGAGGGCGCACGGGCGATGGCCCGGCTGCTGGACTCCGGGGTACGCCCGGACGCGGTCTTCGCGTACAACGACCTGGTCGCGATCGGTGCGATGCGCGTACTGCACGAGCGGGGGCTGCGGGTGCCGTGGGACGTGGCGGTGGCCGGGTTCGACGACATCGAGGAGGGGCGTTTCGGGGCGGTCACGCTGACCACGGTCTCGCCGGACAAGCAGGCCATCGCGCGGATGGCGGTGGCCTCGCTGCTGCGCACCCTCTCGGGCCGTGCGGAGCCCGGCGGACGTGAACTCACCGCGGAATTCCGGCTGATCGAGCGGGAGAGCACTCTGGGCCGACGCTGACGGGATTCGGACGGAAGGGTTTACAGCACCCTTCCAACGATGTAAAAACCTCCCCTGAACGCCGTGCACACCGAGCTGACCGCAAGAGCCGATCATCCCCGGGAGCGCTCCCAGCGCCGGGGCCGCGCCGTTTGGGGACTCCATGAAGCCGATCGCACCTCTCCGCCGTACCTCTGTCAGGACCCTCCTCGCCACCGGCCTCGTCACGAGCCTCGCGCTTGTCTCCGGATGCGCCAAGTCCGAGGACTCGGCGGACAAGAACAGCAGTTCCGCCGGCCAGGGCGGGTCGGGGCAGGTCGTCGCCTCGCCGGACTCGGGTTCCGGACCGACCTGCACGGTCGACGCCTACGGCGGCAAGAAGCTGGACCTCAAGACCGCCACCGTCGGCTTCTCGCAGTCCGAGAAGGAGGCCAACCCCTTCCGGATCGCGGAGACCGCGTCCCTCAAGGCCGAGGCCAAAAGGCGGGGCGTGAAGCTGCTGACGGCCAACGCGCAGTCGCAGTTCTCCAAGCAGATCAGCGATGTCCAGGACCTCATCGCCAAGGGCGCCGACCTGCTGGTGATCGCGCCGCTCAACTCGGACGGGTGGGAGCCGGTGCTGCGCACCGCGTCCGCCAAGCACATCCCGATCGTCACCGTCGACCGCAAGATCAACGCCACCGCCTGCAAGGACTATGTGAGCTTCATCGGCTCCGACTTCGTGGAGCAGGGCAAGCGCGCCGCGGACCGGATGATCGAGGCGACCGGCGGCAAGGGCGAGATCGCCATCCTGCTCGGCGCCGCGGGCAACAACGTGACGACCGAGCGCACCCAGGGCTTCGAGGACCGCCTCAAGGAGAAGGCGCCGGGCCTCGAGGTCGTCTTCAAGCAGACCGGCGAATTCGCCCGGGAGAAGGGCCAGTCGGTCACCGAGAACCTCATCCAGTCCAAGCCGGGCATCAAGGGGATCTACGCCGAGAACGACGAGATGGGCCTCGGCGCCGTCAACGCTCTGAAGGGGGCGGGCAAGAAGGCCGGCGCCGTGAAGATCGTGACGATCGACGGCACGCGCAACGCCGTACAGGGCATCGTCGACGGCTGGATCGACGGGGTCATCGAGTCCAATCCGCGCTTCGGACCGCTCGCCTTCCAGACCCTCGACACCTTCACCCAGGGCGGCAAGGTCGCCCAGGACATCGTCATCGAGGACAGCGCCTACACGACGGCCAACGCCAAGTCGGACCTCGGCAAGGCCTACTGACGTGCTGTCGGTGACCGGCCTGTCCAAGACCTTCCCCGGCGTGAAGGCCCTGTCGTCCGTGGACTTCACGGCCCGCGCCGGGGAGGTGCACGCGCTCATCGGCGAGAACGGCGCGGGCAAGTCGACCCTCATCAAGGTCCTCACCGGCGTCTACCGGCCGGACGAGGGCGAGGTGACGTACGACGGCTCCCGGGTGCGCTTCGCCACGCCTCTGGAGGCACAGCACGCGGGCATCTCCGCCATCTACCAGGAGGTCAACCTCGTCCCGTTGATGAGCGTGGCCCGCAACCTCTTCCTCGGACGGGAGCCGCGCGGGCGCCTCGGCCTCATCGACTTCCGGCGGATGCACCGCGCGGCGGACGAGGCGCTGCGCGGCCTGGGTCTGCGCGTCGACGTGCGCAGGCCGCTGCGTGAACTGGGCGTCGGCGCCCAGCAGATGGTCGCCCTCGCCCGCGCCGTGTCGGTCGACGCCCGGGTGGTCGTCATGGACGAGCCGACGTCCTCGCTGGAACCGCGCGAGGTGCGCACCCTGTTCGAGGTGATCCGGACGCTGCGCGAGCGCGGTATCGCGGTGCTCTACGTCAGCCACCGTCTCGACGAGCTCTACGAGATCTGCGACATGGTCACGGTGCTGCGCGACGGCAAGGTCGTCCACACGGGACGGATCGCCGACCTCGACCGGCTGCGGCTCGTGTCGCTGATGCTGGGACGGGAGATCGGCGAGGTACGGAGCGAGGGGCTCACCAAGTTCACGGGGAGCCATCAGGCCGAGGCCGACCCGGTCCTGGTGGCAAGCGAGCTGACGGTCCGTCACCAGCTGCACGGCGTTTCCCTGTCCGTCCGTCCCGGTGAGGTCGTGGGCCTGGGCGGACTGCTCGGATCGGGCCGCAGTGAGACGGCGAAGGCCATCGCGGGGGCGTTGCCCACGGACTCCGGCCGGGTCACGGTGGCCGGCGTCCGGGTGCGCGGCGGTTCGACGCCCGCCGCGATCCGCGCGGGCATCAGCCTGCTGCCCGAGGACCGCAAGGCCGAGGGGATCGTGCCGGGGCTGTCCGTCCGCGAGAACATCGCGCTCGCCGCGCTGCCGGGCCTGTCCCGCTTCGGTCTGGTCGACGAGGCGCGCGTCGACCGGATTGTCGACACCTTCATGAAGCGGCTGCGCATCAAGGCGGCGGGCCCCGGCCAGAAGGTCGGCGAACTGTCCGGCGGCAACCAGCAGAAGGTCCTGCTGGCGCGCTGGCTGGCCATGCACCCCAAGGTCCTGCTCCTGGACGAGCCGACCCGTGGCATCGACGTCGGAGCCAAGGCGGAGGTGCAGAAACTCATCGACGAGCTCGCCGACGACGGGCTCGCCGTGCTGCTGATCTCCTCCGACACCGAGGAGCTGATCGAAGGGAGCGACCGGGTGGTCGTCCTCAAGGACGGCGCCGTCGTCGAGGAACTGACCGGCGACGCCGTCACCGAGGACCGGCTGATGCGCGCCATCGCGACGGCGCCCGCCGGGCCGGGAAGCGCCACGGCCACGGGAGGCCCCGATGAGTGAGCTGTCGCTCGGGCGGGTGGCCGGGGACCGCGACCGGCTGCTGCGCCTCCTCCAGGAGTACGGCGTCTACGCGGGCGTCGCGGTCCTGCTCCTCGCGAACCTCGCCTTCACCCCGCACTTCCTGTCCGCCGAGAACTTCCGCACCCAGGCCGTCCAGGTCGCCCCGGTCCTGATCGTCGCGCTGGGCATGGCGCTGGCGATCGGCAGCGAGGGCGTCGACCTGTCCGTGGGGGCGGTGATGGCCCTGTCCACCTCGGTCCTGTCCCTCTATCTCGGATACGGCCCCTGGTTCGCCGCGCTGGTCGCGCTGCTCGGGGGTGTCCTGGTCGGCGTCGCGAACGGTGCCCTGGTCGCCTTCGTGGGGGTCCAGCCCATCGTCGCGACCCTCGCGCTCATGGTCGCCGGACGCGGCCTCGCCCTGGTGCTGCTCCCCCAGCTCAAGGACGTCCGCGACCCCGGCATGGCGGCCCTCGGCTCGGGCGATGTGCTCGGCGTCCCCTATCTGGTGCTGATCGCGGCGGCGCTCGCGCTGGTCGTCGCCTTCGTCGTCCGCCGCACGACGTTCGGCCGGCAGCTGCTGGCCATCGGCGACAGCCGTCCCGCGGCCCGGCTCGCCGGGCTGCCGGTGCGCCGGGTGCTGATCCTGGTGTACGTCTGCTCCGGCGTCCTCGCCGCGATCGCCGGCGTGCTGGCCACGGCGCGTCTCACCGCGAGCGATCCGACCTCGCTCGGCAATCTGATGGAACTGTCCGCGATCACCGCGGTCGTGGTCGGCGGCACTCCGCTGAGCGGCGGGCGGATCCGCATCGGCGGCACGGTCGCCGGCGCGGTCCTGATCCAGCTGCTCACCACCACCCTCATCAAGCACGATCTGCCGCCGTCGTGGACCCAGATCGCCCAGGCCGTGGTGATCGTCCTGGCCGTCTACGCGGCACGGGAACGGGGGAAGCGATGACGACCGATCTCACGGACGCGGAGAAGCCGGTACGCCCGATGAGCACACCCGACGAGGAACCCCTGGGTGCGAGCCGCTCCGAGCGTCTGAGCGCCCTCGCGCAGCAGCACGGCGCGCTGGTCACGCTGGCCGTCGCCATGGTCGCTGCGTCGCTGAGCTTCGACACGTTCCTGACCGGCGACAACCTGGAGAACATGGCGCTGTCCTCCGCGTTCCTCGCCGTGGTCGCGCTCGGGATGACCTTCGTGATCGTCACGGGCGGCATCGATCTTTCGGTGGGCTCCCTGTTCGCGCTCGGCGGGGTGCTGGCCGCCTGGGGCTCGCGGTACGGAACGCTGGTCGCGCTGCTGCTCCCGCTCGCCGTGTGCGGACTGATCGGTCTGGTCAACGGCCTGCTGATCGCCCGCGCGCGGCTGGCACCCTTCATCGTCACGCTCGCCGCGATGCTGGGCGCCCGGGGCATCCTGCTCTCGGTCACCGACGAGGGGTCGACCACCTATCTCGTCGACAAGGAGTCGTTCTTCGCCACGCTCGGTCAGGGCACCTGGCTCGGCATCGGCGTGCCCGTCTGGATCACCGTCGCCCTGTTCGTGCTGGGCGCCGTCGTCCTGCGGCGCACCCGGTTCGGGCAGTACGTGTACGCGGTCGGCGGCAACGAGGACGCGGCGGCGCTCATGGGCGCCCCGGTGGCCCGTACGAAGATCGCCGTCTACACACTCTCCGGCCTGTGCGCGGGGCTCGCCGGCGCGCTCAACGCGGCCTGGCTCGTGTCGGGCGTGACGATCCTCGGCTCCGGCATGGAACTGGAGGCGATCTCCGCGGTGGTGATCGGGGGCACGCTGCTCACCGGCGGATTCGGCTTCCTCAGCGGCTCGTTGGCCGGTGTCCTGCTCCTGAAGGTCATCCAGAACGTCATCAACCAGATCGGCTCGCTGGACTCGGCGTACCAACAGGTCGTCAGCGGCGCCTTCCTGGCCGTCGTGGTCGTCGCGCAGACCTGGCTGGGGCGCAGGCGGCGGGTGCTGTGACGCGCCCGCCGCCCCGCTCGCCGTCGGCGCCCTAGGGCACCCGCTGCCCCTTCCCCAGGGCAATCACTCCGCCCTTGGAGACCGTGTAGAGCTCGGTGTCCCGCTCCGGGTTGACGCCGATCGTCGCGCCCGGCGGTACCTGGACGTTCTTGTCGAGGACCGCGCCGCGCACCACCGCACCGCGGCCGATGTGGACGTTGTCGTGCAGGACCGAACCCTGGACGACGGCGCCCGGGTCGACGACAACGCCCGGTGACAGGACGGATCTTGTGACCTGTCCCCGGATGAGGCAGCCCGCGCTGATGATCGACTCGCTGGCGATGCCACCGGCGTTGAAGCGCGCCGGCGACAGCTGCCCGGAGTGGGTGTAGACGGGCCAGCTGCGGTTGTAGAGGTTGAAGGCGGGACGCTCCGCGATCAGGTCCATGTGGGCGTCGTAGTACGCGTCCAGGGTCCCGACGTCACGCCAGTAGCCCTGGTCCCGGGTGGTCTCGCCGGGCACGTGGTTGTCGCTGAAGTCGTACAGCTGCGCCTCGCCGCGGTCGGTGAGCATGGGCAGGATCGAACCGCCCATGTCGTGCACCGAGTGCTCGTCCTCGGCGTCCCGCTGGAGGGCCTCTATCAGGGCCTTGGTGGTGAAGATGTAGTTGCCCATCGAGGCGAAGACGCACTCCGGGTCGTCCGGGAGGCCCGGCGGATCGGCGGGCTTCTCCAGGAAGCCCTGCACGGTCTGCCCGTCGGAGCCCGGGCTGATCACGCCGAACGAGGAGGACTCCTCGCGGGGCACCCGTATGCCCGCGACGGTCACGCCGGCTCCGCCCTCGATGTGCCGGCTCAGCATCTGCCGCGGGTCCATGCGGTAGACGTGGTCGGCACCGAACACGGCGATGTAGTCCGGCTGTTCGTCGTGCACGAGGTTGAGGGACTGCAGGATCGCGTCGGCACTGCCCAGGTACCAGCGCGGGCCGAGCCGCTGCTGCGCCGGCACCGGCGTGACGTAGTTGCCGAGGAGGCTCGACATCCGCCAGGTCGTCGTCACATGCCGGTCCAGGGAGTGCGACTTGTACTGCGTCAGGACGCAGATGCGCAGGACGTCGGCGTTGACGAGGTTGGAGAGGACGAAGTCCACGAGACGGTAGGTCCCGCCGAAGGTGACCGCGGGTTTCGCGCGGTCCGCGGTGAGGGGCATCAGACGTTTGCCCTCTCCACCCGCCAGTACGATTCCCAGCACCGAAGGTCCACCGCGCCGCATGCCGCCGCCCCTCTACACCCGGTCGGGCCGCGCCCCGCAGCGGGCCGGCCCCTGGTTCCGAACTTCACCTGTCCGAATGACTACCCCGGTTTGCGGACTTCCTCGTACAGCTGGACGGTCCGTCTGGCCACCGCGTCCCAGCCGAACTCCCGCACCGCGCGCTCCCGTCCGGCCTCGCCCATCCGCCGGGCGCCCTCCGGGTCGGCGAGCACCGAGTCCAGGGCCCGCGCGAGCCGCGCCTCGAAGTCGCCGTCGACCGCCACGAGCAGGCCCGTACGACCGTCGTCGACGACCTCGGGGATGCCGCCGACCCGGGAGGCGACCACGGCCGTACCGCACGCCATCGCCTCCAGATTGACGATGCCGAGGGGCTCGTACACGGAAGGGCAGACGAACACCGTCGCGTGCGTGAGGAGTTGGATCACGTCGGGGCGGGGCAGCATCTGCGGGATCCAGTGCACTCCCGCGCGTACGGCGCTCAGCTCCTGGAAGAGATCGCGGAACTCCCGGTCGATCTCCGGGGTGTCGGGGGCGCCGGCACACAGCACGACCTGGGCGGCCGGGTCGATGTCCCGCACCGCGCGCAGCAGGTGGGGCACGCCCTTCTGGCGGGTGATGCGGCCGACGAACAGGATGTACGGGCGGTCGGGATCGATGCCGATGCGGGTGAGGACGTCCGTGCCGTGGTCCGGCTGGTAGAGGGAGGTGTCGATGCCGTTGTGCACGACGCGCACCTTGGCCGGGTCCAGGGCCGGATAGCAGGTGAGGATGTCCTCGCGCATCGCGCCGGACACGGCGATCACGGCGTCCGCGGCCTCCACCGCGGTGCGCTCCGCCCAGCTCGACAGGGCGTATCCGCCGCCGAGTTGCTCGGCCTTCCAGGGGCGCAGCGGCTCCAGGGAGTGTGCGGTCATCACGTGCGGGATGCCGTACAGGAGCTTGCCGAAGTGGCCGGCGAGGTTGGCGTACCAGGTGTGCGAGTGGACGAGTTCGCGGCCTTCGAGGGCGGCGGCGATGGAGAGGTCCACGGAGAAGGTGCGCAGGGCGTCGTTGGCACCGTCGAGCGTGGGCCAGGGGCGGTGGCGTACGACGCCGCCCGCGCCGCCCTCGCCCCAGCAGTGCACGTCCAGGTCGACGAGAGGCCTCAACTCGCGGGCGAGGAACTCGACATGGACCCCCGCACCGCCGTACACATCAGGCGGATACTCCCGCGTCAGCAGTCCCACTCGCACACAGAACTCCCCGTCGTTACGGCTGGTGTCCCTCATGGTCACCCAGATGCGGCTCCTGGGGAAGGGCGCGGGGTTCCGGATCGGTCCGGCGGCCCGGCGGGCGGTCGAAGCAGCAGTCACCGCACAGTCCTCCGCCCGGCACGCGGTAGTAGAGACAGCAGCTGCGGCGGCGGAGCGTGGCGGCGTCCAGGGTGCCGGACAGGTCGGGATGCGCGAACAGCCCGGCGCCGAGGGCGCGGGCGCGGTCCGCCGCCTCCGGCCGGTCGTTCGCGTGGGCCCAGCGGCCGAGCTGGCGGACGGTGGCGGCGAGCGCGGATCCGGCGTTGCCCCGGAGCAGGCGCGGCGAGACCGCGTACCGGGCGCGCAGAGCGGCAGCCAGCGGCACCAGGTGCCCTTCCCGTACGACCTCGTCGATCGCCGTGACAGGCAGCGCGCGCACCTCGGCGAGCCAGAGTTCGTCCGGTGCGCCGCCGTCCGGATCCCAGTGCAGTGACCGCGGGTCGAGGTCGGGCACGCGCCCGTACAGCACGGCGGCGCCGAGCGTGACCGACCACAAGCGGGCCGCGAGCGCCTGGTGCGCCACCGACGCCGCGACACGGGTCTCGGACACCCGGAGGTTTTTCGCAACTTTTCGGACACGGAAAGTTAACGGATCTCCGTAAACATCGTGGTGTGAGGTGACCGGTGCTCGCGCGTACGCCCGTGCGAGGGTCGGCAGCGGCCCGCGCGGCGGTACTCCGGTGCGTAGTACGAAGAAGCCGCCGAGCGGGGTCAGCGCTGCCAGTTCGGGGTCGAGGTCCACGAAGAGCAGTAGTACCAAGGCCCCTAGGGGTCGGCACCAGGGGGGATCCCCCCTGTGTCACCCACCTTGGGTAGGACAGAGGCCGCGTACTACTCCATCGGCAGTAGGACTCAATGCCTGCTCAGGGACGACGACGTAAGCCGTTTCGCGAGGCATCGTAGTAACCATGGAAGCCGACCGTTCCGCGCGCCGGGCACAGCGCCCCCGCCGCACGCAGAGGAGGGACTCATGAACGCCCTCACCCTGTCCGTGCTGCTCTCGCTCGTTTCCGCCGTGGCCTACGCGGGCGGGGCGATCGTGCAGGAGCGGGTCGCCGTGACTTCTCCCGACCAGACGTACGCCCCGCTGCACCGGCTGGGCTGGTGGGCCGCCGTGGCGCTGAACGGCCTCGGTGCCCTGCTGCACGTGGTGGCGCTCGCCTACGGCCCGCTGAGCCTGGTGCAGCCGCTGGGTGCGCTGACCATCGTGTTCGCGCTGCCGATGGCGGCCCTGTTCGTGGGCCGCAGGGCCGGCGCGACCGCCTGGCGCGGCGCGATCATGGCGACGGTCGGTCTGGCGGGCCTGCTGTCCGTGGTCGGCACGTCCGAATCGCAGTCCCTGAGCAACGCCCAGCGGGTCTTCGTGGCCCTGGTGACCGGCGGCGCCGTGGTGACGCTCATGGTGGCCGCCCGCGCGGCACACCGGCACCCGGCGGTGCGCAGCGTGCTGCTCGCGGTCGCGGCCGGTCTGGCCTTCGGCATGGCGTCGGTGTTCACGAAGACGGTGGCGGTGGACTGGACCGGCGGTGTCTCGTGGGCCGACCTCCCGTCGCTGGCCGTGATCGCGGTCCTGGCGGCGGCCGGCATGCTGCTGTCGCAGGCCGCCTACCGCGGCGGCGGACTCGCGGCGCCGCTCGCCACGCTGACAGTCGTGAACCCCGTGGTCGCGGCGGCCGTCGGCATCACGATGTTCGGCGAAACCTTCCGCTACGGCACCACGGGCACGCTCCTAGCCCTGGGCTGCGGGGTCGTCGCCGCGGGCGGTCTGATCCTGCTCACCACCGAGCGGCTGGGCGGCGCCCGCCGTCCGGAGCGGCTGCCGGAGCCGGCGCCGGCCCCTGTCGCCCACCCGGTGACCGGGACTCCGGCCCTGGGCACCGCGGTCGACCTGGACGTGCTCCGGCCGTCGGGCCGGACACCGGTGGACGGACTGGAGGCGAGCGTGCTCAAGGAACTGCTCGCGCGGCTTCCCGAGCAGCCCGTCGACGCCGTCCACGAGACCGTCGTGATCCCCGCCCCGGCCGGCCTGACCACCCCGGAGAACTCGCCGGGGGCCCAGGAGGAGTCCGTCGAACTGACGGGTCACTACCGCCCCTTCTACGGCGGACCGTACGTGCCGCTGCCACGCCGGAACCACCGGCGTACCCGCGTCAAATCCTGACGCCGCCCGTGCGCAGATAGGCGACCGGGTCGACATCGCTCCCGAAGCCGGGCCCCGTCCGCACCTCGAAGTGCAGATGCGGGCCCGTGCTGTTGCCCGTGGACCCGGAGCGCCCTATGCGCTGCCCGCCCACCACGTTCTGACCCGCCTTCACGGAGATCGCCGAGAGATGGGCGTACTGCGTGTAGCGGCCGTCGGAGTGGCGGATCACCACCTCGTATCCGAACGAACCGCCCCAGCCCGCGCTGACGACATGGCCGGCCCCGACCGTCTTCACGGACGTGCCGGTGGGCACGGGGAAGTCGACCCCGGTGTGGTAGCCCTTCGACCAGGACGAACCGGCGGCACGGTAGGGCGTTCCGGTCGACGCGTTCACGGGGGCGACGAGGGTGTGGGTCGTTTTCGTCTTGACGGTGTCCGAGGAGGACTTCTTCGGGGCGGTCTTCTGGGCCGGGCTCTTCTTCGCCGCGGGCTTCCGGGTCGGGGTGGCCGCGTCGTCGGCCCGTGCGGGCGCCTTGGCGCGCAGGTTCAGCCGCTGGCCGGGGATGATCAGGTCCGGATCGGAGCCCACGGTGGTGCGGTTCGCGGCGTACAGCTCCTGCCAACCGCCCCGGACATGCCGGGAGTCGGCGATGCCGGAGAGGGTGTCGCCGTGCAGGACGGTGTACATCTCCGCGGTGCCGGCCTGCGACTGGGGCGTGGTCTGCGGCTGTACGTCTCGCACGGTGCGCTTCTTCGCCGGCGTCGAACTGCCCGAGGTGTGCAGGTCCGGGGTGTCACCGCCCCGGGTGAGACCCGCCCGCACGGAGCACTCCGGCCAGGCGCCGGGCCCCTGGCCCTTGAGCACCTTCTCGGCGATGGCGATCTGCTGGTCCTTGGTGGCCAGATCCGCGCGCTGGGCGTAGCGCCCGCCGCCGTACGCCTCCCAGGTGGACTGGCTGAACTGCAGGCCGCCGTAGTAGCCGTTGCCGGTGTTGATGCTCCAGTTGTCGGTGGACTCGCAGGCCGCCACCTTGTTCCAGGTGTCCACGTCGGCCGCGTCGGCCACGCCCGCCCCGACGAGGGGGATCGCCATACCGGCGCCGCCTGCCGTGACGGTGAGTGAGGCGCGGTTGATCCTGCTCGGCTGATACCGGCGGTGCCGGCCGCTTGCGGCCATGAAGAAGCCCCCCATCGACACGCGTCAGGAGCGGCAAAAGTATGCGCGCCGAACAGGCCATGACAAGACAGCAATCAGCCGTGCTGTGCCGCTCCCGGCGGTCGGATTGCCCCCTGTTGCCATGTCTCGTCCGCGCGGAAAGTGGGCCTCTCCGGGCGGTGCCCCCCGACATGGCCGAGACTGGCTTCTGCCTGGTGGTGTCGGCCGATGAGGCACCCGCGGTTCTTCTGCGTACCCATCGTCGGTGAGTCAGGATGGCCGAGGGCGATACTGGCGAGCACGACCGGCATTACCGATTACAGGATCTCTTGGGAGCCAACCTATGAGCACTTCAGCGCAGATCGGCGTCACGGGTCTCGCGGTCATGGGCCGCAACCTCGCCCGCAACTTCGCGCGCAATGGCTATGCGGTCGCCCTGCACAACCGGACCGCCGCAAAGACGCACGCCCTGGTGAAGGAGTTCGGGCACGAGGGCGACTTCGTGGCGGCCGAGACCGCGAAGGAGTTCGTGGCGGCGCTGGAGCGGCCGCGGCGCCTGGTGATCATGGTGAAGGCCGGCGACCCGACCGACGCGGTGATCCGGGAGTTCGCGCCGCTCCTGGAGCCCGGCGACATGATCATCGACGGTGGCAACGCGCACTTCGCGGACACCCGGCGCCGGGAGCGCGAACTCCGCGAGCAGGGCATCCACTTCGTCGGCACGGGCATCTCCGGCGGCGAGGAGGGCGCGCTGCACGGGCCGAGCATCATGCCCGGCGGCTCGAAGGAGTCGTACGACTCGCTCGGCCCGATGCTGGAGAAGATCTCCGCGAAGGCGGAGGACGGGGCACCGTGCGTGACGCACGTCGGTCCCGACGGTGCCGGGCACTTCGTGAAGATGGTGCACAACGGCATCGAGTACGCGGACATGCAGCTGATCGGTGAGGCCTACCAGCTGCTGCGCGACGTGGCCGGCTACTCCCCCGCCCAGATCGCGGACATCTTCCGCACCTGGAACACCGGCCGCCTCGACTCGTATCTGATCGAGATCACCGCCGAGGTCCTGTCGCACGTGGACGAGGCGACCGGTAAGCCCTTCGTCGACATCGTCCAGGACCAGGCCGAGCAGAAGGGCACCGGCCGCTGGACCGTGCAGATCGCGCTGGACCTCGGCGTCCCGGTGTCCGGCATCGCGGAGGCGGTCTTCGCCCGCTCCCTGTCCGGCCACGCCGACCTGCGGGCCGCCTCGCGGGGGCTCGCGGGACCGAAGGCCGCGAAGCTCGGCGAGGGCGAGGCGGCCGCCTTCGCGGACCGCGTCGAGCAGGCGCTGTACGCGTCGAAGATCGTGTCCTACACGCAGGGCTTCCACGAGGTCAGCGCGGGCAGCGAGGAGTACGGCTGGGACATCGACCTGGGCGCTGTGTCCGCCATCTGGCGTGGCGGCTGCATCATCCGGGCCGCGTTCCTGGACCGCATCCGCGCGGCCTACGACGCCCGCCCCGACCTGCCGAGCCTGCTGTCCGACGAGACGTTCGCGCAGGAGATCGCGGCAGCGCAGGACAACTGGCGCGAGGTCCTCGTCGCGGCGACCCTCCAGGGCGTGCCCACGCCCGGGTTCGCCGCCGCCCTCGCCTACTACGACGCCCTGCGCGCCGAGCGCCTGCCGGCCGCCCTCACCCAGGGCCAGCGGGACTTCTTCGGCGCGCACACCTACCGCCGCACGGACCGGGAGGGCTCGTTCCACACGCTGTGGGGCGGGGACCGCTCGGAGGTCGAGGCGTAGCGAGGGGTCCGGCATGACGGTGGCCCGGTGCGGAATTCTCCGCACCGGGCCACCGTGCTGATCGGGCCGGTGCGGAATGTTCGGCACCGGGCCACCGCGCTGATCGGGTCCCTCCTGGCCGTCCGCTACGTGAGCGGCCCCGGCTGCGGCTGCGGTTCCGGCACGGGGTCGGGTCCCGGCGGCTTCGGGACCGGCGACGGCGTGGGCGGCTGCGGAGTGGGCGCCGGCCCGGGGCCCGGGCCCGGAGTCGGGGTCGGGTTCGGCGGGACCGGGTCGGGATACGGGCCGGGCGTGGGGGCCGGCGGTACGGGGTCGGGGAACGGGTCGGTCATGCTGTCCTCCAGCCAGTCGGTTCATCGGCCCTGGACTTGTCCCCCGCCTACCCGGCCCGAGCGCCCTCAGTCACCCCGTCGCGCCACGGAAGGGGCCCAGGTGGGCCCAAGGGGACGTTGGTGACTTCGGCGAGGCCCCCAGCGTGGCCCGCCGACACCCGCCCGCGCCCTGCTTCCGCGCCCACCGCGAGACCCGGGCGGGGGCTCGACAGGACCCAGGAGCGGCGACCGCTGCGAGGCCTGGCGGGTGCGCCTCGGCGCCTGGCGTTCGTGTACGACGTGCGCGGGCACCGCGAGACCCAGCAGGGCCTGGACAGGACCGGGACCGGGACCGGTGACCACTGCGAGGCCTGGCGGGCGTGCCTCGGCGCGTCTACCGTCCCGGCTCGGCGTCCGCGGGCGCCGTGCAGGCCCGACCTGCGGCTCACGGGAACGGGACGTGCGACCGCTGCGAGGCCCCGCTGCCGCGCTGGGTCGCCTACCGCCCGCCTACCGCTCGCGTACCGCCTTCGCGCCCGCCGCCAGGCCCGGCCGGGGGCTCGACAGGACCGGGATCGAGGTTGTCGTCAGGTGCTCGGCCGGGGCCATGGAGGCCTGGGCGAGGACGATCGCGTCGGCGTCGGTGACCGTGTCGGCCGCCTCGGCGACGGCGCGGGCGTACCCGTCCGGGTCACCGGCCTCGAAACGGGCCCAGGCGTCCTCGACCAGGAGGGTGCGGACATCGACCGGGCGCCCGGCCCGCCGGGCCTCCTCCTCGACGAGGGCGACGGTCGGCGCCAGCGTGCTCTCCACCGTGGCGA
This sequence comes from Streptomyces sp. NPDC058371, assembly GCF_042723265.1. Classification (NCBI taxonomy): domain Bacteria; kingdom Bacillati; phylum Actinomycetota; class Actinomycetes; order Kitasatosporales; family Streptomycetaceae; genus Streptomyces; species Streptomyces sp. NPDC058371. Next base: position 691,714 of record NZ_JBHXJC010000001.1, on the reverse strand, counting down.
TGACGACGACGCGCGGACCCGCGGCCACCGCGGCGGCGGCCATCGGACGGTCCACGCGCAGCACCGGCACCCCGGCATCGGCCCGCTCGGCGACCTCGCCGATGGTCGAGCAGGTGCAGAGCACGGCACGCGCACCCTCCGCGACCGCCAGGTCCAGGGCCTCCCGCACCGCGCCGGCCACCGCCTCCGGGCCCTCGTCACGAGCACGGGCGAGGAGCTCCTCGGCCACGAAGTGCCGCAGCCCCAGGCCCTGGTGGGCCTCGTCGCGCAGCGCGTCGAAGACGGGGATGTGGGCGGGCGAGGTGTGCAGCAGCGCGAGCGCGCCGGGCTTGATCGGCACGGCCGTACCCACCCCGGATTCGGTCGGCATGCCCCTCCGCGGCTCGGGCCGTGTCGGCGCAGGCGTCGTCGGCCCCCCGGACCCGATGGCCACGGCGGTCCGCACACCGGGCTCGGCCGACACCGCGCTCCTCACACCGGGCTTGGCCGGCCCACACATCGGCTCTCCGGGCCCGGTCGGCACGGACATCGGCTCCCCGGGCCCGCTCGGCGCAGACATCAGAAACGGTCCGGGTGCGCCGTCAGCCAGTCCTTCGCTGCCTGAAGCAGCTCGGGGCCGGCTTCCGGGGCCTCCTCGGGGTGGCGCGCCGCCCACCTGACGACGTACGGGCAGAGCGGCGCGACCTTGACTCCCCCGCGTGCTGCGATGGCGTACAGCTCACGGGCGAGGGCGCCCGCGATGCCCTGGCCCTCGTGCTCCGGTTCCACCAGGGTGTGGACGGGGACGAGGGCGCGCTCGGGGGCGTCGAGGACGAAGTACTCGATGTGACCGACCACTTCGTCGCCGGCGAGTGCCTCCAGGCGCCCGCCCGCCCGGTCGTCGCGGATCTCGATGTCACTCATGGGCACTCCTCGGGGTGAGGTTCGGGCCGGGACGGCGGAGTGCGGCTCAGGCGCCCGGGACGGCCTGCGGGCTGCGCTCCTGGTCCGAGCCGGGCACCGGCTCGGACGGATCGGCGCCCAGGGCCACGATCCGGTTGTCGCGGTCCACGTGCACGACCCTCGGCCGCAGCGCCCGCGCCTCGGCGTCGGAGACCTGAGCGTAACTGATGATGATCACCAGGTCCCCGGGGTGCACGAGGTGGGCCGCGGCGCCGTTGATGCCGATGACTCCCGAGCCGCGCTCGCCCTCGATGACGTACGTCTCCAGGCGGGCGCCGTTGGTGACGTCAACGATGTGGACGAGCTCGCCGGGCAGCAGATCGGCGGCGTCCAGCAGATCCGCGTCGATGGTGACGGACCCGACGTAGTGCAGATCGGCCTGGGTGACGCGGGCACGGTGGATCTTGGACTTGAACATGGTACGAAGCACGAAGAAACTCCTGATTCGTCTGCTCCCTGCCTGCTATTGCAGGTCAAGGGCGGTCTTCGGAGATTACCTCGTTTCGCATGTTCGGTCAGCCTCCCAGTCTTCGATGAGTCACGCTGCCCCGTGGCTGACTTTCCCGATGACCTAGCAGACCAGGCGTTCCCTCAGTCCAAGCGCCCGTTTCCCGCCGGCTTCCGGGCTGCTGTTCTGTATGTGTCAGAGACTCTTGCATCGGGGCCATTCGGCGAAACGGCACTGGGCCCAGCCTGCATGCGACAGTGTCCGGCGGTCAGGTCCGCTGCCGATCGCAACGACAGCATCCGGACCATGATCCAACGCGAGTAGCCAGCGCCCGTGGCCAGCAAGGTGGATGTCCCCTCTACTCAAACTCAACGGGCCGTAGCCCGCAGTTCGCCCCGCTTCGGACGGCGAGGCGGAAGCACCAGCTCCGACGTGTCGGCCCGTACCGGCAACTCTCGAGAGAAGCTCCACTTCAGCGGCTTCGCCACGGCAGGAACCGAAAAGCGGGTGAAACGTCGCCCCGGCCGGGACGTTTACACGGGCGGCAGCTCGGCTGTTGCGGAACCGACGCGACCTCTCCGAAGCCTTCGTCATCCGCGCAGCAGGGCACCGGGCCCCACCTGCGCGCACAGAGGTGGCTCCGTTTCACCCTCGTATGCCAGATGGAGTTCACGTCGTGCTCGGGTTGCCAGAACGTAATACGTCATGCGCAGGGCGGCCGACGTGGGATCGACCGCCGCGTCTGTATGCGTGTCGGGGATGACGACGGTGTCGAAGCCCAGCCCTTTGGCACTCGCCCGGTGGACGAGCACGATCCCCGGGCGGCCGAGGTCCAGCGTGCGGTAACGGCCTTGTGCCGCTCGGGCCCGGGCGGTATACAGCTGTGGTTTGAGCCGGGGAGGCTCTGCGCTCCACGCAGCACTTTGGACCCCAAGAAGACGGCTTCCTGCCAGCTTTTTGCAGGTCAAGGGGGCCTTCACCCTACGTTGGCACGCCTCGGAGTCGACGTTGTCAGCTACATCGCCCCACCCCGACGAGCAGGCGCCCTGCCTAGGCCTCCGTGCGAAGCGGGCTGTTGTGACATTGCCGACCGAGTACCTGATCGGACATCCGTCCCGGAAGAGGCGAGGCCTGATGCTGAACAAATCCGAATTACCTGACGATGCATCAGAAACCTGAGGAGCATAGGGCGAGTCACTTCCCGGGGCACCTAAAGGCGAGCGAACACTGGTAGCGGCGCAACCATGGCCGTCGTCGCCGACAACAAGTGGCGTCTGGGCACCGACGCCCTCAGTCTGGCCCTGCGGCGGCCAGGGCACATCACTCCATAGATCCCGGCGGTTCGCCTGCGGCGCGGAGACGCACAATGGTCGTCAGCCATCGGGCGAAGAAGCCAGATCTTGATCGGCAAAAGCGTCTGCCGCCCCCGACGCCACGGCAAAAGGTGCAGCAGAAACGGTTCCCGCCTTGCGCCCCTCACCGTGGCCGAAGTTCGACGGCTCCTGGCATCAGAGGGCTGTTGGGGTACTAGGCGGGGACGCCCTGCGGGACGGTGTGTGCTTCCGCCGACCACTGCTGGTTGCGGACCAGGTCCTGGTACTGCGGGCAGCGTGCGAGCAATTCCGGGTGCGTTCCGGCGTCCAGAGCGCGGCCGGACTCCATGACGAGTACGTGGTCGGCGTGCTGGACGGTAGAGAGCCGGTGGGCGACGACCAACACGGCTCGGTCCTGGGCGAGTCGGGTGACCAGATCGCGCAGGCGCTGCTCGTTGATGCTGTCCAGTTGCGACGTCGGTTCGTCCAGCAGGACCACGTCGGCGTCTGTGAGGAGGACGCGGGCCAGGGCGAGGCGCTGGCGCTGGCCGCCTGAGAGGTCGGCGGCGCGTCCGAGGACGGTGTCGAGGCCGTTCGGGAGCCGCAGGACCTCGTCGCGCAGGGCCACCGCATCGAGGGCGTTCAGCAGGGCGTCGTCGCCGAGGAGGGTATCGCTGCCGAGCAGCAGGTTGTCGCGGACGGTGCCTTCGAGCAGGGTGAAGGTCTGGTCGACGTAGGCCACCCGGCGTCGCAGGTCGTTCAGAGGCCAGTCGTCAACGTCCTGACCCAGGACGCGGATCACGCCCTGGTCGGGGTGCATGAAGCGCTCGACCAGGGTCAGGACGGTGGACTTGCCGGCGCCGGAGTGCCCGACGAGGGCGGTGAGACCGCGTCGGGGGGCGGAGAAGGTCAGGTCTTCCAGGATGGGTTCGCCGTCGTAGGCGAAGGCCACGTCGGCGAACTCGACGCCGGGGGCGCCCTGAACGGGGACCGGGCTGGTGGTGGCCGTGCCGGCGGCCTCCTGCGGCAGGGAGAGCAGGTCGTCGAAGCGTGAGCGTGCGGCGAGGCCGGCCTGGAGTTGGCTGATGCTGGAGGCGACGACGGCGACCGGGGCGACGAGTTGGAGCAGGAAGAGGAGGAAGGCGATGAAGTCCGGCATGGTCAGGTCGCCGGAGGCCATGCGGGCACCGCCGCCGAGGATGATGCTGACCAGGGCGATCTGCTGCCCCAGGCCCATCACCGGGCCGATGAGGGACTGCAGGCGGGCACTGTGGAGCGTGGAGTCGGTCAGGTCGGAGGCGTCCTGGGCCAGGCCCTGGGTGGTGCGGGCCTCCGCGCGGTAAGCCTTGATCGTGGGCAGGGACGCGAGCGTGGCGGTGAAACGCTGGGCGAGTTCGCCGAGCGCGGTCTGCTGAGCGTTGATGCTGCGGCGCACCCGGACGATGACCAGGCCGATGACGGCGCCCGCCAGCGCGAAGGACCCCACGGTGATCAGCACGAGGACCCAGTCCAGGATGCTCATGACGATCAGGGTGGCGACCACGGTGATGACGGACAGCGGCAGTTGGATCGCCCCGACGTCGATGACGGAGCGGAGCATCATGGCGTCGGAGGTGACGCGTGCAACGAGGTTGCCGGGGCCCTGCGTACGCACCTCGCGCAGCGGAAGGCGCATGGTGTGCTCCATGACGCGGGAGCGCAGGCGGAGGATCATCTTCTCGCCGACCCGGGCGAGCAGGTAGCCCGAGACGGTGGCGGCGAGGGCGCCGGCGAGAGCGACGGCGGTCATCAACGTGACCGGCCGGACGAGCCCGCCGGTGCCGGAAAGGGCTCCGACGAGGTCTCTGACCATCAGAGGCACGACCAGTGTCGCGGCAGCGGATATCAGCGCCAGCAGTGCTGCGACGGCCAATGGGAGGCAGGCGCCGCTGATGAGGTCGGCACCCAGTCTCAGGCCGGGGGCGGTTTTGTCGCGGGCGACTGACATGCGCTTGTTCCACCTCGTGTGAAAAGGGATCGTGTTCAGCGGTGCGGTGTCCTGGAGTTCGCCGTCCCGGACATATGACGGAGAACCAGAGTCAGCGGGAGGCGCGCTTTCACTGCCATGGCCGAGATACCGGCAATGGCGGCGACCGCAAGTAGGGCACCGTCCTCCCAGGACGGCGCTGTATGCAACCGGAGGCCGTTCTCGTGATGCACGAATTCCTCTGCGGTGTCATGACGAGGACCCGTTTCCACCGTCCGCGCTCGAGCCTGAGTCAGTCCACCACACGCTTGCGCGGCAAAGTAACTCCTATCCTTAGCCCGCCGGGGCCAACTGCCGTGCAGCGTTGGCCCTCCAATACTTTGGCTCAGGTGGCGGCGCCGCAAAGTTGGTGCCGAAAAAGGGATTCTTCTGCGCGGCGGAGGGGGCCCCGGGGGGCAGCCTGTAGCGTGGCCGGGAGTTCATCCGTCCGGCATTTCTCCGGGCGGCGATCGCGGACGGCCGGCGAGAGAGAAGGAACGGGAATGTTCAACAAGAAGGAAGTGCACCTGATTGCGCTCAGCGATCTCGGTGACGCGCGGGACGCGATGCGCCAGGCCCTGTCGGACGCTCCCGCCGACGAGGCTCCCGGGCTGCGGCGGGCCGCGCGGATCCTGGACGAGCTGGCCGAGCGGGGCGGGGAGCCGCGGGTGCGGTGGGCCCGGGCGATCCTGGAGCGCGACGGCGTGGACCCCGTAGCCCACGAAGTGGCGGCGATACGGGCCCTGCGCCAGGAACTGCCGGGGCTGAGCCTGGTGGCCGCCACCGAGCTGGCGCGGGAGGCGAAGCTCGCCCAGCAGGCGTGACGTCCGCCTGTCGTAGGTGAATCGTGCTCAGGGTCGGCGTTCACCTGCGCACTTGCGCTGACGAGAGCCCCGCCGGGATCCGTTCCCGGCGGGGCTCTCGTCAGCCCGGACACGCCGAGACGGAAATTACTTGCCAGATTGGAAAGTAGATGCCAGTCTGGCATGAGTAAGCGCACCCCGTCGTACGGAAGCCGGAGAACCCATGAACACCTCAGGAGCGATGCGGCCCAGCGCCGAGTCCGCCGCCGCGGCGCTGCGCGCCGCGCGGGCCGCCGAGAACGCGGCACGGCAGTCGGCGCGGTCGGTACCGGCCTGGTATCCCGCCGCCCACGGCCTGCTGCTCGCCGCGGCCATGAGCGGCTTCGGCCTGGCGCGGGTATGGCCCCGGTGGGAGGGCTGGATCCTCGCGGCCGCACTGCTCTGCGCGGGCACCTTCCTCGTGGTGACCTGGAGGGTGCAGCACGCCTCCGGAGTCGCACCGTGGTTCGCCCGGCGCAACCGCGGGACCGCGTGGCACGCGTGGGTCCTGCCCTTGATCCCCTTCGCCGCGGGCCTGGTGGGGGCCCTCCTCTTCGGTACGGCCGGAGCGTTCGCCGGATTCGGCGTGGTGGCCGGCGCGGTGTCCTGTCTGCAGGCCGGCCGCGGGCGCGCCGGTGCCCGGGAGGCGTCGTGACCGACGCGGGCCCGCCCGGCCTGGACAAGGAGATCCACCACCCCACCCGACTGACAGTGGCCGCGTTCCTCTCCAGTTGCGCTGAGGCCGAGTTCAGCACGGTGCGGGACTACTGCGGGGTCACCGATTCCGTACTGAGCAAGACGGTCGCCGCGCTGGAGAAGGCCGGCTACGTGAGCGTCCGCAAGGGCTACTTCGGCAAGCGGCCCCGCACCTGGGTCGCTCTTACCCTGACCGGCCGCAAGGCGCTCGCCGCGCACCTGGCCGCCCTGGAGGCGCTGGCCGGAGCCGCCCGCCGTGCCGGAGCGGAGGAACCGGGCGCCGGTGCCGGCGACGGGGAGCGGACATAGAAGTGCCGCTGGGCGCCTGAAGGGGCACAGGCGCCCAGCGGTGGAGCACTGCCTGCGAGCAGGCAGGTGGGGGTTCAGCAGCCCCAGTGCGCCGTGGCGGAGACGCCGGCACCGGAGATGGCGCTGACAGCCGCGCCGCAGCCGCCGCTGGAGCCACCGATGAAGCTGAGGACGCTCGGGGTGGTGGCGGGGGCGTCGGCCGAGGCGCTGGCGCCGAACTCCTCGGCGTTGGTGTAGGCGGTGTAGCCGGCGAGGAGCTGGTCTGCGGTGTTCATGAGATTCCTTCACTGAATCCAACGAGATGGGCCGGATCTTTCCTGCCCGAGATCCATTCGACCACATTCCCGGTGGCGCAACCACGGAAATCTTATGCATATTTGGCAATGACGGCTCCGTGACCTGCGCTTTCCGCGACGGAACCCAACTTCGTTGCCCACATATCGCGGCTGGAAAGTTGGGGCCGCGCCTCCCTGGCAGAAATCGCCCGGTTCCGCATAACGCAGAAGTGGGTGTCCGCCTGTTATGGCGGACACCCACTTGGTCAATCAGTGTTGCTGGGTCAGCAGCCCCATGCCTTGGTGCTGGCGATGCTACCGGCGGACGCGCCGAGGGAGAAGTAGACGCACTCGGGGGAGGAAACGGTGACGGTGGGCGTTGTCGCCGGGGCCTGGGCCTCCGCGCTGGCGCCGAATTCCTGGGCGTTGGTGTAGGCGGTATAGCCGGTCAGGAGCTGGTCTGCGGTGTTCATGACGTTCCTTCGATGTGAGGTGTGGAGCGGGGGCTTTCCCGCTCTGAACCCATTCGACCGCACATTCCGTCGTCCGCGCTACGAGAAAATTATTGGAGACTTTGCCAGGACCCACGCGACCTGCGAAATTATCGCCCGATCCACAGGAATTGGCTCACACTTCCACCCTTTCAAAATTGGGAACGGCCGATCCGGGAAACCACCCCGGGACCGCGAAAACCCCTCACCGCGGAGTGGGGGGTTTGCGGACGGCGGTCATCCGGGCTCCGGATGGCACCGCGGGTAGGCCCTGAGGGCCTGCCATACGTTCAGTTCGAGGCAGACCTCGCCCAGTGCGCTCTTCAGCTCGGCCGCCTCGGCCTCGAGCAGCCTTTCGCGCGGAGGCGGCCGGTGGGCCGCGCTCCCCTGGAGTTCGCGCAGCCCGCCTTCGATGAACGCCTCACGCCAGTCCAGCAGGGACCGTTCGGAGAGGTGGGCGTGCCGCCCGGCGGCTTCCGCGACGGTCTCGCGGCCGGACAGCACGCTCAGGACGATGCCGGCCTTGTCCTCGGCCGTCAGTGCCGGCGGGACAGGGTGCGGGGTGTGGTTCATCGGCTCACCGACCCGTGGTCATGCCAGGCCGATTCCCGGCAGTACGGGAGAGTCCAGATTACGGGCGGGCATGAGCGGGTCCACGCCGGCGTTGAGGTACGCCTCGGCGATGAGGGCCTCACGGGAACCGCCGTCGGCTCGCACGGCATGTCTCACCAGTGCCTCGGCCAGTACCTGGCAGCGATGTTCCCCGAAGCTGAGTCTGCCCTTGCCCGAACGCGGGTCGTCCGGCTCCCAGGCTGCGCCCACTCCGTCGGCGATCCGGCGGACGAACGGCGAGGTGGCGTCGCCGAGTCCAGGCAGGCCCCGGATGGACGCGGCGATGTCGGCGGCCGCGTGCCAGGCGTCAGAGCCGAGGTACACCACCAGCGCGTCACGGCGCGGGAAGTGCTTCAGCGACGAGGTGACCTTGGCCCGGTAACGCAGCCCCAGCGCCTCCAGTTGAGACAGCACCGTGCCCCAGGCCTTGGGTGCCGCCTCGGCATGGGTCAGGTGGAAGTACAGGCGCAGCATCGGGGAGCCACCGACGCGTCCGCGGGAGCCGTCGGTCAGGAAGAAGCCGGTCGACAGGGAGGGGCGTTGTGCGGGGATGCGCAGGGTGACCTGCGCGGAAGCGGCGTCCGGCCGGTGGTCGGTGATGCTGTCGCGCGCGACCTGGACGCGCAGGCCGTCGAGTTGGACGATCACGGTGTCCGGCCGGGAGCCGTCGCCGACCACGGTGGCCGGGACGAGGCTCGTGCGGTGCGGCATCGCGGCGAAGAGCTGCTGGTCGAACGCGTCGTCGCGCAGGCTGCGCTGCCGGGCGGTGTCGTCCTGATCCTCCATCCCGGCGTGCAGGTCCTGGTAGAAGAGGTCACCGAGCTGCTTGGCGAGAGCGCCGGGGGTCTTGGCGTCCAGTTCCTTCTCGCCGACGGCGGCGGTCAGGCCGCCTGCGGCGACCTCGGTCCTGGCCAGTGCTGTCGAGATCTCAGGGGCGATGAGGCCCAGGGCGGTCATCATGAGGTGCCTTCCAGACCGAGTACGGAGGTGAAGTTCTGCGGGGCCAGCAGGACGGTCCGTCCGATGCCGGCGGCCGCGCGGTCGCCGGCCGACAGCCGGGTGCCGAACTTGGCGCCGGCCAGCATGCGGTCGATCATGTGCCAGCCCGTGAAGGCGGCGACACGTGTGGTGAAGCCGTCGTCCAGGGTGGGGCGCGTCTCGCGGTACCCGGCCCAGAAGGCTTCGATGCGGGGGCGCAGGCGGTCGATCTCGCGCGCGCCGTGGGCGAGGATGTCCTCGTGCGTCGCTTCGCGGCCGAAGGTCTGGCCGGGGTCCTCGCTGATGGACTTCGGGATGCCCTGGATCACCCGGTAGAGCCACTCGCCGGCGAATCCACCGATGTCGCGGGCGGCGTCGCCGGAGCGCAGTTCCTCCCAGTCGCTCAGGTAGAGGTCTTCGGCGGCCAGGAGGTACTGGTCGAGGCGGATGTCGCCGTGCGTGGGCACCTGGGGCGCGGCGGTTTCGCGGCGGCGCAGCTCGTGCAGGGCGGCGGCCAGCTCGGCGTCCGCCTGGAGCAGGGACCACGATTCGATCTCGGCGAAGGCCGAGTGGATGAAGACGGGCAGCGACAGAGCGTCGAAGTGGTCCATCGACGGGGACGGGTGGGGGTCGTCGTCCAAGGTGCCGGGTTCGAGCGGCAGCGTGTGCAGGATGCCGAGGATGCGGCCGGCCCGGCGGCACAGGGCGTCGTCGAAGGCATCGTCGGTCGAGAGCTCGAAACCCGACTGGGCGTCCTCCAGGCGTGTGAAGGCCACCAGACGGTGTTCCTCGTCGGAGCCGAGGAGTTCAGGACCCCGCAGTTCGCTGCCGCTCAGGCGTGACGCGATCGTTTCGAAGGCCAGGATGCGGTGGTAGCGCCGCAGGACGTCCGCCGGGTCGCCGCCGCCGACTCGCTTGACGAAGACCTTGGCGCCGGTGGTGGTGGTGCCGGCCCAGTTGTCGTTGCGGCCGATGTGGGCGACGACGGTGTCCGCGTCGAAGAAACCCAGTCCGAGCCGGCCGAGAAACGCATCCACTTCGGGAGCCTTGTCCAGGTGGACCGGATCGAAGCGGACGCGGGTCGGGAGGGACTTCGATTCTTGATCTGTAATCACGATCACGGAGCGTAGGAAGCGTCCGCGGGCGCCGACAACAGATGGCTCACTATCGCGTCATCCTTGGGTGGGGGCGGACCGGGGCGCCGGGGAGACGCGCCGTCAGCAACGGTGCGGGCACGGCTTTCCGGACCAAAGTAACCGGTTATCTGCGGCCTTCTTGGCATCGCCGCGGTCCCCTAAGGTACCGGGCATGCCCCCTGAGAACCTGCACCGTTTCACGCTGCCCAACGGCCTGCGGGTCGTTCTCTACTCGATATCCGGCGTTCCGGCGGTGGGCGTCAGCGTGCATTACGACGTCGGTTTCCGGTCCGAGCCCCGGGGCCGTTCCGGATTCGCCCATCTCTTCGAGCATCTGATGTTTCAGGGCAGCGAGAGCGTGGCCAGGACCGAGCACTTCGGTCATGTACAGGCGGCCGGTGGTACCGCCAATGGATCGACGCACCAGGACTACACGGATTTCTACCAGGTGGTTCCGTCCGCCGCACTGGAGCGCGTTCTCTTCCTGGAAGCCGACCGGATGCGTGCCCCGAAACTGACGGAGGACGATCTGCGGACCCAGGTGAACGTGGTCAAGGAGGAGATCCGCCTCAACGTCATGAACAAACCCTACGGCGGCTTTCCCTGGACCGTGCTGCCCGGACTGCTCTTCAGGACCTATCCCAACGCACACAACGGCTACGGCGATTTCACCGACCTGGAACAGGCGACGGTCGAGGAATGCGCCGCGTTCTTCGACCGCTACTACGCGCCGGGCAACGCGGTGCTGACCGTCGCGGGCGACATCGACCCGGGCCGGGCAGCCGAGCTGGTCCACCGGCACTTCCACGACGTCCCGGTACGGCGCCCGCCGGTTCCGGTCGGCCTGAGCGAGCGGGCACCCGAGCGCGAACTGCGGGGCGACCACGCCGACCCGCACGCGCCGATGCCGGCCACCGCCGTCGGCTACCGCATGCCGGATCCGAACAGCGACCTGGACGCCTATCTGGCGCACATGGTGCTGTGCGTGGTGCTCACCGGTGCGGGCGAGTCGTCAAGGCTCCGGCGGCGGATGATCCACGGCCCCTCGCCCCTGGTGACCGATGTGAGCACCGGCTGCGGGCTGTTCGGCGCGCTGGAGGCCCGGGATCCCGAGACGTTCCTGTGCGTGGCGACGCATCCGCGGGAGACCGCGACGGACCACTTGCTGGAGGTGCTGGACCAGGAGCTCGCGGCGCTGGCGACGCAGGGCCCCACCGAGGAGGAGCTGGCGCGGGCCACGGCCCTCAGCAGCGTCGGAATGCACCGCAAGTACGACATGCTGCTGGCTCGTACCCGCGCCCTGGGGGCGCAGGAGGTGCTCTTCGGCAAGGCCGAGCTCGTCGGTGAACTGCCCGGCCGGCTCGCCCGCGTGAGCGCGCGGGACCTGGCGCAGGCCGCCGCCTCCCTGCGGCCGGACGCGCGCGCCGTGCTGAGCCTGCACCCCGCCGCGTCACCGTCCCTCCACCCGATCCCGTCAGGAAGCTGACTCGTGACCGTCACCTCGTTGGTCCCCTCCCCCGCCGGGGAGCCCGCCCGTGCCCATCGCAGCGCCGAGGAGATCGGCCGCACCGCGGCCGGAGCGCGCGCGCTGCCGCCGCTGGAGGCCCGACGCGGCCACCGCCTGCCAGCGATGGCCGACACCGTGCTGCCAGGTGGCCTGCGGGTGATCGCGGCCCGGCAGCCCTCCACCCCGATGGTCGAACTGCGGATGTCGGTGCCCTTCGCCGGCGCCACCTTCGCGCACGCGGCCACAGCCGAAGTCCTGGCCACCGTCCTGTTCCGGCGCGGGCGCGGCAAGGTGGCGGGCCGGGACGCCGAAATGGCCCGGCACGGCGTCACGCTGGCCGCCCATCGCTCCTCGCAGTGGCTGCAGGTGTCGGGGTCCGCTCCCGGCCACGCGCTCGACACCCTGCTGGGCGCGCTGGCCGACGCGGTCACCGAGGGGAGCGCGGACGAGGCGGAGATCGGGCCGGTCCGCGAGCGGATGGTGCGGCAGATCGCGTTGATCCGCGCGCAGCCGCAGGTGGTCGCGCAGGAGGCCCTGGTGGCGCACTGCTACGGCGAACTGGCCGCGCTGCAGGAAGTGCCCTTTCCCGCACCGGTCGCCGCGGTCACCGGCGCGGCGGTGCGGGCCCTGCACCACGAGCGGCTGCGCCCGCGGGGCACGGTGCTGGTGCTGGTGGGGGATCTCGATCCGGAGGGGGCGGTGGAGTCGGTGGCCTCGGCCACCAGCTCCTGGAGCGCGGGCGGGCCGTCGCCGGCGCCCTTGCCGCTGCCACCGCTGCGCGCCGGGCGCGTCGCCTTGGTGCCACGGGCCGACGCGGTGCAGTCGCAGATCAAGCTCGTGCGACCGGCGGTGGCACGCACCGATGACCGCTTTCCGGCCTTGAGTCTGGCCACGTTGGTGTTCGGGGGGTATTTCTCCTCCCGGCTGGTGACCAACATCCGGGAGGACAAGGGACTGGCCTACCGTGCGGAGGCGGGGTTCGAGGACCACTTGGACCGCCTCATGCTCACGGCCGACGCCGACACCGCCACGCAGGCGACGGTGACGGCCTACCAGGAGATCCGGGCCGAGCTGGGGCGCCTGGCGACCGTGGCGCCGTCGGCGGCGGAGGTGGACGCGGCGCGCGAGTACACCGTCGGTATGACGATGCTCACCCTGGCGTCCCAGGCCGGTTTCGCCGGCAGTGTGGCCACCGCGGTGTGCCTGGGGCACGAGCCGGAGCGGGTGACGGCCTTCCCCGACCTGCTGCGGGGCGTCACCCGCGACCAGGTCGCCCAGGTGGCCCGGGAGTTCTTCGATCCCGACGCGTTCAGCGGCGTCATCGTCGGGAACGCGGACCGTCTGGCTTCCGGGCTGCGCGCGATCGGCGGGGTCGAGATCGCGGACGCCGAGGTCGCGGACGGTGCGGCAAAGGCGTGACCGGTTGCGGCCGGGCGGCTTGCCGGTGAACGCCCGGCTCCGGTGGCCGGCCGTTTCCAGCCACCGGTCCACGACGGAAACGGGGACGGGACATCACATGCACAACGGTCCAATATGTCCGCATTGCGCAACCTCAAATACGGCCCAAGTTTGTTGCCCTGCGCAATGAGCCAGGGATATGATCTTCATATCGCAAGGCATTCACCGGGCTGCGGACAATCTTTCACAGCCCGGTCGCGACGCCTCACCACTGCCGCAAACCGGCAGAACAGATGCGAGTTCACAAGAAAGACCTGACCCGTCTTTCCTAGGGGGAAAAATGAAGCCACAAGAAGTCGGATCGGCATGCGCCCGCACGGACACCGTCCGTCGCAGGTATTCGGATTCCCACACATCTTCGTGAACTGCCACAGCCCTGTTTGAGTCGGGTCTTCAGGCCGTCGGCCTGGACCTTGACGCACAGGCGCTGCAGCTCACGCGGGGACAGACCGACGGAACGGAATGACCGCCGCTCCGCCTGACACCCCGCCAGATCTACCGCGGGACGCGCACTCAACAGCGCCCCGCGCGTTATGAATTGGAGACGAGAGGCGATGTCACGCCCTCCGGTAATGCCAGCTGCGGAAAAACTGAAGATCGTCCTCGAGGTGTTGTCCGGATCCCGGACGATCGCCGAGGCCGCCCGCCGCGCAAGCGTCTCTGAGCAGTCGATCGGGAACTGGAAACGACAGTTTCTCGACGGCGGACGCACCGGCCTCGAAGGAGGAATGTCCCGCAATGCCCAGCGGGAACGCGAACTCCTTTCCGAGATCACGGAACTGAAGACCGCACTCGGGGAAGCCTACGTCCAGCTGCGCGTACGGCGTAAATCGGGTGAGTACCGCACGGTCCCTTTTCAGACCTCGAGGCCATCAGGGAGGACGCCAGGATCAACGTCTCGAGGTACTGCCAGATCCTGGGAATCCCTCGGCGCACCTACACGCGCTGGAAGATGAACCACATCCCCGCCCGGCCGGCCCGCCCCGACACGGGTGAGGCCGGTCCGGCCCGCGGATGACCTGTGCCCCCCGGTGGCGGTCGCCACCGGGGGGCACAATCGTCGTACGGACGCCGGGCCGCGCCGCGGTCAGAGCAGGGCCTGGGCGCCCTCGTCGTCGATCAGCTCGGCGATCTTCACGGTGTATTCGAGCAGTTCGGGATGCCACCCCATGTACGCGGCGAAGTCATGGGCATGGGTGAACACCCGCAGCACCGCGACCCGCCCGGCCACCACCGGATCGGCCGGCGCACCATAGCCGCGGGCCAGGGCGTCCAGAGCGGTGTGGAAGTCGTCCGGGTCCAGGTCCAGACCCGGCGTCCGGCGCTGCAGCGTCATCCGCCATTCGACGAACTCCCCCAGCAGCCAGCCGAAATCGAAGTCGGCGGGACCGCGGGCCACATCCTCACCGGACAGCAGGCAACCGCCATCCGGCGCGCCCCCCACGACGACCGAGCCCAGGCTGGGCGCACCGTGCAGGAAGACCCCGCCGCTCAGGTCGGTGGCCAGGGCGTGGCACCACTCCCGCACCAGGTTCCACCGGGCGGTGCCGAGTTGGCGGCGGACGATGGTGTGGAAGGCCGACGCGGCTCGCGGCCCGTTGCCCTCGTGCATCCAGGACGCCAGCCGGGCAGGGCCCGGCGGCCCGGAGACGGCCAGGGACGCCGGAACCGTGGTGTGCAGCAGGCGCAGCGCCGCGCCCGTCCCGGACACGGCTCCGGCCACCAGCCCGGGAGGAAGACCCAGGTCGCGGCCCACGCAGAGTTTCGCCACCGGGACCGGGCCTGGCACCTGGTAGTGCAGGGCGTCGCCGACCGCCTCCGGGAGCGCGAGCCGCAGACCGGCCGGGCGCAGCGCGGTGAGCGCGGCGCGCACCGGCGCGCTGGGCGCGCTCAGCGGGACGGGGCGGTCGTCGCCCGGGCGGCGGATCCACACGTATCCCGGGCCGTGGGGGTGGATGGCGGTGCGCAGGAAACCGGTGGCGAACTCCTGCACGGCGGACGCGGTCGGCTGGGTCATCGTCCCTCCTCCTCTCCAAGTGAAGGGGCGGCCGCCAGACGGGCCCTGAGTTGCTCCAGGGCGGGGATGACAGCGGGCAGCGGCGTGGCCACGGTGGCGCCCGGGCGGCCGGTCGTCACGCTGTAGCCCGGCTGCGGGGGCACCACGGTCACGTTGGGGCGCTCCGACAGTGCCGCGACGTGCCGGCGGTAGCCGTACGACTCCGCACCGCCCGGAGGCAGCGCGGGAGCGATGGCGATGGGGGCCCGGGTGCACTGCAGGGCCAGCAGCAGGGGGGTGTCGGCGGCGCCCAGGGCCAGCCGACTGACGAAGTTGTAGGTCGCCGGATGGACGACTATCGCGTCAGGCCACTGCGCGAGCTCGACGTGGGTGGCGCCTTCGTCCGGCTCGTCCGGCCAGACGTCCTGCAGGACCGTTCCGCTCGCGAACGCGGTCAGTGCGTCACGCGTGACGAACCGTTGTGCGGACCGGGTGAGCATGGTGCGTACTTCGATGTCCGGGTACGCGGTCCGCAGCCAGTTGAGCCACATCGGCATGAACATCACCCCGAGGGAGCCGGTGCCCGCGAAGAGCACCCTGCGGGCGCCGAAGTCCGGTGCCGGTCCTTCGGGCGGGGGCGCGTTCTCAGCCATGGAGGCGGTCCAGGGCGGCGAGGATGTCCTGGAGGTCGGTCATGACGGCGCCCAGACCCTCGATGTGCATGACGCCTGCCGGGTTGAGTACCACCTCGTCGACGCCGCTCTCCCGGTAGCGGTGGAGTTCGGCGGCGATCTCGTCGGGCGTTCCGGCGACGAACACCCCTGCGTCGACCAGGGCGTCCGCGCCGGCGTCCGGGTCGTGCGCGTAGGCGGGGACGCCGGCGCGGCGCAGCATGTCGGTGTAGTGGGCGGCGCTGAGGTGGGCGCCGGCGCCGCGGCGGGCCGCCAGGCGGATGTCGCGGCCGGGGCGGGCGACGGCGACGTGGATCACGGTCGCCACCCGCGGCGCGGCACGGTCCGCCGCCGCGGCGCCCTTGGCCAGGGCTGGCACGAGAGTGTCAGCGATGTAGTGCGCCGGGGTCATCCAGGTGACGGCGACGTCGGCGACCGCCCCGGCCGTCGTGGCCATCCGCGGGCGCAGCACGCCCAGGCCGAGTTCGACCGGCGGGGCGTCCAGGGCGATGAGCTGGGCGTCGATGGAGTGGTACGCGCCGTCGCGGCGCGCGAGTCCGCCGTCCAGCAGCTCGCGCATGGACGTCATGTACTCCCGCATCGCGGTGAGCGGCTTGGCGTAGCGCTCGGGAAGCAGGGAGTCCTGGAACTCCGGTGCGGCCGGGCCGATGCCGGCCACGTAGGGGGCGTCGCTGAGCGCGGCCACCGACCGCGCCTGCACGGCGGCGTCGTACGGGTGGCGCAGCGGCGCGAGGGTCACCCCGCTGCCCATCGGGATGCGGTACCCCATGCCGGCCAGGGCCGCGAAGAGCTGGTGGGTGTCAAGCCGCAGGGACTGGCCCAGCCACAGCCGGCCCGCGCCGCGGCGCTGCAACAGCCGGGCGAAGGGCAGGATCTGCCCGGTGCTGGAGGGCTGGATCGGGTACATGATGCTGGTGTTGTGCGTGGAGGTCACGGGGTCTCCCCTCTCAGTAGGAACGTTGGCCGACAAGTTCACGGCGCGCCGCCAGGCGGCTGCCGGACTCCCGGCGTGAGGACTTCAGGAGGAGCCGCGGAGCGAGCAGCAGCCCCAGCAGGGTCCACGCTCCGAGCACGCCGAAGGTCTGCCAGTGCTGCCAGCTCTGGCCGGTCTCTGCCACCAGCGCGCTGTCGGGCAGGAGGGCGGAACGGATGCCCTGGGCGATCCACTTCAGGGGGAAGACCTCGCCGGTGATCCGCAGCCATCGCGGCATGCTCGTGACCGGGAAGAAGATCCCCGAGATGAAGAGGAGTCCGAGCA
Source organism: Streptomyces sp. NPDC058371 (assembly GCF_042723265.1). Classification (NCBI taxonomy): domain Bacteria; kingdom Bacillati; phylum Actinomycetota; class Actinomycetes; order Kitasatosporales; family Streptomycetaceae; genus Streptomyces; species Streptomyces sp. NPDC058371. The sequence goes on along the minus strand of NZ_JBHXJC010000001.1, from coordinate 674,756 downwards.
TGGGGATCATCACCCAGGCCAGGGCCTGGCGTGGGTTGGGCAGCATCGCGCCGACCGCGGCGCCGAGCAGGGAGAGCGCGACCAGACCCAGCGTGGTCACCCACAGCAGGGTGCCCCACTGGTCCGCGCTCCGGGGGAAACCGGAGTCGGTGGTGAGCGCGCCTCCGGCCAGCAGCAGCGCGGTGCTCAGGCCGGCGATCGCGAGGACCATCACCGTCTTGCCCACGAGGTAGGCGGTCATGCCGCCGGGCGTGCCGCGCAGGCGCAGCAGCGTGCCGTCCTCGCGCTCGGTGGCCAGTTGCTGCGGCAGCCACACCATCGCGATCATGGCGAGGAGCGCGGCGACGCTTCCGGCGATCACCATGCGCGAGGAAGGTACCGGGCTGCCGGGGATGGTGCCGGTCTGGAACGACGCGGTGAGCAGGAACATCGCCGGATTGGTCAGATGGCCCAGGTACTCGCGCGGGGTGCGCGCCGTCTGCCGCAGTTCTGTCCTCCCCCGGTGCAGCCCAACGGCAAGGGACTGTCGGCTGATCACGCTTCCTCCTGGTGGAGCATGCCCAGATAGGTGTCCTCCAGCGTGGGCCGGCGCACCTCCAGGTCAGGGATGGGGCCGCCGAGCCGGGTGTGGAGGTCCCACACCAGAGCGGAGGGGTCCTTGGTGTGCTGCCGGCACCGCCGGCCGTCCTCGGACCAGCGCACGTCGGCGTCGGCCTGGATCTGCGCGGCCAGTTCGTCGATGGACCCCGCGGCGACGAGCCGACCGGCGACGAGCACCGCGATGCGGTCGGCCAGCCGCTCGGCCTCGGCGAGGTCGTGGGTGGTGAGCAGGACCGTCATGCCTTCGACCGCGCTCAGCCGCTCCACCAGTGTGTGGAAGTCGCGCCGCGCCTCCGGGTCGAACCCGGTGGTCGGTTCGTCGAGGAAGAGCAGCTCGGGCCGGCCGATGATGCCCAGAGCGACATCCAGACGCCGCCGCTGGCCTCCGGAGAGCTTCTGGCACTCCTGGCCGGCCTGCTCCGACAGCCCGACGGTCTCCAGCAGCTCGCCCGCGTCGCGCGGGTCGGGGTAGTACCGCGCGAAGTGCTCGACCAACTCCCCGACCCGCCACCGGGCGTGGTCGCGCCAGGACTGCATGACGATCCCCAGCCGTGCCCGCCAGGCTGCGTCGGCGTGCTCGGGATCGGTGCCCAGCACGCTGACGTCTCCACCGGAGCGCCGCCGGAAACCCTCCAGGATCTCGATGGTGGTGCTCTTACCGGCCCCGTTGGGCCCCAGCAGCGCCAGTACCTCCCCCCGCCGCACCTCCAGATTCACTCCGTGGAGCACATCGCGCGCGCCGTAGCGCATCCGCAGGTCCCGGATGAGGATCGCGGGAGGGACGGGTTCGGAAGCCGTTGCCGTCACCGGCGACGCTGCTGAGGGAAGGGCCATATCGCTGGACCCTAACGACGGAATGATCTTCGCCGGCACTCCCGGGGCGAGTTGGCCCAGCCCCGAGGTGTCCTCCTCCGGCCGCCGCACATAGGCCCTGAACAGCTACAACGCGGCTTCGGGCCGCCGGTTTCCCAAGTAATGCACCCGCGCAGTTTCTTGGCAGCCAAATCGAAGACGCCCACCTCACGCAGCCAACCCACCGGGTGTGGCCGCCCGCTGGCAGCGAACGTCTCCCAGCGCAGCTGACCGCGCCGGCTCGGTGGGGTCTCAGGCGGCGGTGGTCCCGCCGCCCGCCGCTCTGGGCCGCGTCTTCGCGTGCGCCCTGCCGGACTCACTGATCTGGACCCGGCGACGCCTGGCAGCTTGGCCTTGGGGACGGTAATGCTGAGCACTCCGTCCTGCATGACGGCCTTGATCTTGTGGGTGGTACCCGAAGGGCTCCGACGCTGCAGCTGCTGCGGCGCAGGACGCCCTTGCGCTCCCGCTCCTCGATGTCTCCGGTGACCACGAGTTCGGGACCGTTGGCCTCGACGTCGGTGTTCTTGCTCTTCGGGCCGGGGAGTTCGATCTCTAGATCGCGGCAGCGGCCGTGCCCGTGGTGTCGGGTGCGGCCGAGTGGCCCAGGTGACGGTGCACGAAGTGGATGGCCATCGCGCCCTCACCGGCCGCCGAGGCCACCCGCTTCACCGAGCCGCTACGGACGTCCCCTACCGCGAAGACCCCGGGCAGGCTGGTCTCCAGGGTCATGCACGAGCGCCCGCGGCCGTGCCACACCTCTGGGTGGGCGCAGGCTTCCTGGGCCTCCGGGCCGGTGAGGACGAAGCCGCGGGAGTCGAGGGCGATGATGCCCGCGAGCCACTCGGTGTGGGGGTCGGCGCCGATGAAGACGAACAGGCCCCGTACCGCGAGCCGGCGGTGCCAACGATTACCGGGAACTGGAGACGTTCGTCCAGGAGTGGCTCGGGCAGCTCATCGACTACGACTCCCGGCATCACACGGCCATGGTGGAGACCCTGTCCCGTTACTTCGGCTGCGGCGGCAACTACGACGAGACCGCGGAATCCCTCGCGATCCACCGCAGCACTCTGCGCTACCGGCTCCAGCGCATCCGCCACATCAGCGGCAACGACCTCGCGAACGTCGAGGACCGGCTGAACCTCCAGGTGGCGACCCGAGTGTGGAAGATCGTGCTGGGCGGACCCGGCTGATGCCTCGAGCGGGATCTCTCGACGCCCTCGACGAGGCGTTCCCGCCGCCGAGCAGCCCTGTACGGGGAGGACGAGGAGATCCGACCGCATCGCCTGCGCCTGCCGGCAGGGGGCAGCGTGTCACCCGGCGTCGGCGATACGTCGGGGGCATCCTGTGGGCACGGGCGATCGCGGGGGCAGCCGACGAGAAGGAGCCATGCGGGTGTCGTCTCAGGGCGTTACGGTCGTGGCTCTCCTGGCGGATCCCGACGCGCCCACGGAGATCGCGCAGCGCATGGCCCGGATCCTTCCCGCTCGGCTCGCCGACAAGTCGGGCCAGGGACGACGGTTCGACGTCAAGGTGGTCAGTGAGCCCTTCACCGCAGGGACCGAGGACCCGCCCACCTTGATGCGCCGGATCATGGAGCGCGGAAGAGCGGAGAACTGGGACATCGTCGTGGCTCTCACCGACCTTCCGCTGCACTCGCACGGGCGCAAGCTCGTGGTGGACCTGAGTCACGAACACGGCTTGGCCCTGCTGTCCCTTCCTCCGCTGGGGGGCTGGCGTCTGCAGAGGAGAGCCCGGCGGGCCGTGGAAGAGGCCGTGCTCAGCTTGGCGGGCCAGGTCACCGAGGCCGAGGGATCTCCGCAGAATAAGCCGCTGTTGGGGCCCTTCGTCGGTCGCCTCACGCCTGTTCACCCGGGTCAGGTCGGTGAGGAGGAAACCGTTGATCTTCGGTACGTCGTCAGCGGACCGCGCGGTTACCTGAGGGTGCTCGTCGGTATGGTCCGCGCCAACCGGCCGTGGCGTTTGGTGCCGGGCTTGTCGAAAGCCCTGGCGGCCGCACTCGCCACGGGAGCGGTCGCCACGGTGAACTCCACCGTCTGGAACCTGGCCGAGTCCCTCAGCACGCCACGCCTCGTGATCGCCACGTTCGGGTCCGTCGCGCTCATGATCGGCTGGCTGATCGTGGACGCACAGCTGTGGCATCGGTCAGTGGAGGTCACGCGGGAGGCGAGCCAGAGGGCGAGGCTCTACAACGCCTCGACGGTCATGACCGTGGGTATCGGGGTGCTCGTCTGCTACGTGAGTCTGATCGTCATCAATTTGGTGTGGGCCCTGTTCATCCTCAACGGCCACGTGTTCGCCTCCACGACAGGAAGCCCGCTTCACGCCTCGGAATACTGGACGTTGTCCTGGTTCGTCGCTTCGGTCGCCACGGTGGGTGGCGCGCTGGGCTCAGGCCTGGAGAGCGATGAGGCGATCCGGGCAGCCGCCTACTCCAAGCGCGAACAGGAACGCCGTCACATGCTCCAGGACGACGCCGGCGACTAGCCGGCGACCTGAGCCGGGGATGCGTTGGTGATTGGTGGTTGGTGGTCGTCCGCGTACGAGGATTCCGCTGATCGATCGGTGCGTGGCTGTTTCGCGACGGGGGCCGACGGGGACTCGGACGGCACGCCGCCGGAGCGCGGAAGCCCCGCCGGGCACACTCACGGCGGCATCACCGTTCCACCTGAACCGGGTGAACAGCCCACAGAGGCATGCCGGAGCCATGGACCCCGTCGCACCAACTCCCGGGAGTCAGGCTCCGTACGCCGTCTCCATCGCTCCCGTGCTGCGGCCATGCCGCGGCACCGAAGGAAGCGATCATGAAAGCAGCGGTATATGAAGGCCCGCGGACGGTCACGCTGAAGGACGTGCCGGACGCGAAGATCGAACACCCCTGCGACATCATCGTCAAGATCACCACTACCAACATCTGCGGTTCGGACCTGCACATGTACGAGGGCCGCACCTCGTTCGAGTCCGGCCGCACTCTGGGACACGAGAACATGGGCCAGGTCGTGGAGGTCGGCTCGGCCGTCCGCAAGGTCCAGGTCGGCGAGTATGTGGTCCTGCCCTTCAACATCGCCTGCGGCTTCTGCAAGCAGTGCGAGCGGGGTCTGACCAACTACTGCCTGACCATGCAGCCGGAACCGGCCCTTGCCGGAGCCGCCTACGGATTCGCCGACATGGGCCCCTACCAGGGCGGCCAGGCGGAACTGCTGCGCGTGCCCTACGGCGACTTCAACGCGCTGCGTCTGGGTGAGGACGCCGCCGAGCGGCAGACCGACTATGTGATGCTCGCCGACATCTTTCCCACCGGCTATCACGCCACCGAGATGGCCCACGTCAAACCGGGCGACCAGACGATCGTCTTCGGGGCCGGCCCCGTCGGGCTGATGGCGGCCTACTCCGCCCTCCTCAAGGGCGCCGGGCGCGTCTGGGTGGCCGACCACCAGCCCGACCGGCTGCGCAAGGCGGAGGAGATCGGGGCCATCCCGATCAACATCGCCGAGGAGAACCCGGCGGAGGTCCTCAAGGAGGCCACCCTCGGTCTGGGCGCCGACAACGGCTGTGAGTGCGTCGGCTACCAGGCGCACGACCCCGAGGGACACGAGGACGCCAGCCTCACGCTCAACGGCCTGATCGACTCGGTCAGGTTCACGGGCGACATCGGCGTGGTGGGCGTGTTCCTGCCCCAGGACCCCGGCGGCGCGGAGGCCCAGGGCGAGCTGGAGGCGCAGGGCAAGGTCCCGATCGACTTCGGCATGATGTGGTTCAAGGGCCAGCGCATGGGCACCGGGCAGGCGCCGGTGAAGAGGTACAACCGGGCGCTGCGGGATCTGATCGCCGGCGGGAAGGCGAAGCCGAGCTTCGTCGTCTCCCACGAACTCAGCCTGGACGAGGCCCCCGCGGCGTACGAGCACTTCGACGCCCGTGACGAGGGCTGGACCAAGGTGGTCCTGCATCCCGACGGACACGGGAACGGCCACAAGCGGTAACCGACTCGGGGCCACCGTCCCGCCTGTTCCCCCGGACCGGTCCGGGGGAACAGGCGGCGATCTGCCCGTCGGCGATGGCCGGCGCTCCGGGCCCCCACGCGTGAGGCCCCGGCAAGACCGGAACCGGGAGACGCGGGCGCGCCGGGCCGCCGCGTCAGCTTCCGGTGCCGCGGCCCGTCCCCGGAAAGAACTCGGCGTTCTGGACGTACTCCATCGCCTCGGCGAACTCCGGCTTGGTGAACCGCTGTTGCTGCTCCTCGGGGCTGACGTCCTCGACGTGCGTCTGGATCCACCACAGGTTGCCCAGCGGGTCACGCACCCGTCCGACGCGGTCCCCGAAGAACAGCTCGGTCACCTCGGTCACCGACGTGGCGCCCGCCGCGACCGCCTGCCGGTGCACGGCGTCGGCGTCCTCGACGAAGAGGCGCAGGAACGCGGGGGTCTCCGGCCAGTCGGGCGAGTGCCGGTCGAACATCATCACCACCGCGTCCCCGATGCGCACCTCGGCGTGGTCGATGCGTCCGCCCACTCCCTCCAGGCGCCCCAACTCCTCAGCGTCGAACGCCTCCTTGAGGAAGTCGATGAGCCGTGCGGCGTCGGTCGAGATGATCCAGGGAGTGACGGTGGAGTAGCCCTCGGGGATCGCCTTGACGGTCACGGTGATGTTCCTCCCTGCATGTCGTGTGCGCGGACGCTGCTCACCGTAGGGCGGCAATAGGCCGGATGCTGTCCTCATGAGGGCTGCCCGGGACGGCACCCGGCAGCCGCCTACGCCACCGCCTCTTCGGCCTCCGCGACCTCCGTCAGGTCCTCCCGGCTCGTGCCCGCCTTCGCGAACTGCGTCCGGTACAGCTCCGCGTACCGCCCGTCCGCCGCGAGCAGTTCCTCGTGCGTGCCCCGCTCCACGATCCGCCCGGCCTCGACGACGAGGATCACGTCGGCGGCGCGCACGGTCGACAGCCGGTGGGCGATGACCACGGCCGTGCGCCCCGCGAGCGCCTCGGTGAGCGCGTCCTGGACGGCCGCCTCCGAGGTGTTGTCCAGGTGCGCCGTCGCCTCGTCGAGGATGACGACGCGCTGGCGGGCGAGCAGCAGCCGGGCGATGGTCATGCGCTGGCGCTCACCGCCGGAGAGCCGGTAGCCGCGCTCACCGACCACCGTGTCGAGGCCGTCGGGCAGGGACCGTACGAGGTCCTCCAGACGGGCGCGGCGCAGTACGTCCCACAGCTCGTCCTCGGTCGCGGCCGGACGGGCGAGCAGCAGGTTGGCGCGTACCGAGTCGTGGAAGAGGTGACCGTCCTGGGTGACCATCCCGAGCGTCTCGCGCATCGACTCCGCGCTCAGGTCGCGGACGTCGACGCCGCCGATGCGGATGACGCCCTCGTCGGTGTCGTACAGCCGCGGCAGCAGTTGCGCGATGGTCGACTTGCCGGCGCCGGAGGAGCCGACGAGTGCGACGGTCTGGCCGGCCTCGGCGCGGAAGGAGACACCGTGCAGGACCTCGGCGCCGCCGCGGGTGTCGAGGGCGGCGACCTCTTCGAGGGACGCCAGGGAGACCTTGTCGGCGGAGGGGTAGGCGAACCGGACCCCGTCGAACTCGACGGACGCGGGGCCCGCGGGAACCTCACGGGCGTCCGGCTTCTCCTCGATGAGCGGCTTCAGGTCGAGCACCTCGAAGACGCGCTCGAAGCTGACGAGGGCGCTCATGACCTCCACGCGCGCTCCGGCGAGTGAGGTGAGCGGCGCGTAGAGGCGGGTCAGGAGCAGCGCCAGCGAGACGACGGCACCCGGCTCCAGACTGCCGCGCAGCGCGAACCAGCCGCCGAGGCCGTACACGAGGGCGAGGGCCAGGGCCGACACCAGCGTCAGCGCGGTGATGAACGCGGACTGCGCCATCGCCGTACGCACCCCGATGTCCCGCACGCGCTGTGCACGTGCCGCGAACTCGGCGGACTCGTCACCGGGTCGTCCGAAGAGTTTGATGAGCGTGGCGCCGGGCGCCGAAAAGCGCTCGGTCATCCGGGTGCCCATGGACGCGTTGAGGTCCGCGGCCTCGCGCTGGAGCTTGGCCATCCGGCTGCCCGTCCGGCGCGCGGGGATCACGAACACCGGGAGCAACACCAGGGCGAGCAGGGTGATCTGCCAGGACAGCGTGAGCATCACGGCGAGGGTGAGCACCAGCGTCACCACATTGCTGACGACTCCGGACAGCGTGTTGCTGAAGGCACGCTGCGCACCGATCACGTCGTTGTTGAGACGACTGACCAGCGCGCCCGTACGAGTACGTGTGAAGAACGCGACCGGCATGCGCTGCACATGATCGAAGACAGCCGTCCGCAGATCGAGGATGAGCCCCTCACCGAGGGTCGAGGACAGCCAGCGGCCGAGGATGCCCAGCGCCGCCTCGGCCAGTGCGATGACCGCGATGAGCACGGCAAGGCGTACGACCGTGCTCTCGTCGCCGCCGGACACGATGGCGTCCACCACGCGCCCCGCCAGCACCGGCGTGGCCACGGCGAGCAGCGCCGTCCCCACACTGAGGAGCACGAATTGACTGATCCGGCGGCGGTGCGGGCGGGCGAAGGTGGCGATACGGCGCAAGGTCGCGCGGGCGAAGGGGCGACGCTCCTGTTGAGCGTTCATGACGCTGTGCAACTGGGTCCAGGCTGTGGTCTCCATGCTCATGGGAGAGACGTTATGACCTCAAGCAACCTTGAGGTCAAGAAAGGGCCGGCACTTCCCTCCCCCGGGACACCTCTCCGGGCGGCGATTCCCTCCCCCGGGACACCTCTCCGGGCGGCGATTCCCTCTCCCAGGACACCCCACCGCCCGCCGCGCACCGGCCCGGTGTCGCCCTCCGGCGCCCTCGCATCGCTTCCCACCACGCCTTGCCCGGCGTGTCAGACGCCGTCCTCGCCCCCGCAACCCCACGTTGGTGCGGTGTGGAAAACCTCTCCCGATGTGACTGCGGTTCAACTCCCCCAGGGGCTCCCCCGACGCGTTCCGGTCCGGCAGGTGCTGTGCCTGCTTCCGCTTGTCCTTGTGCTACTGGTCGCGGTGCGCCACCGGTCCGTGCTCGAAGAGGGCTTCGGGCAGCTGCGGGGCGCCGAGTGGCCATGGCTCGTGGCGGCGGCCGCGGCGACGTGTCTCACGTGGGTCGCGGCGGCCTTCACCCGGCAGGGCGCGGTCGTCGAGCGGCTGCCCGCACGCCGGCTGCTCGCCACCCAGTTCGCGGCCGGCGCTGCCAACCACCTGCTGCCCTCGGGCCTCGGGGCCGGAGCGGTCAATCTCCGTTTCATGACGGTGTGCGGCGTCCCGCTGGCCCGTTCGTCGGCCGCGCTGGCGCTCTATCTGCTCGCCGAGTCGATCACGCGCGTGGGCCTGCTGCTCGCCCTGCTGATCACTTTCCCGGGCGCGCTGCACGTCGGACCCCTGGTGCCATCGGGGGCGGCCGGCCCGCTCGCGCTGGCCGCAGGCGCCGGGCTCTGCGCCGCCGTCGCGGCCCTCCTGCTCGTACGGCGGCTGCGCACCGCGGTGTGGTCCTTCCTGCGGACCGCGCTCGGCGAGGCCCGCTCCGTCCACACCCGCCCGGCCCGCGCGTTGGCGCTGTGGGGCGGTTCACTCGCGTTCCCGGCGCTCCAGGCAGCCGGACTGGCCGCGGTGGGGCGGGCGTTGGGCCTGCCGGTGCCGCCCGCGCACATCGTGGTCGCGTATCTCGCGGCGACGGTGGCCGTCGCGCTCGTCCCGGTCCCGGGCGGCATCGGTTCGGTCGAGGCCGCGCTGATCGTCACGCTCGTGGCGGCGGGCGCTCCGGTCGCGCCGGCGACAGCGGTGGTCCTCGGGTACCGGATCATCACCGTCTGGCTGCCACTGCTCCCCGGAGCGTTGACCCTCGGCGCCCTGCTGAGACTGAAGGTCATCTGAGGCGCACCCCAGGGCCTGTCCGGGCGGCACGACCTCGGGGTGACCCGGGAGTAACCTGCTGGCCTCGCCGCGGAGAGAGGGTCAGCGCATGCCGGTACGGATCGAACGCCAGGGGTACGTCACCACGGTCGTCCTCTCCCGCCCCGAGGCCCGCAACGCGGTGGACGGCCCCACCGCCGTGGAACTCGCCGACGCGTTCCGGGAGTTCGAGGCGGACGAGTCGGCCCGGGTCGCGGTGCTGTGGGGCGAGGGCGGCACCTTCTGTGCGGGCGCCGACCTCAAGGCGGTCGGGACCGAGCGCGGCAACCGGGTGGCGGAGGACGGCGACGGGCCGATGGGCCCCACCCGCCTGCGGCTGTCGAAGCCGGTCATCGCGGCGGTCGCGGGCCACGCGGTGGCCGGCGGACTGGAACTGGCCCTCTGGTGCGACCTGCGGGTGGCCGAACAGGACGCGGTCTTCGGGGTGTTCTGCCGCCGCTGGGGCGTTCCGCTGATCGACGGCGGCACCGTGCGCCTCCCCCGGCTGATCGGCACGAGCCGGGCGCTGGACATGATCCTCACGGGTCGGGCCGTGGCAGCGCCCGAGGCGTACGAGATGGGTCTCGCCAACCGGATCGTGCCGACCGGACGCGCCCGCGCGGAGGCCGAGGAGCTCGCCGCCGCCATCGCCGGCTTCCCGCAGTCCTGTCTGCGGGGCGACCGGGCCTCGGTCCTCGACCAGGACGGTCTGGTGGAGTCTGCGGCCATGCGCGTTGAACTCCGGTACGGAATGGGCGTGTTGGCCGAGGGACTGGAGGGCGCCGCCCGCTTCACGGCCGGGGCGGGCCGGCACGGGTCGTTCTCCGAGCTCTGAGGCGAACGGCGCCCCGGGTGGCCGGGCATCGGCACCGGAAACGGCACCCGAGCGTCAATGGCCGGTCCGCACCGGCCTGGTGACGGACGGTCGCCGGAATGCGGCAGGATGAGCGGTCGCTCCGGACGGCGAACACCCGTCCGAGCATGATCGTGTGTTCCCCGGATTCGAGCAGGTGGCAAGTGACGACACAGCACATACGGCCCGCGGGCCTTCCCCACGGTCGCACGGGAGGTGTCCGGTGACCCGCCCCCTCACCGCGCACGACCTGATCGTCGCCGGAATCGCCCTGGCCGCGGGCCTCGCGGCCGGGATCCTGCTGCGCATGCTGCTGCGCTGGCTGGGCAAGCACGCGCTGCGCACCCGCTGGAGCGGCGACGACGTCCTCGTCGACGCGCTGCGGACCCTGGTGCCCTGGGCGGCGATGGCCGGGGGCGCCGCGGCGGCCGCCACCGCGCTGCCGCTGACCGCCTCGGTCGGACGGAACGTCAACCGGGTCCTGACCGTGCTTCTCATCCTGGCCGTGACCCTCACCGCGGCCCGGCTCATCACCGGTCTGGTCCGGGCGCTGGCCCAGTCCCGGTCGGGCGTCGCCGGCTCGGCCACGATCTTCGTCAACATCACCCGGGTCGTGGTGCTGGCGATGGGTTTCCTGGTCGTGCTGCAGACGCTGGGCATCTCGATAGCCCCGCTGCTGACGGCCTTGGGCGTGGGTGGTCTCGCGGTGGCGCTGGCCCTCCAGGACACGCTCGCCAACCTCTTCGCGGGCGTGCACATCCTCGCCTCGAAGACGATCCAGCCCGGCGACTACATCCGTCTCAGCAGCGGGGAGGAGGGTTACGTCGTCGACATCAACTGGCGCAACACCACGGTCCGGCAGCTCTCCAACAACCTGGTCATCATCCCCAACGCCCAGCTCGCGGGCACCAACATGACCAACTTCACCCGCCCCGAGCAGGAGATGACGCTCCTGGTGCAGGTCGGCGTCGGCTACGACAGCGACCTGGAGCACGTCGAGCGGGTGACCACGGAGATCGTCGCCGAGGTGATGACCGAGATCACCGGCGCGGTCCCCGAGCACGAACCAGCGGTCCGCTTCCACACCTTCGGCGACTCGCGCATCAGCTTCACCGTCATCCTCGGCGTGGGCGAGTTCAGCGACCAGTACCGGATCAAGCACGAGTTCATCAAGCGGCTGCACAAGCGCTACCGGGAGGAGGGCATCCGCATTCCGGCGCCCACCCGGACGGTCGCGTTGCAGCAGGGCGGCTCGGCCCTTCCCGACGCCGTCGTCCTGGACACCGTGGTCCCCGAGGCCGGTATTCCGCACCAGCGGGTGGGCCCGGCGAAGCGGTCGTAGGTGAGTGCAGGGCGGAGTTCAGGGCCGCCCTGCACCGATCCACCGGGCGCGGGCGTCAGAGTGTGGCGGACGCGTCGTGGTAGTGGCCTCGCGTGCGGCTGTGCGGGGCGGCGAACGCGGTGTTCACCGGGGTGACCGCCCAGTCGGGGTGCCCCGGCATCCGGGGCGTCTTGGTGCCGTACAGCCAGTCCCTGAGGAAGCCGGACTGGTCCTGCCCGGACACCTCGGTCGCGACCGCGATGTAGTCGTCGGTGGTCGCGGCGGAGTTGCGGTGGCGCTCCAGGAAGGTGCGCTCGATCCGCTGGAAGACGTCCTCGCCGAGGGCCTCGCGCAGCGCGTACAGGACGAGGACGCCGCCCAGATACCGCTGGCTGTCGAAGAGGTTCACGGCGTTCGGCGCGGCGACGGGTCCCGAGTCGTGCCGCCACTGGTCACCGCGCGCGTAGGTGTCCTTCATCCGGGCTTCCATGGTGGTCAGGCCGAGCGAGTCGGTCCAGCCGCGCTCGTAGCGGTACAGGAGCCCGTAGAAGTCGGCGTGGCCCTCGTTCAGCCACAGGTCGGCCCAGTTGGCGGGGCTGACACTGTTGCCGAACCAGGAGTGCACCAGCTCGTGCATCATGTGCGAGCCGATCTTCTTCTCCTCCTGGAGCAGGAAGTTCGGCTTGTAGAGCGTGAGCGTCTGGGTCTCGAGACCGGTGAAGTCGAAGGCGTTCGGGTCGTCCGAGTTGCACGGCAGCAGCCCGTACGTCTCGAAGGGGAACGCGCCGAGCCGCTGCTCCAGCCACTGGAGCTGACCGGGGGTGAGGGCGAGCGCGGGTTCGAGGGCGGCGGCCCGCGCGGTCGGGACCACATCACGCAGCGGCAGCCCGTTCGGTCCCTGCCGCTCCTTCACCGTGTAGTCGCCGACCGAGATCTGCACGAGTTCGGTGGCCATCGGGAAGCGGGAGAAGTACGTGTACGCGGTCCGGTCGCCGTCGAGGTTCTCGGTACGGACCAGGGTGCCGTTCGCGACACCGCGCAGACCGTTCGGGACGGTGATGCGGAAGGTGAAGTCCGCCTTGTCGGTGGGGTGGTCGTTGCACGGGAACACGGTGTGCGAGGAGTTCGGCTGGCCGGCCACCGCGAACCCGTCGACGGTGGCGACCCAAGCGGTGTGCGGGAGCGACCTGCGCGGGTCGGCGGAGTACTCGACGCAGACGCTGACCTGGGCCTTCTCCGGCAGCGGTGCGGCGGGCGTGACGCGCAGCTTCTCGCCGACCTGCTCGAAGACCGCCGTACGGCCGCCGACCTTCACCGAGCGGACGTCCAGGCCGAGCGCGTCGAGCGAGAAGCGGCTCAGGTCCTGGGTGATGCGCAGCGAGAGGGCGGCGGTGGCGTCGACGAGCCGGGTGGCGGCGTCGTAGGAGAAGTCCAGGTGGTACCTGGTCACCTGGTAGCCGGCATTGCCGAGCTCGGGGAAGACGGAGTCGCCGGCGCTCTCGCCGCCCGGGGTGCCCGCGCGTCCCACCGCCGGGGCCTGTGCGAACGCCGACGGGCCTGCCGTCAGCGCCGCCGCGGTGCCGAGCAGGGCGGCCGCGGGGGCCGTGACTCTGGTGCGATATCTCATGGGTCTCTTTCGCTGAGGCGGCCCGATCCCGCCTCGGGAGCGGGCTTCGGGCCGTCGAAACCATGTGCGATCACCTGACAGGACTGAAGATCGCGCGTCATGGTTCTGTCTTGCGCGAAAAATTCGAACCAGTTCGAAGCGTGGATGCCAGCAGGGCCCTGTCGAGCGGGGGTCGCTCAGGAGATATCTTGATGTCGAGCAATGTTGCAGACGTGGAGCGGAGCACCCGGTGACTGACTCGACCATCATCTACACGCACACTGACGAGGCCCCGGCCCTGGCGACTCATTCGTTCTTGCCGGTGGTCCAGGCGTACGCGTCGCAGGCCGGTGTCACTGTGGAAACCCGTGACATCTCGCTGGCGGGGCGCATCATCGCCCTCTTCCCCGAGTACCTGGAGGAGGGTCAGCGCGTCCCCGACGCCCTCGCGGAGCTCGGTGAGCTGGCCAAGACGCCCGAGGCCAACATCATCAAGCTGCCGAACGTCTCGGCCTCGATCCCGCAGCTGAAGGCCGCGGTCGCCGAGCTGCAGGCGCAGGGTTACGCGCTGCCGGCCTACCCGGACGACCCGAAGACCGACGAGGAGCGGGAGATCCGCACCCGTTACGACAAGGTCAAGGGCTCCGCCGTGAACCCGGTGCTGCGTGAGGGCAACTCCGACCGCCGCGCCCCCGCCTCGGTGAAGAACTACGCCAGGAACCACCCGCACCGCATGGGCGCCTGGACCTCCGAGTCGAAGACGAACGTCGCGACCATGGGTGTCGACGACTTCCGCTCGACCGAGAAGTCCGCGGTGATCTCCGAGCCGGGCGCGCTGCGCATCGAGCTGACGGGTGACGACGGCTCCACGACCGTGCTGCGTGAGTCCGTACCCGTCCTCGCGGGCGAGGTCGTGGACGCGTCCGTCCTGCACGTCGCTCCGCTGCGCGAGTTCCTCACGGCGCAGATCGCCCGCGCCAAGGCCGAGGGCGTGCTGTTCTCCGTGCACCTGAAGGCCACGATGATGAAGGTCTCCGACCCGATCATCTTCGGTCACGTGGTACGCGCCTTCTTCCCGAAGACGTTCGCGAAGTACGGCGAGACCCTCGCCACGGCCGGCCTGACCCCGAACGACGGTCTCGGCGGCATCTACAAGGGCCTGGAGTCGCTGCCCGAGGGCGCCGACATCAAGGCCTCCTTCGACGCCGAGCTGGCCGAGGGCCCGGAGCTGGCGATGGTCGATTCCGACAAGGGCATCACCAACCTGCACGTGCCGTCCGACGTCATCGTCGACGCCTCGATGCCGGCCATGATCCGCACCTCCGGCCACATGTGGGGCCCGGACGGCCAGGAGGCCGACACCCTCGCGGTCCTCCCGGACAGCAGCTACTCCGGCGTCTACCAGGTCGTCATCGACGACTGCCGCGCCAACGGCGCCTTCGACCCGTCGACGATGGGCTCCGTGCCGAACGTCGGTCTGATGGCGCAGAAGGCCGAGGAGTACGGCAGCCACGACAAGACGTTCGAGATCCCCACCACCGGCACGGTCCGCCTGGTCGACCAGGCCGGCAACGTCGTCCTGGAGCAGACCGTCTCGGCCGGCGACATCTTCCGCGCCTGCCAGACCAAGGACGCGCCGATCAAGGACTGGGTCAAGCTCGCGGTCACCCGCGCCCGCGCGACCGGCGTCCCGGCGGTGTTCTGGCTCGACGAGACCCGCGCGCACGACGCTCAGCTGATCGGGAAGGTCAAGCAGTACCTGACGGAGCACGACACCGAGGGCCTGGAGATCAAGATCCTGTCCCCGGTCGAGGCGACCGCGTTCTCCCTGGAGCGCATCCGCCGCGGCGAGGACACCATCTCGGTCACCGGCAACGTCCTGCGTGACTACCTGACCGACCTGTTCCCGATCCTGGAGCTGGGCACCAGCGCCAAGATGCTCTCGGTGGTGCCGCTGATGAACGGCGGCGGCCTCTTCGAGACGGGCGCCGGCGGCTCCGCCCCGAAGCACGTGCAGCAGCTGGTCAAGGAGAACTACCTGCGCTGGGACAGCCTGGGTGAGTTCCTCGCGCTGGCCGTCAGCTTCGAGCACCTCGCGACCACCACGGGCAACGCGCGCGCCCAGGTGCTCGCCGACACCCTGGACCGCGCGACCGCGTCGTTCCTGGAGAACGACAAGTCGCCGAGCCGTCGCGTCGGTGGCATCGACAACCGCGGCAGTCACTTCTACCTGGCCCTGTACTGGGCGCAGGAGCTGGCCCGGCAGACCGAGGACGCCGACCTCGCCAAGGCGTTCGGCCCGCTGGCCGAGACGCTGACCGCGCAGGAGCAGACGATCGTCGACGAGCTCATCGCCGTCCAGGGCAAGCCGGTCGACATCGGCGGCTACTACCAGCCCGACGTCGCCAAGGCCTCGGCGGTCATGCGCCCGTCGGCCACCTTCAACGAGGCGATCGCAACGCTCGCCTGACGCACGGGAGCGAGCACGCCGGCGCGGACACCCGCCACGGATGTGCCCCCTGCCGCAGCCGCCCCGGCCGGATTCTTTCCGGCCGGGGCGGTTCGTTCTTCTCGGCGTGCCGCGCGGCGGTTCTTCGCCCACGGTCCTTGAGGCCGGGGGCACCACCGGCGTCGTACGGGTTCGAACGACCGGGGACGGGTAACGATCTACCGGGTGCCGACCCGGCGACCGGGATGTGGCCCCACAGCACCGGACCTCGACGGAGCGGAGTGTGGCGTGACGACGGACGCCGGTATCGATGTGCGGCCGGCCTCGGGCCATACCGGCGCCGAGATCACCGGGGTCGATCTGGCCGGCCCGCTGGACGACGCGGTCGTCGCGGCGATCCGGGCGGCGGTCCTGCGCTGGAAGGTGGTGTTCTTCCGGGAGCAGCGGCTCGACCACGCGGCCCATGTCGCGCTGGCCCGCCGCTTCGGGAAGCCGATCACGCTGCGCTCCCGCGGCAAGGCGTCACCCGAGGGCTTCCCGCAGGTGGAGACGACGGCGGACCGGCTGGAGCTGGCAGGACGCTACGGCATGAACCGCGACGAGTGGCTGGAGCGACGCCGGCACACCCTGCTGAGGGGCTGGCACTGCGACCACGGCGCGCGGGTGGACCCGCCGGCGGCCACCATCCTGCGCGCGGAGACCGTCCCGCCGTACGGCGGCGACACCACCTGGTCGAATCTGGCGGCCGCCTACGCGGGCCTCTCCGAACCGGTGAAGCGCTTCGCCGACGGCCTGCGCGCGGAACACCGCCTCGGCGTCGGCTATCAGACCCGGCCCGGCCCGGACTCGTACATCCGGCATCTTCAGGACCATCAGGTGGCCTCGGTCCACCCGCTGGTGCGGGTGCATCCGGAGACCGGCGAACGCCTGCTGTTCGTCAACGGGTACTACGTCGAACAGATCCTGGACGTGTCACGCGCGGAGAACAGCCGGCTGCTGGAGATGTTCGTCGAGCAGGCCACCCGGCCCGAGTACACCGTGCGCTTCCGGTGGGAGCCCGGCAGCGTGGCCTTCTGGGACAACCGGGCCACCGTCCACCTCGCGCCCGGCGACACGGGTCATCTCGACTTCCCGCGCGTCATGCACCGCGTGATGCTCGCGGGCGACATCCCGGTCGGGGTGGACGGCCGGCCCTCGGAGGCGATCACCGGCTCCCCGCTGCACTCGGACCGGTAGGCCCTCAGGTCTCTCGCCGGGGTCAGCGCGCCGCTTCCCCCTGGGCGACCTCCACCTGGTGATGGATCGTGACGACACCGGTCGTCGACG
The DNA here is from genome assembly GCF_042723265.1 of Streptomyces sp. NPDC058371. Classification (NCBI taxonomy): domain Bacteria; kingdom Bacillati; phylum Actinomycetota; class Actinomycetes; order Kitasatosporales; family Streptomycetaceae; genus Streptomyces; species Streptomyces sp. NPDC058371. Next base: position 657,806 of record NZ_JBHXJC010000001.1, on the reverse strand, counting down.
CGCCGGCCGAGAGGACCGCGCAGAGAGCGAGGGGCACGGCGATCCAGGAGGCGGCTCGGGGCCGTCCCCGGACCGGCGGCGCGAGCAGCGCCGCGACGCGTTGCGGCACCGGGCCTGTGGTGGCCGCCGGGGCGAAGTCCGGCCGCTCGGAGCGGGCCGCCCGGGTGGCCAGGGCGGCGCGGGCGATGGCACGCGCGGTCAGCCGCCGGTCCCCGACCGCCACGGCCGCCGCCTCGTCGGCGGCGCGCTCGACCGCGAGCCCGATGGCCGCGCGAACCGGACGCAGCCCGGGATGGCAGTGCGCCGCGAGGTCGGCGACGACGAGGAAGCGGTGGTGGCCGCCCGCGTTGTGGGCGCGCTCGTGGGCGAACAGCGCTTCGCGCTCCTCCGGGGCGAGGCTGCGCAGCATCGCGGTGGTGACGACGATGCGGTGGGGACGGCCCGGCAGGGCGTACGCGTCCGGGTGCGGCGAGTCGATGACGCACAGGTCGCCCGCGGCGGGACGACGGTCGGCCTGCATACGGGCGGTGCGGAACGCGCGGAACTGACGCAGCGCCGAGCGGACCAGGGTCAGGGCGCCGAGCGTGAGCGCGCCGGTGGCGGCCGCCGCGGCGGGCAGGACGACGAGGTCCGACGGGGTGTCCAGCGGGTGGATCAGTTCACCGAGGCCGGCGAAGAAGGGCAGCTTGAGCAGGCCGGTCAGGACCAGCGCGCCGAGAGCGGCCACCGAGGCGCCGGCCAGCACGAGCGCGGTGAGCGTGAGGGCCCACAGGGCGGCGGTGGGAGGGAGACGGTGCAGACAGCGGCGGGCCTGCTGCGGCACCGCGAAGGGCACGAGCAGCGGAACGAGCAGCAGCAGCGCGGTCATTGCTCACCCGATTCCAGCAGATCGCGCAGGAGCCGCTCGTCGTCGGGGCTGAGCTGGGCGACGAAGCGGGCGAGCACGGTCTCCCGGTCACTGTCCCGGTCGAGCTCGGTGTGCATGCGCAGGGCGGTGAGCCCCTGCGGGTCCTGGACGGGGAAGTACGCGTAGCCGCGGCCCTGTCGCTCGCGGCCGACGACTCCCTTCTCGTGCAGCCGGGACAGGATCGTCGTGACCGTCGTACGTGCCAGGCCGGAGCCCAGCTCCAGCTGCATCCGGCTCGGCGTGAGGGGTATGCCGGCTGCCCACAGCGCGGCCATGACGGTCGCCTCGAGCTCCCCCGCCGGTCGGCGTTCGTCCTTCGCGTCGGTCATGGGAACGATCCTCACCCCATCATCGTCTACAGTTCAGTGGACCGTCTACAGGATTGTAGTCACTCGGGTGCCGTGTCCGCGTGCTCCCGCCCATCCAGTATGAAAGGACCGGTGCCGATGACCGCAGCCTTGTTCACAGCGACCCCCCTGGCCGTGAACGTGCTCGACGCCCAGTCTCTATTGTCCGCCTTCGGCGTGCTGGGCGTGGGCGTGGTGCTCTTCGCCGAGACCGGGCTCCTGATCGGCTTCTTCCTGCCGGGCGACTCCCTGCTGTTCACGGCGGGACTGCTGTGCACCGGCTCGGCCGACCGCGGTCTGAAGCTGTCCCTCGGGCCGCTCCTGATCGCCGCCGCGGTGGGTGCGCTGGCCGGCGCGCAGTTCGGCTATCTGCTCGGACGCAAGGCGGGCGGCGCGCTGCTCGCCCGCAGCGGCTCGGCCCGTCTGCACGAGGGCGCGGAGCGAGCGGAGCAGCTCCTGGAGCGGTACGGATATGCCAAGGCGATCGTGCTGGCCCGCTTCATTCCCGTGGTGCGTACGGTGCTGAACCCCGTGGCGGGCGCCCTTCGGGTCCCCGTGCGGACGTTCACCGTCTGGCAGGTGGCCGGCGGGCTCGTCTGGTGCGTCGGCCTGATCCTCGGCGGCTACGCGCTCGGCTCCTCCGTCCCGAACGTCGACCGCTATCTGCTCCCCCTCGTCGCCCTGATCGTCGCGATCTCCCTGACTCCGCTCGCGGCCGAGGTGTACCGCTCCCGCAAGGGTGCGAACGGAGCGCGCGGATGACCGAGGCTTTCAACGGCTCCTCGATCGACGGCTCCCTCTACACCGAGGTGGTCGGCCTCGCGCACCGCTCCCCCGGGTGGTTCGACGACCTCGTCAGCACCTGGTCGACGTACGGCCTGGCGGTGTTCGCCGTGCTCATGGCCTTCGGCTGGTGGCGGGCGCGGCGCGTGAGCGCCGAGGCGGCGGTGATCGCGCTCGCCGCGCCGGTGATCGTCCTGGTGGCGTTCGCCGTGGACGACGCACTGAAGCTGGTGGTGCGCGAGGACCGGCCCTGCCAGAGCCTGCGGGTGTCGACGCTGGAGGCGTGTCCCGCGCCGGGCGACTGGTCCTTCCCCAGCAACCACGCGGCTCTCGCCGCCGCGGCCGCCGTGGCGCTGCTCCTCGTCTCCCGTCGCCTCGGCGCCGTCGCGGTGGTCGCGGCCTGCGCGATGGCGGTCTCCCGCGTCTGGGTCGGGGCCCACTATCCGCACGACGTGCTGGCCGGGACCGCGGTCGGCGCCGCGGTCGCCCTGCTCCTCGGTCTGGCACTGCGCCGCCGGCCGGGAGCCCTGACCCGGCGCCTGACGGCGACCCCACTGCGCCCCCTGCTTACGGCGGCGTACCGCTCCTGAGGCGAATGCCCGGCAAATGCCCAGCGGACGCCTTCCAGGCGAGGCCGTGAGCGAGGTCGACGCCGACCAGGTCAGCCGCAGAGCCGGTGTCCGCCGGACATTGCCGTGCCGGCACCCCTTCAGGTCGGGGAGCCGGCACGGACATCACACTCCCCTGGCCGGCCTCACCGACCCGGAGTGGTTGCTCAGGGTGCCGCCGTGGGCGTCGGGTTCGAGGGCGGCGGAGTCGCGGCGGGGTCGATACCGAGCACGATCGATGCCCGCAGTCCGTGCCTGATCGAGCCGTTGCCCTTGAGCGGGGTGACGGTCATGGTCGTCTCCTCGCCCTTGTTGTCCAGGGTGTAGAAGAAGTCCTCTTCGTTGGACAGGCGCGGGGTGGTGTTGGACGCGTAGGGGGCTTCCTCCGCAACCTGGTCGTTCACCGCCTGCGGGAAGTACAGCTGCCCGGTGTGCGCGACATGTCCACCGGTGATGTCATCCGGCCGTACGGAGGCGTCGACGATCGTCTTGACGTGCAGATGCAGCCCGCGCCCCCAGTACCAGCCGGGGTAGACGGTCCGGAAGCGCACGGCGCCCAGCCCGTTGGTGACCTGGACACCGCGCAGGAACGTCGTGTCGTCGGTCGGGGTGGCATGGCCGTTCTCGTCCATCGGCGGCAGACCGGGGCCGGAGTAACCCGTGTATCCGGAGTACAGGCCGGCCGCGTCGCAGTGCCAGATGTCGACCGCCGCGCCGCGCAGGGGACGGCAGCTGACGCTGTCGACGATCAGGAAGCTCAGCTCCAGCGGAATGCCGACCCGGTCCTCGGCGATCGACTGCCGGAGCTTGTCGATGTCGAGGTAGTACGGCCCCGTCATCTCCTCCGGGGACAGGATGCAGTTCGGCCGTGTGGTGCCGCTCTTGGGGGCCGCGGCGGCAGGGGCGCCGTTCTTGGGCGCCGCGGCGGCGGCCGGGGTGTCGCCGCCCACCGCGACCGCGCCGGCCGTGGCGACGCCCAGCCCCGCACTGCCGAGCGTGGCGAGCAGGGACCGCCGGCTCTGCGGCTGGATCCGTTTGGCGTGGGGGGTCTCGGTCATGACTCAACTCCTTGGCCACAAGGGCCTGTTCGCCGATGACTACCGCGCCCGGCGGCCGTCATGCGGGCGCCGGACGCGGGGTCGAAGCTAAAGAGAAAGATTATTCTCTTTAAGCTAACCCCGCCTCCAACGGCCGTCAAGAAGGGAGTTGACCCACACGGCACACACGGGGCCGCTGCTCGGCCATTCGAGGGCACGCCTCGGCGCGCCGCCCCGTTGGCGCGCACTCACGCGACAACGGGACGGCGGCAGCGGTTCCCGGAGACTCAGGCGGACTCGGAGAGCAGCAGGCGGAGTTCGTCGACCAGCGTGGCCGTGGGCAGGGTGTTGGTCTTGAGCACCAGCTGGGAGATGAAGGTGCCCAGGCTCAGCGCGAGCAGGGCCCATGTGCTGTCGGAGCCGGCCTGACCCTCGGGGCGCAGACGCGCGAGCAGCGGAGACAGCGCGTCGTGCAGCGCCGTCAGGTCGCGCTGCTGCGTCTCACGCATCTGCGGCATGCGCATCGTCTCGGCCCAGACCTGGACGATCAGCGAGGTGGCGTCCTCGACGTTGAGCACCGTGATCATCTCGCGGTGGATCAGGTCGATGATCTCGGGCACCTTCAGGGGCGGCTCGGCCCGCTCGGCGTCACGCAGAGCGCGCAGCACCGGCTGCATGGTCGAGTCCATCAGCGCCTCGATGATGGCCTGCTTGCCGGGGAAGTACCGATACACAGCCCCCGACGAGAGACCCGACTCGGCGAAGATGTCGGGCATCGACGTGGCGTGAAAGCCGTTGCGGGCAAAGCAGATTGTCGCGGCGTCAAGGATCTGACGCCGACGGCTCTCGCGGTACTCGGGGCTGACCTTAGGCATAGCTGAGGGTAAGCCAGGTCGCTGTTGACGGTCCGAAGCAGTCCCCCTAGCTTAAGAGAATAAGCTTTCTCTTTTCCGCCGGGCGAGGCGCCCCGGCGGGGATGGACCACGAGAAAACTGGGGACCCATGAGTCATCGCATTCTCATCGTCGGCGCCGGTCTCACCGGCCTGGCGCTGGCGTCCGGACTGCACCGCCGCGGCCTCGACCCACTGGTCGTCGAACAAGCACCGATCATCACCGAGGCCGGCTGGGCCATCGGACTGAGCAAGCGTCACCTCGTCGCGCTGGACCGCCTCGGCATCACCGAGCGGGAGCGCTGGGGCGGCTACAAGTCCGACCGGACCCTCCTCTTCGACGGCCTCACGGGGGTCGTCGACCATGTCCTCGAGGACAGCCCGATCATGTTCAACAGGTCCGACCTGCAGTTGTCCCTGCTCGAAGGAGTCGCCGGCCTGGTGCGCACCGGCGTCCGGCCCAGCGCACTGACCGACCACGGCGACAGCGTCGAGGTCGAGTTCGACGACGGCCGACGCGAGAGCTTCGACGCGGTGATCGGCTGCGACGGCATCAACTCCTGGACACGGCTTCACGCCCTCGGCGGCCCCGAGGCCACCTACACCGGCACCGCCGAGCTGCGGTTCCAGGCCCCCAACCCCGATCAGAGCCTGACGGTGACGGCCGTGGCCACCGGCGGAGACGCGACGCTCGCCTACTTCCTCATGGACGAGGGCCGGAAGCTCCAGGGCATCATGTTCCTCCACGGCCCCGAGGACAACCGGCGCGAGCTGACCCTTGCTCAGCTCGCCGACCGCTTCCCCGCCGTCGCCGGCCCGCTGATCCCCCTGATGGAGATCATGCGGACCAACCCGCAGAGCTTCTACACCAACGTCAGACAAGCCGTGGTGGACACCTGGACACGCAACCGCGTCGCCGTCGCCGGAGACGCCGCGCACGCCATGACCACCGTGGTCGGCCAGGGTGCCGGCGCCGGGTTCGAGGACGCCGCGCTCCTCGCCGACCTGCTCACCACACCCCACCTGTCCGTCCCGCTCGCCCTGGCGAGCTTCGAAGCACTGCGCAAGCCCGAGGCCCAGTTCCTCCAGCGCTACAGCCACGACATCAGCAAAGCCATGAGCGTCAACACGTCCCCGCGCAAGATCTTCACCACCGACCCGGGCGCGGTCAGCCGCACCGACCAGCCCGCCGCCGTCTGACCACGATCGCGCCCCCAGGCGCGACCGCGCCGCCTATCCCCGCGGACCCGTTCACTGGTCCAGGGGCTTCGGCGGCGCGGTCGCCGGGTCGGGGGCGGGGAGCGAGGGGCGTGCGGTCGTGGTCCGTTCCCTGGTCAGGGCGTTGGTGATCCTGCGCGCCAGCAACGGATCGGCCGGCAGCACATGCGAGGCGAACCAGCGGGCGGCCGTCGGGTCGGTGGACGGTTCGACGAACTCCGCGCCCGCGTAGTCGTCGAGCGGGGGGTCGTAGACGTACCCGCAGACCACGCCGTGCCCCACCAGACGGTCCAGGAGGGCGTCGCGGTCGTGGACGAGGAGCGGAACCCGGAAGAGCGGCAGCGGACTGTCGCGGATCGTCCGGTCGTGGAGTGCCGGGGAGGCCCAGGTGGTGCCCGACAGCAGCGACACGCCGACCCTGCGGCGGGTGAGGTCGTCGTCGAGCCGGGCCATGCGCAGGGCCAACTGGCCGCGCATCAGGGCCCCGTGACGGGTCCGGTAGCCGTGCAGGTCGATGCGCACCCAGGGCTCGTACGCGTCGAGGCTCGGCGTCCCGCGCCCGCTCTCGGCGAGCCGTGACGGGTGCAGGGCCATGCGGAACGCGTCGCGCTCCAGCATTCCGAGACGCTGCATCGTCCGCCACACGGGGCGCACCAGGTTGAGGCCGCGGACGGCCGACCGTGCCAACGGCCGCAGCGTCGTGGTCAGTTCACGGCCGAGGCGGCCCGGCAGCAGGACATCGTCACGCAGCGCCTCCAGCTCCCGTCGGGTGCGGGCGTCCTCGACGGCGAGAAAGCCCCCGGCCATCCCAGCCACGTGCTTGGAGAGGCTGAAGGCCGCCGCCTTCCCGAACGTCCCGACCGGCTGCCCGTCCACCCGCGTGCCGATCGCATGGGCCGCGTCCTCGAAGAGGGGGATCCCCAACTCCTCGCAGCGGCGCCGCAGTTGCACCACCCGGTCCGGCATTCCGTACAGGTTCGAGGTCAGCACGGCGTCCACGTTCCGCCAGGTCGACTCCGGCACGGCGGCCGGGTCGATGTTGCCATCCCACAGGGAGACCGGGGCCTGAACGGGGCGCAGCCCGGCCGCGAGGACCACGAAGAGGATCACGTCGTCGGTGACCGGTGACATCAGCACGCGGGCGCCCGGGCGGCACCAGTGCCGCAGCGCCAGGTACAGAGCCAGCCGCGCCGAGGGCGTGTAGACGCACTCGCGGCCGAGTCGCCGTGTCATCACCTCGGCGAGCCGTGATCCGTACGGCATCGTCACCTCTTTCGTCGAAGGGAGTCGAAGGGCTGTCGCCGAGTTCTCTCGGGGTCGCCCGAAGGCATGGTCCGGCCCGCGGCGTCGGACCGGCCCGGCTGCCGGCGACGCAGGCCCTGGCGGGCGGGGCACCAACTGCCCTGGGCGCCCGTCGAATTGGGGCCGGCCGGTCACCGTGCGTCGGGCCCCGCCCTGCCGGAGCCGGACCGGTTCGAGGTACGCAGCGTGCCGACCGTCTTCAGCAGCCGGTCGGCCGGCTCCCGCAGGGCGGGATGGGCCAGCACCGTGTTCCGCAGGCCGCGCACCGGTCTGCGCCACAGCCGGTGCGCGGTGGCCACCGGGTGGGGCCGGGTGGCGAAGCCTTCGCCCACGCGCAGCTCGCGGGTCTTGAGCCAGTCCTTGTACTCCTTGTCGCCGCGTCCCATGTCCATGAGCCGCACGCCCTGCCGGCCCGCGGCCTCGGCCATCCGGAGGTGCATGATCAGCCCGGGTGAGTAGTAGCGGAACTCGGGGTCGTACGCGGTGAACCAGGCCGCGAAGACCGTGCGCGATCGCGGACCGAAGTGGGCGGCGACCGGCCGGTCCCCGGCGTAGACCACGGACAGCACACCGGTGAAGTACTCGTCGCGGACCTGGAACAGGTGGTCCACCAGGTCCACGATCCACGGCCGCGCGAACCGGTCCATCCGTCCCGTCCTGCGGTACTGCGCGGACTTCCAGCGCATCAGCGTGTGCAGCACCCGCGGGTCGCGCTCGTCGAAGACGAACCGCATCTCGCCGATGTTGCGCCCCAGGCGGCGCTCCTTCTTCAGCGTCGTCTTGGCCAGCCCCGGGTACGCGGCGCGCAGCCACTCGGCGTAGCTGCCCGTGTCGCCGTCCTTCAGGTCGACCACGGGCGAGGCGAAGGTTCCCGTGACGAAGCCGCCGAAAGGCTTCTGCTCCTCGACGAGGTGGTCGAACTCGAAGACGGACAGCCCACAGGCCCGCAGCAGTTCCTGGGGGTCCCAGGTGACTCCGGGTCGGTGCACGAGGGCCTGGCAGTCGGAGAGGCCGAGACCGATGGCCCGGCCGACGCCGAAGGAGTTGCGCTCGTACGGGAAGAAGCCCACGGGCTCGTCGTCCTCGCGCAGGACGGCCACGTACGCCCCGCCGCGGTACGTGCCGACCCCGGCCGCGAACTCCGGTGCCAGGAAGGGGTTGGCGTATTCGGGCGACTCGTCCATCGCCCGATGCCAGGCCCCGCGGAGTGCCGTACTCAGCTCCTGGGGTCTGTGGATCGTGATGTCCACTTCCGTTCAACCGCCCTTCCGCAGGCTTCGCGAGGGACGTACCGGTCGCCGCGCATACCTCGTAGGGCGTCTGGACCCCTGCTCGTGGATCGCATGGGCGACCGCTCCCCCATTTCCCCCCATGACGCGGTGTCCGCGTCCCGCCACTTCCATGGCTATCCCCTGATCCACGCCGTGTACGCGCTCGCTCCCGGTCGACGACCGGGACCCGCACGGTGCGGCGAGGCTCAAACGTCGCGAAACAGTACGCACACTGTCAAGGGTGTCTGTCGTAACGGATGCGTGCGGATCGGATGCACCGGCTTCCCCGGCTCCCGGCGCACCGGCTTCCCCGGCCCCCGGCGCACCGGCCGCTGGTGGTCCCGCGGCACCCACCGATACGACTGACGGGCCCGCCGTCCGGCCCGCTTCCCAGGTCGCACATTTGTTCCGTAAGCGGTGAACGGCATATTCCGCCTGTATATGGACATGCCATAGTCACGGAAACGGCTGGAAAGACCGCGACGGGGGGCCGACATGGGGGCCGATGATGCCGTGGTGCGCGCACTGAATACAGCGGCGCACTGGTTCTTTCTGGCGCTCGCCGCGCTGGTGGCGCTCGGGCTGGTGCACGGCGCGTCGGCGCTCGTCCACCGGATGCGTGCCCGGGGGCGGATCCTGCCCCTGGTCCTGCTGCCCGCGCACGCCACCGACGAGAACGGCGCGGCCACGCCGACGGCCCATCTCACGGCACGACTTGCGGCCCACCTCGCCGAGCACGGCGGGGAGAGCATCCTGGCCCCCGGCAGTCCGTCCGCCGCCACGGCCGACAGCGGGCCGCAGACCTCGGCGCCGGCGCAGGGCTGGGTCGACTCCCTGCTCAGGATCGCCCTCGCGAGCCCGTCCGGATACGCCGTCCAGCTCCGCGAGCTGGAGCGCGCCGGCGATCTCCGCAGGGTGGCGGTGCACATCCTGCGGGTCCCGAAGAACCGCATCATCGCCGCCGCCGTCATCACCGAGGCGGACCCGGAGACACTGGTGGAGAAGATCGCCGTCTACTGCATCGTGCAGGTGCGCAACCAGCCGCAGATGCTGCGCCGCATTCCGCGCTGGGAGCGGTGGGACGCGGAGGGGCACGCCCTGACCCACTACCGCAGGGGCGTGGACGAACAGCGCCGCGACGCACAGTCCCGGGCCGGCGAGCAGAGCCCCGGCGCGGACTACACCGAGGCGCTGCTCGCGTTCACCCGGGCCGTCAAGTTCGCACCGGGCAATCTGCTCATACGGCACGGTGAGGCGGCGCTCATCGAGCTGATGCACGCCCATCACCCGGACGACTACCAGCGCGCGATCGCCATCTACCAGCGCTGCACGGAGCTGTGGCCGGAACACATCGAGACCGCGTACCGGATGGCGATCGCCTACTCGCGTGCCGCCCGGCCGCTGCTGCGCGACCGGAACCTGCGGCCCGAGGACATGGCCCGACTCGAGGAACCGGCCGTTCTGGCGAGGGCTCATCTCGCGGACATCTGCCTGCGGTTGCGGCTGCGCCCGCTGTTACGCAACTGGCTGCGCAGCAGCATCCCCGGGGGCTGGTCCAACAGCGGAGAACGCCGCTACTGGGGCGCCTGGCTGATGCCCCTCCCCCTGCCGGCGAGGCGCTCGCAGCGCCGTACGTTCCTGGGAGCCATCCGCATCGCGCTCGCCGCGCACAACCTGCCGCAGAGCCATCACCGCGCTCGCGCCGACACCTCCGCCGGCGCCACCGGGCGACGGCAGCGTGACGTGAGCACCGCATTCGACATCGTGGCCCGGGAGATCCTGGTGCGGACGTGGTTCCCGGCGCGCGGCACGGGGATGCGCAGGCTGCTGCACGCGGACCACAGCACGGCACGTTCCGCTCACGACGCCACCACCCACGGCATCCGGACCAACCCCCGGGCCACCGCCCGCCACTGGGGCCCGGAACGCAAGGGATCCGCGGGCTGGATGACCCACTACAACGCGGCGTGCTTCCTCGCCCTCGCCGCGACCCTCCCCGACGAGAGCCTGCCGACGGGTTACGCCCGGTGCGACTGGCAGGAGGACTGCACCCGGTCGGCCCTCCACCAACTCGACCACAGCTGGCGCGCGGCCGACAGCACGCTCACCGGTGACTGGATCGCCCACGATCCCGACCTGGACCCCTTATGGGCCACCGGCTCCGGCCGCGACTGGGCCCAGTTCATGAACATCGACATTCCCCCCACCGTCCGCCCACTGCTCCCCCCGCGCCGCACACCCCGCAGCAGCACGGGGGCGGCTCGGTGACGTGGGGACCGGGCCTGAGACCGTGACGCCGACGACGGGAACCGGCAGAACGGCGAAACCGGCTACGAGACGACAGAACGAAAGGCATGCCAACGATGGCTGGAACCACCGCGGTCTACCTGCTGTGGCATGTGCATCATCTCGCCGAAGAGGACGGCGAGGTCCGCCACTTCACCAAACCCGACGACTTCTGGTCCGACGAGGGGGCCGGTGACGACGTCAAACACCTCGGCACGTATTCGAGCCGCGAGGCCGCGCGCGAACGCATCGAGAGGGCCCGGCGGCTCCCCGGATTCGCGGACGAACCCGACTGCTTCTACATCCAGGAGTCCGTCCTCGACGAGGACGAGTGGACCGAGGGATACGTGGTGGCGTAGCACCGACGCCGCCTCCGGGCGGAAACCCCCGCACCCCGTGACGGCCTCGCCCCGACCGCCGCGCCAGTTCGACCTGAGTCGCCCCGTCGAGTGACGACGTGCATCGGGCCGGACATCTGATCTGCGCCTCTGCCGACTGCGGCTCGACCGGTCAGGGTGGGCCGCAGGTTCCGCCGAGGGGTTTGTTCCCCAACTGGCCCCGAAAACGATCAAAAGGCCGTACCGGAACCCTCCGATACGGCCTCTGACCTCCGACTCTTTCGAGTCGGGACGACAGGATTTGAACCTGCGACCCCTTGACCCCCAGTCAAGTGCGCTACCAAGCTGCGCCACGTCCCGGTGCGCTGCCCGTGGTGACCCACGTGATCGCGCAGGTAAACCCTACCGCACGCCGGACGAAGGCCTTGCCGGGCCGGCGGCCGGCTCGACGGCGGAGGCGAGGTTCCGGCCAGGGGGACGAGGACTGCCGCCGATGTCGGCGGTGCGTGGTCCGGGCGGATCGGCCTCGGTGCCGGGACGGGGCGTCTCGGTCTGCGTGGGCGACGTCGGCCATCCATGACTTTCATCCATGACTTTTGCGCATACCCGGCGTGCCGAAGTTTCGTTGGCCGCATGGGCGCGGACTTCCTAGCCTGGTGGCATGACAGCTGCACGATTCGCTCTCGTCACCGGTGCCAACCAGGGACTCGGCAGGGCGCTCGTCGAGGGACTGGCCGCCCGGCTGGGCCCCGACGACCTGGTCCTGCTCACCGGACGCAACGCACAGCGGGTCTCGGACGCCGCCGATCCGGTCCGCGAGGACCCGGCCACCAGGAGCCGGGTGGAAGGACGGGTGCTGGACGTCACGGACGCCGACGCGGTGGCCCGGCTGGCCGCCGAACTCGGCGACCGGTACGGCGGGGTGGACCTCGTGGTGTCCAACGCCTGCGCCCCACTCACCCCCGACCGCCCGCAGTCCGAACAGGCCGACGCGTTCATCGATGTCGCCAACAGGGGCGCGCACGCCGTACTGCGCTCGTTCGGGCCGGTGCTGCGCCCGGGCGGCCGCCTGATCGTGGTGGCCAGCTCCCTGGGCACGCTCGGCCATCTGGAACCACCGCTTCACCAGCTGTTCGACGGCGCCTCACTGGACGACGTCGAGAAGGCCGTCGAGTCCTGGCGGTCCGCCCTTCACGACGGCACGGCGGAGGAACTGGGCTGGCCGCGCTGGATCAACGTGCCGTCCAAGGTGGCCCAGGTCGCCGCCGTACGGGCGGTGGCGGCGCAGCGGCGCACTGCCGACCTGCGGCGGAACATCCTCGTCGCGGCGGTCTGCCCCGGACTCGTGGACACCGCCCTGTCCCGGCCGTGGTTCGCGGACTTCAGCCAGGCCCAGACCCCGGCGCAGGCCGCGGTCGCGGTGCTCGACCTGCTGCTGTCCGCGGAGGTGGACCCGGCGACGTACGGCGAACTCGTGCGCTTCGGTGCGGTGCTCCCGTGGCACGACGGCACCCCGCCCCGCCGGCAGGATGAGCTGCTCACCCGCTAGGGCGGGTCCGCAAAGTCCCGTCTGCCCTGCGACGCCTGACACGCCCTAGCAACCGTCGGCGGTGGTGGACGCGGTGCGGCCACCACCGCCCCGGGTTCGTCAGGCGTTCGGGTCGAAGGCGATGCCGGCCGGCTTGGCCTTCTCCAGGTGGTAGTTGAAGTTGCCGTCCTTGAGGCCGAAGACCGCGCTGCCGAAGTTGGCCTGGCTCAGCTTGTCGCGGAGGCCCGCGGGATAGCCGTTCCAGCCGACCAGCCTCGGGAACTGCCAGGAGTGGTAGTGGTTCTCCGGCGGCTCGTCGTTGGAGTTCGCCGGGCGGAAGCAGTGCGTGCCCACGCCGTCCTTGTGGTAGACGACCTTGGGGTGCGTGCCGTCCCACCGCATCTGGTCACGCGAGTAGACGTTGAAGTTGCCGTGGGCCGAGGTCGAGACGTACTGGGCCTGGTTGTTCTGCACCCACACCACGACGTGTTCCCAGTCGTTGCGGTGGCCGCCGAGACTGCTGCCGACCACGGCCTGGTCCTTCTCGAAGTACAGGCCGTACATGATCGCGCACCAGCCGTTGTTGCACTTCTCGCGGGAGTACCCGTTGGTGTTGTCGAGGTCCCAGGAGTCACGGCACTGGCCGTTCAGCGCACCGCTCGGGTTGAGGCCCGGGTTGATCGTCCCGTCGGGGCCGATGGCCGGGGTGGGGTAACAGCCGTCCGTGTCGTAGTCGTAGGCCGGCTGGAAGGTCTGCTCCAGCCCGTCCGCGTTGGCGGGCAGGGCCTTGGGCGGGTCGGCGAGCGCGCTGCCCGGGAGGGCGACGACGAGCGCGACCGCGCTGCCGAGGATGAACGAGACCTTGCCGATACGCGAGCTTGTCTTCACTACTGCGTCCTCCTGGTCGACCGCGGGGTGGGGGCAGGCGGTCGTATTGGCATGCCCAGATCAGCTTTTCGGGCAGCGGTCGACAGCACAAGCATCAGGGGGTGTCAGAGTGATGACGGATCAACCAACGCGAGGAACGGGCCAGTTGGGGGCGGAGCACGCGAAAGACCCACGCAAAAGAGGGACGCGCGGAGCCGAAGAGCTCCGCGCGTCCCGGGTGGAACAGGTCAGCACTTGTCCGGGATCAGCAGCCCCAGGAGAGGAATCCCGAGGAGGGTCACGCCGAAGTCGTTGTTGGCGCATTCCTTGTAGTCGCCGTAGTGGGAGCTGTCGCGGGGGTTCACGCTCTCTGCGGCGTGGGCGGTCGCCGTCGTGCCACCGAGGACGGCGACGCTCAGCAGGAGGCCGGTGAGCACCGTGGTGGTGCGCTTCATGTAGGTCATGTGCATATCTTCAACACGTCGGGGGTGAATGCCCCCTTTGTCCCGGCTGTCCGGGTGAACAAGATCCCCCGTTGGCCTGTCGGTGCGGGCCAATTGGCGGTGCGAGCGCCGGGTTCCTGGAGGGTCGGCAGGCTCATACGTCGATCCTCCTGGGTTCCGCGTCCTCCACGGATCCCAGCGGGACCGCCCGTCCGTCCGCCCCGTTCTCCCGGCCACCGATGAGCGCCGTCGCGTCCGGGGCGCGCTCCCCGTGCGCGGCAGACGTCGGCCACTCGCACGTGGGCCGGGTGAAGGGGCTCGCCCGGGGGCGGAGGGCGCGTCCCGGAGAGGATGAGGGCCCTCCTCAACTCCCCAGAGACAGAGGCGCGTTGTCGCTGTCCTTGAACTCGACGGTGGTGAAGATCAAGGTCGTGGGACCCACGTTCTCCAGGTCGTGGAGCAGGTACTGGCCGGGGCGGAACGAGAAGTGCCGGGTCTCGCCGGGACCGTACTCCACCTCCCGGGTGGTGCCGTCGCCGGTGTGCTGGCGGCTGCGGCCGCCGGTCACCGCCGTCCAGAAGTAGTCGAGGACATGCCGGTGCGCCGGCACCCGCTCGCCGGGGGCGAGGCGGATCTCCCACACCCGCACCCGTTCGGTCTCGCTGAGGAGTGTCCGGCCGACCTGGCCGTTGAAGGCGTTGTGCCGGAATTCCTCGCGCAGCTGGGGCGACCAGCCGTGGAAGCCGTCGGCGACCGGTTCGCCGGCGAGTGGCAACTCGTCCACCTCGTGCGTGCTCATGCGTCCGTGTCCCGGGTGACCCGCGCCGGTCAGGCGAGCCGTCCGCCGCCGTCCACGTGCACCACGGTGCCGGTGACGTACGGGTTGGTGAGCGTGAACAGCACCGCCTGGACGATGTCGTCGGGGGTGCCGACGCGGCGGGCGGGGTTCTGCTCGGCGACCTGGCGCAGGAACGGCTCCTTGCCGTCCCCCATGCCGTCCCAGGCCCCGGAGTCGACGATGCCGGGCGAGACGGCGTTCACCCGCAGCGGAGCGAGTTCCACCGCGAGCGCCTCCACCAGGAATGCCAGTGCGCCGTTCGTGGTGGCCATCACGACCCGGCCGGGCGCGGGACGCCATGCCGCCACACCGGAGAAGAAGGTGAACGAGCCGCCCTCGCGCACCTGACCGGCCAGGTGCTTGGCGAGCATCAGCGGACCGGTCACCTTGGCGGTGAACGCCCGCTGCACCGCGGCGAGTTCGAGTTCGGCGACCGGCCCGTTGGCGGGCATCGCCGCGGTCGACACCAGGTGGTCGAACTCCCCCGCCTCGGCGGCGAACCCGACGATCGAGTCCTCGTCCATGAGGTCAAGGGCCAGGATCCTGACCGCTCCGGGCAGCTCGTCGGCCGTCAGCTTCAGCTTGCCGAGGTCCGGGCCCGCGAGGATCAGCTCGGCGCCCGCCGACGACGCCCGCACGGCCAGGGCCCGGCCCATGCGGGACCCCGCCCCGATCACGACGATCCGTCGCCCTTCGAGACCCGAAGGACCGGCGGTCGCCGCGGACGGCGAAGCGGCGGCCGAGGCCGGTGGAGCTGCGGACGCCGAGCTCGGCGAACCGCTCGTGGGGGACGCGGGGGCGGTGGGGGAAGCGGGCATGGCGCACCTCATCACTCGTGCCGCACCCCGTCCCTGGGACACGGAGCACAGGACATACGGCGTACGGCTGGCTGAAACGGCTCTGCTCCGACTCTGCGCCGCAGCCGACGATATGTCCAAGACATGCTTTCTACGTCTGCCATAACCTGGGTCTATGGCAACGCTGAGGCAGCTGGAATACCTGGTGACGGTCGTCGACTCCGGGTCCTTCACCCGCGCCGCCGAGCTGCTGCACGTCTCCCAACCTGCGCTCTCCCACCAGGTCCGCGCCCTGGAGCGGGACAGCGGGGGCCCGCTGCTGGAGCGTCTGCCGCGCTCGGTCCGGCTCACCCCGATGGGCCGGGCGATGCTGCCCCACGCCCGTGCCGCCCTCGCCGACGCCGGCCGGGCGCGCTCCGCAGCCCGTCGTGCGGCCGGTCTGGAAACGGGCGAGCTCCAGCTCGCCGCCGTCTACTCGGTCGTCCTCGGCGTCCTCCCGCCGGTGCTGCACCTGTGGCGACAGACGCACCCGCAGATCCAGGTACGGCTGCTGGACCACCGGCACTCGGCGGAACTGCACGACACGATGACCGTCGGGCGCGCCGACCTCGCCGTCGGACCCCGGCCGCCGCACTGGGACGGTCTGCTGCGCGAGCTGGGCACCGAGGAGTTCGTCGTGGTCGTCACGGCCGACGATCCGGCCGCCCGGCAGGGCGCCACCCGCGTACGGCTCGCCGACCTGTCCGAGCGCAGCTGGGTGCACTACGCGACGGGCAACGGCCTCGCCGAGATCCTCGACCGTACCTGCGCCGCCGCCGGGTTCCGCCCCCTGACGGCGGTCCGCACCGAGCAGACCGCCGCCGCGCCGCTGCTCGCCGCGGCGGGCCTGGGCCCCGCGCTGGTCCCCGCCAATGTCATCCCGCCGCACTTCACCGGCCGGCTGCTGCGTCCCGACCCGCCCGTGCGCCGTGCCCTGACCGCCTACACCCGCCCTCATCCGGACCCGTTGACGACCGCCTTCCTCGACATGCTCGCCGCACATGCACGTGTGCTGCCCGCACATGTGGAGGAGCACCTCGGCCCCGACCTGGGCACGGACTGACGCCTGTCCGGGAGGCGGCCTTGTCCGGGGCCCCGGTCAGGGGGTCGCGCCCTGGAGCGCCGCTTTCAGCAGGCCGAATACGCCGTCCTCCGTGACCTCGCGCGGATTCGGCGGGGGCTGGCCGGCGACCTGTACGGCGGCGACCGCCAAGTCGGCTTCGGTGAGCCCGAGTTCGGCCAGCGAGCGGGGCGCGCCGAGCCGGCCGGCCAGGTCGCGGAGGAAGCGCGGGACGTCGTCGGTCCCCAGGGCCCGTTCCAGAGCGGCGATCGCCCGGGGCGCGGCGGGCGCGTTGTAGGCGAGGGCGTACGGCAGGACGACCGTGTGCGTCTGCGCGTGCGGCAGCCCGAAGGTACCGCCGAGCACATGGCAGAGCTTGTGGTGCAGCCCCATGGTCGTGGCACCGAGGCAGGACCCGCACAGCCAGGCTCCGTACAGGGCACGGCCGCGCGCGCCGAGGTCGTCGGGAGCGGCGGCCACTGCGGGAAGGGCGCCGGCCATGGCCCGTACGCCCTCCTCGGCCATGAGGGAGACCAGGGGCGAGACGTCGGGCGCGTACAGCGCTTCGGCGGCGTGCGCGAGGGCGTTGACGCCACTGGTCACGGAGAGGGGCACCGGGAGGGAGAGGGTGAGCTCCGGGTCGTAGACGACGCTGCGGGGCTGGACGACGGGGTCGCGGCCGGTGCGCTTGGCGCCGTCTTCGGTCAGGCCCCAGACGGGAGTCATCTCCGAGCCGGAGTACGTCGAGGGCACGGCGATGAGCGGCAGGCCGGTGCGCAGCGCGATCGCCTTGCCGAGGCCGATCGCGGAGCCGCCGCCGACCGCGACGCACCCGTCGGCGCCCGCCGCCCGGACCACCTCGACGGCCCGGTCCGCGACCTCCACGGGCACGTGC
Source organism: Streptomyces sp. NPDC058371 (assembly GCF_042723265.1). NCBI lineage: Bacteria > Bacillati > Actinomycetota > Actinomycetes > Kitasatosporales > Streptomycetaceae > Streptomyces > Streptomyces sp. NPDC058371. The sequence goes on along the minus strand of NZ_JBHXJC010000001.1, from coordinate 640,351 downwards.
ATCCTGGCGCCGGCGTGCAACCCCGCGCAGCTGTCGCCGAGGGCGTCCGCGACCGCCCTCGCGGTGGCCTCGCCCCGGCTGCCGCACACCACCAGCAGCCGGCGCAGCCCGAGCCGGGCGACCGCGTCCGGAGTCGCGGACACCGCGGCGCCGGGCCGGAAGACCACCCGGGCCGGCCTGGACTCGTAAGCGAAGTCGAGCGGCGCGTCAGGGGTGCTCACACGGGCTCCAGTACGAGGTCGAAGCGGGCGTGCCGGAACGGGTTCGCGACGCCGAACTCCCGCGCCAGGGAAGGATCGTCGGTCTCGGTGAAGTCCTGGACCAGACTCTCCTTGACGGCGAACACGGCGTCGGAGTCGAGGTAGTCGCTGCCCGCCACGAAGATGTGCGTGGTGACCGGGATGTGCCCCGCGGCCGAGGCGATGAAGTGGATGTGGGCGGGGCGGAAGGGGTGGCGGCCCGTGGCGCGGAGGAGGGCGCCGACCGGGCCGTCGGTGGGGATCGGGTACGGGCTCGGGACGCAGGTACGGAACCGGAACCGGCCGTCGCCGTCCGCCGTGAAGAGCCCCCGTCCGTTCCCGGGCGGCTGGACGTCCGGCCGCTGTACGTCGTAGTAGCCCTCGGTGTCGGCCTGCCAGACGTCGAGGACCGCGCCGGGCAGCGGGGTGCCGTCCGCGGACAGCACCCGGCCGCTGACCACGCACGGCTCCCCGCCGCCCACCAGGTCGATGTCCGCGCCGAGCGCGCGGACCGGTGACTCGGTCAGGTGGAAGGGGCCCAGGACGGTGGACTCGGTGGCGGCCGGGCCGCGGTGGCCGTTGACCGACTCCACCAGCATGGAGACGCCCAGCACGTCGGACAGGAGGATGAACTCCTGCCGGGTGTCGGTGCACGTCTGTCCGGTCGCGGTCAGGAAGCCGATGGCCTGTTCCCACTCCGCCGTCGTCGGCTCCGTCTCGCGCACGAAGTCGTGGAGGTGGCGGGTGAGCACGGTGAGCAGCTCGCGCAGCCGCGGATCGGCAGTGTCCCGGAGGCTGCCGACGACTGCCTCGGTGACGCCCTGGGTGAAGCCGACGTCCTTGGTGGAGCCGATGTCCTTGGCGGAGCCGACGTCCTTGGCGGAGCCGACGTCCTTGGCGGAGCCGACGGATCCCGCCGGGCGTACGGATGGGGTTGAGCCGGTGGTGTCGGTGGATTCGGTCGTCATTCCGCTCCCCTGCTCCCGCGGGTGATCGCCTCAGGCACGGTCCGAGGATCCGCCGTCGCACGGGTGTCGGCAACCGCGCGTGCTCGCGGGGCTCCCGCGCGGGCACCGTCGAACCCACCGAACCGGACACCGGCCCCGATCAGGCGCCGGCCCCCGCCGCGATGTCCAGCGCCGCGACGTGTCCGAAGGTCATCGCGGGACCGATCGTCGAGCCCGCGTCCGCGCCCGCGTGACTGTGCCCCATGACAGCGGCGCCGGCGTTCCCGGCGGCGTACAGGCCGGGAATCACCGAGCCGTCGGGCCGCAGCACCCGTGCCCGGGCGTCCGTGCGCAGGCCGCCCTTGGTGCCGAGGTCGCCCGGGACGATCCGGAGGGCGTAGAAGGAGACGGCCACAGCGACGCAAGGCAGGAGTCGGGGAGGACCGCGGGGTCGGTGCAGTAGTGGTCTTAGACGCTGTCGCCGCGGTGGAAGTCGGTGTCCCTGCCGCCCAGGGCAAGGCTGTTGAAGCGGTTGACGGTGGCACGGAGGGCGGCTCCGGGCACCCCGATCCGCCCGGCCGGCGCGTCGAGGGTCCAGGTCTTGTGGGCGGCACCTGACGCGTACCAGGCGTCGTTGGAACGCAAGGGCCGGGGCGATGCCTGATACAGCGTCAGGAATGTCGCGCGAGGGTCTTGTGACGTCCAGGGGCGTGCGGACCGGCCGCTCGCCGTGGCCTCAGGAGGCGTCGGCGAGCCAGGGCCTGACCTGTCTGCGCGCCTCGTGCAGACGGGACTTGAGCGTCCCCAGCGGGATGCCGATCCGCTCGGCGACCTCGACGTACTCCAGTTGGCAGATGTCCCGGTAGACCAGCGGCGCCACCAGATGGGGGTGCTCCCGCTCCAGCCGCTCCAGCGCCTCCAGCAGGTCGACCCGGGAGCCGGCGATCACGCTCGTGGTACGCGGATCGACCTGCTGCGCCGCGTCGACGGGCACCGGCTGCTCGACGGCCCGCCGCTTCAGTTCGCGGTACTTCTGGCGCGCGCAGTTGGCGACCACCGTGTACAGCCAGGTGCTGAAGCGGCTGCGGCCCTCGAAGGTGGTGATCTTCCGGGCCACCTGGAGGAGGACGTCCTGAGCGGCCTCCTCGGCGTCCTCGCGGCAGGGCAGGAAGCGCCCGCAGCGCCGGACGACCTCGGGCCGGACGCGCTGGAGCAGCTCGTCCAGCGCGGTCGGGTCACCCCCGGCCGCACGCAGCGCGAGCTCCTCGGTCCCCGCCGCGTCCTGCACTGGATGCTCCCCTCGGTGTCACTCAGAGGCCAGGCATGATAGTCGCATGCACTCCCTGGAGCGGATCGGCCGCTACCGTCTCGACCGGCGCCTCGGCGCCGGCGGCTTCGGCGTCGTCTGGCTCGCCCATGACGACGAGCTGGAGGCCACCGTCGCCGTGAAGGTGCTCTCCGAGAACTGGGTCGACCATCTGGACGTCCGGGAGCGGTTCCTCTCCGAGGCGCGTCTGCTGCGCCGCGCGGACACGAACCGGGTCGTCCAGGTCTACGACATCGGTGAACTGCCTGACGGCAGGCCCTACTTCGTCATGGAGTACGCCGACGGCGGCACCCTCGCCGACCGGGTCGCGGCCGGACCGTTGCCCCCCGCCGAGGCGTTGCGCACGACCGCCCTCGCCGCCCGGGGAGCCGCCGCGCTGCACGAAGCAGGGATCGTCCACCGGGACATCAAGCCGTCGAACGTACTGCTGCGCACCTCGGCGGGCGGCGACCGGGTCCTGCTCGCGGACCTCGGGCTGGCCAAGAGCCTGGCCCAGGCGTCCGGGCTGACCATGGCGGCGGGTTCGGCCGGGTACACCCCGCCGGAGCAGGCCGAGCCGGGGTACGGGATCGACGCGCGGGCCGACATCTACAGCCTGGGCGCCCTCGGCTACCACCTCCTCACCGGCACGGTCCCCGGGCCGCCCGGGAAGGTCGTCCGCCCGGACCGGCTCCGTACGGACCTGGACCCGGAGGTCACCCGGGCCCTGATGCGTGCCCTGGAGCCCGACCGGGAGCGGCGCTGGCCCACCGCGCCGGGTTTCGCCGACGAGCTGGACCGGCTGGCGGAGCAGGTGGCGCGCGGGGGCGCCCGCCGGCCGCGGCGCCGGCGCCGCACCGTGATCACGGCGCTGGCCGCGGCGGTCGTGGTCGGTGCCGCCGGGGTGACCGTCGCGCTGGTGACCCGGCATTCCTCGCCCGGGACCGCGCGCGTCGCGGACGCCTCCGGGCGGGTCTCGGTGGAGGTGCCGGACGACTGGAGCCGCCAGTTGCGCGACTCCGGCTGGAATCCGCGGGCACTGGGGCTGCGGGACGAGAACGAGCCCGGACTCGCCGTCGCGGACGACCTGACGGCGTGGCAGGACCTGACCACGCGGGTCAGCGGGGCCTTCGTCGGACTGAGCGAACACGGGGACGTCACCGCCGAGGTCCGTACGATCGCCCACAACGGCTGTCACTACGACGGCAGCCGCCCCTACACCGGCGCACGCTGGCACGGGCTGACCCGGACCTGGAGCGACTGCCCGGGCAGCGGCTCCGTCACGGAGGCGGGGCTCACGGCCGCGGACGGCGATCCGCAGCCGCAGGTGTACGTGCAGATCCGCCAGGTTGACGGAGGCAGCGCGGCCACCGACCGCGTACTGGACTCCGTTCGGGTCGGAACCTGACGGCACTCCGCAACCCCAGCGGAACTCGCCTAGCGATTCCGCGAACTTTTCCGTACTTCAGTGCATCGGACACTGGTGACGGGGCACAACGCGCCGTGTGCACGCGCCGAGGCGCGGGCAGCGATGATCAAGGAGTTGTGGCATGGCGACCTACCGGCACGGTGACGCGGACAGGGACCCCTCCGGCGCGGTTCCCGCACGTCGCCCATCCCCCTACGCTCGCCGGGCGGCACTGCTGGCGGGCATCGCGCTGCTCGGCGTGCTGACCGCCTGCGGCACCGACAACGGCACGAGCGGCGCTCCGCAGAAACTCCCCGGCACGGCCGAGCCGGCCTCCGGCGACCGTACGACGGGGACGACGGGGACGACTTCGAGCCCCACCGCCGACCCGGCCGACAGCACGGCCCCGACCCGAGCCGGCAAGGCCTCGAAGTCCGGCTCGGCCACGGCGTCGACCGGGAGCGGTGCCACCGGCACCCGCTGCCACACCTCCGAGCTGCGCGCCTCGGTCGGCAGGAACGACCCGGGCGCCGGGCAGGAGAACTTCCCCCTCGTCCTCACCAACACCTCCCAGCGCACCTGCACGCTGCGCGGCTTCCCGGGAGCGGCCTTCCTCGACGCGTCGGGCAAGCAGCTGGGCCCCGACCCGAAGCGCTCCTCGCAGACGCCGACGACCGTCACGCTGGCTCCCGGGCGGAGCGCGTCGGCCGGTATGACGTTCAGCAACCCCGAGGTGAGCGGGGCGAAGTCGGCCACCCCGGCCTCGCTCCTCATCACCCCGCCCGACGAGAAGGCCTCGCTCAAGGTGAAGTGGACGCAGGGCGACGTGCCCGTGTCCGGCAACGCCTCGTCGGTCTCCCTGACGGTCGTCCGCCCCGGCACCAACGCCTGACCGGGGCTCCCCACCCGTCCACCCCGCCGGTGCGCCCTGCAGACCGGCGGGGTTCGACGTGCGCTCCGGAGGCGACCCGGCGGGTTCGGCGTGTACGTGGGCGACGCCCCGCAGGCGGCCACCTGGCCGGGGCTCCCCGCCCAGCCGTCTGCCCCGCGGACCGACGGCATCCGTCAAGGAACGGCAAAGCGTCCCGATTCCCGCGATCTTTTTCCCGGCCCCCGCACATCCAACTCCTCGACGCGCCCCGCACGGCGACGCGTCGCAGGAACGGAGGCTCCCGCCGAACAGCGGGAGCCGTGGCGAGGAACTGAGGACGATCATGAGCGGCATATCACGCAGGGACCTGCTGACCGCGGCGGCATCGGCCGGCGCCCTGGGCGCGCTCTCCGCCTGTTCCGCCGACGGCTGGACGGTCGGCGGCAGCTCCGGTGCGGACAGCGCGCCCGCCGACCGTAAGGGCACCGCGCAGGCCCGGCCGGTGACGCTCATCGGCGACGGGTCCACCGCCGACACCGGGGCCCAGCCGGGGCAGCCGAAGGCGCAGCGGCTGAAGCCCGGCGAACGCCCGCCGCAGTTCGTGGTCTTCTCCTGGGACGGCGCGGGCGAACTCAGCAACCAGCTGTTCTCCCGGTTCCGCCGGGTCGCCGCCGATCACGGCGCCTCGATGACCTTCTTCCTCAGCGGCATCTACACGCTGCCCGAGTCGAAGAAGCACCTCTACCGACCGCCGCAGCACCCCGTCGGGGCGTCCGCGATCGGGTATCTCGCCGACCGGCACATCCACGCCACCCTGGAGCAGGTGCGCGCGGCCTGGCTGGAGGGGCACGAGATAGGCACCCACTTCAACGGCCACTTCTGCGGCAGCGACGGGGTCCGCCGCTGGTCGCCCGCCGAGTGGCGCAGCGAGATCGACCAGGCGACGCGGTTCGTCACCGAGTGGAAGACCAACACCGGCTTCACCGACCTCGAACCGCTGCCCTTCGACTACCGCAAGGAGCTGATCGGCGGCCGCACACCGTGTCTCGAAGGCCAGGCCAACCTGCTGCCCACCGCCGCCGAACTCGGCTGGAAGTACGACGCAAGCTCCCCCGGCGGCCTGCAGATCTGGCCCGGAAAGGTCCAGGGCGACCGGATCTGGGACTTCCCCCTCCAGTCCATCCCCTTCTCCGGCCACTCCTTCCAGGTGCTGTCGATGGACTACAACCTGATGGCCAACCAGTCCGGCGCGAACCCCCTCGGCGACAGCGCCCGGTTCGCCACCTGGCATGCCCAGGCCCGCGACACCTACCTGGCCGGCTTCCGCCGGGCCCACGACAGCAACCGCGCCCCGTTCTTCGTCGGCAACCACTTCGAACGGTGGAACGGCGGTATCTACATGGACGCCGTGGAGGAGGTCGTCGAGCACATCGCCGCGTACGACGACGTACGCATGGTGTCCTTCCGGCAGTTGGTGGAATGGCTGGAAGCACAGGACCCGGCGGTGCTGCGCAAGCTGCGTACCCTCTCCCCCGGTCAGTCGCCGCTCGGCGGCTGGGCGGAGTTCCTGGGCACCGCGAATGCGCGCACGGCCGGGTCCTGATCTGTACGTTCCCGCGCGGGACGTCAGCGCCTTCCGCCGCCCCCGTCCCAGCCGGAGCCGCCGTCGCGACCGGAGCCTCCGTAGTAGCCGGAGCCTCCGTAGTAGCCGGAGCCGGCGCCCGACCAGTCGTACTGACCGGTGCCCGAGCAGTAGTAGTACGTGGAGCAGACACCCCACGCGGGAACCGTGACCGTCGGCGCCGGCTTCGGGGTGGCGGCCGGCGCCGAGGACTTGCCCGTGGGGTCGGGAAGGGGCGTCGGCGTCTTCGCGGACTGCGGGGCCGGCTTGAGGGCGGGCGGCTGCGGGCCGTCGCCGGCCGCCCAGTTGACGGCCTCCATCTGGAGCGAGGGGGAGGACGTGTCGAAGGTCCAGTGCTGGGCCGGCCCGTCCTTGCGGAGCTTGAGGACCAGGGGGGCCTTGCTCTTGTCGGAGCCGGGTGCCAGTGCCAGGTCCTGGTTCCAGCGCGGCACCAGCGTGCCCTGGACGGTGAAGTCGTAGCGCACGTTGTTGATGCTCGGCTGCGACTTGCCCTCGCAGGCTGCCAGCCGGAGCTCGAAGCCGAGATGGGAGTCGAGGCAGAGGTCGGGAGCGGCCAGGTCGCGCAGCAGTCCGTCCGTCCCGTACGACCACTCGCGGCTCGCGGTCGAGGAGCACGGGGCGAGTTCGGCCTCCGCTCCCCTGACCGCCTGCTTACCGGCGAGACCGATGCACTCCCCGGTCTCCTCGTTGCGCAGCCGGCCCCGCACGGCACCGTCCGCGGCATCGCCGGTCCCGATCCAGGACTTGCTCCCGCCGGGCGCGTCCTTGCCGGTGCCAGGCGTGCCCGAAGAGCCGTCGTCGGCCATGTCGTTGGACCCACCGCCGGCCCACAGGACCAGCGGGACCACGATCAGGCCGCTCAGGGTCAGCACGGCCAGGGCGATGTTCCGGCGCCGCGGGGCACGGCGAGCCCTGCGCGACGGCGGCGCGGAGTCGGCGTTCGTGGCACGTCGCTGCGCGGGCCCGGCACGGCGGCCCTCCGGACGCGCCGGGGCGCGGGAGGAGCGGCTCTTCGGCTGTGGGGGACGGCCCGGGAGGCGGGCGTCGCCTTCCGCGTCCATCGCGTCGGCCGGTATGCGCGGCACCTCGACGATCGCGATGGCACCCCCCGGCCTGGTGTCGACGTAGGCCTCGGCGCCCCAGCCGATCACGGCCTCGGCCAGCGGGAGGGCGAGCGGGCCGTGGAACTGGTTCAACTGGTCGGCGGCATGGCGGCAGTGTGCGCAGCCGGCCAGATGACGCCGGAGATCCCGGTCGAGATTCAGGCCGCCGCGACGGCAGGAGACGTCCAGCAGCCGGTTGTAGCGGCGGCACTCCTCGGCGGGGGCCAGTTCGCGGTGGATCTCCAGGCAGCTTTCCCGCAGCCGCTCCACCGCGCGCCGTAGTTCGTCGGAGGCGTCCTCCGTGCTGAGGCCCACCAGCCCGGCCGGCACCGGCAGTTCCTCGGCCTCGACCGTCGTGTGCCACAGCAGACAGCGGGCGGGCTCCGAGAGCCGTTGGAACGCCCGGGACAGCAGACGCCGGTTCACCGGCGGAAGGAATCGCGCGGTCCGCTCGCCGGCGGCCGAGCCCGCCAGCAGTTCGGGACTGAGCATCTCCCGGCGTTGGTCCCTGTCCCATTCGGCGGCCATACGGCGGACGGTGACCAGCAGCAGCGGCCGCCAGGCCGCCGTCGGACCCGTCGCCCGCAGGGACTCACCGAACAGTCGGGTAAATGCGGCGGTGGTGAGCATTCCGGCGGGCCGAACGCCGTTCGTGCACAGCCGTGAGAAAGTAAAGGCCGCTTCCCAGTGCCGGTCCAGGAGTTCTCCGGCGGGATAGTTCGCCGGCCCCTTCCCCGCGGTCTTCTTCAGGTCCGCCGCGAGCTGAGCATCCGTGACTTCGAACAGACGAGCGGGACCGAGGGAATTCGACTGAGCTCCATCATTCACGTCCGCTTTCCTCCCAAAGGTAACGCAGGAATTAGTCCATACCAATGGGTATGTAGCCCACCCGACGAAGCGGAGGGACTACCCATGTGGGGGGTACGCACCATGAGCACCCCCCTCGGCTGGCTCTTTTGAAGCGAGGGGCGAGCAGATGCGCGGCCGGCGTGCAACAGAATCCAATTGTCTGCACACTGACAGGGGCACACCTTTGCACAGGGCACCGAGCCGGAACAAGAGATCTCGCCGATTCGAACATTCCATCAAGATCACATTGATTGACGAAGCGTCAGAACCGGCTCCGCGAAAGCAATTCGAGCCCGACGCAAACCGGATCCAAGCCCACCGAACTCACCGTCCGGTCTATATCGGTCGGGCAACACTTGAACTCGAAAGAGAGGGCGTTCTTACCGTCGAGTAACGCGAGTCCCCGGCGCCGGAGAAACCGGCGGGCACCGGATTCGGGCAGAACGGCGGCCTGCCGCCGCGGAATCCAGCCGGCTCGCGGCGCCGGGACCATCAGCGGCGCAGCAACTGCGCCCCGGCGAGACCAAGTACGCCGTCGCGCCACACCAGACCACGCAGATCCCGTACGACGACAAAGGCGTCCGTGTCCAGGGCGCGCGGCCCGACGCCGACGACCGTCGCGCCCGCCGCCGTCCCCGCCCGGACGCCGGCGGTGCTGTCCTCGAAGACGACGGTCCGGGCCGGGTCCAGGCCCAGTTGCCTCGCCGCCGCGCGGTAGCCGTCGGGGGCCGGCTTTCCGTGCCGGACGTCGTCCGCCGTGACGAGCACGGGCGGGGCGGGCAGTCCGGCCGACGCGAGCCGGGCCCGGGCCAGGGCGGTGACTCCGGAGGTCACGACCGCCCACCGCTCCTGCGGCAGGCTCTCCAGAAGGGTGAGGGCTCCCGGGAGCGCGGTGGTGGTCGCCGCGGCCTCGACCTCCAGCCGGTCGATCTCGGCGAGCGCGGCCGCGCGCTCATGGGGGTCGGTCACCAACAGCGCGACGGTGTCGGCCGAACGGCGGCCGTGCACCATCGCGGTGACGTCCCGCGGGGACAGCCCGCGGGCTCGGGCCCACTGCCCCCAGGCCAGGCCGACGCCGTGGTCGGAGTCCACGAGGACACCGTCGTTGTCGAAGAGCAGACCCTCGCAGGGGATGTCCAGGGCGGGGCCGGGACGGGACGGGACGGTCATCAGCGCTCTCGGGAGTCGTGTCGGTGCGGTGCGGGTGGTCTCAGGCGACCGGGCGGTTGCGGTAACGGCCGACGAGTTCGCGCGCGGCGGGCTGCATCCGGGCGGGCGGCAGACCCCGGGCGAGGAGCGTCAGATCGTCGAGAACCATGTCGCCGATGCTCAGGAAGGCTTCCGGGATGCCGCCCGCTCGATGGGCGGACAGGACCAGCCCCTCCAGCCCGCGCACCGGGTCGTCGGCGGCCACCGGCTCGTCCGGCCACACGTCGATGCCCGCCAGCAGACGGCCGCGCGCCACATGCGAGAGCAGCGCCGGATAGTCGACGACCGGAGCACGGCTCACCAGAATCAGCCGGGCGCCGTCCGGGAGCAGTCCCAGCTCCCGCTCCCCGATCAGTTGACGGCTCTCGTCCGTGACGGTGGCCAGGACGAACACGAAGCGACTGCGGGAGAGCGTCTCGTCCAGGCCGGCCGGCAGCACACCGAACTCCCGCAGGGCGCCCGCCGGCAGCCAGGGGTCGTGGACGCGGAGGGTCGGCCGGAACGGGACGAGCAGCCGGTGCAGACTGCGGCCGAGATTGCCGAAGCCGATCAGGCCGATGTCCGAGCCGTTCAGGAGTACGGCGTCGGCGTTGCCGTCGGCGACGTACCGCTCCCTGCCGGCGCGGAAGGCGCGGTCCTCCCGGCTGATGCCTCGGGCCAGATCGAGCGCGAGGGCGAGGGCGTATTCGGCGACGGCCTGTGCGTAGGCGGGCCCGCAGCCGAGGACGTGGACTCCGCGCGCGAAGCAGGTCTCGTAGTCGACGTTCGGGAAGAAGTTGCCCTCGACATTCAGCAGGGCGCGCAACCCGGGCGCGCGGGCCAGCCGTTCGGCGGGCAGATCCGGCTGGCCGACGATCGCGAAAGCCTCGGGCAGGACTTCGTCGAGGGCCTTCTCGGAGGGGTCGTCCTCCAGGTCCACCAGGGTGAAGCGGTCACGGAGGAGGTCCAGGGCACCGGGCGTGAAGATGCGGTCGGTGCGCTGCGGGGCGGGGCGCAGGACGACGACCGGCTTTCCGGTCACGGCGCCGGGAGGCGGGGGTGGGCTGCTCACATGACTCCTCTGTCCTGTCCATTCTGTCCTGTTCCGCCGGCTCGCACCGGCGAGGTCAGACGCGCGGCCGGTTGATCAGCCGGGAGAGCACGATGACACTCTCGGTCCGCTCGATGACCCGTGCTTCCCTGACCCGTTGGACGGCGCGCTCCAGGTGCGGGATGTCGAGCGCCATCATGTGGACCATCGCGTCCGCGGCGCCGGAGACCGTGTAGGCCTCCACCACCTCCGGCACGGTCTCCAGGTCCCGTTGCAGCTCACCGGGTGTCGGATTGCCCTTGCAGTACACCTCGACGAACGCCTCGGTCCGCCAGCCGAGCGCCTGGGTGTCGACGAGTGCGGTGAAGCCGCGCACGGTGCCGTCGGCGACGAGCCGGTCCAGCCGGCGCTTCGCCGCCGGCGCGGAGAGCCCGGCGGCCTCCCCGATCTCGGCGTAGGTGCTGCGCGCGTTGCGCAGCACGCACCGCACGATGCTCTCGTCGATGGCGTCCATGCCCATGTGATCCACCTTCCTCGCACGCAAGATTCCGCCACACGGAGCGCCTTTTCGCAAGAAAGCAATCTCAACGGAGAACAAACGGCGATTGATTGCACGCTCCGCCCGCTCATAGCATCCACACACCCCATCGACGCACGACAGGCGACAGGAGTGTGCGGTTTGCGCGCGAAGCTCAGTGCGGAGGAGTCCGCCGCCCTGGAAGCGGTCGACGAGGCGGCCGTCGCCGCACTGCTGCTCGACGTGCTGGCCGTGCCCAGCGTGACGGGCAGCGCGGCGGAGTCCGAACTCCAGCACCACCTGGCCCGGCATCTCGACCGGCTCGGCCTGGACGTCGACCTGTGGCCGATGGACCTGGCCGCCCTGCGCTCCGACCCGGACTTCCCGGGCGCGGAGGTGCCGCGTGAGGAGGCGTGGGGTCTGGTGGCGTCGCTGCCGGGTGCGGCGGGCGGCCCGACCGTAATCCTCCAGGGTCATGTCGACGTGGTGCCGCCCGGCGACCTCGCCCAGTGGGCCGGCGACCCGTTCGTGCCGAGGGTGCACGGGGATGTCGTACACGCCCGTGGCGCTTGTGACATGAAGGCCGGCGTCGTCGCCAACATCGCCGCGCTGGCGGCGATCCGCGCCAGTGGCGTACGGCCGGGCGGCAGCGTGGCCGGCCACTTCGTCGTCGGCGAGGAGGACGGCGGGCTCGGCGCCTTCGGGACCCTGCGCCGGGGACACCGCGGTGATGCCTGTGTCATCAGCGAGCCGACCGGCGGCACCCTGATCACCGCCAACGCGGGCGCCCTGACCTTCCGTATCACCGTGCCCGGCCGGTCCGCGCACGCGAGCACCCGGGACGCCGGCGTCAGCGCCATCGACGCCTACACGCCGATCGGCGCGGCACTCGCCCGGCTGGAGGTCGTACGCAACAAGGTGCCGGATCCCTTGATGGCCGAATACCCCATCCCCTACTGCCTGTCCGTCGGCATGGTCCGGGCCGGGGACTGGGCCAGCAGCGTGCCGGGCCTTCTCGTCGCCGACGGGAGGCTGGGACTGCGGCTCGGCGAGGAACCCGCCGCGGCACGCGCCGAGTTCGAACTGTGCGTTGCCCAGGCGTGCGCGGACGATCCATGGCTGCGCGACCACCCGGCCGTCGTCTCCTGGCCCGGCGGCCGGTTCGCCAGTGGCAGGCTCGCCCCCGGGCATCCCCTGCGCGAGGTGGTCGGCACCGCACACGCGGACGCCACCGGCTCACCGGGACCCCGGGAGCGCGGCGCGCCGTACGGCAGCGATCTGCGCCTCTACGCGGCGGCGGGCATACCGACGCTGCAGTACGGACCCGGCGACGTGCGCCTCGCCCACGGCCCCGACGAACGCGTATCGCTCACCGAAACCGTCGCCGTCGCCCGCACGCTGGTCCTCACGGCACTCAGGACCGCGGGGACCCGGTAACGGGAGGCGTCCCGGCCGACCCGAACGACGACCCCCGCCGGGACCCGGTAGCGGAAGGCGACCCCGGCCGACCCGAACCGCGGGAGCCCGGTGCCCACCCGAACCGCAGGAACCCGCTCGGCGAGACGCGCCCGGCTCACCTCGACAACCAAGTGCGGGCGCAGCGCGTCACCGGCGCGGGCGGGTCCGCCAGCCGTGGTCGACCGGGCCCAGGCCCGCGCCCAGGGCGAAGCCCGCGGCGATCGCACCCGTGACGTACTCCTTCGCCCGGCGCACCGCCTCCGGTACCGGATGCCCCTGCGCCAGGCCGACCGCGATCGCGGAGGCCAGGGTGCAACCCGTGCCGTGCGTATGGCGGTTGTCGTGGCGCGGGGCCCGCAGCCAGTGCTCCTCGCGGCCGTCGGTCAGCAGGTCCACGGCCTCGCCCGGCAGATGACCGCCCTTCACGAGGACCCACCGCGGCCCGTACTCCAGGAGCCGTTCCGCCGCCCGGCGCATGTCCCCTTCACTCGTCACCGAGACCCCGGTGAGCTGCGCCGTCTCGTCGAGATTCGGGGTCGCCACCGTCGCGACCCGCAGCAGTACGGTCCGTACGGCGTCCAGCGCGTCGTCGGCGAGCAGCCGGTCGCCGTGCTTGGAGACGCTCACCGGGTCCACGACCACGGGTGCGGCGGTGTCCGCGAGCAGCTCGGCGACGGTCTCGACGAGCAGGGGCGAGGCCAGCATGCCGGTCTTCAGCGCCTGTACGCCGATGTCGTCCACGACGCTGCGGTACTGCGCCCGCACCGCCTCGGCCGGCAGCTCCCACGCCCCCTGGACCCCGAGGGAGTTCTGCGCGGTGACCGCGGTCAGCACGCTCATGCCGTGCGCGCCCAGCGCGAGCATCGTCTTCAGGTCGGCCTGGATACCGGCGCCGCCCCCGGAGTCCGACCCGGCGACGGTCAGGACGCGCGGCGGCGCGACGGCGGCTGCCGGAACCGGTGCGGTCGCGGCACCGGGTGATGTGGCCGGCTGTGTCATGACCGGGTCTCCTTCGAGGTAGCGCCGAGACCCAGGCGCAGCGGGGCGTACACGGCGAGCGCCACGACGAAGGCCACCCCGTAGGCGAGATCGGCGCCGTGCAGGGCGTCGGCCACCGGACCCACGTACAGGCTGGTGCTCATGAACGGGACGGCGGCGGCGAAGGCGACGACGAACGCCGTGAGCGCGGGCCACCACTGCTGCGGGCGGGCGTTCTCGGCGGCCAGGTCGACCGGGGCGCCGGCGCGGGCCCTGGCCCGGACGAGCCAGTCGACGGCCACGATCGCGACGAATCCGGGGATCCAGTAGCCGACGAGCAGCAGCACGTTCTGGAAGCGGGTGGTGGTGTCGGCCGCGTGCATCCACAGGACGAGCGGGAAGCCGAGGGCGGCGGCCAGCGCGGCGGCGACCGGACGCGGCAGGCGTACCCCCATGGTCTGCAGGGCCAGCGAGCCGCTGTAGTCGTTCATGGCGTTGCTGGACAGGGCCGCGAGCGCGACGGCGAGCAGGCCGAACGCACCGAGGACGCCGCCGCCGAGCAGGGTGTCGACGCCTCGGGCGGTCTGGTCGGTGAAGACGGACGCGCCCCACAGGCCCAGTGCCTGGACGGCCACGAAGGACACGCTGACGCCGAGCAGCGTGCACCAGAACATCCGCGGCCGGGACGCGGTGCGCGGGAGATACCGGCTGAAATCGCTGGCGTAGGGGGCCCAGGACAACGCGAGGCTCAGTGCGATGGTGCAGGTCAGGACGAACGCGCCGGCCCGGTCGGCGCCATGGACCGTGGCGACGGCGGCGGGGTGGCTGCCGCCGAGCAGCTTGGCGGTCAGCGCGGCGAAGGCGGCGGCGAGCGCGAACGTCATCACGGTCTGGAGCCGGTGGATCGCCTCGTACCCGAGGACACCGAGAGCCCCTTGGGCGGTCATCATGACCAGGACGCCCAGCCAGAACGGCCAGCCGCACAGCTGGGCCAGCGCGTCCCCGCCGAACAGGCCGATCAGCGCGTCCCAGGCGATCGAGGAGAGCCACTGCAGGGCGCCCGGCACCGCAACGGCCCGCCCGAACGCCAGCCGGGCGAGCGGGAGTTGCCCCGCACCGGTCTGGCTGCCCCAGGTGCCCAGGTAGGCGGTCGGCACCGCGCCCAGGAGGGTGCCGAGGACGACGGCGGTGAGGGCGGTGGCGAAGTCGAGGCCGAGCGCGACGCCGGCGGTGCCGGTGAACACGCCCGTCATGGTCAGGTTGGGGGCGAACCACACGGTGAACAGCCGGGCCGGGCTGCCGTACCGCGCGTCCTCGGGGACGGGTGCGATGCCACGGGCCTCGACCCGCAGATCACCGGGAGCGGCGGGCATCCGCCCGTCGAAGACGCGCTGCGGGGACCCGACGGCCACCTCACCGCGGGCATGCGGCAATGACATGAGACATCCCTCCGCCAGTCCTAACTGGTTCAGGTTCGACGGGTGTGATCTCAGCCCTCGTGCGGGGCACCCCGTGTCCGGTACGCCGGCCAGGATAGCCCGGCCCGCGCGTACGTCCAGGTGGTGGGGCGGACGGCAGCCGTGCGCGGTCGGCGGACGGTGACCGGGCCGGTGCGGCGGGTCACGCCCGCGCCGCACGGTGTGCCCGGGGAGGGACGCCTGGGAGTGAATACCGTGATACGCGGACGACGTTCCCTTTGTCCGGGAGGGCGGGCTATGGTGACGCACTGACGGGATCTTGAACGGAGGGGGCGCAGGTGGAGAACCTCGCGAGGGCACGCCGCGGCCGGCCGCCCGGGACCGGGTCGGTGCAGGGCGAGCTGACCGGCCGCCAGCAGGCCATCATCGAGTTCATCAGGACCGAGGTGGCGCGGCAGGGCTATCCGCCGTCCATGCGTGAGATCGGCGAGGCCGTCG
The DNA here is from genome assembly GCF_042723265.1 of Streptomyces sp. NPDC058371. Classification (NCBI taxonomy): domain Bacteria; kingdom Bacillati; phylum Actinomycetota; class Actinomycetes; order Kitasatosporales; family Streptomycetaceae; genus Streptomyces; species Streptomyces sp. NPDC058371. The sequence goes on along the minus strand of NZ_JBHXJC010000001.1, from coordinate 624,878 downwards.
AGCTGGCGAGCACCTCCTCGGTCTCCCACCAGCTGTCGGTACTGGAGCGAAAGGGCGTCCTGTACCGCGATCCGCACCGGCCCCGCGCGTATCAGGTACGGCCCACCTGGGCGCCGAGTCTGGACGCCGACCGCGGGCCGGAGCCGGCCGCAGTACCGCTGGTGGGCCGCATCTCCGCGGGCACGCCCGTCCTCGCCGAAGAGGCGATCGAGGACATCTACCTGCTGCCGCGCCAGATGGTCGGCGACGGCGATTTCTTCGCACTGACCGTGAGCGGCGACAGCATGATCGAGGCGGCCATCTGCGACGGCGACGTGGTGGCCGTCCGCCGCCAGGACAGCGCCGATCACGGCGACATCGTCGTCGCGCTCCTGGAGGACGAGGCCACGGTCAAGCAGCTGCGCCGGCAGGACGGTCAGGTGTGGCTCATGCCGCGCAACTCCGCCTACGCGCCGATTCCCGGCGAGGACGCGGTCATCCTGGGCCGAGTGGTGGGCCTGATGCGCCAGTTGTAGCGGTGGCGAGGGTGCCGCCCCGCTCCGGGTGCGGTCCGGCCCCCGCGGGACCGGTGCGAACAGAAAGGGCCCCCGCGGGCTTTCGCCCGCGAAGACCCTTCGCACCGTCGGGACGACAGGATTTGAACCTGCGACCCCTTGACCCCCAGTCAAGTGCGCTACCAAGCTGCGCCACGTCCCGGTGCGCTCGCCGCGGTGAACCGCGTGATCGCGCGAACAGCACTTTACCGCACGCCACAGGCCGGTCCGCCGGGGGCGCGGGGGCGGCACCGGGGCCGGCGCGGGACAATCGGAGCATGAGCAGGATTTCCAGGGCCGGGGCTGACGACCGACGCGACCGGGACACGGAGGGACGGGCCCGCAACGCCCGTCCCCGGGACGGGCTCGGCCGGCCCCTGCCGTACGGCGCGGACGGGGTGGAGCGGCAACCCGAAGGGGTCGTACGCAGCCCCGCCGAGACGGTCGTCGAGGCGCAGGCGCTGCTGGCCGCGGGCAAGCCGTTCCACGCGCACGAGGTCTTCGAGGACGCCTGGAAGTCGGGTCCCGCGGACGAGCGCGCGCTGTGGCGCGGGCTGGCCCAGCTCGCGGTGGGGCTGACCCATGCGGCCCGGGGCAACACGACGGGCGGCGCCCGGCTGCTGCGACGCGGGGCGGGCGCCGCCGAACAGTGGGCCGCCGAATCCGGACAGAACCGGCCGTACGGGATGGATCTGGCGGAACTGGCGGCCTGGGCGCGGAGGTTGGCGGGGGTCGTGGAGCGGGACGGTACGGCGGTCGACGCGGTGGCGTGGGCGCCGCGACTGCGCGGGAGTGAACCCGGATAGACCGGCTGTCAGTGGCGTGGGGCAGACTCGGGTCGTGCGAAAGATTCATGTCATCGGAATCGGGGCGGGCGATCCCGACCAGCTGACCCTGCAGGCGGTCAAGGCGCTGAAGAGCACGGACGTGTTCTTCATCCTGGACAAGGGCGAGGTGAAGTCCGACCTCGTTCAGCTGCGCCGTGACATCCTCGACGCACATCTGCCGGAGGGGACGTACCGGCTGGTCGAAGCGCGCGACCCGGATCGCGACCGGGCCGCCGGGGGCGCGGCCTACTCACCCGCGGTCGGTGACTGGCGCAGCGCCCGCGCCGCCCTCTACGAGCGGCTGATCGTCGAGGAGTTGAGCGAGGACGGCAGCGGCGCGTTCCTGGTGTGGGGGGACCCCGCGCTGTACGACAGCACGCTCGGCATCCTGGAGGAGATCCTCGACCGGGGCGCGGTGGCGTTCACGTACGAGGTCGTTCCCGGGATCAGCAGTGTCTCGGCGCTCGTCGCCAGGCACCGCACGGGGCTCAACCGGGTCGCGCGGCCCATCCAGATCACCACCGGGCGCCGCCTGGCGGAGGGCTTTCCCGAGGGGGTGGACGACGTGGTGGTGATGCTCGACGCCCACCAGGCCTTCCGGGCGTATGCCGACCAGGACATCGACATCTACTGGGGCGCCTACATCGGCACCCCGGACGAGATCCTCGCCTCGGGGCCGATAGCCGAGGCGGCCCCCCGCATCGAGCGTCTGCGCGCGGAGGCCCGGGAGCGCAAGGGCTGGATCATGGACACCTACCTGCTGCGCAGGCATCCGCGGGGTTAGGGCCTTTCCGGTCGATCACGTACGCCGGGCGGATCTCCCGGCATGCACACGCCCTGCCCCGGTGTGAGGGTGACCCTGTGACGACCACAGAGGAATCCGCGCCGCCCGCAGCTCCGGCGCCCGCGCCCCCGGTGCTGGACTCACGGCGCCGCAACGTCGTCTTCGTGACGATCATGCTGGGCATGCTGCTCGCGGCCCTCGACCAGACGATCGTCGGCACGGCCCTGCCGACGATCGTGTCGGATCTCGGCGGCGCCGCGCACATGTCCTGGGTGGTCACCGCCTATCTCCTCGCGGAGACCGTGGCGACGGTGCTGGTCGGCAAGTTCGGTGACCTCTTCGGCCGCAAGCTGGTCTTCCAGGCGTCGGCGATCATCTTCATCACCGGCTCGTTCCTGTGCGGTCTCGCCACGAACATGTCGCTGCTGATCGCCTGGCGGGCGATGCAGGGCATCGGCGCCGGCGGCCTCATGGTCACGGCCATGGCCCTGATCGCCGACGTGATCCCGCTGCGCGAGCGCGGCAAGTACCAGGGCGCGATCGGCGCCGTCTTCGGTGTCGCCACCGTCATCGGACCGCTGCTGGGCGGGGTGTTCACCGACCATCTGACCTGGCGGTGGGCCTTCTACGTCAACGTGCCCATCGCGATCGTCGTGGTGATCGCCGCGGCCCGCACGATTCCCGTCGTGAAGTCGGCCAGCCGGCCGGTGATCGACTATCTGGGCATCGCCCTCGTCGCGGTCGGCGCGAGCGCGCTGATCCTGGCGACGAGTTGGGGCGGCAACGAGTACGCGTGGGGCTCGGGTGTCATCATCGCCCTGTTCGTGGGCGGCGTGATCGCCCTCGGCCTCTTCTGCTGGGTCGAGACGCGCGCCGCCCAACCGATGCTGCCGATGCGGCTGTTCACGAATCCCGTCTTCTCCGTCTGCTCGATCCTCAGCTTCATCGTGGGCTTCGCGATGCTCGGCGCGATGACGTATCTGCCGAGCTATCTCCAGTACGTGGACGGTGATTCGGCGACGATCTCCGGCGTCCGCACCCTGCCCATGGTCATCGGCCTGCTCATCGCGTCCGTCTTCAGCGGCAACGTGGTCAGCAAGACCGGGCAGTACCGGTTCTTCCCGATCATCGGCGCGCTGGTGATGGCGCTCGGGCTCTATCTCCTCTCCCTGATGGGCCCGGGGACCAGCACCTGGCTGTCGTCCGTGTACATGTTCGTGCTCGGCACCGGGATCGGGCTGTGCATGCAGGTGCTGACCATCGCGGTGCAGAACACCGTCGAGTACACCGATCTCGGTACGGCGACGTCGGGCGTCACCTTCTTCCGGACGCTGGGCAGTTCGTTCGGCACGGCGGTGTTCGGCACGGTGTACACCAACGCGCTCAAGCCGAACCTCGCGGACGGGGTGCGGACCGCGACGGGGACCGGGGCCGCCGATCCGGCCGCGATCGCCCAGGCCTCGCAGAGCCCGCAGGGTCTGCACAGGCTTCCGTCGACCGCGGCCCGGCCGATCATCCAGGCGTACGCCGACACGATCCACACCGTCTTCCTCTGGGCGGTGCCGGTCGCGCTGCTGGGGTTCGTCGTGGCCCTGTTCCTCAAGCAGGTGCAGCTGCGGGACAGCGCGCGGATGGGGTCGACGGACATGGGCGAGGGTTTCGCGTCCCCGTCCACCGCGGATTCGCAGCGGCTGCTGGAGGCCGCCGTCGGAAAGATCATCGGCGGTACGGAGCTGGACACCGCCCGGCGGATCGTCCTGGATTCCGACACCCGGCTCGATGTCGCGGGCGCCTGGGCCGTGATGCAGGTCGAACTGTTCACCCGGATGGTCGGCCACGCCAACCTCGGGCTGATCGCCAGCCGCCGCCACCTGCCGCCCGAGGTCCTGGTGCCGGTCTTCGACCGCATGGTCGACGAGGGCTACCTCACCCGTGACGGCTCGCTCTTCTCCCACACCGAGGCGGGCCGGCGCGAGGCGGACGTGATCGGCAAGGCCTGGGGCACGTGGCTCGCCCAGCGTGTGGAGCAGGACATCGGCCGCCCGTCCGGCGCGGACCTCCGGGCCGCGGTCGACAGCATCGCCAAGCGCCTCCTCGCCGAAGACCTGGCCAACGGCCTCACCACCCGCGTCCGGGCCTTGGCCCCTGCCTCGTCGGCCTGACTCCCCAGGCCGGGGCCTTGGCCCCTGCCGCATCGGACCGAGGACCCGCGCCTGCGCCCCGACCCGGCGCGGCCACGGGATGGACCTCCGGTCGGTAGGCAGGGCGGAGCACATGCCGACCAGACTTCCCGGCGCACCTTGGGTTACGCCCTGGCCCCCGCAGAATCGGCCTGGCCGGCCGGGTCGAGGCATTGGCCCCTGCCGCTTCGGCCTGACTCCCCAGGTCCGGGCCCTGGCCCCTGCCGCTTCGGGCCGAGGACCCGCGCCTGCGCCCCGACCCGGCGCGGCCACGGGATGGACCTCCGGTCGGTAGGCAGGGCGGAGCACATGCCGACCAGACTTCCCGGCGCACCTTGGGTTACGCCCTGGCCCCCGCAGAATCGGCCTGGCCGGCCGGGTCGAGGCCTTGGACCCTGCCGCTTCGGCCTCACTCCCCAGGCCCGGGCCCTGGCCCCTGCCGCTTCGGCCTCACTCCCCAGGTCCGGGCCCTGGCCCCTGCCGCTTCGGGCCGAGGACCCGCGCCTGGGCCGGCAGTCACGGTGCGACGAGGCGCAGCCGGTCCAGCGCCCCCGCCACGTCGGGCACCGCGAGCACGCCCTCCGGGAGGGGCGGCCGGCGTACGACGACGACCGGGAGGCCCAGTGCGCGCGCGGCCGTCAGCTTCGCCGAGGTCGCCTCTCCCCCGCTGTCCTTCGTGACCAGGACGTCGATGCGGTGCTCGCGCAGCAGGGCCGTCTCGTCGGGCACGGTGAACGGGCCGCGCGCCAACAGCACCCGGGTGTGCGGCGGCATGGGCGGCTCCGGCGCCTCCACCGACCGTACGAGGAACCGGAGTCCGGCCAGGTCGGCGAAGGCCGCGAGGCCCAGGCGGCCGGTGGTGAGGAACACCCGGCGTCCCAGGCCCGGCAGCAGTTCGGCCGCGGCGGTGAGGGACGCGACCGGGTGCCAGCGGTCGTCGGCCTGGGGCTGCCACCCCGGGCGGCGCAGGACCACGGCCGGGACGCCGGTCGCCGCCGCGGCCCGCGCCGCGTTCGCCGTGATGCCTTCGGCGAAGGGGTGGGTGGCGTCGACGACGGCGTCCACCTGGTGCTCGCGCAGCCAGGCCGCCAGCCCCTCCGCGCCACCGAACCCCCCGATACGGACGTCCCCTTCGAGCGCTCCAGGCCGTGCCACCCGTCCCGCGAGAGAGGTGGTGACGCGCACTCCGGTGCGTGCCGCCAGCCGGGCGGCGAGCTCGCGGGCCTCGGTGGTACCGCCGAGGAGGAGGATGTGCGGGGACATGGCGTCGAGCGTACGGGGACCGGAGGACGCCGGACCGCCGGGTACCGGGCCGCCGGGGTGCCCGACCACTCCGGGGTCCGGACCGCCGGGTACCGGACCGCCGGGGGTGCCCGACCACTCCGGGGACCGGACCGCCAGGGGCCGGACCGCCAGGGGCCGGACCGCCGGTTCTCCGAGCGCCAGACGGCACTTCGGGCGCCAGACGGATCGCCGCGCGCCAGACGGATCGTCGGGTGCCGGCAACGGCGATCAGCGCAGCAGCAGCTGGACCCCGCCCACCACCGTCGCCGCGATCACCAGCCGCTCGAACAGCCGTTGGTTGATCCGGTTCACCGCCCACCTGCCGAGGAGCGCACCCGGCAGCACGAACACCGCCAGCGCCGCGTCGAGCAGCAGGGACTTCCCGTCGATCAGGCCGAGCCCCACGCTGAAGGGCACCTTGGAGACGTTGACGATGAGGAAGAAGAAGGCCGAGGTGCCCAGGAAACCGAGCTTCCGGAAGCCCGCGGAGAGCAGATACATCGACATGACCGGACCGCCGGCGTTGGCGACCATCGTGGTGAAACCGCCGAGGACGCCGTACGAACGCGCCTTGACCCGGCCCGTCCGTGTCGCCACCGAGTCGGGTTCGTCGTCCCTGGCCGCCCTTCGGCGCCACAGGGTGACAGCCGCCATGAGCAGCAGGATCGCGCCGATGGAGGTGCGGACGACTCCGTCGTCGGCCCACACGAGGAACAGCGTGCCGAGGACGACACCCGCGGCGACCGCCGGGAACAGCCGCCACAGGGTGGGCCAGTGGGCGTGCCGCCGGTAGGTCAGGACGGCGAGGACGTCGCCGACGATCAGGATGGGCAGCAGGGCGCCGGTCGAGGCGCGGGCCGGCAGGACGGCGGCGAAGATCGCGAGGCTGACCGTGTTGGCCCCGCTCACCGCGGTCTTCGAGAAGCCGACGAGCAGAGCCGCCGCGGCCAGCGCGGCGAACTCCCAGAGGGATATGTGCCAGAGCGTCATCGTGTTCATGCGGGAACCGATGCTATGCCCACGTATCTCGCCGCGTAAGGACCGTCTCGCCAGGTGGCCCCTTCCGCCGTGGTCAGCCGCCGTACCGCGTCCGCAGTTCCCTCTTGAGGACCTTCATGCTCGGACCGAGCGGCATCTCGTCTGCGAACTCCACGCGACGCGGGTACTTGTGACGGCCCAGGTGCTCCTTGGACCACTCGGTGATCTCCCGGCCGTCCACCGTGGCTCCGGGGGCGCGGACGACGACGGCGCACACCTCTTCGCCGTGCAGCTCGTCCGGCAGGCCGATGACGGCGACCTGCGCCACCCCGGGGTGGCGCATCAGGACCTCCTCGACCTCCCGCGGATACACGTTGTAGCCGCCGCGGATGATGATGTCCTTCTTGCGGTCGACGATCCGCAGGAAGCCGTCCTCGTCCTTGGTGCCCAGGTCGCCGGTGCGGAACCAGCCGTCGACCATGGCCTCGGCGGTCGCCTCGGGCCGGCCCAGATAGCCGGAGAACACGTTGTGCCCGCGGACGACGACCTCGCCGAGTTCGCCGGGCGGCAGCAGCTCGATGCGCTCCTCCGTCTCCGCCCTGGCGATCTCGACGTCCACGCCCCACAGCGGGTGGCCGATGGTGCCCGCCCGTGTCCCGAACAGCGGCTGGTTGACGGTCGCGGTCGGTGAGGTCTCCGACAGCCCGTACCCCTCGTAGATCTTCGTGCCGAAGGCGGCCTCGAAGCGCTCCAGGACGGCGACGGGTAGCGAGGCGCCGCCGGAATTGCACACGCGCAGCGCGGGGAGCGTGTCCGCGGCGGCCGCGGCCGCCGCCAGGGCGACGAACATCGTCGGCACGCCGTGGAAGGTGTTGACGTCCTCCTTCACCATCAGCTCGATCGCGCGGGCCGCGTCGAAGCGGGGCAGCAGCACGAGGGTCGCGCCCGCCCGCCAGACGGAGTTCATGGAGACGGTCTGCCCGAAGGCGTGGAAGAGCGGGAGCGCGCCGAGGGCGATGTCGTCGGGGCGGATCTCGTTGGCGTCGAAGGCGTTGACGGTCGCGTTCATCACCAGGTTGAAGTGGCTGAGCACGGCACCCTTGGGGATGCCCGTCGTGCCGCTGGTGTAGAAGACGACCGCGGGGTCGTCGGCCTGGCGGGTGACGTACGACGGCAGCGGTTCGGCGTCCGCGGCGAGGGCCTCGAACTCGGGGCCCAGCGTGACGACCCGCACGCCCGTCGCCCGCGCGGCCTCCGTCCCCGTCTTCGCCTGCGCCGGATGGCAGAGCAGCAGGGTCGCCCCGCTGTCCTTCAGCACGTGCTCGACCTCGGCGGCGGACAGCAGCAGGTGGACGGGGACCACGACACCGCCGGCCGCCGCGATCGCGTAGTAGGCGGCCGGGAACTCTGCGGTGTTGGGCGCCATCAGCGCGACCCGGTCCCCCGGCCGGACTCCCAGCCCGACGAGGGCACCGGCCTGGGCGCGGGCGCGCTGCCACACCTCGGCGAAGGTCAGGCGCAGGTCGCCCTCGACCAGCGCCGTCTTGTCCGGGCGGCGCCGGGCGTTCTCGGCGAGGATCGCGGCGAGGGACAGGGTTGCCATGGAGGAGTGCTCCGTTTCCTTGCTGGTGCGGCTCTGGACCAGGGATCTGGCGGGGTACGGATTCGGCGGCCCGGTGTCGTACGCCACGGGGCTCGGGCGTTCGGCGAGGGAGGCCAGCGGTGTGCGGGCCGGTGACCCGGCGACTCGGTGACCCGGTGCCGCGCGGACGGGCGCGGCCCGGCGTCCGGCGGGCCCTCGACCGGTCAGGGTCGTACGTCTCGGCTCGGCCGGGTCAGGGTCGTTGGCCCGACACGGCCCGGCCCGACACGGTCAAGGTCACCGGCCCGGGCGAGGTCATTCGGCTCGGCTCGCCTCGCCTCCGTCAGGGTCGTTCGACGAGCACCGCGCTTCCCTGCCCCACGCCGACGCACATCGTGGCGAGGCCCCGGGCGGCGCCCGTGCGGCGCATCCGGTGCAGCAGTGTGGTGAGGATGCGGGCTCCGGAACACCCCAGCGGGTGGCCGAGCGCGATGGCACCGCCGGTCGGGTTGACCAGGTCCGGGTCGATGCCCAGACGGTCCACGCAGGCCAGCGCCTGGGCGGCGAAGGCCTCGTTGAACTCGGCCTCCTCGACGGCGTCGATCGTCCAGCCGACGCGGCCGAGCACCTTCTGGGTGGCGGGCACGGGCCCGATGCCCATGACGTCCGGGTGGACGCCCGCGGAGGCACCGGCGGTGTACCGCCCGAGGGACTCCAGGCCGAACTCGGCGAGCGCCTCTTCGCTGACGAGCAGGAGCCCGGCGGCGCCGTCGTTCATCGGCGAGGCGTTGCCCGCCGTGACCGTGCCGTCCGGGCGGAACACCGGCTTGAGACGGGACAGCTTCTCGTACGAGGTGTCCTCGCGGACGCACTCGTCGGTGTCGACGACGACCCCGTCGGGGCGGGTCACGGGCAGGATCTCGGCGTCGAAGTACCCGTTCTTGCGGGCGTCCGCGGCGCGTTGGTGGCTGCGCAGCGCGAACTCGTCCTGCCGTTCGCGCGGGACGCCGTACCGTGCGGCGACCTCCTCGGCGGTCTCCCCCATGGAGAGCAGCCCGTGCAGCTCCTTCATCGCCGGGTTGACCAGGCGCCAGCCGAGACGCGTGTCGACGGTCTCGATGCGGTGCGGCAGGGCCTCGTCGGGACGGGGCAGTACGAAGGGAGCGCGGCTCATGGACTCGGAACCGCCCGCGAGCACGATGTCGGCCTCGCCGGCGGCGATGGTGCGGGCCGCCGTGGTCACGGCCTCGAGACCGGAGGCGCACAGCCGGTTGACGGTGGCGCCGGGCACGGTCTCCGGCAGCCCGGCGAGCAGGGCGGCCATGCGCGCGACATTGCGGTTGTCCTCGCCGGCCTGGTTGGCGGCGCCCCAGTAGACGTCGTCGATCCGGGCCGGGTCGAGGGCGGGCGCATCCGCGAGAACCCCGCGGAGCACGGCCGCGGCGAGATCGTCGGGCCGTACGGAGGACAGGGCTCCGCGCAGTTTGCCGATGGGGGTGCGGCGGGCTGCCGCGAAATGGACGGGACGCACGACAGGACTCCTGACGGACACCGGACGAAAGGACGATCCACCACGTTAATTAGCACTGCTAGTTTTCGACTATAGACCGCCGTCCCACCCCCTGGGAAGCTCTCCCCGCAGCCGGACCGCCGCACTCCGCCACCGGAGGATCCGGCCGGTTTCCTCCCTTCCGTCCCGGGGCACCCGCGCCCCATGGACCGAATGCGGGAGGCGGTGGACGACCCGTCGTTCCGTCCTGCCCGCACCGGGGAGCCCGCTCGGCCCGTGGCTCCCGGCACGCCCGAAGAGGAGACACGATGACCGACGCCCTCGAGCTCGACGCGCTGTGGGACGAGTTCCACCGCGTGGTGAACATGACGTCCCAGGAGCTCGCGGCGTGGCTCCGGGTCCAGGACGCCCTCGAGGACGCCGAGGCCCCGCCCGAGCACGCGGGCACACCCACCGGAGAGCACGTCCTCGGGATCCTCCAGAAACGCCGTACCGACCTGACCGAGGACGACATCAGCGTGATGTACGAGGTGGTGGACACCGTCACCGAGCAGCCGGACGAGGAGCAGGACCGCGCGGCCGACGACGAGCGTCGCCGCCACCGGCTGATGACGCTGGGCCACGACCCGCTCAAACCGCCTCAGTAGGGCGTACCCACGAGCGACGGACGGCGAGGTGCACCATGGGCGACCGGCAGCGACGCGTGATCACGGAACTCGTCAGCTCGTACGGCCGTACGTACGCCGAGGAAGCGGGTATCACTCTGCGGAACACCCCGCAGCCGCTGTACCGCACGCTCGTACTGGCCTGTCTGCTCAGCGCGCGCATCCGCGCCTCCGTGGCCGTCGCGACCAGCCGTGCCCTGTACGACGCGGGGCTGCGCGACCCCCGCCGCATGGCAGACGCGTCCTGGCAGGAGCGGGTCGACGCGCTGGGCGCCGGCGGCTACCGGCGTTACGACGAGCGGACGGCCACCCAACTCGGGGACGGGGCCCGGCTTCTGACGGAGCGCTGGGGAGGTGATGTGCGGCGTATGCGTGACGAGTCCGGCGGTGACCTCGACCGGCTGCGCGGCCTGCTGCGGGAGGTACCCGGCATCGGACCCGCAGGGGCGGACATCTTCCTGCGCGAGGCCCAGCGCGTCTGGCCGGAGGCGGCACCGTACGTCGACGCCAAGGCCCTGTCGGGGGCACACCGGCTGAGGCTCCCGGAGGACCCGGGCCGGCTGGCCGAACTCTCCGGCGACACCGAACCGGCCGTGCTCGCGGCCGCGTTGGTCCGCGCGGCGCTGGACAAGCGGGTGGCCGAGGAGATCCTCGGCAGCGCGCGGTGACGATGGCAGACTGCGCGCGGATCGCGTACGACGAGTTGAGCGGACGAGCGCCGCGTGGCCGACTGCCGACTGCCGACTGCCGACTGCCGACGAATCCTTGCATGGCGACGAACCGGTACCGCTGTACGCCGGAGTTGCCCGCAAGCCCTGAACGCGCCCCCGCCGCCGCAGCGCCCGCGCCCATGAAGTCCCCTCTCAGCCACCGGAGTCGGTGGTCCGCACGAAGAGACAGAACGGGTGGCCCGCTGGATCGAGCAGGACCCGTACGTCGTCCTGCGGCTGGAACTCGGCCGCAGTCGCCCCCAGCGCCGTGGCGCGGGCGACGGCCGCGGGCAGGTCGTCGACCTCGATGTCCAGATGGACCATCATCTGCTGGGCGTCGGGGGCGGAGGGCCAGCGCGGCCGGACGAACCGCGGCTCCGTCTGGAACGACAGGCCGGGCCCGCCCTCCGGCGGAGCGAGCATCACCCAGTCGGGCTCGTCCGCCCGTACCCGCCAGCCGAGCAGCTCCCGGTAGAACGCCGCCAGCTCACGGGCGTCGGGCGCGTCGAGCACGGACGCGGACAGCGTGAAACGCGGTGGAGTCTCCATCCGGTCACGCTAGCGGCCCGGACCCCGACTACGGAACGTGACGCTTCAGCGGGCGGGGCCTGCTCCTCCCCACTTACGTTGGGCGGGCAAGCACCCCCCACCCAAGGAGAAGTCATGGTCGACAAGGGCGGTATGGACAAGATGAAGGGCAAGGCCAAGGAGATGACCGGCAAGGCCACCGGCGACCACGAGCGCGAGGTCGAGGGCAAGCTCGACCAGGCGCGCGGCGAGGCCAAGAAGGTCCGGGGGAAGGTCCAGGAGCGAGCCCAGGAGACCGGCCGCTCCATGAAGAACGACCGCCACTGACACCACCGGTGGGGAGGCTCCCGCGAAGCCCGCGGTGAATGCCTCCCCACCGGGCGGGCGAAGCGGACTTCCCCACCGGGCCGGTGGGAAAGTGCGCTTCGCCGGCCCGGCAGTCGTCTCGCCTGGGCGAGCCCAAGGTGCCGGTGTTCCGTCCTCGTGACGAACACCGGCTCCCGTTCTGTCAGGCGGCCGGCGCCGGGGACGTGTCGGCCTCGGCCAGCAGCGTGATGAGGGTCGCGCGGGCGCGGGCCACTCGGGAGCGGACGGTTCCGACGGGGCAGCCGCTGATCTCGGCCGCCTCCGCGTAGGGCAGCCCCGTCAACTGGGTGAGGACGAATGCCTCACGGCGTTCGTCGGGCAGTGCGGCGAGCAGGTCGAGGAGTGCGATGCCGTCCTCGAAGCCGGGCAGGCCACGCGGCTGCACGCGCTCGGCGGTCGGCCGCCAGTCCGGCAGGTCGGCGGGCCGCGGCCGGGTGGCGGCGTACCGAAGGCTGTCGATCACGGCGCGGCGCGCGATGGACAACAGCCAGGCGCGCGCCGAGGAACGGCCCTCGAACCGGTGCAGGCTGCCGAGCGCGCGCAGGAACGTGTCCTGGGCGAGGTCGTCGGCCGCCTGGGGGTCCGCGGACAGATGGGCGACGTATCGCACGACGTCACGGTGCAGGGCGCGGACGAAGCGGTCGACGGCGTCCGGGTCGCCACCGCGGGCGGCCAGCGCCCAGGCGGTTATCGACTCGTCGACCGATGCCGTTCGCCGGCCGGCCTCGCGCGCGGCGGGCAGGGCAGGAGTGATCACCTGGAGTCCTTCTCGGTCATCCGGGTCCGCACCGACCGGAGCCCTCGCCGGGACGCGGTGGCGCGTCGGCGTCGTGGCGGGAGGGCGGTGGGCGCGGTGGTCCGGCGCGGGGGTGCGGCCGTACGCAGAGGTACGGCCGAAGCCCGAGGCGCGCGGGGCGGCACCTCGGGGAACCGGCTGTCTCAGATGACAGCGGTCCCCACGGGCGGACCCCGGGAGGTGATCGCGTGGGCCAGAAGGAGCCGCCGCGGCACCCGCCTCGCGTGACCACGGCGTACGCGGATGCGCGGACGGTGCGGCGGTGTGGGCAGGGCGAGCAGCAGTCGCAGGGGTGCCACCAGCCGGCCGGCCACGGCCCGCAGAATGCGGAAGACGGCGCGCTCGCCGTGCGCGAGCCAGAGGCCGCACAGCAGCGCGGCCAACAGGTGGGCGGCGAGCATGCCGACCGAGGACAGGCCGAACACGGACAGGGCGCCCATGTCGTGTGCCGGATGAGTCGTGGGGCCTGCGCCCATGTGCCCCATATCCATGGCATCCATCGACTCCGCGTGCCCGGAACTCATGTGCATGGCGCCCAGGGGACCGGCGCCCCTGTCATGGCCCATGGTGCCCGTCGACATGGAGCCCATGCCGGCCGAGCCCGAGCCCTGAGTCCCGCCGGAGGACAGCGACTGCGCGAGCGAGAACGCCGTGTGGAGCAGCCCTTGGGCGACGACCACCACGGAGACGATCAGCGCCGGTCCGCGCTCCCTGCCGGTCAGCGACCAGCCGGCGCCACCAGTCACCACGGCTCCCCCGGCCATCGCCCACCAGGGCACCGTGGAGCCGGACATCATGGCGTGCCCGAGGGCGGCGAGCAGCACACAGACGACCGCGAACACCGCGGACCGAAGCGTGCGAGAACCCCACCCAGCAGTCATGACGGGCCTCATCCTCGCATCCGGAGCTCGGGCGTCATGGTCGGGTACGGAAATCGACCTGTGCGTCGCTCAATCCGGAAGGCGTGATCCGCAACAACCGTCAGAAGATGCCCTGTCCCGGCACCAGAACTCCGCGCGGGTCGTACGTGTTTCTCGCAGTGGCCAGCCGTCGCCAGGTGGGGCCGAAATGCTCGCGCCAGTCAGCCCGGTCGAAGGGGATGGAGCCGACCGGGTACTGGGTGCCCCCGGCCGCGTGGACGGTGTCGTAAGCCGTGCGGTTGGCGGCAAGGAGACGGTTGACGGTCACCGTGTCGTCGGGCGGGGTGGTGCGCAGGACGGCCAAGAGGTACGGCACCGGGTCGTCGGGAGTGCGCAGCAGCGGAGTGTGGAGCCGCTCGCGCAGCAGCGGGTAGACAAGGACGACGCCTGAGCCGAGATCGGCCGGGGTGAGGTCGTCCAGCACGGTTGTGACGAGCGCCTCTGCCGAACGCCCCGGCAGCAACAGGTTGAGCCAGGGGTGGGCGTGCGACCAGAGTCCCGCCTCCTTCAGCGCGGCGATGCCGGGGGCGAGCCGGTCGAGGAAGTCGTAGTAGGCGAGGTCCGACGTCTGAACCCCGGACGGGGTGTGCCGCAGCCCCCGCAACAGTGCGCTGTCGTCAGGGGCGGGACCGACGGGTGGTCCATAGGCGACGGCTTCCAGGAGGTAGCCACGGAAGTCCCCGTTGGTGTCCGCGGTGACCTGGCCCTCGACATAGGCGAATCGGCCTTCCCGCACGAGCAGTCGCTGGTCGTCGAGGAAGGTCCGCAGGTCGTCGTACGGCAGCAGGTAGTGGCGCACGGTCTCGGGGGCGCGGACCAGACGCAGGGTGGCGCCGACGATGATGCCGCACTGGCCGAGTCCGGCGAGTACGGCGAGGAACAGGTCACGGTGGCGGACCGGGGAGCAGGTGACGAACTCTCCTGCACCGGTGACGACTTGGAGTTCGGTGACGTTGTCGACCTGGGCGCCGTGCCGGTGGGTCTGGCCGCCGAGACCGCCGACCGACAGCGTGCCGCCGACGGAGAGTTCGAGGTAGTCGGTGAAGGTCGGGGGTGTGAGTCCGCGGGCCGAGGTGGCCTTGGCCACGTCGCTCCACTTGGCACCCGCCCCGACGGTGACCGTCGTACTCCGGGGTCCGACAGAACCAATGGCGTCGAGCGGTGTGGTCTCGATGACCAGGCCGCCGTCGACCTGTGCCTGGCCACGGGTGGCGTGGCCCTGACCGCGTGGGGCGCACGGCAGCCCGTGTGCGTTGCAGAAGCGGACCATCGCGACGACATCCCTGACGGAACCCGGCCGCAGAACCGCGGCCGGACGCCGATGGACGATGTGACCGAAGTCGTCGGCGGCAGCGTTGAGCGACGCCTCGTCCGTATGCACAGTCCCGTCCAGCGGCGGGAGTTCGGTCAGCGGGCGGTCGGACGCGCCGACCGCCCAACTGCGCGTGAAGGGGTCCAGCCCGATCACCGCGGCACCGGTGGCCACGAGGCCGTGCAGTGCGGTACGTCGCGATGGCGTCCGGGGCATGCGCGCCTCCTGGGGCGGGGCCGAATGGAGCGGGCAACGGCCGTCAATACTAGGGCCTGTCCGGCGGAGCAGGTCGGCTACGGACGATAGTGCCCGCGCCCCGGCACGATCAGCCGGACCGGGCCCTGTGCCGGCGGGATCGCGGGCAGCTCCCCGCGGAGCCCGGGCCCGACGACAAGGGTGAACCGGTCTGCCCTGGGTTCACGTTCCGGGCCGTACGACACACTTCACGAATCCGGCGGGTTTCTTGGCGAGTCGGCGGAATCCCGCGTCGAGGTCGTCCAGTGGGGCCTCGTGGGTCAGCAGCGGCTCCAGGGTCAGCCGCCGGTCGGACATCAATTGCAGTCCCTCACGCAGTGCTTGGAGCTGTCGGTGGCGCTGCGGGGTGAAGCCGTTGACGATGGTGACGCCCCGGTACCAGAGCTCGATGTCCAGGGCGCGGGGACCGTGGTGGTGGTAGCCGGCGATGCACAACACGCCGTGTTCCGCAGTGAGTTCACCGGCCCGCTGCAGACCACCGGCCGATCCCGTGAGCTCGACGACTATGTCGAAGGAGCCGGGTTCGGCATCGGAGGGCGCGCACCCTGCGTGCGCGCCGAGACCGGTGGCGAGGGCACGGGCCTCGGGTCGCCGGTCGACGCCCACGAGATGAACCGGTGCGGCGGCCGCGGCCACTTGGACGGCGATCAGCCCCATGAAGCCCAGCCCGACGACAGCGACCCGCCGCCCCGGAGTCAGGCCGCATCTCGACAGCGCCTCGACCACGCAGGCCACCGGCTCGCCAAGGACGGTGTCGGCGCTCAGGTTGGGGGGAAGCGGGACCAAATCCCTGGCCGGGACGTGAACGGCCTCGGCGAGGGCCCCTGTTGCGAAGCCGGTGACGTATTCACCGACGGTCCATCCGTGGACCCCGGGGCCGATCGCGCTGATCTCACCGGACAGTTCGTGTCCCAGGCGGAGGGGCGTGCCTCCGTCGTGTCCCGTCCAGGCGGGCAGTTCGGAGGTGCACAGACCGCTCAGTACCGTACGTACGACGACTTCGCCGGGGCGCGGCGGGGTGTCGGGGGCCTCGACGGACTCGCTCGTGCGGGCGGAGATCACTTGGGACCAGCGCATGTCAGTGGCCTCCGTTCAGTGCCAGGGTCAGGGCTCCGCGCGCCGGCGGGGCGGTGAGCAGATGCGGTGCGGTCCCCGGCAACGCGTCGGCGAGACGGTCGGTGACAGCGGTCCAAAGACGCGGCCGGCCGGTGATGACGCCGCCGGCGAGGACGACCGTGTCGGTGCGGGCACCGCGCTCGGCCAGGCGTATCACCAGGTCGGCCAGAGCGCGGCCGCCCTGTGCGATGACGTCGCGAGCCAGGGCCGAGCCTTCGTCCGCCGCGTTGAAGACCGCGTGGGTGTGGCGCCCCCAGGTCTCCACGCCGCCGTCCCAGCTCATCGCGGCGGCCAGCGCCGGGAGGTCCGCCGCGCCGTAGGAGCTGAGCAGTGCCTTCGTCAGAGGGTCAGCGGAGAGGTCAGTGCCGGTGTCGGCGTGGGTGAGAAGCGCGCGTGCGGCCTCGCGCACCAGAGCGGAGCCCGACCCCTCGTCACCCAGGACCCACCCCCAGCCTCCCGCGGACAGCCGGACGCCGGTGTCGCGATGCCGCCCGACAGCGATGGAGCCGGTCCCCGCGACGACTCCGATGCCGTGCTCGAACCCGGCTGCCGGGACGAGGAGTTCGGCGTCGTTGACGACGGTCACCGGGATGCCGCCCAGCGCGGTGCGCAGGGCTCCGGCGAGAAGTGCGCACTGCGCGGTGGTCTCGCAACCGTGGGCGCCGACGGCGACGCGGACGAACTCCGCGTCGTCGGCGATGGTGCTCAGCCGGGCGATGAGCCAGTCCGCCGCCCGGTGGAGGTCGCGGGTCTGCCAGTCGGTGCTCGGGAGGGTGACATCCTCGGTCACCGTGTGAGTGACGGCGTCGGCGAGGAGGATGTGGGTTTTCGTGCCGCCGATGTCGATGCCTGCGAAGACGGTCGTCATGCCCCGCGCTCCTCGGTCTCGGTGTTGCCCGTGCGGTTCTTGAACGGGGTCGGGGTCATCCGACGGGCTCCTCGCTCTTCGTGTCGGCGTGGTGGAAGACGAAGTCCTCGATGTCCACGCCACGTGCCTGGGCCAGCGCGCCCGCGAGGCGCTGCACGACGATCGTCTGCAGGACCGTGCGGACCGGTGGGGAGAGGTGACCGGGGATCGGGGCGACGTGGAGCAGGCCGGCGCCGGTGAGGGGTGCGCCGGTGAGGGCGAGGGTGGGGTGGCCCGCCTCGGCCAGCGTGCGGGCGAGGTCGAGTTCGCGGCCGTCCCCGACCGTGACGTGCAGGGTCCGGCCGGCCGACTCCATGGCGCCGTGCAGGTAGTTGCGGGTGGCCAGGGCGGTGGCGGGCACCCGGCAGACCTCGCGCAGCAGCAGCGCTCCGGCTTCCGTGACGCTGCGTGCGGCCCCGGAGGCGACCAGGTCCGCGGCGACCGTGTCGGCGGCTCGTACGGCGAACTCGTCGACCGTGGTGGCGATCGCCCGCTCCTGTTCCTCCAACAGCCCTGCGATGCCCGCCCATTCGGCGGTGATCTCTGCCGGCTGCCGGCCGGTGAGGGCTCGGGCGATCATCGTCAGCGCGATGAGTGTGCCCGTGTAGCCGACGGTGGAGGCGTAGCTGTCGGGTTCGCTGCCGAGGTCGATACGGTGCGCCGCACTCTCGGCGAGCGGCGAGGAGGCCGCGTTGACCAGGGCGGCGCGGTGTTCGCGTGCGACCTGGACGAGCGCGTCGAGTGTCTCGGTGCTGCGGCCGGACTGCGACACCCCGATGACGAGGTCCGCGTCGGCGAAGACCGCCTCGGGCACGAGGTCACCGGCGAGTACGCGGCGGGCGGGCAGACCGTGCTCCTCCAGCAGTCGTACGGGCAGCGCGAGCGCGGCATGGCTCGCGCCGATGCCCGTGAAGACGGGACGCCGAGCCGTCAACACGCGGCTTGTCACGTCGAGTTGAGCGGCAACGCGGGACACGATCCGTTCCAGGGCGGCGGGTTGTGCCGCTCGGCCCTGGGAGTACGGAATGGTCCCTTCGGGAGCTGCGGGCACGGGAGTTCCTTTCATGGGGGCGCCCCGATGTCGGCGCCGGGTTGCGACTGCGGGTGGCGTCAAGCGCTCGACGGGCGGCACAAGGCCTGCTTGGCGTACGAGACCTGCGGCTCGCGCTATGAGACGTACGCAGGGATGGAGGTGGGCGGAAGCGGACATCCGCCCAGCCGGCACACGGGCACCTGGCGCCGGGGCGCCGGGACGGTGGTCAGCCCGCTGCGCCGGCCTTTCCCGTTCGCACGTCGTAGGAGGACGTCGCCTCAGGCCGACCCGCCCCGCGCGAACGACGTCCGCAGCCGGTACCGGTCACCCCGATAGGTGATGGTTGTGATCAGCACGACCCGCCCCTTGGCGTCCGTCATCGCCGACTCCATGACCAGCACCGGATCACCGGGAGCCATGTCCAGGTGCGGAGCGAGGTCGGCGGGACAGCCGCGCGACTCGACCATCGACTCGGCGTTGACGGGTTCGGATCCGGTCGCGGTCAGCTCGTCCAGCATGGATGCGTGGGCGAAGTCGACCTGCCCCAGGCCGGGGGCCAGGTTCAGCGGGACCCGCGAGGAGTCGACGCCGATGGGCAGCCCGTCGAGCATCCGGACCCGGTCCAGCCGGAAGAGTTCCGTCCCCGCGGCCACCCCGAACTCGTCGCCCTCGTCGAGCGAGGCCGGGCTGACGTCTGCGCTCAGCACCAGCGAGGAGGGCGTCAGGCCCTTGCGGCGCGCGGTCTCGCTGAACGACTCCAGGAAGTTGGGCCATTCCCGGTCGGTGCCGCCGTGTTCCGCGACGTACCAGCCGCGTCCGTGCGAGGACCTGAGCACCCCCTTCTCGACCAGCTCACGCAGGGCGCGCCGCAACGTGACGCGGCTGATGCCCAGTTGACCGCAGAGCTCACGCTCGGCGGGAAGGCGACGTCCGGCCGGGAGCGAACCGTCCTTGACCCGCTGCTCGATCGCCGCGACGGCCTGGACCCACAGGGGTTCGTGATGGTCCGCGGCGATGGGCGCCAAGGTGTCCTCAGGCGTCGTGTTCACCGTGTCCTGACCTTCCCTTTTTCCTGCAGCTTTGCCTGCGGTGTCGAATTCGCGTGGGTTCCGGTCCGTTGTTCGGTTCCGGTCCATTGTTCCATTCGGGCGCCCCGTTTCATCCGGCCAGTCGGTCGAAGGCCGCATCGAGTTCCTTGTCGGTACGCCGGCGCCCGGGATCGCCGTCGAACCAGTCGACGATGCCGACGGCGCCCCGGCGGAAGGGCGTGCCCGGCGTGAACTGCGGGAGCAGCCGGTGGAGTTTGCTGTTGTCGTAGATGAGGGAATGCCGGAAGTCCTCCGTGAGTACGGTCCCCATCCAGGGGATCTCGCGGCCGATGTCCTCGCTGGAGCGGTGCACGAGCAGCGGTTCGACGCCGGCGGCGCGGGCCAGCGCCGTGTGGATGCCGTCCCAGGTGAGGAGCTCGTCCGAGGTGATGTGCAGGGATTCGCCGGTGAGCCGGTCGTCGCCGAGCAGCCGGGTCAGGGCGTGGGCGAAATCGCGGGCGTGCATCAGGTTCCACAGCGAGGTGCCGTCGCCGTGCACGACGGTGGGCAGCCCGCGTCGCCAGCGGTCGATGGCCGTCCAGCCCGCGAGGAGCGGCACCACCGTCTCGTCGTAGACGTGCGCGGGCCGGACGATCACCGCGGGGAATCCGTCCCGGTGGTAGGCGCGTTCGAGGGCGTCCTCGCACTCCAGCTTCAGCCGCGGGTAGTCGAAGTCCGCGGCGCGGCGGGCGGAGGACTCGTCCACGGGGAGGCGGGGCGCGGGACGGGCGTAGACCGAGCCGGTGGAGATGAAGACGTACTGCCCTGTCCTGCCGGTGAAGCGGGCGACATCGGCGGCGACGTCGTCGGGGTGGTAGCCGATGAAGTTGACGACGACGTCGAAGTGCTCGGTCTCGGCGAGCGCGGCGTCCATCGCGGCGGCGTCGTGGACGTCCGCCTGCAGGTGCCTGACCTGAGGCGGGACGGGTCGGCGCGTGTCACCGCCCCGCGTGACGATCGTCAACTCGATGTCCTGCCCGGCGAGGTCGGACACGCAGGCGGCGCTGAGGACGCCGGTGCCGCCGAGGAAGAGGACGCGCATCGTGGAACTCACCGCTTTCCGCGGGCCAGGCCGCGCCCGACCAGATGTGCGTAACTGCGGCCGAGGAGTTCGTACATGTCGTGGTGGGAGCGGTCCATTTCCACGATGTTCCAGCGCACGGCCGGGTTGGCGCGGGCGGCGGCCTCCACATCCACGACTCCTTCGCCGAAGGGCACCATGTGGTCGTCCATGCCGCGCGCCGGCCCGTCCTTGAGGTGGACGGAGAGGAGACGCTCGCCGAGCGACGCGGCGAGTGCGGCCGGATCTACGCCCCCGGTGTGGGCCCAGTAGGTGTCGAGCTGGAGGAGCACTGCGGGGTCGAGCGCGTCGAGCAGGATGTCGTACGCGGTGCGGCCGTCGAAGACGTTGCGGAACTCCGCGAAGTGGTTGTGGTAGGCGAGGGTCATGCCGCGTACGGCGGCGTTCGCGGCGGCGCGGTTGATGCGCTCGGCGCCGCGATGGAGGGCGTCGAGAGTCGTGAACTCCTCGGGCTCCAGGCTCCATACGAGAGTGCCGGCGCCCAACGCCTCGTAGGTGTCGAGGATGTCGTCGGCGTCCTCGCCCACGGGGAAGGGGGCGTGGGCGCTGCACAGGACCAGACCCAGGGCGTCCAACTCGGCGCGTACGCGGGCGGGTTGGTGTCCGTACAGGCTGATCGTCTCGACCGCCGGATAGCCGAGTGCCGCGACCTTGGCCAGGACGCCCAGCAGGTCGTGGGCCGCCTCGCTGTGCAGCGACCACAGTTGCGCCGCGATCACGGGCGGCGGGGACGTGGTCATGCGCGGTCTCCGATCGTGCGCCCGTTGCCCAGCGGCCAGCGGGTGGACCAGCTGTCCACGCTGTCCACGTCGTCGAGCCCGGCGGCCCAGAGTGCGGCCTGTCGCACCAGCTGCCGGAAGCCGGGGCTGCCCCAGGCGCGCGGGTCGTGGCCGAGTGCGCTGTAGCAGACCCGGCCCGCGCCGTGCTCGCGCACGTAGACGAGCGGTTCGGGGTAGCCGTCGGGCCGTTCACGGTCGGCGAGGACCTGTACGTCGTCGGCGTACTCCAGGACGTAGTACTCGTCGTCGATGGCGAAGTCGTCCAGGTGGCGGGTGACGGGGTGGTCGGCGCGGATCCGGACGTCGAAGCGGCCTTCGGAGCCGGAGTCGCCGTGGGAGAGGTACCGGGACCCGATGAGTTCGTACGCCGTGCGGTCCGCGTCGAGGCCGCCCTCGCCGAAGCCGAAGAGGTTGCTGGCGTGCAGCACGACGAGCCCCTTCCCGGCGGCCACCAGGTCGGCCAGTGCCTTCTGCTGGCGCGGCTCGAAGACGGTCGACGAGCGGTACAGGACGTACACGTCGGCTTCCGCGGTGGCGGGCATCGGGTCGGTGAAGCGGTCGAGGCCGACGGCGCGCGCCGTGGACAGTCCGGCTTCGGTGACGATCTCCTGGAGCGCCAGGGCGGCGCCGATGAGGTCGTGGTGGAGGTCGGTTCCTTCCACCACCACCAGCGCCGAGGCGGAGCCTCGCAGTTTCATCCGGGTCCTTCCTGGGGACGGCCGCGTGCGGGGCGCGGCCGTGCGGTGCGGTTACGCCTTCTGTGCGGACTCGGCGTACTCCTTGGCCATCCGGTCGCCGCCGTTCTGCTTCCAGGTGCGCACGGCGTCCTTGAGGCTGGAGGCGGGTGAACGGCCCAGCGTGACCGCGGTGATGGCGTCCTTCATCTGCTGTTCGAGGGAGGCGCCCTTGGTGTCGTACGTCGCGGAGTAGAGGTGGGCGGCCGGATTGGGCAGCAGCAGCGGAGCGGCCTTGGACTGCCACGCGTGGTACATGGCGTCGACGCCGGGGGCGCCCTGCGGGTCGCACAGCACCTGGGGTCCGCCCGCGATGTAGGCGAAGCCGAGGTCCTGTTCGCGCTGACCCTGCTTGCTGAGGACGGGGGCCTTGTCCTTGACCGTGTAGTCGCTGCCCTTGACGCCGTAGCTGAGGACGAAGGACTCCTGCGAGCCGAAGGGTGAGGCGAGGTAGTCCAGGACCCTCAGGAAGCGGTCGATCCGCTTCTTGTCGCTGGTCTTCTTCAGCATGGTGATGGCGTACGCACCGGTCCCCTGCCAGTAGGTGGCCTTGCCGCCGTCCTTCTCGAACGGGGGGATCATGCTGAACTTGACGTCGTGGTCGTCGAAGGTGATACCGACCGAGCGGTTGCCGTCGACCATGATGGCGATCTTCCCGGCGCGGAAGAGCGCGCCGCGCTGCACCTCGCTCATGGTCGCGGTGTCGGGGTGGAAGTAGCCCGCCTTCTTCAGGTCGGCGACGGCGGCGACGGCGGGTATGAACTGCTCGTGCTCGTAGTGGGAGACGAAGCTGCCGTCGCCCTTCTGCGTCCACCGGTTGGGCACGCCGAAGATCATCATCATGTTCTCGACGGTCTGCATGTCGTTGACGACGCCGCAGAACGCGTAGACGCCGGCCTTGTGGTCGGTGACGGCCTTCGCCATCTCCTTGAACTCGGCGAGCGTCTTCGGTTCGGGGTTGGCCCCGGCCTTCTGCAGTACGTCGATCTTGGCGAAGAGCTGGCTGGTGAACGGCGGGTCCGACTTCGGGACGGCGTAGAGACGGCCGTTGAGGTAGCCGTTGAGCCAGCTCGCCTCCTGGATGCCGGCGAGATTGGGGTACTTCTTCACCGCGTCGCCCGACAGGTACTCGCTGAGGTCGGTGAACTGGGCCTGGGCGAGCTGGGGCAGGCGGGACACGTTCATGCCCATCGGCACGGACACGACCTCGGGCAGGTCGTTGCCGGCGACGAGTGCGGGGAACTTCGTGCCGAAGTCGGCGTACGGCACTCTGAGCGGCTTGAGCTGGAGGTCCAGCTCCTTGTTCAGCAGCTGCCAGTAGACGTTCTCGCCGAGCGAGGGGGCGGGCTGCCCGTAGGTCATGACCAGGAACTCGAACTCCTTGCCGTCGCCGGGCGCCTGCTTCACCGTGCGTGCGCCGTTCAGCGGGAAGGAGGCGTAGACGTCCATGACGCCTTGCGCGGTGCCGGGCAGGAGGGGCTTCGGCTTGTTCGCCGGCTCGACATAGGTGGGGATGGGAACGGCCTTGCCGGCGGGGGCGGCGCTCACCCCTGTGCCGTCGGAACACGCGGTCAGCGCGGACAGCGAGGTGGCGCTCAGCGCGGTGAAGGCGGCGCCCTTGAACAGGGTGCGGCGGCTGAGCTGGGGGTTGATCGGCATTCTGTCTGTCTCCTAGCCCTTGATGGCCCCGGTGAGCATGCCTTTGGACATGTGCTTGCTGAGGAAGGGATACGCGCACAGGATCGGAAGCGTGGCGACGACGACCAGCGCCATCTGCATGGACTGGGCCGGCGGCAGGTCCTGGACCGCGGTGTTCTGCGAGGTCGTCGCGACGCTGCTCGCCAACACGAAGTTCCGCATGACCAGTTGGAGCGGCCACTTGTTGGAGTCATTGAGGTAGAGCAGCGGATCGAAGTAGTTGTTCCAGTAGCCGACGGCGATGAAGAGGCCGACGACCGCGATCACCGCCTTGGACAGCGGCAGCACGATGGACGCGAAGATGCGCCACTCCCCCGCCCCGTCCATCCGCGCGGCGTCGAAGAGTTCCTGCGGGATGGCCTGGATGAAGCCCCGGACGATCACGATGTTGAAGGCGCTCACGGCACCGGGAATGATCAGCGCCCAGTAGGTGTCGAGCATGCCGAGCTGCTTGACCATCAGATAGACGGGGATCATGCCGGGCGCGAACAGCAGCGTGAGCAGCACGAAGGACAGCAGACCGCGCTGGAAGATCGCCCCCCGGCGGCTGAGGCCGTACGCGGCGAGGACGGTACAGACGAGGCTGAAGGCCGTGCCCACCCCGGTGACGCCGACACTCACCACGATCGAGCGGGCGACCCCGGTTCCGTCGAAGATCTGCCGGTAGGCGGCGAAGGACACGCTGGTGGGCCACAGTACGTAGCCGCCGTTGGCGTCGATCTGCTGTCTGGTGGCCAGGCTGGTGGAGACGACCGTGAGGAACGGGAAGATCACCACGGCGGCGATCAGGAACAGCGCGAGGCCCTTGAGCGCGAGCGCGATCGGCTTGGGCTTGCCCTGCCATACAGGGCGGTGGACGAAGGAACTCATCGCCGGTAGATCCCTTCCTCGCCGAAGCGGTGGGCGAGCTTGTTCGCGGCGAGCACGAGGGCGAGGCTGACCACGCCCTTGAGCAGCCCCGCTGCGGTGGCCACGCCCCAGTTGCCGTCCTGGACACCGTTGAAGTACACGTAGGTGTCGATGACTTCGGCGGCTCCGGGGCCGACCGCGTCGCGTTGCAGCAGGATCTGCTCGAAGCCGACGGTGAGGGCGTCGCCGAGCCTGAGGATCAGCATCAGGATGATGATGGGGCGCATGCCCGGCAGCGTGACGTGCCAGAACCTGCGCAGCGCGCCGGCGCCGTCGATGGCGGCGGACTCGTACAACTGCGCGTCGATGGCGGCGATCGCGGCGAGGAAGACAATGGTTCCCCAGCCGGCGTCCTTCCAGATGGCCTGCGAGGTGAGCAGGAGCTGGAAGGTGCTCGGGTCCGACATGATGCCGATGCCGCTCATCCCGTGGGTGACGAGAATGCGGCTGATGATCCCGCCGCCGCCGAGCATCTGCTGGAACAGGGCGACGATGATCACCCAGGACAGGAAGTGCGGCAGATAGATCACCGACTGCACGAAGTTCTTCACCGCCGGCATCGCCACCGAGTTGAAGAGCACGGCGATCAGGATCGGCACGGGGAAGAACAGCAGCAGTTGGAGGAAGGTGATCTCGAAGGTGTTGCGCAGGGCGCCCCAGAAAAGGTCGTCCTGGAAAAGCGCGGTGAAGTTGTCCCAGCCGACCCACTGCGACTGGGTGAAGCCGAGGAACGGCACGTAGTCCATGAACGCGACGACGCTGCCGAGCAACGGTATGTAGGTGAACAGCAGCAGGACCAGGACGGCGGGGGCCGTCATCACCAGCAACGGCGAGTCCTGGCGCAGGCGCGTGACGAAGGACTTGGCGCGAGCCGCGCGCGACGTCTTCCCGGCCTTGTTGTGCGGTCCGGTCTTCTTGTGCGGTGGGGAATGAGCCGGCCGGTCCTGCAAGGACTCGGCCGGGCGTGACTGCGCGGCGGCATTGACGGTCATGGGGACCTCTCGACACTGGGAACTGCGCAGATACCAGAAGAGTTTGGGGAACGTACCACTTGAACCAAAGCAATACAACAAGTAGCGTCGCGGCGGAACTTGAACGACGATCACCCTTCACCGGCGACAGTTGGGACCCGTCTTGGACGCCTTTCGAGCTCTGTTGCCCCGCCCCAAGAAAGCCCAAATCAGCGCCGGTCACTGCACGTTGACAGCTGACGCGCCCATCGAAGGGGCCCACTCACCGCTGGCCGGAGCCATGGTGCGGAGCTTTCTCTCCGAACTGCTCCATGGCCCGATGTCGGGCATACCAAGCAATACCACTGAGTACACACAGGTATTACTCACGGACGGGGCGGAGGGCTACGGCCCCGGGGCTCACACTCTGCGTATCTCACCCGCCCGGGTCGAGATCACGGCGGGTGACACCGAGGGGGTCGCGAACGCCCTGACCACGCTGCGCCAGTTGCTGCCCGACGCGGTGCACCGTCGCGCGGCCACCCCGCCGCCCGACGGCTGGCGGGTGCCCTGCGGGGTCGTCGAGGACGAACCCGTCTTCGTCTGGCGCGGCGCCATGCTCGACGTCGCCCGTCACTTCTTTCCCAAGCGGACGATCCTGCGCTACGTCGACCTGCTGGCCGCCCACCGCTTCAACCGCCTGCACCTGCACCTGTCCGACGACCAGGGCTGGCGGGTGGAGAGCCGCCGCCACCCCGAGCTGCACACCACCGGTTCCTGGCGCACCTCCACCCGGCTCGGCCCCGACGGCCCCGACGACGGAACCCCGCACGGCGGCTACTACACCCTCGACGACCTCGCGGAGATCGCCGGCTACGCCCGGCTGCGCGGCATCACCCTGGTCCCGGAGATCGACGTACCCGGGCACACCTCCGCCCTGCGCGCGGCAGCACCCCAACTCGGCCGCCCCGGAGAGCCGCAGGCCGTGCTCGACACGGTGTGGGCGGGCGGCACCTCGATCGCCCCGGTCGCGCTCAGCGAGACCTATCTGTGCGACGTGCTGGAAGAGATCGTCGAGGCGACCGGCGCGCCGTACGTCCATCTCGGCGGGGACGAGTGCGCGATGGACTGGTGGGCCGAGGACCCCGAGGTGGCAGCGGCGATGGCAGCGGCCGGATGCGCCGAACCGCGCGAGATGCACGGCCATTTCCTGCGTTCGCTCGGCCGGTTCCTGGCCGGTCTCGGCGTACGGATGATCGTCTGGGACGAGGGATACGTCACCGGAGGCGTACTTCCCGACACGATCGTCATGGCCTGGCGGGGCGACGAGGCCGCGGGGCGGGCCGCGACCACCCACGATGTCGTGCGCTCCCCGCTCTTCCCGACCTACTTCAACTTCGACCAGTCGGACCTCGACGCCGAACGCCGGTCGGAGGGCGGCCCGATCACCCTGACCGACGTGGCACATTTCGCGCCCGCCCCGGCCGCCTGGTCCGAGGAGCGGCGGGCCCACGTCCTCGGCGGGCAGTTCCAGATCTGGACCGAGTGGGTGCCCGACGAGCGGTACCTGGACTATCTGGCCTTCCCGCGCGCCTGCGCGCTCGCCGAAGTCCTGTGGTCGGGCGGCATCCCGGACGCTACCGACTTCGACGCCAGGCTCGTACGCCAGCTGCGGCGGCTCGACGCGCTGGGCGTGGAGTACCGGCCACTCGCCGGTCCCCACCCGTGGCAGACCGGCGGCACCGGCGTATGGAAACGCTCCTCACCCGGCCGGATCGAGGAAACCCGCAAGTGGCTCGACTCGATCTCCGACCAGCCCTGAGAGCCGGCCTTCGCATGACCACAAGACCGGAGAGAGTCCCGTGACAGAGATCCTGATCAGCCACGTCGGCTACAACACGGCTGCCTCCAAGAAGGCGATCGTGCTGCTCAACACCCCGGGCACGGAGGCCGAGTTGCCTGCCACGGCGACCCTGGTCGGCGAGGGCACCCGGCGGCAGCTGCCGGTCGGCCCGGTGGAAGGCGTCGACCGCTGGTCCGTCGGCTCCTTCCGCCGGATCGACTTCTCCGAACTGCGCACCGCGGGCACGTACCACATCGAGTACGGCGCCGATCGCTCCGCCGACTTCCGCGTCGACGCGTCCCTCCTCCAGCAGAGCACGCTCTCGGACGTCCTGTACTACTTCCGCTCGGTTCGCTCGAGCGGCGCCATCGACCGCAAGGACCGCCACGCCCGCTTCTACGGGGACGACTCCGGCCGCACGGTCGACGCACGCGGCGGCTGGCTCGACGCCTCGGGCGACTTCAGCAAGTTCCTCAGCCATCTCAACTACACACGCATGATGAACCCGCAGCAACTTCCCTTGTGCGCCTGGGCATTCATGGAGACGCGGGACACCCTCGCGGACCGACAGCCGCGCCTGCACCGGGCACTCGGCGACCGTCTGCGCGACGAGGCGCTGTTCGGGGCCGACTTCCTGGTCCGCTTCCAGTCCCCGGAGGGCTACTTCTACACCGCGATCTTCGACGCCCTCACCAAGGACCTCGACGAGCGCGTCATCAACGCCCCGCTCCAGGAGTGCGTGCGCACCCAGCGCTGGCAGGCGGCCTACCGTCAGGGAGGCGGCCTCGCGATCGCCGCCCTGGCCCGCGCCGCCACACTGGACGACCACGGTGACTTCGACAGCTCCGCGTATCTGACCGCCGCTCGCCGCGGCTTCGAGCATCTGGAACAGCACAACAAGGAGTACCTGTACGACGGCGAGGAGTCCGTCATCGACGACTACTGCGCTCTGCTCGCAGCCGTGGAGCTCGTACGCGCGGGCACCGGCGAGCCCGATCCCGCACTCCTGGACGCCGCCGAGCGCCGCGCCGCCTCACTCGCCGACCGCTACACCGACTCGGGCCACGGATTCGGCTATCTCGTCGGCGATGTGACGGGGCGTCCGTTCTTCCACGCCGCCGAATCCGGACTCCCGGCCGTCGCCCTGCTGCGCTTCGCCGACATCTGCCCGGACTCCCCCCTCGCCCAGGCCGCTCGCACGACCGCACTCTCCTTGATGCACGACGCAGCCACCCTCGCCGACGAGGTGGCCAACCCCTTCGGCTGTGTACGCCAGTACGTGCAGCCGACCGGCTCCGCGCCGCGCACCAGCTTCTTCTACCCGCACGACAACGAGACCGGGTACTGGTGGCAGGGCGAGAACGCCAACATCTGCTCGGTGGCCTACGCGGCCCAGCTGGCCGCCGAACTGCCCGACTGCCCACCGGAGTTGCGCCCCCGGCTGCTGCGCCTGGCGGAGGACCAACTGCACTGGGTGACCGGCCTCAACCCCTTCGACGCCTCCATGATCAAGGGGATCGGACGCAACACCGTCGACTACCACCCGGACTATCCCAACGTCCCCGGCGGCATCCTCAACGGCATCACCTCAGGCCCCGAGGACGAGCACGACATCGCCTTCATGCCCGAGCACCACCGGGACACCGGCAACAGCTGGCGGTGGACCGAACAGTGGATCCCGCACTCGGCCTGGTTCCTGCTGGCCTCGGCGGCGGCCCGATGACCGCGGTCCCACACCCCTTCGGTTCAGCCGTCGTACGCCCTTTCCATCCGGCCGACCTGCCCGGCATGTACCGGGTGTGCCTCAGGACCGGTGACTCGGGACGGGACGCGACGCCGCTCTACCGCGACCCCGATCTGCTCGGCCACGTCTATGCCGCTCCCTATCCGGCCGCCGACCCCGCCCTCACCTTTGTCGCCACCGACGAGCAGGGTCTCCTCGGATACATCGTCGCCACGGCCGACACGTACTCCTTCGAGGAGTGGCAGGAAGAGCACTGGTGGCCCGGTCTGCGCGCCCGCTACCCTCCCGCGCTCGCCGTGGACCCGGGAGACAGGACGCATGACTGGCGCCGCGTGGACCATCTCCACCGGACCCGGCCGCACCCTCACGACCTGTACGTCCGCCACCCCGCGCACCTGCACATCGACATCCTTCCCCGCGGCCAGGGCAGGGGGCTCGGCCGCCGCCTGATGAACGCGCTGACCGCAGCCCTGCGTGGCAGCGGCGTACCGGGGCTGCACCTCGGCGTGGGCAGCGGCAACCCGGGGGCCCACGCCTTCTACCTGGCGGTCGGCTTCACCGAACTCAGCCGCCAGGAATGGGGCTCACAGATGGTGATGGCACTGGACTGAAAGCCACCGGGATCCGTCGGGCCTGCCTGGCCCGCGAGCAGCGTGACCGCCGTCAACGGAGTCATGACCGGGCGCGCACCCGCGCCGTCCGGGTGCGGGCGCGGGGCGGGTTCGTTCTCGCGTACAGGGCCGCCGCGCGCCGGCCCCGTCGCGCCATGGGCGCGGCCACGCGCGGGCCGCGCCGAGGACCGTCATGGCCTGCATTGCGCGCGCGTGCGTCAGTGGCACGCGGGCCCGCCGCCGTGACCGCGTCCGTTGCTGCTGCGCGGCACGTCCAGGGTGGGATTGCGGTCGAAGAAGCCGACGGGCCTGAGCGTGAAACCCGTGTGGTCGACGGGCATGACAGGCCAGTCCTCGGGGCGCGGGAAATGGGTGAGCCCGAAGGTGTGCCAGAGCACGATGTCCTCGCCGTCCACACTGCGGTCGGCGGCCGTCCAGGCCGGCAGCCCGGCGCCGCCCGGGTGCTGGTTGACCAGGTCACCGGCCGGATAGCGCTCGTCGTCGGCGTGCCGGGTGACCCAGAGGTGCTTGGTCGCGAAGGCCGCCCGCTCGGTGACCGACGCCGAGTCGTCGGCGAGCAGGGTGGGCAGGCCCTCGGGCATCAGGGCGTAACCGACCGGCTGCCCAAGGCGGTTGGTCACGTCGGGGTTGACGATGTGCCAGACCCGGCCCTTGCTGCCGTCCGCCTGTCGCTGCGCCCGGCTCTCCGCGCCGAGGCGGGTGACCTGGCGGGCGAAGGCGTTGCCGTACGGGTTCTTCTCGCTGATGGGGATGCGGACCGCGTCGACCTCGTCGACCGCGTTGCGCTGCCCGTCGACCGCCATGTCGAGGCGGGCCGAGAACAGGTGCTGGTGGAAGGGGGCACCGAGGCCCGGGGCGATCTCGGTGGCGAACTCCCTTCCCTCCTCCGAGTATCCGGAGGTGAAGACGACGCCGGTCGCCTTGGCCTCGCACTCGATGGTGCCGTCCAGGTAGAGGTACCAGTAGAAGCCGTAGTCGTAGTTGCCGACAGTGGTGAAGAAGGAGATGACCATCCGGCGCTGGCGGCGGGTCTCGTCGGAACCCGCGAAGAGGTCGCTGTGCTTCCACAGCACCCCGTGGTCCTCCTCATGCATGCAGATCGCGTTGCGGATGACGGACGGCTCACCGAGCTCGTCGGCGATGGTCACGTCCGTGTAGTGGATCTCGCCCAGGCAGTCGCAGCCCAGCTCCAGGGAGTTGGTGTACCGGCCGAAGAGGTACTCGCCCTGGTCGAAGTAGTTCTGCCAGAACCGTACGGGAGAGGCGTCGGCGTACGGGACGACCATCTCGGCGATCGAGGCACGGTGCACCACCGATCGGTCGCGCCCCAACTCCCGGTCGTAGAAGGAGATCTGGTGAAGCGTCAACCCCTCGCGGACGTTGAAGCCGATGCGCAGCGACCAGTTCTCCCAGCGCAGCAGCCCCTCCTCGACGGTGAAGGAGACACCCTCGGGCTGGGTGATCTCGATGGGCTTGAGGGTGGTGCGGGCCGGCCCGGTGTACTCGGGGTCCTGGAAGTTGCCCGACTCCTTCGGCACGGCGAGGAGTTCGTGGTCGATGATCTCCATGACGGTGCGTGCGGTGAGGTCGACATATGCCACCAGACCGTCCACGGGGTGGGCCCACGGGTGGTCCTGCTCATGGTCCTGGTGGAAGCCGAAGCTGCGCACGATCCGCCGGCCCGTCTCGCCCTCGTATCCGTAGTGCCCCGCCGAGAGCGGGCACGCGCGTACGGTCCCGGGAGTCAGGCCACGCCTGGCGAGTGCCGCCTGCCAGCCCTCGTCGACGTCGAGGATCTCCTGACAGGTCTCGAACTCCGAGTCCAGAATGGGCAGTTGACCGGCGATCGAGGTGTCGATCTTCTCGAAGCTGTCGATGGCTCCGCGGGTGACGGAGACGATCGTGTCGTACGAGTCGCCGTTCGCGCGGTCGAGCAGCATCACCCGCAGCCTTCGGTCCACGGGGCCGCCGGGGGTGAAGGCGAGCAGTTCGGCCTTGGCGGGCTCCTCGGGGCCGACGAAGACGAACCGGATGTCGCCACCGAGGTGTCCGGCCGCCTCCAGTACAGCGCGTGCGGTGCGTATCTCGTCGGCGGTGAGCAGCGCGAGGGGGTGGCTGGTCGTCATGTGTGCCCTCCTGGGACGGGGACCGGGGCCGGCCTGGGGAATGTCAGGTCACGCGGAGACAGGCAGTTCGGCGGGGACGGTTCCGCGGTGCCTGCGGGCCCAGCCGAGGACGAAGGCGGCAGCGAGCAGGCCGAGCAGCGCGGATGCGAGCGCGGCCGAACCGCCGATCAGCAGGGGAAAGTTGAGCAGCGTCAGGACAAGGAGCACAAGGAGCCCCGCGCCGCCGAGTGCGGGCGCCCAGAGAGTCTGCCAGCGGCGGGTGTCGCTGCGCGTGCGGCGGAAGTAGACCACCACCGCCACGCAGGTGAGCAGCATCAGCACGTCGACTCCCGCGCTGGCGAGGCCGCCCATCCAGGTGAAGACCTCGGTGATCGGGTCCATCCCGGCCAGGGCGAACACCGCGATCAGCACGACCGCGCTGCCCGACTGGGCCAGCGACGCCGCATGTGGCGAGTGATGGCGGGCATGGGCGCGGCCGAGGCCGGCGGGCAGCGCACCGCGGTCGGCGAGCGAGTGCACATAGCGGGCGATGACGTGGTGGAAGGAGAGGACACAGGCGAACAGACTGGTCACGAACAGCACTTGGGCGAGGTGCTCGGCGGGCGAGCCCAGATAGCGGTGCACGGTCGTCATCAGCATGCTCTCCGGATCGCGGCGCGCCTCGGCGACGGCCCCCTTGTCACCCCAGGCGGAGATCAGCGCCCAGCTGGAAAGCGCGTAGAAGACGCCGACGAGAGCGAGGGCGAGATAGGTGGCGCGCGGGATGGTGCGGTCGGGGTCGCGGGCCTCGCCGCGGAAGACGGCGGTGGCCTCGAAGCCCAGGAATCCGGCGATGGCGAAGGTGACGGCGAGTCCCGGCGCTCCCGAGGTCAGCCGGTCGGGGCTGATCAGCGCGGTGGACAGGCCGTGTTCGCCGCCGCGCACCAACACCGCCATGTTGAGCACGAGGACGATGCCGACCTCGCCGACCATCAGCACACCGAGGACCTTGCCGCTGAGGTCCACCTGGCGGTGGCCGAGCACACCGACCACCAGGGCGACCGCCCCGGCCCAGGCCCACCAGGGCAGATGAGCGCCCCCGTACGACTGGACGAGACTGTCGAGCGCCACCCCGATGTACCCGTACACCGCCGCCTGGATCGCGGTGTAGGTGACGAGCGCGAGGTAGGCGGAGCCGAGCCCCGCGCGCCTGCCGAGGCCCTGGTCGACGTACGCGTAGAACGCTCCCGCCTCCTTGACGTGTCGCGCCATCGCGCAGAAGCCGACCGCGAAGAGCAGCAGGACCACACAGCACACGACGAAGGCGGTGGGGAAAGCGGCGCCATTGCCGAGGGCGATACCGAGCGGAACGCTGCCGCCGACAACGGAGAGCGGGGCGGCGGCCGCGAGAACCATCAGCACGATCGAGGCCGTGCCGAGGGAGCCGCGGAGGGCGGGCGGTGCGGTCGCGGTGGGCGGGCTCGCCGTACTGGTCATCGCGGGCTCCTCTGCGATCGCGGGTGCCGGAAGCGGCTTGTGCCGCAGTCTCAACAGCGCGCGTTGCCGGGCCGTCACGCGTCGGTGAAAGCCCCCGGCACACCGAACGGGAGAGCGCCGCGCCCGCTTTCCCGTTCCGGAACACGCCCCGGCGATCTGCCGCTCATGCGGCCGAAACAGAGCGGTCCTACCGTGCGCCTCGGCACCACCGGCACCAGGGCACGGAAGGGGCGGTTGATGAGCGTCCACGGCACGGCTGCTTCTCCCCTGCTGCGCGGCCGTTCCCCCGTCGGCGGCCTCGACCGGCGCTCGCTCGGCCCGCTGCCGGTACTCGCCCAGTCGGTCTCCGCCGTCGCGCCGACCGCCGCGATGGCGACCACCCCGGGTCTGGTCAGGGCGGACACCGGCGTCTCGGCCGTGTGGTCGGTGGCGCTGGCGACGGTCCTCGCGCTGCTGGTCGCCGCGTGCGTACGGACCTTCTCGCGCCGGATGGCCGCCCCGGGCGCCCTCTACTCGTTCACCGCCAAGGGGCTGGGTCCGGCCGCCGGGTTCTGCTGCGGCTGCGCGCTTCTCATCGGGTACGGGGTGCTCGCGATGGGTGCCCTGATCGGCTCGGGGCTGTACGCAGAGCAGTTCCTGGCCCGTCTGGACATCTCGCCCGGACCACCCGAACTCCCGGTGGCGGCCGTGGTGTTGGGGGCCGGGATCGTCGTCGGGTGTTTCCTCGTGCGGGGCGTGCGCCTGTCGGCCGGGCTGGCGCTCTGCCTGGAGGCGGCGTCGATCGTCCTGGCGCTGACGTTCTTCGCGGTACTGCTGGTGCGTCACGGCGCTCATCCCGATATGCGGCAGCTCACCCCGCCGGTCTCCGCGCCGGGTCCCGTGGTGGCCGGGGCGCTGCCCGCCTTCGCCGCGTTCATCGGCTTCGAGAGCGCCGCCGCGCTGGGCGCCGAGACCCGGCGGCCCTTCCTGACGGTGGGGCGGGCGGTGCGGTGGACCGTGGTCTGCTCCGCCGCACTGTTCCTGCTCGCCGCCTACGCCCAGGTCCTCCCCACGCCCAGGCAGACCTCGGTCCGGCTGCCCGCCCTGCTCGATCTGGGCGTCTCCCTCTCCTTCTTCGCCTGCGTCATGGCGTCGGGAACCGCGCTGGTGCGGCTGCTGTTCTCGATGGGACGCGAACGGATGACGCCGCGCCGCCTGGGCCGTACCCACCCCACCCACCGCACCCCGCACATCGCCATCGCCGTGGTCCTTCCGGTCCTCGTCCTCGTCCCACTGACGCTCATCGCGGCGGGCGCGGCACCGCAGGTGCTGTTCGCGCGCCTGGTGAACCTCTGCGTGTACGGATTCCTCACCGCGTACGCCCTGGTGTGCCTGGCCGCCCCCGTCTTCCTGCACCGCATCGGCGAGCTGACCCGCGGCCCGGTGGC
Source organism: Streptomyces sp. NPDC058371 (assembly GCF_042723265.1). Classification (NCBI taxonomy): domain Bacteria; kingdom Bacillati; phylum Actinomycetota; class Actinomycetes; order Kitasatosporales; family Streptomycetaceae; genus Streptomyces; species Streptomyces sp. NPDC058371. The sequence goes on along the minus strand of NZ_JBHXJC010000001.1, from coordinate 590,105 downwards.
CGTCGCGGTGCTCTGCGTGCCGTCACTGCTCGCCGTCCTGCTCGCCCACGCGGCGACCGGCGGCGCCCTCGTCCCGTCAGTCTTCGTGGCGCTGATGGCGGCGGGGACGGCCCGGTTCCTGTGGATGCGCCGGCGCGATCCGGGAAGTGTCGGGGCGATCGGCGTGTACGACGAGACGAGCGCCACCGACGTGTTCCCCGGGCCGCCCCGGTGAGCGGGGAGACGCTGCCTCTCAGCGGCCGCCAGCCCCGCGCCGTACGCAACGCGCTCTCGGTGCTTCAGCAGGTGGCCAGGGCGGGGCCCGGGGTCACCGCCAAGGAGATCTCGGCGGCCCTGCGCCTCGCGCCCGCGACGACGTACCGGCTGCTGAACGTGCTGGTGGAGGAGGAGTACTTGGTGCGGATGCCGGATCTGCGCGGTTTCGCGCTGGGCCGCAGGGTCTCAAGCCTGGCGGGACCCCGGCCGGCGCACGAGGTACCCGCCGCCGCGCATGCCGTGGTCGCCCGGCTGCGGGACCAGGTGCGCTTCGGCGTCCATCTGGCCGGTTTCACCGAAGGTCTGGTCCACCTCACCGACCCGGACCCGGACCATCCGCCGGCCGACGGCGGCCTGCTGGCGGAGCTGGCGCGCATACGCGACGACGGGCTTGCCGTCCGCCGCTTCGCGCTCGGCCCGCACCATGCATGTCTGGTTCAGCCGGTCCGCAGCGCCGCGAACGGACGGCTGGCCGCTGCGCTGGCGGTGTGCGGGGCGGCCGGCCGCCTCGAAGCGCCCGACGACCGGCTCGTACACCAATTGAAGCTTTCAGCCGAGGAGTTGGCGCTCCTCGTGGTGTGAAGTTCCCCCAGGCCCGGTGCGGGGCGGCAACTTTCTCCGCTGCGGGTGGACGACCGGGCCTCCGGCTGCCCGGGAACCCCTGTCAGGGAGGTGCGTCACTCCCGCGCAGATGCAGCTTCCCTGCTGAGGGGGCACCGACGCGTCCCGAAGCGGTCGGTGCGGTCACCGGTCCGGGCGCCGCGCGCTCTGCCGCTGGGGACCGTCAGCCCGGACCGGGCGGAATTGACCGCATGGTCCCCCACCGGCCCCGGAAACGAGTGAGAGGCAGTCTCGGGATGTCCCGATACTGCCTCTCACCTGCGACTCTCACGAGTCGGGACGACAGGATTTGAACCTGCGACCCCTTGACCCCCAGTCAAGTGCGCTACCAAGCTGCGCCACGTCCCGGTGCCCGTCTGACCTGGGCTTTCCCCTGGCTGAACGTGCACCGAAACAATACCGCACTCGGGCCGGTGGTCGCGCACCGCTTTATTTCCGGGCCGGCACCCCGCGCGGGCGGGACGAGAAGTGTCGCTTGACCTCAAGTTTGGTCGAGGTTGCACGATCGTCGGCATGACGACCACCACGCAACGCGACGACCCGCGGTACCGGTACGCGGACCTGCCCCGGCTGATGGGACTGATGACCGGCGACGAGAAGCACGGGCCCGCAGCGACGTCCACGCTGGACGCGCTGTGGGTGCTGTACGACCGGGTACTGCGGGTCGGACCCGACCGGGCCGAGGACCCGGAACGGGACCGGTTCCTGCTGTCCAAAGGGCACGGCCCGATGGCGTACTACGCCGTACTCGCCGCCAAGGGCTTCGTGCCCGCCGACTGGCTGCCCGGCTTCGGCTCGTACGACTCTCCCCTGGGCCACCACCCGGACCGGGTGCTGGTACCGGGCGCCGAAATCGGCAGCGGTTCGCTCGGGCACGGGCTGCCGATCGCCGTCGGCATGGCGCTCGGGCTGCGCGCCCAGGGGCGCGGCGAGCCGCGCGTGTGGGTGCTGGTCGGGGACGCCGAGCTGGACGAGGGCAGCAACCATGAGGCCATCGCGTACGCCGGGCCCGCCGGTCTGGAGCGGCTGCACACCGTCGTGATCGACAACTCCTCCGCCAGTCATGCCCGGCCCGGCGGCATCGCCGCCCGGTTCGAGGCGGCGGGGTGGTCCACCCGGACCGTCGACGGGCGTGATCACCAGGCCTTGTACGACGCCTTCACCGCACCTCACCCCGGGCGCCCCCACGCCGTGGTCGCCCAGGTCGAGCCGAAGTCCGCGTGAGCCCGCGGGCCCGGGTGTGGGTCCCAGCCGCGCACCGGCTGCCGCCCGCGCCCCGGCCCCTGCCCCGTAGCACCCGCGTCTCTCCACCGCACAGTCATCTCGTAGAAGGACCAAGCCCATGGACACCATGCGTGACCGTTTCGCCCCCGTCGTCTCGCGGCTGCTCGACGAGGATCCGCGGGTCGCGGTCGTCCTCGCCGAGATCGGCAAGGACGGCTTCACGGAGGCCCGGCGCCGGCATCCGGACCGGGTGATCAACGTCGGGATTCGCGAACAGCTCCTCGTGAGCGCCGCCTCGGGTCTAGCGCTGACCGGGCTGCGACCGGTGGTGCACACGTTCGCGAGTTTTCTGGTCGAGCGGCCGTTCGAGCAGGTCAAGCTCGACCTCGGCCATCAGAACGCGGGCGCGGTCCTGGTGAGCGCCTCCGCGTCCTTCGACTGGCCGGCCGGCGGCTTCACCCACATGTCACCCGGAGACGTGGCCCTGCTCGACACGCTGGACGGCTGGACCGTGCACGTCCCCGGGCACCCCGACGAGGCGGAGACGCTGCTGCGGCACGCGGTCGCCGCGGGCGACGACAAGGTCTACGTGCGGCTGTCCGTGCAGGCGAACACCCGGGGGCTCGCGGTCGACGGGACGCGGTTCCGCACCGTCCGCGAGGGACGCGCGGGCGTGGTCGTCGCGGTGGGCCCGATGCTCGACGCCGTGCTCGACGCCACGGAGGGACTCGACGTGACGGTCCTGTACGCGAGCACCGTCCGCCCCTTCGACGCGGCGGCGCTGCGGCGGGCCACCGAGACGGCACGTGCGGACGTCGTCCTGGTCGAGCCGTACCTGGCCGGTACGTCGACGGCCGCCGCGAACGACGCGCTCGCCGAGCTGCCCCACCGCGTCCTCGGCCTCGGCGTCGGGCGCCGCGAACTGCGCCGGTACGGCGGCATCGACGAGCACGTGGCCGCCCACGGGCTCGACGCCGGGGCGCTGCGGGAGCGGATCGGCGGGTTCGTCGGGGCGGGGGCGCGCGTCTGACCGTTCGACGCGGGGTGCTCAGTCGGCCGGGCGCCCCAACTCCGGGTAGGCGTCGAGGAGTCGGGGCGGGGCCGCCTGGCGCCAGGAGTCGGCCAGGATGTCGTGGAGTTCGGCGTCGTCCTCCAGTACTCCGAGGCGGACCCGGACCCAGGCGAAGCCCGCCTCGTGGTCGGCGATCCAGAACTTCCCGGGCTCGGCCAGGGCGAGTTCGTCACGCTCCTCCTTCGGGCAGCGCACCGCGATCGACGTCTCGTTCTCGGGCAGCGTGGCGAACATCTTGCCCGCGACCCGGAAGGTCGGCATGTTCCAGGCGACCTTCTCCGTCGTGTCCGGCAGGGAGAGAGCGATACGGCGTACGTCTTCGGCATCCGGCATGCCCCGCACCGTAGCCAATGCCACCGACAATCACCTGGTGGGGCCAGGGGGAGACCCGGGCGCGGGTGCCGTCCGGCGAGTAGGCGGGGACGGTGACCGCCGGGCGAGGGCATCTCGGCCCGGTGCGGTGGAGGCCCCGGTCGCGAGGCGCCCGCGGCAGCCGTCCAGGCGCCCGGAGGCGTCAGGCGTCAGCCGCCGAGTGCCCCCGCCTCCGCCCCCGTCCGCTTGTAGAAGATCGTCGTGGGATGCAGCGCCCCCCGAGGCGTCGCCGCGTAGTCCGGGATCGCTCCCACCCGGGTCCAGCCGGCCGACCGGTAGAGGGACTCGGCAGGGCTGTCGGTCTCGGTGTCGAGGTGGAGGAGGGTCACGCCGGACGCGGCCGCCGCCTGCTCCGCGGTGGCCAGCAGCGTACGGCCGAGACCTTGCCCGCGGCCGTCCCGGTGCACCATCAGCTTCACGAGTTCGGCGCGGTGGCGGCTGTTGGGCTTGTCGGGGAAGGCGAGGCCGACGGTGCCGAGCACGCGGCCCGCGGAGCGCGCCACCCAGACGCCGAGCTGCCCGGCGACGACAGCGGCCGCCCGCTCCTCCCACCAGGCGACGGCCGCAGCGCGGTCGAGCGGGGCGAGGAATCCGATGGAGGCCCCGCCGTTCACGGTGTCGGACAGCAGGTCTGCCAACTCCTCGGAGCAGGCGAGTAGTTGTGCCGCGTCGAGGCGGGAGACGGCCGTCACGGCAGGACCACCACCAGCGCGTAACGGACGTCCGCGGGGCCGGGACACCGGAAGCGCGTCGGCCCCCACACCCGCAGCCGCAGGCAGTCACCGGGGGCGAGACGGTGCTCGACGTCCTGGGCCGTCACGACGAGCGTCCCGTCCAGAACCCAGATGTGCTGTTCGAGACCGGGCACGGGCGGGCGGTCGTACGCGATGTCCGCACCGGCCGTGAGCCGGCCCTCGACGAGTTCGCCGCGCAGTCCCGCGTGCGGCGGCGACACCGATCGCCGTACGAAGCCGGAGGCCCGGTCCTCCCAGATCGCCTGGTCGGCCGCCCGGACGGTCAGGGCCGGTGCCGCCTCGACCTCGCTGAGCAGACGCGACATGGTCCGCCCGTAGACATGGCACAGGCGGTTCAGGAGCGAGGCCGTGGGACTGATCTCCGCGCGCTCGGCCCGGGACAGGGTCGAGCGGCTCACCCCGCTGCGCTCCGCCAACTCCCCCAGGGACCAGCCGCGTTCGGCCCGCAGCTCGGCCAGCCGGGCGGCGAGCCGCGCGTCGACGGCATCCTCCACATCGCTTCCCATATCCGGGATGCTATCCCATATCCGAAACGGAACCGGGTCGCTCCCCCTTCGCGCCCTGGAACAGTGACGTCCTCAACTCACCAGCTCCGGCGCGAAGTAGTCACGCAGCAGGGCGATCTTCCCGTCGCGGATGCGGAAGATCTGCACGAGGGAGATGGTCACGTCCTCTTCGTCCCCGTCGAAAACCGTGTCGATCTCGGCGATGAACACGTCGGGATCGGTGGTGGTGTGCAGCACGTACCCGGTCTTCTCCAGGTTCGGCGCGCGGCCGTCCTTCGCCAGCTGCTCGTAGTACACCGCCATGGCGCGGCGGATCTCTTCACGCCCCACCAGCCGCCTGGGGAAGGCGCCACCGGCCGGCAGGAGCGGTGCCTCGAGGACGCCGTCCGGGGTGAAGGTCTCGGCCAGGGCATCAGCATTCCGGGTCAGGGAACCGGAGTAGACGTAGTTCTCGAAGATCTCCTGCGGCGTTCTGGACACGACAGCCTCCCTGGACGCGGGCACGGAAGACCACATCATCACAGTGACGCCTTCGGGAACACGCCTTCCAGAAATGCTCTGGCCGACCGAAGACCGGCCCGGTCGTCGCGGGGGTCGCAGTCGTCGCGGAGGTCGCGGGGGTCGCGGGGGTCGCAGTCGTCGCGGAGGTCGCGGGGGTCGCGGGGGTCGCGACGGCTCAGGTCGCGGCCTTGGCCAGCGCCTCCAGCACCGGCCGGATCAGCGGATGGTCCTCGGCGCCCCGGCGTACGGCGGCGAAGACGCGGCGGGTGGGGGCGGTGCCGTCGACCGGGCGGACGACCACCCCCGTGAGATCCATGCCGCGCAGGGCGGACCGCGGCACCAGGGCGACGCCCGCGTCGGCCGAGGCGAGGGCGACGACGGCCCGGAAGTCGTCCGAGGAGTGTTCGAGGCGGGGCTGGAATCCCGCGTTCTCGCAGGCCAGGACGACCACGTCGTGACAGGGGTTGCCGGGGTAGGGGCCGATCCAGGGGTCCTTGGCCAGTCCGGCGAGCGGGACCTCGCCGGCGTCGGCCAGGGGGTGCGTGACCGGTACGACCGCGTCGAACGGCTCGGCGTACAGCGGGACGTGGGTGAGACGCGGGTCGTCCGCGGCCGGGGCGCCCCGGTACTCGACGGCGACGGCGACGTCGACCAGCCGGTCCAGGACCATCGGCAGACTGGCGTCGCCCTCGGCGTCCTGGACGCGGACCCGGATACCGGGTGCGGTGGTGGCGAGGCGGGCCAGCGCGGGAGCGACCACCAGACCGATGCCGGTCGCGAAGGATGCGACGGTCACCGTGCCCGCCGCGCCCGAGCTGTACGCGGCCAACTCCGCCTCGGCACGCTCCAGTTGGGCCAGGACCACATTCGTATGGCTGAGCAGGATCTCGCCGGCGGGCGTCAGCCGTACGCCACGGGCGCTGCGCTCGACGAGCCGGTGGCCGGTCTCCTGCTCCAGCGTGGCCAGCTGCTGGGAGACGGCCGACGGGGTGAGATAGAGCGCGGCGGCAGCCGCCGTCACCGTGCGGTGGTCGGCCACCGCACGGAGGATGTGGAGCCGCCGCGCCTCGATCATGTGACCGATTCTCTCAGGTCACGCGGGCCTTTGAGCCCTCACGTCCGGGCGCCCGTACCGGACCGCGCGTGCCGGCGCCAGGCCGGACCGCCAGGTACAGGCGCCCGGGTCAGCCTTCGAGTTCCGCGCGCGCCGCCACGAACGCGTCGACCGCCCGGTTCACGTCCTCGGTCGAGTGCGCGGCGGACAGCTGCACCCGGATCCTGGCCTGCCCCTGCGGCACCACGGGGTACGAGAAGCCGATCACGTACACGCCACGCTCCAGGAGCAGCTCCGCCAGCCGTCCGGCAACGGACGCGTCGCCGATCATGACGGGGGCGATCGCGTGGTCGCCGGGGAGGATGTCGAAGCCCTCGGCGGTCATCCGGGAGCGGAACAGCGCGGTGTTCTCGGCGAGCCGGATCCGCAGGTCGTCGGCCGACTCCAGCAGGTCGAGCACCTTCAGCGAGGCCGCCGCGATCACCGGGGCGAGCGTGTTCGAGAAGAGGTACGGGCGCGAGCGCTGGCGCAGCAGGGCGACGATCTCGGCGCGGGCGGCCACGTAACCGCCGGACGCGCCGCCGAGCGCCTTGCCGAGGGTGCCGGTGATGATGTCGACGCGGTCCATGACGCCGTGCAGTTCGGGGGTACCGCGGCCGCCGGGACCGACGAAGCCGACGGCGTGCGAGTCGTCGACCATGACCATGGCGTCGTAGCGGTCGGCGAGGTCGCAGATCTCGCGCAGCGGCGCCACATAGCCGTCCATCGAGAAGACGCCGTCGGTGACGATCAGCCGGCGCCGGGCGTCAGACGCCTCCTTGAGCTGCGCCTCCAGGTCGGCCATGTCGCGGTTGGCGTAGCGGAAGCGGCGGGCCTTGGACAGGCGGATTCCGTCGATGATCGAGGCGTGGTTGAGCGCGTCGGAGATCACCGCGTCCTCGGCGCCGAGCAGGGTCTCGAAGACGCCTCCGTTGGCGTCGAAGCAGGAGGAGTAGAGGATCGTGTCCTCCTGGCCCAGGAACGTGGACAGGCGCTGCTCCAGCTCCTTGTGCACCTCCTGCGTACCGCAGATGAAGCGCACGGACGCCATGCCGTAGCCCCAGCGGTCGAGGGCCGCGTGGGCGGCGGCGACGACCTCGGGGTGGTCGGCGAGACCGAGGTAGTTGTTGGCGCAGAAGTTGAGCACTTCGCCGGGGCGGCCGCCCGTGGTGACGCTCACGGTCGCGGACTGCGGGGTGCCGATGACCCGCTCGGGCTTGTGCAGGCCCGCGGCGCGGATCTCGTCGAGGGTGGCGCGGAGATCGTCGCGAACAGAGTTGAACATGGGGGACTCCATAAGGTGCAGAGACGGGCCGAGCCGGAAGATCAAGCAGTCCAGTCGAGGATGACCTTGCCGCCGCGGCCGCTCGCCGCGTCGGCGAACGCCGCCTCGTAGTCGTGGAAGCCGTACCGGCCGGTGATCACGGGAGCGAGGTCGAGGCCGCCTTCGAGCAGGACCGACATCGCGTACCAGGTCTCGAACATCTCCCGGCCGTAGATCCCCTTGATCGTGATCATCGAGGTGACGATCCGGGACCAGTCGACCGGGAACTCCTGGGAGGGCAGGCCGAGCATCGCGATCCGGCCGCCGTGCGTCATGTTGGCGAGCATGTCGCGCATCGCCTCGGGCCGCCCGGACATCTCCAGGCCGATGTCGAAGCCCTCGCGCAGGCCGAGGGTGCGCTGGCCGTCGGCGATGGTCGCGTCCGAGACGTTCAGCGCGAGGCTCACGCCGATCTTGCGGGCGAGGTCCAGCCGCTCCTCGCTGACGTCGGTGATGACGACGTTGCGGGCGCCGGCGTGGCGGGCCACCGCCGCGGCCATCAGGCCGATCGGACCGGCGCCCGTGATCAGGACGTCCTCGCCGACGAGCGGGAAGGAGAGGGCGGTGTGCACGGCGTTCCCGAACGGGTCGAAGATCGCGGCGACATCGAGGTCCACGGGAACGCGGTGCACCCACACGTTGGCGGCGGGCAGGGCCACGTACTCGGCGAACGCGCCGTCGCGGCCGACCCCGAGGCCGACCGTGGCCCGGCACAGGTGGCGGCGCCCGGCCAGACAGTTGCGGCACTTGCCGCAGACCAGGTGGCCCTCGCCGCTGACGCGGTCGCCGGCCTTGATGTCGGCGACGTCACGGCCGGTCCCGACGACCTCGCCGACGAACTCGTGCCCGACGACCAGCGGGGTGGTGATCGACGCCTGCGCCCAGCCGTCCCAGTTGCGGATGTGCAGGTCCGTACCGCAGATCCCGGTCCTGAGGACCCTGATCAGTACGTCACCGGGGCCGATGGACGGTTCCGGGACGTCCGTGAGCCAGAGGCCGGGCTCTGCCTTCTCCTTGACGAGCGCCTTCAACGCAACGGCTCCTGTGGGTGAGGTCCCGGACCCGGGCATGCCGAAGGAGCCCGTACCGGGGAGGGGGTGAAACAGACGGGGTGCGATCCCGTAGGAATCTGCCGTACTGCGGTGCCCCCGGTCCATCGAGGTTTTCTTAAGCGCCGCCCCAGCTTTCCTTCACGCCTCCCCGAAACCGGGCCCTGCCACCGCCGGGTACGCGGACGGATCCAGCGGCCCGGGCCGTGCGGAGCCGACCGCCTACCGTGTCTGCGCGCGCTCGAAGTAGGCGACCAGCTCGGGATCGAGCGCCGGTACCTCGCGCGGGGTGCCGCCGTCCCGCAGCGACTGCGTGGCCCGGAACCCGGCGGCCACCGCCATCCGCGCGGCCACCGGCGAGGTGTCGGTGCGCCCTCCCTCGCGGACGAACCGCAGGAACTCGTCGATCAGCAGCGGGTCGGCGCCCCCGTGCTCGGCGTCCTGCTCGACGTCCGGCACCGGGTACTCCGCGTCGGCCCGCTCCCGGTAGCCCGAGCGCCGGGTGTTCCAGACCTTCACCACTGCCCCGGGCCCGTCACCGAAGTTCTCCAGGCGGCCCGCGTCGCCGATGACGGTGTAGTTGCGCCAGTAGTCGGGCGCGAAGTGGCACTGCTGGTAGGTGGCCAGCACGCCGTTGTCGAGACGCATGTTGACCAGGGACACGTCCTCGACGTCGATGACGGGATTGAGCGCCCGCTGGGTGCGCGGGGGCCAGTGGCCGTCCTCCGTGTACCAGTCGGCGGTCTTCGGCTCCCCCGGTGACCGGCGGTGCGGCAGGTCGCCGTACACCATGAGATCGCCCAGCGCCTGCACCTGTCGGGTGTACCCGCCTGCCAGCCAGTGCAGTACGTCGATGTCGTGAGCGCCCTTCTGCAGCAACAGGCCGGTGGTGCAACGGCGTTCGGCGTGCCAGTCCTTGAAGTACCAGTCGCCGCCGTAGCCGACGAAGTGGCGCACCCACACGGTCTTGACGACGCCCAGGTCGCCGCGCTCGATGACGTCGCGCATCCGCCGGATCACCGGCATGTGCCGCATGTTGTGCCCCACGTAGAGCCGGGTGCCCGTGTCGAAAGCGGTGCGCAGGATGAGGTCGCAGCGCTCGATCGTGATGTCCAGCGGCTTCTCGACGAGCACCGGCTTGCCCGCGCGCAGCGCGGCGCAGGCGAGGTCGGCGTGGGTGTGGTCCGGGGTGAGGACCAGCACGGCGTCGACGTCCGGGGCCTGGACGACCTCGCGGTGGTCGCCGACGGTACGGACGCCGGGGATGCGGTCGGCGGCACGGTCCCGCAGCACGGGGTCGTGCTCGGCGACGACGGTCACGCGGGAGCCCCGGCCGGGGCGGTGGGCGATCCGGGCGAGCGAGCCGCGCAGGCCGAAGCCGAGCACGCCGAGACGCAGGTCGGTCATGGTGCCCCTATCCGAGCGGTGGTGAGGGAAGGGCGGGGTCAGATGCCGCCGTTCTCCCGGCGTTCGAGCTCCGCGACCAGTTCCGCCGCCATCGACTTGATGGTCTCCAGGCCCGCCCGGCCCCAGGGGCGCGGCTCGACATCTACGACGCAGACGGTGCCGAGGGCGATGCCGGTGCGGTCGATGAGCGGCGCGCCCAGGTAGGAGCGGATGCCGATCTCGTCGACCACCGGATTCCCGGCGAACCGCGGGTAGTCACAGACGTCCTCCAGGACCAACGCCTTGCGCCGGACCACCACGTGGGGGCAGAAGCCGTAGTCGCGGGAGAGTTGGCGGCCCAGCGCGCGTTTGCCTCCGTCCGCGGCCACGGCGGTGGTGAGCACAGCGCCGGAGCCCGCGCCGTCCGGGGTGTGCAGACCGGCGAAGAACTGCCGGTTCTCGTCAATGAAGTTGACCATGGAGTACGGCGCCGCGGTGACCTCGGCGAGCCGGCGGGCGAACGCGTCGAAGGCCGGTTCGGCCCGCTCCCCCAGCCCGAGCCGACGCAGCCGCCGCACCCGGGCCGGCGCGTCCTTGTCCTCCGGGGTCAGCAGCAGACGACCGGCCGGGCGCGGCGGGTCGTAACTCATGTGCGGGCTCCCTGACGTGACGGGTCACTCATCTGTGAGCTCCCTGACCTGGTCGTAACTCACCTGTGGGCTCCGTGACTCGGGGTGCGCGTCGGCGCGTGGGCGATGAGGTGCCGTACCAGTGTGAGCAGGGTCTGCACTCCGGAGCTGGAGATCCGGGCGTCGCAGCGCACCACGGGCACCTCGGGATCGAGGTCTATGGCGGCGCGCACCTCCTCGGGGTCGTAGCGGTGCGAGCCGTCGAACTCGTTGACCGCGACGATGAATCCGAGGCCGCGCTGCTCGAAGAAGTCGACGGCGGCGAAGCAGTCCTCGAGGCGGCGTGTGTCGGCGAGGATCACCGCCCCGAGCGCGCCTTCCGAGAGCTCGTCCCACATGAACCAGAAGCGCTGCTGGCCGGGGGTGCCGAACAGATAGAGCACGTGTTCCGGGTCGAGGGTGATGCGTCCGAAATCCATCGCCACGGTCGTCTCGACCTTGTTCTCGACGCCGTCGAGATTGTCGGTCGCGGCGCTGACCGTGGTGAGCAGCTCCTCCGTACTCAGCGGCGCGATCTCGCTCACCGCGCCGACGAAGGTCGTCTTGCCGACCCCGAACCCGCCCGCCACCAGGATCTTCAGTGCGGTGGGGAAGGGGTCAGAGCTGTCGTCGTAATCCATCGAGCACTGCCTCCAGAAGAGACCGGTCAGTGGGGTTGTGGGGGAAGGCGGGAGACTTCGTGGTCAGTGCCCCGCAGTCGACGAGGTCGGACAGCAGCACCTTGGTGACCGCGGCGGGCAGCTTGAGGTGTGCGGCGATCTCCGCGACCGAGACGGGTCCCCGGCACAGTTCGAGCGCCTGGGAGTGCTCCGGGCCGAGGTAGCCGAGCGGAGTGGCCCCGGTGGCCCTCACCTGCGACAGCAGATCGAGCGCGGTCGTCGGCCGGGTCCGGCCGTTGCTGACCGTGTAGGGGCGTACCAGGCGTCCGGCCGCATCATCGAGCCAGGGCCCGTCACCGGCCGTGGTCACGCTCAAGGCCTCGACGCCGAGGGTTCGACGGCGGCCTGCCGGGGCGCGGTCATCAGATACGGGCGGACACTCTTGACCAGCATCGCCATCTCGTACCCGAGCACCGCGGCGTCGGCCTCCCGCCCGGCGAGCACGGCCAGACAGGTACCGGAGCCCGCCGTGGAGACGAACAGCAGCGTCGAGTCGAGTTCGACGACGACCTGTCGTACGTCGCCACCGTCCCCGAAGCGGACGCCCGCGCTGCGGCCGAGCGAGTAGAGGCCGGCGGCCAGCGCGGCCATGTGGTCGGCGCTGTCCGGATCGAGGCCGTGGACGGACTTCACCAGGCCGTCGCAGGAGAGGAGTACCGCGCTCGTCGTGTGCGGTACGCGCTGCACGAGGCCGCTCATCAGCCAGTCGAGATCGGATACATGGCCGGTCGGCGCATCGCTCGCCATGGTGGATCGACTCCTTGGAATACGAAGGTCCCCGGGAGCGGGGTGAGTGGGGGTGAGGCTGGAGTGGGGGGTGAGGAGAGGGCTCGTCATCCGGCCGGTGTGCTCCCGTCGTGCCGGGCCGTGCGGTCGGGCGTCGGCGCGCCGTCCCGTGTCCCCTGCGCCTCGTAGTGCGCGGACGCGTGCGCGGAACGCGCTTCGCCTATGTGCCGCACGTCCGCGGACGGTCCGTCCCAGTGCGCCGCATCCCTGTGCGCCGCATCCCTGTGCGCCGCATCCCTGTGCGCCGCAGTCATATGGCCGGCGTCCATGTGGGCCGAGTCCATGTGGGCCGCGTCCATGTGGGCGGCCTCCATGGGCCGCCCGTCCAGGTCTGCCGCCCTCAGGTGCGCCATGCCCTGCTCCGCCACCTCGGCGGTCGACACATCAGTGAGCGCCACATCGGCGGGTGACACACGGGTCGGTGACACACCGGCGGGTGACACACCGGCGGGCGGTACGTCGAGACGTGTGTGTACGTCGGGAGGCGGGGGTCCGGCGGGAGGCACGGGTACGGCGGAAGGCGCGGGTACGGCGGAAGGCGCGGGTACGCCGGTATCCCCAGGGTCCGTCTCTCCGGGACCGGCCCCCGCAGGGCCCGTGTCCCCCGGGTCCGTCTCCCGGTGCGCGGCCGCCTCCGCGAGCCCGATCCCGCGTTGGAACGCGGCCATCAGCCCCGGATCGTGGCCGACATGCTGATCGGCGTCCGGCCGCGGCAGGGGCGTGGGACCCCCGCGAAGCTGGGGCGCGAGGTGTTCGTGCGCGCGCCGCCGGGGCAGCTGCGGCTTGCCCATCGTGCCGCGTACCGTGCCGCCGCGCGGGGTGGGCGGCAGCGAGGTGTTCCCGTCCACCGTCGCCCGGTGCTCGGGCCGGACCCCGGGCACGGCCTCCGCGGGAGTGGGCCGCTCCGGACGGGCGCCGCGCATGGGCAGCGGAGCCGGACGGCCCCCCTCGGCGGCGGACGCACCGGACACTCCGGACGGTGCGGGATCCCGCCGCGGCGCCAGCGGCTCCCGCACGGATCGCGGCTCCCGTCCCCCGCTCGCCTGCCCCGGCACGGAGGCCGACGCGGAGTGCCGGACCGGCGCCGGTTCGGAGACGGGCGCCGAGGTCGGCGCGTACTGCGGGCTCACCGGTGCCCGCAGGGCCCCGGTCGCCTCCTGCGGCTGCGGGTGCGGACGCGCCTGCAGCGGCTCTCCGGGCGCACCCGGTGCCGTACCCAGGAGCGCCTGTGGCACGACGAGTACGGCCTGGACTCCGCCGTAGATGTTGGTCTGGAGCCGGACATGGATGCCGTGCCGCCGGGCGAGCTGCGAGACCACGAACAGACCGATGCGGCCGTCCTGCAGCAGGCTGGCGACATTGACCTGGTCGGGATCGGCGAGCAGCGCGTTCATCTTGCTCTGTTCACCGACGGGCATGCCCAGGCCCCGGTCCTCGACCTCGACGGCGAGCCCCGAGGTGACGAGATTGGCGCGCAGCAGCACCTGGGTGTGCGGGGCCGAGAAGACCGTGGCGTTCTCGACGAGTTCGGCCAGCAGGTGGATGACGTCGGCGACCGCGTGCCCGCGCAGGGTGCCGTCGATCGGCGGCACCAGCTTGACCCGCGAGTACTGCTCGACCTCGGCGATCGCGGACCGCAGCACCTCGGTCATGGAAACCGGGTTGCTCCACTGCCGGCGCGAGACGGCACCGCCGAGGACGGCGAGGTTCTCGGCGTGGCGCCGGATGCGCGTGGCGAGGTGGTCGACGTGGAAGAGGCCCTTGAGCAGGTCCGGGTCCTCGATCTCGTTCTCCAGCTCGTCGAGGATCGAGATCTCGCGGTGCACGAGGGACTGGAGCCGACGGGCCAGATTGACGAAGACCTCGACCTTCTGTTCGCTGCCCGCCTGGCTGGAGAGCTGGGCGGCATGGACCACCGCGGTCATCGCGCCGTCGCGGGCGCGTGCCAGGTCGGCGGCGAGCAGCTCGAAGTCGTCGGCGTCCGCGGCGGGACCGCTGCGCGGTCTGCGTGCGGGCGGCGCCTCACCGCGGCGCAGTGCCTCGACGAGGGCTCGCAGATCGGCCTCGCCACGGGCGCTGGTGCGGCGCAGCGCGCCGATGCGTTCGCTCACGGACCGGGCGGTCCGGTCGGCCGCGAAGGCGCCGATCACGATCCCGGCGCAGGCCACGCCCACGGCTCCGGTGAGGATCGCCCACAGGGTCGGGCTCGGCCGTACCCCGGTGGTGCGGACGGTGAACAGCACGGCGGCGCAGCCGCTGAGCGCCACCGCGACGGGTGGCAGGACGGCCAGGCGCAACAGTTGGGGCCGTATATGGGTCTCGGGGAGCGGCGGAGTGGCACGGGCGACGGGTCGTCCGTGCCGCCCGCCCTCACGGCGGTCTGCGCGTGCGGCCGGTGCGTGAAGGTGAGACATCGGCGTCCTCGTACTGGTGCGTCGGGGGCAGGGGGGAGGCTCCCGCGGGTCTGCGCGACTCGGGCATGCGCCATCGCGGTGCCGGTCGAGAGAGCCGAAGAAATCGGCCCTGCGTCGCCCGACGGCCACTCACAGTAGTCGCCAACGCATCATGTGCGGTGGGCGGTTGACAAAGTCCCCCACAGAGGGTCCCGCTCTGGTATGAGGCGTCGCACGACAGACCGATACCCTCTCGGACGCCCGTTCGGATGGGGCGCCGATCTCGATCAGAGCTGGTCAGAAGCGGTCACGAACAGACGGCGAGGGCCGAGGAGCACTGTGCTCCCCGGCCCTCGCCGTCCAGCCGTCTCCCCGCCGCGGTCACCCCGCGGGGACGGTCTCCGGCTCTCCGCTGCCGTCGGCCGACGCCTGCGGAGGGTTACCCGGTGTGGTGCTCGTGGTCGTGACGACAGCCTTCGCGAGCGTGGCCCAGCCGCCCCTGGGTTCGACCGCGACACCGCGCCACCAGGGCTCGGACGGGACGGTCTCGCCCGTGGGTTCGAAGGGCTCCCCGGGGTGCGGCAGGGCGATACGCGCACCGGCCGCGTCGGCCGCGGCGATCGTGCCCTCGCCCGGCTCCACCCAGGGGTGGGTCGCGAGGTTGAACGTGGCCCAGTGGATCGGCAGCATCGCACCGGCGGGCCGGCCGCCCTGGAGATCCAGATGGGCCCGCATGCCCTCCTGGGGCGTCATGTGGATGTCCGGCCAGAACTCGCTGTAGGCACCGATCTGGATCATCGTCAGGTCGAACGGACCGTGCTCGGCGCCGATCTCCTTGAAGCCCTCGAAATAGCCGGTGTCGCCGCTGTGGTAGATCCGGTGCTCGTCACCCGCGACCACCCAGGAGGCCCAGAGCGTGTGCTGCTGATTGCGCAGGCCCCGCCCGCAGAAGTGCCGGGCCGGTGTGGCGGTCAGGGAGAGGCCGCCGATCTTCGTCGATTCGTTCCAGTCCAGCTCGCGCAGGCGGTCCGCGGAGACGCCCCAGCGCTCCAGGTGCGCGCCGACACCGAGCGGCACGGCGAAGACGGTGTCCGTATCGGCAAGCGCTGTGATGGTGGGCAGGTCGAGGTGGTCGTAGTGGTCGTGGGAGATGACGACGACGTCGACCGGGCCGAGGGCGGCCAGCGGCAGGGGAACGGGGTGCAGCCGCTTGGGTCCGGCGAAGGCGAACGGGGAGCAGCGATCGCCCCAGACCGGATCGAAGAGCACCCGGTGCCCGTCGATCTCCGCGAGAACACTGGAGTGCCCCATCCAGGTGATCCGCAGCCCGCTCACGGGAGGCTTGGCGAGGTCGGCGACGGTCGTGGGGTGCACGGGCACCGTGCCGGCCGGGGCGCGGTGGGCACGCTCCTCCTTGCGGAAGAAGACCTTCGCGAGCTCGATCATGGATCCGTCGGGGCGGATACGGGCACCCTGCGGATTCTGGAAGACACCGTCCGCGAAATTCGGCGATCTGCGGATGCGCTCCATGCGCTCGCCGGCAGGATCCGCGCCGAAGGCGGCGGGCCGCAACGAGCGAAGCCCGGAGCTCAGGGAACGGAAACCGGTCACGGCTACCTCCAGGTGGAGTCGGTCTGGCATTCCATTATGGTCCGCCCCGCCGACAGCGCCGGGTCCAGCGGGTGACAACGCGGTGTCCGCGAGGTACGGGGCGCGGATGCCCCACGGACCACACCCGCCCCCGGGTCCGATCAATCGTTCGACTGTCAACGTTGACACAGGAGTCACGCACTCCGGATACTGACCCGCGATTCAGTTGCCGTCGTCAGCCGCCGGCCGCGGCCACCGCACCGGAACACCACAGGGCACCGCCCGAACGAGGAGACCGCATGACCGCCCGCGACGACGCCCCGCTGCTGACGCTCACCTGGACCGACCACGTCACCGGACGCCAGGGCCATCTCGTCGTCGACCGGCTCGTACGGGGCGTCTCCAGCGGCGGGCTGCGGATGCGGGAAGGCTGCACGCTGGAGGAGGTCGCCGGACTCGCGCGCGGGATGACCATGAAGGAAGCGCTCCACTACAACCCCGAGGGCCAGTACGTCCCCCTGGGGGGCGCCAAGGGCGGCATCGACTGCGACCCGCAGAGCCCGCAGGCGTACGGCGTGCTCGTGCGCTACCTGCGCGCCATGCGCCCGTACATCGAGAGCTGCTGGGCCACCGGGGAGGACCTCGGCCTCAGCCAGGACATGGTCGACCGGGCCGCCACCGAGGCGGGGCTCGTCTCGTCCATCCAGGCGGTGTATCCGCTGCTCGACGACGAGGCGACCGCACGGCGACGGCTCGCGGACGCCTTCGCGGTCGAGGTGGACGGCATCGGGCTCGACGAACTGGTCGGGGGCTGCGGTGTCGCCGAATCCGTGCTCGCGGCCCTGGACCGGGCGGGCGTGCCGTACGCGGGCACGCGCGTGGCCGTGCAGGGGTTCGGCACGATGGGCGGGGCGACGGCGCGGTTCCTCACGCGCGCGGGGCTCACCGTGGTGGCCGTCGCCGACATCAAGGGCACGATCGGCAATTCGGAGGGGCTCGACATCGACGCCCTGCTCGCCGCGCGCGACGCGTTCGGGACGGTCGACCGCGGCGCCCTGCGGCCGGCCGACCGTGAACAGCCCGGTGACGCCTGGCTGTACACGGACGCCGAGGTCCTGGTCCCGGCGGCCGTCTCGTACGCCGTCGACACCGACAACCAGCGGTGGATCAAAGCCCGTTGGATCGTCGAGGCGGCCAACATGCCCGTCCTGCCCGCGGCGGAGGCGCTGCTCGCGGCGCGCGGGGTGACCGTGCTGCCGGACGTGGTCGTGAACTCCGGTACGAACGCCTGGTGGTGGTGGACCCTGTTCGGCGACATCGGCCCGCACGCGGACGAGGCGTTCGCCTACACCCGGCGCTCGATGCGCGCCCTCATCGACCGCGTACTGGCCCGCGCCGAGGCCGACGGCACGACTCCCCGGGCCGCCGCGCAGGCCATCGTCGCCGACCGGCTGCCGGTGATCGCGGAGCGTTTCGGCTGGTACCGGTGAGCCTCCCCGGGGGAGTCGGCCCCGCGCAGCCGGGGTGGCCCGCGACGGATTAGGGTTGCCGCGTGGCGAGAGTGCGGTTGAGTGTGGGCGAGCGGCGCAAGGATCTGCTGCTGGCCGCCATCGAGCAGATCGAGGCGCGGGGCATCGCGGCGGTGCGGATCGCCGATGTGGCCGCCGCGCTCGGCGTGAGCAACGCACTGGTGCTCTACCACTTCTCGACCAAGGAGAAGCTGGTCGCCGAGGCGTTCACGTTCGCGGCCGAGGACGATCTCGCCCGGCTGCGCAAGCTGCTCGGCCGTCGCACGTCGGCGCTACGGCGACTGCGGGCGGCCGTGCGCTGGTACGCGCCGACCGGTCAGGCCAAGGGCTGGCGGCTGTGGATCGAGGGCTGGGCAGCGGCACTGCGCGAGCCGGTGCTGCGGGAGGTCACGCAGGATCTCGACCGGCAGTGGAAGGCCGCGATCACCGAGGTGATCGCGGAGGGCGTGGCCGCGGGCGAGTTCCGCTGCCCCGACCCCGCGAGCGCCGCCCTGCGCCTCACGGCCCTGCTGGACGGGCTCGCCGTACAGATGACCGCGTATCCCGGTGCGGTCTCGCAGGCGCGAACACAGGAGTGGGTCGACGAGGCACTCGCGCGCGAACTGGGGCTGGAGCGCGAGGCGTTGACCGCGGCGACACGCTGAGTCGTTCACAAGTCCGGGCTTCCGCGCACATGTTGCGCACCCCGGTCACCCACCCCGCTTCGGAGCCTTCCGGGACGGCGACCGGTCCCGATGCGCACGGGCAACCGCGCCCGGGCCACCGCGCCGAGATCGGCCGCGACGTGATGAGTCGCGACGTGGTGGGCCGCGACGTGGTGGGCCGGCCGCCTCAGACCGCCGACGCGATCCGCATCTTGATGTCGTCCGGCGACAGACTCCCCTTCGCCGCCACGTGGTCGCCGGAGGACTCACCGCGCAGCCGGCGCCCGATCCAGGGCACCAAGTACTCGCGCGCCCAGTGGATGTCGTCCCGGCGGACCTCCAACGTGCCGCGCGGCGGCAGTGGGGGCCAGGCCTGGTCCGGATCCGCCGGGACCTCCAGGCCGAGCACCTGGCCCGCGCGCAGCGCGACCCGGGTGTGGCCCTCGGGCGAGAGATGGAGTCGGTCGCCGTCCCAGGCCCGCCGGTCCTGGACCGTCTTGAGCGACCACAGGTCGAGCACCGGACAGCCGTAGCGGTCGGCGACGGCCCGCACATGGCCGTTGTAGGTGGCGATCTTGCCGCGCAGATGCTTCAGCACGGGCACGCCACGGGTGTCGAAGCCGGTCGTCACCAGAACGGCGCCGACGGCCGAGGTGAGGTCGGCGATCGCGCGCTCGAAGCGCTCGGCGACCTCGTCGGGGTCGGTGCCCGGCCGGATGATGTCGTTGCCACCCGCGCAGAAGGAGACCAGGTCGGGCGCGAGCTCCTTGGCGCGCGGGAGCTGCTCCTCGACGATCTGGTCGAGCAGTCTGCCGCGTACGGCGAGATTGGTGTAGCCGAAGTCGCCCTCGGGTCGCCGGTCCGCGAGCAGCACCGCGAACCGGTCGGCCCAGCCGACAAAGGCCCCGTCCGGACCGGGATCGCCGACGCCTTCGGTGAAGCTGTCCCCCACCGCCACGTACGACCCGATCACTGATCTGTTGTCACTCTTCGAATCGTCTGCCACATCGGCCCATGATTCACCTTCGGATGTGACCTACGCGACCGTATTAAAGGGTTGACGCGCGGTGACAAAAGCCACTCTTCAAGTATTGGTCAATCCGGAATAAGGGCGCACTCGGGGACAGTTGACGAACCTCAACGCCCCGAGTCCGATCCGGGATGGCAGACCGCGCCCGGCACACCGAAGGCCGGCCCCGGGGATCAGGGGGCCGGCCTTCGGAGGCGGTGCGGGCGTCAGCCGACGGTGACGCCGTGGGCGCGCAGGTACGCGACCGGGTCCACGTCCGAGCCGTAGTTCGGCGTGGTGCGGATCTCGAAGTGCAGGTGCGGACCGGTGACGTTGCCGGTCGCGCCGGACAGGCCGAGCTGCTGACCGCCGGTCACCGTCTGGCCGGTCGAGACGGAGAGCTGGGACATGTGGCCGTACTGCGAGTACTGGCCGTCGGCGTGCCGGACGATGACCTCGTTGCCGTAGGCGCCGCCCCAGCCGGCCGAGACGACGGTGCCCGCGGCGACGGACTTGATGCTGGTGCCGGTCGGGACGACGAAGTCGACACCGGTGTGGTAGCCGCTGGACCACATGCTGCCCGCGGTCTTGTACGAGGTGCCGATGGTGGCGCCCTGGACCGGCAGGGTGTAGCCGGAGGCGGCCGCGGGCTTGGCGGGCGCGGTCTTGGTCGTCTGGGTCGACGTGCCGGACGACTTGGCGGCCGGGGACGCGGCCTTCCCGCCGAGCGTGAGCTTCAGACCCGGGTGGATCAGGGCCGGGTCGCCGCCGATGACCGTGCGGTTGTCGTCGTACAGCTTCTTCCAGCCGCCGCTGACGTTCTGGTCACCGGCGATCTTCGAGAGGGAGTCGCCGGCCTTCACCGCGTACGTCTTCGTGGAGGCCTTCTCGGCGGCGTCCGGAGCCGCGGCGGCGGCCTTCTGCGGAGCCGAGGACACGGCGGACGCCGGAGTGGCGGCGTGCGCGCCGGTGGCCCCCATCAGCGGCAGCGCGAGCGCGGCGCCACCGGTTCCGGCGATGGCGATCGAGCGGGAGAAGCGCGGGGACTTCGGACGGCGGTGCTTACCCTTCGCGGGCATGGGGATTTCCTCTCCGGCGCCTGCGAGGTGAGCTGTCGGGTGCGAGCTGGAGATGCTCGGTCGCGCTTCGCGCGGCTTGACCCCTAGCCGTTCCGGAGACCGGAACAGGCGTGGTACCTGTGGGTCCCCCGCTCCTGCCGTACACGGGTGGGTGTGCGGGATTCCGGGCGGCGGCAGGATTGGGCGTCCGTCCGGAGTGAGGGCGAACGTAAGCGAGATGAGAGCGCGTCGACAAGCTTGTGGGTTTCCTGTGCACACCGCTTTCTTGATCCATGCCCGAATTACCGGTCACTGTCCGTGGATGGGTGATCTTGTCGGGCAGGTAATCCCCAGGTAAATCGGGCAGGTTGGAAAATCCGCGCCGCGACGCATTGTCACGAATATGACGCTGCTCACGCGCTCGCGACCCAGATGCCCTTATTCCGTGGGCAGTTGGACCGAAGCCGACAAACCGCCCAGAACAGCCAGATGCCACGAAGGCGAACAATTACCGCATCAAGGTCGCCGGCCGCTCCGCCCGCAACCCGTGACACAGCGGCGCCTCGCCTCGGCGGACCTCGCCCTCGATCTCTGCCATCAGTCCCCCCACAGATCCGGACAGGTGCGATCAGACACCGACATTCTCGGGGGTTCCCCGCCTCGTGGGCGACGCCTGTGGACAACTCATTGCCCCAGGAACCCATGTCGTATCGTCGAGAGCGCACCCCGTCGGCGAGCGCGCAGAGCTGCGCCGACGGACGAATGGGAGGAGCCCCCGTGACGCAGCAGGTCCCGTCGACCGAGCCGGAGCTGGCAGCAGTGCGCAACTTCCGCGACGTGGGCGGCCTGCCCACCGTGGACGGCCGACGGGTGCGATACGGGCGGCTGTTCCGCAGCGGTCACCTCGCACACGCCACGGAGGAGGACGCCGCGTTCCTCGCCTCCCTCGGGCTGCACACGATCTTCGACTTCCGCAACGCCGCGGACCAGCGCCTGGAGGGCCCGGACGTCGAGCTGCCCGGCGTCCGGAACGTGAATCTGCCGCTGACCGACCCGGCCGACGGCGCCGAGTTCTGGAAGATGGTCCGCGACGGCGACATCGACCAGCTGCGCGCGATCCTCTCGGACGGCAAGGCGGCGAACCGCATGATCGGCTCGTACCGGAGGATCGTCAAGGAGCGCACGGCCGAGCACTCCCAGGTGCTGCACGCGCTGGCCGAGGACAGCGTGCCCGCGCTCATGCACTGCGCGGCGGGCAAGGACCGCGCGGGCCTGTCGATAGCCGTGACGCTCCTCGCCCTCGGCGTCGAGCGCGACGCCATCCTGGCCGACTACCTGGAGTCGAACGCGGCACACCGTCGCTACAAGGTGCATCGCAGCAGCTCCTCCGCCTCCGCGTACTCCCCGGAGGTCATGGAGCTGCTCAGCCCCCTCTTCGACGCCCGCGCCGAGTATCTGAACACGGCCTTCGAGACGATCGAGGCGACCTGGGGCGGAGTCGACGTCTATCTGGAGCAGGCGCTGAGGATCACCCCGGAGCTGCGGGACCGGCTGCGCGAGCGGCTGCTCGACTGACCCCGCGGTGACCGGCGGCCGGCGGCGGCTACTGGTTCTGCGCGCCCAGCGTGAAGAGCAGGTAGACGAAGGCCGCGAAGAGGTGGCCCACGGCCACGTAGATGAGGAGCCGCACCCACAGCGCGCGCGGGAACTTCTCCTCCATGACCCGCCGTGCGGGCTCGGTGGGTTCGGTCATGACGTCTCTCCCGGGGTGTGGTGCTCCGTCGCCGGGCCGAGGCACAGCGCGGCGGTGGGGCTCTGCAGCAGGGTGTGTACGAAGAGCAGCTCGGCCCCGTCACGATCGGCGGCCGCGATGCGGTGGGGGGTGCCCGAGTCGAAGTGCGCGCTGTCGCCCGGCGCGAGGGCGTGGGCCGTGTCCCCGAGCCGCAGCCGCAGCCGCCCCCTGAGGACGTACAGCCACTCCTCGCCGGGGTGGACACGCACGATGTCGCCCTGCGCCCCGTACGGGACGTGCACGCGCAGTGCCTGCATTCCGCGTCCGGGAGCGCCGGCCGGCCAGTAGGTCCAGCCGCCCGCCTCGCTCGGTTCCACGTCGGCGGCCCGCACGACGGCGTCCCGCTCGGCGACCGTCTCGCCCAGCAGCTCCGACACCGTCGTGCCGTAGATACGGGCGAGCGCGAGCAGCATCGGCAGCGAGGGCTGGCGCTGCCCGGTCTCCAGTCGGGAGAGATGGGCGGGCGACAGTCCGGCGGCGCGGGACGCCACCTCCAGGGTCAGCGAGGCCCGGCGCCGCAGCGCACGGAGCTGGGGCGCGACGACGGGAAGTCCGTCGGCAGCCCCCGACTGGGAAGGGGTCGTACCCTCGACAGGGCTCATGTCTTCCATTGAGCCGCAGCCTTGCCTCATGGGCAAATTCTTTGCCTAAGAGGCAAAGAAGCTCTGCGGACGCGCCCCACAGCCACAGGCGCTCCTGCCGGCCCACCGCACAGCCAAGGCGATCCGACCGGCTGTACAGCACGAGACGATCCGACCCGCACAGCCCCGGTCCATCCAGCCGGCCCCACCGCACAGCCCCAGGCGAGAGGGGCGGGCCACGTCAGCCCGCCCCGCCTCCCGTCCCTACCGGTTCGCGACCGCCTGCTTCACCAGTGTCTTCCCGAAGTCCCACATCAGTCCGCCGCCGCTGTGCGCGTCGTCCATCACCGCGGTGAAGGCCTCGATGAACCGGTCCACGTCCCGCTCGCCGATGATCAGCGGCGGAATCAGCTTGATCACCTCCAGGTGGTCGCCGGAGACCTGGGTGAGGATGCGGTGCCGTTGCAGCAGCGGTACGACCACCATCTGCGCGAAGAGCCCCTTGCGCGCGGCCTGCAGCATCGTCCAGCGGCTGCGCAGCTTCAGCGACTGCGGCCGCCCGAACTCGATGCCGATCATCAGGCCCCGGCCGCGGACGTCGCTCAGCAGCTCGTACTTGTCGACGAGCGCGGAGAGCCGCGATGTCAGCTGCTCGCCCATGGCGCGGGCGTTGGCGACGATCTGCTCGTTCTCCAGCACGGAGAGCACGGCGAGGCCGGCCGCCATGGCCTGGGCGTTGGAGCCGAAGCTCGCCGAGTGGACGAGGACGCGGTCCATGGACGAGTAGACCTTCTTGAAGATCCAGTCCTTGCCGAGGGTCGCACCGACCGGGACATAGCCGCCGGAGAGCGCCTTGGCCACGCACACCAGGTCCGGCTCGACGCCCTCGTCGTGCTGGTAGGCGTAGAAGTCGCCGGTCCGCCCGAGCCCGGTCTGCACCTCGTCCGCGATGAGCAGCGCCTTGTGCTTCCGCAGCAGTTCCTGGGCGGCACGCAGATATCCGGGCGGGGCCTCGTGCACCCCCTTGCCCTGGATGGGCTCGACGATCAGGGCGGCGACGTCACCCTTCTTCAACTCCCTTTCCAGAGCGTCCAGATCACCGAGCGGTACGGCCGTGTCGGGCAGCAGCGGTGCGAAGCCTTCGCGGAAACCGTCCTCGCCGTTGACGGACAGCGACCCGGTGGTCAGCCCGTGGAAGGCGTGCGCGCAGTACAGGACGCGCGTTTTCCCGGTCGCGTACCGGGCGAACTTGAGCGCGGTCTCGACGGCCTCCGTCCCGCTGTTGCCGAAGAACACCCGGTCCAGGTGCGGACTGTGGGTGAGCAGCTTCTCGGCGAGCAGCCCGGGCAGGGGCTGGCAGTCGAAGCGGGTGAGGTCGGCGAGGGAGGCGTCGAGGACGTCGTGCAGCGCCCGCCGGACGACGGGGTGGTGACGGCCCAGGCCCATCACCCCGAACCCGGCGAGCATGTCCAGGTAGTCGTTGCCGTCCGCGTCCCAGAAGTGGGCGCCCTCGGCCCGCTCGTAGACCTTGTCGAAGCCGATGGTGTGCAGCATGCGCGGAAGCTGGTGATTGAGGTACCGGGTGTGCAGCTCGTAGCGCTCGGCTCCGCGTTCGGCCAGCAGCGCGCCGAGGTCGAACGCCGGCTTCCCCGAAGGGGACTCCCCGGTGACGGGCGGCTCCTCCGACGGAGCCGTCCCTGAAGGACTGGTCATTCCTGTTTCTCCTTGGCGAACTGGTCCTTCGCCGCCAGGCCGGCACTGATCCGTCCGGCGACCTCGACGGGCGTGAGGCCTATGTCCGCGAGCACCTCACCGCGCTTGGCATGCGCGAGGAACTGCTCCGGAATGCCGAACCGCCGTACCGGCACGTCGACTTCGGCGTCCCCGAGTGCGAGAGCGACGGCGCCGCCGACCCCGGCCGCCCGGCTGTTGTCCTCGACCACGGCGACGAGCCGGTGCTCCGCGGCCAGGCCCGGCAGCGAGGGGTCCACCGGCTTGACCCAGCGCGGGTCCACGACCGTACAGCCGATACCCCGGGCCTCCAGCAGCTCGGCGGCCTGCAGACACACGGGTGCCATCACGCCGACGGCGACCAGGAGGACCTCGGGCCGGTCGGCGCGGTGCAGCACGTCCATGCCGCCCACGTGGTCGACCGCCGGGATCGTCGGTCCGACCGACTCCTTCGGGAAGCGGACGAGCGTCGGGGCGTCGTCGACCGCGACCGCCTCCCGGAGCTGGGCCCGCAGCTGGTCGGCGTCGCGCGGCGCGGCGATCCTCAGTCCGGGCACGACCTGGAGGATCGACATGTCCCACATGCCGTTGTGCGAGGCGCCATCCACGCCGGTGACACCGGCCCGGTCCAGCACGAAGGTCACGCCGCAGCGGTGCAGTGCGACATCCATCAACAGCTGGTCGAAGGCCCGGTTGAGGAAGGTCGCGTAGACGGCGACGACGGGGTGCAGTCCGCCCGTGGCGAGCCCGGCCGCGGACACGGCGGCATGCTGCTCGGCGATCCCGACGTCCCACACCCGGTCGGGGAACCGCTCGGCGAACTTGCCGAGGCCGACCGGGTGCAGCATGGCCGCGGTGATGGCCACGACGTCGTCGCGTTCCTCGCCGATGCGGACGATCTCGTCGCCGAACACCGAGGTCCAGGAAGGGCCGTTGGAGGGCGCGAGGGGCTCGCAGGTGAGCGGGTCCATCACGCCGACCGTGTGGAAGCGGTCCTCGTCGTGGGCGAGCGCGGGCTCGTAGCCACGACCCTTCTCGGTGAGGCAGTGGATCAGGACCGGCCCGTGGAACCCCTTGGCCCGCCGCAGCGCCGACTCCACCGCCCGCATGTCGTGCCCGTCGATCGGCCCGACGTACTTGAGGCCGAGGTCCTCGAACATGCCCTGCGGCGCGAAGGCGTCCTTGAACCCCTTCTTCGCGCCGTGCAGCGACTCGTAGAGGGTGCGCCCGACGACCGGCGTCCGCAGCAGTACGTCCTTCCCCCAGGCCAGCACCCGCTCGTAACTGTCCTTCGTCCGCAGGGTGGCGAGGTGATTGGCGAGGCCGCCGATGGTCGGGGCGTACGAGCGCTCGTTGTCGTTGACGACGATGATCAGCGGGCGGTCCTTGGCGGCGGCGATGTTGTTCAGCGCCTCCCAGGCCATCCCGCCGGTCAGGGCGCCGTCGCCGATGACCGCGACGACATGGCCGCGCTCGCCCTGCACCTGGCGGGCCTTGGCGAGACCGTCCGCCCAGCCCAGGGCGGTCGAGGCATGGCTGTTCTCGATGATGTCGTGCTCGGACTCCTCGCGCGAGGGATAGCCGGAGAGGCCTCCCTTGCTGCGCAGCTTGGAGAAGTCCTGGCGGCCGGTGAGCAGTTTGTGCACATAGCTCTGGTGGCCGGTGTCCCACAGGATGCGGTCACCGGGTGACTCGAAGACCCGGTGGAGGGCGATGGACAGTTCCACCACCCCCAGATTGGGCCCGAGGTGTCCGCCGGTCCTGGCCACCGCCTGGACCAGGAACTCGCGTATCTCACCGGCCAGTTCACCGGTCTGCGCCTCGGACAGCGCCTTCAGGTCGCGTGGTCCCCGGATGTTCTCCAGAATGGTCACGCTCGGGCCCCCTCTCGGTCCGTGCCTATGTCAACTCACCGTCACCGCGGGTGTTCCCGTGACGCCGGGGGCGCCTGACGCGACGCCGTCCTGCTCCATCTGCTCGGCGAGCTTCATCGCCTCGTCGATGAGGGTCTCCACGATCTTCGACTCGGGGACGGTCTTGATGACCTCGCCCTTGACGAAGATCTGCCCCTTGCCGTTGCCGGAGGCGACACCGAGGTCCGCCTCCCGCGCCTCACCCGGACCGTTGACGACGCAGCCCATGACCGCGACGCGCAGGGGAACCTCCATCCCCTCCAGACCGGCCGTGACCTCGTCGGCCAGCTTGTAGACGTCGACCTGGGCCCGCCCGCAGGACGGGCAGGAGACGATCTCCAGACGCCGTTGGCGCAGCCCGAGCGACTCCAGGATCTGGATGCCGACCTTGCACTCCTCGGCCGGCGGCGCGCTCAGGGAGACCCGGATGGTGTCCCCGATGCCCTCGCTGAGCAGGGCCCCGAAGGCGACCGCCGACTTGATCGTGCCCTGGAAGGCCGGACCCGCCTCGGTCACACCGAGGTGCAGCGGGTAGTCGCACTGGGCCGCGAGCTGCCGGTAGGCGTTGACCATGATCACCGGGTCGTTGTGCTTGACCGAGATCTTGATGTCCCGGAAGTCGTGCTCCTCGAAGAGCGACGCCTCCCACAACGCCGACTCGACGAGCGCTTCCGGGGTCGCCTTGCCGTACTTCTGGAGCAGCCGCTTGTCGAGCGAGCCCGCGTTGACGCCGATCCGGATCGGGGTGCCGGTGTCCTTGGCGGCCCGCGCGATCTCCTTGACCTGGTCGTCGAACTGCTTGATGTTGCCCGGATTCACGCGGACGGCCGCGCAGCCCGCGTCGATCGCCGCGAACACGTACTTCGGCTGGAAGTGGATGTCCGCGATCACCGGGATCTGCGACTTCCTGGCGATGGTCGCCAGCGCGTCCGCGTCGTCCTGTGTGGGACAGGCGACGCGGACGATCTGACAGCCGGACGCGGTCAGTTCGGCGATCTGCTGCAGCGTGGCACCGATGTCCGACGTACGCGTCGTCGTCATCGACTGCACCGACACGGGTGCGCCGCCCCCGACCGCCACCGGTCCGACCTGGATCTGCCGTGAGACACGGCGCTCCGCGATCGGTCGGACCGGCACCTCGGGGAGGCCCAAGGAAACGGCGGTCATGACGTCACCCGCGGCTTTCCATGAAGGTCTCACGGGAGGCACGGATGGACTCCTTGAGGGAGCCCATGGTGGCCAGGACGGCGGTCGGCTCGTAACCGCAGTGCGCCATGCAGTTCGCGCACCGATCGTCCTTGCCGCGACCGTAGGAGTCCCAGTCGGTCTCCTCCAGGAGCTGCTTGTACGTCTGTACGTACCCGTCGCTCATCAGATAGCAGGGCTTCTGCCAGCCGAAGAGCGAGTAGCTCGGGATCGCCCAGGCAGTGCACGGGAAGTCGACCTTGCCCTCCAGGAAGTCCAGGAAGAGCGGGCTGTGATTGAGCCGCCAGCGGCGCCGGTTGCCGCCCGCGAAGGCCTTCTTGAACAGCTCCCGGGTCTGCGTGACGCCGAGGAAGTGCTCCTGGTCGGGCGCCTTCTCGTACGCGTAGGCGGGCGAGAGCATCATCTCGTCGACCTTCAGGTCGTCGTTGAGGTAGTTGAGGACCTCGATGATGGTCTGCGGGGTGTCGGTGTTGAAGAAGGTCGAATTGGTGGTGACCCGGAAGCCGCGCCGCTTGGCCTCCTTGATCGCCGCCACCGCCTCGTCGAAGACGCCCTCCTTGGCGACCGACTCGTCGTGCCGCTCGCGCAGCCCGTCGATGTGCACGGCCCAGGCGAAGTACGGCGAGGGCTTGAACTTGTCCATCTTCTTGCGCAGCAGCATCGCGTTGGTGCACAGGAAGACGAACTTCTTCTTGGCCACCAACTGCCGGACGATCTCGTCGATCTGAGGGTGCATCAGCGGCTCGCCACCGGCGATGGACACCATCGGCGCACCTGATTCGAGCACCGCGCCGACGGCCTGGGCCACCGGCATGCGCTGCTTCAGCACCCCCGCCGGGTGCTGGATCTTGCCGCAGCCCTCACAGGCGAGGTTGCACGCGAAGAGGGGTTCCAGCTCGACAATCAGCGCGAACTTGTCCCGCTTCCTGAGCTTCTGTTCAAACAGGTATGCAGCGACCTTCATGGACTGCCGAAGCGGCATGGCCATCTGGCTCACCTCCGAGGGAGCAGCAAAGAACGGTGCCATTCATAAAAAGCGGGAAGGACGGCACGAAGAACACGGAAAGCCGATATTCCACCGCGTACCGTGCCGATACGGACGAGTTCATGTTCTGGAGCGTCCACGACCACCCGTACGGCCGCAACCGGGCGGGTGCCCGTGCGGACGGCGCTGTGGAGCGTGGCGGCGGACTCCATGTCGACCGCGATTGCGCCGGTCGCGAGCAGTGCCGCCCGTTCGTGGCCGCAGACGACGTGGTCGGAGCCGGTGAGCGGCCCGGTGTGGACGGTGCGCCCGGGCAGGGCGCGGGCCAGTTCCTTGACGAGAAGCTCGGTGCCCACGCAGCGGGTGGTGCCGCGTCGATCCCGGGTCTCCTCGGCGACGACGAGGTCACCGGGGTGCATGCCGGGGGCGAGCCCGGCACAGAACCCGGTGGCCAGGACGGCCGCGTCGTGCAGCCCCGGGTCGGCGAGCACCCGGGTGACGGAGCGCTCGGCGGCCTTGGGTCCCATCCCCGTCCGCAGTACGGTGACGGGCCCGTCGGCGCCGCCGCGGTCGCCGCTGCGCAGGGCGAGGTGCTCGATGCCCAGCGCACAGGCGATGAGCAGCGGGGCCGGCTCGGGCTTGGTGCTCATCAACCCCCCTCGGTCTCGGCGAACGGCTCGCCGTTCACGTACCGGCCGAGCGCGGTCAGCGGGAAGACCTGCCGGTAGAGGTGGTAGTTGATCGAGAAGTCCCAGGGGAAGCCGGTGCCGGTGAAGTACGGCTCGTCCCAGGAGCCGTCCTCCCGCTGGGTCCCGGCAAGCCATTCGACCCCGCGCTCCACCGCCTTGGAGTCGCGTTCGCCCGCCGCGAGCAGCGCGAGCAGTGCCCAGCCGGTCTGGGAGGCCGTCGAGGCGCCGCGGCCGCTCCACTCGGCGACGTCGTGGTAGGAGCGCAGGTCCTCGCCCCAGCCGCCGTCGTCGTTCTGCACGGTCTCCAGCCAGCCGACGGCCCGCCGGATCGCCGGGTGCGAGCCGGGCAGCCCGGCGGCGACGAGCGCCGGGACCACCGATCCTGTGCCGTATACGTAGTTGACCCCCCAACGGCCGAACCAGGAGCCGTTCGGCTCCTGTTCGGCGAGCAGCCATTCGATGCCCCGCCGGGTGCGCGGGTCGTGCGAGAGCCCCTCCACGGCAAGCATCTCGACGACGTGCGCGGTGACGTCCGCGGACGGCGGGTCGATGACCTCCCCGAAGTCGCAGAACGGCAGCCGGTTGGGGAAGGGGCTGGTGTTGTCGACGTCGAAGGCGCCCCACGCGCCGTTCTTCGACTGCATGCCGAGGTTCCAGCGCACCCCGCGCCCGATGGCCTTCTCCAGGCGCTCCGGGTCGTGGTGCTTGACCCGGCGCAGCGCGAGGACGACCTCCGCGGTGTCGTCGATGTCGGGGTAGTTGTCGTTGTGGAACTCGAACGCCCAGCCGCCGGGCGGGAGTTGCGGCCGCTTCACCGACCAGTCGCCGGGCCGGACGATCTCCTCGCCGAGCATCCAGTCCGCGGCCTTGACCAGCTGCGGATGGTCGGCGGGCACCCCGGCGTCGGCGAGCGCGATCGTCGCGAGGCAGGTGTCCCACACCGGCGACTGACAGGCCTCGATCATCCGGGCCCCGTCCTCCCGCCACAGGGCGAAACGGTCCAGCGACGCCAGCCCCTCGCGCATCACCGGGTGTTCGAGGTCGTAGCCGAGCAGGTGCAGGGCGATGACCGAGTAGACGGCGGGCGGCTGGATGCCTCCCCAGCAGCCGTCGTTCTCCTGCCGCTCGATGATCCAGCGGGCGGCCGTGTTCACCGCCGCCCGGCGCAGCCGGCGGGGCGCGACCTTGCGATAGAGGTGCAACGCCCTGTCGAGACGCTGGAAGGCCCCGTCCCAACTCACCGCCGGGGCAAAGGGCTTGACCGGGTTGGGGTTGCCCGCGTCGACATGCAGTTCGTCGAGCGAAAACGGCGCGGGCCGCACCGGACGCTTCGCGGAGACGACGGTGAGCGGCACGATGGTCTGCCGCGCCCAGCAGCCGAAGTCGTAGATGTTGAGCGGCATCCACTTCGGGAAGTAGATGAGCTCCGGGGGAAGTTCGGGCAGGTCGTCCCACTTCCACCAGCCGAACAGGGCGAGCCAGATCCGGGTGAAGACCCGGGCCTTGGCGATGCCGCCCCGCTCACGGATCCACGCGGACGCCTTCGCCATGTGCGGCTCGTCCGGCAGGTCACCGGCCAGGCGCAGGGCGACGTACGCCTCGACGGTGGTGGAGAGTTCGCCGGGACCGCCGAAGAAGGTGGCCCAGGTGCCGTCCTCGCGCTGTTCGCCGCGGATGTACAGCCCGGCGGCGTGTGTGGTCTTCTCGTCGCGGATGCCCAGGAACTGACGGAGAAGCAGGTCCTCGGCGTCCATCGTGACGTTCGTCTCGAGGTCGCCCTTCCACCAGCCCTCGGCGTCCTGCCGCGACAGCAGGAAGTCGGTGGCACGCCGCATGGCGCGCGCGGCGGCGTCTTGAGTACCGACAGTCCCGGCCGCCTCCGGGAGCGTGTCGCTGTGCTGCAGTGGTTCGCTGGCCGAGGCAGCGCGAGGCGGCAGGGCCCCGGTGCTTCCGTCGGTCGTCGCTGTCATGGCTTCCCCTTCGTGCAGTGACATGTCTGCTGGGTCCGCCGTCGGCCGGTGCGCTTTCTCCCGCGGCACCGGCCGGCGACTACGCGAGGCTTATTCGACCGATAGTGATCATCTCTTCCGTACGACGACGAAGTCGGCGAGCGCCACCAGCTCGGCCCGTACCTGGTCCGGCATCCGGACCGAGTCCAGGGCCTCGATGGCGATGGTGTGCTGGCGGCGCGCCTCCTGGGCGGTCCACTCGCGGCCGCCCGCCTGCTCGATGAGCGCGGCCCGCGCGGCGAACTCCTCCTCGGAGAAGTTCTCGAAGTCGTTGGCCTTGGCGTCCGCGGCGAGCAGCTCGCCGAGCTGCTCGGAGGCGGGCCCGCCCGCGGCCAGCGCGGCCACCACCGGCAGCGACTTCTTGCGCTGGCGCAGGTCGCTCCAGGTCTGCTTGCCGGTGGCCTCCGGGTCGCCCCAGATGCCGAGGAGGTCGTCGACGGCCTGGAAGGCGAGGCCGAGGTGGTAACCGTACTTCTCGAGGGTGTCGGCGGTGCGGTCGTCGGCGCCGCCGAGCACCGCGCCGATGGAGCAGGCGCAGGCGAGCAGGGCGCCGGTCTTGTTGCCCTCCATCTCCAGGCACTCCTCGACGGTGACCCGCTCGCGGTGCTCGTAGGAGATGTCCTGGGCCTGGCCGTCGATCAGGGCGCGGGTCGCCGTGGTCAGCCGGCGGGCGGCGCGGCCCGCCTCGACGGTGCCGAGCTCCAGCAGGACCTCGTTGGCCAGCGCGAACAGGGCGTCGCCGACCAGGATGGCCTGTGCGGGGCCGTGCACCTTCCAGACGGTGTCGCGGTGGCGGCGCTGTTCGTCGCCGTCCATCAGATCGTCGTGCAGCAGCGAGAAGTTGTGGACCAGTTCGACGGCGACCGCGCCGGGGACGCCCACTTCCGGGCGCGCGCCGGCCGCCTGCGCGGAGAGCACGGCAAGCGCGGGGCGTACCGCCTTGCCGCCGTCGCCGTCCGAGGGGTTGCCCTCGGCGTCGATCCAGCCGAAGTGGTAGGCGGCGACGGTGTCCATGGGTGCTGCCAGCCGGTCGACGGCCGCGCGCAGCACCGGGGTGGCAAGGGTCCGGCCGCGCTCCAGGAGCGCGGACACGTCCACCGCGTCGGCAGCCGTTTCGGCCGGGGGCACAGTGGGCACAGTCTCTCCTCTTGTTGCGATACCGGGGGTGCGGGGACCGGTCCCCGGCAGATCGAGCGTCACGCCGCCTCCTCGAAGAGTTCGAGAAGGTGATCGCGGGGCCGGCCCAGGGCGCCCAGCGCGGCGCCGGCCGCACTGACACCGCTGCGGACCGCGCTCTCCATGGTCGCGGGCCACCCTGTGGCGGTCCACGCTCCGGCCAGGTAGAGGCCGGGGGTCCTGGTGCGAGCGCCGGGCCGCAGCCGCCCGACGCCCGGAGTGGGAGCGAACGTCGCGGTGCGCTCCCGGGTCACGAAGAAGTCCTTCACCTGCGCGCCGCGCGTGCCGGGCAGCAGACGCTCCAGCTCCGGCAGATAGCGCTCGCGCAGTGCGGCGACGGGCTCGTCGATCTCGTCGTGCGCGGCCGACTGGGACAGCGCGAGGTACTGCCCCTCGGCGAGCCCCGAGGCCTCGGTGCGGTCGAAGACCCACTGCACCGGGGAGCCGAGCGCCGCGAAGAACGGCCGGCCGAGCACCTTCCGGTCGTAGACGACATGGATGTTGAGGATCGGCGCGGTGCCGATCTCCAGCAGCCGCTCGGGGGCGTCGAGCGCGCCCGCCGGCAGCAGATCGTGGGCCTCTCGCTGGGGTACGGCGAGGACGACCGCGTCGGCGTCGATGTTCTCGCCGGGAACCTGAACGCTCCAACGCCCGTTTTCGTACCGGGAGATGGAGGTGACGCGTGTACGGACTTCGGTGCGCACGCCCGCGGAGTCGAGCGCCTTGCGGGCGAGCCGGTCATGCAGGTCGCCCAGCGGGACGCGCGCCCAGCCGATGTCGGCCGCGCCCGGGTCGGACAGCAGACCGGTCTTGAACACCATCGCGGCGAGCGCGAGCGACGAGTCGCCGGCCACCGCGTTGAGGGTGGCGACCCCCACCAGGTCCCACAGTGCTTCGACGGCACGCTCCGACTGACCGTGCCGGGCCAGCCAGGTGCCGAAGTTCTGCGCGTCGAGCGCCGGGTCGGCGAGGTCGAGCCCCTTGAGCGCCAGTGCGGCACGGCCGACCTTGGCGCGCTCAACGAGCGAGAGGTGCGGATACGTCGCGAGGCTCTTCGCCAGATGGAGCGGGACCGGCAGGGCGGTGCGGCTGAGTCTGCCCAGTCGCTTGCCCGGTGTACCCGCCGCGTCGAGTACGGGCACGTCGAGACGATCCTGCAGCGGCGCGAGCTCGGCCCCCTCGATGCGGTCGAGGAACCAGCGGTAGGCGGTGCAGCAGCGCAGATACACATGCTGCCCGTTGTCGACCGTCAGTCCGCCGCGCTGGAAGGAGAACGCGAGCCCGCCCAGACGGGGCCGGCCTTCGAGCAGGGTCACGCGCACCCCGGCGTCGGCGAGCGCGAGCGCGGTGGTGATCCCGGCGAGCCCGCCGCCGACGACCACGGCGGTCGCGCCCGCGGGGTGTTCCGGGATGTCCGCGTCCCGCCCTTCGGACGGTGTCCCGTCGGTCATCGTTTCCCCTCCCCCGCAACCGGGCCGCGGTGCTTGAACGGTGCACGGCCGGTCGTTGCAGTCAGGGACGCCACGCGACTCCGGAGGGTTGCGTGCCGCTTTTCGCCGGAGGAATCACTTTGGGGCGAATTGCCCATCAGGCACGCCTCCTGACGGTGCCCCGGGACACATGGCGGGCGTCGAGGCCCGACAGGCCGCGTACGGCGACGTACGCCTTCTCGCGTCCGGGCAACGAGACGCGGCCGCGCAGCACGGCCTCCGGATCCCGCTCGATGCGGTCCAGGAGGCGACGGTAGATGCCGGCCATCGCGGCGACACAGGCTCCGCTGCGTCTGTCCAGCATCGGCAGCAGCCGGTAGCCCTCGGCGAAAAGAGTGCGAGCCCGACGCACTTCGAAGTGCACGAGGCCCGCGAAATCGGAACCGGCCGGCGGCGTCGGCCCGCTGAACCCGGCCGAGCAGCCGAACTTGGCGAGATCGTCGGCCGGTAGATAGGTACGCCCGCCCTCGGCGTCCTCGCGCACGTCCCGCAGGATGTTGGTGAGCTGCAGCGCGAGCCCGAGCGTGTCGGCGTACTCGGACGCCCGCTCCACACCGCGCGCCCCCGGCTCCGTGCCGAATACGGCCAGCGAGAGCCGCCCGATCGCTCCGGCGACACAGCGGCAGTACACCTTCAGGTCGTCCCAGGTCTCGTACGTCTCACCGCGTACGTCCATCAGGACGCCGTCGATGAGCTCGTCGAGGCCGCCGAGCGGCAGCGGGAACGCCTCCGCCGCATGGCTGAGCGCGACCGCCACCGGGTCGGTGTCGTCCTCGTCCACGGAGCCCTCGCGCACCCGGGTCAGCAGCGCCCGGGTGTCCTCGAGCCGGGTCGCCTTCACGTCCGGTGCCAGCACGCCGTCGCCGATGTCGTCGACACGCCGGGAGAACGCGTAGAGCGCCGACATCGCTCGGCGCTTGGGCGTAGGCAGCAGTCTGATGCCGTACGCGAAATTGCGGGCCTGCTGTCCGGTCACTGTCTCGCAGTAGCTGTAAGCGGCGAGTACCGGTGCGGACGCGTGTTGTTCCGACTCCACGCTCCGGATCACCCCTCTCCTCGCAGAGTCACTCCCACCTCGCGCAGCAACTGGAGCTTGCCGGGCTTGGGCGGGCCGGGAAGTACGTCGTATTCAGCGGCGGCAATCGCACGGATCGCCGCCCTTCCCCCCGCCACGAACCCCGCAAGCAGCAGCTTCAGCCTGCCGTGGACGCTACCCACTAGGGGGGTGCCTTCATTCAGGAGGTTCAGGGCGCGTTCTGATTCGTATGCAACCAGTGCGCGCACCGATGCGCCTGCTGTGGGCGTGGCGAGATCCGCCTCCTGGACATGGAAACGCTTCATGTCCTCGGCGGGCAGGTAGATGCGGTCGCGTCCGAGATCCTCGGCCACGTCCTGGAGGTGCTCGACGATCTGCAGCGCCGTGCACACGGCGTCGGAGCGGCGGATCCGCTCGGGGGTCGAGGTGCCGGTGACGGAGAGGACGAGGCGGCCGACGGGGTTCGCGGACAGCTCGCAGTAGGCGAGGAGGTCGTCGTAGGTCTCGTAGCGCTTGACGAGCTGGTCCTGCCGGTTGGCGGCGATCAGTCCGAGAAAGGGCTCCAGGGTGAGTCCCGCGCGGCGGACCGTGGGCTGCAGGTTGCGCAGCAGGGGGTGGCCGGGGATCGAGTCGAAGACCTTGTGGAGGTCGGCCTCGAAGGCGTCGAGGAGGAGCAGCCGGTCCTCGGCGTCCTCGGGGGCGACACCGAGCAGCCGGGCGTCCGCGCCGCCGGGGGCCAGATCGCCGTCGCCGATGTCGTCGACCAGCCGGGCGAAGCCGTACACGGCCATGAGGTCGTCGCGCCAGGCCCTGGGCAGGAAGAACGGCGCCACGGGGAAGTTCTCGTCCGCGGCCTTGTCGAGCGTGCCGCGCTCCGGGTGGCCGGCGCGCGCCGTCCGGGCTTCGGTCACCACTCGCCACCCGGCGCGGCGACGGCACATGCATCGCGGAGCCGGAGAGTTTCCGTAGCCATTGCCGTCACATCTCCCGTTCTACACTGCCGACCCAATGCATCCCATTTCGGACACGCCGCTCGACGAGCCGCGGGGCCCGCCCGGTGCCGGTGTCGCGCATTATCGCCCTACTTGCCGCGAATCAGCACCGGTACAGCTTACGTTGTACAACGCGCCGTGCCTCGTCGGGGTGTCCTGCACATCACAACAACACACCGATTGGCGTCAAGATTCCTAAGAGGAGCCAGAGTTGGGCCTCTCTTTGCACAGTTGATCTCCCCCGGCGCGTCCTCTTGCCCGTCAGGACACCTCCGGCGGAGTTCCGGTTGCACGACAGAACCCCGCCGGAGGGGCTCCTGCGGGGTTCTGTCGTGTGCACGCGAGAAGGGCGGCTACTTGCCCGTGAACTTCTCGTACTCCTTGAGGACCTCTTCGGTCGGACCGTCCATCCGCAGTTCGCCGCGTTCCAGCCACAGCACGCGGTCGCAGGTGTCGCGGATCGACTTGTTGTTGTGACTGACCAGAAACACCGTGCCGGCGCTCTTGCGCAGCTCGCGGATGCGGGCCTCGGAGCGCTTCTGGAACTTGCGGTCGCCGGTGGCCAGGGCCTCGTCGATCATCAGGACGTCGTGGTCCTTGGCCGCGGCGATGGAGAAGCGCAGCCGGGCCGCCATGCCGGACGAGTAGGTGCGCATGGGGAGCGTGATGAAGTCGCCCTTCTCGTTGATGCCCGAGAAGTCGACGATCTCCTGGTAACGCTCGCGAATCTGTTCCCGGGACATGCCCATCGCGAGCCCGCCCAATATGACGTTGCGCTCGCCCGTGAGGTCGTTCATCAGCGCCGCATTCACGCCCAGCAGGGAGGGCTGGCCGTCGGTGAAGACCTTGCCCTTCTCGGCGGGCAGCAGACCGGCGATGGCGCGCAGCAGGGTGGACTTCCCGGAGCCGTTGGAGCCGATCAGACCGATGGCCTCGCCGCGGTAGGCGATGAAGGAGACGCCCTTGACCGCGTGCACCTTGCGCACGCCGCGCTCCTCGCCGCGCTTGACGATGCGGCTGAGGGCCGAGGTGGCGCTGCCCTTGCCGGTCTTGGCGCCGTTCACCCGGTAGACGATGTGCAGCTCGTCCGCGATGACGGTGGGGATGTGGGAGTCGGTCCTCTGCTCAGCCACGGCCGTACCTCTCTTCCGCCTTCCAGAAGTACACGAAGCCGCCGAGCGCGACGAGCGCCGCCCAGCCGCCCGCGACCGCCCAGACGTGCGGGGGCAGGTTCCCGGAGCCGTACCCGTCGATGAGGGCGAAGCGCATCAGGTCCATGTAGATGGCGGCCGGGTTCCACTGAAGGACGTCGGCGATCCACTCCGGCCGGCCCTTCAGCATGATCCGGATGGAGAACATCACGCCCGACGCGTACATCCACGTACGCATCACGAACGGCATCAGCTGGGCGAGGTCCGGGGTCTTGGATCCCATCCGGGCCATGATCATCGCGAGGCCGGTGTTGAACAGGAACTGCAGGGCGAGCACCGGGACGATCAGCAGCCACGACAGCTTCGGGTAGCTGCCGAAGCCGATCGCCACCAGGAACAGCACGATCATCGAGAAGAGCAGCTGCTGGAGCTGCTGCAGCGAGAACGAGACCGGCAGCGCGGCACGCGGGAAGTGCAGCGCGCGCACCAGCCCGAGGTTGCCGGAGATCGCCCGGACCCCGGCCATCACCGAGCTCTGGGTGAACGTGAAGACGAAGACGCCGGTCACCAGGAACGGGATGTACACCTCGCGGGTCATCCCGCGGTCGGCCTTCAGGATCAGGCCGAAGATCAGGAAGTACACCAGCGCGTTCAGCAGGGGGGTCGCCACCTGCCACAGCTGGCCGAGCTTGGCCTGGCTGTACTGCGCGGTGAGCTTCGCCTGCGAGAAGGCGAGGATGAAGTGACGGCGCCCCCAGAGCTGGCGGACGTACTCGACGAGTCCCGGCCGGGCACCACTGACCGCGAGCCCGTACTTGGCAGCCAGCTCGGTTGCGGAGAGCCCGTCATCGGGCGACGGTCGGTCGCTCACCGCGACCCCGCCGTCATGCGTTGTCTCACTCACAAGTGGAAACTTTCGTCCTCAAAGTGCGCAGCCTGGTCGGGCCTAGGCAGAAGCCAGGGACCGGGTACGGCCGCATGCTCTCAGATATCGAGCTTGTCAGATAACGGGAGGCCGGCCCAGTCGAGTCAGGCGCCACACCGTACGCCACTTCATGGGGCGCCGGGGGCCGCACGAGCTGGTCCACCCCTCCTTGAAGCCGCCGAACCAGGCCTTGAGGGCGGGTGCGGAGGGGCGGCGGAGCAGGGTCAGCAGCATCCAGACGCCGAGATAGACCGGAACGAGCAGCGCGGGCAGATTGCGCCGGGCCAGCCAGACGCGGTTGCGCGCGACCATGCGGTGGTAGACCGCGTGCCGCGAGGGCGCGGTCGTCGGGTGGTACAGCACCATGTCGGACCGGTAGTCGATCATCCAGCCCGCGTCGAGGGCCCGCCATGCCAGGTCGGTTTCCTCGTGGGCGTAAAAGAATGCGTCCGGAAGCCCGCCGACTTCGGCGAAGACCTTCGTACGGACGGCGTTGGCACCGCCCAGGAACGTGGTGACGCGGGAGTTGCGCAGGGGGTCGGCGGCGCGCAGCCGGGGCACGTGCCTGCGCTGCGTCTCACCGGTTTCGGGATCGGCGATGCGGAAGCTGATGATGCCGAGCTCGGGGTCGGCGGTGAAGGCCTCGCGGCACAGCTCGGCGGTGTCGTGCCGGGCGAGCAGGCCGTCGTCGTCCAGGAAGAGCAGGACGTCGACGTCGGTGCCGCCGGGGCCGAAGGCCTCGATGCCGACGTTGCGGCCGCCGGGGATGCCGAGGTTCTCGGGCAGCTCGACCGTGCGGACGCCCGCGGGGACGTCCGGGACGGGCGAGCCGTTGCCGACCACGACCACCTCGACCGGGTCGCCGTCCTGCTTGGCGACCGAGTCGAGAAGGGCGCGGAGTTCGTCGGGGCGGTTGCCCATCGTGATGATGACCGCCCCGACCTTTATGGCGGCACTCACTTCAGCCTGCTCGACGCGAGGATGGACACGAGGTGCAGCAGGGTCTGCAGGATCGCGATGCCGGCCAGTACGGCGACGCCGAGCCGGGAGAAGAACAGGTCTCCGCGGACGGTGTCGGCGACGGCCAGGACCAGGATCAGCAGGGAGGCCTCGACGCCGAGGACGAGCCGGTGGAACTTCAGCGCCGCGGCGGCCTTGCGGGCCAGCGCCATACCGGACGAGCGCGGCTCGGAGGCGGACTCCTGGACCGG
Organism: Streptomyces sp. NPDC058371; assembly: GCF_042723265.1. Lineage (NCBI taxonomy): Bacteria > Bacillati > Actinomycetota > Actinomycetes > Kitasatosporales > Streptomycetaceae > Streptomyces > Streptomyces sp. NPDC058371. Next base: position 550,703 of record NZ_JBHXJC010000001.1, on the reverse strand, counting down.
CTCCTTGCCGGTCTGGTGCCGGGCGACGCCGACGAGGTCGGTCTCGGCCTTGATCAGGATGGCGCCGAGGGCGGCCAGCGTGCCGAGGAACGCCCACAGCCAGTCGATCCGGCCCGAGCCCCACAGGTCGGCGGCGCGCAGGCCGAAGCCGACCAGGACCGCGGCGTCGCACAGGTACGCGCCGACCCGGTCCACGTAGACCCCGGCCATCGAGAACTGCTTGCGCCAGCGGGCGAGCTCGCCGTCGACGCAGTCGAACAGCAGGTAGAGCTGGACCATCAGCACGCCGAGCACGGCGCCCGGGATGCCCGGCACGAGCAGGGCCGGGGCGGCGAGGACGCCGAAGACGGTCATGAGGTAGGTCAGCTGGTTGGGCGTGACCCGGGTGTTCACCAGGTGCCGGTCGATGCGCAGTGAGAGCTCGCGCATGTAGAGCCGGCCGGCCCAGTGTTCGCCGCTCCGCCGGTCCTTCACCCCCGGGGGGTGGACGACCGGGCGGAGCTCAGCTACCGATGGCTTTTGCATAGTCGGCGTATGCGTCCCTGATCTGGTCGGTGGTCAGGTCGAGGTGTTCGAGGATCGTGTAGCGGCCGGGCCTGGTCTGCGGAGCGAACTCCACGACCTGGACGAACTCGTCCACGGTGAAGCCGATCTCCTCCGGCGTCACCGGCAGCCCGTGCCGACGCAGTACCTCGGCCATGTACACGGACTCCTCGTGGGCTCCGCGCAGATGCATCGCGAAGGCCGCGCCCAGGCCGCACTGCTCGCCGTGGCTGGCCGCGCGCTTGGGGAAGAGGAGGTCGAAGGCGTGGTTGATCTCGTGGCAGGCGCCGGAGGCGGGGCGGGAGTCGCCCGCGACCGACATGGAGATACCGGTGAGGACCAGACCCTCGGCGAGCACCTGGAGGAAGGCGTCGTCGCCGACGCCGCCCGGGTGGCGCAGGACGGCCTCGCCGGCCTGGCGGGCCATCGCGGCGGCGAGGCCGTCGATCGACTCGCCCTTCTCGCGGTGGGCCAGCTCCCAGTCGGCGACCGCGGAGATGTTGGACAGCGCGTCGCCGATGCCGGAGCGCACGAAGCGGACCGGTGCCTCACGGATCACGTCGAGGTCGATGACGACCGCGATCGGGTTCGGCACACCGTAGGAGCCGCGGCCCGCGTCGTTGTCGAGGGTCGCGACCGGCGAGCACAGACCGTCGTGCGAGAGGTTCGTGGCGACGGCGACCAGCGGGAGGCCGATACGCGCCGCGGCGAACTTCGCGCAGTCGATGATCTTGCCGCCGCCGAGGCCCACGACCGCGTCGTAGTGCCCCTTCTTCATGGCGTCGGCGAGCTTGATCGCGTCGTCCAGGGTGCCCCCGCCGACCTCGAACCAGGTCGCACCCGGCAGCGCCGGGGAGAGCCGCTCGCGCAGCTTTGCCCCGGAGCCGCCGCTGATCGCGACGGCGAGCTTGCCGGAGTGCGAGATCCGCTGGTCGGCGAGGATCTTCGCCAGATCGTCCAGGGCGCCCGGACGGATGTCGACGACGACCGGCGAGGGGATGAGCCTCGTCAGTACTGGCACGCGATTTCACGTCCCTTGGCGAGGTCCTCGTGGTTGTCGATCTCGACCCACTTGACGTCGCCGATGGGCGCGACGTCGATGCGGAAGCCGCGGTTCACGAGCTCCTGGTAGCCGTGCTCGTAGAACTGCTGCGGGTCCGTCTCGAAGACCGTCTTCAGCGCGTCGGCGAGCTCGTCGGCCGCGTCGCCCTCGATGAGGGTGACGCCGATGTACTCACCGGTCGCCTCGGCCGGGTCCATCAGCTTGGTGATCTTCGTCATGCCACCCTCGGGGCCGACGACGACCTTCATCTCCTCGTCGGCGAGGGACTTCACCGTGTCGAGGGCGAGGATGATCTTCTTGCCGTCGCCACGGGCGGCGAGCAGCGTCTTCTCGACGGAGACCGGGTGCACGGTGTCGCCGTTGGCGAGGATCACCGAGTGCTTGATGGCGTCACGGCCGCACCACAGGGAGTAGGCGTTGTTCCACTCCTCGGCCTTGTCGTTGTCGATCAGGGTGATCTTGACGCCGTACTTCTGCTCCAGCGCCTCGCGGCGCTCGTAGACGGCCTCCTTGCGGTACCCGACGATGATCGCGACCTCGGTCAGGCCGATCTCGGCGAAGTTGCCGAGGGTCAGGTCCAGGACGGTGAGGCTGTCCTCGTTGCCCTCAGGACCGACCGGTACCAGTGCCTTGGGCAGGGTGTCGGTGTAGGGGCGCAGACGCCGTCCGGCGCCGGCCGCCAGCACGAGGCCGATCATGCGGGTTCTCCTTCATCGTGTACGGCGGGTGCATGGGAGGACACCCAGAAGCGGATGCTCTCGACGAGCACCACGAGTGCCACGGCCACGGCGAGTGCCGTGAGCGCGACCTTGAAATCTGTGGCGGCGAGCAGCGCGGCCAGGACGGTGACCAGCAGCGTCCTGCCTTCGTGCCCGCCGATCGCCCGCACCAGCCAGTGCGGTGGCGCGCCGGCGTTGCCGCGGATGCGGTACACCGTGTCGTAGTGATGGTAGGCGACAGCGGCCACCAGCCCGAAAGCCGCGGGCAGCGCTCCGTTCACGTCGGCTTTGACCGCCAGCACCAGAACGGTGCCGTATTCGGCCGCCCGGAAGAACGGCGGGACCAGCCAGTCCAGGGCGCCCTTCAGGGGCCTTTGCAGCGCCACCGGCGACAGGAGCACGTACACCGCGGCGGCCAGGACGGGCCACCAGCTGCCGTACGGGACGAAGACGGTGACCAGCACCACAAGGGCGCCGCCGGCGAAGGCCAGGAAGGCCGGGCCGCGGCGCGGGAGACCGCGCGTGAAGCGGGTGAGCAGCTCGGCGAGCGGACCCGAGTCGGTGAGGTCGGCCAGGGCCCGCGCCGCGCGGTCGGTGCGCCGTGCCTTGCGCGTCAGCGAGCGCAGGACGCGGCCCGCCGTGGTGTACGTCGCCGCGAAGCCGCAGCCGATGAGCAGGGCGTAGAAGGTGATGCGGGGCGTCGTGAACGCGGTGAGGACGGCGATCATCGCCCAGCGCTCCCCGATGGGCAGCACGATCATCCGGCGCAGCCAGACCGTCCAGCCGACACTGTCGAGCTTGCCCGAAAGGGCCGCGGTGGGACTGGTGTTGGCGGCGGCGTCGTGATTCGCCTCGTTGAAGGAGAAGTCGACGACGTGCCGGCAGATCTGCAGGATCATCGCGCCGAGGGCGAGCTCCCAGACGTCGTCGCCGCCGCGGGCCGCTCCGAGGGCGAGGCCCGCGTAGTAGGCGTACTCCTTGGCGCGGTCGAAGGTCGCGTCGAGCCAGGCGCCGAGTGTCGAGTACTGCAGCGAGTAGCGGGCGAGCTGCCCGTCCGTGCAGTCGAGGACGAAGGAGAAGAGGAGGAGCAGGCCCGCGGCGACGAAGCCGGCGCGGGTGCCGGTGGCGGCGCAGCCCGCCGCGATCAGGGCGGTGAGCAGCGAGGCGGTGGTGACCTGGTTCGGGGTCAGCCCGCGCCGGGCGCACCAGCGGGCGATGTAGCGCGAGTACGGGCTGATGAAGTGGGTGGTGAAGAACCCGTCGCGGGACTTCACGGCCGTGCGCAGTCGTACGGCCTCGTCGTCGACGGCCGAAACGGCCTGCCGTGCCTCGTTGCGGGCCTGCGGGTCGGTGGGGACCGCGGCCACGAGGGTGCCGAGGTCGGGCCGGTGCACCGCGACGCCGTCCGCGTCGAGCGCGGCCGTGACCCGGTCGGCGAGGTTGTCGATGACGACGGTGGCGCCGCCGCCCGCGGCGAAGCTCTCACGGGCCACCGCGCGGGTCAGCGCCTGGCGCGCGCCGGGCTGGACCGTGACGGCCCCGGGCAGCGCGGCGGCAGGGAAGCGCGGGTCGGTGAGACCGAGGCGCAGCGCGTGCAGGTGGCCCACGAAACGGGCGTCGACGATCGCGACCCGCCGCCCGGCGGGCACCGCGGCGAGGAGCGCCTCGGCGTCACCGGCGTCGGAGGCGACCCGCACGTCGAAGCCGAGCGACCGCAGATCGCCCTCGAGCGACGATCCGGGGACCGGCTGGCCGGTGAGGATGGCGGTCGACAGACGAACTCACTCCCTGGGGTGCCGACGCGTCCGCGCCGGGCATGTGCGTGGTGGGATGGCCCTGCGCCTGGGGCGGCGGGCGGCATGTCGGCAGAGGCTATCGGATGATGGGAAGCGCACGTTCACCGCCCGTTCACGGCCCGATCAACCCGGTCTGCGTGGCCGCCTCCGCCGAGATCATCATCAGGGATCCGGGGCCCCGGCCACAAACCGCGGCCCCAGACCGGCGCATTCACGGCATCGCACATGTCCCCGGCGTACCACCGCGGAGCGGTGCAGGGGGAACACTTCGGGACAAGGGCGGCCGGGCGCGGAACCGGCATAGGGTGGGCGTCCATGACATGGCTGATCACAGGTGGGGCTGGATACATCGGGGCGCACGTCACGCGGGCGATGGCCGAGGCCGGGGAGCGCGTGGTCGTGCTCGACGACCTCTCGGCCGGTGTCGCGGGGCGGCTCCCGGCGGACATCCGGCTGGTGCAGGGCTCGTCGCTGGACGGAGAGCTGCTGAAGCGCGTCCTGGCCGAGCACTCCGTGACCGGTGTGGTGCATCTCGCCGCACGCAAGCAGGTCGGTGAGTCCGTCGCGCAGCCCACGCGCTACTACCAGGAGAACGTGGGCGGTCTCGCGACGCTCCTGGAAGCGGCGGCCGGCGCCGGCGTCGAGCGCTTCCTCTTCTCCTCCTCGGCGGCCGTCTACGGCAACCCCGATGTGGAGCTGATCACCGAGGCCACGGCCTGCGACCCGATGAGCCCCTACGGCGAGACCAAGCTCGCCGGGGAGTGGCTGGTGCGGGCGGCGGGCCGGGCGCACGGCATCGCGACCGTGTGTCTGCGCTACTTCAACGTGGCGGGTGCCGCCGCTCCGGAGCTGGCCGACACCGGCATCTTCAACGTGATCCCGATGGTCTTCGACCGGCTCTCCCGCGGCGAGGCCCCGCGGATCTTCGGCGACGACTATCCGACGCCGGACGGCACCTGCGTCCGCGACTACATCCACGTCGCCGACCTCGCGGACGCCCACCTGGCGGCGGCCCGGCGACTGTCCGGGGGTGCCACGGGCGATCTGACGGCCAACATCGGGCGCGGTGAGGGGGTTTCGGTTCGCGAACTGGTCAGCCTCATCGGCGAGGTCAGCGGCGACAACCGACCCGCGGTCGTCGAGCCGCGGCGTCCCGGCGACGCCCCGCGCGCCGTCGCCTCGGCCGCGCTGGCCGCCGAGGAGCTGGGCTTCACGGCACGGCGCGGGGTACGCGAGATGGTCGAGTCGGCGTGGCAGGGATGGCAGTTGCACCAGCGGGGAAAGTCCGCGGTCTGACCGGTCCCGCGCTCTGACCTGCGCATCGTTTCCGCAGGTCAGAGCATATGACAACGGTGTTCAATGCCGCGTTGCCACATACCCCCCGGCCGTAGTTCACTGTGATCCCGGGCAGAGCACAGGAGGCGGCTTCCATGGGGGCTGGGCACGACCACGGACATGCGCACGGCGCTCCCCCGACGGGTACGGCGGCAGCGGCGTACCGCGGGCGGCTGCGCGTCGCGCTGTCGATCACGCTCACCGTCATGGTGGTCGAGATCGTCGGCGGCCTGCTCGCCGACTCGCTCGCGCTCATCGCGGACTCGGCGCACATGGCGACGGACGCGCTGGGTCTGGGCATGGCGCTGCTGGCGATCCACTTCGCCAACCTGCCGCCGAGCGGCAACCGCACCTTCGGCTACGCCCGCGCCGAGATCCTCGCGGCGCTCGCCAACTGTCTGCTGCTGCTCGGCGTGGGCGGCTACGTGCTGTACGAGGCGATCCAGCGCTTTGTGACACCGGCCGACACCGAGGGCGGTCTGACCGTCGTGTTCGGTCTGATCGGCCTGGTCGCGAACATGATCTCGCTCACCCTGCTGATGCGCGGCCAGAAGGAGAGCCTCAATGTGCGCGGCGCCTTCCTGGAGGTGGCCGCCGACGCGCTGGGCTCGGTGGCGGTGCTGATCGCCGCGACCGTCATCCTGACGACCGGCTGGCAGGCCGCCGACCCGGTCGCCTCCCTCGTCATCGGCCTGATGATCGTCCCGCGGACCTGGAAGCTGCTCCGCGAGACCCTCGACGTGCTGCTGGAGTCGGCGCCCAGGGATGTCGACATGGCGGAGGTGCGGGCGCACATCCTGGCCCTGCCCGGGGTCGAGGACGTCCACGACCTGCACGCCTGGACCATCACCTCCGGGATGCCGGTCCTCTCCGCCCATGTGGTGGTCGGCACCGACACCCTGAACGCGATCGGTCACGAGAAGATCCTTCATGAACTGCAGGGCTGCCTCGGTGACCACTTCGATGTCGAGCACTGCACCTTCCAGCTCGAACCGAGCGGACACGCGGAGCACGAGGCCAAGCTCTGCCACTAGCGGGACCGACAGGACCGCCGGGAGCCGGACGGAGTGTCGAGACGCCGTCGCCGAGGCTCCGGACGGCACCCGCATCCGGGGTACTACTCGAAACTCGGCTTCGTGCCCGCTTCGGAGTACGGCATCCGGCCCGGATCCGAGGTACTGCACGAACACATGATGGCCCTGGTCCGGAGCGGTTCCTCGTCCGTGGCAGCGGGCACGATCAGGTATCCGGCCGCTTTCGGCGTCTGACCCACGTCGACCGCGTGTCCCGTTGCGATGTCGGGGGAGAGACATGCGGAGCGCCGCGAGTGTCCGGAGTGCCGGTTTCGTACGGCAGACTTGGGACCCGAAGACCGATGCGAAGGATGGGTATGCCGATCACACCTGCCACCGCGACGCACAGTTCGTCGAACGGCACCGCTGAAGCGATCTTGCTGGAACTGGTCGACGAGGACGGCACGACAATCGGCACAGCGGAGAAGCTCTCCGCCCATCAGCCCCCCGGGCAACTGCACCGGGCGTTCTCCGTCTTCCTCTTCGACGAGCGCGGGCGGCTCCTGCTCCAGCAGCGCGCCCTCGGCAAGTACCACTCCCCCGGTGTCTGGTCGAACACCTGCTGCGGTCACCCCTACCCGGGCGAGTCACCCTTCGCGGCGGCGGCCCGGCGGACGTACGAGGAGCTCGGGGTGTCACCGTCGCTGCTGGGTGAGGCGGGCACGGTCCGCTACAACCACCCGGACCCGGACTCGGGCCTCGTGGAGCAGGAGTACAACCACCTGTTCGTGGGGATGGTCCAGGCCCCGGTGCGCCCGGACCCGGAAGAGGTCGGGTCGACCGCCTTCGTGAGCGCCGACGAGCTGGCCCGGCGGCACGCGAAGGAGCCCTTCTCGTCGTGGTTCATGACCGTCCTGGACGCGGCACGTCCGGCGGTCAGGGAGCTGACGGGCCCGTCCGCCGGCTGGTGACGTCGCGCCTCCCTAGCCGACGAACGGCTTGAGCGGCAGGGCGGCCCAGATCACCTTTCCGCCGCCCGCCGTGTGCTCGACGTCGCACACCCCGCCCGCCTCCTTGGTGACCTCACGGACCAGCAGCAGCCCCCGGCCTCCGGTCTGCCCGTGGTCGGCCTCCAGGGCGGTGGGGCGGTAGGGGTGGTTGTCCTCCACGGAGATCCGCACCCACTCGGCGCCGACGGCGACCTCCACGGCCAGCATCGGCGACAGCAGCGCCGCATGCCGGACCGCGTTGGTGACCAGCTCGGAGACGATGAGCAGCAGTCCCTGGAGCAGGTCGTCCGAGAGGGGCACCCCCTGGCGGACGAGCAGGTCCCGCACGGCGTGACGCGCCTGCGGCACGGAGGGGTCGACGGCGGGGGCGGTGAACCGCCAGACACCCTCGTACGGCAGCGGGTCCGGGGGTCTTGGACCGAGAGGCACCTCCCCGCCGCCCGCAGGGCGTGAGTCGGCCCCCCGCCCCTGGTTCTCCATCGTCCGGTCGCCACCCTTGCGCTCGATTGTCACCACACAGTCGAGTGTTGAGAACGCGCTGGTCCGTACCGAAGTACTGAACAGAAGTCAGCGAGTATCGACAGCTTTCCGACTGTCGGCGCACGACTTCGACGGGTGCGGGACCGTTCCTGTCCCTGTTGTGCCGCCTTCGGGAACTGTTCGGGTTGTACGGGTTTGACGCCGGGCCCGCCCGATTCGTCCCGCCGCCGCAGCCCCCGGCGTCGATGATCGTACGGACGGCGGGTGCGGTTAGCATCCGGTGCATGGAGCCGCAGCTGCTGCACAGCGTCGCCGACGGGGTCGCCACCGTCGTCATCCACCATCCGGCCAAGCGCAACGCCATGACGGCCGGCATGTGGCGGGCCCTGCCGCCCCTGCTCGACCGGCTGACCGCGGACGCCGCCGTACGCGTGCTGGTGCTGACGGGCGAGGGCGGGACGTTCTGTGCCGGGGCCGACATCTCCACGCTGCGCGGCTCATCGGACGAGGCCCAGGGGCTTTCGGTGCGGGCCGAGGAGGCACTCGCGGCCTTCCCGAAGCCGACGCTGGCGGCCGTCCGCGGGTACTGCGTGGGCGGCGGCTCCCAGTTGGCGGCGGCCTGTGATCTGCGGTTCGCGCAGGAGGGCGCGCTGTTCGGGGTGACGCCGGCGAAGCTGGGGATCGTCTACCCGGCCTCCTCCACCCGGCGGCTGGTGTCGCTGGTGGGACCCGCGACCGCCAAGTACCTGTTGTTCTCGGGCGAGTTGATCGACACCGAGCGGGCGCTGCGGACGGGCCTGGTGGACGAGGTGCTGCCGGAGGGCGAACTCGGCAAACGTGTCGCCGAGTTCGCCCGGATCCTGGCCGCGCGCTCGCAGCTGACGCAGGCCGCGGCCAAGGAGTTCGCGGACGGGCGCACGGACCGGGACGCCTACTGGTCCGGACAGGCGCGCGGCAGCGGCGACACCGCGGAGGGCGTCGCCGCGTTCCTGGAGCGCCGGCAGCCGCGCTTCACATGGACGGGGTCAGGCTGACGCCGTGCGGCGCCACTGCTCGACCAGGTCGGCCGGTGCCTTCGCCGGGGACCCCGCGTCGTACGGCGGCTGTGGGTCGTACTCCGTGAGCAGCTGAACGGACTGGGCGGCCCGGTCGCCGGCGATCCTGCCGACGAGGGTGAGCCCCATGTCGATGCCCGCGGAGACCCCGGCCGCGGTGACGTACTTGCCGTCGGTCACCACGCGGTCGCCGGTCGACTCCGCTCCGAACTCCGTCAGGTCGTCCAGAGCGAGCCAGTGCGAGGTGGCGCGGCGGCCCTTGAGGAGTCCGGCGGCGGCCAGGATCAGCGAACCCGTGCACACGGACGTGGTCCAGGTGCTGGTGGTGTCGGCGCGGCGCAGCCAGTCGAGCAGGACGTCGCTGCCCATCGCGCCGCTGGGGTCGGGGCCGCCCGGAACGACGACGACGTCCGGGCTCGGGACCTCGGCGAGGGAGCGGTCGGCGATCAGGGACAGACTGTCCCGGTCGTCCCTGACGGGCCCCTTGCGCTCGGCGACGAGGACGACCTCCGCGCCCGGGATGCCACCGAGCATCTGGTACGGGCCCACCGCGTCGAGGACGGTGAAGCCCTCGTAGAGGACGATCGCGATCTGCATGGAGTTCCTTTCGGTGAGTGACTGTCCCGGAGGACGGTTGGGCCGCGGAGGGCACTTCAGCGGGCCGGATGGAAGCGGCGCCGGTATTCGGCCGGGGAGGCGGCGAGGGTCCTGACGAAGGCGCGGCGCATCGCCTCCGGGGTGCCGTAGCCGCAGGCGCGGGAGATCTCCTCGACGCCGTCGGCGGTGTCCTCCAGAAGGCGGCGGGCGTGTTCCAGCCGGACCCGGTCGACGTACCGGCCCGGCGTCACGCCCGTCTCGGCCTGGAAGGCACGGGCGAAGTGGCGGGGCGAGAGCTGCGCGCGGGCGGCGAGCGACGCGACGGACAGCTCGTCGCCGGGGTGTTCGGTGATCCACTGCTGGACTTCGCGCAGCGGCTCGCGCCGGGCGGTCTGGACGGCCAGCTGGGCGCTGAACTGGGCCTGGTTTCCCGGCCGGCGCAGAAAGACGACCAGGTGACGCGCGATGACGAGGGCGGCGTCACGGCCCAGATCCTCCTCGACGAGGGCGAGGGCGAGATCGATTCCGGCGGTCACTCCGGCCGACGTGGCGACGTTTCCGTCGCGTACGTAGATGGGGTCCGGGTCGACCTCGATCGCCGGGTGGTCCCGGGCGAGCTCGGCGCAGTACGCCCAGTGCGTCGTCACCCGGCGGCCGTCCAGGAGACCCGCCGCGGCGAGCAGCCCGGCTCCGGTGCAGACGGAGACCAGGCGCTCGGCGCGCGGGCCGTGCCTCCTCAGCCAGTCGATCAGGCGCGGATCCGCGGTCCGGGTGCCCAGACCGCCCGGGACGACGAGGGTGTGCGGGGCGGGGACGTCCGCCAGCGCGTGGTCCGGGACGAGGGTGAGGCCGCTGGTGGTGCGCACCGGAGCGCCGTCCAGCGAGGCGGTGACGATGCCGTACGAGCCACCGCGGTACACGTCCGCACCCGCGAAGACCTCGATGGGCCCCGTGACGTCGAGGCTCTGCACGTCGTCGAAGAGGACGACCAGGACGGTTCGCATGTGTTGATTCTGGGAGCCGGGACCGATGGCCGCAATGACGAGCACCCCACCTTTCCTGACATGCGCGCACCACGGTTCCTCGCGTACCGACCAGTCGGTAATGTGCTCTCATGACCTCTCTGCCGGAGCGCGCCGGGCGGCGCTGCCACAACGTCCTCAACCCGCTGCACTCGATGCACTACTTCTCCCCCGACCTGGGGCGTGAGCTGGCCGCGGTCGGGATCGACGACGACAGGGGCGCGTACTTCGCCGCACGGGCCGCCGCCATGGGCGCCGTGGGCCCCGGCACGGTGACGGCGACGTTCTACAACTTCAGCCACGAGCTGGTGTCCGGGCACGTGCCCGGGGTGTGGCGGTCCGCGTCCCCGGAGACCGTCCTCGCCGCACGCGTGCGTGCCGTGGACACCACCCTGCGGCGGCTGCTCGGCGAGGAGCTGATCGCCGCCAAGGAGACGGCCGAGGCTGCGGAGCTCGCACTGCGGGCCACCGAGGCGTGCGTGCGGACCGCACGCCCCCTGTACGCCGCGCACGCCGATCTGCCCGTGCCCGAGGAGCCGCACCTGGCGCTCTGGCACGCGGCCACCCTGCTGCGCGAACACCGCGGCGACGGCCACCTCGCGGTGCTGCTCGGCGCCGAACTCGACCCGGTCGAGGCACTGGTGAGCCACACCGCGACCGGCAAGGGCATGGCGCCGCGGTGGGCGCTCGCGACCCGGGGCTGGACCCGGGCGGACTGGGAGGCGGCGGTGGCCCGGCTGCGCGGGCGCGGGCTGCTGGACGCGGAGGGCGAGCTGACCGAGGCCGGCGTGGCCCTGCGCGCGACGATCGAGGCGGATACGGACCGGCTGGACCGGGCCCCCTACGAACAGCTGGGCGCGGCGGGCGTCGAGCGGCTCACGGAGCTGGCCAAGGTGGTGCTGACCACGGCTCTGGCGAATGGGGCGTTCCCCGAAGGCATGATCGGCAAGGACTGAGGTACTCGTTCGTCACCCGGCTTCGTTCGCGTCCGAGCGGGAGTCCGTGCCGGGAGACGAAAGGGGAAGCGCGTGTTTCGTGCGATCGCAGACGTATTGCGGCAGATCGGCGGTGCCATCGCCACAGTGGTGACGCTTCCGTTCCGGGCGCTGGCCCGGTTGTTCGGCGGAGCCTCCGGCTCCGGTGGAGGCCGCAGGGCCTGACCACAGCACGGCCCCGCCTCGCCGGGGCCGCCACGACCTCGGCTCGGGAGCCGGACGCGACCAACGCGTCCGGCTCCCGGCACGTCTGCGGGGCCGCCCTGATCCCCCGCTGTCGGTGCCACCTGCCACAATTGCCGCGCAACCTCTGTGGAGAAGGCGGTACGGGATCGTGACGACACCCCTCGTAGGGTCCATCGAAGGCAGGATCGCCGAGGAACTCGGCGTACGGGAGCGGCAGGTCAAGGCCGCCGTCGACTTGCTCGACGGCGGATCGACGGTGCCCTTCATCGCCCGCTACCGCAAGGAAGCGACCGAGATGCTCGACGATGCGCAGCTGCGCACGCTCGAGGAGCGGCTGCGTTATCTGCGGGAGCTGGAGGAGCGCCGGACGGCGATCCTCGAATCGGTCACCGAGCAGGGCAAGCTCACCGAGGAGCTGGCGGCGCGGATCCGCGGCGCCGAGACCAAGGCGCGGCTGGAGGACATCTACCTGCCCTTCAAGCCGAAGCGGCGCACGAAGGCGCAGATCGCCCGTGAGGCCGGCCTGGAGCCGCTGGCGGAGGGGCTCCTCGGCGACCCGTCGGTCGATCCGCTCGCCGCGGCCGCCGCGTTCGTCGACGAGGGCAAGGGGATCGCCGACGCGCAGGCCGCGTTGGACGGCGCCCGGGCCATCCTCGCCGAGCGGTTCTCGGAGGACGCCGACCTGATCGGCGAGCTGCGTGAGCGGATGTGGACGCGCGGGCGGCTGGCCGCCAAGGTCAAGGAGGGCAAGGAGGAGGCGGGCGCCAAGTTCGCCGACTACTTCGACTTCGCCGAGCCCTTCACCCAGCTGCCCTCGCACCGGGTCCTCGCGATGCTGCGCGGCGAGAAGGAGGACGTGCTCGACCTCGTCCTGGAGCCGGAGGAGCCCTCCGAGCAGCCCGGTCCGTCCTCGTACGAGGGAATGATCGCCCATCGCTTCGGGGTCGCCGACCGCGGCCGTCCGGGCGACAAGTGGCTGACGGACACGGTCCGTTGGTCCTGGCGGACCCGCATCCTGGTGCATCTCGGAATCGATGTGCGGCTGCGGCTGCGGACGACCGCCGAGGACGCGGCGGTCAACGTGTTCGCGACGAACCTGCGGGACCTGCTGCTCGCCGCCCCCGCCGGCACGCGCGCGACGCTCGGGCTCGACCCCGGCTTCCGTACGGGCGTCAAGGTGGCCGTGGTCGACGCGACCGGCAAGGTCGTCGCCACGGACGTCATCCATCCGCACGTCCCGGCCAACAGGTGGGACGAGGCCATCGCCAAGCTGGCCCGGCTCTCCCAGCAGCACGCGGTCGACCTGATCGCCATCGGCAACGGCACGGCGTCCCGCGAGACGGACAAGCTCGCCGGTGAACTCATCACGAAGCACCCGGAGTTGAAGCTCACCAAGGTGATGGTCTCGGAGGCGGGCGCGTCGGTGTACTCGGCGTCCGCGTTCGCCTCGCAGGAGCTGCCCGACATGGACGTTTCGCTGCGCGGAGCGGTGTCCATCGCCCGCCGGCTCCAGGACCCGCTGGCCGAGCTGGTGAAGATCGACCCGAAGTCGATCGGCGTCGGGCAGTACCAGCACGACCTGTCCGAGGTGAAGCTGTCGCGCTCCCTCGACGCCGTGGTCGAGGACTGTGTGAACGGCGTGGGCGTGGACGTCAACACGGCCTCCGCGCCGCTGCTCTCCCGCGTCTCCGGCATCACCTCCGGCCTCGCCGAGAACATCGTGGCGCACCGTGACGCGAACGGGCCCTTCCGGTCCCGCAAGGCGCTCAAGGACGTGGCCCGGCTCGGTCCGAAGGCGTACGAGCAGTGCGCGGGCTTCCTGCGGATCCGTGACGGCGAGGACCCGCTGGACGCGTCCAGCGTGCACCCCGAGGCGTACCCCGTCGTACGGCGCATGGTGAAGACGGCGGGCAGCGAGGTCGCTTCCCTCGTCGGCAACACCGGAGTGCTGCGCTCGCTGAAGCCGGCGGACTTCGTGGACGAGACGTTCGGTCTGCCGACCGTGACGGACATCCTCAAGGAGCTGGAGAAGCCCGGGCGCGACCCGCGGCCCGCCTTCAGGACGGCGACCTTCAAGGACGGTGTCGAGAAGCTCTCCGACCTGGCGTCCGGGATGGTGCTGGAGGGTGTCGTCACCAACGTGGCCGCGTTCGGGGCGTTCGTGGATGTGGGCGTCCACCAGGACGGTCTGGTGCATGTGTCGGCGATGTCCAAGACCTTCGTCAAGGACCCCCGGGACGTCGTGAAGTCCGGGGACATCGTCAAGGTGAAGGTGCTGGAGGTCGACATTCCGCGGAAGCGGATCTCGCTGACGCTGCGGCTCGACGACGAGGCGGCGGCCGCGGAGCCGCAGGAGGGCGGGCGGCCCCAGCGTGGCGGCCGGCCGCCTCAGCAGCGACAGCAGCAGTCGTCGCGCCAGGGCCAGCCGCGTCAGGGGCAGGGCCGCTCCGGCGGGGGATCGCGGCAGGCGCCGCCGCCGGCCAACAGCGCGATGGCGGACGCGTTGCGGCGGGCGGGGCTGACGGATCCCAAGCGGGGCCGGGGCTGACCTTCCGGCAGCCGGGTTCCCGGTAGACGGGAACCCGGCACGGGCGGGGCAGGCGGTGAGCTACCGCTCCGTGACCTTGCCGTCCGCGACCTCCAGGCGGCGGGTGGTGCGGACCGCGTCCAGCATCCGGCGGTCGTGGGTGACCAGGAGCAGTGTGCCCTCGTACGAGTCCAGGGCCGATTCCAGCTGCTCGATGGCCGGCAGGTCGAGGTGGTTCGTCGGCTCGTCGAGGACGAGGAGGTTCACGCCCCGGCCCTGGAGCAGGGCGAGGGCGGAGCGGGTGCGCTCGCCCGGCGAGAGGGTCGCGGCCGGACGCAGCACGTGCTCCGCCTTGAGGCCGAACTTGGCCAGCAGCGTGCGGACTTCGGCCGGCTCCGTGTCCGGTACGGCCGCGCCGAACGCGTCGAGCAGGGACTCCGGCCCGTGGAACAGCTTGCGCGCCTGGTCGACCTCGCCGACGACCACGCCGGAGCCGAGGACGGCGTGTCCCGCGTCCAGCGGCACCCGGCCCAGCAGGGCGGCGAGGAGCGTCGACTTGCCGGCACCGTTCGCGCCGGTGACGGCGACCCGGTCCGCCCAGTCGATCTGCAGCGTCGCGGGGCCGAAGGTGAAGTCGCCGCGCCGCACCTCGGCGTCCCGCAGCGTGGCGACGACGGCGCCCGACCGGGGCGCGGCCGCGATCTCCATCCGCAGCTCCCACTCCTTGCGCGGCTCGTCGACGGTGTCGAGGCGCTCGATCATGCGCTGCGTCTGCCGGGCCTTCGCGGCCTGCTTCTCGCTGGCCTCGCTGCGGAACTTGCGGCCGATCTTGTCGTTGTCGCTGTTCGCCTTGCGCCGGGCGTTCTTGACGCCCTTGTCCATCCAGGAGCGCTGCATCTGGGCCCGGCCCTCCAGCGCGGACCGCTTGTCGGAGTACTCCTCGTAGTCGTCGCGGGCGTGCCGGCGGGCGGTCTCGCGCTCTTCCAGGTAGGCCTCGTAGCCACCGCCGTACAGGGTGATCTGCTGCTGTGCGTGGTCGAGTTCGAGGACCTTGGTCACCGTGCGGGTGAGGAACTCGCGGTCGTGGCTGACGACGACGGTGCCCGCGCGCAGGCCGCTCACGAAGCGTTCGAGCCGTTCCAGGCCGTCCAGATCGAGATCGTTCGTGGGCTCGTCGAGCAGGAACACGTCGTAGCGGGACAGCAGGAGCGAGGCGAGTCCCGCGCGGGCGGCCTGGCCGCCGGACAGCGAGGTCATCAGCTGGTCGAGGCCGACGCCGAGGCCGAGGGAGTCGGCGACCTCCTCGGAACGTTCGTCGAGGTCGGCGCCGCCGAGGCCGAGCCAGCGCTCCAGGGAGGTGGCGTACGCGTCGTCCGCTCCCGGCGTCCCGTCCACGAGGCCCTGGGTCGCCTCGTCCATCACGCGCTGTGCCTCGGCGATGCCGGTGCGGCGGGCGAGGAACTCCCGCACGGTCTCGCCGGGCCGGCGCTCCGGCTCCTGCGGCAGATGTCCGACGGTCGCGCTCGGCGGGGAGAGCCGCAGCTCCCCCTCCTCCGGGGCGAGCAGTCCGGCGAGCAGCCGCAGCAACGTGGATTTGCCCGCGCCATTGGCACCGACGAGCCCGATCACGTCTCCGGGCGCGACGACGAGGTCGAGTCCGGAGAAGAGCGAGCGGTCGCCGTGTCCGGCGGCGAGATTCTTGGCGACGAGAGTGGCAGTCATCAGGAGCCCGATCCTACCGAGTGCGGCTGCGCGCCTGCTCAGCGCGCCATCGCCGTCACCAGCACGCTCCCCGAGGTCCGCGCCACCACGAAGGACTCCCCCTTGACGGCCTTCGCGTCGAGGGCGATGCGATGGCGGCCCGTTTCGAGGATGTCGTCGAAGACCTCGTGGACGTGGGTGCGGTACAGGCGGTCGAGACGGTAGGCGGTCAGCCGGACGCGGCAGGTGGAGGTGACCTCGACCGCGGCCTCGCCGTCGGCGGCGATCAGCCGGGTGAGGCGGCGCAGTTCGAGGGGGCGGCGGTCCAGCGCGTGTTCGATCTGGGCGACGAGGAGCGGGATGACGGGGGCCAGGCCGTCGACGTACGCGACGTCGACCTCGGCGCGGTCGAAGGACCGGCGTACGGCGGCACGTTCCTGCTCGCCGACGGCGCGGCCGAAGGCCACCGCACCGTAGCCGCGCAGTTCGTCGGCCGGGACGTCGGCGGCGTCGTGCGTGATGTCGGCGCCGATGCCGATGGTGCGCAGGGCGGCGGCGAGCTTGGCGAGGACGGCGACGCGGGCGCCGATGAGCAGGACCCGGCGCCCGGCGCCGCCGTCACTGTCGAGCAGGGAGCTCAGGGCGCTGCGGTACTCGCCGCCGTGGAAACGGAACGGGCCGATTCCGTGGTAGCCGTTGAGCTCCAGGTCCGCCCGCTCATCGGTCTGCCAGGCGAAGTCGCGCCAGACGAAGTCGTCGCCGGCCCGCTCGATCACCGCGGTGACGGCTCCGCAGCCGATGCCCTCGCACTCGGGACAGCCGTAGATGACGTAGCGGCCGTCGGCCAGGGGTGCCCCGGCCTCCAGCAGAAGGCTGCGCACCTGCTCGGAGAAGATCGCGGGCGGTACGTCGGAGGCGAGCGGGGAGACGGCGTCGAGGTCGGAGAGCTGGAACAGCAGGGGACGTCCGTCGACGACGAAGTCGACGAAGTCCCGGTGCACTTGGTAGTCACCGTTGGCGAGGACTCCACCGGCACGCATCGCCGGTGCCAGGCCGAAGGTCGCATACTCGGGGGACATGGTGTGAGTATTCCCAGAGTGAGCCTGATGTGAGCACGGCATGACATATTCCGCTAACGTCCCCGCGTGGACATGGACTTGAGCGGCGATGTGATCGTGGTCGGCAGCGGCGTCATCGGGCTGACGACGGCTGTCGTCCTGGCCGAGAGCGGCCGACGGGTGAGGGTGTGGACGCGGGAGCCCGCCGAGCGCACCACCTCGGCGGTTGCGGGCGCGCTGTGGTGGCCCTACCGCATCGAGCCGGAGGCGAAGGCCCGTGCATGGGCGCTTCAATCACTCACGGTCTACGAGGAGTTGGCGCGGCATCCCGAGGAAACCGGCGTACGCCTGGTCGAGGGCGTACAGGGCGAGTCGCGAGTGGACGAGCAGGACGGGTGGACCAGCCGCATACCGGGACTGCGGGCGTCGACGGCCGAGGAGTACGCCGGTACGGGGCTGTGGGCGCGGCTGCCGCTGATCGACATGCCGGTGCACCTGCGGTGGCTGCGGGAGCGGTTCCTGAAGTCGGGCGGGGTGATCGAGACGCGCACGGTGGCGGATCTCGCGGAGGCCGGGGCGCCGGTCGTCGTCAACTGCACGGGGCTGGGCGCCCGCGAGCTCGTACCGGATCCGGCGGTGCGGCCGGTGCGCGGGCAGCTCGTGATCGTCGAGAACCCCGGCATCCGGACCTATCTCGTCTCCACCGACGCGACGGCGGGGACAACCACGTACTTCTTCCCGCACCCCGACCGGCTGATCCTGGGCGGCACGGCCGATGAGGACGAGTGGTCGCTGTCGCCCGACCCGGCGGTGGCCGCCCGGATCGTCGCGCGGTGCGCGGCGCTGCGCCCCGAGATCGCCGGGGCGCGCGTGCTCGACCACCGGGTGGGGCTGCGGCCGGTCCGCCACGCGGTGCGCATCGAGCGTGAACCGCTCGCCGACGGACGGCTGTTGGTGCACAACTACGGTCACGGTGGCGGGGGCGTCACGGTGGCCTGGGGCTGCGCGCGGGAGGCGGCGGCACTCGCCTCCCGCTGAGCCGACGCGAGGCGGCACTCGCCTCCCGCTGAGCCGACGCGTGATCCGCTGCGGAGCGGAGCCCGGTTCGCGCGGTCCATGGAGGACCCGCCCGGCCCGGCGCGAGCCCCGCTCCCGGCCCCGGCCGCGTCGTGAGCGTGCCGTCGGGGCCGGGCACCGGCTCCGACGGCTCAGCCGTGGTCGTGCCCCAGCGGATCGCCCTCCTTGTCCGTGCCGGCGCCCGGTCCCACCCTGATCTCGAATTCGCCGTCGTACCTCTTGTGCCCCTCGATCACGGCGAGGGCGACGGCCTCGGCGCCCATCTCGCCCCGCACGATGAGCGGATCCCGGCGCAGGTCGCGCATGAGGGCCACGCACATCCCGATCATGACGAGCACGAAAGGCGCGGCGGCGAGGATCGTGAGGTTCTGCAGCCCGGTGAGGGCGTCGCCCTGGCCGCTGCCGACGAGCAGCATGATGGCGGCGACGGCTCCGGTCACGACGCCCCAGAACACCACGACGACACGGGCCGGTTCGAGAGCGCCCTTCTGGGAGAGGGTGCCCATCACGATCGAGGCGGCGTCGGCGCCCGAGACGAAGAAGATGCCCACCAGGATCATCACCAGCAGGCTGGAGGCGGTGGCGACGGGGAACTCGTGCAACACACCGAAGAGTTGGCCCTCGGGAGTCGACTCACCGCCGAGCTGCCCGTTCTCCTCGAGCTTCATCGCCGTACCGCCGAAGACCGCGAACCAGACCAGACTGACGCTGCTCGGGACGAGGATGACACCGCCGACGAACTGCCGGATGGTGCGGCCGCGGCTGATCCGGGCGATGAACATGCCGACGAAGGGCGTCCAGGAGATCCACCACGCCCAGTAGAAGACGGTCCAGCTGCCCAGCCACTCCGCGACTCCCTTGCCGCCGCTCGCCTCGGTGCGGCCGGCGAGCTGGGGTAGATCACCGAGGTAGGCGAAGATCGACGTGGGCAGCAGGTCGAGGACCACGATGGTCGGGCCCGCGATGAACACGAACACGGCGAGCACCAGCGCGAGCACCATGTTGATGTTGGACAGCCACTGGATGCCCTTCTCCACACCGGACACGGCCGAGGCGACGAACGCCACGGTCAGGACACCGATGATGGTCACGAGCAGGGTCGTGCTCACCTTGGCCATCCAGTCCAGTTCCTTGAAACCGGAGCCGATCTGCAGCGCACCGAGGCCCAGTGAGGCCGCCGAGCCGAAGACGGTGGCGATGATCGCCAGAATGTCGATCACCCGGCCCGCGGTGCCGTTGGCGTGCCGCTCGCCGATGAGCGGGGTGAAGACCGCGCTGATGGTCTGGCGCCGGCGCTTGCGGAAGGTGCTGTACGCGATGCCGAGGCCGACCACCGCGTAGATCGCCCAGGGGTGGAGGGTCCAGTGGAAGAGGGTGGTGGCCATCGCCGTCTCCATGCGTTCGCCGGAGTCGGCGGGCGTGGTGCCCGGCGGGGGCGTGACGTAGTGCGACAGCGGCTCGTTCACGCCGTAGAACATCAGGCCGATGCCCATGCCGGCGCTGAACATCATCGCCACCCATGACACGGTGCGGAACTCCGGCTCCTCGCCCTCGTCGCCGAGGTGGATCCTGCCGTAGCGGCTGACGGCGAGCCACAGCGCGAAGACCACGAAGCAGGAGGCGGCCAGCATGAAGGCCCAACCGCCGTTGTGGATCAGCCCGTTGAGCATCGTGGTGGAGACGCTCTTCAGCGAGTCCGTGGCGACCGAACCCCAGACCACGAAGGCCAGGGTGAGCGCCGCGGTCACGCCGAACACCACTCGGTCGGTGGACTGGCCGGTGTCGCCGGGGGCGTGCGCCGGGTCTCCCCGGCCTTCCTTTTCCGTCGGGTCGTCTGTCATCGGCGGCACCTTCCCTGGAAGCCGTATGGGCGCTTTGCCCCATTGCGCCCATACGGCCTATCACAGGTGCCGCCGCATCACCTGGCTCAGCAGCCGGTGTCGGGCTCTCCGGCCGCGAGGTGGTACGGCGCGCGCTCGTCGAGCAGAAGCGGGACGAGCGCACGCAGGGACTGTCGCAGCGGCACGAGGACGCCGTCGGCGTCGCGCCGCACATGGACGCCGTGCAGCGCAAGTTCGTCGCCCACGTCGGCGAACTGCTCCGCGGTGAGCCGGTACCCGCAGGGCGGGTTCTGGATCACCTCGGCAGGCTCGGCCGGGTCGTTGTCGGCGCCGCCCAGGTACACCGGCCCGCTGTCCCGGTAGCCGGCGATCCGGGCCGCTCCGGTGGCGGCCGCGAGGCGTCGGCCACGTTCACCGGTGAAGGTGAACAGGCCGCCCAGCGCGGCCAGTTGGGAGCCGACCCGGCGCCGGTGGTTCAGGGCGGGATCCGCCTGCTCGGCGTCGGTGAGCGCGTCGACGCGGCTTTCGATGAGCAGTCCGGCGGAGTGCTTGACGCCCGACATGTTCCGCAGGATGCGCTCCTGTCCGTCGCCCGCGGTCTGCTTGACCGGGTCGCCGGTCACGGGGTCGGTCCAGATGCCGTACGTGCCCGTCGAGTAGCCGACCCGCTGGGCGGCGGGCCGTACGTACTCCTGCGACAGGGTGTGCGCCGCGTCGTGCACGGCAGTGTCGGTGTTGAGGTTGCGCGGCCAGAGGTCGAAGAGGTCCTTGTCGTAGTACTTGGGTGTGGCGCCGTACTCGTGCAGGTCGTAGACGACGTCGGGTTCGCGGTCGCGGAGGACCGCGGCCATGGCGCGCGCCTCGGCCGTCCTGAGGGCGAGGTGGTCGCGGTTGATGTCGACGCCCTCGCTGTTCTCACGGGTGTCGGCGGCGCGGCCGTCGGGGTTGGCGGTGGGCACCACGAGCAGGGTGGTGCTCTTCAGGAACCGCTGGGTCCGCTGGTCCTTGGCGTACGCCAGGTCGCGGATCGTGGTGAGACAGGCCTCGCGGCCGGACGGCTCGTCACCGTGCTGGGAGCAGACCAGGAGCACGGTGGTCGCCGTGCGATGGGCGCCGACGCGGACGAGCTGGAGCGGGCGGCCCTGCCGGGTGGTGCCGATACGGTCGACGGACACCCGGCCGCTCGCCCTGTCGACGGCTGCGAGGAAGTCCTGCTCCTCGGGCTGTGTCGTCCAGCGGGCCCCGTCGGTCCGCTCGAATCCGGTGCGCGGCGGGGTGGCGGTGGCGTGGGCGGGCACGGTCAGCAGAGGCGCGGCCAGGGCCGTGGCGGTGACCGCCACGGCCAGGGCGCGGGTGCTCAGGGGCATCAGCGGCTGTCTCCCGGGACACGGTGGGCCTGCGGGTCGCGTACGCCGTCGAGGACGGACGTGGGCGACGCGGCGGAGGAGCCGGCCGTCGCCCGGGTGAAGGCGCCGGCGCCGCCGACCAGCGGGACCCGGGCCGACGTACGGGACAGGTCGAGGGTGAGCGTCGGTGTGGTCGACGGCGGGTCGATCAGGTCCTTGTCGGTGCCCGCGACGATGAGCGCGAGCCGGTGGCCCTTCGGGACGACGTGGTCGCCGGCCGCCAGGTCGAGCGTGATCGTGTACGCCTTGCCCGGTGTGAGCGGGACGCCCTTCGTGGCCGAGGCGTAGTTGCCGAGATCCGCCCAGCCACGGCTGAAGACGGTGTAGTCCACGTCCGCCGTCGTCGCCCGTGTCTCCTTGAAGCAGGAGGTGTCCCCGGCGGTGCTCGGCCCCCAGCAGGTGCGGTCGGTGAGCGTCGTGATGCCTTCGCCGGCGGCGGCGTAGTCGCGGATCGTGTCCGGGCCCAGGTCGACCAGGACCGCGGAGAGATGGGCCGTGGACGTGGTCGGCGTGGCCGTGACCGTCACCTTGGAGGAGCCGGAGAGCCGGAGGTCGCGGGTGAGCGGCTTGGTGACGAAGCCGGCCTTGTCGGGGGTCGACCGGTCGATGTTCGCGGCCCAGTCGGTCTCGCTGAGCTGCGGGTCGTCCGTGAAGGTCTCGGTCCCGGACTGCTTACGGAGCCCGAGGGTGCCGACGCCGGCCTGGGTGCCCGTGGCCGGACGCAGGCTCACGCTCTCCGTGCCGCGCGGCGGCCAGGTGGCGGAGGTGACCCAGGTGTCGGGGCTGCGCTCGATGTCGGCCACGGGCTCGTCGTCGATGCCGTTGTCGTAGCCGAGGAGTTCGTGGTCGAACCAGCGGTGCAGGGTGTCGACCCAGGCGGTGCGGCGGAAGTCGAAGGGGTCGACGTGGCCGGTCTGGGAGAGCCAGATCTTGCGCTCGACGCCGTTCTTGGAGAGGGCGCTCCACCACTGGCCGAAGTGCTTGGTGCGCACGTTGAGGTCCTGCATGCCGTGCACGACGAAGACGCTGGCCTCGACGCGGTCGGCGTGGCGCACGTAGTCGCGTTCGGTCCACAGCGACGTCCAGTCACCGGTGCGCGGCGCCTGGTCGACGAGCTTCTGCTGCACGGCCGCGCACCGGATGCGGGCGGCCGGGCTCTCCACGTAGTCGGACAGCCAGTCGGGGCCGGAGTCGTAGAGCGGGGCGCCCTTGGCGAAGTAGTAGTCGTACCAGGAGGAGATGGCGCTGATCGGGACGATCGTCTTCAGGCCCTCGACTCCGGTGGCGGCGACTCCGTTGGCGATCGTGCCGTCGTAGCTCTTGCCGATCATGCCGGTCTTGCCGTTGGTCCAGCCGGCCTTGGCCTTCGCGGTGCCGGTGCGGGTGGTGTAGCCCTTGGCCCGGCCGTTCAGCCAGTCGATCACGGCCTTCGCGGACTGGACGTCGGAGCGGCCGCCGACGTCCACGCAGCCGTCGGAGCGGTTGGTGCCGGCCAGGTCGACGCCGACGAAGGCGTAGCCGCGCGGCACGAAGTAGTTGTCGTAGAAGAGCGGCATCTGGACGACGTTGCCGTTCGCGTCGTACGTCTTCTTCTGGCTCTCGTTGCCGCGTCCGCAGCAGGAGTAGTACGGGCTCGCGTCCATGATCACGGGGACCTTGCGGCCCTGCTGGGCGGGTTCGCGGGGGCGGACGATGTCGACGGCGACGCGGTCGGTCTTTCCGTCGCTGTCGCCGTCCAGTCCGGTGTCGACCCAGACGGATTCGCGGATGGCGTTCTCGTAGGAGTAGACCGGTGTGCTCTCCCGGGGCGCGCTGTGGGCGGCGACGGGGGACACGAAGGCGGCCAGCAGGGCGGCGGTGGCCGCGGTCGCGAGCGATCTCCAGGTGGTGAGGCGCACACGGCGCGCACGTATCGGCATGCGCGGAAGGTACCCCGGTCAACTCCCGCGCAAAAGGGGGTTCTTGCAAGGTGCATGGGACGCAATGGCTCATGTCGGCCGAATGGCGATCGTGTGACGGGTGGGGCCATGGACATGACCGGGGCAGCCGGGACTGAATAGGCTCCGAACAGACTTCGTGCCCCTACCACTTGGAGCTTGACGTGCACCGCAGATTCATCGCCCCGGGCGCACTCGTGGCCTCCCTGCTGCTGGCGATCCCGGCATCGGCGGCCAGTTACTCCCCCGGGGCGCCGGGCATCGGCGACCCCTACTACCCGGCCTACGGGAACGGCGGATACGACGTCTCCCACTACGACCTGCGGCTGCGGTACGAGCCGAAGACGGACGAGCTGGAGGGCACGGCGACGCTGCTGGCCACCGCCAAGCAGGACCTGTCCCGGTTCAATCTGGACTTCCTGCTCGATGTGAGCGAGGTGCGGGTCAACGGCGCGAAGGCGACCTTCAAGACCTCGGGCCAGCACGAACTGGAGATCACCCCGGCGACGCCGCTGCCGAAGGGCACTGCGGCCACGATCGTGGTGCGCTACAGCGGAGTGCCGTCCACCAAGACCGCCTACGGCTTCTCCACCTGGCACCGCACCCCGGACGGCGCCGTCGCCGCGGACGAGCCCGAGTCGGCGTGGTGGTGGTTCCCGAGCAACGACCACCCGCTCGACAAGGCGACCTACGACGTGTCGGTGTCCGTCCCGGACGGTTCGCAGGCGATCTCCAACGGCACGCTCCAGTCGACGAGTTCGAAGCTGGGCCGGACCGTCTACAACTGGCGCTCCAACAAGCCGCAGGCCACGTATCTGACCACGCTGGCGGTCGGCAGGTTCGACATCACGACAGGGAAGACGTCCGACGGCATCCCGGTCATCAACGCCTACAGCAAGGACCTCGGCGACAACGACGGGGCCGCGCGGGCGAGCGTGGAGCGCACCGGCGAGATCGTCGACTGGCTGACCGGCTACCTGGGCCCGTACCCCTTCAGCGCGGTCGGCGGATACGTCCCGAACACCACGACCGGGTACGCGCTGGAGACCCAGACGCGCGTGTTCTACAGCCCCAAGCAGTTCGCGAACGGGTCGAACACCTCGGTCGTCGTCCACGAGCTGGCCCACCAGTGGTACGGCGACAGCGTGTCGCTCTCCGGCTGGAAGGACATCTGGATCAACGAGGGCTTCGCGCGGTACGCGCAGTGGCTGTGGTCGGAGCACGAGGGCGAGGGGACGACGCAGGAGCTCGCCGACTACGTGTACGCGTCGCACCCCGCTGACGACGCGTTCTGGACGGTCGAGCCCGGTGACCCGGGTGCGGACAACCAGTTCGACATCGCCGTGTACGACCGGGGCGCACTGGCCGTGCAGGAGCTGCGCAACGAGGTCGGGGACGACGCCTTCTTCGCCATTCTGAAGGGCTGGCCGAAGGAGCACCCGTACGGGAACGCGTCGGTTGCCGACTTCCAGAAGTTCGCGGAGAAGGTGTCCGGCAAGCCGCTCGCCGAGCTCTTCGACACGTGGCTGTACCAGCCGTCGAAGCCGAGCGCGTCGGCGGCGGGTGCGTCGCTCACCTCGTCCCGGACGGCGAAGGCGCCGGTCCAGCCGAAGTCGTGGAAGAAGATCGCGGCGACCGACTCCGTGCACTGACCGGTTCTCCGTGCGCTGACCGGTTCTCCGTGCGCTGATTCGTTTCCGGGTCAGCGCCTCGCCCGCCCCGCCCCGCCCGGCTCGGGGCGGGCAGCCGGTCCGTCGCCCGGCGTCGGTTGCCCGTCGGCCGGCGTCGGTTGCCCCGCGCGTGTGGCGCTCGTCCGGTTGCGGGCAGGCGTCGCCCGGCGTCGATTGTCCTGCGCATGCGGCGCTCGCCCGGCATCGGTTGCCCCTCGGTCGGCGTCGGCTGCCCCGCCGGCCCGGCGTCAGTTGCTCCACTCGGCGCGGGCCGCCACCGGTTCGCCGACGATGCGGTGCGCCAGCTCCGAGGCCAACTCCGAGACGGACATACGGAGTTCGGCCTCGGCGGCCAGCCGTTCGGCCGCGATGCGTTCCTGCCCTGCGATCAGGAACGCATCGCGCTCCCGCTGCCCGTCCGCACGGGCCTCGGCGATCAGGGCGGCCCCCTGCTCGCGGGCCTGCTGACGCGTCCGGGCGGCGTCGCGGCGCGCCTCGGCAAAAAGGACCTCCGTCCTGTCGCGCTCGCCCTCGGCGCGGGCGCGCACGGCCGCGGCACGGTCCGCGGCACCCGTGATCGCGTCGTCCCGCGCCTCCAGGACCCTGTTCATCCGCGGCAGCAGCCGGGCCAGGAGCAGGAAGCACAGGGCGAACAACGGCAGCGCGAAGACGAGGTCCTGCACCTTCGGGTTGAGCGGGCCGATGGGGTACGGAATGAGGTCCATACCCCTGACCTACCCGCTCATGCGTGCGCAACAACGCGCATCTGCGCCGACGTTGACCGAAAGTCACCCCTCGACGGCACGTCCGGGCGGGCCGTCGGCCACCCACCGAGAACCCGTCCGGTCCACGCTCCGCGGCACCGTCGGCACGGCACCACCCCGCGGCACCGCACCCCGCTCAGCCCCCGTGGTCGTACACCGTCACCGGTATCCCCCGCCGCGCCAGCCGCCGGATGACAAGGGGCTCGACGCGGGACCACTTGCTAGTGGGTGAGCTTGTCCAGTTCCTGGTCCTCGTCGCGGGAGACCCGGCGGCGGACCGCGAACCAGCCGCCGACCAGCAGGAGGGCGATGAGCGGGATGAGGGCCAGCGTCTTGCGGCCCACCTCGGGGTCGTTCCACATCAGGCCGAGCACGGCGATCAGGAAGACGATCGTGACGATCTCGGTGAACGGGCTGCCGGGGAGCCGGAAGGACGGGCGGGCGACCAGCCCCTCCCTGGCGCGGCGGACGAAGACCAGGTGACAGATCATGATGATCACCCAGGTGCTGATGATGCCCAGGGACGCCACGTTCAGGACGATCTCGAAGGCCTGGCTCGGCATGAGGTAGTTCAGGCCGACGCCCAGTACGCACACCGCGCAGGTCAGCAGGATGCCGCCGTACGGGACCTGGCTGCGGTTCATCCTCGCGGTGAACTTGGGGGCCGAGCCCGCCATCGCCATGGAGCGCAGGATGCGGCCGGTGGAGTACAGGCCGGAGTTCAGCGACGACATGGCGGCGGTGAGGACCACCAGGTTCATGACGTCGCCGGCCGCTGGGACACCGATCTTCGACAGGACCGTGACGAAGGGGCTCTGGTCGGCCGAGTAGACGGATCCGGGCAGCAGCAGGGCGAGCAGGACGACCGAGCCGACGTAGAAGAGGCCCACGCGCCACATGATCGAGTTCACCGCGCGCGGGACGACCTTCTCCGGCTCGGCGGTCTCGCCCGCGGCGACGCCGACCAGTTCCAGCGCGGCGTACGCGAAGATCACGCCCTGCATCACCAGGACGACCGGCATCATCCCGTGCGGGAGAAGGCCGCCGTGGTCCGCGATGACGCTGACGCCGGGCGTAGTGCCGCCCACCTCGTGCTGGGTGGCCAGCAGGAAGATGCCGATGAGCATGAAGCCGACCAGCGTGGCGACCTTGATGATCGCGAACCAGAACTCCATCTCGCCGAAGATCTTCACCGAGATCAGGTTCACGGCCAGCACCACCGCGAGTGCGATCAGTGCCAGCGTCCACTGCGGGATGTCGGTGAACAGGCTCCAGTAGTGCGTGTAGAGCGCGATCGCGGTGATGTCCGCGATACCGGTCGTGGACCAGTTGAGGAAGTACATCCAGCCGGCGACGTACGCGCCCTTCTCGCCGAGGAACTCGCGCGCGTACGACACGAAGGACCCGGAGGAGGGCCGGTACAGGACCAGCTCACCGAGGGCGCGTACGACGAAGAAGGCGAAGACGCCGCAGACGAGGTAGGCGACGGCGAGGGCGGGGCCTGCGGTGTGGAGGCGGCCGCCCGCTCCCAGGAAGAGTCCGGTGCCTATCGCTCCGCCGATCGCGATCATGTTGACGTGGCGGGGCTTGAGGTCCTTGCTGTAACCGGCGTCGCCCGCGTCCGCGGGCCGCTGGGCCGCTTCCGTGCGGGATGCGGCCATGGCCGTGTCTACGGCGTCCTTGCTCACGGGTGGATCCACTCTCTGGTGCCCCCGCGTACGCGGTACGCGGGTGTCCGGATGTGCCTCGGCCCGCACCCGTTCCGACGCAGCACAGACCAAGGCGACACCTTCCCCCAGAGATCGCCCCGCATGCGGTGGCACATGTCACATAGCGGCGCATCTCACATGATGATCAAGGAGTGGACAGCACCCGACGGCGTGCTGGGGGTGCGGCCGGATCACCCGGCCGTCCTGCGGCGGGGGTCGTCCGACGCGCGTACCCGGGGTGGCTGCCTTTCACAACACTGGTGAGACAGCAATACTGTTTCACCGGGATCACCGCACCACCGGAGAGGCGAGGGACTGCCATGACGACGGACACCGAGGAGCCGGCGCTCACGGTCGACGAACTGGCCGCGCGGGCGGGTGTCACGGTCCGTACGGTCCGCTTCTACAGCACCAAGGGCCTGCTTCCGCCGCCCGTGATCGGCCCCCGGCGGGTGGGGCACTACAGCGAGGCGCATCTGGCCCGGCTCGCGCTCATCGAGGAACTCCAGCACCAGGGCATGACGCTGGCCGCGATCGAGCGCCATCTGCAGCAGCTGCCGTCGGACCTGAGCGCCCAGGACCTCGCGCTGCACCGTGCCGTGGTGGCCTCCTGGGCGCCCGACGCGGCGGAGGCGGTGACGCGCGGAGAGCTGGAGCGCAGGGCCGGACGCCCGCTGACCGAGGAGGAGGTGGACCGGCTCGTCGCGATGGACGTCGTGACTCGCGAGGCCGATACCTTCCGGGTGGACCCGGGGCTGCTGCGGCTCGGCGTTCAGCTCCTCGACGTACCGATCGCGCACGAGGCGGTCCTGGCGGCTCGCACCGTCCTGCTGGAGCACTCGCGGGCGGCGGCACACGAGTTGTCCACGCTGCTGCGCGAAGCGGTCGGCGAACGGAACTCCGTCGCGGCGGTCAAGTCCCTCTCCGCGCACATGCAGCCGCTGGTGGTGCAGGCGCTGCTCACCACGTTTCAACGCTCGCTCAAGGAGGAGTTGCGGGAGTGGCTCAAGGAGTCCTGAGCCGGTCTCCCGGGGCGCTGCCCTTTCACGTCGTACAGGGGCACGCGCCACCCGGGACCCGTACGGCGATCCCTCACGCGGCGCGGGTGTGCGGGAACCGGTTCGTCCGGTCCCCGCACACCCAGGAGCACGAGCGGCGCACCGCCGGCGACGGGCCGACTTCAGCGCGCGTCGCTGAACTTCTCGCCGTTCTCCGCCTTCTCGACGAGCAGCGCGGGGGGCAGGAACCGGTCCCCGTAGCGCTCGGCGAGTTCACGCGCGCGTGCCACGAATCCGGCCGGGCCGACCCCGGCGTCCCCCTCGTACCCGTTGATGTACTGCAGCACACCGCCCGTCCAGCCCGGGAAGCCGATGCCCAGGACGGACCCGATGTTGGCGTCGGCCACGGACGTCAGGACGCCCTCCTCCAGCAGCCGGACCGTGTCCAGCGACTCGGAGAAGAGCATGCGCTCCTGCATGTCCTCGAAGGGGATCTCGTGGCCCGGCTTGGTGAAGTGCTCGCGCAGTCCCGGCCACAGCTTGCCGCGCTTGCCGTCCTCCCCGTACTCGTAGAAGCCCGCGCCGCCGCTGCGCCCGGTGCGGCCGAACTCGTCGACCAAGCGGTCGATGACCGCCTCGGCCGGGTGCGTCTCCCAGGTGCCGCCGGCCTCCTCCACGGCCTGCTGGGACTCCTTGCGGATCTTGCGCGGCAGGGTGAGCGTCAGCTCGTCCATCAGGGAGAGCACCTTGGCCGGGTAGCCCGCCTGCGCGGCCGCCTGCTCGACCGACGCGGGCTCGATGCCCTCGCCGACCATCGCGACGCCCTCGTTGATGAACTGCCCGATGACGCGCGAGGTGAAGAACCCGCGGGAGTCGTTGACGACGATCGGGGTCTTGTTGATCTGGCGGACCAGGTCGAAGGCGCGGGCCAGCGCCTCGTCCCCGGTGCGCTCCCCCTTGATGATCTCGACGAGCGGCATCTTGTCGACGGGCGAGAAGAAGTGCAGGCCGATGAAGTCGGCCTGCCGCTCCACGCCCTCGGCGAGCGCGGTGATGGGCAGGGTCGAGGTGTTGGAGCACAGCAGCGCGTCCGGCTCGACGATCCCCTGGATCTCCTGGAACACCTTGTGTTTGAGGGAGGTGTCCTCGAAGACGGCCTCGATCACGGCGTCGCAGCCGGCCACGTCCTGGGGGTCCGCGGTCGCGGTGATGCGGGCGAGCAGCGCGTCCGCCTTCTCCTGGGTCGTACGGCCCCGGGAGACGGCCTTCGCACAGAGCTTCTCGGAGTAGTTCCTGCCCTTGGCCGCCGCCTCGGCGGACACGTCCTTGAGGACCACGTCGATGCCCGCGCGGGCGCACGAATAGGCGATGCCGGCGCCCATCATCCCGGCGCCGAGGACGGCGACCCTGCGGACCGGGCGCGGCTCGACGCCCTGGGGCCGGTTGGCGCCCGAGTTGACCGCCTGGAGGTCGAAGAAGAACGCCTGGATCATGTTCTTGGCGATCTGTCCGGTGACCAGCTCGGTGAAGTAGCGCGCCTCGATGACCAGCGCGGTCTCGAAGTCGACCTGCGAGCCCTCGACGGCCGCCGCGAGGATGTTGCGCGGCGCGGGGTAGGGGGCGCCGTTCAGCTGCTTCTTCAGGTTGGCCGGGAAGGCGGGCAGGTTGGCGGCGAACTTCGGGTTCGACGGCGTGCCGCCCGGGATCCGGTAGCCGGGCTTGTCCCACGGCTGCTGCGACTCGGGGTTGGCGTCGATGAAGTCACGCGCCTTGGCGAGCATCTCCTCGGGGGTGGCGGCGAGTTCGTGGACGAGACCGCTGTCCAGGGCGCGCCGCGGAGAGTACTGGGTGCCCTGGAGCAGCACCTTGAGGAGCGCGTCCGCGATGCCCATGAGCCGCACCGTGCGGGTCACGCCGCCGCCGGCGGGCAGCAGGCCGAGCGTGACCTCGGGCAGACCGATCTTGGAGCCGGGCGCATCCAGCGCGACGCGGTGGTGGGAGGCGAGGGCGATCTCGTAACCGCCGCCCAGGGCCGCGCCGTTGATGGCGGCGACGACCGGCTTGCCGAGGGTCTCGATGCGGCGCAGCGCGGACTTCATGGCCGTACTGGTGTCGAAGACCTGCTGGGCGTTCTCCGGACCGACCTGGATCATGTCCTTGAGGTCGCCGCCGGCGAAGAAGGTCTTCTTGGCGGAGGTGTAGATGAAGCCGCGGATGGAGTCCTTCTCGGCCTCGGCGCGCTCGGCGACCGCCGCGATCGAGTCCCGGAAGGCCTGGTTCATGGTGTTGGCGGACTGGTTGGGGTCGTCGAGGACGAGCGTGACGACGCCGGTCTCGTCCTGTTCCCAGCGGATGGTGGTGCTCTCGGTCATGGGGAGGGTCTCCGGTCTCCGTTGAAGTCTGGTGGTCCGCTGGGGAGTTACAGGCGCTCGACGATGGTGGCGATGCCCATGCCGCCGCCGACGCAGAGCGTGGCGAGGCCGTACTGCTTGTCCTGGCGCTCCAGTTCGTCGACGAGGGTGCCCAGGATCATCGCGCCGGTGGCGCCGAGCGGGTGGCCCAGTGCGATGGCGCCGCCGTTGACGTTGACCTTGTCCAGGGACAGGCCCATGTCCCGTGCGAAGCGCAGGACGACCGCGGCGAAGGCTTCGTTGATCTCGACGAGGTCGATGTCGTCGATGGTCAGGCCGGCCTTGGCGAGCGCCTTGCGGGTCGCGGGCGCGGGGCCGGTGAGCATGATGGTGGGCTCGGAGCCGGAGACGGCCGCGGAGACGATCCGGGCGCGCGGGGTGAGGCCGTAGCGCTCGCCGACCTCCTTCGAGCCGACGGCGACGAGGGACGCGCCGTCCACGATGCCGGACGAGTTGCCCGCGTGGTGGACGTGGTCGATCGCCTCGATCCAGTGGTACTTCTGCAGCGCCACGGCGTCGAAGCCGCCCAGGTCGCCGATGTCGGCGAAGGACGGCTTGAGCCTGCCGAGCGAGTCGGCGGTGGTGCCGGGGCGCAGGTGCTCGTCGTGGTCGAGGACGACGAGTCCGCTGCGGTCCTTCACAGGGACGACGGACCGGTCGAAACGGCCGTCCTTCCAGGCCGCGGCGGCGCGCTCCTGCGAGAGGGCCGCGTACTCGTCGACATCGCGGCGCGTGAAGCCCTCGATGGTGGCGATGAGGTCGGCGCCGATGCCCTGCGGCGCGAAGTTGGTGGCCAGGTTGGTCATCGGGTCGGCGAACCAGGCGCCGCCGTCCG
Organism: Streptomyces sp. NPDC058371; assembly: GCF_042723265.1. Lineage (NCBI taxonomy): Bacteria > Bacillati > Actinomycetota > Actinomycetes > Kitasatosporales > Streptomycetaceae > Streptomyces > Streptomyces sp. NPDC058371. Next base: position 518,955 of record NZ_JBHXJC010000001.1, on the reverse strand, counting down.
AGGCCATCGGCACCCGGGACATCGACTCGACACCGCCCGCGAGAACCAGGTCCTCCCAGCCGGAACGGACCTTCATGGCGGCGAGGTTGACGGCTTCGAGGCCGGAGGCACAGAAGCGGTTCTCCTGGACACCGGCGACCGTGTCGGGCAGTCCGGCCGCGATCGCGGCGATGCGGGCGATGTCGGAGCCCTGGTCGCCGACAGGGCCGACGACTCCGAGCACGATGTCGTCGATCGCGGCCGGGTCGAGTCCCGGGAAGCGGTGCTGGATCTCGTGGATGAGACCGACGACCAGGTCGATGGGCTTGGTGCCGTGCAGGGCGCCGTTCGCCTTTCCGCGGCCGCGCGGGGTGCGGATCGCGTCGTACACGTACGCTTCGGTGCTCACTGGTAAGCCTTTCGGGAGGGTTAGCCGAGCAGGGAACGGCCGATGATCTCCTTCATGATCTCGGTCGTCCCGCCGTAGATGGTCTGGATGCGTCCGTCGGTGAAGGCCTTGGCGACCCGGTATTCGGTCATGTAGCCGTAGCCCCCGTGCAGTTGGAGACAGCGGTCCGCAACGCGCTTCTGCAGCTCGGTGGCCCACCACTTGGCCATCGAGGCGTGTACGGCGTCGAGTTCCCCGTTCGAGTGATCGACGATGCAGCGGTCGAGGAACGTCCGGGTGACGGCGCACTCGGTCGCCATCTCCGCTATCTCGAAGCGGATGTGCTGGAGCTTGGACAGCGGCCGTCCGAAGGCCTCGCGCTCCTTCACGTACTGGGTGGTGATCTCCAGCAGGTACTCGGCCGCGGCGATCCCGGCGACGGCGATGCCCATGCGCTCCTGCGCGAGGTTCGTCATCAGGTGCAGGAAGGCGCCGTCGAGCTCACCGAGGAGGTTCTCCTTGGGCACCCGGACGTCGTGGAAGAACAACTCCGCGGTGTCCTGCGCCTTCTGGCCGATCTTGTCGAGGTTGCGGCCGCGCTCGAAGCCCTCCGTGCCCCGCTCGACGACCAGCAGGGACAGGCCCTTCGCGCCGCCCTCGGGTGTCGTCCTCGCGACGACGATCACGAGGTCGGCGAGGATGCCGTTGGAGATGAAGGTCTTGGAGCCGTTGAGCAGCCAGTGGTCGCCCCGGTCCTCGGCATGCGTCCTGATGCCCTGGAGGTCGGATCCCGCGCCCGGCTCGGTCATGGCGATCGCCGTGATCAGCGTGCCGTCGCAGAACCCGGGCAGCCAGCGCCGCTTCTGCTCCTCGGTGGCGAGACCCGTCAGATACGGCCCGATGATGTCGTTGTGCAGTCCGACGGCGAGCCCCGATACGCCCGCGCGCGTGAACTCCTCGGCGAGAACGGCGCTGTAGCGGAAGTCGGCGTTGCCGCCGCCCCCGTACTCCTCCGGTACGGCGAGCCCGAGCAGCCCCTGCTTCCCGGCCGCCCGCCAGGCGTCCCGGGAGACGATGCCGTCCTTCTCCCACTGCTCGTAGTACGGCAGCACCTCCTTGGCGAGGAAGGTGCGGACGGTCTCGCGGAACGCGTCGTGCTCGGCGGTGAAGATCTGCCGCTTCATTGCTCCCCAGCCCCCTAGAGCCAGCTCTTGACGGTCTCGATCAACTTGGCCGGCTCCGGGCCGACGGGCGTGACGTTCAGCATCGTGACGCCCGAATCCCGGAACGCCTCCACGCGCTCGCGGACGTAACTCGCGGGCCCGCAGAGCGATATGAGCTCGCAGAACTCGTCCGGTACGGCGGCCTCGGCCTCCCGCTTCTTCCCGGCGAGGTACAGCTCCTGGATGAGCCGGGCCTCCTTCTCGTAGCCGTACGCCACCGCGAGGTCGTTGTAGAAGTTCTTGCCCGGCGCTCCCATGCCTCCTACGTAGAGGGCGATTCTGGGGCGCGCGAGGTCGCGCAGGGCCGATGCGTCCTCGCCGATGGCGAGCAGCCCGCCGGCCACGGTCTGCAGGGGTCCGAGGGCCGGGTCCCGGCGTGCGGCGCCCTCCGCGAGCGGGGTCCCCCACACCTCGCGGGCCTTCTCCGGGATGTAGAGCGTGGGCAGCCAGCCGTCGGCGACCTCGGCGGTCATACGGACGTTGGCGGGCCCCAACGAGGCGACGTACAGGGGCACTTCCGCGCGCACCGGCCTGGCGAGGATCTTCAGGGGTTTGCCCAGGCCGCCGGGGCGGGGCATGTCGGTGATGCCGTGGTGGTCGATGGTCTCGCGGCGCAGGATCCGGCGGGTCAGCTCGATCGCCTCGCGGGTGCGGCCGATCGGCTTGTCGTACGCCCTTCCGTGCCAGCCCTCGACGACCTGGGGGCCCGAGGCGCCGAGGCCGATGAGGGCACGGCCACCGGAGACGGCGTCGAGCCCGGCGGCGGTCTGCGCGATGAGGGCGGGGGTGCGCGAGTAGACGTTGAGGATCCCGGCGCCGATCTTCAAGCGCTCGGTGCGGGCGGCGAGATAGCCCATGATCGTGGGCGAGTCGAAGCCGTAGGCCTCGGCGACCCAGACGGCGTCCAGACCCGCGGCCTCCAGGGCGGCGACGTCGTCGGCGGCCTGCCGGGGGTCGCCCGCGTAGTCGAGCGGGAGGGAGAGCTCCATCAGTCGGCGTCCTTCATGAGATGGGGTACGTCCCAGTCGCGGGCCACGTCCGCGGTGTCGGCGCCCGGCTGGGCGGGGCCGCCGCGGACGGAGGTGGGCGTGCGGGAGAAGCGGGGAGCGGGGGCGGGCTGGGTGATGCCGCCGTGGTCGGTGAAGGTGCCGCGGGCGGCGAGATGCGGATGGGCGGGGGCCTCGCGCAGCGACAGGACGGGCGCCACGCACGCGTCGGAGCCCTCGAAGACTGCGGTCCACTCCTCGCGCGTACGGGTCCTGAAACGGGCGGCGACCGTCTCCCGCAGCTCGCCCCAGCGGGTCACGTCCTTGCGGTCCGGCGCCTGGTCCGCGATGCCGAGCAGATCCACGAACTCGTCGTAGAACTGCTGCTCCAGGGCGCCCACGGCCATGTACTGCCCGTCCGCGGTCTCGTACGTCCCGTAGAACGGGCAGCCGCCGTCCAGCAGGTTGGCGCCTCGCCGGTCCTGCCAGCCGCCGGCGGCCATCATGCCGTGGATCATCGCGGCGAGATGCGAGGCGCCGTCGACGATGGCCGCGTCCACCACCTGGCCGGCGCCCGTGGCGCGCGCGTGGTGGAGGGCGGCGAGGACGCCGACGACGAGGTAGAGCGAGCCGCCCGCGTAGTCCCCGACGAGGTTCGCGGGGGCGGTGGGCGGCTCGTCCGGCTTGCCGATCATGCCGAGGGTGCCGGTCAGCGCGATGTAGGCGATGTCGTGCCCGGCGCGGGGGGCGAGCGGGCCGTCCTGGCCCCAGCCGGTCATGCGCCCGTAGACGAGCCCGGGGTTGCGGGCGTGGCAGCTCTCGGGCCCCACACCGAGGCGCTCGGCGACGCCGGGGCGATAGCCCTCGACGAGGATGTCCGCGCGCTCGACCAGGTCGAGGACGCGGGACGGCCCGTCGGGCGCCTTCAGGTCGATGAGGACCGAGCGTTTGTTGCGGTTGGTGACGTCGTACCGCGGATCGATCGCGAGGCCGGCGCCGCCGGGCCGGTCCACGCGGACGACGTCCGCGCCGAGGTCGGCGAGGAGCATGGCGGCGAACGGTCCGGGACCGATGCCCGCCAGCTCGACCACGCGCACCCCGGCCAGCGGGCCGTGTTCTGCCGTCCCTGGCACTGTCATCGAGCCCCCAGCACTGTGACACCACTGATGTGACATCAACGATGTTAAGAACGTGTTCCACTCCGGGCAAGCCCTGCACGAGCAAGCGCTTAGTTAAATTCCGCGTGACGGATCACGCCGGACCGGGCGAAAACGGGTCGGGTCAGCCGGGATCCAGCGGCGCGACCGGCCTCGTCAGCGGGCGTCCGACTCCGCGAACCAGCCTCGTCAGCCGGCGTCCAGCTCACCGGCCAGCCTCTTCGGGGCGATCGTCCGGTAGCTCTCCTCGACCCAGTCGCACAGCAGCTCCGCGGCCGGGGCATCCGGCTCCGCCAGGGGTATGCGCACCCAGCCGGCCTTGCCCAGGCCGTACCCCGCGGGCACCGCGCCCGGGGAGGTGAGGGCGTGGGCGTGCGCCGCCTCGTCCTTGAGCTTCACCGTGATGCCCAGCGGGTAACTGCCGTCGTCGACGCCGAGGAAGACGAACACCTTCTTGTTGACCTTCGCGACGGACTCGCCCCAGGGGAACTCCTCGACGGCGCCCGGCAGACCGAGGGCGAACCCGCGCACCTTCTCCCACTTTTTCAGGGCGTTCTTCGGCACGGCCACGGCCACCCTCCGACCTCCTCGTCCGGCTGCTCGTACCTCACGCTAGCCTCAGCCACCGACAACGGCGCGGGACGGACGGCTGAGAGGTGTCATGACCAGGCAGGGCAAGGCGGATCGCGCGTACGACATCGTGCTCTTCGGAGCCACGGGCTTCGTGGGGACGCTCACCGCGGAGTATCTCGCCGCGCATGCGCCCGAGGGGCTGCGCTGGGCGATCGCGGGGCGCAGCACGAAGAAGCTGGAGCTTCTGCGGGAGCGGCTGGCCGGCGCATCGGCGGCCTCGGAGATCGGCGTGCTCCACGCCGATGTGTCCGACCCGGCCTCGCTGCGCGAACTCGCCGGGAACGCGCGCGTGGTGGCCACCACGGTCGGCCCGTACCTCACCTACGGCGAGGAGCTGGTGGCCGCCTGCGCGGACGCCGGTACCGACTATGTGGACCTCACCGGCGAGCCCGAGTTCGTGGACCTGATGTACGTCCGGCACGACGCACGCGCGCGGGAGACCGGGGCGCGGCTCGTGCACGCCTGCGGTTTCGACTCGGTCCCGCACGACCTGGGCGCGTACTTCACCGTGCGGCAGCTGCCCGAGGGGGTACCGCTGACGGTCGACGGATTCGTCCGGGCGCAGGCGATGTTCTCCGGCGGCACGTTCGCCTCCGCGCTCAACCAGTTCGCCCGGGGCCGGCACATCCTGGCCGCCGCCCGTGACCGCCGGCGGCACGAGCCGCGCCAGGTGGGCCGGCGGGCCTCCGCGCCGCCGAGCGCGCCCCGTTTCGCCAAGGAGGTCGGGGCGTGGGCCCTGCCGCTGCCCACGATCGACCCGCAGGTGGTGCAGCGTTCCGCGCGGGCCCTGGAGCGGTACGGGCCCGACTTCCGCTACCGGCACTACGCGGCGGTCGAGCATCTGCCCGTCGCCGTGGGCTCGGTCGCCGCGATCGGCGCGGTCTTCGCGGCGGCCCAGCTGCCGCCCGCGCGGCGCTGGCTGTCCGACCGGATCAAGCCGGGCGAGGGCCCGAGCGAGGAGCGGCGCGCGAAGAGCTGGTTCTCGGTGCGGTTCGTGGGCGAGGGCGGCGGGCGTCGTGTGTTCACGGAGGTCTCGGGGGGCGACCCGGGTTACGGCGAGACCGCGAAGATACTCGCCGAGTCGGCGCTGTCGCTCGCCTTCGACGCGCTGCCGGAGACGGCCGGGCAGGTCACGACGGTGGTGGCCATGGGTGACGCGCTGACGGAACGTCTGCGCGCGGCGGGCATCGTGTTCCGGGTCGCCGCCACGCGCTGACACCGACCGGCCGGGCCCGCTCGCCGCCCGGCCGCGGGTGTCCCGGACGAGGACGGCAGCCGTCAGGAAGCCGTCTCCTTCAGGGCCCGCCGGCACAGGGAGTCCGCGCGCCGCGTCGATTCCGGGAGACGGAATTGCGGAGTGAGCGCGAGGGTGTGCGCGCAGGCGGTGTCGAGGCTCACCCGGTGGCCGACGGAGACGAACACCGGCTTGGTGCCGTCCCGGGTGCGCAGGGCGCGGCCGACCTCCTCGTCGCCCGCGAGCAGCGGGGACGCGCTGCCGCGCCGGGCGCCCGGGTCGTCGTACGAGAAGGTGAACGGGTTCTTGGCGACGCCGATCGTGGGGAGCCCGGTGAGCACGCCGAGGTGGCTGGCGAGGCCGAACCGGCGGGGGTGGGCCAGGCCGTAGCCGTCGCAGACGACGAGGCCGGGCGCGCAGGGCAGGGCGTCGAGCGCGGCGAGGACCGTCGGGATCTCACGGAAGGCGAGGAGTCCGGGGACGTACGGGAAGGAGACCTGGCCGACGGCGGTGGCCTCGGCGACCACGTCGAAGGTCGCCGCGTCCAGCACCACGGCCGCGGCCACCACCAGGTCCCGCTCGTCGTCGTACGCGACGTCGACGCCGGTCACCCGGCCGGTCCCGGGCAGCGGTCCGGGCTCCCCGCGCACCACCCGCCCCCGCAACTCGTCCTGCACGGCGCGCGCTTGCTCTTCGGTGGCGGGCCAGCCCGCGGGGATGCCTACGGTCGTCATGGTGGTGACGAGCGTACGGGGCGGGCCGTCGGAGACGGTCGGCGAGATGCCTCGCGCCGGCGGACGCCTGCCGCGGCAGGAAGATCCCCCGTGACGGCGGTGTCGTCCTCGCCGTCACGGGGGATCGCGAACGCGCCGGACCGACCGGACGCGCCACGAATCCGAGGCGCGCGGCTACTTGCCCAGAGCGCGCTGCAGTTGCTGCTTGTTCATGTCCGAGCGGCCGTGGATGTTGCGCCGCTTGGCCTCCTCGTAGAGCTGGTCGTAGGTCGGTCCCTGGGAGCCCTGATGGGAGCGCTGACCGCCGCGCTTGCCGGACGACATGTCCTTGGTGGAGGTGCGGCTCGCGGTCTTCGACTCGCCGGAGCGGGCGCGTTCCTTGTTCACGGTGCGCGCGGCGATCTCCTCGGCGCGCCCCTTGCTCTCCCCGCGGTCCTGCGCGCTCTCCTTGATGTGCTCGTACTGGCGTTCCCGCTTGGGGCTCGAGCCACGAGGCATGACGGCTCACTTCCTTTCGTCACGTGGGACGGGTACCGCCCTCGTCATCCGGGCGGGTACCCCGTCCCCACGCAAACACGACCACCGGCTTGCCGCATGGCGAGCGACGGCTCAGCGCTCCAGCCGTGCCACCCGGCCCTTTTCGCCGGAGGCCCAGCAGCCGAAGTCGGCCGCGCAGTCCACGGTGTCGTACGAGCCGGTGTCGACGGTGCGCCAGGTGCGGCCGCCGTCGGTGGTCAGGTCGGTGCCGGTGGGGCCGACCGCGAGGGCGGCGGAGCGGCTGTGCGGGAGCCAGCTCACGCCGGAGCGGTAGGCGGGCGGGGGCTGGGCGGACGGCGTCCAGGTGCGGCCGCCGTCGCGGGTGACCGCCGCCGCCCGGGGTGACGGCTGGTCGGCCCGGTAGTCGCCGCCGACCGCTAGGCCGTGGATGCGGTCCCGGAACGCGACGGCGAACACGCCGCGCGCCGGATCGCCGGCCGGGATCGGCGACTCGGCGGCCTGCCAGGTCAGCCCGCGGTCATCGGAGTGCAGCACACGCGCGCGTGCACCCCCGCCGGTCGCCAGCCACACGTCGTGCGACCCCGCGGCCACCAGACACTGCCCGCCGGCGGCGAAGCCCGCCTCGCCCTCCTGCGCCGCCGGCATGCCCTCGCTCGGCAGCACCTTCCAGGACCGGCCGCCGTCACTGGTCGACAGCATGCGGAACTTGCCGTCGACGGGGTCGCTCATCGCCAGGCCGTGGCGCGGGTCGAAGAAGGTGAGGCAGTCGTAGAAGGCCTTCGCGTCGGTGTTGCGGAAGGACTCGGTCCAGGTCGCTCCCCCGTCGTCCGTGCGGAAGACCCGGGACGCCTCGCCCTCGCCGATGGCCAGGACCACGGCACGGCGGGCGTCGAACGCCTCGATGTCGCGGAACTCCAGGTCGGCAGCGTCCGGCGGCGAGACGTTTCGCCAGCGCGCACCCCCGTCGGTGGTGCGCAGGACGGTGCCCTTGGATCCGGCCACCCAGGCCGTGTCCCGGCCGACCGCCGACAGGCCGCGGAAGCGTACGTCCGTGCCGCTGTCCTTGAGCTGCCAGTGCGGCCGGGGCCGCTCCGCGCGGTCGGCCGCCGCGGGTGCCGTCGTCGCGGCGGCGAGCGCCGCCACGCACAGTCCCACGGTGACCATCCGACTCGTACGTCTCGACTTCCCCAAGCCCCTCATGGCGGGCGAAGCTAGCCCACTCCCCCGGTCCCGTCCAGATGGCGTTCCGCGGGAACCCCTGGAGCGCGACGAGTGTCCTTCCGGGTGACCGGAGACGACGCGATGAGAAATGGATCACCCCACCGAATGAACTCGGTGACAGAGGTCACTAGAAACTCATGTGCACGGATTGACTCATTCCATCGTCTCTTCAAGTGCCAGGTCTCATCCACCCGGAGTCCGTCCAGTCGTCACAAGGGAGCAAGGCGTTGTCCATCGTCATCGAGCAGCCCGTAGAGGCCCGCCTCGTCGCCGCCGCGCCGCGGATGCCGAGCATTCCCGCCAAGCTCCATTACGACCGGAGCGATCCGTTTGCCGTCCGTATGACCTTCCCCGCCCCGTCGACGCTCGAAGGGGTGGAGGTCTGCTGGACCTTCGCGCGCGAGCTCCTCGTGGCCGGCATGGACCAGGCGGAGGGACACGGCGACGTACGCGTGCGCCCGTACGGCTACGACCGCACCGTCCTGGAGTTCCACGCCCCCGAGGGCACCGCCGTGGTGCACATCCGGTCGGGCGAGCTGCGTGCCTTCCTGGAACGTACGACGGAGCTGGTGCCCCTCGGTCTCGAACACCTCCAGCTCGATCTGGACCACGACCTCGCGGAGCTGATGCGGGAAGCGTGATCAGCCCGGCGTAGTCGATCCCGTCGGCCGACGCATCCGCGAGTCCCCGCGCTCAGCAGCTCCCGCGCCGCTCGGCGGACGATGGCGCGCGCCTGTCCGACCCCCGTGCCCGCGCGATGCGGTGGGTGCCTCAACCGCCCGTGGACGCCCCGGCGGACGACGCAGCCGTGACCGCGACGATCATCGCCGTACGGACCTCCTGGATGACCTTCTTCAGCGCGGGTGCCGCCGCGCCACTGCGCTCCGTCAGCTCCGCGATGCGGTCCTTGTACTGCTTGCGCTCCTTGCCCGACACGAAGGTGCGCAGCTCGGCCGCGGCGGCGAGCGCGACCAGCGCCGCGTCACGGTCGCCGACCGCCGAGACGGGCAGCGGTCCCGCCAGCACCTGCCGTGCCTCCTCGCGCAGCGCCTCCACCACCGGCACCCGCGCCAGGACGTAGTCCACGGACGGGAAGACCCCGAACACCCGCTTCTTCTCGGCGCGCAGATATCCGTCGGCCGCCAGTTGCGCGCGGACGGCGTCGAGGGTGACCCGGGCCCGCAGCGTCACCCACGTCTTCCACTTGCGCGGCCGGGATTCCTCGACGAGTTCCAGCAGGCCGTCCAGGACGAGATCGCCGGTACGGCCGTCGGCGTCGGCCGGTGTGGCGATGCCGTCCACGTCCTTGAGCAGGCCCCGCTGAGCCAGTTCCGTGAGCGCGCCGGCGCGGACCAGATGGTGCAGGTGGGTACCGCCGGTGACCTTCAGTTTGGTGGTGTCCCAGGCCAGCAGATAGAGGCGGGCGGGCAGCGAGAGCGAGCCGTCGGGCAAGGGGTCTCCTTCACGTCGTCGGGGGCGCAGCCCACCGTAGGCGGTCGGGGCACGTCCCGCGTCGACCCGGGCGTCGCGCCCGCGTCCTGCCGGCCGGTCCGTACCCCGCTTCAATTCCGTTGACAGCCCTCAAGCCCCCTCCTACGCTGTACAGCGGTCCTGTTGCCGTCGATTGGAGAAGGACGTTGCTCGTCTGAGGTCCTGAGACACCGCGTCACACGCAGCCAGTTCCCTCTGGCGTCCGTGTGCGCAGCGTGCGACCTCGGCATATGAGCCGTCCTCCCGGCATGGGGCCTTTCTTGTACCCCGCTCCCGGACCGTCGTCACCTCGCGGTGTTCTCCATGCGTTCCCACGACCGCTCCGGCAACCGCGAGGTCTCATGTCTACTTTCCCTCCCTCCATCACCTGTACGTCCCTCTCCTTCACCTGGCCCGACGGCACCGCCGTCTTCGACGACCTCCAGGTCGCCTTCGGCCCCGGCAGGACCGGGCTGGTCGGCGTCAACGGATCAGGAAAGTCAACCCTGTTGAAGCTGATCGCCGGCGAACTCACCCCGTCCGACGGCACGGTCCGGATCGCGGGCGAGGTCGGCCATCTGCCGCAGAGCGTCACGCTCGACACCGCCCTGCGGGTCGACGAGGCGCTCGGCATCGCCGCCACCCGGGCCGCGTTGCACGCCATCGAGGCGGGTGACGTGTCCGAGGAGCACTTCACGGCCGTCGGCGACGACTGGGACGTGGAGGAACGCGCCGAGGCGATGCTCGGCGAACTCGGGCTCGGCCACATCGGCCTCGACCGCACCATCGGCGAGGTCTCGGGCGGCGAGTCGGTCCTGCTGCGGCTGGCCGCGCTGCTGCTGCGCCGGCCCGACGTGCTCCTCCTGGACGAACCGACCAACAACCTCGACCTGTACGCCCGTCAGCGGCTGTACGCGGCGGTGGAGGCCTGGTCCGGAGTGATGGTCGTGGTCAGCCACGACCGCGAACTCCTCGACCTGGTCGACCAGATCGCCGATCTGCACTCCGGAGAGGTCACCTGGTACGGCGGCAACTTCTCGGCGTACGAGGAGGCGCTGGCCGGCGAGCAGGAGGCGGCGGAGCGGATGATGCGCGTCGCCGAGTCCGATCTGAAGAAGCAGAAGCGCGAACTGGTCGACGCACAGGTCAAGTTGGCCCGCCGCAAGAGGTACGGCCAGAAGATGTGGGACCAGAAGCGGGAACCGAAGATCGTCATGGGGGCACGCAAGCGCGCGGCACAGGAGTCCGCGGGCAAGCACCGCATCATGCACGAGGAGCGGCTCGCCGGGGCGAAGGAGCGTCTCGACGAGGCGGCCCTGGCCGTACGCGACGAGGACGAGATCCGGGTCGACCTGCCGCACACGGCCGTACCGCCGGGCCGCACCGTACTCGCCCTGGAGAAGCTGGAGTTGAAGTACGGCGCGCGCGTGGACGGGTCGTTCGAGCTGCGCGGGCCCGAGCGGGTCGCGCTGATCGGGCGCAACGGCGCGGGCAAGACCACGCTGCTGCGGACGATCGCCGCCGAGCTGGAGCCCGTCTCCGGCGAGGCACGGGCCCAGGTGCCGCTGCGCTTTCTGCCGCAGCGGCTCGACGTCCTCGACGACGAGCTGACCGTCGCCGAGAACGTGGCCCGCTTCGCGCCCGCCGCCACCAACAACCGGATCCGGGCGCGGCTGGCCCGCTTCCTGTTCAAGGGCGCCCGGGCCGACCAGCTCGCGGCCACGCTGTCCGGCGGCGAACGCTTCCGGGCCGCGCTCGCGGCGCTGATGCTGGCGGAGCCCGCACCCCAGCTCCTGATGCTGGACGAGCCCACGAACAACCTCGACATGGCGAGCGTCCGGCAGCTCACCTCGGCCCTGGAGTCGTACGAGGGCGCACTGATCGTGGCCAGCCACGACATGCCGTTCCTCGAGTCGATCGGCATTACGCGCGGGCTGCTGATGGAAGGAGGAGAACTGAAGGAAATCACGACAGAAGCTGTCGGGTATCCCGATTAGCTTCGACGGTATGCACTCGTTCATCACCCTTGACGGAGCCCGGGAGAACAACCTCAAGGACGTCAGTCTCCGTATCCCGAAAGGCCTGCTCACGGTCTTCACCGGCGTTTCGGGATCGGGGAAGTCGTCGGTCGTGTTCGACACCATCGCGGTCGAGTCGCAGCGCCAGCTGAACGAGACCTTCACCTCGTTCGTCCGCAACCGGCTGCCCAAGTACGAGCGGCCGCGCATCGACTCCGTCGACGGCCTCTCGCCCGCGATCGTCGTCGACCAACGGCCGCTCGGCGGGCACTCGCGGTCGACGGTCGGCACGATGACGGACATCTACGCGGTGATCCGCGTGCTGTTCTCCCGGCACGGGACACCGAGCGCGGGAGGGGCGAGCGCCTACTCGTTCAACGACCCGTCGGGCATGTGCCCCGCGTGCGACGGCCTGGGGCGCGCGGTCCGGCCCGACTGGGCCCGCATGCTCGACCCCGCCCGGTCCCTGGCCGACGGCGCGGTCGTCTTCCCGCCGTTCGCCGCGGGGACCTGGCAGGGGCAGACGTACACCCACACCACCGCGCTGGACACCCACAAGCCGGTGGGCGAATTCACCGCGGCCGAGCGGGAGTTCCTGCTGCGCGGACACGGCGCGACGGTGCACGTGGACAACACGGGAGGCTCGCGCGCCATCGACTACGAGGGGCTGGCCGACCGGTTCGAGCGGCTGTATCTCCACCGCGATCTGTCGGCGCTGAGCCGGCGGACCCGCGACCTGGTCCGGCGCTTCCTGGTGGAGGGCACCTGCCCGGTCTGCCAGGGCGCACGGCTCAACGCGGCGGCACTCGCGACCCGGATCGGCGGACTGTCCATCGCGGACTGCACCCGTATGCAGGTCAGCGACCTGATCGAGGTACTGCGGCGGATCGAAGACCCGGTGGCCGGTCCCGTCGCCGAGGCCGCCGTGACGGCGCTCGAACGCATCGACGCGATCGGGCTCGGCTACCTCAGCCTCGACCGGGAGACCTCGACGCTGTCCGGCGGGGAGGGCCAGCGGCTCAGGACGGTGCGCCACCTCGGCTCCAGCCTGACCGGGATGACGTACATCTTCGACGAGCCCAGCGTCGGTCTGCACCCGCGTGACGTGGGCCGCCTCGGTGATCTGCTGCTCCGGCTGCGCGACAAGGGGAACACCGTCCTGGTGGTGGAGCACGACCCGGACGTCATCGCCCTAGCCGACCACGTCATCGACATGGGGCCGCACGCGGGGGCCGACGGCGGACGGGTCGTGTTCGAGGGGACACCGGAGGAACTGGCCCGCGCGGACACCCCGACGGGCCGGTGCCTGCGTCGGGGTACCGCCGTCAGGCGCCGGCCGCGGACGGCGACCGGCGGACTCCGGGTGAAGAGCGCGGATCTGCACAATCTGCGGGACGTGACGGTGGAGTTCCCCGCCGGTGTGCTGACCGTGGTGACCGGGGTCGCGGGCTCGGGCAAGAGCACGCTCGTCTCCGAGGTCTTCACCGCGGCCCACCCCGAGACCGTGGTCGTCGACCAGTCGTCGATCGGGATCTCGGGACGCTCCACCCCGGCGACGTACCTCGGGATCATGGACACCGTACGGAAGCTCTTCGCGCGCGGGACCGGACGTGGGGCCGGGCTGTTCAGCTTCAACTCGGAAGGGGCATGCGGCACTTGCGAGGGACGCGGGGCCCTCTTCACCGATCTCGCGTTCATGGACCCGGTGACCACGACGTGCCACGACTGCGAGGGGCGGCGCTTCCGCGACGAGGTGCTGCGGCTCACGGTCGACGGCAACTCCATCGCCGACGTACTGGACATGACGGCCGATCAGGCGCTGGGCGTCTTCACGGATGAAGGTGTACGACGGCGGCTGCGCGCCCTGCGGGACGTGGGGCTCACGTATCTGAAACTCGGTCAGCCCCTGTCGACGCTCTCCGGCGGTGAGCGTCAGCGCATCAAACTCGCGACGCGGCTGCATCGCACGGGAGCGGTGTACGTGCTCGACGAGCCGACCACCGGACTGCACATGTCCGACGTCGACGGGCTGCTCGCGCTGCTGGACCGGCTGGTGGACACCGGCAACACGGTGGTGGTCGTCGAGCACAACGCGGCCGTCGTCGCACACGCGGACTGGATCATCGACCTGGGGCCCGAAGGCGGCAGGGACGGGGGCCGGGTGATCTTCGAGGGGCCGTCGGCGGAGCTGCTCGCGGCGCGCGACTCGTATACGGCGGAGCACCTGCGCAGGGCCGTGGCCTGACGTCCCCCGGGGCCCCGCCCCGGCACCGCGGGGACCCCTCCGGGCGGGGCCCCGAATCCTGGGGGCTTTTGTCCGCGCGGGTCTCCCTGCATGATGTGCGCCGAGACACCCTGCCGATTCGGAGACCCGCACGTGCCCAGCAAGAAGGCCCTCGTCCGCCGCCCCAGCCCGCGCCTCGCGGAGGGGCTGGTCACGCACATCGAGCGCACGGAGGTCGACGCCGACCTGGCGGTGGAGCAGTGGGAGGCGTACGGGGAGGCCCTGCGCACGCACGGCTGGGAGACCATCGAGGTGGACCCGGCCGAGGACTGCCCGGACTCGGTGTTCGTCGAGGACACGGTGGTCGTCTTCCGCAACGTCGCGTTGATCGGGCGCCCGGGAGCCGAGGCCCGGCGCGGTGAGACCGCCGGCGTGGAGGAGGCCGTGGCCCGCCTCGGCTGCTCCGTGAACTGGGTCTGGGAGCCCGGCACCCTCGACGGCGGCGACATCCTCAAGGTCGGCGACACGATCTACGTCGGCCGCGGCGGCCGGACCAACGCCGCCGGCGTCCAGCAGCTGCGGGCGGCCTTCGAGCCGCTCGGCGCCCGGGTCGTCCCCGTCCCCGTGAGCAAGGTGCTGCACCTGAAGTCCGCGGTCACCGCGCTGCCCGACGGCACGGTCCTCGGCCACATCCCCCTGGTGGACACCCCGTCGCTGTTTCCGCGCTTCCTGCCCGTACCGGAGGAGTCGGGCGCGCACGTGGTACTCCTGGGCGGCGAAAAGCTGCTCATGGCCGCGAGCGCGCCGAAGACGGCGGAACTGCTCTCCGAACTCGGCCATGAGCCCGTGCTCGTCGACATCAGCGAGTTCGAGAAGCTGGAAGGCTGTGTGACATGCCTCTCGGTACGACTGCGGGAGCTGCATGCCTGAGTGATCTACTGAGCGCCTGTCCGGCCCTTGGACCTGCGCGTCCGGGAGTGGACGGCCGCTCCAGGGGAATCCCGCTGATCAGCGGCCTTTACGGCCCCCTTAACCTACGGTGGCGTAACCTACGGATACGTAGCCTACGATGCCGTAGGTTCACCCCCGCTTCTGCTCGCACGTCCCCTGGAGCCCCCGTGACGATCACTTCTCCCCATCTCGGCAGCCCGTCCACTGTCTGGACCGACGCTCGACTGCTGTATGCGCTGGAAGAAGTGGTCGAGACGGAACTCAACCGCCACCTGAAGGTGGCGAAGGACTGGATGCCGCACGAGTACGTGCCGTGGTCGGACGCCCGGAACTTCCCGGGTCTGTTCGAGGACGGCGAGGCCTGGGACAAGGAGCAGTCCAAGGTTACCGAACTCGGCCGGATCGCCCTGGTGGTCAATCTTCTCACCGAGGACAACCTCCCCAGCTACCACCACGAGATCGCCTCGCTCTTCGGCCGCGACGGCGCCTGGGGCACCTGGGTGCACCGCTGGACCGCCGAGGAGGGCCGGCACGGCATCGTGATGCGCGACTATCTGCTCGCCTCGCGCGCCGTGGACCCGGACCAGCTGGAAGCCTTCCGCATGCAGCACATGAGCGAGGGCTTCGAGTCGGACAACCGGCACTCGATGCTGCACTCCGTGGCGTACGTCGCCTTCCAGGAGCTGGCCACCCGCGTCTCGCACCGCAACACGGGCCACCAGTCGGGCGACCCGGTCTGCGACCGCATGCTGGCGCGCATCGCGACCGACGAGAACCTGCACATGGTCTTCTACCGCAACCTGCTGAAGGCCGCGTTCGAGCTGGCCCCCGACCTGACGATGCAGTCCGTCCGCGATGTCGTCGTCAACTTCCGGATGCCCGGTCACGGCATGCCCGGCTTCGAGCGGGCCGCCGCGCAGATGGCCATCGGCGAGGTCTACAACATGCGGATCCACCACGACGACGTGCTGCAGCCGGTGCTGCGCCACCTCAAGGTCCTGGACATCGAGGGCCTCGGCCCCGAGGGCCTCAAGGCCCAGCAGGAGCTCGGCCTCTACATGGACGGCCTGAACTCGGAGGCCTCGAAGTTCGACGAGAAGCTCGCGGCCCGCAAGGCCCGGATGGCCGCCCGCGCGGCCGGCTGACCCCCAGGGGGCCCGGCATCGGGCCTCCCCGCTCCACTCATGCGCCGCCTCCCGGTCGAGTGCCACGTCCTGTACGTCGGCCACCGGGTGGCGGCGCAGTGCTGTCAACTGGCCCCGCCGGGGCCCGAACCAGCCCGTACGACCGCCGACCGGCCCATACCTGCGGACGAACGCGTCCGGGTCGGCCATGCGTGTCGTGATCCAGTCCACGTCACGAGACACAGTCGCCGCGCTGACGGCGACGCCCCACTCATGGGGTCCGCGCCGCGCCGGCTCCTCCAGCAGCGGCTGAACGGGGCCCATCTCCCTGACTGCCAGGGCCAGTTCGCGCATGCACTGGGGTACGGGAGCGGGTCGAGGACGGTCAGTAGTCTCTCGGCCTCGTGCTGCGGGGTGCGAGGTGCCGGCTGCTCGCTGCTCGCTGCTCGCTGCCGACCATGCCGGTGATTCCGCCGGTCAGCGGTCGCGCGGCACACTCGTTTTCGGGGGCGGGGCGGTTGGATTCGAACCAACGTGTTCCGGTTTTGGAGACCGGCGCGTCTGCCTCTGCGCTACGACCCCGCCTGGGAGCAGAGCGTAGTACGCCGGCCCGCCGGCGTCGGCCCGCTCACCACTCCGCCTCCCGGTAGTCCTTGAGGAACACCCCGGACATCGGCGCGCCCGCCTCGCCCCGCACGATGGGGTCGTAGACACGGGCCGCGCCGTCCACCACGTCCAGCGGCGTACGGAACCCCGCGCCGGCCATGCGCTCCTTCTTCGGGGCGGGGTTCTCGTCCGTGATCCAGCCCGTGTCGACGGCGCACATGTGCACGCCGCGCGTGGCCAGTTCGGCGGCGCTGGTGCGGGTCAGCATGTTCAGCGCCGCCTTGGCCATGTTGGTGTGCGGATGGCCGGCCATCTTGTTGCGCACGGCGAACCGGCCCTCGACCGCCGTCACATTGATCACGTAGCGACGCGGGTGGGGCGAGGCGAGCAGCAGCGGCAGCAGCCGGTCGCAGAGCAGGGCCGGAGCGACGGCGTTGACGAGCTGGGTCTCCAGGACCTCGGCGGGGTCGAGTTCGCCGAGCCGCGCCGACCAGGAGTTGTCCGGGGAGGGGTCGGGCAGCAGCCCCGCCTCGTCGGCCTCACGCAGCATCACGGGCAGCGCCGAGGAGGCTCGCCCCAGCGCCCGCATCGGCGTGAACCCCGGCGCTGTGCGCACGCGTTGGGGCAGCTCGCCGCGCTCCCCGGCCGCCAGGGGCGCGTACGACTCCGGAGGCCGTCGCACGGTCTGCGCCGCGTTGTTGACGAGGATGTCCAGCGGCTCGCCCGCCTGCTTCAACTGCTCGCACAGACCGAGCACTTGGCGTGGGTCGCGAAGGTCGACGGCGAGGACGGTCAGCCGGTCCAGCCATCGCTCGCTGCCTGCCTCGGCGCGGAAACGGCGCACGGTGTCGTGCGGAAACCGGCTGGTGACGATGAGTTCGGCACCGTCGCGCAGCAGCATCAGTGCCAGCTGGAAGCCGATCTTGACCCTGCCGCCGGTGAGCAGTACGCGACGGCCGCCGAGGTCGGTGCTCAGCGCGCGCCGGGCCGTGTTGTCGGCCGCGCAGTCAGGGCACAGCCGGTGGTAGAAGGAATCGACCTGTCGATAGGGCGTCTTGCAGACGTAGCAGGTGCGCGGCCGGAGAAAGACACCGCCGGAGCCGGTGACGCCGAGGTCAGGGCTCGGGCCCGGATCAGCACGGTTCCCGGAGTCCAACACCACCGAGCCGGAGCCGGCGTCGGAGCCGGAGGTGGTCCCGGGCAGCGCGGACAGCGGTGCGTCCTCGCGCCGGTCGAGCGCGCCGGTCGCCGTCGCCGCCATCACGGCCGCGTCGGCCGCGGACAGTTCGGCCCCACGCGCCTTGCGGCGGCGCAGCCGGCCGTCGCGCGCGAAGGACGCGGCGACCTGTTCGGCCCGCAGCCGCACCGGGTCGTCGGTGGACAGCGCGCGGAGCTTCCCGACCGTACGGTGGAAGGCCGCCAGTTCGTCCTCGGTGATCGCGTCGTGCTCGCTCATGTGCCCCCGCCCGCCCGTTCCTTGCCGGGGTCCCGGCCGGATTCGAACCGGCGTATCCGCCCTGAGAAGGCGGCGAGTCTGCCTCTGCTCTACAGGACCCCGACGCGCTGCCCCGGGCAGCCGGATTCGAACCGGCGTGTCCTCCATGCCGTGGAGGTGCGCCTGCCTCTGCGCTACACCCGGGGTGCGTCCCGGGATCTTAACCACGCGGGTCCACCCGGCCGTAGCGATTTACGGCGCACTCCGTCCGGCTGCTCCCGCACACACCGGGACGCTCTTTCCCGCAGGTGACGAGACGCTCTTCCCTGGAGGCGACGGGACGTTCACTCCTGGAGGCGCCGGAGGCTGAGCCGCTCCTTCTCGGAGAGGCCGCCCCAGACTCCGAAGCGCTCGTCGTTGTTCAGCGCGTACTCGAGGCAGGCGGGGCGCATCTCGCACATCCCGCAGATGCGCTTCGCCTCGCGCACCGAACTGCCCGGCTCGGGAAAGAAGAACTCGGCACCGGTCTGCGCGCACAACGCCTCCTCCTGCCAGGCGATGTCGGGCTCGATGATCGTGTTGATGTGCATGGCGAGATCGTGCCCGGCAGCGAAAAACGTTCGATCAATGCCGGATCAACGCGGCCGTTCATGGGCGCGGGCAGGCCCCCGATGATGGCTCCGCACCGGTCTCGGTTGCACGGCGGCGCGCTGAACCGATGGGCGGAATACGTGGGCGCTGTGCTTTCTCATGAGGCGATCCATGAAAATGCGACCGTCACGGAAAGTAACCGGAGCATTCCACAGGCGTGCGGTAGCGCGTCGGGAGCGATTGTCAGTGGGCGGTGCAAGACTCGGCTGTGCAGGCAACGGGACCCCTCGAAGGAGCACATCATGCTCACCACCCGATTTGTCACCGGCGCCCCGAACTGGATCGATGTCGGCACGCCCGACATCGACGGCGCCAAGTCCTTCTACGGCGCACTGTTCGGCTGGCAGTTCCAGTCCGCGGGCCCGGACTCGGGCGGCTACGGCTTCTTCCAGCTGGACGGGAAGACCGCGGCCGGCGGCATGCAGACGACTCCGGAGCAGGGTCCGCCCTCCTGGACCGTGTACTTCCAGAGCCCGGACGCGGAGGCCACGGCCAAGGCCGTCGAGCACGCCGGGGGCACGGTTCTCATGCAGCCCATGGACGTGATGGGCGAGGGCCACATGGCGATCCTCGCCGACAAGGCGGGGGTGCCGTTCGGCGTCTGGCAGCCGGCCCGGCTGAAGGGTCTGGACGTCGCCGGTGACCCCGGCTCGCTCTGCTGGGCGGAGCTCTACACCCCGGACATCGCCGCGGCCGCAGCGTTCTACCACTCCGTGTTCGGCTGGGACACCTCGGGCGTGGCGTTCCCGGGCGGCACCTACACCTGCATCAACCCGGCCGGCACGGGGGACGACGGCATGTTCGGCGGCCTGGTCCCGCTGGCCGACGACCCGACGGAGGCCGAGTCCGGGGCGTACTGGCTGCCGTACTTCGAGGTCACCGACACGGACGCCGTCCTCAGCAGGGCCCAGGAGCTGGGCGGCACGGTGCGGATGCCCGCCACGGACGCAGAGGGCGTCGGACGTGTGGCCAAGCTCGCCGACCCGTACGGGGCGCGCTTCGCGGTGATCAAGAGCGCGCCGCACGGCTGACGCGCGGCGCAGGGCCGACGCTTCGCAGCAGCGTCGAGTAGGCGGCGGGGACGGGGGCAGGGGCGGCTTGTCACAAGGGGCCTCTCCGCCGTGGCATCGCGGCCACGTCACGAGGCATTCCTCCCCTGTGGCACCGCGTCGACGCCGGGGCAGGCCGGCCTCCTCACAGGGGACCGGCCGCTCGTGGCAGCGGCGCCTCGTCACAAGGGCCCCCGCCTCATGGCACCGCGTCGCTGCTACGCCGAAGCCCGCCGCACCAGCGTCGTCGGCAGGACCACGCTCGACGGAGCGCCGCCCAGGCCGCTTCCCTTGCCGTTGCGCCGGTCGAGGCCCTGGATCAGCAGCCGGGCCATCAACCGCCCTATTTCCTCTATGTCCTGGCGCACCGTGGTGAGCGGTGGGTCGGTCTGCTCGGCGACCGGCAGCATGTCGTCGAAGCCGATCACGGCGACGTCCTCGGGCACCCGCCGCCCCCGCTCGCGCAGGACCCGCAGGGCGCCCGCGGCCGTCAGGTCGTTGGCGGCGAACACCGCGTCCACGTCGGGGCAGCGGTCCAGGAGCTCGCGCATCGCACGCTCACCGCCCCCGGGCGTGAAGTCGCCCTCCACGATCAGGCGCGGGTCGGCGTCGACCATGACGTCCCGGAAGCCGTCGAGCCGGTCCACCGCAGAGGTCTGGTCGAGGGCGCCGGCGATGTGCGCGATCCGCGTGCGCCCGAGCTCCACCAGATGACGTACGGCTTCACGCGCCCCGCCCCGGTTGTCCACGTCCACATAGACCGGGGACCCGGCGCCGCGCGATCCGTCGCCCCAGCCGGGCCGCCCGCCGAACACGGTGGGCACGCCCGCACCGTGGATCAGCTCGGGCAGCGGGTCGTCGAGGTGCAGCGAGAAGACGAGCGCGCCGTCGACATGACCGCCGGCGAGATAGCGCCCGACGCGGGCGTGGTCGTCGCGCCCTTCGGTCAGCAACAGCACGAGCTGGGTGTCGTGCAGCGTCAACTCCTTGCTGATGCCTCGGAGTTGCAGCGCGAAGAAGGGGTCGGCGAAGACCCGGGTCTCCGGTTCCGCGATCACGACGGCGACAGCGTCATGACGTCGGGTGACCAGGCTGCGCGCCGCCTGGTTGGGGACGTACCCGAGCTCCTCGACGGCTCGTCTGACCCGCTCGACCAGGGGCTCTCGTACTCCGTCCCCGCCGTTGACGACGCGTGACGCGGTGGCCCGGGACACTCCGGCCCGGGCGGCCACTGCCTCCAGCGTGGGGCGCGACTCTGTCGTCGGCTCGGTCACGTCAGGGCTCCTCATCGGCGGTTGCCGATCAGGATAGCCGCGCCGCCCGCAGGCCGTGAGAGCGCTTCCCCAGCCCCGGCACGGCGCGGTCCTGTCCGGCTGATTCCGCCGTGGTCGCGGGCTCCCCTCGGAGCCGACCTGATCCGCCGGAGCGCCCCTGGTGCTCGTGCGGCTCGTAGCCCGGGATCGTCCCGTCCGTCTTCTTCACCAGGAACAGGCCCACCATCCCCATATCGGAATGGCTCTGCACGTGGCAGTGGTACATCCATGCTCCGGCCCCCACGCCCTCGCCGGCGACGACCTGGAACCCGAAGGAGTCCGCGGGGCCCACGATCTTGTTGTCGATGACCTGGCTCGGGTCGTCGGGGCCGGTCAGCAGGCCCGTCCGGTTGTCGGCCCAGCGATGCCCGTGCATATGGAACGTGTGGTAGTACTCGCCGTGGGTGATCATCACGATCTCGACCCGGTCGCCCACCGTGGCCTCGAAGTCGGGCCCCGAATGGGCCGGTTTGTTGTTGATCGTCATGTCGTTGAAGACGATCGTGTGGGTCTTGTCGGGCAGGATGTCGCCCTTGCGGCGGACGATCACGGGACCGTAGAGGCCCTTCCGGATGCCGCCCGTGCCGTGCTCGGTGCCGACGACATGGTCGTGGTAGTGCCAGTAGCCCGCGCTGCCCGCGCGCCAGGTGCCGTCCGTGCGGCGGCCGGGTGCGTGGGTGCGCCAGGTGTAGGTGCGGGTGCCGCCGGGCTCGACGTCGCTCCGGTTCAACTTCGTTCCGTCGCTGGAGATTTCGTAGTCCAGGCCGTGCACGTGCAGGCTGGCGGCCACGTCCAGCGTGTTCTCGAACTCGATGTGCAGCGTGTCGCCCTCGTTGAGCTCGATCAGCGGCCCCGGGATCGACGCCTTGCCCTTCTCCAGGCCGTAGCCCAGCTGCCCGTCGGCGAGCTTCTCGGCGTACAGCTTGATGTGGCGTACCTCGCCGCCGGCCGGGGCCGTCCGCACCGGTCCGTCGGCGCTCGCCGCCTGTTGAGCCGACGACAACGATGTCGCTCCCGCCGCGACCGCCGCTCCGCCCAGCAGCACCCGCCGATTGAAGCCGCGTCGGTCCATGCCGAACTCCCCACCCTGGTACGGAATTTACGGAGATGAACCTGTGAGACGGTAGCGGCCCTCCCTCCGTTTATCCACACTCAGGACAAAGTTCGTTCCATTCCGGTGATACCTATTGGCGCGCCGCGAAAAGAGGTCTAGCTTCCTTGGCGCTGTAGCTGTGACCGACGAGGGGTGGATGACCACATGCGGTTCACATCGCACCAAGAGCCGTCAGTCTCAAGAGGTTTGAGCGCGAGGAGACGCAGAAGGCAGCACCGCGCCTGGGCGGCCGTCCTGGCCGCCGGTGCCGTCACCGCCGGAGTGCTCTCCGGGCCCGCCGCGAGCGCCCGCCCGGCCCCGGATCCGGCCCTGACAACGATGTCCATCACTTCGCCGCCGGGCGGCGCCGACGTGAAGGTGCTGGTCTTCTACGGCTCCGCGGCGGCCGGCGACGAATCGCCCGTCGTCAACGCCGGAATCGAGGCGATCGAGAAGATCGGTCTGTCGGGGCCGGCGGCGGAGCGGTTCACGGTCGAGGCGACCGGCGACGCCTCGGTGTTCACCCGGGAGGACAGGCTGAGCGGGTACAACGCCGTGGTCTTCCTGACGGGTGGCGGCGACGTCCTCGACCCGGAGCAGGAGGCCGGACTGGAGGCGTACATGGAGGCGGGCGGAGGTTTCGTCGGCATCCATGACGCGGCCCGCGCCGAACCGTACTCGGACTGGTTCACCGGGCTCATCGGTGCCCGTCCGGCGAGCACGAGCCCAACCGGCGTGCAGAAGGCGACAGTCGAGGTGGGCGACCGCCGGCACCCCGCGACCAAGGACCTCCCGGTCCAGTGGAAGCGCTCCGACCAGTGGCCGAACTGGGTGAAGAACCCGTCCGGCGACGTGCACACCGTGGCGCGGGTGCGGGAGTCGACGTACCAGCCGGGCGCGAGCAAGAACGGCTGGGACCACCCGGTGAGCTGGTGCCGCGACTACGACAGCGGCCGGTCCTTCTACACCGGCATGGGCGGCACCGTCTCGTCGTACGACGAGACCGACTTCCGGGGCCATCTGCGCGGCGCCCTGCTCTGGACGACCCGGCTCGCGCAGGCCGACTGCAAGGCCACCATCAACGGCAACTACAAGGCAGAGCGCCTGACGCAGCCCAATCAGCCGGGCCAGAACGACCAGATCGGCGAGCCGCACGGCCTGGTGACCGCACCCGACGGAAGGGTCTTCTACATCGGCCGCGGTGGCGCCGACGGCGCCCAGCCCGTGATCACCGACTGGAACAACCCCGACATCGGCAAGGGCCGGGGCGAGATCCACGTCTACGACCCGAGGACCAAGAAGGTCACCCTGGCGGGCGCGCTCACCGTGTTCGGCAACAAGGGCGGCGGCGACGAGCTGACCAAGGTCGAGGAGGGGCTGCTCGGCATCGAGCTGGATCCGCAGTTCGAGCGGAACGGCTGGGTCTATCTGCACTACACCCCGCACTCCGAGATCAACCGCGACACACGGATGGCGCAACGCCGGGTCTCCCGCTTCACGTTCGATGCAACCACCGGCAAGCTGGCCATGGACAGCGAAAAGGTGCTGCTCAAGTGGCCGGTGCAGATCCACAGTTGCTGCCACGCGGGCGGCGGACTGGCCTGGGACTCCAGGGGCAACCTCTACATCGCGACCGGCGACAACAACTCCAGCCAGTTCAGCGACGGTTACTCGGGCAACAACCCGCAGCCCAACTACAAGGGCGTCTCGTTCGCCGACGCGCGCCGCACCGCGGGCAACACCAACAACCTCAACGGCAAGATCCTGCGCATCCACCCGGAGCCGGACGGCACGTACACCCTGCCTGAAGGCAATCTGTTCACGGGCAAGGAGACCGCCGAGGGCGGTGGCAAGACCCGCGGCGAGATCTATGTGATGGGTGTCCGCAACCCCGCCCGCATCTCCGTCGACAAGGCCACCGACACCCTCTACGCGGGGTGGGTCGGCCCGGACGCGTCGGCGCCGTCGACCACCTGGGGCCCCGCCAAGTACGACACCTTCGCGGTCATCACCAAGGCGAGCAACCGCGGTTGGCCGTACTGCATGGGCAACAAGCAGCCCTACCGGGACCGCAATCTGCCGGACCCGACGAAGCCGCTCGGCTGGTACGACTGCGACCACCCCAAGAACGAGTCGCCGAACAACGACGGCCTGGTCAACCTGCCGCCGGTCAGCGGGAACAACATCTGGTACTCGCCCCAGGGCGGTGCCCCGGACTACCCGCGCGACGCGGCCGGGATCCCCTCGTACAAGCAGGAGGAGGCCACCTATCTGCTGCCGTGGCTCAAGGGCGGCGGCCAGGCGGCGATGGACGGGCCGGTCTACCGCTACGACGCGTCGGTCACGAGTGAGACGAAGTGGCCCGCCTACTGGGACGGCAAGTGGTTCGTCGGCGACTTCTACGACTCCGACCAGCCGCGCAACGCCGTGCTCACCGACCCGAAGACGGCCGGTGACGGCGGACTCCCGGTCCACTCGGAGTCCCTGAAGAAGATCGTGCCGATCGGCAACGACGGCGTCAAGAACCTCATGGACTGGAAGTTCGGTCCGGACGGCGCGCTGTACGTCCTCGACTACGGACGCGGCTTCTTCACCTCGGACGCCAAGTCGGCGCTGTGGAAGGTCACTTACACGGGCGGCGGACCGACCCCGGCCGCCGATCAGCTGGCCCGGAAGGCGGAATGATGGGCATACGAAGGCGAAGAGCCGCGCAGCTCTGGACGGCCCTGCTGGCGTCCCTGCTGATGGTGCTCGGACTGACGTCGACGTCCGCGTTCGGGCGAACGGACAACGCACCCGCACCCGCGGCCGCCGCCCAGGTGCTGACCTGGACGGGCAACGACAACACCACCAAGTACGCGTCCGTACCGCAGACCGCGGTCGCGGGCCCGACGACGATCGTCTTCGAGAACAGCGCGGCGACCGGCAACACCACAGGCATGCCGCACACGTTGACCTTCGACGTCTCCGACCCGGAGTACAACAACGACGTCCAGCTCAACATCCTGGCCAATCCCTTCGACGACCAGGGCGGCCGGCACACCGCCGAGGTCACGCTGACGCCCGGCCGCTACCGCTACTTCTGCACGATGCCGGGCCACGAGCAGATGCAGGGCATCCTCGTGGTGACGGAGGGCGGCGGTCAGGACACGACCGCTCCCGAGACGGCCGCGGCGGTGAGCGGGACGCAGAACTCGCAGGGCGCGTACGTCGGTTCGGCGACCGTGACCGTGTCGGCTACCGACGCGGGTTCCGGCGTCGACCGGGTCGAGTACGCGATCGGCGACACGGGCGCCTGGCAGCCGTACACCACGCCCGTCGTGGTCGACCAGGTCGGCTCCCACCTGATCCGCTATCGCGCGGTCGACAAGGCGGGCAACACGGCGGCCGAGAAGAGCGTCGAGTTCACCGTGGTGGCGCCGCCGACGGACGACACGACGCCGCCGGAGACCTCGGCGACGGTCAGCGGGGAGCGGAACCCCGACGGGACGTACGTCGACATGGCGACCGTCACCGTCTCCGCCTCCGACACGGGTTCCGGAGTCAACACGATCGAGTACGCGGTCGATTCGGGGGCCTGGCAGCCGTACACCGCGCCCGTGATGGTGCACGCTCTCGGTGCGCACAAGGTGAGATACCGCGCGACCGACAAGGCGGGCAACACGGCGGCCGAGAAGAGCGTCGAGTTCACCGTGGCCGCGCCGCCCGCCTCCGACACGACAGCCCCGGTGACGGGCGCGACCGTCGACGGCACGAGGAACTCCGACGGCGCGTATGTGAAGAGCGCCAAGGTGACCGTGAGCGCGACGGACGAGGGCGGCTCGGGAGTCGCCGCGATCGAGTACTCGCTGGACGCCGGGCCCTATCTGGCCTACACGGCACCGGTGGTGGTCGACCGTGTGGGCGCGCACTCGGTGGCCTACCGGGCGAGCGACAAGGCCGGCAACACGTCCACGTCCCGCACCGTGAGTTTCACGGTCGCGCCGGGCGGCGGCGTACCGGCGCCCAACTGCCCCGAGTACGACGAACGGTTGACGGTGATCGTCGGCACTGTGGACTCGGGTGTGCCGAACCGCGTCACCAACAGCCGTTGCCGGGTGAACGAGTTGATCGAGGACGAGAAGGAGTGGACGTCCCAGGCGCTGTTCCTCAAGCATGTGACGACCGTCCTCGACAAGCTCCTCAAGGAAGGCGTCGTCGACCAGCGCGAGTACGACGAGATCAACAAGGCGGCGCAGCGGTCCGGGATCGGCAAGCCGGGCCAGACCACCGGCTACCGCACCATCTTCGACGGCTCCGCCGCGTCGCTGGCCAAGTGGGAGCAGGTGGGCGGCGGTTCGTTCGGACTGAACGCCGACGGATCGATCACGTCCGGCACGGCCAAGGGCGGCCTCGGCATGCTGTGGTACCCGCAGCGCAAGTACGGCGACTTCTCGCTGAAGCTCCAGTGGCGTGACGACGCTCCGGGCACGGGCAATGCCAACTCCGGTGTGTTCGTGCGGTTCCCGTGGGTCCACGACCGCCCCGAGGAGTCGCGTCCGGAGTGGGTCGCCATCGAGTACGGGCACGAGGTGCAGGTGTTCGACCGGCCCGACGGCGACATGTACAAGACCGGTTCGGTCTACGGCTTCGACCGGGTGGGGCTCGCCGGTGCGGGCGTCACCCAGAAGGGCACCTGGAACGACTACGAGATCCGCGTGGTCGACCAGCACTACTCGGTGTACCGCAACGGTGTGCTCATCAACGAGTTCGACAACATCGGCGGCCAGGACTTCTACCCGCCGCGGTCGGACGACCCGGGCACGGACGGACGGCGGTTCGCCTCCGGCTATGTCGGCCTTCAGGTGCACAGCACGACGGATGTGATCTCGTACCGCGACATCCGGATCAAGGAGCTGTGAGCCGCTCCGCCTGAACCACCGTCAGTGGCGTGCGGCCTGCCGAGACCAGCGGCAGCCGCGCGCCACTGGGCGGGGCACATCGGACGGCCGACCGGACAGGCCTAAGGCGTGTCCTCGTGCTTGGCGCGGCTCGGCTGCACCCGTTTCGGCTCGCCCGGCATCTTCGGGTATTCGGGCGGATACGGCAGATCCCCCAGCCCGTGGTCGTGTTCGTCGCGGGCGGCGAGCTCCAGCAGGGCCTCCAGGGAGAAGGCGTGGTCGTCCATGTCCGCGTGCACGTCGCCCAGTTCCGCGAAGCGCCCGGGCATGGTCGCCAGGTCGAAGTCCTGGGGCACGGCATCGCCCACCTCCTCCCAGCGCAGGGGCGCGGAGACGGGCGCGTGGGGGCGAGGGCGTACGGAGTAGGCGGAGGCGATGGTGCGGTCGCGGGCGGTCTGGTTGTAGTCGACGAAGATCTTCGCGCCGCGCTCCTCCTTCCACCAGGCCGTGGTCACCTGCTCGGGCATACGGCGTTCCAGCTCGCGCCCGGCGGCGATGGCGGCCCGGCGCACCTGCGTGAACGTCCAGCGCGGCTCGATCGGCACGAAGACGTGCAGGCCCCGGCCGCCGGACGTCTTGGGCCAGCCGCGCAGATCGCCGTACTCGTGGAGGACGGCGCGCAGCTCGTGGGCGGCCCGCACCGCGTCGCCGTAGTCGGTGCCGGGCTGCGGGTCGAGGTCGATGCGCAGTTCGTCGGGGTGGTCGACGTCGTCACCGCGCACCGGCCACGGATGGAAGGTGAGGGTGCCGAACTGGGCGGCCCAGACCACGGCGGCCACCTCGGTCGGGCACATCTCGTCCGCGGTGCGACCGCTGGGGAAGGCGATGTGGGCGGTCGGGATCCAGTCGGGCATGTTCTTGGGCGCCCGCTTCTGGAAGAACGACTCCCCGGTCACACCGTCCGGGTAGCGCTCCAGCGTGGTGGGGCGGTTGCGCAGCGCCCGCAGGATGCCGTCGCCGACGGCGATGTAGTACTGGGCCAGATCCAGCTTGGTGAAACCGCGCTCCGGGAAGAAGATCTTGCCCGGGCTGGACAGCCGCACCGTCCGCCCGGCCGCCTCGAGTTCCACCGCATCGCCCATGCGAGCCACGGTAGGCCTACCCCGTATCCCCCGCACACCGGACGGATCCGTGGGATCGCCCCCGGACGGATCCGCGGGATCGCGCACCGGGCGGATCCGGGGGAATGCCCGCAGAATCGGAGCATGGATCTGCCGGTGATGCCTCCCGTGAAGCCGATGCTCGCCAAGTCCGTGGCGAAGATCCCGCCGGACATGCACTACGAGGCGAAGTGGGACGGCTTCCGGGCGATCGTGTTCCGGGACGGCGCCGAGATCGAGCTCGGCAGCCGCACCGGAAAGCCGCTGACCAGGTACTTTCCGGAGCTGGTCGAGGCGCTGCGGGGGCGGTTGCCGGAGCGCTGTGTGATGGACGGCGAGATCGTGATCGCCCGGGACGGGCGGCTCGACTTCGACGCGCTGACCGAGCGCATCCATCCGGCGGACTCACGGGTGCGGATGCTCGCCGAGAAGACACCTGCCTCCTTCGTGGCCTTCGACCTGCTGGCCCTGGCGGACGAGTCGCTCCTCGACGTGCCGCTCGTCGACCGGCGCGACCTGCTGGCCAGAGCACTGTCCGAGGCCGACGCGCCGGTGCATCTCGCGCCGGCGACGACGGACATCGAGGTGGCGCGGCAGTGGTTCGAGCAGTACGAGGGCGCCGGCCTCGACGGAGTGGTCGCCAAGCCGCTGACCCTGCGCTACCGCCAGGACGAGCGCCTGATGTTCAAGATCAAGCACGAGCGCACCGCGGATGTCGTGGTCGCCGGCTACCGCCTCCACAAGAGCGGCCCGATCGTCGGCTCCCTGCTCCTCGGCCTGTACGACGACCAGGGCGCCCTCCAGCACGTCGGGGTGTCCGCCGCCTTCACCATGAAGCGGCGCGCGGAGCTGGTGGAGGAGCTGGAGCCGCTGCGCATGACGGACTTCCGGACGCACCCCTGGGCCGCGTGGGCGGACGAGGCGGCGCACGAGTCGGCCCGGCTGCCCGGGGCGCCGAGCCGGTGGTCGTCGAAGAAGGACCTCTCCTGGGTGCCGCTGCGCCCCGAGCGGGTGGTGGAGGTGGCGTACGACCACATGGAGAACGGGGCGCGTTTCCGGCACACGGCCCGCTTCCGCCGCTGGCGCCCGGACCGCACGCCGGAGAGCTGCACGTACGGCCAGTTGGAGGAGCCGGTGCGCTACGACCTCGCGGAGATCTTCGGTTCGCGGGGCTGACGCGGGACCACGGCCCCGGCGCACGCCACTCTCGCACCGGGTGACATCCGCCGGGGAGCCGTTCCGCCTCGCCGCGTGACCTTCCGCCGGGGACCGATCCGCCTCGCAGGCCGGCATCCATCGGGGCCCTTCCGCGCCCTCGCGGCGGGCCCGGCGCACCTGCCGTGGGGACCGCCGTGCCCGTTCCCCGGGAGCCGCTGGGCCGACCGGCCCACAAAGTCGGCCCGGTCCGCTCGGCCAATCAGCTCAGTGGGCGCGCGCAATCAGAAGCGAGCGGGTATGGCCATCGATGAGCGTATAAGCGCACAATCGACAACACAGGACATGGTGGCCACGGTGGGCATGGGACAGAAGGCGCGGATGCGGCGCTGCGTGATGACGGCGGCGCTGCTGGCGGCCGCGGTGACGGGCTCCCTGATGACGGGCTGCACCGGGGGCGGGGGCTCGGCCGACGACGGGCGCGGACGGCACCCGGGGCAGACGCCGGGGCAGACCGAGACCGCGAACGCCGGCCAGGTGCTCGCGGTGAAGATCGACAACGTGAGCGCGGCCCGCCCCCAGACCGGTCTGGGCGAAGCCGACGTCATCTACGCGGAGCAGGTCGAGGGCGGCCTGAGCCGGCTGATGGCGGTGTACGCGACCCAGCTGCCGAAGACCGTCGGGCCGGTGCGCAGCGCCCGCGAGTCCGATCTGGAACTGCTCCGCCAGTTCGACGACCCGACGCTCGCCTTCTCCGGGGCCCAGCACAAGCTGCTGCCGCTGATCGACGAGGCACCACTGCGCGCGGTGCGTCCCGAGGAGAACTCCGGCGCCTACTACCGGGGCAACGACAGAGCGGCACCGCACAATCTCTATCTGCGGCCCCAGAAGCTGATGGGCTCCGCGCCGGGCTCGACCGCGCTGACGACGGGCTTCCGCTTCGGTGCGGCGCCCGCAGGTGGCACCGCCGAGAACACCCGCACCGTCCGCTTCCCCTCCGCCCGCTTCACGTTCACCTGGTCCGCCGAGCGGCAGCGCTGGCTGGTGTCGATGGACGGGACGCAGACGGTCTCGGCGGACGGCACGTCGGTGGCCCCGGCGACGGTGGTCGTGCAGTACGTGAAGGTGCGCACCTCCAAGTTCCACGACGTGCTGGGCAACAACACGCCGTACACGGAGACCGTGGGGTCCGGAAAGGCCCAGGTGCTGCGCGACGGGCGCGCCTTCGACGCCGGCTGGAAGCGGCCGTCGGCAACGGACGGCACGGACTTCACGACGGCGGACGGCAAGCCGATGAACTTCGCGAAGGGCCAGGTGTGGGTGGTGTTCGCCAAGGCCTGACCGGCGCTTCGCGTGCGTTGCGCGTGGTGTCCGAGCCGATGCTCTGATCGCCGCCCCCGTGTCACGGCCGGGCGGCGGAGGTGGTGTCCGAGCCGACGCTCGCTCGCCGCCCCCGCCTCCCGGCGGGCGGCGGCGAGCGGTCCCCGGGGGCGGCGGCGGGCCCGGTCGAGTTCGGCAGGCGTATGCAACAGGTCGGGCTCTTTTGTGCGCTTTCTGCATCCATGTGCTCCCGATCGTCCGTCGGCACGTGCGTCTTGTTAACGTGACCGCGGTGTGGGTGTCTGTACACGACCAACATTCGGGGGGACAAGGTCATGGCGTGGGAAGAGTGGGAAGAGCTCAAGGCGCAGGCGGCTGCTCGGGGCTCGACGCCCATGCAGGTGAACCGGTTGGCCCCCTTGGACGGGGCCGGGGGCCGTCCGGACATCGCGATCCGTACGCCGCCCGTGCACACGGCGGCCGGTGACATGGACGACCTGTTCCGGCAGGCCATGAGGCGGCTGGAGCACTCCCTCGACACCAGCGACGAGGTCTACGCGTACCACCTCGGAAACGGGTGGGAGAGCCCGGCCCATCTCAAGGTCTGCGCCGAGAAATGGGAAAGCCACCTGGTCTCCCTCGCCAAGGAGATGGGAGATCTCAGCGCCAAGCTGAAGGACTCCGCCAACGGATACGACAGCGCGGACGCCGAGGCCGAGGCCCGGCTGCGCGCCGCCGCCCGCGACCTGGGCAAGGCCTGATCGTGGTCGCCTACGCAGGCATAGCGAACGCCGTCCCCAGCAAGTGGTCGACGGCCGCGGGCGAATTCCACTCGCTGGCCGACTATGCGCTGGCCGCCGCCAAGGACCTCCGGGACCTCGGCGTCAAACCCCTCTCCGAGCACTGGACCGACGAGGTCGGGGTGGCCGCGGCCGGCAAGTTCGAGAAGCTGGCCAACCAGTTCGAGGTGGCCTACGACATCCTGCTCGCCGTGAACATGGTCGCCGACGCCATGACCACCGCCATCGAGACCGCTCACAGCACCCTGCGGGAAGCGCGGGAACTCGCCGGGAACTACGGACTGGAGATCGGGGTCGACGGCACCATCACCGGCCCGTCACCGCACAACCGCACGGAGGCCGAGGAGATGGGCCCCTACCGGTCGCAGGTCCTGGACCTCATCAACCAGGCCGTCGCGCAGGTGACGACAGCCGACAAACTGGCCGCCACCGAGTTCGCCAAGCTGGCCGGCCAGACGGAGCTGACCGACCCCGACAAGGCGCTCAACGAACTCCAGAACCACGCCTCGCAGGTCCAGGTACAGATGCTCGCCGCCGACATCCCGGTCGGCCAGGACCCGACGACGGTTCGTCAGTGGTGGGACGGACTGACCGCTGAACAGCGCAAGGACATGATGCTGGCCCAGCCGGTCGCCATCGCCGGCCTCGACGGGATTCCCGAGGACGTCCGCACGGAGCTGCGCGGAAACGGCAAGTACGACCGCATGAAACTGGTCCAGTACGCCCTGGACAACTGGAACAAGGAAGACCCGACCGACTTCGGCAACAACTGCACCAACTTCGTCTCCAACGCGCTGCACGCAGCGGGCATGCAGGAGAAGACCTCGTTCTGGTGGGGTACGACCGACGACGACAGCTGGATGATCGGCAACCGGACCGGCGTGGACGCGGTCGACAAGCGGCTCGCCTACTCCGACAGCTGGGCCGCGGCCGAGAACAACCAGAACTTCATGCTGAACCACGGTGGCGCGGAAGTGGCTGCCTCCGACGTCAAACCGGGCGACATCATCTACTACGAGCAGTCCGGCCCCAACGACTCGATCGAGCAGGGCACCACGCACCACGCGGCGATCGTCACCGCGGTCATGCCGGACGGTGAGATCAAGTACACGCAGCACACCGACTCGTACCAGAACGTCAGCCTGGAAGGGCGTATCCCCTCCGGCGAGAAGCACGAAGGAGCGCAGCACCTGCGCTTCGTCCGCCCCAACCCCGACTGGTACTGATGACGACTCCCACTCACGCTTCCGCGCCCGCCATCCTCTCCCCGGCCTGGCGTCAAAGGGCCCTGCTCGTGCCGGTCCTGATGGCCGTCTCGGTCGGGCTCCTGGTCGCGCGCCTGGCCTTCGACGGCGACACCTTCCAGAACTGCCGCTACCTCGGCCCGTCCACACGGATGTACGTCACCTCATGGGCAGGCGTGCTGTGCACCGCGGCCGCTCTGTTGCTCCAGCTCTCCCTGAGCCGCGGCGCACTTCGCAGCGGGTCGCGTACAGGGGCGGTCTGGCAGGGACGCCTCGCCCTCGTTGCCGCCTGCCTCGCCCCGCTGGTGTTGCTGGCGCAGCTGGCGACGCTGTACTGGCTGTACTCCTCGGATCCGTCCGGGGGGCAGGACTGCTCCGGGCTTTTCCTGCTCCGTCCGTCACCGTGGTAGAGGGTGGCAGCACGCACCCGGCCTGAGAGAAGGGCTTGGGCAGAGCCTGATCAGGCCTTGCTCGCCACGAGGGGTTCCGCCGGGTTGCGGAGCCCCTCCGCTGCGTCCGAGACGCGCTGGATGAGGTCGAAGAACAGGGTCTGCTCCTCGGCCGAAAGCGGGGCCAGGAAGACCTGGTTCATCCGGGCCGTGCGCACGGTCAGCTTGCGGTGCGTCCGCATGCCCTCGTCGGTGAGGCGCAGCTGGAAGCGGCGGCCGTCCTGCGGGTCGCGCACCTTGTCGAGCAGGCCGCGCCGGCCGAGGCGGCTGATGACCTCGGCGATGGTGGACCGGTCCAGGCCCACCCGCTCCCCCACCGTTCGCTGGTCGAGTCCCGGCTCGGCGACGAGCGCGTTCAGGACCGCGAACTGCGGCGAGGTGATCTCCTCGGAGACCATCGTGTTCCACAGCAGGTAGTGCGCCTGCTGCAGCCGCCGGGCCAGGTGCCCGGGGTGCGTGGAGAGGTCCACCGCGGCCATGTGCGCTCCTCGGCTCCAGGTACGCGCGAGCTACGCGGCATACGGGTTGTATTCGTTGGTGCACTGAACGATACCTGGACGCGACATCGCCTGTCTCGCGGACGTAAGAGACCCCCACCCGCGCAATACCTTGAGGTCTTGACTGGCGAGGGATCGGGTGGCAGCGTGTTTGTCACCTCGAAGAAATAATCAGTGCCCTGACTAATTGAGGTGCTGGACGCTCGGGAGAGATGGGGCTTCACGGATGGACAAGGTGGTCGCCACGGCCCTGGAGGCGGTGGCCGATGTACCGGACGGCGCGACTCTCGCGGTGGGCGGATTCGGGCTGAGCGGTGTGCCGAACGTGCTGATCCAGGCTCTGTACGAGCGCGGTGTCTCGGGGCTGGGCGTGGTCTCCAACAACTGCGGGGCGATGGAGTCCGGTCTCGCGGTGCTGCTGGCGGCGGGGCGGATCGCCCGCGTCACGGGGTCGTACATCGGCGGGAACAAGGAGTTCGCCCGGCAGTACCTGGCCGGTGAGCTGGAGGTGGAGATGATCCCGCAGGGCACCCTCGCCGAGCGGCTGCGGGCGGGCGGCGCCGGTATCCCCGCGTTCTACACCCCCGCCGGCGTCGGCACGCAGGTCGCCGAGGGCGGACTGCCGTGGCGGTACGACGGCTCCGGTGGTGTCGCGCTGGCCTCGCCGCCCAAGGAGGTGCGGGAGTTCGAGGGCACCGAGTACGTGCTGGAGCACGGCATCCGTACCGACTTCGCGCTGGTGCGGGCCGCCAAGGGCGACCGGCACGGGAACCTGGTCTTCGGCAAGTCGTCGCGGAACTTCAATCCGCTGGCCGCGATGGCCGGCCGGGTGACGATCGCCGAGGTGGAGGAGCTCGTGGAGCCGGGCGGGATCGACCCGGACGCGGTGCATCTGCCGGGCATCTTCGTGCAGCGTGTCCTTGCCCTCACGCCCGGGCAGGCGAACGCGAAGATGATCGAGAAGCGGACGGTGTCGGCACCCCAGGCCGGCGGAACGGTGGGCGAGTGATGGCCTGGACACGTGAGGAAATGGCTGCCCGGGCGGCTCGCGAGCTGACGGACGGCCAGTACGTCAATCTCGGCATCGGGCTGCCGACCCTGATCCCCAACTACCTCCCGCCGGGGGTCGAGGTGATCCTGGAGTCCGAGAACGGCATCCTGGGCACCGGTCCGTATCCGACCGAGGACCAGGTCGACCCGGATCTCATCAACGCCGGCAAGGAGACCGTCACCGTCCTGCCCGGCGCCTCCTACTTCGACTCCTCGCTGTCCTTCGGCATGATCCGCGGCGGCCACATCGACGTCGCCGTGCTCGGCGCGATGCAGGTGTCCGCGGGCGGCGACCTCGCCAACTGGGCCATCCCCGGCAAGATGATCACCGGGATCGGCGGGGCGATGGACCTCGTGCACGGCGCCCGCACGGTCATCGTCGTGATGACCCACACCGCCAAGGACGGCTCCCCCAAGATCCTGGAGGAGTGCGCGCTGCCGCTGACCGGCAGGGCCTGCGTCGACCGTGTCATCACCGACCTCGGTGTCCTCGACATCGTGGAGGACGGACTGGTGCTGAGGGAGACCGCGCCGGGTGTCACCGTCGAGGAGATCGTCGCGAGGACCGCCGCCAAGGTCCGCGTCGCGGACGGACCGACCGAGGAGGGCACGTCGTGAAGGACGTCTACATCGTCGATGCGGTGCGCACGCCGTTCGGCAGGTACAACGGATCGCTGGCCGCCGTCCGCCCGGACGACCTGGCCGCCCACGTCATTTGTGAACTCCTCGCCCGCACACCCGACTTGGACCCGTCGCGGATCGAGGACGTGTACTTCGGCAACGCGAACGGCGCCGGCGAGGACAACCGCAACGTCGCCCGCATGGCCGTGCTCCTGGCGGGCCTGCCCACCTCCGTGCCCGGCGTGAGCGTGAACCGGCTCTGCGCGTCCGGTCTCGAAGCCGTCATCCAGGCCGCGCGGGCCATCGCGGTCGGCGACGCCTCCATCGCCCTGGCCGGCGGTGTCGAGTCGATGACCCGCGCACCCTTCGTCCTGCCCAAGAGCGATCAGCCGTTCCCCGCCGCGCACGCCGAGCTGTACTCCACCACCCTCGGCTGGCGCATGGTCAACCCGGGCATGAACCCCCAGTGGACCGTCCCGCTGGGCGAGTCCGCCGAACTCATCGCCGAGAAGCACAAGATCACCCGGGAGCAGCAGGACGAGTTCGCGCTGCACAGCCACCGGAAGGCGGCCGCCGCGCAGACGGCCGGGCACTTCGACGGCGAGCTCGTCCCGGTCTCCGTCCCGCGCCGCAAGGGCGACCCCGTCGTCCTCGACGCGGACGAATGCGTGCGCGCCGACGCCTCCCTGGACGCGATGGCCAGGCTGAAGCCCTCCTTCCGCACCGAGCAGGGCACGGTGACGGCCGGCAACGCCTCCCCGCTGAACGACGGCGCCGCCGCGCTGCTCCTCGTCGACGAGGAGGGGCTGAGGGCCACCGGCCGCGAGCCGCTGGCCCGGGTCTCGGCGACCGGCGTCTCCGCTATCGATCCGCACTACTTCGGACTCGCGCCCGTCGAGGCCGTCAACCGCGCACTGGCCAAGGCCGGCAGGACATTCGACGACCTGTCGACTCTCGAACTCAACGAGGCCTTCGCCGCGCAGGTGCTCGGCTGCCTGGCCGAGTGGCCCGAGTTCGACCCGGCCGTGCTCAACCCGCTGGGCGGCGCCATCGCCCTCGGCCACCCCCTGGGCGCGTCCGGCGCCCGCCTCGCCGGCACCGTCGCCCATCAACTCGCCCGCGAAGGCGGCGGAGTCGGCGTCGCCACCCTCTGCATCGGCGTGGGCCAGGGCCTCGCCCTCGTCCTCGAGCGATAGGAACGCACCCCATGGCTCTCACCCAGGCGGACATCGACGCCGAGATCGACGACCTCCAGAGCGCGTACGACAAGGCGGTGGCCGGCGGAGCGCCGGTACGCAACCACCCGCCGCGGGACTACGCGCCGTACCGCAGCTCGGTGCTGCGCCACCCCAAGCAGCCCCTGGTGGCCGTCCGTGGCGGGGACCCGGAGACGGTCGAGTTGTCCGGGCCCGTCTTCGGCCCCACCGACATCACCGACATCGACAGCGACCTCACGATCCAGCACCAGGGCGAGCCGCTCGGCGAGCGCATCACCGTCTCCGGGCGACTGCTCGACAGCGACGGCCGTCCGGTACGCGGTCAGCTCGTCGAGATCTGGCAGGCCAACGCCTCCGGCCGGTACGCGCATCTGCGCGACCAGCACCCGGCCCCGCTCGACCCCAACTTCACCGGGGTGGGACGGACCCTGACGGACGATCAGGGGCGGTACCGCTTCACCACGGTCAAGCCGGGCGCGTACCCCTGGCGCAATCACACCAACGCGTGGCGGCCCGCGCACATCCACTTCTCGCTGTTCGGCACGGCGTTCACCCAACGCCTCGTGACGCAGATGTACTTCCCGAACGACCCGCTGTTCCGCTACGACCCGATCCTGCGCTCGGTGACCGACGAGCCGGCCCGGGACCGGCTGGTCGCGGCGTACCGGCACGATCTCTCCCGGCCCGAGTTCTCGCTCGGCTACGAATGGGACATCGTCCTCGACGGTCCCTCCGCCACCTGGATCGAGGAAGGTCGCTGAACCGCCATGAGCGAGAAGCTTCTCCCCACCCCCTCCCACACCGTCGGCCCGTTCTACGGCTACGCCCTGCCCTTTCCGGAGGGCGAGCAGGTGGCCCCGAAGGGGCACCCCGACACGATCACGCTGCACGGGTACGTGCTCGACGGCGCGGGCGGGCCCGTCCCGGACGCCCTGCTGGAGTTCTGGCAGGCGGCCCCGGACGGATCGCTGGAGGGCGTGCCCGGGTCCCTGCGCCGTGACCCGGTGACCGGCGGCCACCTCGGCCGCAACGGCACCGACTTCACCGGCTTCGGCCGGGTCGCCACGGACGCCGACGGCCACTACTCCCTGCACACGCTGCCGCCGGGCAACGCCGGGCTGCCGTACATCAGTGTGTGCGTGTTCGCGCGCGGGCTGCTGCACCACCTGTTCACCCGCGCCTACCTCACGGACGGGGTGGACCCGCTGCTCGACTCGCTCCCGGCCGACCGACGCGCCACGCTGATCGCGGGCGAGGGCGCGAACCGGACGTACCGTTTCGACATCCGCCTTCAGGGCGAAGGCGAAACGGTCTTCCTGGAGTTCCAGTGACAGCTGACGACCCCGGCGACTCCGACGCCGGCCTGCTCGCCCCCGGATGGGCGGGTTCCCCGGCGGCGTCCGCGACCGCTGACACCGCCTATCTGCGGGCCCTGCTGGACGCGGAGGCCGCGCTGACCCGGGCGCAGGCGGCGCTGGGGCTGGCCCCGGCGGAGGCGGCCTCGGCGGTGTCGGACGCTGCCGACGTGGGACGTTTCGACGTGCGGGCGATCGCGCTGCGGGCCCGGAGCGGCGGCAATCCGGTGATCCCGCTCGTCGCCGATCTGACGGCGGCGGCAGGACCGGAGCACGGCCCCTACGTCCACCGGGGTGCGACCAGCCAGGACATCATGGACACCGCGGCGATGCTGGTGGCCGCCCGCACACTGGACCTCGTCCTGGCCGACCTGGAGCGTACGCAGCGGGCCCTGGGCCGGCTCGCCGCCCGGTACCGGGACACCGCCATGCCCGGGCGGACGCTCACACAGCACGCGGTGCCGACGACCTTCGGTCTGAAGACGGCGGGGTGGCGCTCGCTGGTCCTCGACGCCCGCGACCGGCTCTCCGCCGTACGCGCCTCGCTGCCCGTCCAACTCGGCGGTGCGGCGGGCACGTTGGCCGCCTCCGCGGTGTTCGGAGCGGAGGCCGGGGACGCCGCCCGAGCCCGGGACGGGCGTCCGCCGGCGGGCGATCCGGTCAGGCCCTCCGACGCTGCGGGCAAGCCGACCGGCGCTGCGGGCAAGCCCTCCGGTGGCGGGCCAGGCACACCCGTACCGGTCGACACTCGGCGCCTGGTCGCGGCGTACGCCCGTGAACTCGGCCTGGCCGAACCGGCGTTGCCCTGGCACACCCTCCGCACCCCCGTCGCGGACCTGGCCGGAGCGCTGGCTTTCACGGCCGGTGCGCTCGGCAAGACCGCGGTCGACGTGCTCACCCTCGCGCGTACCGAGATCGCCGAAGTCGCGGAGGGCTCCGGCGGCGGCTCGTCCGCGATGCCGCACAAGGCGAACCCCGTACGGGCGACCCTGGTGGCGGCCGCGGCCCGGCGGGCGCCGCAGCTCGCCGCCACGCTCTACGCGTCGATGCCCGCCGAGGACGAGCGGCCCGCCGGCGCCTGGCACGCCGAGTGGGAGCCGTTGCGCGAACTGCTGCGGCTGGTCGGCGGCGCGGCGCACGACGCGGTGGAGCTGACCGAAGGCCTCCAGGTGAACACCGACGCCATGCGCGACCACCTCGGCCTCACCCATGGACTGATCGTCTCCGAACGGCTGGCCGCCGAACTCGCGCCCCTGCTGGGCCGGCCGCGCGCCAGGGAACTGCTGACGCGGACCGCCCGGCGCGCCGTCGCCGAGGACCGCCCCCTCCTTGAGCTGCTCCGCGAGGAGCCTGAGCTCAAGGACCTCGACCTCGCGGACCTCACCGACCCCACCCGCTATCTCGGCTCCGCCGGAGCCCTCACCGACCGTGCCCTGGAGCGACCTTGACCACCGAGCCGTCCGGCAAGCTGCTGCACCACCGAGCCGAGGGGCCGGTCACGGCTCCCCCGCTGCTCCTCGGCCCCTCGCTCGGCACGTCCACCGCGCTGTGGGACAAGGTCGCCCCCGAGCTGTCCGTCACCCATCGGGTGATCCGCTGGGACCTGCCGGGGCACGGCGACTCGCCCGCGGACCTGATCGGCCCGGGCGCGACGGTCGGCGACCTCGCTGGGCTGGTCCTGGCGCTCGCCGACGCGCTGGGCATCGACCGCTTCGCGTACGCGGGCGTCTCACTGGGCGGCGCGGTCGGTCTGCACCTGGCCGTGTACCACCCGGAGCGGGTCGCGTCCCTTGCCGTCATCTGCTCGTCCGCGCACTTCAACGGCTCCAAGCCGTGGGAGGAGCGCGCCGAGCTGGTCCGCCGGGAGGGTCTGGCGCCGGTCGCGGCGACCGCGGACACCCGCTGGTTCACGCCCGGCTTCACGGTGCCGCGGCTGGTGGCTGACCACCGCGAGGCCGACCCGGACGCGTACGCCGCCTGCTGTGACGCGCTCGCCGCGTTCGACCTCCGGGACCGGCTGCCGGCGATCGGGGCGCCGACCCTGCTGATCGCGGGCCGTGAGGATCCGGCGACACCGCCCGCGCATCTGCGCGAGATCGCGGACGCGGTGCCCGGCGCCTCGCTCACCGAGATCGCGGGTGCCTCGCATCTGGCCCCCGCCGAGCGCCCGGAGGCCGTGCTCGCCGCGCTGCGCGGGCACCTGGACGGCTATGCGCGGCGCGGTATGGAGGTACGCCGTCAGGTGCTCGGCGATGTCCATGTGGACCGCGCCCAGGCCCGGCAGACGCCTTTCACCGCCCGCTTCCAGGACTTCATCTCGCGCTACGCCTGGGGCGAGATCTGGACGGACCCCACGCTCTCGCGCCGCGAGCGCAGTCTGATCACGCTGACGGCGCTGGTCGCGCACGGCCACTACGACGAACTGGCGATGCACGTGCGGGCGGCGCGGCGCAACGGACTCACCCCGGAGGAGATCGGCGCGGTGCTGCTCCAGACCGCCGTGTACTGCGGCGTCCCGGCGGCCAATTCGGCGTTCGCGGTGGCCCAGCGAGTGCTGGCGGAGGAGGACACGGACCGGGGCTGACGGCCCCGGGCCCCTGAGGGTGGCGCGCCGGCTCCCGAGAATGACCCAAGACGTCGCGTCCGGAACTAGAACCCCTTCAGCGCTTCCTCCGCCTGCGCCGCCAGACCGTCCGCTCCGCATGAACGGGCCAGTGTCAGGCCCTTGTTGAGCTCCATGGCCGAGCGGGAGAGGAGGCCGTACTCGACGCGGGCCGCCGCGTGTTCGTACTGGCAGGGCGAGGCCTCCAGATAGGTGACCGCCTGGGCGGCCAGCCGTACCGCCCGCTGGCCCGACTCCAGGGCCGCCGCGCAGCGCAGCGCCTCGCCGATGGCGGTGTCCGTGCCGAAGCGCTCGGCCTGGCGGCGGGCGTCGGCGGCCACCGCCGCCGCGCGCACCGGGTCGTCGACGGCCAGCGCCTTGGCCAGGTCGACCGCCCAGGGTGCCAGCACCGTGTTGTGGTGCCCCCGCGCGGTGGCCGCCTTCTCGGCCGCCTCCAGTTCGTTGACGCCTTCCTTGGTGCGGCCGAGGGCGAGCAGCAGCCGGCCGCGGACGGAACGGGTGTCCGGCAGCACGATCGTGGACGGGTACGGCGGCGCGAAGCCGAACCGCTCGGCGAGCTCCGCGGCCTGGCCGACATGGCCGCGGGCGAGGAGCGTGTCGATGAGGCCGCAGGTCGAGGACCAGTACAGGGGCAGTCCGCGGCCCACGCGTTCGGCCAGGCGGAGCGATTCGCGCTGGGACGCCTCCGCCTCGACGAGGCGGCCCCGCCTGCGGTGCGCGAGACCGAGATAGGCGTGGGCCAGGGCGAGGTGGCCGCCGCTCCAGCCGGCCGACTCGTAGGCGCGCAGGGCCTCGCTGAACAGGCTCTCCGCCCGGTCGAGCCGGTCCGCGTAGGCGTACGAACTGCTCAGCATCATCAGGAGCTCGATGCCCCACTCGGTGTCGGTCCAGCCGAGTCCGGGTGCGAGGCGGCCGTTGACCAGGGCCCGGTCGCAGAGTTCCACGACCTCCTCGGCGTTCTCGCCCCGGGTCATCGCGTCGAAGCCGCGCAGGATGAGCAGCGCGCGCTCGGAGTTGTCCCGGCCGGTGCACGTCCCGGCGAGTTCGGCGAGGCCGCGGGAGCGTCCCGGGGACCCGTCCTCGCCGGCGTGGATGCCCTCCCACATGTAGTGCACGGCCTGCAGGCGCATCCGGGCCGGTCCCGGTTCGAGGCGGGCCGCCTCCGCGTCGACCGTGCGGACGGCCTCCTCCAGCTGGTCGTTGTGGAGGAGTGCCTGCGAGAGGCGGTAGACGGCGTCGACGCGCAGCTCTCCTTCGAGGCCCCGCATGTCGAGCGCGGCGCGCAGGTGCGCGATGGTCTTGGCGGGCGCGGTCAACAGGGTGGCGCAGCCCAGTTCGTACAGCACGCGCGCGTGGGCGTCCGGCAGGGGCGGTTCGCGCAGGGCACGCTCGAGACAGCGGCGGGCCGCGTCGGGGGCGCCGACGGCGAGGTGTTCGCGGGCCGCGTCGCGCATCTGCTCGACCAGCTCCGGATCGTCGT
This sequence comes from Streptomyces sp. NPDC058371, assembly GCF_042723265.1. Taxonomy (NCBI): domain Bacteria; kingdom Bacillati; phylum Actinomycetota; class Actinomycetes; order Kitasatosporales; family Streptomycetaceae; genus Streptomyces; species Streptomyces sp. NPDC058371. The sequence continues at coordinate 477,117 of NZ_JBHXJC010000001.1, read as the reverse complement.
CCGGGTGCACTTCGAGGAGGTGCCGGGAGGCCGCCGCGGGCCCTCGGCCCGACTCGGTGACCGCCCAGGCCGCCTGGCCGTGCATCGCGGTGCGCAGGGCGTCCGGGATCGAGCGGTAGACGGCGCTGGCGATCAGCGGGTGCACGAACTCCAGGTCGCCCTCGACCACTTGGTCGTTCGCAGGCGCACCGGTGGTGAGAATACGGGCGGCGCCCAGCAGTTCGGCGCAGCGCAGCCCCTCGTCGCGGGGCATTCCGGCGAGCTGGGCGGCGAGGTCGAGGGAGATCTGGGTGCCGAGGATCGCGGCCGCCCACGCGAAGCGGGTGGCGTCGATGCCGAGTCCTTCGAGGCGCGCGACGAGGCCGCGGCCGCGGGCCGAGCGGTTCAGGGCGCGCAGTTCCGAGGCGGATCCCTCGACCGGGTCCAGCCCGCTGTCCTGCACCTTCGCGAGGAGTTCCACCGTCTCGTACGGATTGCCGCCGGTGACCGCCCATACCTCGCGGCAGAACGGCGCGTCGGCGTGCTCGCCGAGCGTGGCGCGGGTGAGCCCGGCCGTGGCGTCGGGCGTCAGCGCGCTCAGCTTCGTGATCGTGCGGCCCGCGGCGGCGACCGTGTCGAGGTGGCCGGCGCTCTCCCCGCCGGCCTCGCCGGGGCGGCGCGCGACCACGACCAGGACGGACAGGTCGTCGAGCCGCTCGGCGAACGCGGCCAGCCAGCGCAGGGTCTCCTGGTCGGCCCAGTGCGCGTCGTCGATGAGCAGCACGAGCGGCCACTCGCGTTTGGCCAGCCGGCGCACCGCGGCGACCAGTCCGTCGCACACGCCCTGCGGGTCGGGCTGCCGGTCGCCGGGCTCGGTCACTCCGAGGGCGGGCCCGGCGATGTCGTACCAGTCGCCCAGATACTCGCGGGCCTCCTCCGGCAGCAGCGAGACCAGAGCGGGTTGCAGCAACTGGCGTACGACGTTGAAGGGAACGGACGTGACGGTCTCGCCGCCGCGTGCCGACCACACCGTGCAGCCGCTGTCCTCCGCGATCCGGCGCGCCTCGGCGAGGAGTGCGGTCTTGCCGAGACCCGCCTCACCGGTGAACATCAGCAGACTTCCCGAGTCCGCCGAGTCCGCGCGCAGGGCGGTGATCGCCGCCTCGACCGTGGCGACTTCCTCGGCGCGTTCCCACAGGGAAGCCGAGGCGACCACTCCGGGCCGTGCGTCCGTCATCCCGCTACCTCCCCAGGCGTCGCCCGAACGACGTACAGATATCGAGCCTAGCCCTCCGCAAGCCGCGGTGGAGGCCGGTCCGGGCACCTGTTGCCGTCACGGGTGACGGCGGGTGTCCCAGGGCGACGCGCCGGGGCTCCGACCAGCCGCCGTGAAAGTTATTGACAGTCAACCGCCCCTGAAATGAAGCTAATTTTCCAACATCAGCGGGACCTGCCCGGTCCCGGCATCCGACCACCCCGCTTCGGCCGGGCCCCGGGAGGAACCGACATGACCGCCCCCGTGCACGGCTCGGACCCCCGCGCGGCCCGGCCCGGGCACTCCCGCCGCGCCCTGCTCGCGGGCTCCGTCGGCAACTTCATCGAGTGGTACGAGTTCGGCGTCTACGGCTACTTCGCGACGATCATCGCGGCCCGGTTCTTCACCCCTGAGGGTGGCAGCGAGGCCGAGGCACTGGTGAAGACGTACGCGTCCTTCGCGCTCGCGTTCTTCTTCCGGCCCGTCGGTGCCGCGCTGTTCGGCCGGCTCGGCGACCGGATCGGCCGCCGTCCCGTCCTCGTCGCGGTGATCGTCCTGATGACGGCGGCGACGACCCTGATCGGCGTGCTGCCCACGTATGCGACCGCCGGCGCCCTCGCTCCCTGGCTGCTCACCTTCCTGCGGGTGCTCCAAGGGCTGTCCGCGGGCGGGGAGTTCGGCGGCGCGGTCTCGGTGATGACGGAGTTCGCGCCGCCGGGCCGGCGGGGCCTGTACGGATCGTGGCAGTCCTTCACCGTCGCGCTGGGGCTGCTCGGCGGGGCCGGGGTGGCGGCGCTGCTGGCCACCGTGCTGAGCGAGGCGCAGCTGGGCGACTGGGGCTGGCGGCTGCCGTTCCTGCTGACGCTGCCGCTCGGTCTCGGCGCGCTGTGGCTGCGGTTGCGGCTGGACGAGACGCCGTCGTTCACGCGGGAGCACCGGCTCGACAGCCCGCCGGGCCGTGAGGTCGCGCGGGCGATCGCGCTCGGGGCCGGGCGGATCATGGGCTGGGCGGCGGCCGGCTACACCTTCCTGGTGGTGCTGCCCTCGTATCTGCAGAGCACGCTGCACGCGACGTTCCAGCAGGCGCTGGTCGCCACCGTGCTCGCCAATCTGGGCTTCGCGGTGACCATCGTCCCGGCGGGGCTGCTCAGCGACCGGATCGGGCGGCGCCCGGTGATGCTGACGGGTGCGCTGCTGGTCACCGCGCTGGCCGTCCCGCTGCTCAACCTCCTGCAGGGCAGCGGCACATCGAACGCCGTGAAGGGCGCGGCGGTGTTCGTGGCGGGCGCCGTCGTCGGGCTGATGGCGGGGCCCGGTCCCGCGATGCTCTCCGAGATGTTCCCGACGAGCGTGCGCTACACCGGCCTGGGACTCGCCTACGCCCTGTCCAATGCGGTCTTCTCGGGCTGCGCCGGGCTCATCATCACGGAGACGATCAAGCGGACCGGGAGCGTGGACATTCCCGCCTACTACGCGGCGGCCACCTGCGCCGTCAGCGTGTTCGCCCTGGCCACGCTCGGCGGGAACGGGCATAGCGACCAAGGGAGTTGAGCACGTGCGAGTGATCGGCCTGATGTCCGGGACGTCGTACGACGCGATCGACGCGGCGGCGGCTGATCTCAGCCTCGACGGGGACAGCCTCGTACTGCGGCCGCTGGGACTGGTCAGCGAGGCGTACGACGAGGAGCTGCGGGAGGCGCTCGCGGCGGCGCTGCCTCCGGCGGCCACCAGCCTCGCCGAGGTGTGCCGTCTGGACACCCGGATCGGGCAGGCCTTCGCCGCGGTGGCCGTCCGGGCCGACCGTGAACTGTGTGACGGTGAAGCGGAGTTGATCGCCTCGCACGGCCAGACCGTCTACCACTGGGCGGCACAGGGGCAGGTGCACGGCACCCTCCAGCTCGGGCAGCCCGCGTGGATCGCCGAGGCGACCGGGCTGCCGGTGGTCGCCGACTTCCGTCCCCGGGACGTCGCCGCCGGCGGCCAGGGGGCGCCGCTGGTGAGCCTGGTCGACCTGCTGTGGCTGCGCAGCCGGCCGGGCACCCCGGTCGCACTGAACCTCGGTGGCATCGCCAACCTCACCGCGCCGGACGGAACGGCCTTCGACACCGGCCCCGCATGCGCACTCGTGGACGCCGCCGCGCGGGGCCTGAGCGGCGGGCGGCTCGCCTACGACGTGGACGGCGCCCTCGCCGCCCGGGGCACGGTCCACGAGCCGCTGCTGCGGCGGCTGCTCGACGAGCCGTACTACGCGCTGCCCGCGCCCAGGACGACGGGCAAGGAACTGTTCCATCCCGGCTATCTGCGGGACGCGCTGGCCGGCTTCGGCACGCTGCGGGCCGAGGACGTCATCGCGACGCTGACCCGGCTGACCGCCCGGACGGTCGCGGACGCCGTGCGCGCGGTGCGGGCGACGGAGGTGATCGCGTCCGGCGGCGGCACACGCAATCCGGTGCTGATGTCGATGCTGGCCGCCGAACTTCCCGGTGTGCCGCTGCGCAGCTCCGACGCACTGGGGCTGCCGTCGGCCGCCAAGGAGGCGTACGCCTTCGCCGTCCTCGGTTTCCTCACCGCGCACGGGCTGGCCGGCACCGATCCGGCGAGCACCGGGGCCCGGCATCCCAGCGTGCTCGGGTCGCTCACGCCGGGACGGGACGGGCTGCGGCTGCCGCCGCCCGCGGATCGCGCACCGGTGCGGCTCGTCCTGAAGTGACCTCTGCGGGAGGGCCTCTCATCCGCCTTTCACCCAGGGCTCATACGGTGGTCCCATGACGCAGGTGACTCCCCCCGGCTGGTATTCCGACCCCGGGCAGACAAGTGACGCTCCGCCCACCGAGCGCTGGTGGGACGGCAAGGAATGGACGGAGCAGACCCGTCCCGTCGGATCGGCCGCCCTCTGGGGTCCGCCGGCGCATCCGCCCGCGGCCGGCGCCTATCCGGGCGGGCCGCCCGCCTCCGGGCGGCGCGGACTGCGCACCGGCATAGCCGTCGCCGTGGCCGTCGCGGTCCTCGCCGGCATAGGCGGCGGTGTGTACGCACTGACCAAGGACGACGGCGGCAGCAGCAGCGCCGGCTCCCAGGTGCCGGCCGCCCCGCCCGGCGGGCAGGGCGGCACCGAGACCGCGCCGGGCGGACCCCGGGGAGGCTCCGGCGGCCAGGACGGGCAGACTCCCGCACCGGGTCGGTCCGGACAGCCGCAGACGGAGGACGGCTACGCCACCGACATGCTGGGCGGCATCGCGATTCCCGTGCCCGACGGCTGGACCGGCGAGAGCGGCATGGGCACCGCCGCGGTGACGTCGAAGGACTCGTACAAGTGCCCCGGTGACACCTCCAAGGACTGCACGAAGGGCGGCGCGTACTCCGCTCCCGCGGTGGCGCTGAAGCTCAAGGCCACCACCGCCCAGGCCGCCGCCAAGGAGGACGTCTCCAAGAACGCCGAGGAGTCCTACGGCGGTACGACCTACGGCAAGATCACCTCGCACAAGGAGCTGGACTCCAAGGCGGTGACCGTGGCCGGGCAGAAGGGCTATCTGGTCCGCTGGCAGGTCGTCACGAGCAAGGGGGACGACGGCTATGTCGAGTCGCTCGCCTTCCCCTCGCCGGTCGACTCCAAGTCGCTGATCGTGGTCCGCTTCGGCGTCGACGTCAGCTCCAAGGCGACCGTGATCGACACGATCACCAAGGGCATCAAGGTGGCGTCCGGAGCGGGCGGCAACGGGCAGAAGGTCTAGGGCCCCGTCGTCAAATTCCCGTCTGCCTCGCGAGGCAGACGGGAACGGTCGGACGGGCCCCAGGACACAGATCGGCCGGGTGGGGCGCCTCTCCGCTCAAGAGGAACCCCACCCGGCCGGGGGGTGCGCGCCGCCCCCGTCCCCACGGTGCGGCGCTGACAGGCCGTCGTCCGGTCATCCCGCGGACGGCGGCCTGAGTCTCAGGTCAGGCCGAGGGCCGGAATCACGACCGCCTCCACGAAGCCTTGGAGATACTCGGCGTCCGCGTACTGCCCGTCCAGGACGGGGCGGACCCGCAGGACGCCCAGCAGCTGGGCCGGGATGTACGCCAGCGCCGGGTGATCGGCGGCGACCTCACCGCGGGCCACCCCGCGGTCGATCATGCCCTTGAGCGCGGAGACCTCGGGCTCGACCAGCGCGTCGCGCAGCGCCCGCTGCAACTCCTCGTCCTGCATCATGGCGTGGCCGAGCGCCTGGAGCAGCTGGGTGTCCGCGCCCGACTGCTCGCCCGCCGCCCGCGCCGCCTCGCGCAGGTCCCCGGCGAGGGAACCGGTGTCGATGCCCGCGAACCGCGGACAGCGGTTGGAGCGCAGCGCGGCGGCCACGAACTGGGGCTTGGTCTTCCACTGCCGGTAGAGCGTGGACTTGCTGCACCGGGCGCTCGCGGCCACGCCCTCCATGGTGAGCGCCTCGTAGCCGCAGCCACGGATCTGTTCGAGCACGGCGTCGTAGAACTCCTGCTCACGCTCGGGCGTGATCTTGGAGCGGCGCGAGGCGACGACCGTCTCCGGTCCCTCCGCTGCCTGCGACGTCATGGCTCTTCTCCTCGCTCGGGTCGGTCGATCGGCCGGGTGTTCCCACCCAGTGTATCGATACGCCAGTGTACCGGTACGTGGCCGTACCGGAACGCGACCGTATCGGTACACTGGCGTATCGGTACACTGGCGTATCGATGAGCCTTGGACAGGATCCACTCCCTGGCGTGGACCTTGTCCTGGGCTCACCAAGCACCACCCCACGCAATTTCGTCAGCAAAGGGGCCGGGGGATGGATTCCCAGACCGAGCCTGCGGACCAGGAGCCGGACGCCGTACGGCGGCCACGGCGGGACACCCCCGCACCACGGCCGTCGAGCGCACCCCCGGCGTCGCGCGACACCCTCGCGCGACCTCCCCTGGTCCGCGAGCTCCTGCTCGTCGTAGGACTCTTCGTCGTCTACAAGGTCGGCCGGCAGCTGGTCACCGGCCACACCGCCGAGGCGTTCCGCAACGCCCACCGTGTGTGGGACTGGGAGCGGGCCGCGCATCTGCCGGGCGAAGAAGTTGTGCAGAGCGCACTGCTGCACAGCGACACCCTCGTCCACATCGCGAACACCTACTACGCGACCGTCCACTTCCCGGCCACCGCGGCCTTTCTGATCTGGCTGTATCTGCGGCGCCCCACGCACTACGTGTGGGCCCGCCGGAGCCTCGCCGCGGTCACCGCCGCCGCCCTTGTGCTGCATCTCACGTTCCCGCTCGCCCCGCCCCGGATGCTCGCCATGACGGGTCTCGTCGACACCGGGCAGGTGTACGGGCCGACGGTGTACGGGGCACGGCCCGCGACCGACTCGATGGCCAACCAGTTCGCGGCGATGCCGTCGCTGCACTTCGGCTGGGCGCTGATGGTGGCGATCGGCCTCATCGCGGCGACCAGGTCACGGTGGCGCTGGTTGTGGCTGCTGCATCCGCTGCTCACGCTGCTGGTGATCGTCGGCACGGCCAACCACTACTGGCTCGACGCGATCGTGGCGGGCGCGCTGCTCGGCATCGCCCTCGCGGTGATCCACCTGCCGCACCGGACGGCGACGACCGCGGGACGCACCGGGCGCCTGGTCGGTGCCGAGGGCCCGGAATCCGTACCGGAGCTCGTGGGAGCGGGACGATGAACGCCACCCTCGTCGCCGTCGTCCTGTCGCTGTTCTCCGCGGTGGCGTACGCGGCCGCGGCGGTGGCCCAGGAACGGCTCGCGGCCAAGGGGGCCGACACCGGCATCCTGCACCTGCTCGGCAACGGGGCCTGGTGGTGGTCGGTGACGCTCAACGCCTCCGCCGCGCTGCTGCACGTCGCGGCCCTCAAGTACGGACCGCTCACCCTGGTCCAGCCACTCGGCGCGCTCACTCTGGTGGCCGCGGTGCCGCTGGGCGCGCGGGTCGCCGGACGGCGGGTCCGCTCCGTCGAATGGCGCGGGACGGCGCTCACACTCATCGGGCTCGCGGCCCTGCTCGTCACGGCCTCCGGGCCCGCGCCCGAGGACGTCCTCAGCGTGCCTCAGGCGCTGGGCGTCGCCGCCGCGACCGTGGCGGTGATCGGGGTGCTGGCACGGCCCGGCGCCAAGCCGGGGCTGCGGCACGCGGGCGCGTCCGGCTTCGCCTCGGGTGTCGCCTCGGCGCTCACCCAGACGGTGACCGTCGCCGCCACCGACCGCACGGGCCCGGTGCTCAGTCCGCAGATCGTCGTCGTGGCCCTGCTGGTCGCCGCCTTCGCGACCGGCGGGCTGCTGCTGTCGCAGACCGCGTACCGGGGTGGACTCGGCGCCCCGCTCGCCGTGGTGACGCTCGCCAATCCGGTCGCCGCCGCGGCCATCGGTCTGGTGCTGCTCGGCGAACGCCTGCAGGGCGGTGCGGCGGGCGTCCTGCTGGCCGCGGTGGGCGCGGGCGTCGCCGGCTGGGGTGTGGTGACACTGTCGCGCTCGGCACCCGAACCGGCGGCCGAGACGGTCCTGGACGACCACCCCGTGGCCGCGGTGCTGGCACTCGAACCAGGATCGGCCGCGTACGAGCCCTCGTTGGTGCCACGACAGCCGAAGCGGCGGTCGAAGCGAGGGCACCTCACGCCGCTCTAGAGGCTCCGCAACGCTCTAGAGGCTCCCCCGTCAGGCCCCTCAAGAGGCACCCGGTCGGGCGGAATCCACCGGCACATGCGAGAAGGGCGGTTGCGGACCTCCGCAACCGCCCTTCCCCTACGCCGTGTACGCCGCGTCAGCCCAGCCCGCGGGAGTCCTGCTTCAGCGCCGTGTCGACCGTCAGGGCGGTCGCCACGACCAGGCTCAGCAGGGGCTCCGGGAGCTGGTAGTGGATCTGCAGCACGTAGTTGTCCGCCGTCGTGAACATCGTCTTCGCGAGGCCTTCCCAGGTCTTGGTGATCCGGGCGACCTCGTTGTCCGCGTGGTCGACGATCGCGAAGTTCCAGGCGCGCCAGTTCTCCGCCTTGATCGCACCGATCTTCTGACCGTTGGCATTGATCGCGAAGTTGATCTTCCCGACCATGTTCTGCTGCACGATCTCACCGACGGGCTGTCCGTCCGGACGCGCCACGAGCACCCGCGACTTCATGAACTTGCGGGGGCGCGTCAGCAGCAGCTGCGGCTGGCCGTACGCGTCACGGATCTCCAGCTTGTGGGTCATGAACTGGTCGAGGCTGGAGACGAACCGGAGGATCTTCTTCAGCGCGTTCTGCCCGACCTCGACGACCGAACCGAGCTGGTTGCCCTGCTGGTCCATGACCTTGTACTCGGCGGTCACCTCGATCAGCTTGGCCTTCTGGTTCACCACCAGCACCGGCTCGGTGAACAGCGTGCCGCCACCGGCACCGCCGCCCGCGACGCCGGCCTCCTGCTGCACCTGACGCTGCACGCGCGGGTCGGGGCCCGCGGCAGGCTGCTGCCCATAGGCCTGCTGCGGCTGCTGGGCGGGCTGTTGCGGGATCGGCGGCGCCTGCTGCGGTACCTGCTGCGCGGCCTGGGCCTGCTGGTCCGCATTCGTGTGGTCGGTCCACTGCGAGCCGTCCCAGTAACGCAGCGTCTGGGCCGCCCCGTGCGGATCCGGGTACCAACCTGCAGGAGTGTTCGAATGCGTGGTCACCGGGGCACACTACCGCGGGCCGACCGGAAAGCAACCAACGCCCGGGTCGCCATCAGACTGTCACGATTGCCGGATCGCTCACGCTCGGCCGGCCGTTCTCGACATGTCCGGCGAACCGGCGCAGGAACGTGCGGTCCGCGTCGGACACGACGCTCAGGTCGTACCAGCGCTTGCTCGCCTTCAGGTCGACCGTGTGCTTCACGGTCGCGCCGGCCCGCACCTTGAACGACCGCGGCTGCCCGCCGTAGCCGTTGCTGAGCTTGAGTTGCACCGTGCCCGAGCCCTTGTTGGTGAAGGTGAGCTCCACGTTGTCGCCCACGTGCCGGGCGGTGACCTCCGCTCCGGCCGTCCCGCCGGGGCCCTTGAAGGTGCGCAGGAAGCCGTTCGGGCCGTGCACGGTCAGGTCGTGGGAGCCGCCGGAGTAGGCCGAGTTCCAGGTGTCCGAGACGCTCTTGCCGGCCTCGGTGGTGTAGGTCCACGGACCGTCGGCGCGGTTGCCGGAGGTGACGAGGAAGGCGGCGCCGGCCGCGGCACCCGAAGCGAAGGACAGCGTGAACTTGCCTGCCGCCGGGTCCGCCGAACCGTCCACCACGGGCGCGTACTTGAGCGGACGGGCCGGACGCGAGCCGCGCTCCTGCTTGGGCAGGGCCGGGTTCGCGGGCGGGGTGGGGACGTAGTCGGGGTGCCGGTCGTGGTCCGGCGGCCGGTAGCCGTCGGTGTCGGGCAGCGCGGCCGGCTTGGTGTCCTTGCGGGCGAAGTCGAACGCGGAGCTGAGGTCGCCGGTGATCGCGCGCCGCCAGGGCGAGATGTTGGGCTCATGCACCCCGAAGCGGCGCTCCATGAACCGGATGACCGAGGTGTGGTCGAGCGCCTCGGAACAGACGTACCCGCCCTTGCTCCAGGGCGAGACGACGAGCATCGGCACGCGCTGGCCGAGTCCGTAGGGTCCGGCGGCATGGCTCGCGTCGCCCTGGTAGAGATCCGGGCCGACGTCGACCGTGGACTTGCCCTGGGCGGCGGACTGCGGCGGGTACGGCGGCACGAGGTGGTCGAAGAAGCCGTCGTTCTCGTCGTACGTGATGAACAGGGCCGTCTTCCCCCACACCTCGGGATCGGAGGTCAGCGCGTCCAGGACCTGGGAGATGTACCAGGCGCCGTAGTTCGCGGGCCAGTTCGGGTGCTCGGTGAACGCCTCGGGCGCGACGATCCAGGAGATCTTCGGCAGCTTCCTGCCCTGCACATCGGCCTTCAACCGGTCGAAGAAGCCCTCTCCCTTGCGGGCGTCGGTGCCGGTGCGGGCCTTGTCGTACAGCGGGTCGCCGGGCTTGGCGTTGCGGTACTTGTCGAAGTACAGCAGGGAGTTGTCGCCGTAGTTGCCGCGGTACGCGTCGGGGATCCAGCCCCAGGAGCCGTTCGCGTCCAGACCGTCGCCGACGTCCTGATAGATCTTCCAGGAGACGCCGGCCGCTTCGAGTCGCTCGGGGTACGTCGTCCAGTCGTAGCCGGCCTCTTCGTTGCCGAGGACCGGGCCGCCGCCCTTGCCGTCGTTGCCGGTGCAGCCCGTCCACATGTAGTAGCGGTTCGGGTCCGTGGAGCCGATGAACGAACAGTGGTACGCGTCGCAGATGGTGAAGGAGTCGGCGAGCGCGTAGTGGAACGGGATGTCCTCGCGCGTCAGGTAGGCCATCGTGGTCGACGACTTGGCGGGCACCCATTTGTCGTACTTGCCCTTGTTGAAGGCGGTGTGTCCGTCGCTCCAGCCGTGCGGGAGGTCCTGGATGAACTGCAGCCCAAGGTCGTCGGCCGCGGGGCGGAAGGGCAGCACGTCCTTGGTGCCGTCGGACTGGTACCAGACCGACTTGCCGCCCGATGTGGTGGCCGGACGCGGGTCACCGAAGCCGCGGACTCCTCGCAGGGAGCCGAAGTAGTGATCGAAGGAACGGTTCTCCTGCATCAGGACGACGATGTGCTCGACGTCGTCGATCGTGCCGCTGCGATGACCCGCCGGTATCGAGGCGGCCTTGGCGATGCTGTCGGACAGCGCGGTGAACGCCGCGGTACCGCCGGCGAGTTGAAGGAATCGGCGCCGATTCACTGGGGGCATGGGTGAGTGACCTCTTGTCCTGAGCGGCCTCGGGCGGCCGGATGCTGATGGAACGTGCGCGAAAGGAGTGTTCCAAGAGCACCAAACGTCAGGGAAGGGTCTTGTGGCATCCACGTGAAAGTCGGTGGTACGGGTGGCCAACGTTTTCGGACGGAATGTCGGCGGACCTCGCCCGTGGGGCGCTCACCTCTGTTTCGCGCTGCCGTGGGAAGCGGCGCGCGCCGGACCCGTGACCCGCAGGTCGGCCTCGATACGGGCGACGGTCGCCAGCAGATGGGGCAGCAGATCACGGCGTACGGACTCGACCGAGTTGCGGCTGGCGTGCACGGGGATGTTCACGGCGGCGACCACGTCACCGTCCCGGTCCCGCACCGGGGCGGCGACCGAGCGCAGCCCCTCCTCCAGTTCCTGGTCGACGATGGCGTACCCCTGACGCCGTACCCGGCGCAGCTCGGCCTTGAGCCGGTCGGGCGAGACGATCGTGCGGGCCGTCAGACGGCGCGGTTCGGCGCGGGCGAGCCGGGCGTCGATCTCCTCGTCGCCCAGATGCGCGAGGATCACCCGGCCCACGGAGGTCACCTGGGCCGGGAAGCGGGTGCCGACCGTGATGGTCGCGGTCATGATCCGCCGGGTCGGGACCCGGGCCACGTACACGATGTCGTCGCCGTCCAGGACACAGAGCGAGGACGACTCCCGCACCTGGGCGACGAGTTGCTCCAGATGCGGCTCGGCGATGTCGGGCAGCGTGAAGCTGGAGAGGTAGGAGAAGCCGAGTTCGAGGACGCGGGGAGTGAGCCGGAACAGCCGGCCGTCGGTGTGCACATAGCCGAGGTCCACCAGCGTCAGCAGGAACCGGCGGGCCGCCGCCCGGGTCAGCTCGCAGGACCGGGCCACATCGCTGAGGGTGAGCGAGGGGTGCTCACCGTCGAAGGCGCGAATGACGGCGAGGCCGCGCTCGAAGGACCGGACGAAGTACGGATCGCGGAGTTCAGCAGCCATCGTCGCCTCCACCTGGGCGCACGGGGGTGCGCCCTGCGCACGCTAAGAGCACACTTCGACAACTGTCAACGACCTTGCGGGCCAAGGGCATTGACCCCTCGGGGCGATGCGCTCTACGTTCCCGCTGAGCACACCTGTGCGGTCTGCGCACATCCAGTCGGAGTACCAGAGGTCTCAACAGGGGGAACCATGCGTCGTCTGCTCATCGGCCTCGCGGCCGGAGCCGTCTTAGCCGCCGCGACGGCCTGCGGTTCGTCGGACTCCGGGGGATCCGGCACGGCGTCCGGCGGCACCACGACCGTGAAGGTCGGAGTCATTCCCATCGTCGATGTCGCGCCCGTCTATCTCGGCCAGAAGAAGGGCTTCTACAGCAAACGAGGTCTCAAGCTGTCGCTGACGACCGCGCAGGGCGGCGCGGCGATCGTGCCGGGCGTGGTCAGCGGCCAGTTCCAGTTCGGCTTCTCCAACGTGACCTCGCTGATGGTGGCGCAGTCCAAGAACGTGCCCGTCAAGGCGGTGGCCAACGGAGTCGCGTCGACCGGCAAGGACGGCGCCGACTTCGGCGGGATCGTGGTGAAGAAGGGCAGCGCGATCAAGTCGCCCAAGGATCTGGTCGGCAAGAAGGTCGCGGTCAACACCGTCAAGAACATCGGTGACACCTCGGTGCGCGAGTCCGTCCGCAGAGACGGCGGCGACGCCACCAAGGTGAAGTTCGTCGAGCTGGCCTTCGACCAGATGCCCGCCGCGCTCGACGGCGGGCAGATCGACGCGGCCTGGGTCGTCGAGCCCTCGCTGGCCACGGTCAAGGCCGCGGGCGGCAAGGTCATCGCCTCCAACTACGTCGATGTGGCACCGGACTTGACCGTCGCCATGTACTTCGCGTCCACGCAGTACACGCAGCGGAACCCGGACGTGGTGAAGAGGTTCCGGGAGGCGACCGAGGAGTCGCTGGCCTACGCCGACAGCCACCCGGACGAGGTGCGCGACATCCTGACCACGTACACGAAGATCCCCGAGGCCACCCTGCAGAAGATGATCCTGCCCAAGTGGCCCGCCAAGCCGAACCGCGTGTCGATCGCGACACTGGCCAAGCTGGGCGAGCGGGACGGCCTCTTCAAGGAGATGCCGGATCTGGACAAGCTGCTGCCGTGAGCGGGCCGGGCCTCACGAACGCCGCACTCGGGACGGCCGGGCTCGCGGGATTCCTCGCACTGGGCGAGGTGGTCCCGCGGCTCGGCCTCGTCTCCGAGGACTACTTCCCGCCGACCAGCCGCATCGCCCGTGCGCTGTTCACCGAGCTGGGCGACGGGGCCTTCTGGACCGCGCTCGGCGACACCCTGACAGGCTGGGCGCTGGGCCTGGCGATCGCCCTCGGCGCGGGACTCGTCGTCGGCGTGCTCGTCTCGGTCGTGCCGTATCTGCGGGAGGTGACCGCCTCGACGATCGAGTTCCTGCGCCCCATCCCCTCGGTCGCCCTGATCCCCCTCGCCGTCCTGCTCTACGGCAGCGAACTGCGCTCGGTGCTCCTCCTGGTCGTGTACGCCGCCTTCTGGCAGATCCTCATCCAGGTCCTGTACGGCGTCCAGGACGTGGACCCGGTCGCCGAGGAGACCGCCCGCTCGTACGGGCTCGGCACCGTGGCCCGGATCCGTCATGTGCTGTGGCCCAGCGCCCTGCCGTACGTCATGACAGGCGTGCGGCTGGCCGCCGCGGTCGCCCTCGTCCTCGCGGTGACCGCCGAACTCGTCATCGGCGCACCGGGGTTGGGCGCGCGTATCGCGGTCGCCCAGTCCTCGCAGGCGGTCCCGGACATGTACGCGCTGGTGGTGGTGACCGGCCTGCTCGGGCTGCTGATCAACGTGGGCGCCCGCACGGTGGAGCGCCGGGCGCTGGCCTGGCACCAGTCGGTGCGCGGGGAGGTGGTGGCGTGAAGAGCGACCGCCCTCCCGAGGCCGTACGAGGGGACCGACCGCCTCCGGAGGGCGCGGACGGAGTGAAGCAGCTCCCGCCGTCCCGGCGCGCCACCGGGGAACTCGTGCGGCGCGCCCTCCTCGGGACTCTCTTCGTGATCGGACTGCCCGCGCTGCTCGTCCTGGCCTGGTGGCTGGCGTCCGACGACAGCGTCAACCCGTACTGGCCGCCGCTGCGGACGATCCTGACCACGTTCCCGGACGTGTGGACGATCGACCGACTGCGCGCCGACGTGCTGCCCAGCCTGCTGCGGCTGCTGGCCGGCTATGCGTCGGCGGCCGTCGTGGGCGTGGTCCTCGGTACGGTCATCGGCTCGTACCGGCGGGTGCGGGCCGTCTGTGAACCGGTCCTCGAATTCCTGCGGGCGGTACCGCCCCCGGTCCTCGTCCCGGTCGTCATGCTCTTCGCCGGGATCGGCGACACGATGAAGATCGCCGTGATCGCGAGCGGTTGCGTCTGGCCGGTCCTGCTCAACACGGTCGAGGGCGTGCGGGCACTCGACTCCGTGATGTCCGAGACGGCGCGCTCGTACGGCGTCACGGGCATCGCCCGGCTGCGGAGCGTGGTGCTGCCGGCGGCGAGCCCGCAGATCTTCGCGGGCCTGCGCCAGGCGCTGTCCCTCGGCCTCATCCTGATGGTCATCAGCGAGATGTTCGCGGCCAGCAACGGCATCGGCTTCACCATCGTCCAGTTCCAGCGCGGGTTCGCGATCCCGGACATGTGGACCGGGATTCTCGTCCTGGGGCTGCTCGGCTTTCTGCTCTCGGTCGTCTTCCAGCTGGTCGAGCGCCGGGTACTGGGCTGGTACCACGGCGTCCGCGCGGCACCTCTCGCACGGCCCGGCGCACGCCGCCGGCGGTCCCCGTGACGCTCACGAAAGGGCGGTCCATGCTCGACGTACGTGGTCTGCGGAAGGTGTACGAGGGGTCCGGGCGCCGTGTCGAGGCGGTGCGGGACCTCACCTTCACCCTCGACGCGGGCGAACTCGTCTGTCTGGTCGGCCCGTCGGGCTGCGGCAAGACCACCCTGCTGAAGTGCCTGGGCGGCCTGCTCGCTCCCACGTCCGGGGAGGTCCTGCTCAGGGGCCGGCCGGTGACCGGTCCGCCGCCCGGCATGGCGTTCGTGTTCCAGGAGTACGGGCGCAGTCTGTTCCCCTGGATGCGGGTCGGCGAGAACGTGGAACTGCCGCTCAAGCAGAAGCAGTTGAGCAGGGCGCGGCGCCGGGAGCTGGTCGCCGACGCGCTGGAGTCGGTCGGCCTCGCGGACGCGGCCGGGGCGTATCCCTGGCAGCTGTCCGGCGGCATGCAGCAGCGGGTCGCGATCGCCCGTGCGCTGGCGTACGAGCCGGACGTGCTGCTGATGGACGAGCCGTTCGCCGCGGTCGACGCGCAGACGCGGGCCGATCTCGAGGACCTGGTGCGCAGGCTGTGGCGGGAGCGCGGGATCACGGTCCTGTTCGTCACGCACGACATCGACGAGGCCGTCTATCTCGGCCAGCGGGTGCTGATCCTCTCCTCCTCCCCCACCGTCGTACAGGAGCAGCTGCAGGTCGATCTGCCCGACGAGCGGGACCAGTTGCACACCCGGGTCGCCCCGCGCTTCGCCGAGCTGCGGACCCATGTGTACGAGCAGATCCAGGCGGCGAAGCGCGGGGCGGCGTCCGAGCTCAGGAAAGGTACGCCTCCACCTCACTGAGCTGGGCCGCGGGCCAGCCGGTGTTGGCGGTGACGTTGAGCCTCAGATAGCGCGCGTTCGTGCCGGCGGGCAGGTTCACGGTGACCGAGTTCCCGGTGGCCGGGTCGAAGCGGTAGCCCTGCGAGCCGACGACCGTCGAGTACGAGGAGCCGTCCGTGCTGCCGAGGACGGACAGGGTCTGCGTACGGGCCTGCCAGGCCGCGGCGGGCGGCAGCTTCAGCACCACCCGGCGGGCCGCCCGGGCCGAACCGAGGTCGACCGTCCAGGTCTGCGGGAAGGCGTTGTTGGACGACTCCCAGTAGGTGTTCGTGTCCCCGTCGACCGCCTTGCCGGGCGTGTAGACGTCGACGGATCCGCTGGCGGTGGCGGTGTGCCCCTTGGCGAGATTGGTGGTCGGGTCGGGCGCCGGGTTGCCGGAGCCGGGCTGCGGCCAGGCCGAGCAGTTCGACCAGGTGCTGTCCCAGCCCGTGTTGCCGCCGCCGTTCGTGAGCGTGAAGGTGCCGCTCGGGTAGGGGCAGTTGTAGACGCCGGCCGCGCCCACGCCGGTCGCCCGGACATTGCTGAACTTGACCGTGCCCTGCGTCTCGGCCTGGACGACGACGGTGCCGACCTTGTCGACGGTGGCGCCGTTCACGTTCACGTTGCTCGTGGCGTAGCCGTGCCCGCCGCCCGACACGAACTCGAAGGCGCTGTACGGGCTGTCCGTGACGGTGGTGTTGGTGATGTTCACCGTGGCGTTGATCGCGCTGTCGTAGGAGTCGACGCGCAGCGCCCCCATCGGATGGTTCCAGTTGGGGTTGATCGCGCCGGCGCGCACGACCGCGTTGCCGTCGACCGTGATGGTGCCGGCCAGCGGCGAGAAGGGGTCCATGAATTTCTGGTTGGAGATCGCGATACCGCTGCCGAGGGCGTTGGTATCGGAGATCAGGTTGTTCTTCACCCCGATGTCGGTGCCGCCGTAGATCGCGATGCCGTTGGCGAGGTTCGGCTGCGAGATCGTGTTGTTCTCGAAACTGCTGTTGGTGTCGGGCGAGTTGAGCGACCACATGGCGAGGGAGTCGTCGCCCTGGTTGCGCAGGAAGTTGTTGCGGACGCGGACACCGTGCGCGTTCCCGTTCAGGTTGAGGCCGTCGGCGGTGGTGTCGAGGATCCGGTTGTTCTCGACGACAAGGTTGTCATTGTTCCCGGTCAGCCACAGCCCGACCTTGAGGTGCTGGATCCACATGCCGGAGACGGTCGAGTTCGGGCCCAGCGAGCCGTTGACGAAGTTGTCCGGATTGGAGTCCACGCGCTCGGTGACCTCGCCGATGACCGCGAAGTCCTTGAGGTGGACGCTGCCGGACGAGCTGGTCTGGTCGATGAAGCGCGAGGTGCGCACGACGGAGTACCAGCTGCCGGCGCCCTGGAGGGTCACGTTCTGGACGCCGTTGAGGGAGGACGTGATCCGGTAGTCGCCCGGCGGGATCCAGACGACGCCCCCTTGCGCGGCGGAGATCGCGGACCGGAACGCCTGCGTCGAGTCGCCCTGGCCGGTGGGGTCGGCCCCCTTGTCGGTGACCGACACGGCCCCCGCGGGCTTGGTGGCGGCCGCGGCCACCTGCTCGAAGTCGGCGACGTCCACGGTGACTTGGGTGGACGTCGCCTGGAAGGCGACCTTGTCACCCGCCTGCACGTTCTGGCCCAGCAGCAGCCGCGCGTTGTCGAAGAGGTGGTGGGTCTTGGCTCCCGCGATCCAGGAGGTGTCGACGTAGGAGTACTTGGAGGTGACGCCCAGCGTCTTCGACAGCTTGGTCCCGTTGACGTACACGTCGAGCGAACCGGACTGGCCGTCGGGGACGCTGTACGAGACGTTCACCGCGTTGGCCGCGCGCGGCACGGTGAACTCGACGCGCTGGCCCGCGCTCAGCCGTACGGCCTGGCGTCCGGAGGCCTCCGAGGCGAGGGTGCCCTGGGTGTAGTCGGGGCCGATCTTCGTGCCCGTGGTGGTGGCGCCCTCGGCCTCGACCGAGGTGAAGGGCAGGGTGGCGCCCGCGGCCGTCGCCGCGGAGTGGGCCGAAGTGGCGCTGAGCATGCCCGCGGAGAGCGCGACGGCCACCGCGGCCGCCGCAGCTGGCATGCGCCTGACAGTTCTGGACATGTGCTGATCCCTTTCATCGTGGGGGTGCCGGGATAGCGGGGTGGTTCGACGGCCTGGCTGCGGGGTCAGGCACGCAGCCAGGCCGCCGTGTCCTGGGGAAGGCGCCCCTGGTCGTCCAGGGGGCCGCTGGTGAGCAGAAGTGCGCGGTGCGCGGGGAGATCCGCCGGGGTGCCGGAGAGGTTGACCACACAGCGCAGACCGTCGGTGCGCTGGAAGGCGAGGACGCCCTCGGGCGCGGGCAGCCAGCCGAGCGGGCCGTCGCCGAAGCCGGGTTCGGTGCGCCGGATGCGCAGGGCCTCGCGGTAGAGGCGCAGCATCGAGCCGGGGTCCGCGGTCTGCCGGTCGGCCGCGTACGCGGGCCAGCCGGCGGGCTGCGGAAGCCAGGGCTCGCCGCCGAAACCGGCGTACGGCGCGTCCTCCGTCCATGGCAGCGGGACGCGGCAGCCGTCCCGTCCGGGATCCGTGCCACCGGAGCGGTAGTGCATCGGGTCCTGGATCCGGTCGCGCGGAATCTCCGCCTCGGGCAGGCCGAGTTCCTCGCCCTGGTAGACGTAGACGGCTCCGGGCAGGGCCAGTGAGAGCAGGGCGGCGGCACGGGCGCGACGGGTGCCGAGGGCGAGGTCCTCCGGGATGCCGAACGCCTTGGTCGCGAAGTCGAAGCCGGTGTCCTCGCGGCCGTAGCGGGTGACCGTGCGGGTCACGTCGTGGTTGCACAGCACCCAGGTGGCGGGCGCGCCGACCGGGGCGTGCTCGGCGAGCGTCTCGTCGATCGACGTCCGCAGCCGGGTGGCGTCCCACGGGCAGGACAGGAAGGAGAAGTTGAAGGCGGTGTGCAGTTCGTCGGGGCGCAGATAGCGGGCGAAGCGCTCCGTGTCGGGCAGCCAGACCTCGCCCACGAAGATGCCGTCGTACTCGTCGGCGACCGCGCGCCAGGAGCGGTAGATGTCGTGGAGCTCGTCGCGGTCGACGTACGGATGCGGGTCGCGGCCCTCGACGAAGTCCGGCAGGTCCGGGTCCTTGACGGGCAACGCGGCCGAGTCGATACGGACGCCGGCCACACCCCGTTCGAACCAGAACCGCAGGACGTCCTCGTGCTCCTGACGGACCGCCGGGTGCGCCCAGTTGAGGTCGGGCTGCTCGGGAGTGAAGAGATGCAGGTACCACTCGCCGTCGGACAGCCGGGTCCAGACCGGCTCGGGCGACCCCGCGAACTGCGACCGCCAGTCGTTGGGCGGGAGTTCACCGTGCGCACCCCGTCCGGGGCGGAAGTGGAAGAGCTCCCGCTCGGGACTGCCGGGTCCCGCCACGAGCGCCGCGCGGAACCAGGCGTGCTGGTCGGACACGTGGTTGGGCACGATGTCGACGAGGGTGCGGATGCCCAGTTCCCGCGCCTCGGCGATGAGCTTCTCCGCCTCGGCGAGCGTCCCGAAGGCCGGATCGATGGTCCGGTAGTCGGCGACGTCGTAGCCGCCGTCGGCCAGCGGTGAGAGGTACCAGGGGTTGAACCACAGGGCGTCCACACCGAGTTCGGCGAGGTACGGGAGCTTGGCGCGGACGCCCGCGAGGTCACCGGTGCCGTCGCCGTCACCGTCCGCGAAACTGCGGACGTACACCTGGTAGATGACGGCGGAGCGCCACCACTCGGACTGATTCCGGGCAGGGAGGGGCTGTCCCACGGTGCGTTGCCTTTCGTTCGAGGGGGGTCACGAGGGGCGCCGGAGGGGGCTGCGGCTCAGCCCTTCGTACTGCCCGCGCTGATCCCCGCGATGATGTGCCGCTGGAACACCAGGAACATCAGGACCATCGGGATGCTGGCGATCACCATCGAGGCGATGAGCACGGTCAGCGGGATGTTCTGCGACAGCTGGACGAGCGCCACGCTGATGGGCTGCTTGTCGGTGTCGGAGAAGACCATCAGCGGCCAGAGGAAGTCCTGCCAGACGGCGACCAGGGCGAAGATCGAGACGACTCCCAGGACCGGACGGGACATCGGCAGCACGATCGACCAGAGGGTGCGCAGCCGGCCGGCGCCGTCGATCTCGGCGGCCTCCAGGACATCGCGCGGGATCTGGTCGAAGAACCGCTTGAGCAGATAGAGGTTGAAGGCGTTGGCCACCGCGGGCAGCCAGATGCCGAGCGGGTCGTTCAGCAGGCTGGTGTGGATCAGCGGCAGATCGGCGACGGTCAGGTACTTCGGTACGACCAGTGCCTGGGCCGGCACCATCAGCGTGGCGAGGATGCCACCGAGGATCACCTTGCCGAAGGCGGGCTTCAGCTTGGACAGGGCGTAGGCCGCGGCCGTACAGAAGATCAGCTGGAGGATCCACGCGCCCGCGGCCTGCACCACCGTGTTCCACAGGTGGGTGGGCAGGTCCATCAGTTCCCAGGCGTCGGTGTAGCCGCTGAGGCTCCAGTGCTCGGGAACGAGGCTCGGGGGTGTGCGCGTGACCTCGTCCGGCGACTTCATCGCGCCGGTCACCATCCAGTAGACGGGGAAGAGGAAGGCGAGCGCGAAGAGCAGGACGACGCCGGTGAAGACGGTCCAGTAGAGGGCCTTGCCGCGGGGTCGGGCGAGGGTGAGGGGCGAAACCAGCGTGCGGGTACTCACGAGTCCTCTCCTCCGGAACGGGTCAGCCGCAGATAGAGCGCGGAGAAGGCGCTGAGCAGGACGAGCAGCATCACGCTGAGCGCGCAGGCGCCGCCGAAGTCGTTGTAGAGGAAGGCGTACTTGTAGATCAGGTAGAGCACGGTGACGGTCGCGTTCTCGGGACCGCCGCCGGTGATCACGAAGGGCTCGGTGAAGACCTGCATCGTGGCGATGATCTGCAGCAGCATCAGCATGAGGATGATGAAGCGGGTCTGCGGGATCGTCACGTGGCGGACGCGCTGCCAGATGCTCGCGCCGTCCAGCTCGGCCGCCTCGTACAGCTCACCGGGGATGCCCTGCAGCGCGGCGAGGTAGATGAGGACGGTGCCGCCGAGGTTGGCCCAGGTGGCGACGATGACGAGCGAGACGAGCGCGGTGTCGGCGCCGTTGGACCAGTTCGAGGTCGGCAGGTGCGCGAAGCGCAGCGCCTCGTTGGCGAGGCCCGCCCCGGGATCGTAGAACCACTTCCACAGCAGGGCGCTGACCACCGGCGGGATCATCACCGGCAGGTAGACCACGACTCTGAAGAAGGCCTTCGCGTGCCGCAGTTCGTTGAGCACCAGCGCCATCAGGAACGGGACGGCGAAGCCGATGAGCAGGGCGATGAGCGTGAAGGTCAGGGTGTTGCGCCAGGCCGCGGTGAACTCCGGGTCGTGGAAGACGCGGATGAAGTTGGCCGTACCGACCCACTCCCCGCCGGACCCGGGCGTGTACTTCTGGAAGGCGATCACGACCGCGCGGATCGCCGGGTACCAGGAGAACAGCGCGAAGCAGAGCAGGCCGCCGATCAGGAAGGCGTACGCACGCAACTGGTCGGCCAGGCGCCGGCGCAATGGACTCCCCGTCCGGCGCCTGGCCGACCGCGACCCCTCCGGCACGCCGACGGCGGCCGGAGGGAGTGCTGCGGGCTTCGATGCGGTCTTCATGAACGGTGTCAGCCCCGGGCCAGAATGGAGTCGATCTTGCCGGACGCGTCCTTCAGCAGCTTGTCGATGTCGGCGTCCTTCTTGGTGAGCACGGCGGAGACGGCGCCGTCGAGGACGGAGTAGATCTGCTGGGCCTGCGGCGGCTCGATCTTCATCTCCAGGCTCTGGTTGCCGTCGAGGAAGGCCTGGTAGTTCTCCACGGGCACGTTGGCGTTGGCCTTCTTGACCTGCTGGTCCTTGGCGTCGGCCGCGCCGGTGAAGAGCCGGGGCTCGGGCAGGCCCACGGGCGCGTCGTTCTTCTTGGCGCGGGCGTAGTCGCCGAGGAAGCCGTCACCGGGCGTCAGGTACATGCTGTCGAGCCACTTGAGGCCGGCCTTGATCTGCGCCGGGGTGTCCTTCTTGTTGAACATGTAGCCGTCGCCGCCGATGAGCGTTCCCTTGCCGCCGGGCATCGGGGCCAGCGCCAGGTCCTTGTAGTTGCCGCCCTTCTCCTTGACGAGGATCGGGATGTTGTCGGGCGCGGAGAGGTACATGCCGAGCTTGCCGGAGCCCATCATCTGCTGGACGTCGTTGAGGATGAGGAGCTGCTTGCTGCCCATCGAGTTGTCGGTCCAGCGCATGTCCTTGAGGTTCTGCAGGACGGCCTTGCCCTCGGGGGTGTCGACGGTGGCCTTCTTGCCGTCCTCGCTGACCACGTTGCCGCCCTGCGAGTACATCTCGGCCGTGAAGTGCCAGCCGCCCTGGTTCTGCGCGCTGTAGTCGGCGTAACCGACGGTGCCGTTGCCGAGCGCGGCTATCTTCTTGGCCGCGGCGCGGAGTTCGTCCCAGGTGGCCGGGGGCTTGTCCGGGTCGAGTCCGGCCTTCTCGAAGAGCTTCTTGTTGTAGATCAGCCCCATCGAATAGCCGGTGCGCGGGATGCCGTAGATCTTGCCGTCGACGGTGTAGATGTCGCGCAGCTGCTGCTGGATGGTGCTGTAGCTCTTGAGGTCCTTCACGTACGGCGTGAGGTCGGCGGCCTGGTTGATGTCGACGACGTGCTTGGCATCCGTGAAGTACGTGTAGAAGACGTCCTCCATCTGACCGCCGGCGAGCTTCGCGTCGAACGTCTTGGGGTCCTGACAGGGGAACCCGTCGTGCGTGACGACGTCGATGTCCGGGTTCTGCTTCTCGAAGGCCTTGACGTCGGCCTCGAAGAACGAACGGTCGACCTTGGCGCTCTTGGGCGGTTCGCAGTTGACCGTGATGCGGGTCTTGCCACCCGCCTTGCCGTCGTCGCCCGACCCGCACGCGGAGACGGCGGTGAGCGCAAGGGCGGATGCCATGAGCGTGGTGCAGGTACGGCGGAACCCGGGACTTCTCATCGGTGGACCCCTCTTGGGCAGGCGCAGGGAAGGCCCACGGCGGCACACCGGGCGGTGCGACGACCGTGTCTGGCGCCGCACACTCAAGCACCGGGGGCAGCTGTCCGCAAGAT
The DNA here is from genome assembly GCF_042723265.1 of Streptomyces sp. NPDC058371. NCBI lineage: Bacteria > Bacillati > Actinomycetota > Actinomycetes > Kitasatosporales > Streptomycetaceae > Streptomyces > Streptomyces sp. NPDC058371. The sequence continues at coordinate 454,299 of NZ_JBHXJC010000001.1, read as the reverse complement.
GTCGCGCAGAATCTGTAATTATTTGACAGCGGACTGGATCTCAGTGGCGCGGCGCTTGCGCGATGGACCCCGGAGCGGCGAGACGTTTGCGCGGGTGACCGGATCCCGTTGCAGTGCGCTTCCGCACGGGGCCGGAGCCGGGGCGCGGCGCTCCCGCGGGCGGCGGCGCCCGGCGGCGATGGCCCTGCGGACAGCCGTGTTCCGGCGGTGGCCTCGCGCGGCACGCAGGGAGGCGGGTGCAGTTCGGCCGGGCAGACCGCGGAGGCTAACGGGCTCGGTGCGCGCGGCGCCGCAGGGACTCGATCGCGGCGCTCCCGAGCGGGGCGCGGGGCAGGACTCAGGAGCGGCGCGCTCGCGCGGGCCGGCGGGACTCGGTGGCGGAGCCCGGAGGGACTTAGCGGCTCAGGCGCGGGGCGCCTGCGCGGTCGAGCCCCGGACCACCAACTCCGGCTCGAACAGCAGCTCTTCGGCCGGTACGGCGCTGCCGCCGATCTGGGCGTTCAGCAGCTCGACGGCCGCGCGTCCCATCGCCTCGATGGGCTGGCGGACGGTGGTCAGCGGGGGCTCGGTGCAGTTCATGAACGCGGAGTCGTCGTACCCGACGACCGACACCTCGGACGGGACGGCGAGTCCCTTGCGGCGGGCGGCGCGGACGGCCCCGAGGGCGAGCGGGTCGCTGGCGCAGATGATGCCGGTGATACCGCGGTCCAGCAGCCGGGTGGTGGCCGCCTGGCCTCCCTCCAGGGAGAACATGGCCCGGGCGATGTGCTCCTCGGGCAGATCGGCCCCGAAGGCCCGGGCCGCGGCGAGTTTGCGCTGGGAGGGCATGTGGTCGGCGGGGCCGAGGACCAGCCCGATCCGCTCGTGCCCCAGGGAGGCCAGGTGTCGCCACGCCTGCTCGACCGCGACGGCGTCGTCGCACGAGACGCCCGGGAAGCCGAGGTGCTCGATGGACGCGTTGACCAGGACGACCGGAATCTTGCGGTCCGCGAGCTGTCGGTAGTGGTCGTGCGGAGCGTCGGCCTGGGCGTACAGGCCGCCCGCGAAGACCACTCCGGAGACCTGCTGCTGGAGCAGGAGCTCCACGTAGTCCGCCTCGGAGACACCGCCCTTGGTCTGGGTGCACAGCACCGGAGTCAGCCCGAGCTGTGCGAGCGCGCCGCCGATCACTTCGGCGAAGGCGGGGAAGATCGGATTCTGCAGTTCCGGCAGGACCAGGCCGACGAGACGCGCGCGTTCGCCGCGCAGCTGTGTGGGCCGCTCGTAGCCGAGGACGTCGAGGGCGGAGAGCACCGCCTGCCGGGTGGCGTCGGAGACTCCGGGCTTGCCGTTGAGCACCCGGCTGACCGTGGCCTCGCTGACCCCGACCTTCATCGCCACCTGAGCAAGTCGTCGCGTCATGGCCGCAAGAATAGCGCAAGCAATGCAAACCGCTTGCGTAATCGTCGGACTACTTGTTCCTGCGATCCGACAGGCCTGCCGGTGAGGGCCCCCGTGCGTGTCCGTGCCGGCCGAGCGCGGGTGTCACGCCCGGGAGACCCGGGCCGCGCGCGCCGCCCCCGAAGCCGCTCCCGGAACGGTCCCCTGACCGGCCCCCGGAGCCGCCCACAGCCCGCGCACATGACCCAGATGACGGGTCATCACCTCGCGTACGGCCCGCTCGTCGCGGGCGAGCAGCGCGTCGAGGAGTTCGAGGTGCTCCTCCGCGGAGTCCCGCAGCCGGTCCGCCGCCACGAGCGCGTGGAGCCCGTACAGCCTGGAGCGCTTGCGCAGCTCGCCGACGACCTCGACGAGGTGCGCGTTGCCCGCCAGCGCGAGCAGGCCGAGATGGAAGCGGATGTCCGCCTCGACGTACGCGATGAGGTCACCGGCCGCCGCCGCGGTCACGATCTCCCGGGCCGCGGGGCGCAGCGCCTCCAGCGAGACCGGGTCGGCGGTGGTGGCCAGCTCCACCACGGTGGGGACCTCGATCAGGGAGCGGATGTGGGTGTACTCGTCGAGCTGTCTCTCGGAGACCGCGGTGACCCGGAAGCCCTTGTTCGGCACCGTGTCGACCAGGCCCTCCTTGGCGAGGTCGAGCATGGCCTCGCGCACCGGTGTGGCCGAGACGCCGAACCGGGCGGCGAGCGTCGGCGCGGAGTAGACCTCGCCGGCACGCAGTTCGCCCGCGATCAGCGCGGCCCGCAGCGCGTCCGCGACCCGCTCGCGGTAGCTGCTCTTCTTCCCGCCCAGCACGGGCAGGGCGGGCGCGGCGGAGGGTGCGCTGCTGCGCTGGGCGGCCATGGGGGTCTCTCCTCGGGCGGGCAGTGCCATATGACGTCTCACCAGTATCTCCACGGTTCGGATCCGCCCCGGCAACGGGGCCTGTCCCGCAGCCGGACAGTCCCTAGAGCACGAATCCGGCCGGGAACGGATCGCTGGGGTCGAGCAGGTACTGGGCGGTGCCGGTCACCCAGGCGCGGCCGGTGAAGCTGGGCAGCACGGCCGGGACTCCGGCGACTTCGGTGGTCCCGAGCAGCCGTCCCGTGAACCGCGTCCCGATGAAGGACTCGTTCACGAACTCGGTGTGCAGCGGGAGTTGGCCACGCGCGTGCAGCTGCGCCATCCGCGCGCTCGTCCCCGTGCCGCAGGGCGAGCGGTCGAACCAGCCCGGGTGGATCGCCATGGCGTGCCGCGAGTGGGTGGCCGTGGCGCCCGGGGCGACGAGGTGGACGTGGTGGCACCCGCGGATGGACGGGTCCTCGGGGTGCACCGGTCCGCCCGCTTCGCCGATGGCGTCCATCAGCGCGAGGGCGGCCCGGAGCATGTCGTCCTTGCGGGCACGCTCGAAGGGCAGCCCGAACTCCGCGAGCGGCAGGATCGCGTAGAAGTTGCCGCCGTAGGCGAGGTCGTACGTCACCGTCCGTCCGTCGGCCAGGGTCACCCTGCGGTCGAGGCCGACGGCGAAGGACGGCACGTTCCTCAGGGTCACGGCCCCGGCGGCGCCGTCCTCGACCGCGACCTCGGCGACGACGACGCCCGCCGGGGTGTCGAGCCGGATGGTGGTGACCGGCTCGACGACCTCGACCATGCCGGTCTCCACCAGCACCGTCGCGACGCCGATGGTGCCGTGCCCGCACATCGGGAGATATCCCGAGACCTCGATGAAGACGACGCCGTAGTCGCAGTCGGGTCGGGTGGGCGGCTGGAGGACGGCGCCGCTCATCGCCGCGTGGCCGCGCGGTTCGTTCATCAGGAGCCGCTTGATGTCGTCGCGGTGCGCACGGAAGTACAGCCGCCGCTCGTTCATGGTCGCGCCGGGGATCGTGCCGATGCCTCCGGTGACGACCCGGGTCGGCATGCCCTCGGTGTGCGAGTCGACGGCGTGCAGGACGAGTCTGCTGCGCATGGGATCCGTAACTCCTGGTGGTCGACGGGCGGTCGGGAATCTCCTGATGAGATACGGGGGGCGAGGAACTCCTGATGATCGACGAGGGGGTCAGCCGAGGCCGGCGGCGACGGCCTGCTCGGTGGCGGCGCGGACCGCGGCCTCCTGCCCGGGCAGCAGCGGTACGCGCGGCGGTCGGACCGGACCGCCGTACCGGCCGGCGATGTCCATGGACACCTTGATGGCCTGGACGAACTCGGTCCTGGAGTCCCAGCGCAGCAGCGGGTGCAGCTGCCGGTAGAGCTTGCCCGCCGTGTCGAGGTCGCCGCCGACGGCGGCGTGGTAGAGCTCGACGGTCGCGGTGGGCAACGCGTTCGGGAAGCCCGCCACCCAGCCCTTCGCACCCGCGACGGCCAGCTCCAGCAGGACGTCGTCGGCGCCGGCCAACAGGTCCAGTTCCGGGACGAGTTCGGCCAGCCGGTAGGCCCGGCGCACATCGCCGGAGAACTCCTTGACCGCCTGGATCGACCCCTCGCCGTGCAGCTTCGCGAGCAGTTCGGGCACCAGGTCGACCTTGGTGTCGACGGGGTTGTTGTACGCCACGACCGGCACCCCCGCCCTGGCGACCTCCGCGTAGTGCGCGAGCACGGAGCGCTCGTCGGCGCGGTACGCGTTCGGAGGGAGCAGCAGGACGGATCCGCAGCCCGCGTCCCGGGCCTGCTCGGCCCAGCGGCGGGCCTCGGCGGATCCGTAGGCGGCGACACCCGGCATCACCCGGGAGCCGCCGACCGCGGACACGGCCGTCTCGACGACCCGCGCGCGCTCCTCGGGCGTGAGGACCTGGTACTCACCGAGCGAGCCGTTCGGTACGACACCGTCGCAGCCGTTCTCGACGAGCCAGGCGCAGTGCTCGGCGTACCGGTCGTGGTCGACGGACAGGTCGTCGTCGAACGGGAGGGCGGTGGCGACGAGGACGCCGCGCCAGGGACGGTTCTCGGTGGTGACCATGAGCGGAACCCCTCTCCATGGAGTGTGACATTGCATCGAGCCCTACGGTTCACTCGCCGCGGGCCTGCCTGACTCCGGCTGCCGGGCTCGGGGTCGGTCGGTCGGTCGCCTCGGGATAGCCCGCCCGGGCGAGCACCCCGAGTGGCACCGGACGGGCCAACAGCCGTCGTACGGGGACCTGTTCGCAGCCGGCGAGCCCCGCGACCGCCGACTCGCACATCCGGCCCTGGCACCACCCCATCCCGGCGCGGGTGAGGAGCTTGACCGTACGGACGTCTCCGGCCCCCAGCCCGGTCACCGCCGCCCGGACCGCCCCGCCGGTGACCTCTTCGCAGCGGCACACGACGGTGTCGTCGGTGACCTGCTCCGGCCAGTGCGCGGGCGGAGCACAGACGGCGTCGAGCGCGGCGAAGAACTCCCGTAGCCGGGTACGGGACTTGGCGGCCGCGGACCACTGGCGCGGGTCGGGTTCCGCGCCGTTCAGCCGGGCGGCGATCGAACGCCCCGCGATGTGTCCCTCGGCGAGCGCGAGCGCCGCGCCCCCGATGCCGGTGGTCTCGCCGGCGGCCCAGACGCCGGGCACGTCGGTGCGCTGTTCGCGGTCGACATGGACGTTCAGGCCTTCGATACGGCAGCCGAGCGCCTCGGCGAGGTCGGTGTGCGGGAGCATGCCGTGTCCGACGGCGAGGGTGTCGCAGGGGATACGTCGCCCGGTGCCGGGCCGTACCCGCCCGGCGGTGTCGAGCCGGGCCACCGTCACCGCTTCCAGCCGCTCGCCGCCGTGCGCCTCGACGACGGTGTGGTGTGCGAGCAACGCGACGCGGTGGCACAGGAGTCGGGCCGCGTACCGGGCGCCCTCGGCGAGCTTGTCCGGCCGGGCCGCCAGCGTCCCGGCCCGGCGTACGAACGCCCTCGGGGCGGCGGACTCGACGAGCGCGGCGACATCGACACCGGCTGCGGCGAGCCCGGTCGCCACGGGCAGCAGCAGCGGCCCGCTCCCGGCCACCACGGCGGTCCGGCCCGGCACGGCGAGCGCGCCCTTGAGCAGGGCCTGGACTCCACCGGCGGTGACGACCCCGGGGAGCGTCCAGCCGGGGAACGGCAGGACCCGCTCGTATCCGCCCGTGGCGAGGAGGACGGCGTCCGCGCGGACGACGGCGGACTCCTCCTGGAGGGGGCCGAGCAGGGCATGCACGGCGAACCCTCCGGGACGCGGCACCGCGGGGCTCACCACCGGTCCCGCCGCACGTCGGGCAGGGGCGGCCCTGTCGGCGGCATCCACCTCGGCCGTGCGCCCGCCAAGGACGGCCCCGTCGACCGCATCCACCCCGCCCGTACGCCCGCCAAGGACGCCCCCGTCGACCGCATCCACCCCGCCCGTACGCCCGCCAAGGACGCCCCCGTAGGCGCCACACCCGCCCGCCACTCCCCCGCCCTCCCCCGGCGCACCACCCTCGACGACCCACACGTGGTGGTCCGTCAAGTGCTCGATCGCGCCCGCCCGCACCTGATCGGCGAGACCCCGCACCAGCCTTGCCCAGGTCCGTGACTGCTGGAGTGGGCGGCGCGCACTCAACTCCGCTGCGGGGTGCCGGTAGAACTGCCCGCCCGCCTCGGCCGCCGAGTCGATCAGGGTGACCCGGACGCCGCGAGACGCCGCGGCCAGGGACGCGGCCAGGCCCGCGGGGCCGGCGCCGATCACCGCGAGATGCGGGCGCTCAGTCATCGTGACCGGTCCCCTCCTGGGTGCGGATCGCGTCGCCCGGCCGGACCGGGACGAGACAAGCACGTTGATTGGGGCGGTCGTTGACGGTCACCAGGCAGTCGAAGCAGATGCCGATGCCGCAGAAGACTCCGCGCGGCCTGCCTGCCCCGCGGGTGGCACGCCACGAGGTGACTCCGGCAGTCCACAGCGCGGCGGCGACCGTCTGCCCGGGCCGTGCCTCCAGCTCACGGCCGTCGAGGGTGACGGTGAACGCCGCCAGGGGCAGGCCCCCGGCCGGTTCCCGGGGATTCACGCGACCTCCTCGGGGAAGCGGTCGGGCCGGAAGGGCGCGAGGTCCAGGTCGGGCGTCCTCCCGGCGAGGACCTGGGCGAGCAGATGCCCGGTACCGGTGGCGAGACCGATGCCCGCGCCCTCGTGCCCGCAGGCGTGGAAGAGTCCGGGAACCCGCGCGTCGGGGCCGATGGCGGGAAGGTGGTCGGGCAGGTACGGCCGGAATCCCACGTAGGTGCGCAGGGCCCGTACGTCCGAGAGGAACGGGAAGAGCCGGGTCGCGCCCGCGGCGAGCGCCCGTACCACCGGCAGCGAGAAGGAGCGGTCGAAGCCGGCCCGTTCACGGCTCGCGCCGATCAGGATCGGTCCGGCGGCGGTTCCCTCCACGACCGGCGAGGACTGCAGCGCGGCCGAGTCGCTGGCCACGTCGGCGACATAGTCCGCGGCGTACACCTTGTGCCGGACCCGCCGCGGCAGCGGCTCGGTCACCAGCACGAAGCCGCGCCGGGGCAGAACCGGCAGCGGGACGCCCGCCAGCGCGGCCACTTCGGCGCCCCAGGTTCCGGCCGCGTTGACGACCACCGGAGCGTGCAGGTCCCCCTGGTCGGTACGCACCCCGCGCAGCGAGCCGTCCGTTGCGCGCAGCACCCCGGTCACCGTCCGACCGGTGAGCAGCCGCGCCCCCGAGGACCGGACCAGATGCGCGGCGGCCAGGGCGGGCATCACCTGGGTGTCCTGCGGATAGTGCACGGCGCCCGCGAGCCCGGATGCCAAATGCGGTTCCACATCGTGGAGTTGATCCCCGGGCACGGGCCGTGCCGTGACCCCGGCCGCCCGCTGGCCCGCGGCGAAGGTCTCCAGGGCGGTCAGCCCCTCGGGCGTGGAGGCGACGACGAGGCCGCCCTTGGCCTCGTACTCGATCGCCTCGCCCAGCTCCTCGGCGAGGCCGGCCCACAGCCGCCCCGACAGCAGGGCCAGCCGGAGTTCGGGGCCGGGTTCCTTGTCGGAGACGAGCAGATTGCCCTCGCCGGCGCCGGTCGTGCCGCCGGCCACCGGGCCGCGGTCCACGAGGACGACGTCGAGACCCGCCCGGACCGCGTACCAGGCACAGGCGGCGCCGACCATGCCGGCTCCGACTACGACGACATCGCAGGTCAGTCGCGTACTCACGTCAGTACTATGTCACATGGCTCTCTTACCGGGAACAGGGCCGGCGAAGGACGTGCGGCGGTGAACAGGGTCTTCGGGAAAGGGAGTTACACGATCCTGAGATGCGCGGTGCCGTGTCGGGCGGTACGCGTCCTGCGGGGTGCCGGCGTCGCCTTGCGCGACTCACGCAGCACCAGCGTCATCCGCGCATAGCCCATGTTCTGCAGGGTGTTGGGGGTCTCCCCGACGATCCGGCAGTCCGTGCGGCCCCAGCGCGGGTCGGGGTGCACGAGAGGACGGACGGCGCCGTCGTGCTCCACGGCGTTCGCGCCGACCGCGCGGATCCAGTGCGGCAGCCCGTGCCGGTAGGCGGCTTCCATGATCGGGTCCTGGGCGATGTCCCGGCGGATCGACTGCAGACCGCGGTCCTGCCCGTGCCGCTCCAGCGAGGCCGCGAAGTGGGCGAGCATCGGCAGACACCAACTCGACTCGTGATCACCGAGGATCGTGCCCGCGTCCGGGTGGAACAGGACGAACCGGAGGAAGTTGTCGCCCGGCATGGCCGTCGGATGAGGGCCGACACCTCGGAAAAGTGTCTCGAACGCGGCGTTGGACAGGACGACGTCCCAGCGATGGTCGAACACGACCGAGGGGAAAGGGAGGGCCTCGAGAAGTGCGGCGTAGTCCTGCAGATACGCCTGCGCTTCGAGACTCTCGGGAACGGGCCGCGGCTGAGACCGCTGCCCTCCTGCCTGGTACGCCATCGGGAGGTCACCCCTCTTGCCTATGCGGCCTTCACGCGGCGCCCTGATCCTGCTGCCCGTGACGGAGGCGTGTCAACTATCGTGGCATTCGCTGCCTGTTGACGGCTGAATCTCGCCACAGTTGTGGCGAGACCTGGATGCGGGTTCGAACAAGCGGATAGTCTCCGGATGGTTCCTGAGCATCTTGTGAATTACCTGAGAGAGACGTAGGAGATCTGTCGGTGACGGATGGCTTCGAGGTTCCGGGCGCCACGGCGACGGTTCTGCTGCCGGCCGTCGTGGCCCGGGTCACCGCACTCGCCGACCGGCTCGGTGTGCAGCCCGGCGAGGTCTTCGACGTCCGCCGGCTCTCGGCCGAGTCCGGCGTCCCCGACCCCGTGGTCAGGGCCCTGTTGAGCGGCCGGCCCGCCGGGGAACCCGATCTGCAGACGCGCTTTCTGCAGCGCTTCGACCTCCTGCGCCGCACCCGGCTCAAGCCCAACGGACGCAGATACACGCAGCAGGAGATAGCCGACGGCGCGGGCATGTCGCGTCAGCAGGCCGGAGCCCTCATCAACGGCGACCGACGCCCCACCATGGAGCACTGCGACGCGATCCAGCGCTTCTTCCGCGTCCATGCCGGCTTCCTCACCGCCGAAGACCCCGAGGCGCTTGCGAGCGCCCTCCAGCGCTGCGAGCAGGAACTCCTCCAACAGCTCGCCGACCGCGAGCGCGCGGCTGCCCTGGCCGCCCACGACCCGCTGGAGCGGCTGCTCCAGGACCACGGCGTCCGCGGGATCGCCTGGCGGGCCGCACAGCTGCCCACCGACCAGCACCGGGACAAGGTCGCGGAATGGCTGGACATGCTCCTGGAAAGCGTCAAGCGGCCCGAGTCGTGATCCGGGGGAGAACTGTGGGCATCGGCAAGGACATGCGCCGCCTGTGCGGTGAACTGGTCGCGGAACTCTCGCTCCCGGCGCCGGCGGAGCCCGCCGATCTGTACGCCGCCCTGTGCGACGCCATGAGCAGACGCCGCGGTCGCCCCGTGCAGTACCGTACGGCCGCGTTCCCGCCCGGCACCGCCAGCGGGCTGTGGCTCGACATGGCCGACCAGGATCTCGTCGTCATCGAGCAACGCACCGCCCCCGACCACCAGTTAGTGATCCTCGGGCACGAGCTGTGGCACATGAAGGCCGGGCACTGCAGCCATCACGTCGCGGGCGCGGCCGTCGCGGCCCGGCTCCTCAGTGACGGCGCGGACCTTCAGGCGACGGTGCTGAAGGTGGCGGCCCGCACCCGGTTCGACCTCCGCGACGAGAAGGAGGCCGAGAGCTTCGGTCTGCTGCTCGCCAGCAAGTGCCGTACGTGGCTGGCCGGTTCGGCGCTGCGCGGGCCCGTGCGGCGGGACGGGCTGGCGGGCCGGATCGAGGCCTCCCTGGGCTACCGCGGCCCGCAGGGCTGACCACCCCGGGAGACGCCGAAGACGATGGACGGACCCAGCTACTACATCCCGGCCGCCACCATGGGCGTGGCCCTCGCCTTCAAGGCGCCCGCGCTCCTTCGCGGCTGGCGCGACCCGCTGCTGCGGTCCGTGGGCGTGCTGCTGGCCCTGGCCGCGCTGGTGTTCCTCTTCGCGGCCCCGCCGACGATCGCCGAGGTCAACGACGTCACCGGGATCCCGAATGTCTCGGCACCGCTGGTCTACTGCCTGTTGAGCGCCTTCAGCGCCTCCTGTCTCGTCCTCATCGTGTACTGGCGCGGCGGCCCGCCGGAGGTGACCCGCCGGATCACCCGGCGCTGGATCGGCGGATACAGCCTGGTGAGCGTCACGCTGATCGTGCTCTTCGTCCTCGGCGACACTCCCCGGGAGCGGCTGCGGGACCTCGACACCTACTACGCCAACACGCCGTTCATCCGCGAGATGATCGTGCTCTATCTCGTCGCCCTCACCGTCTCGGGCGTCGCGATGAACGTGATGTGCTGGCGCTGGGCGCTTCAGGTGAGCGGCTGGCTGCGCGCCGGGCTGCTCGTGATCGCCCTCGGCTTCCTCTTCAACATCCCTTACGCGGCAGCCAAGTTGACCGCGGTGGCCGCCCGCTGGAACGGCGGCGACCTGGACGGTCTGAGCACCAATGTGGCACCCGTACTGGCCTCCGCGGGCGCCCAGTTCACCGCGCTCGGCTTCTGTCTCCCGCTCGCCTGCCGACGCCTCGGGGACAGCTGGCACACCTGGTCGACGTACCGCAGGCTCGGGCCGCTCTGGCGCGAGCTGCGCTCGGTCGCCGTCCACGGGGACCGCGGGGTGCGGATCTCCTGGTGGTCTCCCGCCGAACTCCTGGTGACCCAGCGGGAGTCCGACATCCACGACGGCCTGCTGGGCCTGAACCCCTACTTCGACACGGGGGTGCGCGCACGTGCCTACGACACGGCCGTGGCGGCGGGCACGGATCCCGCACAGGCGCACGCCGAGGCCGACGCCGCAATGGTGACGGCGGCGGTGCGGGCCAGGGCCGCCGACCCGGACGGCAGTGTCATCAGCTCGGCGGCGGCCGCTGAACCGTCCGAGCCCACCGACGGTCCGCGCGATCTCGTGCGGATGTCCCTCGCCCTGCGGCGGTCACCCGTCGTCGCGGCCGCCCGCGAGGGGGCCACGGCGACCCCGCCGGCCGACCGCGAGCAGCGGGCGTACTGACCGAGGACACCGGCCTGCGGCGTCAGGTCGCGCTGCGTTCGCTCGCCTCCCGCAGGTCGCGTTCCGCGGCACGGCTGCGGACCGTGTCGGGCTGCCCGGCGGCGCTGCCGGGCCGGCCGGCGCGCAGGAGTTCGCGCCAGTGCTCACGGCTCCAGTCGGCCGGGTCGGTGGTGCTCGTGAACTCCTCGACGGCGGCGACGAAGCGGCCCGGGTCGCTGTGGAAGGGGAAGTGGCCCGCGCCCTCGAAGATCTCCAGACGGCTGCCGGGCATCGCCTCGTGGGCGCCGTACGCGTGCCGTACCGGCACCACGCTGTCCCGGCCGCCCCACAGCAGCATCGTCGGCATGCCCTCGGTCAGATAGCAGCGGTCGAGCATGGTCACCGCCTGTCCGCGCCAGTCGACCACCGCGCGCAGCGTGCGGATGAACGCGGTGCGGGAGTTCGTGTCGGGCAGCGCGTCCACGAGCGTGAGCAACTCCGGTGCGTCCTGGCCCAGGTCGGTGTCGAGGAGCCTCATCGCCCGTGCGAACAGACCCACTTGGAACCGCATGCCGGGCAACCGCAGCGTGGAGAGCATGAGATGGGCCCCCGGCAGGGAGACCGCCCGCAGTACGGGGTTGACCTCACGGCCGACGCCGCCCGCGCTGACGAGGATGAGCCGCTCGGTGCGCTCGGGAAACTGGTAGGCGAACTGCATGGCGACGCCGCCGCCGAGCGAGTGCCCGACGAGGGTGGCGGACTCGACGCCGAGCGTGGTGAGCAGGTCACGCACCCCGTTCGCGTACGCCGCCACCGAGTAGTCGGCCCGCGGCCGGTCCGAGGCGCCGTGGCCGAGCAGGTCGGGCGCGATGACGGTGTGGGTGCGGGCGAGGTCGGGGATCAGCTCCGCCCAGGTCGCCGACGAGTCGCCGATGCCGTGGATCAGGACGAGCGGCGGGCCCTCGCCCGCCATGCGGAAGGCGCGCCGGTAGCCGTGCACGACACGGAAGTGCAGTCGCAGTTCCCCGTCGCCCACCGGGCGCAGCCGTCCGCTGCGCCGCGGACGCCGAGGCGGTACGTCGGTCACGGGCTCGCCTCCTGATCCAGGCCGCGCAAGCGGCGGTTCACCACCCTTCACTCCAGCGTAGGGCCCTTGTCCCACCAGGGATTTCCGGGAGGTTTCGCCTCCGCTAAGCGGGCGGACCACCACGTCGGGCCCCGGCCGAGCGAAGTCGGGAATGGGGGAGAAACCGGATTGTCAGTGGTGGACGGCAAGCTGGAGTCGTGTCACCGGTGCGCGGGGGCGGAAGCGCTGTCCGCCGCTGCCGTGCCGGGGGGCGTCCGCACCGCACGAACGGTCACGACACGTACCGCTTCGACAAGCCGACCAGGGGAGAGCCGTCCGATGCCGACCGCCGTACTGACCGATCACGAACGCGCCGCCGTCCAGGCCTATCTGCGTCTGCTGCACACCGTACGAGCGGCGTTCGACGGTCCGCCGGACGCCAGCCGACCACCCGTGGTGCCGCCCGCCGCCCTGGCGGAGGCGGAGCGAGCCCTGGCGGCGGCCGGCCTCGCGGGCAACGAGCAGGCGTTCTTCCGTCTGCTGCACGACTGGTGCCCCGACCCCGGCTGACTGTGCGCCGGTGACGCCCGGCTAGGGGTGCGGCACGCTGACCGCCGTCGCCAGCAGCCCCCGCTGCACGGTCCAGCGTCCGTCGAAGGACCGGACGCGCTCGTGGCCCAACAGCGGGCCGGGCACCAGGAGTTCGGCGCGGAAGCGGCCCGACGGTGCCGTGCTCCCGGACGCCGGGTCCACCGAGAGGGCGATGTCCGCCTCGGAGAAGTCCAGCCACTTCTCCGTGAGCGGGAACCACGCCTTGTAGACGGACTCCTTGGCGCTGAAGAGCAGCCGGTCCCACTGGACGTCGGGGGCGTCGGCGCTCAGCCGGCGCAGCCGCTCCAGCTCCGCGGGCAGGGCGATGGAGGCGAGGACGCCGTCCGGGAGCCGGAGATGGGGCTCGGCGTCGATGCCGAGGGACGCGAGGTCGGCGGCGCGGACCAGTGCGGCGGCACAGTAGCCCTCGCAGTGCGTCATGCTGCCGACCACACCCTCCGGCCACAGGGGTGCTCCGCGCTCCCCGGTGAGGACGGCCTGCGGGGTCACGCCGAGTTTCTCCATGGCACGGCGCGCACAGGCGCGCGCCGCGGTGAACTCGCGGCGCCGCTTCTCCACGGCACGCGCGATCAGCGCCTCTTCCTCGGGGTACAGCGTGGCGCGCCCGGTCTCGTCGTCACCGTGTGTCTCCACGGCCACGACCGACTCCGGGAGCAGCTCCTCGATCACCTGCTCCGACCTCCATCGGCAGAATGCGGCGCAGCGTGCCGGGCGGTCCCGGTCGCTTGCTCCACTCACGGGGGTAGCCCACCGACACCTCTTCGAAGCGGACGCCCTCGTGCCAGGTGGTCCGCGGGATGTGGAGATGTCCGTAGACCATGACCTCGGCGCGGAATCTGCGGTGCCAGTCGGCGGTCAGCCGGGTGCCGCACCACATCGCGAACTCGGGGTAGCGCAGGATGTCGGTGGGGTGCCGGTCCAGCGGGTAGTGGTTGACCAGCACGGTCGGCAGCTCTTCGGGCAGTTCGGCGAGCCGGCGCTCGGTCTCGGCGATCCGGGCCCGGCACCAGGCGTCGCGGCTGGGGTGGGGATCGGGGTGCAGTACGTGCTCGTCGGTGCAGACGATGCCGGTCGATTCCGCGTAGGCCAGGCCCTGGGCCTTGGTCGCGCACCCCGGCGGCAGGAACGAGTAGTCGTACAGCAGGAACAGGGGTGCCACGACCGCGGGACCGCCCGATCCGTTCCAGACCGGGTAGGGGTCCTCCGGAGTGAGGACGCCGAGGTCGCGGCAGAGGGCGACCAGATGCTCGTAGCGGGCGACGCCGCGCAGGGTGACGGGGTCCTTCGGGTGCGTCCACAGCTCGTGGTTGCCGGGGGCCCAGATCACCTTGCCGAAGCGGCCGGCGAGCGTGCCGAGGGCCCAGCGGATGTCGGCCACGGTCTCCGCGACGTCTCCGGCGACCAGCAGCCAGTCGTGGTCGGACGTGGGGCGCATGGCCTCGACCAGGGCGCGGTTCTCGGCGTATCCGATGTGCAGATCGCTGATGGCCAGCAGGTGTCCCGGACGATCGGCCGTCGACTCCACTCCCGCCCCCTCCGAGATCCCGATGGGGACCACAAGAACACATCTGCCCTGCCACGGACAAGGGCCGTCCGGCTGGGCACGGCGCCGGCATCGGGCGAACCCGCGTGGACATCCGGGGAATCCGTAACACGCCCGTAGCGTCACAGGTGCTCCGCGCCCCCTATGATCGCCCCAACACAGCTGTCACGAGCCTTCCACGGCGTACGGCGGCTCGGTGTACCTCCCTCCCCCCTGGCCGGGCACGGCCTGCTCCGCTGTGCCCGGAAACTGTGAAAGGCGGCCTGCATGGGCTCTCGCGTACGCGTCTGGCTCAACCGCACGTACGCGGAGAACGTGTTCTTCATGGATCAGCTGCGGAGCAATCCGCACGGCCGGCCCGTCGAGATCCACGCCACGCACGGCGACGCCGACTCCCCCATCCTGGCCGCGGCCGACATCGCCGCGCTGGAGCCGGAAGGGCTCTCCCCGGCGGCCTACGTCGAGTACGCGCTGGACCAGTGCGCGCGCCATGGCATCGATGTCTTCGTCCCCGTCCTCTACCAGGCGGCGATCGTGGCGCATCGCGCGGAGTTCGCCGCACTGGGTACCGCTCTGCTCGCGCCGCCCGCCGAGGCCGTGGCCGTCTTCCACGACAAGGTGACGGCGTACGAGGCGCTCCAGGCGCAGGGCATTCCGGTGCCGCCCTGGTGGCGGGTGCGGACGGCGGAGGAGCTGCTGACCGCGGTCGAGGCGCTGGAGGAGGCCGGGCACAAGGCGTGCTTCAAGCCGGCGGCGGGCGCGGGCGGAGTGGGTTTCCGCATCATCACGCGCGCCCCCTTCTCGCTCGCGCATCTCAACGGGTTCCCGAGTCCCTACATGCCGCTCGATCTGGTGATGGACGCGGTGCGGCAGGCCGAGCGGCCCGTCGACTGGCTGGTGATGCCGCGCCTGGAGCAGCCGGAGGTGTCCGTCGACTGCCTCACCGGGCCCGACGGCCGGGTGCGGATGGCGGTGGGCCGCACCAAGAACGGGCGGCGCCGCGGCTTCACCCTCCATCCCTCGTGGATCGATCCGGCGCGCCGGATCGCGGAGGCCTTCGAGCTGCACTATCTGACGAACATCCAGTTCCGGATGTACGGGGACGAGCCCGTTCTCATGGACGTCAACACCCGGCCCGCGGGCGGGCTGCACCAGCTCGCGCTGTGCGGGATCAACGCCCCTTGGGCGGCGGTGCGGTTGGCGCTCGGTGAGGACCCGGGCGAGCTGGTGCCGTCGCGTCTCGCGCAGGACTACACGGTGGTCGCGGGCCCCCGTCCACTGCGCCCGGTGTCGCTGCCGCAGCAGCGGACGGAGACCCCGGCTCAGACCCTCCCGGCAGTGCCCGCCCAGGCCACCGCCGCCCCGGACGCGGAGGCCGTCCCGGGGCCGGTCACGGAACCCGCCGCCGGGCCCGTCACGGCCCCCGTCGCCGCAAGTGCGCCGGCCGGCATCGCACCCGTATAGCCGCTTCCCACCACACCGTCGGAACTACCGGTCTGGACCAATCCACGCACAGCGTCTTGACAGCTGCATTGGTCCATACCAACTTGGTTGCGCACCTCCAGCACTCCCGAACACCCCCATTTCACCAGGGAGATCGCGTGCGCATCACACCTTTCCGACGCTCCAGACGCACTTTCCTCGCCCTGCTCGGCTCCGCCGCTCTGGCTCTGGCCGGGGCGGTCGCCCTGCCCGGCACGGCCCAAGCGGCCAACATCCTGTCCAACCCCGGCCTCGAATCGGGCAGTCTCTCCCCCTGGACCTGCACGGGGAACCTGGGGTCGGTCGTCTCCAGTCCCGTGCACGGCGGCTCCAAAGCCCTTGCGGGCGCCGCGAGTTCGAGTGACAACGCCAAGTGCAGCCAGACCGTCTCGGTCCAGCCGAACACCAGCTACAGCCTCTCGGGCTGGGTGCGCGGCAGCTATGTGTACCTCGGCGTGGACGGCGGAGCCTCGACGTGGACGACCTCCACTTCGACGTACAGCCAGCTGACCGTGTCCTTCAAGACCGGTGCCGCGCAGACCAGCGCCACGATCTACACCCATGGCTGGTACGGGCAGGGCACCTACTACGCGGACGACATCAGCCTGGACGGCCCCGGCGGCGGTGGCTCGGACAGCCAGGCCCCGACGGCGCCGGCGAGCCTGCGCTCCACGGCCAAGACCTCGTCGAGCGTGTCGCTGGCGTGGAACGCGTCGACGGACAACGTCGGCGTGACCGCGTACGACATCTACAGCGGCTCGAACCAGGTGCTGAGCGTCTCGGGCACGAGCGCGACGGTCAGCGGGCTCTCCCCCAGCACGGCCTACACCTTCACGGTGAAGGCCCGCGACGCGGCCGGGAACACCTCGGCCGCCTCCAACGCGCTGAGCGTGACGACCGACGCGGGCACCGGCGGAGGCACCGGCTTCAAGCAGGCCGCGCCCTACCTCTACCTCGGCTGGGGCGATCCGCCGAGCGCGACGTCGGTGATGAGCTCGACCGGCATCAAGTGGTACACCATGGCGTTCATGCTCGACTCGGGCGGCTGCAACCCCGCCTGGGACGGCAGCAGGCCGCTGACCGGCGGCAACGACCAGAGTGTCATCAACTCGATCCGGTCGGCGGGCGGTGACATCGTGCCGTCGTTCGGCGGCTGGTCCGGCAGCAAGCTCGGCGCCAACTGCTCCTCCGCGAGCGCGCTGACCGCGGCGCTGCAGAAGGTGATCGACGCCTATGGACTCAAGGCGATCGACATGGACATCGAGAACACCGACGAGTTCGAGAACGCCGCGGTCCAGGACCGCATCCTGACCGCGCTGAAGACGGTCAAGGCGAACAACCCGGGCCTGCGCACGATCGTCACCTTCGGCACCTCGACGACCGGCCCGACGTCCTGGGGCAACCGGCTCATCGAGCAGTCCAAGGCGCTCAACGCCAACATCGACGTCTTCACGATCATGCCGTTCGACTTCGGTGGCGGCTCCGACATGTACGGCAACACGGTGGGCGCCTCCGAAGGTCTCAAGACCAAGCTCAAGTCGACCTACGGCTGGGACGACGCGACGGCCTACGCGCACATCGGCATCTCCGGGATGAACGGTCTCAGCGACCAGCAGGAGAACACCACCCCGGCGATCTGGACGCAGATCCGCGACTGGGCGAACTCGCACCACATCGCCCGGCTCGCCTTCTGGTCCGTCAACCGCGACCGGCCCTGCCCCGGTGGCGGCGTGGTGAGCAACTGCTCGGGGATCAGCCAGAACAACTGGCAGTTCACGTCCATCACGGCCGGGTTCACCGGCTGACGCTCTCGGGCGTGGGGTACCCGGCCGTCACGGACGGCCGGGTACCCCTCACCGAGGCGACGGTCACCGCCGCCGCACGGCCAGCCGCACGGTCTGCACCTCGAAGGGGCGCAGCGTGAGCGGCACCGTGTTCGCGGCCGTCTCCGCCGTCGCCAGCGGGCGCTCCAGCAGGTCGGTCAACTGGGCCCCGGCCAGCGGGAACGCGGTGCGAAGGGTGCCGGTGGCGCGGCCACCCCGGGACTCGTAGAGGCGTACGACGACATCGCCGGAGGCGTCGTCGGCGAGCTTGACCGCCTCGATCGTCACGCCCTCGCCGTCGACGGAGACGACCGGTTCGGCCGGCGCCGCCTCGGCGATCCGCAGCGGCAGGTTCAGGGCGTAGCCCTCGGCGATCGCGTCCTCGATACTCGCGCCCGGCAGCAGCGCGTACGTGAAGCGGTGCCTGCCCTGGTCGGCCTCGGGGTCGGGCACGCGCGGGGCGCGCACCAGGGACAGCCGGACGGTCGTCGTGCCGCCGTCCTCGCGGACCGTGCGGGAGACGTCGTGGCCGTACGTCGAGTCGTTGACGACCGCGACGCCGTACCCCGGTTCGCCGATGTGCACCCAGCGGTGGCCGTACACCTCGAAGCGGGCCGCCTCCCAGCTCGTGTTGGTGTGGGTGGGGCGCCGGACATGGCCGAACTGGATCTCCGCGGACGAGTGCGGTGCCCGGATGTCCACCGGGAAGGCGGCCTTGAGGATCTTCTCCGCCTCGTGCCAGTCGATCTCCGTCTCGAAGTCGATGCGGGGACTGCCCGCCCTGACCGTGATCGTCTGGGAGATCCTCGAACCCCGTCCGAAGGCGCGCTCCACCCGGATCGAGCTGAGCAGCGGGTCCTCCTCCACGACGGTGACCGACTCGGCGTCCAGGAGGTCCGTGAAGCGGTTGCGGTAGTGCTTATCGATGTCCCAGGCGTCCCAGTGGTTGGGAAGGTCGGTGTGCAGCCGGAGCAGGTTGCCCCGGTCGGCCAGTACTTCGCGGTCCGCCCTCAGGTCGCGTACGGAGGCGAGGGTCCCGTCGTCGGCCAACTCGACCCGGACCAGGCCGTTGTCGAGGACGCGGCCGGTGACGGTGACCGGGCGCGGCGGCTCGGCGACGGCGAGCGGTGCGCTGCCGCTCGCCGGCACCTCCACGTACATCGGCACACCCGTCGACGTACGGACCACCTCGGAGCGGTCGTACGGGCTCGTGTTGAGGACGAGCGTCTCCCCCGTGCCCAGCGCGGCCACGGCCTCCGCCGTGAGGGCCTCCAACTCCTCGGCCACCCGCGCGTATTCGGCCTCCGCCTCGCGGTGCACCCACGCGATCGAGGAGCCCGGCAGGATGTCGTGGAACTGGTGGAGGAGGACCGTCTTCCAGAGCCGGTCGAGCTTCTCGTACGGGTAGGAGTAGTCCGGGGTGCGCAGCGCGGCCGTGGTGGCCCACAACTCGGTCTCGCGGAGCCGGTGTTCGCTGCGCCGGTTGCCCTGCTTGGTGCGGGCCTGGGACGTGTAGGTGGCGCGGTGCAGCTCCAGGTAGAGCTCACCGACCCAGACCGGGGCGTCCGGGTACTCCTCGCGGGCGGCCTTGAAGAACGCGTCGGGGTGTTCGACGACGACCTTCGCGGAGCCCTCCAGGTCGGCCAGCCGACGGGCCCTTTCCATGATCTCGCGGGTGGGGCCGCCACCGCCGTCGCCCCAGCCGAAGGGGGCCAGCGAGCGGGTGCCGCCCCCCTTGTCGGCGTAGTTGCGGACGGCGTGGGCCATCTCCTCGCCGCTGAAGCGCGCGTTGTAGGTGTCGACGGGCGGGAAGTGCGTGAAGATGCGCGTGCCGTCGATGCCCTCCCACCAGAAGGTGTGGTGGGGCAGCTTGTTGGTCTGGTTCCAGGAGAGCTTCTGGGTCAGGAACCACTCGTTGCCGGCGAGCTTGGCGAGCTGCGGGTAGGCGGCGTTGTAGCCGAAGGAGTCGGGCAGCCAGACGCCCTTCGTCTCGACTCCGAAGTGGTCGATGAAGAACCGCTTGCCGTGGACGAGTTGGCGGGCGAGGGCCTCGCCGCCGGGCAGGTTCCCGTCGGCCTCGACCCACATCCCGCCGACCGGCGCCCACTGGCCCTTCTTCACGGACTCCTTGATACGGGTCCAGACCTGCGGGTAGTTGTCACGCACCCACTCGTACTGCTGGGCCTGCGAGCAGGCGAAGACGAACTCCTCGTACTCGTCGGCGAGCGCCGTGACGTTCGAGAAGGTACGGGACGTCTTGCGCTTCGTCTCGCGGATCGGCCACAGCCAGTGGAGTCGATGTGCGCGTGGCCGACACCGGAAAGGGTGTGGGCGCTGGCGTGCGCCGGCTTGGCCAGTGCCGGGGCGAGCACCGCGCGGACCTCTGTCGCCGTACCGGAGACGTCGTCCAGGTCGAGGGCGTCCAGCGCGCGGTCCAGGGTGTGCATGATCTCGTGCCGGCGCGGGTCGTGCTCGCCGAGAGCCAGCATCAGTTCACGCAGCACCTCGACGTCGAGGGAGAGGTGCCAGACCTCCTCGTCCAGGACGGCGAGGTCGGCGCGGCGGAAGGTGTAGAGCGGCTTGTCGCCGGCGGTGCGGGGGTCGCCCAGCGGGGTCGTGGCGGCGAAGTGGTCGGCCAGGATGTCCGGGTTGGAGGCCGCCTCCACCAGGTAGTCGATCCGCTCTCCGCCGGCCGCCGGGTTGGTGATCGGCACGTACTGGTTGAGCGGGTTGACCGCCTTCAGCGGGGTGCCGTCGGCGAGGTGGACGAGCGCCTCGGCCTGGTTGCCGGGCCAGTCGCCGACGAAGCCCAGGTCGATCACCGCCTCGACGCGCCGGCCGGCCCACCCGGGCGGTACGGTCCCGCGCATCCGGAACCAGGTCGTGCCCCAGGGCGGCCCCCACGGGGTGTCCATGGCGAAGGGCGCGTAGCCGGCGGACGCGGCCTCCTCGAACGGGACGGGCTCGCCGGGCGCCTGCCACGCCTCGACCTCGAAGGGCAGGGACGCGGCGTAGATCGCGGGCTTGATGCGCTGGTCGTGGACGCGCGCGACGCGCTCCTCGATGCGGCTGCGTTCGTCATGCATGGCCGTACATCTCCTTGCGATCGACGTCTGCGCGGTGAGACCGATGCCTACGTGAGATACCCGAGGCCGGGGTGGACGGCTGTGTAGCCGTCCAGCAGTCTGCGTGCCACGTTCACCGAGTCCACGAGCGGATGCAGGGCGAAGGCCTTCACCGCGGTCGTACGGGACCCGCTCTCGGCCGCGGCGAGGATCTCCCGTTCCACGCCCTTGACCGCGCACACGAGACCGGTGGCGTGGTCCGGCAGCGGATCGACGGTGACCGGGTGCGCGCCGTTGGCGTCGACCAGGCACGGCACTTCGATGACGGCGTCCGCGTCGAGCACCGAAAGGGTGCCGCGATTGGGGACGTTGAGGATCAGGGTGGTGCGCTCGTCGCGGGCGATGGCCCGCATCAGGGCGAGCGCGACCTTCTCGTATCCGCCGGACAGGTCGTCCGCGTCGCGTTCGCCGGCGCCGGCCGCGTCCCGGTTCTCCGCCATGTACGTGGCCTCGCGTTCGGCGCGGGTACGGTCCCAGGCCGTCAGTGCGGCGGTTTCCGGGTGCTTCATCTCGTCGTAGAAGCGGGCCTGTTGGTCGTGCAGGAAGGCGCCCCGGGTCTTCTCGGCCTGCTGGTAGGCCCGTACCGCCTCGCGGTTGAAGTAGTAGTAGTGCAGGTACTCGTTCGGGACCGCGCCCAGGGACCGGAGCCACTCGGGGCCGAAGAGCTTGCCCTCCTCGAAGGAGCCGAGCAGCTCGGGGTCGGCGAGCAGGCGGGGGAGTTCGTCGCGGCCCGCGACGCGCAGGCCCCGTACCCAGCCGAGGTGGTTGAGACCGACGTAGTCGATCCAGGCCTCGCGGGGATCGGCGCCCAGCACCCGGGCGATGCGGCGGCCGAGGCCGACCGGTGAGTCGCAGATGCCGATCACCCGGTCGCCCAGGTGGCGGGACATGGCCTCGGTGACCAGACCGGCGGGGTTGGTGAAGTTGATGACCCAGGCGTCCGGGGCGAGGCGGGCCACGCGCCGCGCGATGTCGACGGCGACGGGGACCGTGCGCAGTCCGTACGCGATGCCGCCGGCGCCGACCGTCTCCTGGCCGAGAACGCCCTCGTCGAGGGCGACCCGCTCGTCGGCCGCGCGGCCTTCGAGGCCGCCGACACGGATCGCGGAGAAGACGAAGTCGGCGCCGCGCAGGGCGTCGTCGAGGTCGGTGGTGACGCTCACTTCGGGTGCGTCCGGATCCCCGGCGGCCTGCTCGGCGAGGACCCGGGCCACGGCCGAGAGGCGTCCCGCGTCCAGGTCGTGCAGCACGACCTGGGTGACGCGGCCCTCGGCGCGGTCCCCGAGGAGTGCCCCGTACACGAGCGGCACCCGGAACCCGCCGCCACCCAGAATCGTCAGCTTCACGCCCGTCCTGCCTTTCCTGGTTCTCATGCCACGACCACTTGCACGCCCGCT
Organism: Streptomyces sp. NPDC058371; assembly: GCF_042723265.1. Taxonomy (NCBI): domain Bacteria; kingdom Bacillati; phylum Actinomycetota; class Actinomycetes; order Kitasatosporales; family Streptomycetaceae; genus Streptomyces; species Streptomyces sp. NPDC058371. The sequence continues at coordinate 432,317 of NZ_JBHXJC010000001.1, read as the reverse complement.
TCCTCCAGGGAGGACCGCGTCGCCGCGTCCACCGGCGCGTTCGTCACTACTGCGTCCAGCTCGTCCGGACCGCACACCTTCGCCATGCCCGTCCCGGGGAACTTGGCCCGGTCGGCGAGCAGGACCACCCGCTCCGCTGCCTTGATCATGGCGCGCTTGACCGGTACCTCGACGACGGTCGTGTCCATCACCTGGCCGCCCGGCCGCACCCCGCTGGTGCCGAGGAAGAGCCAGTCGGCGTGCAGCTGGCGGAGGTTGTCCTCGGTGAGGAAGCCGACGAGAGAGCGGTACTCGCGACGGACCATGCCGCCGAGCAGGACCAGCTCTATGCCCTCGTCGTCCGCGAGTTCCTCGTAGACCACGAGGTTGCTGGTGATCACGGTGAGCCGGCGGCCGTGCAGCTGGCGAGCCAGCCGGTAGGCGGTGGTGCCGATGTCGAGGAGGATCGACTGGCCGTCCTCGACCAGGGACGCGGCCCGGGCCGCTATGGCGTCCTTCTCGGGCACGCGCACCTCGGCGACCTCGGCGAAGGGCTGGTCGCCCTCGTCCACGACCGCGCCGCCGTGCACCCGCGTCAGCAGACCGTCCTCCTCCAGCTTCACCAGGTCACGGCGGACGGTGGCCGCGCTCACGCCCAGCTGTTCGGAGAGGTCGGTCACGGCCGCGGGACCGCCGGAGCGCAGGGCCCGCAGGATGAGTTGATGTCGTCGCTCTGCCAGCACGTCGTGAACAGTACTCGTCATCTCCCATCATTTCCATGCGCGGTTCTGCTCGACTCTTGCCAAATCCCTGAGAGGCGCGCACGATCCCGTGCACCGCTTGCAGACTTTTGACGAGAGGATGCGCCGTGGGTGACGAACGGCCCGATGTGCTGCTCACCGGGCTGCTCTTCTACGACCTCGTCCTCACCGGGCTGGGCGGACCGCCGGCCCCGGGCCAGGAGATCTGGACCGAGGGCATGGGCGTCAGCCCCGGCGGTATCGCCAACCTGGCCGTGGCGGCGTCCCGTTACGGGCTGCGCACCAGCCTGGCCACGGTCTTCGGGGACGACGCGTACGGCGCGTACTGCCGTGCCGTACGCGCCGGACAGGAGGGTGTCGACTCGTAGGCGAAGACCGAAGACATCCGAAAGGCGGTGGGAGCTGTGCCGCTCTCACGAAGAGGCCTGCTGCGCGCGGGCCTGGCCGGCACCGCGCTCGGCGGCCTGGCGACCGGCTGCGCCGTGCCGACCGGCTCCACCGGCCGGAACATGGTCCTGTGGTACTGGAGCGGCGGCCTCAGCCCCAGGGTCGTCGCTCAGGCCAGGGCCCGTTACGACAGCGTGGTGAGCCTCAAGGCCCCTGGGAGACACCCGAGGTGGCCTCCTGGGGGCGGCTGCCGGCGCACTCGGTGGACCGTCGGGCCGGTTCCCTCTCGCTGAACGGCGACTGGCGGTTCCCACCGCTTCCGGCGCCGGACGCCTTCGGCGACGTCTCCCGCCCCTGAGCGGCAGCCGGGCCCGTCAGGGGCGGAACCGGGACTGCGGGGACGGCAGGTCCGCGGCCGCCGGGGCCGAATCCAGCGCGGCCAGCATCCGGCGGTCCCGTGGGGCGGATCCGCGGTCGAGACGGGCGTCGAGCAGACGGCGGGCGGCGTCGCACCGGCCCGCCGCCACCAGGGCGTACAGGAGCGTCTCCTCCACGACCTCGCGCTGCGCGGCGCTGCCGCCGACCTTGCGGAGGACCGGCAGCAGGGCGTCCAGGCCCCGGGCCGCCTCGTGGAAGCGTTCCTCGACGAGCGCGGCGAAGGCCTCGCAGAGCGGGACGACGACCTCGCGCTGCACGGGGTCGGCGCCGGCCGCGTGGTCGCGCAGCCGGCGCAGGGCGGCGAGGTCCCCGGCGGCGGCGAGGGCGACCGCGGCGTGCAGCGCGGTGAACGCGGTCGCCGGCCGTTCCACCATCTCGCGCGCGACGGTCTCCAGCACGTCCGCCGCGGGCACCCGCCCCCGCCAGCTGTCGCTGAGCCGGGCCCGCCACAGCAGGGACCCCGAGTCGACCAGGGCCCGCACTCCGGTGACCCGGCCCGGCGCGAGCTGCGCGAACCACCGCTTGCGTACGGCGGCCGGGTCGTCCAGGGCCAGTTCGTGCAGGGCGATGTGCCAGGAGAAGTGCGCCCGGTGGACCGCTCCTCTCCCCCGGCCGGACACCCAGGCGTCCAGCCAGTCACGTCCGGCCCGGTGCGCGCCGGACTCGTAGTGGACGTGGGCGAGCGCGTGCACGGCGTGACCGGACGCGGGTTCGGCCGCCAGGGCGCGGAGGGCCAGCTCGCCCGCCTCGTGGAAGCGGCTCTGCTCCTGTCGGAGGAAGGCGAGCAGCGAGGTGACGAACCAGTGCCCGTCGTACGCGGGCGAGGTGCGCTCGACCAGGTGCAGCGCATACGTCCGGTCGAGGTCGTTGATGCCGGAGAACGCGATGGTGGGTACGGCGGCGGCGAGGGCGAGCGCGTCGGCGGGGTGGGCGTCGAGGTGCCGCAGCAGCGCGCGGTCGCCGTCCGTGCCGTGGACCCGGTGGGTGACGACGTCGACGAAGGACCGTTCGCGTTCGTCGGCCCGTTCACGTGCGCAGCGCTGGGCGTCGGCCAGCGCCCGGGGCACGTCGACGTCGGCGCCGCACTCGTGGCCGAGCAGGGCGAGCGCGGCATGCCCGAGGGCGAAACCGGGGTCGAGGGCGACCGCGCGGGCGAACGCGTCCTCGGCCCCGGCCCTGACCTTGAGCACCCGGTCGAGACCGGTGCGGTGGGCGGCGGCCGCCTCGGCGTGGGTGGACAGGGCGAGCCCGAAGGCGTCGTGGGGCCCGCGTCGCATACGTCGGCCCGCGCGCGGCGCAGGGACCTGCGGGGCGAGCAACTCCTGGGCCAGCGCGGCGGCCTGGACGCGGATCTCGGGGACCGCGGTGGTCTCCCACAGTTCACCGCGGCGCGGGGCACCCAGGGTGAACAGCGGACGGTCGGCGCGGCCACCGGCATCGAGGAGGCGGCCCTCACGGGTGGCGACGCCCATCCCGAGCGGGCCGGGGACCGCGGTACCCGAGGCGAACAGTGAGCGCCACAGCGGGTCGTCGGGCCGGGGTCCGGGTCCGGTGCAGTCGATCACCCAACCCGCCCGGACCGTAAGGCCGTTGGCGAGGGAGACGACGACCGGTCCGTCGCCCTCGACCCTGACGCCGGTGATGCCGCCCGCGTGCAGCCGCAGCCGTCGCGCCGTTCGGCTCCGCGACACGGACTCCGCCGTCGCGGGCGCCATCCGGTGCCGGTGGGTGTTCCACAGCGCGCCCTCGACGGCGAGGAACTCCGCGCGCTCCCCGGGGGTCAGGCTGCGCCACAGCCGCGCGGTGTGCGGGCGCAGACTGTCGAGGGCGGGCCGCCAGTCGCCGTGGGTGCGGACGGCTCGGCTGAGGTGACGGTAGACGGTCCTGCGCAGGCCGGCCAGGGAGGTGGCGTCCAGCCCGGCGGGGGCGCCCATCGCGCCCGCGGGAGTGAGGGCGTGCGGCTGCGGCAGCAGACCGTTGCGGGACACGGCGTGCACGGTGCGTCCGGGGCGGTCGAGCGAGAGGGCGAGGTCGACGGCGGTGAGGCCGGTGCCGACCAGCAGGACGTCCGCGGTGTCGGCGAGCGGACCGTCTAGCGCGCCGGTGGCCCACGGCAGGGCGATGAAACGCGCACGGGCCCGCAGCGCGTCCGGGGCCCAGTCGCCGCGCGGCGCGGCGGGCCCGGTGGCGAGGACGGCACGGTCGGCCGTGAGTCGTCCCCCGTCGGCGAGGTGGAGTTCCACCCTGCCGTCAGGAGTGGCGGTACAGCTCTCGGCGCGGGTGCGCAGTCGGCGTACGGCGACCGTGCCATGCGCTCGCACGATGGCCTGGCCGAGGGTGTCGGCGAGGTAGGCGCCGTAGCGGTGGCGGGTGGCGAAGTCGGCGCCGGTGACGCCGGGTTCGCCGTGCCGGCACAGCCATCGGGTGAAGTGTCCTGGCTCATCGGGATAGCAACTCATGTTGCTCGCGGGCACGTTGAGCCGGTGCCGCGGGTCGGGCGTGGCGTAGGCGGTGCCGCGGCCTGCCTCGGGGGCCGGATCGATCAGGACGAGGTCGAGGGGTGTCCGGCGGCGGGCGGCCGTCTCGCACACCTGGACGGCGGTCAGCGTGCCGGCCGCACCCGCTCCGACGACGGCCACGGTGGGCCCCTTGCGGGCTGGGATCACGACATACCTCCGGCGGTGGTCGGTCGGGAGCCACCAAACGGAACTCCCTCTTCAACTCCTTCTTCACTCTTCCGATCGGATGGGTGGGGATGCGATGCCGGGGACGGGGATCTCACCGGAAACTCAGCGCACCGGTCGGCTGCTCATACTCTGCTCACCGTCGCAGGGCGCCGGACAACCCGGGTTTCAGGCCTTCTCTCAGCACGTCCTCACAGGAATCTCAGGTGCGACCCCCTGGATTCACAGGATCAACCCATGAAAGGGGCGCAGGATGCACCAGCACTGATGGTCATCCAGGAAAGGCATGCCGTGGACGTCCCCGAGATATCGAACCGGTCCGAGCGGCAGTTGTGGTCCCGGCGCGGGGTGCTCGCCGTCCTCGGCGCGGTGCCGGCCGGTGTCCTGACGGCGTGCAGCGGATCGGCGGACGCCTCGGAGACGAAGAGCGCCACCGGCGGGACCGGGTCGACACCGTCCGGGACCACCAAGTCCCAGGTCAAGGCACCGACCGTCACCGTCATCCCGGCGGACGGCACGAAGCGGGCCGACTTCGCGAACCCCGTCGAGGTCACCGTGGCCGACGGCACGCTCTCGTCCGTCGAGGTCACCGGCGACGACGGCGCCACCCTGGCCGGTTCCTTCAATGACGCCCGTACGCGATGGACGTCCGGAAGAAACCCGTACTCGGACACCGCCTACTCGGTCACGGTGAAGGCGCAGGGTGCCGAGGAATACACGGCGGAGTTCTCCACGAAAGCACCCGGGGAGACTTTCGTGGGCTATTTCACGCCCGAGGCGAATTCGACTTCCGGTGTCGGCATGCCCGTGTCCATCAATTTCACCCGTGCGGTCAAGGACCGGGCCGCTGTCCAGAAAGCGATCACGGTGACGGCCGAGCCCGCGGTCGACGTGGTCGGCCACTGGTTCAGCGACACGCGTCTGGACTTCCGGCCCGAGGACTACTGGGCGGCCGGCACGAAGATCACGCTGAGCCTGCGCCTGAAGGACGTCGAGGGCACGGACGGCGTCTACGGCACACAGTCCAAGGACGTGGTCTTCCACATCGGCCGCGAGCAGATCAGCACGGTCGACCTGGCGCAGAAGACGATGACCGTACGGCGGGACGGCAAGACCCTGGCCACCTACCCGGTCACCGGCGGCGACGCCGACCACACGACCTGGTCCGGGATCATGGTGATCAGCGAACGGTTCAAGGAGACCCGGATGGAGTCCTCGACCGTGGGTCTCGGCGACGAGTACGACATCCCGGACGTGCCGCACGCCCAGCGCCTGACCACCTCCGGCACCTTCATCCACGGCAACTACTGGGCCGCCGCCTCCGTCTTCGGCACCACCAACGCCAGCCACGGCTGCATCGGGCTGCGGGACACCCAGGGCGCGAACGACGGTTCCACGCCGGGCTACGCGTTCTACAAGGGCTCGATGCTCGGCGACGTGGTCGTGGTGAAGAACTCGGGCGAGGACACGGTCGCCGCGTCCAACGGACTCAACGGATGGAACCTGCCCTGGTCCGACTGGCAGGCGGGCAGCGCCCTCTAGGGCGCTCCTAGGAACCCCAACTCCCCTTACTTCGCACGGCACTTCTTTCACGGCGTGAACTCCCGAACGCCCAAAAGACTTTCTCGGCTTCACCTCTTGACGGCCGGAGTGACGGAGAGCACATTGTCGGCGCAGCTGCTGTGAGAGCGCTCTCAATTCTGCTGAGAGCGCTCTCATCCCCCACCCGCGCACCTCACTCCGTACCCGAAGGGGCACACCATGAGTGCACCGTCCGGCACACCAGGCAGACGCCGCCCTCTACGGCGGGCGCTCATCGCCGTGTTCAGCACGCTCAGCCTGGCGGCGGCCGCGGCCACGGCCGTCACCCTGCCCGCCAACGCCTCTGCTCCGCCGCCGCCCTCCGGCTGGTCCCAGGTCTTCCTCGACGACTTCAACGGTGCCGCCGGATCCGGCGTGAACACCTCCGACTGGCGCTACACGACGGGCACGGGCTACCCGGGCGGGCCCGCCAACTTCGGTACCGGCGAGGTCGAGACGATGACCTCCAGCACCAACAACGTCTCGCTGGACGGGGCCGGGAACCTCCGGATCACCCCGCGCCGCGACGCGGCGGGCAACTGGACGTCCGGCCGGATCGAGACCAACCGCGCCGACTTCCAGCCGCCCGCCGGCGGCAGACTGCGCGTCGAGTCCCGGATCCAGATGCCGAACGTGACCGGCGCCGCCGCCAAGGGCTACTGGCCCGCCTTCTGGATGCTGGGCGCCCCCTACCGCGGCAACTGGTGGAACTGGCCCGGCGTCGGCGAACTCGACATCCTGGAGAACGTCCAGGGCATCAACAACGAGTGGGCCACGATGCACTGCGGCACCAGCCCGGGCGGCCCCTGCAACGAGAAGTCCGGCATCGGCGGGCAGCGGGCCTGTGCGGGCACGACCTGCCAGGCCGGCTTCCACACCTACGCCGTCGAGTGGGACAGGTCGACGAGTGTCCAGGAGATGCGCTTCTACCTCGACGGCGTCAACTTCCACACGGTCAGGCAGAGTCAGGTCGATGCCACGACCTGGGCCAACGCCACCAACCACGGCTACTTCATCATCCTGAACGTGGCGATGGGCGGCGAGTTCCCGGCCGCCTTCGGCGGTGGCCCCGACGGCGGCACGGTCCCCGGCCACCCGCTCGTGGTCGACTACGTCCAGGTCCTCCAGTCGACGAGCGGCGGTGGCGGCCCGACGCCGACCCCGCCCCCGTCCGGCAACCGTGACGCCTACAGCGCGGTCCAGGCCGAGTCGTACGACGACCAGGGCGGCGTGAGCACCGAGTCGACCACCGACACGGGCGGCGGCCAGGACATCAGCGCGCTCGGCAACGGCGACTGGGCCCTCTACAAGGGCGTCGACTTCGGCTCCTCGGCGGCGCGGCAGTTCCGCGGGCGCGTGGCGAGCGGCGCGGCGGGCGGCGTCAGCGGTCTGGTCGAGGTGCGCCTGGACAGCCGTACCAGCGCTCCCGTCGGCAGCTTCGCGCTCGGCAACACCGGCGGCTGGCAGAGCTGGCAGACGGTCCCGGCGAACATCTCCGGTGTCACCGGCACCCACGACGTCTATCTGACCTTCTCCAGCGGTCAGCCGGCCGACTTCGTGAACGTCAACTGGTTCGACTTCGGTCACTGACGGTCCGCCTCGGATCGCCGACAGGGGTCACCGACAGAGATCGCTGACAGATTCGCTGACAGCGGTGTCGACCGATGTCCGGCACCGGCCGATGAAGCGTCCGTAGAGAGAGGAGGGAGAGCAGGGAGAAGGGGCGGGCCCCGAAGGGCCCGCCCCTTCAGCGCAGTTCGGCCCGGAACTGCGCCGGAGCCGTGTCCGTGTGCTGGTGGAAGAACTTGGAGAAATTGGCCGCGTCGGGAAAGCCGACCGCCGCGCCGATGCGGCCGATGGGCATCTCCGTGTGCGCCAGCAGCCGCTTGGCCTCCAGGATCACCCGCTTGTCGATGAAGCCCTTCGGGGTCTCACCGGTCGCCGCGCGCACCGCGCGGACCAGGGTGCGGCGGGAGTAACCGAGCCCGTCGGCATAGGCGCTGACGCTGTGGTTGGTGGCGAAGTCCTTCTCGACCGCGTCCCGGAACCGGGTGAAGGTGGTGCCGGCCTGCTCGTGCGCAGCCTCGGCGGAGCTGGCCGCGAGGTGCGCCAGCCGCAGCAGGAACGCGGTCAGCGAGTGCCGCAGCACCGAGGTGTGCAGGCTGAGCGGCAGGGTGGTCGTGTCGACGTACTCGCGCTCCAGTTGGGCCAGGGAGTGTTCGAGCGCGGCCAGTCGGGGCGCGTCGGGGCGCAGCAGCGGGGGCCGGTCGTAGCGGTAGAGGCCGGTCGCCTCGACCGTGGCGCGGGGCAGGAAACCCGGTTGCATGGTCAGGACGGTCCCGCGGTACCCGCTGTCACGGGAGAAGCGGTGGACCTGGCCGGGGCGGATCCAGAGCAGGTCGCCCGCGGAGGCCTCGTACTCGGCGAAGTCGATCATGTGTCTGACGGGACCTCCGTGGAACAGCATCACGACGTGGAAGTCGATCCGGTGGACCCGGTCCAGGGGCGCGTCCGCGTGCCAGGTGCGGCCGGTGCCCATCGGCCCGATCTGCATACCAACACCGGAGACGCTCAGGTCGACGGGGAAGGGGAAGGTCTTGATCCCGTCCTGCGCTCCGGCGCCGCCTTGGGGTGTTCTGTCCGCCATGTCCTTCTCGTGTCGACTCGGTCCCGCACTCGCTGTCCCACTTTCACCGAAGGCTGACACAGGGGCACCTTCCCCGGCAAAAGTCAGACTTTTAAGTTTGAACGCATCAGAGCAGTTACCCCGCTCCTATCGAGGACTTCTTGAAGATGAGCACGCAGATATTCGACAGCTTCGAGTGGACCGAACGCGACCGGCGTGCCGTCGACACCGCCCGCGTTCTCGCGGCCGATGCCGTACAGCAGGTCGGAAACGGGCACCCGGGGACCGCGATGAGCCTGGCCCCGGCCGCGTACACCCTCTTTCAGAAGGTGATGCGGCATGACCCGGCCGACCCCGAGTGGACCGGCCGTGACCGCTTCGTCCTGTCACCCGGCCACACCTCGCTGACCCTCTACACCCAGCTCTTCCTGTCGGGCTATGAACTCGGCCTCGACGATCTGAAGGCGTTCCGCACGCACGGGTCGAAGACCCCCGGCCACCCCGAGTACGGGCACACCGCGGGTGTCGAGACCACGACCGGACCGCTCGGCCAGGGCGTCGCGAACGCCGTGGGCATGGCGATGGCCGCCCGCTACGAGCGAGGGCTCTTCGACCCGGAGACCCCGCAGGGCGAGTCCCCCTTCGATCACACCATCTGGGCGATCGTCTCGGACGGCGATCTCCAGGAGGGCATCTCCGCCGAGGCCTCGTCGCTCGCCGGCCACCAGCGGCTCGGCAACCTCGTCTTCCTCTACGACGACAACCACATCTCCATCGAGGGCGACACCGCCACGGCCTTCTCCGAGGACGTCCTCAAGCGGTACGAGGCGTACGGCTGGCATGTCCAGCGGATCACGCCCGCCGACGACGGCGACATCGACGTCCACGCGCTGCACACGGCGCTGCGGGCGGCGCAGGCCGAGACCGGCCGCCCCTCGATCATCGCGATGCGCACGATCATCGCCTGGCCGGCCCCGAACGCGCGGAACACCGAGGCCTCCCACGGCTCTGCCCTGGGTGCCGACGAGGTGGCGGCCACCAAGCGCGTCCTCGGCTTCGACCCGGAGCAGTCCTTCCAGGTGGCGCCCGAGGTGCTCGCCCACACCCGTGAGGCCCTCGACCGGGGCGCCGAGGCGCACGCCGGCTGGGACAAGCGGATCGCCGAGTGGCGCCTCGCGCAGCCCGAGCGGGCCCGGCTCTTCGACCGTGTCGTCGCCGGTCAGCTGCCCGAGGGCTGGGAGAGCGTGCTGCCCGTCTTCGAGGCGGGCACGTCCGTGGCCACCCGCGCCGCGTCCGGCAAGGTCCTCCAGACACTCGGCGGTGTGCTCCCCGAGCTGTGGGGCGGCTCGGCCGACCTCGCCGGCTCGAACAACACCACGATCGACAAGAACTCCTCGTTCCTGCCGGCCGGCAACCCGCTGCCGGAGGCCGACCCGTACGGCCGTACCGTCCACTTCGGCATCCGCGAGCACTCGATGGCCGCGGAGATGAACGGCATCGCGCTGCACGGCAACACCCGTATCTACGGCGGCACCTTCCTGGTGTTCTCCGACTACATGCGCAACGCCGTACGCCTGTCCGCGCTGATGCAGCTCCCCGTGACCTACGTGTGGACGCACGACTCGATCGGCCTCGGCGAGGACGGCCCCACCCACCAGCCGGTCGAGCACCTGGCCTCACTGCGCGCCATCCCCGGCCTCAACGTCGTCCGCCCGGCCGACGCCAACGAGACCGCCATCGCCTGGGCCGAGATCCTCAGGCGGCACGCCACGAACCCGGCCCCGCACGGCCTGGCCCTGACCCGTCAGGGCGTGCCGGCGTACGAGGCCAACCCCGAGGCGGCGAAGGGCGGTTACGTCCTGCGCGACTCCTCGACCGGGACGCCCGACGTGATCCTGATCGCCACCGGCTCCGAGGTGCAGCTCGCCGTCGCCGCGCGCGAGCGGCTGGAGGCCGAGGGTGTCGGTACCCGCGTGGTGTCGATGCCGTCCGTGGAGTGGTTCGAGGAGCAGTCACCGGAGTACCGCGCGAGCGTGCTCCTGCCGTCCGTGAAGGCCCGCGTGGCGGTCGAGGCGGGCATCGGCCTGACCTGGTACCGGTACGTCGGTGACGCCGGACGCATCGTCTCGCTGGAGCACTTCGGCGCCTCCGCCGACGCCGGGACGCTGTTCGCCGAGTTCGGCTTCACCGCCGAGAACGTCGCCGCCGCCGCGCGGGAATCTCTTGCCGCAGCCCGCGGTTGATCCGATCGCACAAAGGAAGATGATCACTGTGACCGAAGCAGCCGCGACCGCGGTACCCCTCAAGCGCCTCTCCGACGAAGGCGTCTCCATCTGGCTGGACGACCTCTCCCGCAAGCGGATCACGTCCGGCAACCTCGCCGAACTCGTCGAGCACCAGCACGTGGTGGGCGTCACCACCAACCCCTCGATCTTCCAGGCCGCCATCGGCTCCGGAGAGGGTTACGAGGAGCAGCTGGCCGACCTCGCCGTACGCGGCGTCACCGTCGAAGAAGCCGTCCGCATGATGACCACCGCCGACGTCCGCGCCGCGGCCGACATCCTGCGGCCGGTGTACGACAGGACCGGTGGCCGTGACGGGCGGGTGTCCATCGAGGTCGACCCGCGCCTGGCCCACAACACCAAGGCCACCGTCGCCGAGGCCAAGCAGCTCGCCTGGCTGGTCGACCGCCCGAACGCGATGATCAAGATCCCGGCGACGAAGGCCGGCCTCCCGGCGATCACCGAGGTCATCGGCCTCGGCATCAGCGTCAACGTCACGCTGATCTTCTCGCTGGAGCGCTACCGCGAGGTCATGGACGCCTATCTGGCGGGCCTGGAGCAGGCACAGGCCGCCGGCATCGACCTGGCCGGCATCCACTCCGTCGCCTCCTTCTTCGTCTCCCGCGTCGACGGCGAGATCGACAAGCGGCTGGCGAAGGCCGGCACAGACGAGGCACTCGCGCTCAAGGGCAGGGCGGCCCTGGCCAACGCCCGGCTCGCGTACGAGGCGTACGAAGAGGTCTTCGCCTCCGCCCGCTGGACCGCGCTCGCCCCCTCCGGCGCCCACAAGCAGCGCCCCCTGTGGGCCTCGACGGGCGTGAAGGACCCCGCGTACAAGGACACGCTCTACGTCGACGAGCTGGTCGCGCCGGGCACGGTCAACACCATGCCCGAAGGGACCCTGAAGGCCACCGGCGACCACGGCGACATCCACGGCGACACGGTGACCGGCGGCTACGCCCAGGCCCGCGCCGACCTCGCGGCCGTCGAGGGGCTCGGGATTTCCTACGACGAGGTCGTGAAGCAGCTGGAGGACGAGGGCGTCTCGAAGTTCGAGGTCGCGTGGCAGGACCTGCTGGAGGCCGTCGCCACCTCGCTGAGCAGCAAGGGAGTTGAGGGGGAATGAGCGGGAACCCTGCGCAAAAGACCCCGGCGGCGCGACACGACGCGTCGTCGCCGGAGGCCGGCGCCGCTGCCGGGAAACCGGAGTCCGGCACCGAGTCGCCGAAGGCCACGGCCGGGACGCCGTCCGCCGCGGCGGGGCAGCCGGAAACCGCCGCCGGGCAGCCGGCAGCCGGCGCCGAGTCGGCGCAGCAGGCTCTCGCCGAGGCCCTCGGTCTCGCCGGGGCCGACTGGGAGAACCCGCTGCGCGACCCTCAGGACCGCCGGCTCCCCCGTATCGCGGGTCCCTCGGGCCTCGTCATCTTCGGCGTCACCGGCGATCTCTCCCGCAAGAAGCTGATGCCGGCCGTCTACGACCTCGCCAACCGCGGCCTGCTGCCGCCGGGCTTCTCACTCCTCGGGTTCGCCCGGCGCGAGTGGGCGGACCAGGACTTCGCGCAGGTGGTGCACGACTCGGTGCGCGAACACGCCAGGACTGAGTTCCGCGAGGAGGTCTGGCAGCAGCTGGCCGAGGGCATGCGCTTCATCCCCGGTGACTTCGACGACGACACCGCGTTCAAGCAACTGCGCGCGGCCGTGGACGAGTTGGACTCCTCGCGCGGTACGAGCGGCAACTACGCCTTCTATCTCTCCGTACCGCCGAAGTTCTTCCCGCAGGTCGTCCAGCAGCTCAAGCGGCACGGACTGGCGGACGCTCCCGAGGGCTCCTGGCGGCGCGCGGTCATCGAGAAGCCGTTCGGCCACGACCTGGCGAGCGCCCGCGAGCTGAACGCGATCGTGCACGAGGTGTTCCACCCGGACCAGGTCTTCCGCATCGACCACTACCTCGGCAAGGAGACCGTCCAGAACATCCTGGCGCTCCGCTTCGCCAACCAGATGTACGAGCCCGTCTGGAACCGCAGCTATGTCGACCACGTGCAGATCACGATGGCCGAGGACATCGGTATCGGCGGCCGCGCGGGGTACTACGACGGCATCGGCTCGGCCCGTGACGTCATCCAGAACCACCTCCTCCAGCTGATGGCGCTGACCGCCATGGAGGAGCCGGCCGCCTTCGACGCCGAGTCGCTGCTCACCGAGAAGCTGAAGGTCCTCCGGGCCGTGAAGCTGCCGGAGAACCTGGGCGAGCACACCGTGCGCGGGCAGTACACGGCGAGCTGGCAGGGCGGCGAGCAGGTGCTCGGCTACCTGCAGGAGGACGGTATCGACCCGCGGTCGACGACCGACACCTACGCGGCCGTGAAGCTCCAGGTCGACAACCGCCGTTGGGCGGGCGTCCCCTTCTACCTCAGGACCGGCAAGCGGCTCGGCCGTCGGGTGACGGAGATCGCGGTGGTCTTCCAGCGCGCGCCCCACTCCCCGTTCGACTCCACCGCCACCGAGGAGCTCGGCGCCAACGCGATCGTCATCCGCGTCCAGCCCGACGAGGGCATGACGGTGCGCTTCGGTTCGAAGGTCCCGGGTACGTCGATGGAGATCCGGGACGTCACGATGGACTTCGCGTACGGCGAGTCGTTCACCGAGTCCAGCCCGGAGGCGTACGAACGGCTGATCCTGGATGTCCTGCTCGGCGACGCCAATCTCTTCCCCCGTCACCAGGAGGTGGAAGAGTCCTGGAAGGTCCTCGACCCGATCGAGGGCTACTGGGATACCCACGGCAAGCCCGCGCAGTACGCCTCGGGCACCTGGGGACCCGGGGAAGCCGACGAGATGCTCGCACGAGACGGACGGAGCTGGCGCAGGCCATGAAGATCGACCTGACCGACACCACGGCAAGCAAGATCAACAAGGCCCTCGTGCAGGGCCGCCGCGCCATCGGCACGCCAGCCGTGGGCATGGTCCTGACGATGGTCATCGTGACCGACGAGGAGAACGCGTACGACTCGATCAAGGCGGCCGAGGAGGCCTCGCGCGAGCACCCCTCGCGCACCCTGGTCGTCATCAAGCGGCACGCCAGGACCCCGCGCGACCGCACGAACTCGCACCTGGACGCCGAGGTCCGGGTGGGCGCCGACGCCGGCACCGGCGAGACGATCGTGCTGCGCATGTACGGCGAGGTGTCCGACCACGCCGACTCCGTGGTCCTGCCGCTGCTGCTGCCCGACGCGCCGGTCGTCGTCTGGTGGCCGGTGGACGCGCCCGAGATCCCGGTCAAGGACCCGCTGGGCGCCCTCGCGGCCCGCCGGATCACCGACATGTACGCGGTCGAGGTACCGCTCACCGCACTGGAGGCCCGGGCCCGCGCCTACGCGCCCGGCGACACCGACCTGGCGTGGACCCGGCTGACCCCGTGGCGCTCGATGCTGGCCGCCGCCCTCGACCAGGCCCGTACGAAGGTGACCTCGGCCGCCGTCGAGAGCGAGGCCGAGAACCCGAGCGCCGAACTCCTCGCCCGCTGGCTGGAGGCCCGGCTGAAGGTCAAGGTCGAGCGCGTCGTCACCGCAGGGCCCGTGGTCACCGCCGTCCGGCTCGGCACCGGGAACGGCGAGATCCGCATCGACCGCCCCGAGGGCCCGCTGGCCACCCTGTCCCTGCCCGGCCAGCCCGCCCGCACCCTCGCGCTGAAGGTGCGCAGCACCTCGGAGCTGATCGCCGAGGAACTGCGCCGCCTCGACGCGGACGAGATGTACGCCGTAGCCCTGCGGGGCGAGGGCACCAAGGAGAACCCCAGCCATGTCTGACTCCCCCAAGCTCACCCACCGCCCGGAGTGGACGGCGCTGGAGGACCACCGCGCCCAGGAGCTGCTCCAGCCGCAGCTGCGTGAGCTGTTCGCCACCGACCCCGGGCGCGCGGAGCGCTACGTCGTGAGCGTCGGCGATCTGCGCATCGACTACTCCAAGCACCTGATCACGGACGAGACCCTCGCCCTGCTCCAGGAACTCGCCACCGCCACCGGTGTGTTCGGGTTGCGGGATGCGATGTTCCGGGGCGAGAAGATCAATGTGACCGAGGATCGGGCGGTGCTGCACACGGCGTTGCGGGCGCCGCGTGATGCGGTGGTCGAGGTGGATGGCGAGAATGTGGTGCCGGCGGTGCACGCGGTGCTGGACAAGATGGCCGGCTTCGCCGAGCGGGTCCGTTCGGGCGAGTGGACCGGTCACACCGGCAGGCGCATCAAGAACGTGGTCAACATCGGGATCGGTGGGTCCGATCTCGGGCCGGCGATGGCGTACGAGGCGTTGAAGGCGTTCACGGACCGTTCGCTGACGCTGCGGTTCGTGTCGAATGTGGACGGCGCCGATCTGCACGAGGCGCTGCGTGATCTGGACCCGGCGGAGACGCTGTTCATCATCGCGTCCAAGACGTTCACCACGATCGAGACCATCACCAACGCCACCTCGGCGCGGACCTGGCTGCTCGCCGGGCTGGGCGGCGAGGACAAGGCGGTCGCGAAGCACTTCGTGGCGCTGTCGACCAATGGTGAGAAGGTCGCGGACTTCGGGATCGACACGGCGAACATGTTCGAGTTCTGGGACTGGGTCGGCGGGCGTTATTCGTACGACTCGGCGATCGGTCTGTCGCTGATGATCGCGATCGGCCCGGACCGGTTCCGGGAGATGCTCGAGGGCTTCCACCTCGTCGACGAGCATTTCCGTACCGCGCCGGCCGAGTCCAACGCACCACTGCTGCTGGGTCTGTTGGGTGTCTGGTACGGCAACTTCCATGATGTGCAGTCGCACGCGGTGCTGCCGTACTCGCACTACCTGTCCAAGTTCACCGCCTACTTGCAGCAGTTGGACATGGAGTCCAACGGCAAGTCGGTGGACCGGGACGGCGAGCCCGTGGAGTGGGAGACCGGCCCGGTCGTGTGGGGCACGCCCGGCACCAACGGCCAGCACGCCTACTACCAGCTCATCCACCAGGGCACGAAGTTGATCCCGGCCGACTTCATCGGGTTCGCCAACCCGGTCGCCGAGCTGAGCGATGAACTCGCGGCTCAGCACGATCTGTTGATGGCGAACTTCTTCGCGCAGACACAGGCATTGGCGTTCGGCAAGACGCCGGACGAGGTGCGTGCCGAAGGGGTGCCCGAGGAGCTGGTCCCGCACAAGACGTTCAAGGGCAACCACCCCACCACGACCATTCTGGCGAGCGAGCTGACCCCCTCGGTCCTCGGCCAGCTGATCGCGCTCTACGAGCACAAGGTGTTCGTGCAGGGCGCGATCTGGAACATCGACTCCTTCGACCAGTGGGGCGTCGAGCTCGGCAAGGTCCTCGCCAAACGGGTCGAGCCCGCACTGACCGAAGGCGCCGACGTCCCCGGACTCGACCCCTCCACCGCCGCCCTCGTGGCCGCCTACCGCACTCTCCGGAAGAAGTGAACTGACATGCAGCTCGGACTCATCGGCCTCGGCAAGATGGGCGGCAACATGCGCGAGCGGATACGCCGCGCCGGCCACACCGTCATCGGCTACGACCGCAACCCGGACCTCGCCGACGTGCACAGCCTCGGCGAGCTCGTCGAGAAGCTCGAAGGCCCGCGCGTGGTGTGGGTCATGGTGCCCGCGGGCGGCCCGACACAGTCGGTCGTCGACGAGCTCGGCGACCTGCTGGAGCCCGGCGACACGGTGGTCGACGGCGGCAACTCCCGCTGGACGGACGACGAGAAGCACGCCGAGGAGCTGGCGGCGAAGGGCATCGGCTTCGTCGACGCGGGTGTCTCCGGCGGCGTGTGGGGCCTGCAGAACGGCTACGCCCTGATGGTCGGCGGCGACGCGGAGAACATCGCCAAGGTGCAGCCCGTCTTCGACGCGCTGAAGCCGGAGGGCGACTTCGGGTTCGTGCACGCGGGCAAGGTCGGCGCCGGCCACTTCTCCAAGATGGTCCACAACGGCATCGAGTACGCCATGATGCAGGCCTATGCCGAGGGCTGGGAGCTGCTGGAGAAGGTCGACTCCGTCACCGACGTGCGCGAGGTCTTCCGCTCCTGGCAGGAGGGCACAGTCATCCGCTCCTGGCTGCTCGACCTCGCCGTCAACGCCCTCGACGGCGACGAGCACCTGGACAAGCTGCGCGGCTACGCGGAGGACTCGGGCGAGGGCCGCTGGACCGTCGAGGCGGCCATCGACAACTCCGTGCCGCTGCCCGCGATCACCGCGTCGCTCTTCGCGCGGTTCGCCTCGCGACAGGACGACTCGCCGCAGATGAAGATGATCGCGGCGCTGCGCAACCAGTTCGGCGGCCACGCCGTCGAGTCGGCGAAGTAGGCGAGCCGTGGGCGACCTCCTGCTGGTCCGCCACGGCGAGACCGAGTGGAGCGTGTCGGGACAGCACACCAGCTGGACCGACCTGCCCCTCACCCGGCGCGGCGAGGAACAGGCCACGTCCCTCGCCCCGCTGCTCGCCGGCCGGACCTTCGCCCTCGCGCTCACCAGCCCGCTGCACCGCGCGATCCGGACCGCGGAGCTCGCGGGCCTGGCCGGTGCCGTGCCGGATCCCGAGCTGCACGAGTGGGACTACGGCGCGTACGAAGGCGTCACGACCGTCGACATCCACCGCACCCGGCCCGACTGGTACCTGTGGGACGACGGGGTGCCGCCCGGTCCGGCCGGCCATCCGGGCGAGTCCCCCGCCGAGGTGGGACAGCGCGCCGACCGCGTGCTGAAGCAGGCCGGGACGGTGTTGGACGACGGGGACGTGGTCCTCGTCGGACACGCCCACTTCCTGCGCGCGCTGACGGCCCGCTATCTGGGGCTTACCGCCGCGGACGGCCGCCTGTTCCAGCTCGCGACGGGCACGGTCAGCCGGCTCTCCACCGAGCACGGCCGTCCCGTGATCGCCGAATGGAACGCCACCGGAGGCGCCGCGGCCGTCGGCCCGTGATCACCTCCGGGACCCGAAGAGGGACTTGCCGAAGCGGTCGATGAGAAGGGGCCGGGCTCCACGGGAGCCCGGCCCCTTCGCGTTGCCAACTGCGCTGCACCGAGGGCCTGTTCGGCCGCACCGACCGGCCCGCCGGAGAACCCGATGACGGACTCCCGGAGCGGCGGCCGCCCGGCTTTCCGTCGAGATCCATTGACATGAACCTGCGCGAACGGCCACTCTCTCTGCTTGAACATGCACGATCCGACGCTGTTTCGAGCACCTGCAAACACCACACTGCCGGTTTGAGTGGAGATGCGTACCGTGCGAAGACTCCGACACCGTTCCTGGGCCATGGCGGGGCTCGCCACCGCCCTGGCCGTCACCGTGCTCAGCGCCCCGGCCGGGCCGGCGCTCGCGGCGGCCCCGCCCAGCGCCGTCCTGGACACCACCCACAAGAGCGTCACCTGGCAGAGTCCCGTCTACCCGAAGGGCACGTCGGGCGGCACCGAGAGCTGTCCCGCCGCCGCAGAGGATCCGGACAACAAGGTCTGCGACCGCTTCGACGTGAACGTCGCGGTACCCGAGGGGTATTGGGCCGACAACCCCGAGGGCGGGGTGCCGATCTCGATCGAGTGGCAGAAGCCCACCGACGACTTCGATCTGTACATCTACGACGACGCGGGCAAGCAGGTCGCCTCCAGCGCGGGCACCGCCGACCCCGAGGCCACACTGATCCCGAACGCGTCCGGGACCTACCACGTGCTGGTCGTGCCGTACGACGTGCACGACAACGCGTACACCGGGAAGGCGTATCTCCCGGAGACCACCGACGCGGGAGACCTCACGTCCTTCAGCGGCGGCGACGGCAGCTACACCATCGCCGCCGGGCAGCTGACAGCGCGGGCCGATTTCCTGACGGATGGTCAACTGCGGTTGCAGGCCGACCCGTCCGGGAAGCTCGACGACCCGGCCGGCACCGTCATCGTCCGCAAACAGCCGGCCCTGCAGAAACACACCAGGTCCTTCGACGCGGGCTCGTACTACGGCATCCGCTCCCCCGGCGCCGTGCTGCGCGTGTACAAGAAGCCGTTGCGCTTCGGCCTCTACAAGGCGGACAACCGCACTCCCGTCTGGCAGGAGGACAAGCCCCTGCGCTGGTCCACCAGCGGGATGCGGCAGAGTCTCGCGCGCGGCGCGGACGAGCAGTTCTTCGGCGGCGGGGAGCAGAACGGCAGCTTCTCGCACCGCGACCGGACGATGTACGTGGCGAACAGCTTCGACTGGAACGAGGGCGGCTACAACAACTCGCAGCCCTTCTACCTCTCCAGCGCGGGCTACGGCGTCTTCCGCAACACCTTCGCGCCCGGGGTCTACGACTTCGGCTCACCGGTCAGGACCGGACAGCAGGAACGCCGGCTGGACGCCTACTACTTCACCGGTGACGCGAAGCAGGTGATCGGCAAGTACACCGCGCTGGTGGGCAAGCCGTTCATGCCGCCGGTGTACGGCCTCGAACCGGGCGACTCCGACTGCTATCTGCACAACGCCAACCGCGGTGAACGGCACACCCTCGACGCACTGAAGGTCGCCGACGGTTACACCGAGCACGACATGCCGCTGGGCTGGATGCTCGTCAACGACGGCTACGGCTGTGGTTACGAGAACCTGGAGCAGACCGCCAAGGGGCTCCAGGACCACAACGCGCAGCTCGGTCTGTGGACCCAGGACGGCATCGACAAGCTCGCCGACCAGGTGAAGGCCGGCCAGCGCGTCGCCAAACTGGACGTCGCCTGGGTCGGCAACGGCTACCGCTTCGCCCTGGACGCCTGCGACAAGGCCAAGGCCGGGATCGAGGAGAACAGCGACGCGCGCGGTTTCGTCTGGCTGCCCGTGTCCTGGGCGGGCGCCCAGCGCTGCGGCGTCCTGTGGAGCGGTGACCAGAAGCTGTCGTGGGACTACATCCGCTGGCAGATCCCGACGTACGCCGGGGCCACCATGTCCGGCATCGCGTACAACACCGGTGACGTGGGCTCGATCTACCGCCACGACCCCGAGATGTACGCCCGCGACCTCCAGTGGAAGGCGTTCCTGCCCGCCATCATGACGATGGACGGCTGGGCGTCGGACATCAGCACCGGGAAGCCGGCCGACCAGCAGCCCTGGCTGGACGGCGAGCCGTACACGTCCGTCAACCGCAAGTACCTCCAGCTCAAGGAGCGTCTGCTCCCGTACATGTACACGTTGTCGGCCGAGGCGGCGAAGACGGGGGTGGGCGCGGTCCGTCCGCTGTGGCTGGAGTACCCGGACGACCCCAACACCCTTGGCGCGCAGGCGAAGTACGAGTTCCTCACGGGCTCCGACTTCCTCGTCGCACCCGTCTACGAGGACTCCGACACCCGTGACGGCATCTATCTGCCGAAGGGCACCTGGACCGACTACTGGACGGGCCGCACCTACCAGGGCCCGACCACGGTCAACGGCTACCACGCGCCGCTCGACACCCTCCCCCTCTTCGTGAAGAGCGGTGCGATCGTCCCCATGTGGCCGAAGGGGACGACCAGTTGGCAGACCCGCGACCGGCACGAGCTGGACTGGGACCTGTACCCGAAGGGCGACAGCGACTACACGCTCTACGAGGACGACGGGGTGACCCGCGGGTTCGCCGAGGGCGCGTCGGCCACGCAGCGTGTGTCCGTGAGTGCGGCGAAGCGGTCGACCGAGGTCAACGTCGGTGCCAGCAAGGGCAGTTACCGGGACAAGCCCGGGGCGCGCTCGTACCGTTTCACCGTGCACGGTGAGTCCGCCCCCGGGCACGTACTTCTGAACGGGCGGCCGCTGCCGGCTTCGGCCTGGTCGTACGACACGGACAGCAGGGTCACGACGGTCACGACACCGAGCCTGACGCTCGACCGGGCGTTCAGCCTGCGGCTCGTGCGATAGGCCGGAGTGGGGGCGGGTGGCTCGACCGCCCGCCCCACTTTGCCTTTCCATCAGTGACCGCACCCCGCCCGCCACCTCCTCTTTCTGACGATCAGCACGTCATCCGTCACCGTTCGTGATGCCCGATATGACCCGGATGGTTGCCTTATAAATACTCTCTCTTGGTTTTTATATGCACTTGTCCATTTTTATCCTGGGTGAGACCGGGCCTCGCCCGCACCCAGGACCGGGCCTCTCACGATCGGACCTTCGGAGGCCGAAGTGACGACAGAACAGCAAGCCCGTCGCACCCTCACCACCGAGGCAGGCGCCCCACTGGCGGACAACCAGAACACGGAGACGGCCGGTCCCGGCGGGCCGATGCTGGTTCAGGACCAGCAACTCTTCGAGAAGCTCGCGCACTTCAACCGTGAGCGGATCCCGGAGCGGATCGTGCACGCGCGCGGCGGCGCCGCCTACGGCACCTTCACCCTGACCCGTGACGTCTCGCAGTGGACCCGCGCGAAGTTCCTCTCCGAGGTGGGCAAGCAGACCGAGACCTTCCTGCGCATGTCCACGGTCGCGGGCAGCCTCGGCTCCGCCGACGCCGTGCGCGACCCCCGCGGCTTCGCGCTGAAGTTCTACACCGAGGACGGCAACTACGACCTCGTCGGCAACAACACCCCGGTGTTCTTCATCAAGGACGCCAGCAAGTTCCCCGACTTCATCCACACCCAGAAGCGCGACCCGTACACGGGCTCCCAGGAGATGGACAACATGTGGGACTTCTGGGGTCTGTCACCCGAGTCGACGCACCAGGTGCTGTGGCTGTTCGGCGACCGCGGCATCCCGGCGTCCTTCCGCCACATGAACGGGTACGGCTCGCACACGTACCAGTGGAACAACGAAGCCGGCGAGGTCTTCTGGGTCAAGTACCACTTCAAGACCGACCAGGGCATCGAGAACCTCACGGTGGAGGATGCCGTGAAGGTGTCGGGGCTCGATCCCGACTCGCACCAGCGTGATCTGCGGGAGTCCATCGAGCACGGCGAGTTCCCGTCCTGGACCGTGCAGGTGCAGATCATGCCGGAGGCCGAGGCGGCGCACTACCGCTTCAACCCGTTCGACCTCACCAAGGTCTGGCCGCACGCGGACTACCCCGAGATCGAGATCGGCAGGCTGGAGCTCAACCGCAACCCGGAGAACGTCTTCGCCGAGGTGGAGCAGGCCATCTTCAGCCCCGCCCACTTCGTCCCCGGCATCGGGCCCTCCCCGGACAAGATGCTCCAGGGCCGCCTCTTCGCCTACGGGGACGCCCAGCGCTACCGCGTCGGGGTCAACGCCGACCTGCTGCCGGTGAACCGCCCGCACGCCACCGAAGCGCGGACCTACGGACGCGACGGTGCGCTCTACGACGGCCGGCACAACGGCACCAAGAACTACGAACCGAACAGCTACGGCGGACCGTTCCAGACCGACCAGCCCCTGTGGTCGCCGACTTCCGTCGACGGAAGCACCGGCAACCACGAAGCACCCTTGCACGCCGAGGACAACGACTTCGTGCAGGCGGGCGACCTCTACCGGCTGATGCCGGACGACGCCAAGGACCGCCTGGTCACCAATCTGGCGACTGCCATCTCCGGTGTCTCCGCCGACCGCGACGACGTCGTCGACCGGGCGGTCGGCAACTTCGCCCAGGCCGACGGCGATCTCGGCAGGCGACTGGAACTCGCGGTGAAGGAACTGCGCGGGCGGCACAACTAGCCCTGCGGCATAGCCCTTTGCTCCTCGCGGTCACCGGCGCCCCCGGTCACCGGGGCATCCGGTCAGCCGGTCAGCCGGTCAGCCGGGCATCCGGGCATCCGGGCATCCGGTCAGCTGGACATCCGGTCACCCGGTTCACCCGGAGACTCCCCGATACGCCTCTCGTCCGGCGCTCGCCGTGACGCCCCGCGTCTCTCGCGACAGCTCTTCGGCGCCCTGGTGGCCGGTGTTCCGCCCAGGTCTTCGCCTCGCGAGCGAACGGCCCCAGTCCCGGCCCACACCCGCGGTTCCCTCGTATCCAGGGTTTCCACCGCGCCGTTGACGTGCTTCGCGCCCGCGGCGCCCCCAGCCCCGGCGGTCGTCCCGCCGGTCGCACAGCCCCCACCCGCCAGTCTCATAAGGACGCGCACCATGGCTGTACATGTCGATTCCCCCACCCGGTTCCACCTCCGCACCCACCGCGGCTCCGCGCGAGCCGCCTCCCACAGCGTCGCCGGCGCCTATCTGGCCGAGTTCACCGGAACCTTCATCCTGGTCTTCGCCATCACCGCCACCGCCACCTCGGCCGGCCTGGCGCAGTCCGTCGCCGGATCCCCCTACGGTTCGCTGGCCATCGTGCTGGTCAACGGCCTGGCACTGGCCGCACTGGTCGGCGGCCTCGCCCATGTCTCCGGTGCGCACTTCAACCCGGCCGTGACGATCGCGATGGCCGTCGTCCGCAAGTTCTCGTGGCGGCACGTGCCCGGCTACGTCGCTGTCCAGATGGCGGGCGGCATCGTGGCCGCCCTCGCCACGTGGGCCATTCGCGGTGACGCGGCGCGCACCGTCATGCATCTCGGCGCGACCAACCCGAAGCCGGGTGTGAGCGACGGGCGGGCACTGCTCGTCGAGTTCCTGATCACGTTCATCCTGGTCTTCGTCGTCACCGCCGCCGCCACCGACCGGCGCTTCCCGGCCCCCGCCGCCCCCCTCGTCATCGGATTCGCCCTCGCCACCGCGGTCTTCATCGGCGGCCCGACCGACGGCGCGGCGGTCAACCCGGCGCGCGGCCTCGGCCCGATGATCGCCTCCGGTTCCTACGGCGGCTGGTGGGTGGTCATCGTCGGTCCGGTGCTCGGCGGTGTTCTCGCCGCCGTGCTGTACCAGGTGTTCGTCCGCAAGGGCCAGGCCCCGGTGGTCGAACAGGCGCCCAAGGACGCCCGCGACCTGGACGGCCGCACCCGGCACCCGGTCCGCTGACCTGCTCCCCCGACGCGCCGAGGACCGCGCCCTGACGGAACCGTGGCCCCCACCGGATACCGAGGTCCCGCCCGAAAGCCGACGGCGGGGCCTCGGCGCCATGAACGGCGCCGTCAGAAGTGGGTGGCGATACCGAAGGCCTCGCGCAGCAGGGCCATGTCGTGACGGTCGTGATCAGCGGGTTCGTAGCCCTGGTGGAAGAAGACCTGCTGCTCGGGCGACAGACACGGGACCGTCGTCCCCAGCACCGTGCCGGTGACGAAGCACGTGGCGGGGTACGGGAACGGGCTCCCGGGGTCGGGCGAGGCCTGCACCGCGGAACCGTCCGCGGCGAAGACCAGGGGATGCAGATCGATCTCCCGTCCACCCGGGTCGGTGAGCACGAAACGCACGGGGCGCCAGTCGAGCGTCTCGACGAATCCGGCGGCGGCCAGCGCCGCCACGACGGCCGGCTCCTGCTCCCGACGGTGCGCCAGATCCAGATCGCGGTGCGGGCGGGTCTGCTCCCCGACCAGGGCGTCGATGCCCCAGCCGCCGCCGATCCAGACGTCGACGCCGGCCCGGCGCAGCAGGGCCAGGAGGGACAGGACGTCGTCAGCCGTCATCACTCCGCGCACGTTAGCGGCGACCACCGGGCCGGGCGACCACTTTGCCCGGCCGCCGCCCTTCGGCCCGTACGGTCGGCCGCCCGCTCGCCGAGCATCCGGCCTTTCGCGGGCACCGGCCCGAGTCGGACCAGTGGGCACCCTCGCGGCAGTCGGCGGCATCACCCCTGTCGCACCGTGCCGGCGGTCAGGAAGACCGGCTTGGGCAGGCTCCGCCGGAGCCTTCCGATTCCCCTCAGTACGGGGGCCGTCGAGTGTGCTGGACGGCCAGCCGCACCGGTGCGTTCTGGGCGCCGTAGCCGCGGTAACCGCCGTCGCGCTGGACGAGTTCGAAGAACACACGGCCGACGGTCTCGGTGTAGCAGTGCCGGAACTCGCCGTCGGCTTCACGGTCGTAGAGGATGCCGAGTTCGCGGTACGCCGCGAGCTCGCCGTCGGCGAACTCGTACCGCGCCGCGAGGTCGTCGTAGTAGTTCGCAGGCATCGGAAGGAGCCGGCCGCCGGCGGCACGGAAGCGGCGGGCGGCGGCGACCACGTCCGGCGTGGCCAGCGCGATGTGCTGCGGGCGGGTTCCGTCGTCCGTGGGTGCCGCTCCCACGCCCAGCGCGATGCGCACCGAGCCGTCGGCGTTCGTGACGGCGCGGCTGCGGTGCAGACCGTAGGGGTCGGCGACGTCGACGCTCTCCTGCGCGGCGAGCCCGAGCACACTGCGGTGGAAGAGAGCCGCCTCGTCGAACTGGTGCCAGGGCTGGGTGAGGGCCAGATGGTCGATGCGCTCGACCGAGCCGTCGACCGAGCTGTCGACCGGCCGCTGTCCGGCCTGCTCGAAGTCGCCGGTCCAGCTGGGCAGTTCGGGCCGGTCCGTGGCGCAGAAGAAGAGTTCGGTGCCGTCGGGCGCGGCCACGGCGTCGAGCGGTACGTCCTCGGGGGCGCGACGGCGTGGCAGGACGGGGGCGAGCAGGGCCTCGGCGCGACGGGCCGCCGCCGCGGGGTCCGGCGACTCCAGGCCGATGGCCGCGAGTGAGGTGCCCTCGCGCCGGGCGGCCGGCCCGGTGTTGAGCAGGACCCGAGCCTCGCCCTGCTGCCACAGGTCCACGGGCTTGCTGCGATGCCTGGCCGTGCGGATGAAGCCGAGGGCGTCGAGGACGGCGGCGACCGGCTCGGCGTCGGGGGTGACGAGCTCGGCGAACGCGATGCCGGTGGGCACCACGGGTGCGGGCGGCGTGGCCGACCCGGTCGCCTCCTGGAGTACGCGCAGGGAGCGCTGGGCGTCGACGGCGGTCGGTCCGGCCTCGGCCTGCCGGAAGACGTCGTTGAAGACTTCGAGCGAGAGCGGCCCCTGGTAACCGGCGCGCACCACGTGTCCGAGGAGCCCGGCGAGATCGAAGCCGCCCTGGCCGGGGAAGCAGCGGTAGTGGCGGCTCCACTGCAGTACGTCCATGGCCATCAGCGGCGCGTCGGCCAGTTGCAGGAAGAAGATCTTCTCGCCGGGGATGTCCTCGATACCCTTGGGATCACCGCCGCGGGCGAGGATGTGGAAACTGTCGAGGCAGGTCCCGAGGGCGGGGTGGTCCGCCGCCTCGACGATGCGCCAGGCGTGGTCGTACGTGTTCACGTGCCGTCCCCACGCGAGCGCCTCGTACGCCACGCGGATGCCGAACTCCTCTGCCAGATCGGCCAGTTGGTGCAGTTGGCGGGCTGCCAGCGCATCGTCGTCGAGGGCGAGCGGCGAGGTGCTGGAGCACACCAGTACGGTGTCGGCGCCCAGCCGCCCCATCAGCTCGAACTTGTGCCGGGCGCGGCGCAGGTTGCGCGCGAACTCGTCCCGCGGCACCGCCTCGATGTCACGCATCGGCTGGTAGAGCTCGATGCGCAGGCCGAGGTCGGCCGTGCGGGCACGGATCTCCTCGGGGGCGAGGGGGCTCGCGAGCAGATCGTTCTCGAAGATCTCGACTCCGTCGAACCCCGCCCGGGCCGCGGCCGTGAGCTTCTCCGTCAGTGACCCGCTGAGCGAGACGGTGGCGATGGACGTACGCACGACGACTCCTTCGACGCTGCTTCGGAACGGTCTGCTTGCTCGGCGCCACTTCGAAACAGCCTGCTGGCTCGGCGCCACTTCGAAACAGCCTGCTGGCTCGGCGCCACTTCGGAACAGCCTGCTGGCTCGGCGCCACTTCGGAACAGCCTGCTGGCTCGGCGCCACTTCGGCGGGGCGTGCTACATGCGGCTCCGGGCAGGGCTGGACGCAGTGACGCCCGCGCCGCCGTCCGTCAGCTCGGCGATGTCCGCCAGCATGCGCGCGGTGTCGGGTTCCCGCCCGGTGAAGAGACGGAACGCGTCCGCGGCCTGGAAGGCGGCCATGCCACCGCCGTCGAGCGTCGCGCAGCCGAGTGCGCGGGCGGTGCGCACCAACTCGGTGTCCAGGGGCCGGTAGACGACTTCGGCGACCCACAGGCCGGGATGCAGCAGCTCTGCGGGGATCGGAAGGCCGGGATGCGCGGCCATGCCGGTGGGCGTGGCATGCACGATGCCGTCGGTTCCGGCGGGCAGGTCCGCCCTGGCGCCCGCCGGCGCGGCGGTGGCCCGGCCCGCCCCGAAGTGCGCGTTCAGGGCGGCGGCGAGCTCCGCGGCCCGGTCCGGGAGCGCGTCCACGACGGTCACGTGCCCGGCGCCCAGCGTGAGGAGGGCGTGCGCGACGGCCGCCCCCGCACCCCCGGCGCCCAGCTGCACGACCCGGTCGATCGGGGCGTCGGGCAGGCCGCGTGCGAAAGAGGTGGCGAAGCCGGTGACGTCCGTGTTGTGGCCGACGGCGCGGCCGTCCTCGAAGACGACGGTGTTGACCGCGCCGAGCGCCTCGGCCCCGGGAGCGAGCGCGTCGAGGTGCTCGATGACGAGTTGCTTGCAGGGGTGCGTGATGTTCAGCCCGTCGAAACCCAGGTCGCGTGCCGCGCGCACCAGATCGCCCACCGCCTCGGGCCCCACGCCGAGCCTCTCGATGTCGATCAGCCGGTACACGAAGCGCAGCCCCTGCCGGTCGGCCTCCCGTTCGTGCAGGCCCGGGCTCAGGGACGGCCCGATACCGGAACCGATCAGGCCGACGAGATACGAGTCCTGGGGCACGGGACCTCCTGGAGAGCGGCTTAATGTACGAACTAGTACGTTAGTTGTACCAGGATGCCGACCCCATCGGAAGACCGCTCCGTTGGTCCCCACGGCCGCGGACCCGTCGAGCGCGGCCAGGACGTACGCCGAGGCGGAAGCCCACATCGGCGCCGAATGCCCGCCACCCCGCCCCCGACCTGCTTCTACAATCGCCAGCACTGGCCCCCGCCCGAAGGAACCCGATGACCAGCGTCGAAGAACCGGCACGACCCAACGGCCGCATTCGCGACGCCGTCCGCACGAAGGCCGAGATCCTCGACGTGGCCACCCAGGAGTTCGCACGCGCCGGCTACACGGGAGCCCGCGTCGACGAGATCGCCGCCCGCACCAGCACCACCAAGCGGATGATCTACTACTACTTCGGCGGCAAGGAACAGCTGTTCACGGCCGTCCTGGAGCGCGCGTACTCCGTGATCCGCGAGGCCGAACAGGAGCTGGACGTCGAGCACTTGGACCCGGTCGCGGCCATCCGCCGGCTCGCCGAGGTCACCTTCGACCACCATGAGAAGCACCCCGACTTCATCCGCCTGGTCAGCATCGAGAACATCCACGGCGCGGAGCACATCGCCGCCTCCGAGGAGCTGGGCCGGATCGGCTCGCCCGCCCTGGAGGTGATCGGCCGCATCCTGGAGGCCGGGCGCAGCTCCGGTCTGTTCACGGCCGAGGTCGACGCCGTCGATCTGCACGCGATGATCAGCGCGTTCTGCTTCTTCCGGGTCGCCAACCGGCACACGTTCGGCGCCCTGTTCGGGCGCGACCTGGTCGCCCCCGAACAGCGGGAGCACTACCGCACCATGCTCGGCGACATGGTCATCGCGTATCTGACCGCGGACCGCTCCGCGGACTGACCGCGGAAGCCCGACCACGCCACGCACGGACCCTGGCGTCGCGCCTGGTCAGAGCCCCCTCGCACGGCTCACGGCCGAGGATTCTTCGACATGGCCTCTTGACACCATGGAAACGCGGGCGGAACATCCAGCCATCCACTACTAACTATCCAGTGGGTTAATTAGCCGGGTCCCGCCCGGCTCGGCCGGCCCGCACACCCCAGGGCCCCGGCACCTCCCCGCCGCCACTCCCGTCCCCGGAGTTCCCCCGAAGGAGCACGCCGTGTCCGTCCCCGCCGTCCCGCTCGACGCCCCTCCCGGCCAGCCCCGGAAGGCCGCCATGGCCGCCTGGATCGGCAGCGCTCTGGAGTACTACGACTTCTTCGTCTACGGCAGCGCCGCCGCGCTGATCTTCCCCAAGGTCTTCTTCGACGAGTCCGACCCGGCCACCGCGACCCTGCTCTCGCTGGCCACGTTCGGGGTCGCGTACGCGGCCCGTCCGGTGGGGGCACTCTTCCTCGGCCACTTCGGCGACCGTGCCGACCGTAAGAAGATCATGGTCTTCACGCTGATCCTGATGGGCGTGTCGACCTTCCTGATCGGCTGCCTGCCCACCCGGGCACAGGTCGGCGGTCTCGCCCCGGTCCTGCTCGTGCTCTGCCGGGTGCTCCAAGGAATCTCCGCCGCCGGCGAGCAGGCCGGCGCCAACTCCATGACGCTGGAACACGCGCCCCCGGACCGGCGCGGCTTCTTCACCAGCTTCACGCTCAGCGGCACCCAGGGCGGCCAGCTCCTCGCGACCCTGGTCTTCCTGCCGGTCGCCGCGCTCCCCGAGGACCAACTGCTCTCCTGGGGCTGGCGCCTGCCCTTCTTGCTGAGCTTTGCGGTCGCCGTCGTCGGCTACGTCATCCGGCGCACCCTCCAGGAGACCCCCGCCTTCACTCAGCAGGCCGCCACGGAAGGGGTCGTGCGGATGCCCCTCGTCGTGCTGCTCCGCGACCACCGCGTGGACGTGCTGCGGGTCGTCGCGGGCGCCGTCATCGCCTCGGTCAGCACCATCTTCACGGTGTGGGCGCTGGCCTACGCGACCAGTGACGCGGTCGGCATCTCCCGCTCCCGGATGCTCTGGGTGGGCGCGCTCGCCAACGTTGCCGCCCTCGGCGCGATCCCGCTGTGGGCCAAGCTCTCCGACCGTGTCGGCCGCCGGCCGGTCTTCCTCGTCGGCGCCGTCGGCAGCGCGATCACCATGTTCCTCTACCTGTGGGCCGTCTCGACGCGTTCCTATCCCCTGATCCTCGTCCTCGGTGTCGTCGCCTTCGGTGTCGTCTACAGCGCGGCGAACGGTGTCTGGCCCGCCTTCTACGGCGAGATGTTCTCCACCCGCGTGCGACTGTCCGGCATGGCGATCGGCACACAGATCGGCTTCGCCGTGGCCGGGTTCGCCGTCACGTTCGCCGCGCAGATCGCCGGCCCCGACGGCGACGACTGGTCGGCCGTCGCCCTGTTCACCGCGGCCTTGTGCGTTCCGCCGGTCATCGCCGCCGTCACCGCACGGGAGACGCACCGGGTGCCGACCGAGCACCTGGGCGTGCGCGACGGCCTGGAGTCCGCGCAACCCGCGACCGTGACCGCCTGACCAGGCCCCGATTGTCCCCACGTCCCCGACAGCTCACCGCTGTTCGGGGGCTCGGGCCTGCGCCGGCGGAACGGGCCGGGTCCCGTGGTCGCGTGTCGGCCATGGTTGACAGATGATGTTTTCAGCAAGAACATCGGCCGAAACGAGCAGAAAAGAACAGCGCGGCGTCAGGACCGGGGATCCGATCATGCGGCCGCTGTTCTTCGACTTCCCGCGCGACCAGGGCGGTTACACCGTCTCCGACGAGTGGATGCTCGGCCCGGCGGTGCTCTCGGCGCCCAACCTCACCTCGTCACCGGCCCGGGACATCCACCTCCCGTCCGGCCGGTGATACGACGTCGACCGGGGTACGACGGTCAAGGGGCCGCGCACTCTCCAGGACTACGCGACCCCGCTCGACGTCACGCCGGCCTTCGTCGACCTGGGCGCAAAAGGCGCGGCCAAGGCGATCAAGGCACCGCGACGGGCGGACAGCGCTCCCGCGGGCCCGTAAAGTTCGACTCCGCGCACACCGGCCGGGTTCAGGGACGGCCGGTGTGCGCGGAGTTGGCGCAGAACACGGTCAACTGGTCGTCGCAGCCCGGGTCATGGCGCCTGGCGTCGCTTCGCGATCCTCCAGCGGGCCGATCCTGGCGCGTACCGCGTCGAGGTAGCCGGCGATGGCATCCCGGTTGCGGGTCAGGCAGTTGATGCGTTCCGTCATCCGGTCGCGCTCGCCCTCCAGGGTGGCCAGCATGTCGGGGGTCGCGTCGGGGAAGTGAATGGCGCGGGGTTTGTCGAGGCACGGAAGGATCTGCTTGATGATCCGGGTGGGGAGCCCGGCGTCCAGCAGGCCGCGGATCTGCAGCACCCGGTCCACGTACACCTCGTCGTAGCTCCGGTAGCCGTTCGCACAGCGGTCGGCGACGATCAGACCCTGTTCCTCGTAGTAGCGCAGCAGTCGGCGGGGGGTGCCGGTGCGTTCCGACAGCTCTCCGATGCGCATGTGACCGCCCTCACAGGTTCTCGCGTTGACCCTCACACCGATGTGAGGGTTCGAGCATACGCAGCATGCGAAACGACCGGACCCGAGAAGCGGCACGAGCGGCGGGACACCCCGCCACGCACCGTGCGAACACACCTACCGCATACGGCAGTTCCACCGAGCGAGCCGACAGGAGCGGCCTCCCCCTGTCCGCGCTGCTCGCGCTCGCCACCGCCGTGTTCGTCACCAGCCTCACCGAGACCCTGCCCGCCGGGCTGCTGCCGGCGATGAGTGCGGATCTCGCCGTCGGCCAGTCCGCGATGGGGCAGTCGGTGACCGTCTACGCGGTGGGGACCGCGCTCACGGCGATCCCGCTGTCCGCGGCCACGGCGGGATGGCCGCGCAAGCGGCTGCTGCTCACCGCGATGGCCGGGTTCGCCGTCGCCAACACGGTCACGGCGGCCTCGACCTCGTACCCCCTGACCATGGTGGCCCGCTTCGTCGCCGGTGTCGCCGCGGGTCTCGCCTGGGCCCTGCTGGCCGGGTACGCCCGCCGGCTGGCCCCGGCCCGGCTGCAGGGGAAGGCGATCGCCGTCGTCATGACCGGCATTCCGGTCGCCCTGTCGCTGGGCGTTCCGGCCGGGACCTTCCTGGGCGGTGCGGTGGGCTGGCGGGTGGCGTTCTCCCTCATGACGGTTCTCACCGCGGTCCTCCTGGTCTGGATCGCCGTGGCCGTGCCCGACCGGCCGGGGCAGCGGGGCGACGGGCGTCCCCCGCTGCTGCGGGCCCTCGCCGTACCGGGAGTGCTGCCGGTCCTGTTCGTCACGCTGGTCTTCGTGCTGGCCCACACCATCCTCTACACGTACATCGCCGCCTACCTGGACCGACTCGGCATGGGCGGCTCGACCGACCTCGTCCTGCTGGTCTTCGGCGGTGCGTCGCTGGCGAGCATCTGGATCGTGGGCGTCCGCATCGACCGGGGACTGCGTGCGCTGACCCTCGTGAGCACACTCGCCGTCGCCGCCGCGGCCTCGCTCCTCGCCCTGGCGGCCGACAGCCCGGTCCTGGTCTACGTCGCCGTCGCACTGTGGGGGCTCGGCTGGGGTGGCGCGCCCACCCTGCTGCAGACCGCCGTGGCCGACGCGGGCGGCGAGGCGGCCGACGCCGCGCAGGCGATGCTCGTGACCCTGTGGAACGCGGCCATGGCGGGCGGCGGCGTGGCGGGCGGGATCCTCCTCGGCCTCAGCGGCCCGAGGACCCTCCCCTGGAGCGTCCTCGCCCTGGTGCTCCCGGTCCTGGCGGTCGTGATCGCCGCCCGCGCCCACGGCTTCCCCGCCCGGCGCGCACGGTGACGCGGTCACGCGGTCACGCGGTCACGCGGTCACGCGGTCACGCGGTCACGCGGTCACGCGGTCACGCGGTGAACCGCCGGACGCGCGGTGAACCGCCGGACGCGCCGCGTGGCACGCCGGCCGCGCCAATGGGTGCAGGCCCTGCGGCAACCGCGCCGGCAGGCCTGCGCCCTGAGGCTCCCCGCCCCAACAGCCGTGCGCTCTACGGCTTCCGGGCCATCCCGGCGTGCACCATGATCTCCGCGTCCGTGGCGTCCGTGAGGGGATCGCCGGGCTCCGGGCGCCAGCGGTGGGCGGTGACGATGCCGGGGTCGACGAGGTCAAGGCCCTCGAAGAAGCGGGCGACCTCCGCGCGGGAGCGGCCCTGCACGGAGATGCCGCCGGACCGGTAGACCGTCTGGACCTCGCTGAGCCGGTCCTGCTCCTCGCCCGAGAAACCGTGGGTCAGGACGAGGTAGCTGCCGGACGGCAGGGCGTCGACGAAGGACCGTACGAGGTCGTAGGGGCCGGCCTCGTCAGGGACGAAGTGCAGCAGGGCGATCAGGCTCAGCGCGACGGGCTGCGAGAGATCGAGGGTCTCGTGGAGTTCGGGCGACTGGAGGATCTTCTGCGGCTCGCGGGCATCGGCGTGCAGATAGGCGGTACGCCCTTCCCGGGTGCTGCGCAGCAGGGCTCGGGCGTGGGAGAGCACGACGGGGTCGTTGTCGGCGTACACGACCCGGGACTCCGGCGCGACGCCCTGGACGATCTGGTGGAGGTTGGGCTCGGTGGGGATGCCGGTGCCGATGTCGAGGAACTGCCGGATGCCCGCCTCGGCGGCCAGCCACCTCACGGCACGCTGCATGAACAGCCGGTTGGCCCGGACCGCGGTCCTGGCGGTGGGCGTGTGCACCAGGATCTGCTCGGCGGCCGCCTCGTCGACGGGGTAGTTGTCCTTGCCGCCCAGCAGGTAGTCGTAGATACGGGCAGGGTGCGGCCTACTCGTGTCGATCCGCTCCGGTGCCATGCGGGTCTCCCTGTCTCCGTGGGTCGGCGGCCGCGGCATCGCGCCGTGATCAACTGCCCGAGCCTGCCGGAATCCTAAGCCCACCCGCTGCGCACTCGGCGGTCAACTCCCCTTCCGCGGCGCAGCGTTCGCCAC
This sequence comes from Streptomyces sp. NPDC058371, assembly GCF_042723265.1. Lineage (NCBI taxonomy): Bacteria > Bacillati > Actinomycetota > Actinomycetes > Kitasatosporales > Streptomycetaceae > Streptomyces > Streptomyces sp. NPDC058371. The sequence continues at coordinate 399,042 of NZ_JBHXJC010000001.1, read as the reverse complement.
GTCCCGTCGGACGTGGTGCTGGAGCGAGCCGCCGAGCGCCGCCAGGCACGCTCGGTCCTGCGGACCGGCGGTGTCTCTCCGGTCCGCAGGGCAGAAACGGCGGCGCCTCAGGTACGTGGCGGCAGGGTGACGGCTCGGTGAGCACGGCCAGGGTGTCGGCCTCGCCCCGGAACCCGGCGTTCTACTCCTCCGGCTCCCAGGCCTGGAGCAGGTCGAAGAGAACTCCATCGCCTTCGAGCTTCAGGGAGTCCACCGGAATACGGCCGTACAGGGCCAGGACCAGTTCACCGGCCGTGCCCCGGACGGAGGCGGCGGCCGCGTCCGGGCCCTCGTCGGCACCGGTGGTGGGCACTGTGCCGGACGCGGGGAGGCGGGTGACCCGTGCGCCGTCGGCGGAGAGCGAGAGGCGCCAGGAGCGGCCCTCGGTGGCGTGGAAGTCGACGGCAGCGGGCTTGTGCGGCCAGGCACTCGTCGTTGCACAGCAGGTGGACAGGAACTCGTCGACACCGTCCAGTGCCACCTCGTCCGGCAGCGGCTGCCGGGCACCCGAGGTGATCTGGGCGTCGTACGTGTGCAGCGCGATCTCCTGGAGCTGGTGCCGAGCGACGGCACCGGACGTCTGCGGCGACTGCGACGCACCCCACCACGTCCAGCAACCGCGATCGGGGCCGGCCTCCTGGAGTGCCTCAAGCAGCTGCTGCGTCGACACGGCCAGCCAGTCCAGCAGCGCCTCGCGCTCCCGCGGCGCGGCCGGGGCGCCCGCTGCTGCGGACTTGGCCTCGGCAGGCCCCGCGGCGACGGTGGCGGCCCAGGAGCGGCGCCCTTCGCCCAAATGCTGCGCCAGATCGAACAGGGTCCAGTCGGGGCAGGTCGGTACCTGCACGTCGAGGCTGGGCGCGGAGGCGACCGCGGCGCGGAAGGCGGTCGACCGGTCGTCGATCAGTCGCAGCAGGACGGCGAACTCAGGTGTCGTTGTCACGCTGACTCTCTATCACCGCGTTCCGACAATCGGACACCGGTTTTCCACAGCCGCCGCGCCGGACGCGCGGCATGGGCCGCGCGAGCGAGGCAGGACCGACGGCGACCACGGGGGCGGTGCGGGCCCGGTGGCCGCGCGGGCCGACGGCGACCACCGGAGCAGCGCGGGACCGGTGGCCGCACGAGACCGACGGCCACCACGGAGCAGCGCGGGACCGGTGGCCACGACGCCCGACGGCCACCACCGGAGCGGTGAGCGGTCAGCGCCCCCGCGGGATCCCGTACGCACGCTCCACCCGGAGCCGTAGCACCAGACGGCGGTCGCGGACCATGGCGGCGCGGTAGTCGTCCCAGTCCGGGTGCTCGCCCAGCACGTCGCGGTAGAGCCGGATGAGTTCCTCGACCGTCTCGTCGTGCGGGTCCTGGGCGACGGGGGTGAGGTCGGCCGTCCCCTCCACGACCGTGAACGCCCACCGGTCGTCACTGGTCACGTGGTACGACGCCCGTGGATCCCGGCGCAGATTGCGGGTCTTGGCGCGGTCGTCCGTGATCGAGACCCGGACGGTCCGCTCCTCGGGGTCGTAGGCATGGCTGACGTTGGAGAGCTGGGGCCGGCCGTCGCGCTTGAGGGTGACCAGCACCCCACCGCCGTGGTCGGAGAGCAGCTGGAGCAGTGCGTCCTGCGTCGCGTCTTGAGTCATGCAGTGATCAACGCCCCTGACCCACATGGCATTCCAGCCGAACAGACGCGAGTAGACGCTGTCTACTCGACCTGGTAGACAGTGTCTATGCATGAATCCGACACCGGGCTCCGCGCCCGTCTGGTCCAGGTCGGGGTCGACCTGGTCACCGCCGAGGGGGCCCAGGCGCTGTCCCTGCGGGAGATCGCCCGGCGGGCGGGGGTCTCGCACGGCGCCCCGCGCCGCCACTTCCCGACACACCTCTCCCTGCTCTCCGCCATCGCGCGCCGCGGCTTCACGGACCTCGGCGACCGTGCCACGAAAGCGCTCGGCACCGGCGGGGCGAGCCCGCGAGGCGACCTGGAGACGCTGGGCCGGGTCTATCTGGACTTCGCACTGACCAACACCGGTATGTACGAGCTGATGTTCCGTCACGACATGCTGCGCAGCGATGAGTTGGGGCTGCGGGAGACCAGCCTTCCGCTCTTCGGCGTACTGGTGGACCTGGTCGGCCGGGCACGACCCGAGGCGGACGCCCGGCTCGTCGCGGGGTCCCTCTGGGCGAACCTGCACGGCATCGCCCAGCTCTGGAGCTGGGGCAGCCTCCAACTCGCCACGGGGGCGGATGACTTCGGGCCCCTGCTGGCCACGGCACTGGACGCGCACCTCGGCCCGGACCGCCGATGACACTCCACCGCCGCGTCGCCCTCGCGAGCAGCGTCGTCGGCGCCGCGATCGTCGCCCTGGACGGCACCGTCCTCACGGTCACCCAGCCCACCCTGCGCCGGGAGCTGCACGCGTCCTTCGCGCAGATCCAGTGGATCAGCACCGGTTATCTGATCGCGGTGGCGAGCCTGCTGGTGTTCGCCGGACGCCTCGGTGACCGCTTCGGCCATCAACGGGTTTTCGCCGTGGGGGTGTTGGGCTTCGGCGTGGTCTCCGCGGGGATCGGCCTGGCACCGGACATCGGCTGGGTGGTCGGACTGCGGATCACCCAGGGGGTCTTCGGCGCGTTGCTCCAGCCCGCGACCCTGGGAATGCTGCGCGCCGCGTTCCCGCCCGAGAGACTCGGTATGCCGATCGCGCTGCGCACCAGCGCCATCGGGGTGGCGGCGGCCGCGGGCCCGGTCGTCGGCGGGGCGCTGGTCACCGCCCTCGGCTGGCGTGCCGTCTTCTTCCTCAACATCGTGCCCACGCTCGTGCTGGGCGTCCTGGCGCTCACCGTCCGCGGTCCCGAGCGGGAACGGGCGACGGCCACCCGGCTCGACGTGCCCGGCGCCTGTCTGCTCGCGGCGGCCCTGGCGTGTCTCGTCCACACGCTCGTCGGGACACCGTCGAACCGGCCGGCCGCCACGGCCCGCGGGCTGCTCGCGGTCGCGACCCTGGGCTGGGTATTCGCGCGCCACGAACGCCGAGCCGCGAGCCCGCTGCTGCCCCCGGACGTACGCGGCTCGGCAACCCTCGGTGTGGGGCTCGGCGTCCTGGTGGCAGCGTCGGCGGCGATGTTCGGGGCGCTCTTCACCAGTACGTACTTCCTCCAGGACGTCCTCGCCCTGAACCCCCTCCGGAGCAGCCTCCGCGCCCTGCCGCTGGCCGTGATGATGGTGCTGGGCGCGCCCGTCTCCGCCGTACTGATGCGCCGCTTCGGCCCCCGCCGGACGGCCGTCACGGGCATGGCGCTCCTCACCGCCGGCGTCCTCGTGCTGTCGCGGCTCGACCGGGCGTCGACGGCCGTGACGATCGGAGCCGGTTTCCTGCTGCTGGGCGCCGGTTTCGGCGCGGTCATGGTCACCGCTACCGCCGTCATCGTGCGGCACGCGTCCCGTGCGTCGGCGGGTGTCGCGAGCGGCCTCCAGCAGACCGCGATGAACGTCGGGCCGACGGTCGGTGTGGCGGTGGCGACCACGATGCTGTCGTACGCCGGTGCCGGCGCGTCGGGCGCGGGTGTCGAGATGGGCCCCGCCCTGACCGTCCTCGCCGCGGTGTCCGCGTTCGGCACGCTGCTCGCGCGGTGGCTGCCGGGACGGCCACGCGAGGAGGACGCGGCCGATCACCGTCCTGCGGCGGGGGCCGGCTCGCCTCTCGGCACACACCCCGAACCGCCCCGGCGGGACCCGCAGATGACACCTCACGACCGCGGGTGACGCACGACGCATTCCGTACGGCGTCCCACGCACCCCGCACGGGGCGCCGTACGACCGTGGATGTCCCGCATACGGCCCCACCCAGCGGGAAAATGCCCTGTATGACCCGCGCATGACCACGAAATGGCCGCCCCGTACGTCACCGCGGTCCGTCCGTACGAGACGATGAACGCGAGGTAGTCCAGGAGCCGCAGTCCGGAGGAGAGCCATGGGACACCTGCAGCAAGAGGTCGAGCCGACCGAGGCCGGACTCGACCCCAAGGCGCTCGCCCGGCTGGACCAGCACTTCGCGGACGAGGTCGACGAGGGCCGGCTGCCCGGTTTCCTCGTCGCCGTCTCCCGCCACGGTCAGGTCGCCCATCTGACGACGTACGGCCACCGCGACCGCGCGGCCGGGCTCCCGGTCACCACCGACACCTTGTGGCGGATGTACTCGATGACCAAGCCGGTCACCACGGTCGCCGCGCTGATACTCCTGGAGGAGGGGCGCATCGGCCTGGCGGATCCGGTCGCCCGCCATCTCCCCGCGTTCGCCGAGCAGCAGGTGTACGTCGAGGGGACGGGCGCCGGTGTCAGGACCCGTCCGGCCGGGCAACCCCTCCTCGTCCGGCACCTGTTGACCCACACCGCGGGCCTGACCTTCGGCTTCTACCACTCCCACCCGGTCGACGCCCTGTACCGGGCCGCCGGTCTGGAGTCGTCGGTGCCCGAGGGCGCGGACCTCGCAGGGGCCTGCGAGGTGTACGCGCGTCTGCCGCTCCAGTTCGAGCCGGGCACGCGCTGGAACTACTCGGTGGCGACGAACGTCCTCGGCCGGCTCGTCGAGGTCGTGTCCGGGCAGCGCCTGGACGAGTTCTTCGCCGAGCGGATCTTCGGGCCGCTCGGGATGACGGACGCCGGATTCTGCGTCGACGAGGAGCAGTCCGAACGGCTGGCCGAGCTCTACGGCGAGGACGGCAGGGGCGGGATCACCCCCGTCCCCGGTCTCCCCCTGCACGGCCGCCCGCGACTGCTGTCCGGCAGCGGGGGCATGGTGGCCGGCGCCCATGACTACCACCGCTTCATGGAGTTCCTCCGCCGCCGCGGCGAACTCGACGGCACCCGGCTGCTCGCCGCCGGGACCGTGGACACCATGACGTCCAACCAGTTGCCGGGCGGCGTCGACATCCGCACCCACGGCACACCCGCCCACGACGAGCCCGGGAACGCGGGCCTCGGCTTCGGTCTCGGTGTCTCCGTCGTGATCGACCCGGCGGTCACGGCCTACCCCACCGCCCTGGGCGCGTTCGGCTGGAACGGCGTGGCCAGTACGACCTTCTGGGTCGACCCGCTCCGGGACATGACCGTGCAGTTCCTGACCCAGCTGCGGCCGACCGGTTCACACGCGGTCTTCCCCGAGGTACGGCGACTGGTGCACGAGGCGGTACTGGACTGAGCCGCGGGCCCGGGCTCGGGCGCTGAGCCCTGCGGACCTGAGCGCCCCCTTCACGCTCAGGTCCGCAGGGCGAACTCGACACCGTCGGCGCGGAGTTCGCCCAGCCACTCCTCCGACCGCTCCGCTGTCTCGGCGGCGCGGCTGAGGCCGGCCGGCAGGGTGCCGTCGAGTACGTGACGGACACCGAGAGCGAGGGTGCGGGAGACGCAGCGGGCCATGGCGCTCTCCTCGGGCGTCCCCTCCAGGTCCAGGAGATACCGGCCGGACCAGGCCTCGCCCGAGCCGCCGCGCACGTCCAGGGAGACGGCGAGGACCACACGGTCGCGGTCGGCGTCGGTGGTGGGATAGGCCGTCGCCAACTCCCGTGCGAGCGCGGCGATCCGCCGGTCGTCCCCGGTCCTCAGCTCCTCGAACACGGCGTCCCAGGCTTGGAGCCAGCCGTCGAGGCGGAGCGTGCCGCGGACGAAGGTCTCGGGCTTCCAGGCCGCCGGAAGGGCGTACTGGTCGAGGAAGGGGACGCTGTCGCGATTGGGGTACACCTCGAAGGTCTCCCCGTCGATCGGATGAGGGCGGGTGGCCTCCCACGGCCGGGCGGCGGTCGTCTCCGCCCCGCCCTCGAGGTAACGGGCGGGCGAGCGCAGGGCGTTGAGGACCCCGGCGGGTGCCCAGCTGAAGCGGTACCTGAAGTCGTTCGGGACGGCGGGGACGCCTCCGCAGTACGAGGTGAAACGGTACGAGGCCGCCGTGTCGGGGCCGATCGCCTCCCGGGCCCGGGCGATCAGACCGTGCGCGAAGAGGTGGTCGATGCCCGGGTCGAGGCCCGCCTCGGTGAGCACCACGACCCCCGCCGCCACCGCCGCGGGCACCTGCTCGACCACCGCGTCCGAGACATAGCTGGAGCACGCGAAGTGCGCCCGGCGCTCGATGCAGGCGCTCAGCAGCGGGGCGTGTTCGGGCGCGGGCAGCATCGAGACGACGACGTCCCCGGGCGCCAGTTCGGCCGCGAGCGCCGGCAGCGTGTAGGCGCGCGGCTCGGCGCGTCCCGCCAGGCCGAGACCGGCCAGGCTCCGCTCGGCGCGCTCCTCGGTGCGGTGCCACAGGCGCACCCGGTCGGCGGCCTCGCACAGCGCCGCGAGCCCGCTGCCGGTGGACAGGCCTGCGCCGACCCAGTGGACGGTGCCGCTCGCCGGGACCGTTCCCGCTCCGGTCGTCTCAGACATGGCGGAACTCCCCTTCCTTCGCGCCGAGTTCACGGCTCGCCTGGTGGAACCGTGCCAGACAGCGGCCCCACGGCCCGCCCGTCTCGAAGTCGAGGAGCAGTGGCAGCAGCGCCGCCGAGAAGTCGACGCTCGCCTCGCGCGGCAGCAGGGACGGCAGATTGTCGATGGCGATCAGATCCAGCACCGGCTGTTCGCGCAGGCGGCGCACGGGACGCGCCCAGTCCGTGGTGGTGTCGTAGACCGGCAGCACGTTCATGGGTGAGCCGACGTCGCAGGTGACGTCGCACAGTGTGCGCAGCCGGCGGCCGGGCTCGTCGAGGTCCTTGTCGGTGAGGAAGGGCGGGATCGGCCGGGTGGTGAGCACGGTGTTGACCATCACCTCGTGCTCCAGCAGCGCCGCTCGGTCCAGCGCGCGGGTCTCGGCCAGGTCCCAGCACGTGGGCTCGTTCCCGGCCACGGCGAGCGCGGCACGTGCCCCGCGGCCGCTGCGCCCGAGCGCGCCGATCACCAGCGCACTCGACTGCCCGGTCACGGCGGCGAGTTCGGCGTCCAGCTCCTCCTTGGACGTCGGCCGCAGCGGTGCGCTCAGCCTTCCCTCGTGGTGCAGGAGGGCCAGGGCCGCGCCCAGGTACCCGGCCCAGTAGCCGAACGCGGCGAGCCGGCGCCCCTCGTCGTCCACCAGGTACTCCAGGTCCAGCAGCGCCCCGCCTCCGGCGAGAAACCTGCCGAGCAGCGCGGCGGCGCCGGGCTGCCCCTTGTAGGCATGCCCGAAGAAGACATGCCGGTGTCGCAACTCGGCGGGCTCGTCCGGGAGTTCCTTCAGGCCGGCGATCACGGCGTCCGGTGGCGCCGAGACCCAGGAGCCCGGCGCGGCGACCCGGCAGCCCGCCTCCTCGTACGCCTCGACCGGGAAGATCCGCTGCGGCGAGTCCTCGACGGTGACGGTCACGCCCCGCTCGACGAGCCGGCGGGCGTCGGACGGCACGACGGGCGTGCGCCGCTCGGTCGTACGGGACTCGTGGCGCAGCCACAGGTGGAGCTCGGTCATACGAGGTTGACCTCCGGTCGCAGGCTGTCGGTGGCGAAGCGGCCGACGCCCAGGGGGCTGATGTCGACGAACGGCGTGCGGCCCAGGACCAGATCGCGGACGACCTCGCCGACCGCCGGGCCCTGCAGGAAGCCGTGGCCGGAGAACCCGGTCGCGTACAGGAAGCGGGAGGGCGCGGCAGCCTCACCGATCAGCGCGTTGTGGTCCGGGGTGATCTCGTACAGGCCGGCCCAGCCGCCCGTGCGGCGCAGGTCGAGGAGGGCGGGGGCGCGCCGCTCCATGGCCTCGCCGAGCCGGGGGATCCAGCCGTCGTGGGTCGAGGTGGAGAATCCGGTGGTCTCGTCGGGGTCGGACATGCCGACGAGCAGCCCGGGGCCTTCGGAGTGGAAGTAGAGGCTGCTGGTGAAGTCGATGGTCATGGGCAGCCGGGGCGGCAGCCCGGGGACCGGTTCCGTGACGGCGATCTGCCGGCGCAGCGGCTCCACGGGCAGGTCCACGCCGACCATGGCACCGACCGCCCGGGACCAGGCGCCGGCCGCGCAGACCACCGTGTCGGTGGTGATCCGGCCCCGGCTGGTCAGCACCGCCGTGATCTCGTCGCCGCGCAGTTCGATGCCGGTCACCTCGCAGTGCCGCAGCACGGTAGCGCCGTGGCGGCGGGCCCCGGCCGCGTAGCCGTGCACCACGGCCTCGGGAGTGCAGTGCCCGTCGTCCGGTGAGTAGGCGGCGGCCAGCAGTCCGTCGGTGGTGATCAGCGGGGACAGCCGCTGCGCCTCGGCCGGGTCGAGCATGCGGCTGGGTACGCCGAGGCCGTTCTGCAGCTCCACGCCGGCCTCGAAGGCGGCTACCTCCTCCGGTGTCGACAGGAGGAAGAGATAGCCGACCCGGTGCAGTCCGATGTCGTGGCCGGGCTCCTCGCCGAAGCGGGCGAAGGCCTCCAGGCTGCGGGCGCCGAGCTGGACGTTGAGCGCGTCGGAGAACTGCGCCCGGACCCCGCCCGCGGCCCGCGAGGTCGAGCCGGAGGCCAGTTCGTCGCGCTCGACCAGGACGACGTCAGGGACGCCGGCGCGAGCGAGGTGGTAGGCGGCACTTGCGCCCATCACCCCACCGCCGATGACGACGACCTGCGCGGTCCTGTTCACCGCGGTCCCCTTCCGCCGGCCGCCTCGATGACGGCCCAGGCCGCGGCGGCGTCCTGCACACCGAGTCCGACGCTGTTGTAGAAGACGATGTCGTCCGGGCCGGTGCGTGCGGCACGGCGGCCCGTGACCACGGCACCGAGCGGAACCAGGTCCTCGAAGGCGAGCAGCCCCTCCCGGAGCGCCTCGACGACGGGCCCCGCGTGCTCCGCCGCCGTTCCCGGATCGTCCACAACGACGGCGGCCGCCCGTCGCAGGACCTCGGCGTCGACCTCGCTGCGCGTGGGCTCGAAGGACCCGACGCTCACCACCGTGCAGCCCGGCGCGAGCCACTCGCCCCGTACGACGGGCGTGGTGCTCAGGGTGCAGGCCGCCACCATCGGCAGCCCCGCCACCGCTTCCTGCGCCGAGTCCACGGCCTCGGCGGCGACGCCCAGCTCGTCCGCCAGCAGCTGCGCCGCGCGCGTGCGGCGCCCCGGGTCGGGACTCCACAGCCGTACAGACCGCAGCTTGCGCACCCGGGCCACGGCCCGCACATGGGCGAGCGCCTGGGTGCCCGAGCCGAGGACACCGAGCTCGGAGCTGTCGGCATTGGCCAGCGCGTCGAAGGCGACGGCGCTCGCGGCGGCCGTCCGCAGGGTCGTCACGGCCGTCCCGTCCATGACGGCGACCAGCTCACCGGTGACCGGGTCGAGCGCGTTGATCACCGCGTGGATGCTGGGCAGCCCGGCCGCCGCGTTGCCCGGGTTGACGCTGCCGATCTTCGCCACGGGCCCGGTGTCCGCGGACAGCCGCGCGAGATAGGCGAACACGACACTGTCGTCGAAGCGGCTCCGATGCATGATCTTGCCCGGCAGTTCGGCGCTCCCGTCCCCGAGGGCGGCGAACGCCGCCCGCTGGGACGCGATCGCCGCGTCGGTGTCCAGCAGCTCGGCCACCTGGGCCCGCGACAGGAACAGCGGGCCGCTCTCGTCTTCGCTCACTCCTCAGTGATAGCCGTCTTCACCGATCCGCAAAAGATCGCCTCGTTCTTGGCCGCGTCCAGATGGGGCAGCACGCCCCCGTCCAGGTGCGGCAGGTAGTGGTCGAGGCGCTCCCGCTTGGTCAGCAGATAGCTGAGGTTCTCCTCGCACGGCGGGATCAGCAGCGGGACCTGCTCGGGGACCTTGATGCCGTGGCGCAGCAGCGCCTCACGCTTGCGCGGGTTGTTCGACAGCAGCCGTACGGAACGGACGCCGAGGTCGTGCAGGATCTCCGCGGCCACCCCGTAGTCGCGGGCGTCCACGGGAAGGCCCAGCGCGAGGTTCGCCTCGACCGTGTCGAGTCCCTCCGCCTGAAGCTTCATCGCGCGCAGCTTGGCCAGCAGACCGATCCCCCGGCCCTCGTGGCCCCGGAGATAGACGAGTATTCCGCGCCCTTCCGCCACGATCTCGCGCAGTGCGGTGGCGAGTTGGGGCCCGCACTCGCAGTGCGTGGAGCCGAAAGCGTCACCGGTCAGGCACTCGGAATGCAGCCGGGTGAGCACCCGGTCCGCACCGATGTCGCCGTACACCAGAGCCACTTGTTCGTCGCCGCGATCGTTGTCCAGGTAGCCGACCGCCTGGAAATCGCCGTACGCCGTGGGCAAGGGGGCCGTCACGACTCGGGTGACTCCCGATGACTGGGCATTAGCGCCGAGCACGCCGACGTTCTCTGTCATGATCTGATTCCTATCTGCTAAGCGCTAGCGCGGGCGGTACGAGACGAAAGGCCGTGAAAACATGAGCAGGTCGGACATCCAGGAGACGGAGTCCGGGACGGCACCGCGGGAGAGTTCTCCGGCGGTGGAGAACTCCTCCGGTCCGGCCGGGAACCCGGTGCCGCCGTCGCGGAACTCCCTGGTTCCGGCGGACACTTCGGAAGAGGTGCGGGCTCGGCGGGAGCGGGTCGGACGGGAGGTCGCCGTTCTTCCCGTGGGCAGCTACGAGCAGCACGGCCCGTACCTTCCGCTGGCCACCGACACGTTGGTGGCCTGCGCGATCGCCCGCGAGATCGCTGCCGCTCATCCTGTCCACCTCCTCCCTCCTGTGACGATCTCGTGCTCCCACGAGCACGCGGCCTGGCCGGGGACCGTCAGCATCTCCTCCGTGACCCTGCACGCGGTAGTGCGCGACATCGCCGAATCCCTCCGTCGTTCCGGAATCGACACTCTGGTGCTGGTCAACGGACATGGTGGCAATTACGTCCTGGGCAATGTCGTTCAGGAATCCGTCGGCAGTGGTACCCGTATGGCGCTGTTCCCGGCCCTGGAGGACTGGGAAGCGGCGCGGGAACTGGCCGGCGTGGAGACCTCCCTGCTCAGCGATATGCATGCGGGGGAAATCGAGACCTCCGTCCTTCTGCACACTCATCCCGATGTGGTGCTCCCCGGATACGAGACGACCGATTTCCTGGCCGACGACCGCAGGCATCTCCTCACTGTCGGGATGTCGGCCTATACCGAATCCGGAGTCATCGGCCGGCCTTCGCTGGGTTCGGCCGAGAAGGGAAAGGCGCTACTGGCGGGCCTCGTCGACTCCTTCGGCGCGTACATCTCTTTGCTCACCTCGGAAACGGAACTCCCGGGAGACGCCGGCGCCCGTCGCCGGCCGTGACGCGAGGCCGCCTTCGGCCGCGGTGGGGGTGAGCGCGGGAAGGCGGCGGGAGGGGTGTGGCCGCGGGCGGGCGCGACGGCGTCCGGGGCGGGGACGACACAGCGGCCGGCCTCGCCCCCCGTGGCTGCCGACACCCGCGCCGCACCGGCCTCGCCCGGACCGGCTACCGCCGCACGCGGCGTACCGGCCGTACCGGGCACATCGTCCGGCTCTACGAGGCCCGCGGCGACCGCTGTGGAGGCATCCGACGTCGCAGCCGCCGCTGTGGAGGCATCCCGCGTCGCAGCGGCCGGCGCGACCGCGGTGGCCGCCTCCCCCTGTGGGCGTCGAACGCCCGCGTACCAGCGGGCGACGAGCACGCACACACCCGGCAGGCTCGCCGCGAAGCTGAGGACGCCGTAGACGACGGCGACGGTCAGGCCCGTGGTCGCGCCGAGGCCCGCCGCACCGAAGGCCCAGACCGTGACACCCTCCCGGGGTCCCCAGCCGCCGACGTTCAGCGGCAGTCCCATGGCGAGCAGCGCGAGCAGGGCCAGGGGCAGCAGCACGGCCGCCGACGCCTGGGATCCGGCGACCCGGGCCGCGAGCAGGAACATCGCGAGGTGTCCGGCCAGCACCATGGTCGAGGAGACCAGCACGCCCGGCCAGTTCCCGCGGGCCAGCAGCGCGTGGCGCGCCTCGGCGAGCCCGGCGCGGACGGCCCGGCGCCGGGCGGACGGGGCGGCGGGTGCGCGGCCCATGCGCAGCGCGGCCACCACCGCCAGCGCGCCCAGCACGGCGAGCGCGCCCAACTCGGTGAGATGGCGCGCCTGCGCCAGGACCGGCGAGGGCTGGGTGAGCAGCACCACGGCGCCGACGGCGACGAGTACCGCCTGGCCCGCGGTCCGTTCGAGGACCACCGCGCGGACACCGCGGCCGAGGTCGCCGGCGCTCTGCCCGTGGCGGACCGCGCGGTGCACGTCGCCGAGGACGCCGCCGGGCAGAGCCGCGTTCAGGAACAGGGCACGGTAGTAGTCGGCGACGGCCGCGCCGAGCGGCAGCCGGATGCCCAGCCCGCGGGACACCAGGGACCAGCGCCAGGCGCTGAACACGGTGGTGAGCAGGCCGAGTCCGAGGCCGGCCAGCAGGGTCGGGCCGTCGATGCGCCGCAGCCCGTCGACGAAGACTCCGGTGCCGAGCCGCCACAGCAGCACGGCCAGGATGACGACTCCGGCGACGGTCCCGATGTGGGTGCGGACGGCACGGGAGCCGATACGCGACCGGATGCCACGTCCGCCGAGCCGGGGGCCCGGGCCCCGGGACTCCGGCGGCTCTCCGCCGCCGCGCGTCCGCGGGACCAAGGACGGCACGGACACCGCCTCGGCGCCCCGCGTCAGCGAGGTCACGGACACCGCCTGCGCGGCCGGCGCGTTCATGACCGCCTGCCCGTCGGACCGGGCAGCGCCAGGATGTCGCTGTGGTGGACGACCGCGCGCAGCTCGCCCGCCTCGCACTGGTCCAGCCGGCGGCGCAGATACGCCTCGGCGGCCGCCGCCAGATCGGGCCGCTGCTCGACGGCCGCCGCGACCCAGCCCCGCAGCCACTCCGCCGTGAGCGGGGCGTGCACGGCGCCGAGCCGCCAGGGGCTGGGGTGCACCCGCACGGTCGCGCCCTGCTGGGCGAAGGCCTCGCAGGCCGCGGTGATCGCGTCCGGGCCGAGCAGCTCGCCGCGCCGCTGGTGCGCGTTGAAGGCCTCGCCGATCTCGGCGTCGAGCGGGTCGGCCGGGGTGAGTTCCACGCGTCCGGCGACCGACAGGGTGAGCAGGGCCGGGCAGCCGGCGCCGACGCAGGCCGCGGCGAGCACGTCCAGCTCGTCGCGGGTCAGGACGTCGAGCAGGGCGGACGCCGTCACCAGCGAGGCGCCGGTCAGTACGTCGCCGGTCAGCCGGCCGATGTCCCCGCGCTGCGTGGTGACGGTGACCCGGCTGCCGTCGGCGGCCGCGCGGGGCGCACCCACGGTGGCGAAGTGCAGGAGATAGGGGTCGCGGTCGTGCAGGACCCAGTGCTGGGGGCCGTCGAGGTGGGGGGCGAGCCAGCGGCCCATGGAGCCGGTCCCGCACCCGAGATCGTGGATGATCAGGCCCCGGTGCCGTCCCGGCAGGTTCGCGAGCCGGATCCGCAGCGGGTCGAGCAGGTCGTGGGCCCGGGCGTCGGCGTCCGCGCCCTCGCGCAGTTCGAGCCACCGCGGGGCGAAGCGGGGCACCTCGACGGAAGCCTCGTCGTGCCCGGACGGTGAACCGGCGCGCGCGGCCACCCGGCCGTCGGCACCCGGACCGGGAGTCAGGCCCCCGGCCTCTGCCGGCGTCTGCGCTCCGGGTACGCGACCCGGCACCTCAGAAGAAGTCGTCGTCACGTTCATGCCGCCTTCCGGGGTTCTTGCCGAAGCCGTCCGAGTACACCCGCCAGGCTGCGCGCGGTCGCCGCCCAGCCTCCCAGTGCGGCCCGGCGGGCACGCGCGGCGGCCTTCAGCCGGCGGCGCACATCGGCCTCGCCGAACCAGCCGCGCAACTCCGCGGCGAGAGCGGCCGGGTTCTCCGGCGGTACGAGGATCCCGGGCACCCCGCCGTCGGGCGCGCGGCCCACCGCTTCGGGGAGCCCGCCGACGTCCGTGGCCAGGACCGGGATGCCCCGGGCGAGCGCTTCGGTCACCGCCATGCCGTACGTCTCGGCGTACGAGGTGAGGACCATGAGGTCGGCCGCGGCATAGCTCGCGTCGAGTTCGCCGCCGGCCTGCGGACCCGCGAGGTGCAGCCGGTCGCCGAGACCGAAGCCGTCGATCAGCTTCCGGAGGCCTGCGACGTACTCCGGTTCCTGCTCCAGTCCGCCGACGAAGACGCAGCTCCAGGGCAGGTCGGTGACGGTCGCGAGGGCCTCCACCAGCCGGTGCTGCCCCTTGCGGGGGGTCACCGCGGCCACGCACAGGAGCCGCGAGACGCCGTCGGTGCCGGGCGCGAGCGGCGCAATGTCGGCGCCGGGGACGGCTACATGGACCCGCTCGGGGGCCAGCCCGTGGTGGGCCACGAGCCGGCGGACCGCCCATTCGCTGGTCGCCACGACGGCCGGCACGGCCCGCAGCGTCGTACGCTCGCGGGCGTCCAGGTCGGCCGCCACGGCCGGGTCGAGGCCCGTCTCGTCTCCGAGCGGCAGATGCACCAGGACGGCCAGCCGCAGCCGTTGGGCCTCCGGGACGATGATCTCCGGAACCCCGCAGGCGACGATGCCGTCGAGCAGGACCACGGTGCCGTCCGGCAACTCGCCGAGGGTGCGGGCGAGTTCGGCGCGGGCCGCCGCCTCCGGCCGGGGCCAGCCGCCCGCGACGACGTGCCGGCGGACCTGCCAGCCGAAGCCGGGCAGATCGAGGCAGACCCGGCGGTCGTAGGCGTTGCCGCCGCTCGGCGCGGCCGGGTCGTCGACACCGCCGGGCATGACGAAGTGCACGGAGCTCAGGGACATGGGGATGATCTCGGCGTTCTTGAGAGCCGCGTGCTGCACGGGCACGTAGTTCAGGGCCTTCTGGTCGTTGCGCGCCCGGCCCGGAAAGGCCTGTTCCATGGTCACGTCGGTCACAGGGCACGCTCGTAACTCGCCCAGGCGATGTGCGACTCGTGGAGCGTGACGGTGATGCCGGTCAGGCCGCGGGCGCCCTCGCCCAGTGCTCCCGCGTGCACCCGGCCGGCGAGGCGGTCGGCGACCACCTTGGCCAGGAACTCCGTCGAGGTGTTGGTGTCGGCGAAGTCCGGCTCGTTGTCGAGATTGCGGTAGTTCAGCTCGCTCACCACGGCGCCGAGCTCCTGGGTGGCCAGTCCGATGTCGACGACGATGTTGTCGTCGTCCAGCTCGGCGCGGCGGAAGGTGGCGTCCACGAGGAACGTCGCACCATGCAGGCGCTGCGCGGGTCCGAAGACCTCGCCGCGGAAGCTGTGGGCGATCATGAGGTGATCGCGGACGGTGATACTGAACAACGGACGACCCTCCAGGTGCGGTGCGTCTGATCCCCTGCCGGGAACATGCCGTGTAGTACGGCCGCCCGGTACGGGTTGTTCAGCTGCTCGTTCTCCTTCTTTCGGAGGCCGCCCGGAGCTTCTTCCGGGCATCCTGCCTGGTGGTTCGGGAGACCGGGCAGCTGTCATGGAGATCAGCCGGCGGTGTACAGGACTCGGTGGCACAGGCCCGGAATCTCGCCGGAGGCGAGCCGGGGCAACACGTCGGGCAGCTCCTCGAAGGCGCACTCTCCGGTGACCAGGGCGTCGAAGGCGGGATCGGCGAGCAGTTCCAGAGCGAGCGCGAGCCGGTCGGCGTACGTCCGGGAGGCGCGCCGGGCCGGAGAGACCGAACCGACCTGGCTGCTGCGCAGGACCAGTCGCCGTGAGTGGAAGGCCTCCCCCAGGGGCAGGCTCACGCGCCGGTCGCCGTACCAGCTCAGTTCGAGGACGGTCCCCTCCGGGCGAAGCAGTTCCAGCGCCCGCGCCAGGCCGGCGTCGGTGGCACTGGCGTGCACGACGAGATCACAGTCGCCCTTCGCCTCCTCGGGCAGCGCGAAGTCGGCGCCGATCGCCCGGGCGATGCCGGCGCGGGCGGGGTCGGCGTCGACGAGCTGGACGCGAACCCCCGGGAAGCGGGCGAGCAGCGCGGCGACGGACGAGCCGACCATGCCGCCGCCGATCACGGCGATCCGGTCGCCGACCAGGGGCGCGGCGTCCCAGAGGGCGTTCACCGCGGTCTCGACGGTCCCGGCGAGGATGGCGCGCGCCGCCGGAACTCCGTCCGGTACGACGGTCACCGCGTCGACCGGGACGACGTACCGGGTCTGATGCGGGTAGAGACAGAACACGGTCCGCCCGAGGAGCGACGAGGGGCCTTCCTCGACCTGTCCGACGCTGAGATAGCCGTACTTGACCGGGCCGGGGAAGTCGCCTTCCTGGAACGGGGCCCGCATCGCGGTGTACTGGTTCTCCGGTACACCGCCGCGAAAGACGAGAGTCTCCGTGCCGCGGCTCACTCCGGAGCAGAGCGCGCGCACCAGGACCTCTCCCTCGGCGGGCTTCGGCACGGGGTGTTCGCGGATCTCTCCGTGCCCGGGCGACCTGAGCCAGAAGGCACGAGCTGTGGGTTCCATGTGCGTCCTCCTGAACGATCGGCCGACTCCCCACGTACGCAGCTATGAGAAGTCGCGCACAAGGTACGCGGCGTTGATCGAATCTGTCACTCGGCCGGAGGGTGAACGGTGGCCCTGAACCACACGTACGACGCAAGGCTCGCGCAGCACGAGACGGCGGTGGGGGCCGGCGCACAGCTGCTGCTCCTCGCGCTCCTGGGCACGGCGATCGGGATGGGACCCGCCGGCTGGCTGACGGGCCTGGCCTTCGGGATCGCCACCTGGGCCGTCCTCAACCGGGCCCTGCGCCGCTCGCAGCCCCTCTCCTTCGGGGTGGCCAACCGGGTCACGCTCGGCCGCGCGATCCTGGTCGGCGGTGTCACCGCGCTGGTCGCCGACTCCTTCGAGAGCTCCCCGCCGGTGACGCTCTTCGTGGGGCTGACGGCGGTGGCCCTGATCCTCGACGGGGTGGACGGCAAGGTCGCCCGCCGTACGGGCACGTCGTCCGCGCTGGGCGCCCGGTTCGACATGGAGGTCGACGCGTTCCTGATCCTGGTGCTGAGCGTGTACGTCGCCATGACGCTCGGACCCTGGGTGCTGCTGATCGGCACCATGCGGTACGCGTTCGTGGCGGCGGCCCGGGCCCTGCCCTGGCTGAACGGCCCGCTGGCGCCGAGCATGGCGCGCAAGACGGTGGCCGCGTTGCAGGGGATCGTGCTGCTGGTGGCCGCCGCCGGGGTCCTCCCCCACGCCGTGAACTTCGCGCTCGTCCTGCTGGCGCTGGGGCTGCTGAGCTGGTCCTTCGGGCGGGACATCGCCCGGCTGTGGCGCGCGGGTGCCCGGGGCGGGCAGCCGGCCTGGCCGTCGGCGACGGCCCCCGAGGCCAGGCAGGAACGCCCGGTCGAGATCAGCGGCGCCGCGCGAGGAAGTTCTTGACCTTGTCGCGGACGGCCGGCTGCTGCGGCAGGATGCCGTTCCCGTGGGCGGCCCACCGGTCCCGCGGCCCCACTTCGCCGTGTCGAAACCGGCGGGCCGGGTACCGGAATGGGGACGCAACCGATCGCATCGGACGCCCGGACCGGAGACGGAGCAGCGATGACGCAGAACGCGGACGACGGTGCTCGCGAACGGCGGCAGATCTCGCCCGAGCCGCATCTGGCGGCCGTACGGCCTCAGCAGGCCGGCGGCTTCGACCGGCAGGAGTCGGCGCTGCCCCTCGACCACAACCAGGCGATTCTGGAGGCCGCGAAACAGGTGGGCGCGATTCTGAAGAGAAACGCCTACCCCTTCGCCCTCGCCGGCAGCGTGGCTGTCTACGCGCATGGTGGTACGGGCAATCTGCAGCACGACGCCGACTTCTGCATCAGGCCCGAGGACGCGGACCGGGTGGCGGACACCCTGCGTGAGGCGGGCCTGGCGGTCGGCACCCCGCCGGAGGACTGGCTGCTGAAGGCCAAGTGCCTCGGACAGGACATCGACCTGATCTTCGAGCTGGCGCACCAGCCGGTCACCTCGGAGCTGCTGGAGCGGGCCGGGACTCTCTCGGTCGACTCGGTGCGGATGCCGGTGCTGGCACCGACGGACCTGATGCGGAGCCTGCTCTCCGCGTTCTCCGAGCACCACTGCGACTTCGGCGCGGTCCTGCCCATCGCCCGCGCGCTGCGCGAGAAGGTCGACTGGGAGCAGGTGCGCTCGACCTGCGGGGACGCGCCGATGCCGGACGCCTTCCTGTACTTGCTGGAGCGCATGGAAGTGATCGCACCCCTCAAGGAACGACGATGAGCGAACCCACCGAGGAGCCCGGACGCGCCACCGCGGACGTCCCGGGGCAGAACGCCGAGTACCGCGTCGCCCATCTGCGCGACCGGCTGGCCGCCGACGACCTGGGAGAACTGGGCGTACGGATCGACGTGCGCGCGGGCGCGGTGGCGCTGACGGGCACCGTGCCCTCCGCACACTGCCGGGACGAGGTCCTGCGGATCACGCACGAGGAACTGGCGGGGCTCCCGGTCCACTGCGACCTCGTCGTGGCGGATGCCACCGCCCCCGACCACACGGAGGAACTCGCATGATCCGGGTCGCAGCCGTCGGGGACATCCACATGGGGCCCGACAGTCGTGGCCTGCTCAGGCCGGCCTTCGACACCCTCCCCGAGTGCGCCGACCTGCTGCTCCTCGCGGGGGATCTCACCCGCCACGGCACCCCCGAGGAGGCGCGGGTGGTGGCCGACGAGGTCGGCGGCCTCGGCGTCCCGGTCGTCGCCGTACTAGGCAATCACGACCACCACGACGAACGGCCGGAGGAGGTCACCGCCATCCTCCGCTCCGCGGGCGTACGGGTGCTGGAGGGTGAGGCGACCGTACTGGAGGCCGGCGGGACACGCGTCGGGGTCGCCGGGACCAAGGGGTTCGGCGGCGGGTTCGTCGGCAGGAGCGCCGGGGAGTTCGGCGAACCGCTGATGAAGGAATTCGTCCGGTACTCCCGCCGGTGCGCGGAGGGGCTGCGCACCTCGCTGGAGAGCCTGGCCGGGCAGGACTGCGAGGTGCGGATCGCCCTGACGCACTTCTCCCCCGTACCGGACACGCTCGCGGGTGAGCCGCCGGAGATCTACCCGTTCCTCGGGAGCTACCTGCTCGCGGAGGCCATCGACACGGCCGGCGCCGACCTCGCCGTCCACGGGCACGCGCACGCGGGCACCGAGCACGGGATGACGAGCGGTGGCGTCCGGGTCCGCAACGTGGCCCAGCCGGTCATCCGGCGCGCGTTCAGCGTCTATCGTCTGCACGCGCACGCGCCGGCCGGGGAGGCCGCACCCAGCGGGGCGGCCGGCTGAGCCACCGCGGGCAGGTCAGTCCCGGGTGCCGGACGGGACGGCCTCGGGTCGCGGGCGGGACGAGTCGCCGAACGCGCGGGGGGTGCCGGAGACGCGGCGGGCGCGCTGGGCCGGGACGAGCAGCGCGGCCAGTGCGGCGGCCAGGCAGAGCAGCGCGAGCAGGGTGAACCCGTGGGTGTAGCCGGCGGCGTAGGGCAGTCCCGAGGGCTGCAGCCGACTGGTCACCAGGAGGCTGGTCACGGCCGCGCCGATGGAGCCGCCGATGGTCCTGATGTTGGCGTTCATGCCGGTGGCGGCGCCGGTCTGCTCGGCCGGGACACTGCCCACGATCAGGTTGGCCATCGAGGCGAAGGCCAGGCCGATGCCGAGGCCGAAGACGCCCGCGGCGAACGCCACCTGCCACTGCTGGTCGTGCCAGGCGGCGAGGAATCCGCAGGCCACCGCGCCGAGCGAGGCGCCGGCCGTGAGCAGCTTCTTGGCACCCAGTACGGGTTCGAGGCGGCCGCTGAGCACGCCCGAGCAGAACATCGCGATCAGCATCGGAAGCATGAGCAGCCCGGCCGCGGTGACGCTCGCGCCGAAGCCGTATCCCGCGGAACTCGGGGTCTGCACGAAGCCCGGCAGGAAGGACCAGATCGCGTACATGCCGGCGCCGAACAGCAGCGCGGCGGTGTTGGTGGTCCACACCGCGGGCAGCCGCATGATGCGCAGATCGATGAGCGGGGAACGCGAGCGCGCCTCGGCGAACAGCCACAGCGCGAAGAGCACGACGGCGGCGGCGAACAGTCCGATCACCCGGGCCGATCCCCAGCCCCAGCGGGTCGCCTGGCTGAGCGGCAGCAGCAGGGCCACGAGCCAGCCGGACAGCAGGACGGCTCCGAGCCAGTTGACGCGCCCCTCGGCGCGGCGCGGGGACTCGGGGACGAAGCGGAGGGCGATCAGCGTGGTGACGGCGACGACACCGACGGGGAGCCAGAACAGCCAGCGGTAGTCGAGCGCCGTCACGATGGGTCCGGCCGCCACCATGCCGACGCCACCTCCCGCGGCGATCACGGCGGACAGATTGCTGATGGCGGGGCTGACCTCGGCCGGGGCGAACTCGTCGCGGATGATGCCGAAGGACAGCGGGAACAGCGCACCGCCTATGCCCTGGACGACCCGGGCGACGATCAGTACACCGATGGTCGGCGCGAGGGCGGCCAGCAGACAGCCCACGGCCACGGTGACGAGTACGGCGACGAGGGTGCGTTTCTTGCCGATCAGGTCGCCGACCCGGCCGAGGATCGGCGTGAAGACCGAGGCGGACAGCAGATACGCCGTCATCACCCAGGTCGCGGTGGACTGCGAGGTGTGCAGGGCGTGCTGAACGGTCGGCAGCGCCGGCGCGATCAGCGACTGGAGCATGGAGAACACACCGGCACCGGTCGCGAGGACCGCGAAGGTGAGGCGAGTGGACTTCCGGGGCATCAAAAGAGCCTCTCCGAACAGGATGCGGCCGAGGTCGACGGGCCACGGTCGTACGGACTGGAGCGGCTGCGGGCAGCACTGAGGAAGGCATGCGGGCAGCGCGGTTCGAGGGGGAACGCACCTCGACTGCTAAAGTGGAGGTACGCCTCCACTCTACCGGAGGCACCCCTCCGCTTCAACCTCGTCCCGGCCAGGAGGCCCCCGTGACGGCCCAGCCGTATCCCGTCCGCGAGATCGTCGCGGCCCAGCGTCCGCACCGGAAGGACGCCGCGCGCAACTACGACGCCCTGCTGGCCGCCGCCCGCGAGGCCTTCGCGGAGCACGGCGCGGAGGCGTCCCTGGAGGACATCGCCCGTCGCGCGGGCGTGGGAATCGGCACGCTCTACCGGAACTTCCCCACCCGCCGTCAGCTCTTCGAGAGCGTCTACGCGGACGAGGTGAACACCCTGTGCCGGGTGGCGGAGGACGTCGCGGAGCTGGAGCCGTGGGAGGCGCTTTCCTCGTGGCTGCGCCGCTTCGTGGACTATGTCGTCACCAAGCGGGCCGTGCGAGAGGCGCTCAGCAACGAGTCGGAGATCCTCGTCGCCTGCCGGGACTCGATGTACCACGCGGGCGGCCCGCTGTTCGACCGCGCTCAGCGGGCCGGGCAGGTGCGCAAGGACATGGACTTCGACGATCTGCTGCGCATGGTCGCCGGGATCACCTCGACGAACTTCCTCGACGACGCCCAGCGGGACCGTGTCCTGGCGGTCGCGCTCGACGGGGTCCGCGCCACGGGCTGAGGCAGACCGCGCGTCGCGCTCGACGGGGTCCGCGCCGCCGCGCGGGCTGGCGCGCACCACCCGTCGCGCTCGACGGGGCCGGCGCCGCCCGCTGACGCACACCACCCCTCGCGCTCGACGGGGCCCGCGTCACGGCCCGCCGCCGATCAGTCCAGGAACGCCGCCGTGGTCGCCACGAACGCGTCGGCGTCGTCGAGCCACGGGAAGTGCCCCGCTCCGGGCTGGACGACGAGCCGGGCGTTCGGGAACAGCCCGGCCAGCTCGGCCATCGCGTCCGGCGGCGAGTTCAGATCGGCCTCTCCGGCGAGCACGAGCACCGGCGCGGCGAACCGGGCGAGCGCCGCCCGGGTGGCACCCGGGTCGAAGGCGCCCTCGGCGCCGTAGACGGCCGCGGCCTCGCCGTTGCGCTGCTCGGTCTCGGCGGCCCGATGGTTCCGAGCCGCTTCGTCCCAACGGCCGTACCAGAAGGGCGCGATGGCCTGCATCCGGTCGCCCGTCGCGTTGCCCGCCATGATCGCCTCAAGTGCCTCGAAGGCCTCGGGGAACCACGGCTCGTCCCGGCGGAGCAGTGCGGCCGCGCGCCGCTGGTCCGGCGTGACGGTGACCCCGACGGCCATCACGCTCGGGGTGATGAGGGCGAGTCCGGCGACGCGGTCCGGGTGGCGGGCCGCGTACAGCAGCGCCAGATTGGTGCCGCCGGAGTGCGCGAGCAGGTCCATCGTCTCCAGGCCGAGCTGCTTCCGCAGGGCCTCCACGTCGTCGACGAGCCGGTCGCAGCGGTACGACGTCACGTCCGCCGGCACCGCGGAGTGACCGGTGCCCCGCAGATCCGGCATGACCAGCTGCCGGTGCGCGGACAGACCGCCGAGGTCGCCGAGGTACACGGAGGCCTGCATGGGTCCGCCGGGCAGGCAGACCACCGGCCGCCCGTCCCCCTTCACGTGGTAGGCGAGTGCGATTCCGTCGGGCGCGGAGTAGGGGGAGTAGGCAGACATGCACCAGAGCCTCGCAGGGGTCCTCCGGTTGATCAACCGGGTTTCCGCCGGGCGGGTGCGGCAGCAGTGAGGGGGCCCGCACGGGTGTCACCCCGTGCGGGCCCCCTCACCCGGTGCCGGCCGGCCGGGTCAGCCGACGCCGATGCCGAACAGGTGCATGTTCACGTTCTCCGGCAGCGTGACGGACTTGACGGTCCTGCCGTCGGGCGCCTCGAACGGCTTGGTGGCGTAGATGTACGCCGGACCGCCGTGGCCGGGATTGCGGTACTCCGTCTTGGCCACCACGGAGTTGTCGAAGACGGGTGTCCCGGAGCCGCCCGGCAGCACCCAGTCGCCGAACGACAGGTCGGTCTTCGCCGTACTGCCGTCGTCGAACGTCACCGTGGCCGTCGTCCGCACGTCCCCGTAGATCGCGGCGCCGACGAACGTCAGCTTCCGCACGTCGTCCGACTGCGTGGTGAGGTCGATGGTCTGACCCGCCGCGTAGAGGTGGTCGGGACGGCCGGCCGGGGAGGCCGGCCAGGTGAAGGCGGTGCCCGAGGCCTCCACCTTCGCGCCCGGGGTCAGCCCGGCGGCGGCCAGTGCCTGACGGGAGTAACTGCCGCCGGAGCGGTCGAAGTCACCCTGTGCGGTGTCCGTGTCACTGGAGATGCCCGTGGCGTTGTACGCGGCCCCGAAGCTTCCCTCGGCGGCGACCTGGACGTAGACCGTCTGCTTGACGGCCGGGCCGGTCCTGCCCTGGACGGTGACCGGGACGCGGTAGAAGCCGTCGGCCGTGCCGGACCCCGCGGTGGCGGTGAACTCGACGCTGCCGGATCCGCTGCGCTTGTCGATCGTCAGGGTCTTCCGTCCGGCGTCGAGCGTCAGACCGTCCGGCGCCTGAGCGGTGACCTTGAGCGTCCGGTCCTTGCCGCCGAGCCGCTGCGCGTCGACGGTGAGCGTCGCCGACTTGCCGCGGTCCACGGTGGCCTGGCTGGGCGAGACGTTCGCGAGGAACGCGTGCTCACCCTCCTGGTACGACGGCGGCGCCGCCTTCGCGCCGGTCGCCCAGGTCTTGTCCGGGGTGGCGCTCAGGGTGAAGTCCAGCCTGCCTCCCTTGCGTACGGCGCTCTGCGGCAGATAGGTGCGCTCCCACTTGGCGCCGTCGAGCTTCAGACCGTGGACGTACTTGGTGTCCGCCGAGGCTCCGGGCGCGCGCAGGTCGAGGGTGTGCGAGCCGGGCAGGTCGAGCACGGCGCGCTCGAACAGCGGGCTGTGCGCGGTGAGGTCGGCCGTGCCCGGGGTCGCGGGATACACGCCGAGGGCGGCCCAGACGTACCAGGCGGACTGCGCGCCCAGGTCGTCGTTGCCGGGTTCGCCGTCGGGCGTGGGACCGAACATCGTGGTGGCGACCTTGCGGACGGTCTCCTGCGTCTTCCAGGGCTCGCCGAGGTAGTTGTAGGCCCACGGCACCGCGAAGTCGGGCTCGTTGCCCGCCCACATGTAGGGCGCGTTGGGGCCCGCGTTGAGCTGCGTGAGGAAGGTGTCGAGCCGCTTCGAGGCCACGTCGGAGCCGCCCATGGCGGTGGTCAGGCCGGCCATGTTCTGCGGTACGAGCCAGTTGTACTGGGCGGCGTTGCCCTCGTCGAAGCCGCTCTGCCCGATCTCGCCGGAGGACGGGGCCTGGAAGGCGGGGCCGTCGGGGAAGAGCCCGTCCTCGCTGCGCGGCTGGACGTAGCCGGTCGTCGGGTTGAAGAGGTTCTGCCAGTTCTGGGAGCGCTTGGTGAACGTGGCGGCGGTGCGCTTGTCGCCCGTGGCCTTCGCGAGCTGCGCGATGGCGAAGTCGTCGATCGACCACTCCAGCGTGATGGAGGCGCCGACCAGCTGGTGGTCACCACGCGCGGAGTCGTTGTTCGGCAGATAGCCGCGCTCGACGTAACTCTCCACGCCGGGGCGCTCCTTGTACGCGCCGGGCGTGTCGTCCACCGAAGTAGCGCCCTTCACCAGGTACTTGAGCGCCGTCTTCACGTCGAAGTCCCGTGCGCCGTACGCGTAGAGCGCGGCGACCAGCGGTACCGAGTTGTCGCCGGTCATCTGGCTGGTGGACTGGTTGGCCATGGGCCAGCGCGGCCACCAGCCGTTCTGCTGCGCGTCGTTGACGAGCGACTGCGCCATGTCGCTCGCCTCCTTGGGGAAGAGCATGGCCTGCAGCGGCGCCAGCGAGCGGTAGGTGTCCCAGTCGGAGAAGTTCGCGTACTGCGTACGGCCCTTGGGCAGCGTACGGATCTTGTCGTCGAAGCCGATGTAGCGGCCGTCGACGTCGTTGAAGGTGTTCGGGTGCATCAGCGAGTGGTAGAGCGAGGTGTAGAAGGTCTTGAGCTCGCCCTCGTCGCGTCCGGCCACCCGGACCTTGCGCAGGGTCCTGGTCCACTGGTCGCGGGTGCTCTTCGCGACCGCGCCCAGGTCCCAGCCGGGGATCTCCGCGGCCATGTTGGCCTGCGCACCCGCCACGCTGACGTAGCTCATGGAGACCTTGGCCCGGACGGTGCGGTCCTTTTCGCCACTGGTGTCGAACGTCAGATAGGTCCCGGCGCGCTTCGCGTCCACCGCGTCGCCGCCCGGCTGCACCTTGGACCCGTCCCAGGTGCCGTGCGCGGTGAACGGGCGGTCGAAGGTGATCGCGTAGTGCACCGTGTACGTGTTGGACTTCCCGCAGAAGTGACCCGTGGTGGCGGATCCGGTCACCTGGTTGTCGGCGACGATCTTCATGTCGGCCGCGTCGTTGCCGCCCAGGCTCGCGCCGCCCTTGACCAGTACCTGGGCCGCGTCCGTGGCCGGGAAGGTGAAGGCGGCGAGGCCGGTGCGGGTGGTCGCGGTCAGCTCGGCGCGTACGCCGGAGTCCGCGAGGGTCACCGCGTAGGAGCCGGGCTCCGCCTGCTCGCTGTCGTGGCTGTACTTCTCGGTGCGGTCCCAGGGCGCGGAGCCGATGTCGCCGACCACGGGCAGGATCGGCACGTCGCCGAAGGCGCTGCAGCCGACGGAGGCGTGGTCGAGGCTGAAGCCGCGGATCCGGTCGTTGTGGTACTGGTACCCGGCGTAGCTGTTCTGGGTGTCGGGCGAGAACTGCATCATCCCGAACGGCGCTGCGGGGCCGGGGAAGTTGTTGATCTCGCCGAACGAACTGCCGCTCAGTCCCGTCCCGATGAACGGGTCGACGTAGTCGGCGGGGTCGCTGACCAGGGGCGCGGCCTTCGCCGCGTCCGACAACGTTGTCGAGGCGGCTTCGGCAGCGGTGCCTGCACCCATGAGCAGCGCCGTCGCGGCGGCGACGGCGCCCAGGCGACGGCGGAATCTTCGGTGTTTCACAGGGGGACTCCGGAGGTGGTACGAGCAGTGCGGGGCCAGCGTTACCTTCTCCGCGTGTTCGTTCTTGGGTCAACCCCTTTGCATGCGTTGTTTTCTGTGCGTTTCCAGTGAGATGCGCGACCCAACCTGGACATACAGCCACACAGTTACCGACCTGACGGGATCCCTTTGCCGCTGACGCGAAAACTGTATTCTGTATACGAGTACACCCGCGCGTAGCCCCTGCTCGGAGGAGACATGGCAGATTTGAACCCCGAAGTGGTCCTGGGAATGGCCGCCCAGGCGCCCGACGGCGTAGTGATCATCGACCATGAAGGCCTGATCCGGTACTGGAACCGGGGGGCCGAGCGGATCTTCGGGTTCTCGGCGGACGACGTCGCCGGCCGCAGTCTGGACGTCATCATTCCCGAGCGGCACAAGAAGGCCCACTGGGACGGCTTTCACACGGCCATGGCCGAAGGAGCCACCAAGTACGGGGAGAACGACCTCCTGAACGTCCCTGCCGTGACCGCGGACGGTTCGAAGCTGTCCATCGAGTTCAGCGTGGTGCTGCTGGCCGATCCGGACGGCGGCCCCGGCCATGTCGGAGCGGTCATCCGGGACGTCACCGCGCGGCGCGCACAGGAGCGGGAGCTGCGGCGGCAACTGGTGGCTGCGCCCGACGCGACAACGGTCTGACGACTGCCTGGACGTGACTGACGGCCGGGCCGGTGTCCTCCTCAACGGGAGGCACGGGCCCGGCTGTTCGCGCTCATCGGCAGGCACCGGCCCGTCCGTTCGCACTCAACGGCAGGCACCCGCCCGTCCGTTCGCACTCAACGGCAGGCACCCGCCCGTCCGTTCGCGCGAGGGCAGCACCCACGGAGTCCGCACGCCGGTGCCCCGCACGCGATGACACGCGCGCAGGGCACCCGGGACGTTCGGGTCGGTCAGGCGACGACGTTGCCCTCGTGCAGCTTGCGGATGTCGTTCGCGTCGTAGCCGAGGTCCGCGAGGACCTCGTCCGTGTGCTCACCGAGCAGCGGCGCACCCTTGATGTCGGGCTTGAAGCCGGAGAACTTGATCGGGCTGCCCACCGTGAGGTAGGTGCCGCGCTCCTTCTGCTCGACCTCGACGATCGTGCCGCTCTTGCGCATGTCGGGGTCCTCGGCGAGCTCCTTCATGCTGAGCACGGGGGCGCAGGGCACCTCCCACACACGCAGGATGTCGACCGCCTCGTACTTGGTCTTGTCGGCCAGCCACTTCTCGATCTCGCCGAAGATCTCCATGATGTGCGGCTGGCGGGCCCGGGCGGTGGTGTACTCCGGGTCGTCGACCCACTCGGGGTGGCCGATGGCCTCGGCGGTGCGCTTCCAGTTCTGCTCCTGGACCGTGAAGTAGATGTAGGCGTTGGGGTCGGTCTCCCAGCCCTTGCACTTCAGGATCCAGCCCGGCTGACCGCCGCCGCCGGCGTTGCCACCGCGGGGCACCGCGTCGCCGAACTCGCTGTGCGGGTACTGCGGGTACTCCTCCAGGTAGCCGATCTTCTCCAGGCGCTGCTGGTCACGGAGCTTGACCCGGGTCAGGTTGAGCACGGCGTCCTGCATGGACACCGATACCTTCTGGCCTAGGCCCGTCGCGTTGCGCTGGATGATCGCGGTCAGCAGGCCGATCAGCAGGTGCATACCGGTGTTGCTGTCACCGAGGGCCGAGCCGCTGATGGTCGGCGGGCCGTCCCAGAAACCCGTGGTGGACGCGGCGCCACCGGCCGCCTGCGCGACGTTCTCGTAGACCTTGAGGTCGGACCACGACGAGTCGTCGTTGAAGCCCTTGACCGAGCCGAAGATCAGGCGCGGGTTCAGCTCGTGGATGTACTCCCAGCTGAGACCCATACGGTCCATGGCACCCGGCGCGAAGTTCTCGACCAGGATGTCGGACTCGCGGATCAGCTTCTCCATGACCTCCTTGCCGCCGGGGGTCTTGGTGTTGATGGCCAGCGAACGCTTGTTGCTGTTCAGCATGGTGAAGTACAGGGCGTCGAGGTCGGGGATGTCCCGCAGCTGATTGCGGGTCACATCGCCGCCCTGGGGGCGCTCGACCTTGATGACGTCGGCTCCGAACCAGGCGAGCATCTGTGTACACGCGGGACCGGCCTGGACCCCGGTGAAGTCGATCACCTTGATTCCGGCGAGCGGCTTTTCACTCATGGTGGTTTCCTTCTCGTGAATGTTCGCGGTGCGAGTGTGGGCTCTGTGCGGGCGCAGAGGTTCGGGGAGGGGGGCGGTCACTTCTTCGCCGTGATGTTGCCGACGGTGATGCCCTTCGGGTTGAGGTGCGCGATGTGGCCGCTCTCGGTGCCGGCCGAGGGGTCGATCACGCAGTCGATGAGTGCCGGGCCGCCCGAGGCGAGGGCCTCGGTGAGGGCGGCGCTGACCTCGGCGGGCGTGGTCGCGCGGTAGCCCTTGCCGCCGAAGGCCTCGATCATCAGGTCGTGGCGCGCGGAGAGCATGAGGGTGGTCGGCGAGGGGGCGTCGTCGAGCGGGTTCACGTCGTCACCGCGGTAGACACCGCCGTTGTTCATGATGACCGTGACCACGGGCAGCTTGTAGCGGCAGATCGTCTCCAGCTCCATGCCGCTGAACCCGAAGGCGCTGTCGCCCTCCACGGCCACGACGGGGGCGCCGCTCTCCACGGCGGCCGCGATCGCGTAGCCCATGCCGATGCCCATGACACCCCACGTACCGCTGTCGAGGCGGTGGCGCGGAACGTGCATGTCGATCACGTTGCGCGCGATGTCCAGCGCGTTGGCGCCCTCGTTGACGAGGTACGTCTCGGGCTGCGCGTGGATGACGTCACGTACCGCCTTCAGCGCGCCCATGAACTGCATCGGGCTCGGGTCGGCCTCGAGACGCTTCGCCATCTTGGCGACGTTCTGCGCCGAGCGTGCGGCCAGCTCGTCCTTCCAGGCCGCCGGCGTGGCGATCTGGCCGGGCTTGGTCCGCTCGGCGATCGCGTCGAGCACCGACTCGATGTCTCCGACGAGCGGGGCCGCGATGGGCTGGTTGCTGTCCAGCTCCTTGGGCTCGATGTCGATCTGGATGAACTTCGCGTCGGGGTTCCAGCTCGGCGCCTCGCCGTGGTTGAGCAACCAGTTCAGCCGGGCGCCGACGAGCACCACGACGTCGGCCTTCTTCAGCGCCAGCGAACGGGCGGTGGCCGCCGACTGCGGGTGGTCGTCGGGCAGCAGGCCCTTCGCCATCGACATCGGTACGTACGGAACACCGGTGGACTCGATGAACTCACGGATCTTGGCGTCCGCCTGCGCGTACGCGGCGCCCTTGCCGAGCACCACCAGCGGCCGCTGGGCGCCGGCCAGCAGCTCGATCGCGCGGTCCACCGCCTCCGGGGCGGGCAGCTGGCGTGGCGCCGGGTCGACGAGGCGGCTCAGCGTCTTGGCGCCTTCCTCCGCGTCCATGATCGAGCCGAGCACCGCGGCCGGGATGTCGAGGTAGACACCGCCGGGTCGGCCCGAGATCGCGGTGCGCAGCGCGCGGGCGATGCCGCGGCCGATGTCCTCTACCCGGCTCACCCGGTACGCGGCCTTGACGAACGGCTGCGCGGCGGCGAGCTGGTCCATCTCCTCGTAGTCGCCCTGCTTCAGGTCGACGAGATGGCGCTCGCTGGAACCGGAGATCTGCACCATCGGGAAACAGTTCGTGGTGGCGTTCGCCAGCGCGACCAGCCCGTTGAGGAAGCCCGGAGCGGACACGGTCAGGGCCACGCCCGGCTTCTTGGTGAGATAGCCGGCCGCGGCCGCCGCGTGTCCCGCGTTGCTCTCGTGCCGGAAGCCGATGTAGCGGATGCCCTGCGCCTGGGCGAGACGGGCCAGGTCGGTGATCGGGATGCCGACCACCCCGTAGATGGTGTCGACGTCGTTCAGCTTCAGCGCGTCGACGACCAGGTGGTACCCGTCGGTGAGCTCGGTCGGAACGTCGGCTGTTGCCGCGGTCTCCAGTGTCGAGGGGGCGGTCATGGTCCGAGGTCCTCCTTGGGCAGGTCCTGCCTGTGCGGCTACTCCTCTCACCTTCCGCAGCCCGCTCGCCCGCGTCCAAGACCCATCGACGACCAGCCGATAAACAGCATCTATCGATGGCTGGTGGAGGCGGCCGACCTGGCCTTGCAGCACGCTTGATAGATGCCTGCTATTGCCCGTTCACCAGCGGGTATTGGACCGGGCACCGCGCGCCACCGCAGGCTCGCAGATGACTGCTTCATCAGAAGGTGCGCGAGGAGGTGGGGTCATGGCCGTTCCGGCCGCAGCATCCGTGCGCGACGTGAACCGGTACCGGCCCCCGGCGCTCACGGGCCTGGTCGATCTTCTCGACCGGCACGTCCGCGAACGTCCGCACGCCCGGGCCCTGGTCGTCACCGGGGGCCGTGTCCATCTGTCCTACCGCGCCCTCGCCGCGCTGGCCGACGACGTGGCGGCGCGGCTCGGTGGCACGGGGCTGCGCCGGGGCGACGCGGTCGGGCTGCTCTGCGCCAACACCGCCGAGTTCGTCGTCGGGATGCTGGGTGCGGCACGCGCCGGCCTCGTGGTCGCGCCGGTCGACCCCACCCTGCCCGAGTCCCAGCTGTCCGCCCGGCTCGAGGCGCTGGGCGCGCAGGCGGTGCTCCTCGGTCCCGCCGCGGCCGGCGCCCCGCCGATCGCCCCGGTACGGCTGCCGACCTGGCCCCTGCGCGTGGACGTCTCCCGTGCGGGGACGGCGGCGGTGGGGCTCGACACCGGCACGCGCATGGTGCGGCACGCCCGGGGCGCGGCGCACGAACTCGTGAGCCAGGACGCCCTCGTCCTGTTCACGGCGGGCACCACCGACCGGGCCAAGATGGTTCCGCTGACGCACGCCAACGTGGCCGCGTCGGTGCGGAACATCTGCGCCACCTACGAGTTGGGGCCCGGCGACGCGACGGTCGCGGTGATGCCGTTCTTCCACGGTCACGGCCTGTTCGCGGCGCTGCTGGCGTCCCTGGCCAGCGGAGGCTGCGTACTGCTCCCCGAGCGGGGACGGTTCTCGGCCCACACGTTCTGGGACGACATGCGGGCCGCGGCCGCCACCTGGTTCACCGCCGTCCCCACCATCTACGAGATCCTGCTGGACCGTTCGGAGACCGAGTGCCCGGGCCCCCAGCCGCCGCCCCTGAAGTTCGTCCGCAGTTGCAGTGCCCCGCTCAACACGGCCACCCAGCGGGCACTGGAGCGCACGCTCGGGGCGCCGCTCCTGTCCGCGTACGGGATGACCGAGTCCACGCACCAGGCGACCAGTGAACCGCTGCCGCCGCGGGGACCCCTGAAGCACGGGTCGGTGGGCCGGCCGACCGGGGTGGACCTGCGGGTCGTCGACCCGGACGGGCTGACCTGCCCGGCCGGCACGGAGGGCGAGGTGTGGGTGCACGGTCCCACCGTGGCCCGCGGCTATCTGGGCAACCCGGCCGAGACGGCGCGCAGTTTCGCCGACGGCTGGTTCCGCACAGGTGATCTGGGATCGCTGGACGAGGACGGGTTCCTGTCCCTCACCGGGCGCATCAAGAACCTCATCAACCGCGGCGGCGAGAAGATCTCACCGGAGCACGTCGAGGACATTCTCGCCGGATGCCCCGGGGTCGCCGAGGCGGCCGTGTTCGCCCTTCCCGACCCGACCTACGGGCAGCGGGTCGGCGCCGCCGTCGTCGTACGCGAGGGAGAGGGCATCGGGTCCCAGCAGATCCTGCAGTACTGCCGGGACCGGCTGGCCGCGTTCGAGGTGCCGGACCGGCTCGACGTCGTCGCCGCGCTGCCGCACACCGCCAAGGGCGCGCTGGACCGGCAGGCGGTGGAGGCCCGGTACGGCCGGTGACCTGACGTCACGGGCTGCGTCACCCGGGCTCCGGCTCACCGCACGCGGGGCTCGCTCGGCTGGCTCACCGCACGCGGGGCTCGGTCGGCAGCGGCTGATCGAAGAAGCTGTCCAGCGACAGGCCGGTCGCCGCGTTCACGAACGCGCGGGCGGCGACCGAGCCGGGGGTCGCCGCGTGGATCGCCACCGAGACCTGGGCCCCGGCCTCCGGGTCGACGAGGGGCAGCGCGCGCGTCCTGCCGATCACCGGCATGGCGCGCAGCCAGGTGTGCGGCACGATGCTCGCCCACTCACCGCCCCCCACATGCGCGTACAGGGAGGCGATCGAGTCGGTCTCCACCTGGGGGGTCACCACGAATCCCTTGTCCGCGAAGACGCCGTCGATGATCTGCCGGATCCGCATGTCGGGGGTCAGCAGCGCCAGCGGCATCTGGGCCGCCTCCGCCCAGGTCATCACGGAGGTCTGGGACATCAGCTGGTCGCTCGAGACCAGGAGCATGTACCTCTCCTGGTACAGCGGTACGACCTGGAGGCCCTCCTGGTCGCCCGGATCGAAGTGGGCGATCGCCACGTCCAGCTCGAAGTCGCGCAACTGGCGGTGCAGTTCCTTGGTCGACAGACGGGAGCGGACCTGCACCTTGGCCAGCGGGTGGGCCGCGCAGAACGCGGCCACCGGAAGCGCCAGGGTCGTCGATGCCGTGGGGTCGGTGCCCAGCCGCAGCGTTCCGCTGATGCCGGACTGCACGGCGGCGACCTCCGCCTTGAAGGCGTCCTGCTCGGCGAGGATCCGCTTGGCCCACACGACCAGCCGTTCGCCCTCCGGGGTGAGGCCCTGGTAGTTGTGACCCCGGTTGATCAGCGTGACGTTCAGCTCACGCTCCAGCTTGGCGATCGCCGCCGACAGCGCGGGCTGGGACACGTAGCAGGATTCCGCCGCCCGGGCGAAGTGTCTCTCCCTGGCCACCGCCACGAAGTACTCCAGCTGGCGGAACAGCATCAACGACTCCTCTCTGCCTGAAGCCGCACCGGCACCTCCTGCGGGAGTCGCAAGGCCGTCAGTGCCGGCCGTTCCGCTCCGGGGACGTCGAGACGTCCCCGGAGCGGCCGAAGACGGACAGGCCGGATGCCGTGGGGCCGGCCCAGCTTATCGAGCCCGGCCCCCGCGATCATCGTGCTGTCCCACCGGGCGGTGCGGCGGTTCTCGCAGGCAGCCGCGCCGTTCCGGGAAATCTACTGCGGTGCGGCGGTGACCGCCCCCGCACCCGGCGCGCTGCGCCGCGACAGCAGATCGATGGCGGCGTGCACCGCGCGCAGGTTGGGCGCCTCGGCGCCGGCGATGTCGGCCATCTCCACCACCGCGGTCACGATGGCGTCGAGTTCCAGCTGCTTGCCCGCCTCCAGATCCTGCAGCATCGAGGTCTTGTGGTGTCCCACGCCCTCCGCTCCCCGCAGCCGCTTCTCGATCGAGATGTCCGGGGTGCTGCCCACCCTGGAGGCGATGTCGAGGGTCTCCTCCATCAACAGGGTCACCAGGCGCCGGGTGGGCGGATGTTGGCAGATCTCGACCATCGTCGCCCGGGTGAGCGCGCTGATCGGGTTGAAGGCGACGTTGCCCATGAGCTTGATCCAGATGTCGTCCCGCAGGTTCGGCTCGACCGGACACTTCAGCCCGCCCGCGATCATGGCCTCGCTCAGCGCCGTGCACCGCTCGGAGACCTCTCCTCCGGGTTCGCCGATGGAGAAGCGGGTGCCTTCCAGGTGCCGGATGACACCGGGGGCCTCGATCACCGTGGCCGGGTAGACCACACAGCCGATCGCCCGTTCCGGCGGCAGGACCTTGCTGGTGGCGCCGCCCGGGTCGACCGCCTCGATCTGGCGTCCTTCGTAGGGTCCCGCCAGCTGGTGGAAGTACCACCACGGAATGCCGTTCTGCCCGGCCACCACCGCCGTCCGCTCGCCCAGCAGCGGGGCGACGAGGGATCCGCTGGAGGCGTACGAGTGCGCCTTGAGACCCAGGAACACGAAGTCCACGGCGCCGATCTCGGCCGGGTCGTCAGTGGCGTGGGGCCGCGCGACGAAGTCACCCCGGGGGCTGTTCACACGGACCCCATGGGCCCGGATCGCCCGCAGATGCTCACCGCGGGCCACGAGGTGGACGTCCGCGCCACCCCGGTGCAGTGCCGCTCCGACATAGGCGCCGATCGCACCGGCTCCGAGGACTGCAATTTTCACGGTGGCTCCTCTCGAGGGGGACTTAATGAATACTGTATGCAGTATCCTCACTCGATGGGAACACCTCGTCACGGGTTACCGGACCGGGTCGCCCCTGCCCACGCCCAGTCCGCGAAGGGACATGTGCACAGCCATGAGGGACACCACATGACACGGGACACCGCAGCAACAGAGACCGGGCCCACGGCCCTGATCGGGGTGCCTCTCGAAACGGCGGCCGGCGAACGCCGCGTCGCGCTCGTACCCAATGTCGTCGAGCGGCTGCGGGCCGCCGGCCTGGCCGTCGTGGTCGAGGCCGGCGCAGGCGCCGGCGCACTGATCCCCGACGAGCGGTACGAGCAGGCGGGAGCCACCATCGGCGATCCCTGGGACGCCGATGTCGTGGTCAAGGTGAACCCGCCCACGGAGCGGGAGATCGACTCGCTGGGATCCGGGAGCACGCTGATCAGCTTTCTGGCCCCGCTGACCCGCCCCGAGGTCACGGCACGGCTGCGCGGTTCCGGCATCACCGGATTCGCCATGGAGGCCGTACCGCGCATCTCACGGGCCCAGTCCATGGACGCGCTGTCCTCGCAGGCCAACGTCGCCGGGTACAAGGCGGTCCTGCTGGCCGCCGAGCGGTCCACCCGCTTCTTCCCGATGCTCACCACGGCCGCCGGCACGGTGAAGCCCGCGACGGTCCTGGTGCTCGGCGTCGGGGTGGCCGGGCTCCAGGCCCTCGCCACCGCCAAGCGGCTGGGCGCGCGCACCACCGGCTTCGACGTCCGGCCCGAGGTCGCCGAGCAGGTGCGCTCGCTCGGCGCGAAGTGGCTGGACCTGGGCGTCCAGGCCGCCGGCGAGGGCGGTTACGCCCGCGCGCTGACCGAGGAGGAACAGGCCGAGCAGCAGCGCCGGCTGACCGAGGCGGTCGCCGGCTTCGACGTGGTGATCACCACCGCGCTGGTCCCCGGCCGGCCCGCGCCGAAGCTGGTCACGGCCGAGGCGGTACGGCGGATGCGGCCCGGCAGCGTGGTGGTGGACCTGGCCGGCGAGATGGGCGGCAACTGCGCGCTCACCGAGCCGGGCGAGACCGTCGTACGGCACGACGTCACCGTCGCCGCCCCGCTCAACCTGCCGGCCACCATGCCCGAACACGCCAGTGAGCTCTACGCCCGCAATGTGCTGTCGCTGCTGGAGTTGATGGTGGTCGACGGCAAGGTCGCGCCCGACTTCTCCGACGAGATCCTCGCCGGTTCCTGCGTCACACGGGATGAGGAGGCCTGATGTTCCTCGCCAATATCGCCCTTCTGGTGCTGGCCGGCTTCGTCGGCTTCGCGGTGATCTCGAAGGTGCCCAACACCCTGCACACGCCCCTGATGTCGGGCACCAACGCCATCCACGGCATCGTGCTGCTGGGCGGCCTGATCCTGGTGGGACACGCCGCGTCCGGCTTCCTCAACCAGCTGTTGCTGGTGATCGCGATCGCGTTCGGCACGATCAACGTGGTCGGCGGATTCCTGGTGACGGACCGCATGCTCGGCATGTTCAAGAACAAGCCGAGCCCCGCCGCGAAGGGAGCCGACGACCATGAGTGACCTGATCCACGTGCTCTACATCATCGCGTTCAGCCTGTTCATCTACGGCCTCTCGGGCCTGACCGGGCCGCGGACCGCGGTGCGCGGCAACCTCATCGCCGCGGCCGGCATGGCGATCGCGGTCGTCGCCGCCCTGCTCACCCCCGGCACGGGCAACTGGTGGCTGATCGTGCTGGGCATCGGCCTGGGCACGGTCCTCGGGGTGCCGAGCGCGCGGCGGGTCAAGATGACCGCCATGCCGCAGATGGTGGCGCTGTTCAACGGGGTCGGCGGCGGCGCCGTGGCGCTGGTCGCCTGGGTCGAGTTCCGGGACACCCATGCCTACGCCTCCGAGGCCTCGTACGTGGCGATCGCTTCGCTGTTCGGCGCGGTCGTCGGCTCGGTCTCGTTCTGGGGTTCCCTGGTCGCGTTCGGGAAGCTCCAGGAGGTCCTGCCCGGCCGCCCGCTCGGCCTCGGCCGCGGGCAACAGCCGCTGAACATCGTGCTGTTCCTCGCCACGGTCGGCTGCGCCTCGGCCATCGGCGCGGGCGCGGGCGCCGAGCTGCTGATCATCGGGGTGCTGGTGTTCGCCGCGGTGCTCGGTGTGATGGTCGTCCTGCCGATCGGCGGTGCCGACATGCCGGTGGTGATCTCGCTGCTCAACGCGTTCACCGGACTGTCCGCGGCGGCCGCGGGGCTGGCCCTCGACAACACCGCGATGATCGTGGCCGGCATGATCGTCGGCGCGTCCGGCTCCATCCTGACCAACCTGATGGCCAAGGCCATGAACCGGTCGATCCCCTCGATCATCGCCGGCGGCTTCGGCGGCGGTGCGGTGACCGGGGGGCCGGGCGCCGGCCCGGTGGACCAGACGGTACGCCGGACGAGCGCGGCGGACGCGGCGATCCAGATGGCGTACGCGAGCCAGGTGGTCATCGTGCCGGGGTACGGCATGGCGGTCGCGCAGGCCCAGCACGCGGTGCGGGAGATGGCCAGGTATCTGGAGGACCGCGGCGTCGAGGTCAAGCACGCCATCCATCCCGTCGCCGGCCGGATGCCGGGCCATATGAACGTGCTGCTCGCCGAGGCCGACGTGCCGTACGAGCAGCTGCGCGAAATGGACGACATCAACGCCGAGTTCAGCCGGACCGAAGTGGCACTCGTGATCGGCGCGAACGATGTCACCAACCCGGCCGCCCGCTCGAATCCCGGTTCGCCGATCTACGGGATGCCCATCCTGAACGTGGACGAGGCGCACTCGATCATCGTCCTCAAGCGGTCGATGAGCCCGGGCTTCGCCGGCATCGACAACGAGCTGTACTACGACCCGAAGACCACGATGCTCTTCGGCGACGCGAAGAGCTCCGTCGCCGAGATCACCGAGGAACTCAAGGCCCTCTGACCCTCTGAGACGACGTACCCGCGCTGGGGCGGGGTTGGCACAGCCGCGGCTGCGCCAACCCCGCCCCAGCGCTGCCGCTCCACGCGAAAGGGGCACACCGTGCTGCTCGACACCCATGGCCGGACCGCGACGGACCTGCGGGTCTCGCTGACCGACCGCTGCAACCTGCGGTGCACGTACTGCATGCCGGAAGAGGGCCTGCGATGGCTGCCCAAGCCGGAACTGCTCACCGACGACGAGATCGTCCGCCTGGTCTCGGTCGCGGTGACGCGGCTGGGCGTCACGGAGGTCCGCTTCACCGGCGGCGAACCGCTGCTCCGCCCTGGACTGGTGGGCATCGTCGAGCGGTGCGCGGCCCTCGGCCCCCGCCCCCGGCTCTCCCTCACCACCAACGGCATCGGTCTGGCCCGCACCGCCGGAGCACTGCGCGCCGCGGGCCTGGACCGGGTCAATGTCTCCCTCGACACCCTGCGCCCCGAGGTCTTCCGCACCCTCACCCGCCGCGACCGGCACCACGACGTCCTCGCCGGTCTCACCGCGGCCCGCGAGGCGGGCCTGACCCCGGTCAAGGTCAACGCGGTCCTCATGCGGGGCGTCAACGACGACGAGGGCCCCGCCCTCCTCGGCTGGGCCCTCGATCACGACTACGAGTTGCGCTTCATCGAGCAGATGCCGCTGGACGCCCAGCACGGCTGGCAGCGAGAGGACCTGGTCACCGCGGCCGAGATCCTCGACCGGCTCTCCGCCCGCTTCACCCTCACACCCGAGGTCACGTCGGTCCGCGGCTCCGCGCCGGCCGAACGCTGGCTGGTCGACGGCGGACCGGCCGGCGTGGGCGTGATCGCCTCGGTGACCCGGCCGTTCTGCCGCGCCTGCGACCGCACCCGTCTCACCGCCGACGGCCAGGTCCGCAACTGCCTCTTCGCCCACGAGGAGTCCGACCTGCGCGCGGCCCTGCGCTCCGGCGCGCCGGACGAGCGCATCGCCGAGCTGTGGCGGGCCGCGATGTGGGGAAAGGGCGCCGGTTCCGGGCTCGACAGCCCGTCCTTCCGCCGGCCCCGGCGCCCGATGTCAGCGATCGGCGGCTGACTCGGGGGCCGTACACGACGAGGCCCGGTCCGGGTGCCAGCGCCGGCGCCCGGACCGGAC
The DNA here is from genome assembly GCF_042723265.1 of Streptomyces sp. NPDC058371. Taxonomy (NCBI): domain Bacteria; kingdom Bacillati; phylum Actinomycetota; class Actinomycetes; order Kitasatosporales; family Streptomycetaceae; genus Streptomyces; species Streptomyces sp. NPDC058371. Next base: position 361,000 of record NZ_JBHXJC010000001.1, on the reverse strand, counting down.
GAAGGGGGAAACGAGCACGGCCGCATCGGCCGGAAGGGCAAGAAGGCCTGGCTGCCGAGGAGTTGGGCGAGGCCGGCCGGAGCAGGAAGCGCATCCCACCGGCCGGCCTCGCCCCGTGCCGCGGACGACCCGGCGCGGAACTGCCGCTGTCCCGAGCCTGAGTCCGTTCGCCCGCGCACGGTTCAGGGGGCGCCGACCGGACGGTCCCGGGGCGGACCGCTCAGCCGGTCGCGTCGACCGCGGCCAGCTCGGGCCGGCCGCCGGTCTCCGGACCGGCGTTGAGGCCCTTGCCCGACTTGCCCGGCTGTCGCAGGAACATCGTGATCAGCGCGGAGAGGAAGGCGATGCCTCCGGCCAGGCTGTAGCCGCCGGTGTAGCCCCAGGCGCTGATCACCGAGGCGGCCACACCACCGCCGCCCACTCCGCCGACGAGTTTGGCGCTGTAGACCAGGCCGTAGTTCTGGGCGTTGTTGTTCTCGCCGAAGTAGTCCGGTACGAGCGCGGCGAACAGTGGGTAGAAGGCACCGCCGCCGAATCCGTTGAGGAAGGCGAAGAACAGGAAGAGCGGCTCGTTGTGGGCGTTGCCCGACCACAGGACGCCGAACTGCGCCACGCCTGCCACCAGCAGGACCAGCGTCAGTGTCTGCCGGCGGCCCAGGGTGTCGGACAGCCAGCCCACGGCCGCCCGGCCGACGCCGTTGACCACGGCGAGCACACCCGCCGAGGACGCGGCCACCAGCGGCCCGAAGCCGAGGCTCTTGGCGAACGGGACCTGGAAGTTGATACCGAAGAGCGAGACCCCGCCGATGCACACCAGGGCGAACCACATCAGCGGCAGTTGTCCGGTCCTGATCGCCTCCATCGGCGTGAACTGGCGTACGGCCGGCGGGTTCTTGGCCAGGCGCTTGGCGGTTCGCGCCGCGTCCTCGGTCGTCCCGCGGTTCAGCGGGTCGACGTCGTCCGGCCACCAGCTCTTCGGCGGGTCCTTGAAGAACATGCCGCAGACAGCCACGACGGCCACCATGAACACGGCGATCAGGTCGAGCACCAGCTTGAAGTTCCCGGGGTGGAACCAGTAGCTGAAGACGAAGATGAACGGCAGCGTGCCGTAGGCGAAGCCGCCGTTGACGAAGCCGGTGCGGGCTCCCTTGTTGTCCGGGTACCACTTGCCGACCATGTTGATGCAGGTCGCGTAGACCAGGCCCGCGCCGGTGCCGCCCAGCACCGAGTAGCCGATGATCACGATCGCGGGGTTCCCGAAGTGGGCGAGGGACGCCATGCCGAGGCCGGAGAGAAGTGCGCCGGTGAGCATCGCGGTCTTCGCCGACACGACCCCCTTCTCCCGCAGCCGGCCGGCGGGGAAGGCCACCCCTGCCTGGAAGACGGCCCAGATACTCGCGATCCAGAACGCCTCCGTCAGCGACCAGCCGTGGACGCTCTCCAGCGTCGACTCGGCGGAGCTGTAGCCGTACTCGAAGACACTGACACCCATCATCGCGAACCACGGGAGCCAGACCATCCAGGCCCTGGGCCTGCCCAGGATGGACCGGTCGCTCTCCCCGACCCGGTACACGCGGCCGTTCGCGTCGGTGACTTCCCGATAGGGAACGGGAGTCGCCTCAGGTATTGCTGACATGTTGCCTTCCCTTGCCTGAAAAGAGTTTGGCGTGCGCTCCCTGTGCCCTTCTCTTCATGCGGTGGGTAAGTGCGCCTTGTCGGGCGGCCGGGGTCCAGAGCGGCAACCCGGACCCTGACGACGCACAGGCGGTGAGGCGGGCGGTACCGAGTCCTCACAGCTCCAGCTCCCATACTGGAGATTGCATACGGTATGGAGCAGGGAAAGTAGATGTCCAGAGGATGTCAGGAAGATTGACTAGGGCATTACCCGTGCGGGCGGCTCCACGTCTACCCGGCTGCACCGCAAGGGTCGTATACGAGACCGCGCGGGGGGCCGCAGCGCCGCCGGCCGCGTCCGGGGTGCCCGCCCACGAGAGGGCCCAGCAGGTGCCGTCAACGGCGCCCACGGCCGTGGGAGACCCGACGCACGAAGGCCCGCGCCCTGCCGTCACCTCCACGATCGAGGTGGTCACCGGCGAAAGGGCACGGGCCTGCGGGACTGGACGGCCGACCATGCGGTCGGCGCCCGCCGAGCCCCGGGCCCGGAGGAGATCCGGGCCCGGGTGAAGACCTGCTGTCAGGGCAGCAGCGCGACCGCGGCCACCACCAGGGGGTCCAGACCGTCCGCTCCGGCTTCGACGAAGCCGGACAGCCTGCTGCGCATCCGCGGGTCCCAGAAACGCTCGATGTGGCCGGCGATCGCCTCGGCGGCCTGATCGGCGGGCAGGTACGCCTGGTTCCTGGCGATGTCGTTCGCCATCCTGCACTCCGCCGGCACGGTGGCTGTCATCTCAGTCCACCACCGCGACCAGGGCGTCCTCGGTGATCTCCGCGTCGTCGGGCCGGCCCGGGCGGGCGAGCGCGACCTGTACGGCGGTCACCTTGTACTCGGGACAGTTGGTCGCCCAGTCCGAGTTCTCCGTGGTCACCACGTTGGCGCCGGTGACGGGGTGGTGGAACGTCGTGTACACGACCCCGGTCGGCATGCGGTCGGAGATCTCCGCGCGCAGCGTCGTCCGCCCGACCCGGCTGGCCAGCGTCACCATGGCGCCGTCGGTGATGCCGCGCACCTCCGCGTCGTGCGGGTGCAGCTCCAGGATGTCCTCGGGATGCCAGGCGACGTTGCCGGTGCGGCGGGTCTGGGCGCCGACGTTGTACTGGCTGAGGATGCGTCCCGTGGTCAGGACCAGCGGGAAGCGCCGGGTGCTGCGCTCGGTCGTCGGCACGAAGGAGGTGACCACGAACCTGCCCTTGCCGCGGACGAACTCGTCCACGTGCATGACCGGCGTTCCCTCCGGAGCCGACTCGTTGCACGGCCACTGGACGCTGCCGAGCTTGTCCAGCACCTCGAAGGAGACACCGGTGAAGGTGGGCGTGACCGAGGCGATCTCGTCCATGATCTGGCTGGGATGGTCGTACGACATCGCATAGCCCATGGCGGTGGCGATCTCGCTCACGATCTGCCACTCGTGCTTGCCCGTCTTCGGCTTCATCACCGCGCGCACCCGGTTGATCCGGCGCTCGGCGTTGGTGAACGTGCCGTCCTTCTCCAGGAAGGAGGCGCCGGGCAGGAAGACATGCGCGAACTTGGCCGTCTCGTTCAGGAACAGGTCCTGGACGACCACCAGCTCCATGGCCTCCAGCGCCGCGGTGACGTGCTTGAGGTTCGGGTCGGACTGGGCGATGTCCTCGCCGTGCACGAACAGACCGCGGAAGGTCCCGTCGATCGCCGCGTCGAACATGTTGGGAATCCGGAGGCCGGGCTCGGCGAGGAGGGTGCCGCCCCACAGGTTCTCGAACACATGGCGCACGGCGTCGTCGGAGACGTGCCGGTAGCCGGGCAGTTCGTGCGGGAACGAGCCCATGTCGCAGGAGCCCTGCACGTTGTTCTGACCGCGCAGCGGGTTCACGCCGACGCCGTCCCGGCCGATGTTGCCGCACGCCATCGCGAGGTTGGCCATCCCCATGACCATGGTCGAGCCCTGGCTGTGCTCGGTGACCCCGAGGCCGTAGTAGATGGCCCCGTTGGGTGCCTCGGCGTAGAGCCGGGCCGCGGCCCGCAGTTCCTCGGCCGGCACACCGGTGATCGGCTCGACCGCCTCCGGGCTGTTCTCCGGCCGGGCGATGAACTCCTCCCAGTCGTCGAACCCCTCGCACCGCTGGTCCACGAAGGACCGGTCGACCAGCCCCTCGGTGACCACCACGTGAGCCATGGCGTTGACCACGGCGACGTTGGTGCTCGGCCTGAGCTGGAGGTGGTGCTGTGCCTCGATGTGCGGGGAGCGCACCAGGTCGATACGGCGCGGGTCGACCACGATGAGCTTCGCGCCCTCGCGCAGCCGGCGCTTCATCCGCGAGGCGAACACCGGGTGCCCGTCCGTGGGGTTCGCGCCGATCACCATGATCACGTCGGCCTCGGCCACCGACCGGAAGTCCTGCGTGCCGGCCGACTCGCCGAAGGTCTGCTTGAGTCCGTATCCCGTCGGGGAGTGGCAGACCCGGGCGCAGGTGTCGATGTTGTTGTTGCCGAAGGCCGCGCGCACCATCTTCTGTACGACGTAGACCTCTTCGTTGGTGCAGCGCGAGGAGGAGATGGCGCCGATCGAACTCGGCCCGTAACGGCCCTGGAGTTCGCGCATCTTGGTGGCGACCGTGCCGATGGCCTCGTCCCACTCGACCTCGCGCCACGGGTCGGTGATCTTCTCGCGGACCATGGGCTTGAGCACCCGGTCGGGGTGCGTGGCGTAGCCGAAGGCGAAGCGGCCCTTCACACAGGAGTGGCCCTCGTTGGCCCCGCCGTCCTTGTGCGGCACCATCCGCACCAGTTCGTCGCCACGCAGCTCGGCCTTGAACGAGCAGCCGACACCGCAGTAGGCGCAGGTGGTGACCACCGACCGGGTCGGCATGCCGAGTTCGACGACCGACTTCTCCTGCAGCGTCGACGTCGGGCACGCCTGGACGCAGGCCCCGCAGGAGACGCACTCGGAGTCCATGAAGGACTCGCCGGCGCCCGCCGAGACCTTGGACTCGAAGCCGCGCCCCTCGATGGTGAGCGCGAAGGTGCCCTGCACCTCGCCGCAGGCCCGCACACAGCGGGAGCAGGCGATGCACTTGGACGGGTCGAAGTCGAAGTACGGGTTGGACGTGTCCTTCTCGGCGTCGAGGTGGTTCTCGCCCTCGTAGCCGTAGCGGACCTGTCGCAGCCCCACCACGCCGGCCATGTCCTGCAGTTCGCAGTCGCCGTTGGCCGGGCAGGTGAGGCAGTCCAGCGGATGGTCGGAGATGTAGAGCTCCATGACGCCCTGGCGGAGCTTCTCCACCTTCGGCGTCTGTGTCCTCACCTGCATCCCGTCGGCGCACGGCGTGGTGCAGGACGCCGGGGTGCCGCGCCGCCCGTCGATCTCCACCACGCACAGCCGGCAGGAGCCGAACGGCTCCAGACTGTCGGTGGCGCACAGTTTCGGTATGTCGACACCGGCGAGCGCCGCGGCGCGCATCACCGACGTGCCTTCGGGGACGGCTACCGACAGCCCGTCCACTTCCACCGACACCGTGGCCTCGCCGGGCCTTTCCGGGGTTCCGAAGTCGGGCTCCTTGAGAAGTGTCATGCCGTGCCCTCCGTCCTCGCGCCAGTCGTCTGTACGGGTTGGATCCCCAGGCTTCGACGGCCGCCGAGGAAGTCGTCGGGAAAATGGGTGATGGCACTGCGGACGGGCATCGGCGTCAGACCGCCCATCGCGCACAGCGAGCCATCGGTCATCAGATCGCAGAGGTCTTCGAGCAGGGCGAGGTTCTCGTCCCGGTGCTGACCGGCCACGATCTTGTCGATCACTTCGACGCCGCGCACCGAACCGACGCGGCACGGTGTGCACTTGCCGCAGGATTCCTCGGCGCAGAACTCCATCGCGAAACGGGCCTGCGCGGCCATGTCGACGGTGTCGTCGAACACCACGAGACCGCCGTGGCCGACCATCGCACCGGCGGCCGCGAAGGCCTCGTAGTCCATCGGGAGGTCGAACATCGACGTCGGCAGATACGCACCGAGCGGGCCGCCGACCTGCACCGTACGCACCGGGCGGCCGGAGAAGCTCCCTCCGCCGTAGTCCTCGACGAGTTCGCGCAGGGTGATGCCGAACGCCGTCTCCACGATGCCGCCGTGCGCGATGTTGCCGCCGAGCTGGAACACCTGGGTGCCGCGCGAGCGCTCGACGCCCAGTTCCTGGTACGCCTTCGCCCCATGGGCGAGGACGGTCGGCACGGTGGCCAGGGTGAGGACGTTGTTCACCACGGTCGGTTTGCCGAACAGGCCCTCGATCGCCGGGATCGGCGGCTTCGCGCGGACCGTGCCGCGCTTGCCCTCCAGGCTCTCCAGCATGGAGGTCTCCTCGCCGCAGATGTACGCGCCGGCGCCGACGCGTACATGCAGGTCGAAGTCGAGTGCGGAGCCGAGGATGCCCGTCCCGAGCCATCCCTGCTCGCGGGCGATCCCGATCGCGGCACGCATCGTGGCCACCGCGTCCGGATACTCGGAGCGGATGTAGAGGTAGCCCTCGCTCGCCCCGACCGCGTGCGCGGCGATCGTCATGCCCTCGATGAGCATGAACGGGTCGCCCTCCATGACCATCCGGTCGGCGAAGGTCCCGCTGTCGCCCTCGTCGGCGTTGCAGCAGATGAACTTCAGCTCGTCGGGACAGCCGAGCACGGTCTTCCACTTGATGCCCGCAGGGAATCCCGCGCCGCCGCGGCCGCGGAGTCCGGATTCGGTGACCTCCGTGACCACGTCCGCGGGCGTGAGCTCCAGCGCCGCGCGCAGCCCGGCCAGGCCGCCGTGTGCCTCGTAGTCCCGCGGCGACAGGGGGTCGGTCACCCCGACTCTGGCGAAGGTGACCCGCGTCTGGCGCGCCAGCCAGGGCAGTTCGTCCACGACACCCAGCCGCAGTGGATGGTCCGCCCCGTCGAGCATGCCGGCGGCGAGGAGGGACTCGATGTCCTCAGGTGCGACGGGTCCGTAGCCGACCCGGCCGTGCGGGGTGGCCACCTCGACCAGCGGTTCGAGCCACAGCATGCCGCGTGATCCGTTGCGCACCACGTCGATCGCGAACTCTCCGCGGGTGGCGGCCAGCAGCAGGGCGTCCGCGACCTCGTCCGCGCCGACGGACCTCGCCGCCGAGTCGCAGGGTACGTAGACGGTCGCCGCGGAGTCGGAAAAGTCCTTCATGAAGAGACTGCCCCCTTGATGATCGAGCCCAGCCGGGCCGTGCCCACGCGTCCGTGCAGTCGGCCGTTCACCTCTACCGAGGGGCCGAGCGCGCAGTTGCCGAGGCAGAAGACCTGCTCGACGGTGACCGAACCGTCGGGGGTCGTCTCCCCCAGCGTCAGTCCGGCCTCGCGGGCGTAGCCGACCAGGCTCTCGGAGCCCAGCGCCTGACAGGCCTCGGCACGGCATATCCGTACGGTCGTGCGCCCCGCCGGTTCGCGCCGGAAGTCGTGGTAGAAGGTGACCACTCCGTGGACGTCCGCCCGTGAGAGGTTGAACTCGTCGGCGAGTACCGGAATCGCCTCTTGGGGTACGTGCCCCAACTCGGCCTGAAGGGCGTGCAGTACGGGCAGCAGCGCTCCGCGCTGACCCCGGTGACCAGCCACGACCGTCCGGACCACGTTCTCGACCGACACATCACTCCCGCTGGTCGTCATGATCGCTTCGCCTTCCGTCTTCTGCGGATGCGCGGGGTCCGTGACCGACGCAGAAGAGCCGCCTCACCTTCCCAGCGACGGGATAACCGCGACGATACCCCATACAGGCTTCTGTATACAGAAGCCTGTAGAGGATCGTCAGGGCACGTGGGCCCGCTCCCCCGAGCCCGGCCGCATCGCCGCAGTACAGGCCATCTTGCATACGAAAACCTGTATGCTGGAGCCTGCCCGCCGCCGGCGACCGTCTCGGCGGCCACCACTGGCACAGTCGTCGGCCCCACCGGCCCGGCGGCAGATCGGGGAACCATGCGCGAGGCACTGACGGCAGCGGCGACCCGCCGCGTCGCCCGCCCGGCACCGCTGCGCCAAGCCGTCTACGACGCCCTGACCGAGCTGATCGTGAGCGGCTCCCTCAAGCCCGGCCAGCACCTGGTCGAGGCCGAGCTCGCCGAGCACCTGGGCGTCAGCCGCCAGCCGGTTCGTGAAGCGCTGCAACGGCTCCAGACCAACGGCTGGGTCGACCTGCGCCCTTCCCAGGGAGCCTTCGTCCACTCCCCCACCGAGGAGGAAGCGGCCCAACTGCTCAGCGTCCGCGCGGTGCTGGAGACGTACTCGGCCCAACTCGCCGCCGGGAACGCGAAGCCCGAGGACATCGAGCGGCTCTGGGTCCTGCAGCAGGCGGGCGTCGACGCGCTCGGCCAGGGCGACGTCGAACGCCTGGTGTCGGCCAACACCGAGCTGCACGCCTTCATCACCTCCGTGGCCGACAACGCCGTGCTGGCCGAGCTGATCTCGCAGGTCGGCCAGAAGGTGCGCTGGTACTACACGCCCATCGCCCAGCCGCGCGGCAAGGAGGCGTGGAACGAACACGCCCTGCTGATCAAGGCCATCGCCAAGGGCGACGCGGACCGTGCGAGCGAGATCATGCGCAAGCACACGGAGCACACCACGGACTTCTACCGCAAGCAGATCGCCGCCGGTACCGGTCAGAACTGACCGGACCGACCCGCGGAACCGACGAGGAACCGCCGCCCCCGCGGCCCGACTTGCCCGCTTCCCCCGGCATCGACGCCGGGCGGCCCCCGCCATCGGCCCGCACCCCTGACTCATGTGTGTCCCGCCGCCGGTGTCAGGACGACGCGAGGGAGTCGGTGGGGCGACGTGCGGCCCAGGGTGAGGTGCCGCCCGCCACGGACTGCCCACCGGCGGTCCCCAGTTCGAGCAGCCACGGCAGCACGGTGCGCAGCACGGTGTCGAGCCCTCCGCCGTCCGATCCGAGCATCGCGTCGACGGGGATCAGGACCGGGTCGGCGAAGACCGTGGACGTCGCGCTGCCGTGCGGCCCCTCGCCGTCCGGCCGGGCCGGGACGAAGAGATCGGGCGCGTGGGCCGGCACCACCCAGAGCGTCAGCCCGTCCGGCGCCGTGAGCGGCCGGGAGGACCAGACGTAGCTGTCGGCCTCCCCCGCGGCGGTCACCTGGTGCTTGCGCCCGCACAGCGCGACCACCTCACCGGAGCGAACGGCGGTCGCACGGGTCGTCCAGAGCCGGGCCTGCGCCTCCTGTTCACTCAGCACGCCCGGCGCGGCGGGGCCGTCCTCGGCCAGCGCGAGGCTGCTGAGGTGTCGGCCGGCGGCGATCTCACGACGGAGCCACGGGTTCCCGTGGGACTCGATGACGGCGACCGCCGCGTAGTGGGACCGGAGCACGGCCGCGGTCGCCGGGCACACGCGGGCGACCTGTGCCACCACGTCGGCCGCATCCGGCAGACCGAGGCCGCCGCCGCCGAGTTCGGTGGCGACGGTGAGTCCGAGCAGTCCGGTGCGGCCCAGCTCCGTCACGGAACCGCGGGGAAATCTCCCCTCCGTGCCGGTCGTTGCGGCGGCCTGCGAGATGACGCCGTCCAGGACGTGGGAGAGAGCGGTGCGGTACGACACGGGGTGACCCCCTCGGGAGTGGTTTCCGGTCCGCTGTCGGCCGGCGATCGCCTGAAGCGGATGCAGTGCTCGCGCTCCCCTGGGCGGGGAGGTTCGGTTTCCCCGCGCCGATGATCCTGCCGGTGTCCGAAGCCTCAACACCGCGGGGAGCAGGGCGACCAGGGATTGCATACAGTATGCAGATGACTTCCGGAATGCGCCAGAGGAGGGGAGGAGGCAATTCGGGGATTTCATGCGGCCGCGGGACGGCTCAGGGCAGCCCTCGGCCCCGGGCGCCGCTCGGCGGGCCCGGGGCCCGGGATGCGCTCGGATCCGCGGTCAGATCCGCGGGTCGATCTCCCGGAGCAGTCCGGTCGTCACGTCGAAGACGAAGCCCCGGACGTCATCGGTGTGCGGCAGGAACGGGGACGTGCGCACGCGCTGCATCGACTGCCGTACGTCCTGGTCCACGTCGGTGAAGGCCTCCACCGCCCAGGCCGGACGCTGCCCGACCTCCAGTTCCAGCTCGTGACGGAAGTCCTCGGTCAGACTCTGCAGACCGCAGCCGGTGTGGTGGATGAGTATGACGCTGCGGGTGTTGAGGGCACGCTGACTGATCGTGAGGGAGCGGATCGTGTCGTCGGTGACCACACCCCCCGCGTTGCGGATGGTGTGGCAGTCGCCCAACTCCAGCCCCAGCGCGGCATGCAGGTCGATACGGGCGTCCATGCAGGCGACCACGGCCACTCCCAGCACGGGGCGGGCACCCATGCCCGGGTCGGCGAACCCGGCGGCGTACTCACGATTGGACTTCACGAGGCGGTCGATGACCGTCTCCGTGCCGAGGGCGACGCCGGTGGACCGCGCAGAGCTTTGTGCTGATGTCGACATGCTGGGGCTACCTCACTCCGGTCGAGTTCGAAAAGACACTGGTCATCCAGGGAAGCCTGTCGCCGCCCGCTCGAGAGTCGACCGAGCCCGGCGACATCGGACCCGCGCCCCGGGACGGTTCGCGCCCGGCCTGACAGGTGTGCATACAGTATGGAGTAGTCAGTATTCTGAAGCGGGGTCGGTCTCGTGTCCAGAGCGCGTACGACGCTTTCCCCTTCCCACTGACGCCGCCGCGCATTCGGGCGGCACGACGGCCGCCCCCGGCGGACTGCCGGGGGCGGCTCGGTCGGGAGGTCATGGGCGGTGGCTCAGGCCGGAGTGCCGACCGGTTCCAGACGGACCACGACGCCCTTCGACGTCGGTGTGTTGCTGATGTCGGCCACGCTGTCCAACGGGACCAGGACATTGGTCTCGGGGTAGTACGCGGCGGCGGAACCGGGGGTGGTGGGATAGGCGACCACCCGGAACTTCTCCGCACGGCGTTCCACTCCGTCGCGCCACACACTCACCAGGTCCACCTCGTCGCGGTCGGCGAACCCGAGCTCCTCGAGGTCGACCGGGTTCACGAGCACCACCCGGCGGGCGTTGTGGATGCCCCGGTAGCGGTCGTTCATGGCGTACGGGATGGTGTTCCACTGGTCGTGGGAGCGCAGGGTCTGGAGCACCAGGTGCCCGGCGGGCGCGCTCAGCATCTCGAAGTCGTTGCAGGTGAAGACGGCCTTGCCGCTCGCCGTCGGGAACACTCCCTCGTTCACCGGGTTGGTCAGCCGGAAACCGCCCGGCCGGTCCACCCGGACGCTGAAGTCCTCGAAGCCCGGTACGACCCGGGAGATCCGGTCCCGGATCGTGCCGTAGTCCGCCTCGAACTTCTCCCACGGGATCGACGGGGTCCCGCCCAGCGTCCGCCGGGCCAGCCGCGAGATGATCGCCACCTCGCTGAGCAGGTGCGGCGATGCGGGCTCCAGCCGGCCGCGGGAGGCGTGCACCTCGCTCATCGAGTCCTCGACGGTGATGAACTGCTCGCCCGACTCCTGGATGTCCCGGTCGCTGCGGCCCAGCGTGGGCAGGATCAGCGCGGTCTCACCGCAGACGGTGTGGGAGCGGTTGAGCTTGGTGGAGATGTGCGCGGTCAGCCGGCACCGTCGCATCGCCCGCTCGGTGACGTCGCTGTCGGGGGTGGCGCGGACGAAGTTGCCCGCGACCCCCAGGAAGACCTTGGCCCGGCCGTCCCGCATGGCGCGGATGGCGTCGACGGAATCGAGGCCGTGTTCGGTGGGCGGGGTGAAGGCGAACTCCCGCTCCAGGGCGTCCAGGAAGGTCTGCGGCATCCGTTCCCAGATGCCCATGGTCCGGTCGCCCTGCACATTGCTGTGGCCGCGTACGGGGCAGACGCCCGCGCCGGGCCTGCCGATGTTGCCGCGCACCATCAGGAAGTTGACCACCTCACGGATGGTGGGCACGGCGTGCTTCTGCTGCGTCAGCCCCATCGCCCAGCAGACGATGATCTTCTCGCTGCCCAGCACCTTCTCGGCGACCGCCTCGATCTCCTCGCGGGTCAGCCCGGTGGCGGTGAGGATGTCCTCCCAGGCCACCTTCCGGGCCCGCTCGGCGAATTCGGTGAATCCCGTCGTGTGCGTCTGGATGAACCCGTGGTCGAGGACCGTGCCCGGGCGGGCCTCCTCCGCCTCCAGGAGCAGCAGGTTCAGCGCCTGGAAGAGCGCGAGATCGCCACCGGGGCGGATCTGCAGGAACTGGTCGGCGATGGCCGTACCGCGGCCGACGATGCCGCGGGCCTTCTGCGGGTGCTTGAACCGGATGAGCCCGGCCTCGGGCAGCGGGTTCACGGCGACGATCCGGCCGCCGTTGCGCTTGGTCTCCTCCAGCGCCGACAGCATCCGCGGGTGGTTGGTCCCGGGGTTCTGGCCGACGACGAAGATCAGGTCGGCGTGGTGGATGTCGTCCAGGCTCACGCTGCCCTTGCCGATGCCGAGCGTCTCCATCAGCGCGGAGCCGCTGGACTCGTGGCACATGTTGCTGCAGTCGGGCAGGTTGTTCGTGCCGAAGGCCCGGGCGAAGAGCTGGAGGAGGAACGCGGCCTCGTTGTTCAGCCGGCCCGAGGTGTAGAAGAGGGCCTCGTCGGGCGAGTCGAGGCGGCGCAGTTCCTCGGCGAGCAGGCCGAACGCCTCGTCCCACCCGAGCGGCTCGTAGTGGTCGGAGCCGGGGCGCTTGACCATGGGCTCGGTCAGCCGGCCCTGCTGGTTGAGCCAGTAGTCGGACTTCCCGCCCAGCTCCGCGATGGAGTGTGTCCGGAAGAAGTCGGCGGTGACCCGGTGCGAGGTCGCCTCGTCGTTGATGTGCTTGGCGCCGTTCTCGCAGTACTCGTTCTTGGCGCGGTGGCCCACGGCCGGCTCCGGCCAGGCGCAGCCGGGGCAGTCGAAGCCCTTGGGCTGGTTGATGTTCAGCAGGGTCAGTGCCGTCCGCCGGACCGTGGTCTGGCCCAGGGAGTACTGGATCGCGTGCGTGACCGCGGGCAGTCCGGTCGCCCAGGTCTTGGGCGGAGTGACCTCCAGCTGGTCCTCTGTGGGGTCCTCGATGGTGCTCATGTTCTGTGGCCTGTGCCTTTCTGCCGCTCCCGCCCCGACGGCCGGGAAGGCAGCACTGTTCTCAGACGTGCCTGCGGGCACGAACTCCCGCTCCGAGATCAGCTTCGGACAGCCCGTCGGGCGTAGTCAAAGAGCGATCAACTTCCACGTGATAAACGCCGCCTATCAAAGCCGTGCCGCCCCGGACGGCGCCGGACATGGAGCCGTCCCGGGGGCGACGGATTGCGTCGCGCCCGGGACGGAGTGGGTGGGGTGTGCGGCGGCTACGGTCAGATCACACCCTGCGCCTTGAGCAACGGCAGCTCCGCGCCGGAGAGGCCGAGTTCACCGAGGTAGATCTCTTCGTTGTGCTCGCCGAGCAGGGGGGAACTCGTCACCTCGACCGGAGAGTCGGAGAGCTTCAGCGGGTTGCCGACCGTGACGTACGACCCGCGCTCGGGGTGCTCGACCTTGACGACGATCTCGTTGGCGGCGAGCGAGGCGTCCTCGATGATTTCCTTGGTGGACAGGATCGGGCCGCACGGGATGTTGTGGCTGTTGAGCCGCTCCAGCACCTCCCATTTGGGGAGGGTGCTGGTCCATTCCTCGATGAGCTGGAACATCTTGCCGAGTTTCGGCAGCCGGGCCTCGGGGGTGGCCCACTCGGGGTCGTCCGCGAGTTCGGGCCGGCCGATGAGTTCGGTGATCGGTTGCCAGCCGACGGGCTGGACGATGACGTACACGTAGTCGTTCGGACCGCCCGGCGCGCACCTGACCGCCCAGCCGGGCTGACCGCCACCGGACGCGTTGCCGGAACGCGGCACCTCGTCCCCGAAGTCCTCGTTCGGGAACTCCGCGAGCGGACCATGGGCGAGCCGCTGCTGGTCGCGCAGCTTCACCCGGCAGAGATTGAGCACGGCATGCTGCATCGCGACGTTCACCCGCTGACCGCGCCCGGTGTGGGTGCGCTGGAACAGCGCCGCGAGGATCCCGGCGACGGCGTGCATACCGGTGCCGGAGTCGCCGATCTGTGCGCCGGTGGCGAGGGGCGGTCCGTCCTCGAAGCCGGTGGTCGCCATCGACCCGCCCATGGCCTGTGCGACGACCTCGTACGCCTTGAAGTTGGTGTACGGGCCTTCGCCGAAGCCCTTGATGGAGGCGTAGACGATCCGCGGGTTGATCTCCTGGATGCGGTCCCAGGTGAAGCCCATGCGGTCCACCGCCCCCGGCGCGAAGTTCTCGACCATGACGTCGGAACGGCGGATCAGCTCGGTGAGGATCTCCTTGCCGCGCTCGGTCTTGGTGTTCAGGGTCACACTGCGTTTGTTGCTGTTGAGCATCGTGAAGTAGAGGCTGTCGACGTCCGGGAGGTCGCGCAGCTGCTTGCGCGTGATGTCCCCGGTCGGCGCCTCCACCTTGACCACATCGGCTCCGAGCCACGCCAGGATCTGCGTTGCGGACGGGCCGGACTGCACATGCGTCATATCGAGGACGCGCACACCTTCTAGGGCCTTCGTCATGATCGCCACCTCTTTTGTACGTCGTCCGGTTGACGGTTCCGGGGCGTGGGCGTCCTGGTCGACGCGCACCTTGATGACTCCACGTCTTGACGCACGAGGCCGGACGTCGCCGCGCTCGCGGTCACGCCTGGCGCACCGCGGCGACGTCCGGGCCCCCGATTCCTGCGATTGTAGATTGCATACCGTATGGAGTTGCCTTCATGGTCGCGGCAGACGCCAGGGATGTCCAGGGGGCGCCGGTAAGATTTCGCACCGGGGGTCGCCGAGGCTCCCCTGGGCTGTGCCCGCGCGTCCCGTGCCCGCGGCGATGACGTATAACCGGACCGAAGAATGCAAGTCACCCCACTCCCGACCATTCACGCATCTGGTCTAGACCCTTGACTCGCCCCCATGGACGCCAGTTGAATTGGTACCTCGGTTGATTCATCATCCCAACCGAATCGCTCGTTCAGGATGATGAACGCAAGGACGCGTTCAGCCGGACGAAGGCGCTCAGCCGCCACCCAGGCCCGTGGCTGATCTTTGGACCTGCAAATAATCTGTCAGGCAAACACGGACGAACCTGCGGCAAGCTCACCCTCCCCCCACGCCCGCCATTCCGTGCAGGTCCGGAGTGGCGATTGCCATTCAACAGAGAGAGATCCCGTGCCCCCCACCATTCGCCGGGCGGTGATCCCCGCTGCCGGGCTCGGCTCCCGTCTGCTTCCTTTGACCAAAGCCATCCCCAAGGAAATGCTGCCGGTCGGCGACAAACCCGTGATCGAGCACACCGTGCGTGAACTCGTGGCATCGGGGATCACCGACATCACCATTGTGGTCTCCGGTGGTAAATCCGTGATCCAGGATCATTTCCGGCCCAGCCCCGCGCTGGTGGAACAACTGCGTGCCGACGGCAAGACCGCCTACGCGGATGCCGTGGAGGAGGTCGCCGAACTGGCTCGCCAGGGCCATATCACCTACCTCGACCAGCACGGCCCGTACGGCAATGGGACGCCCGTCCTGAACGCGGCCCGGAATTTCGGCGACGAGCCCATGCTCGTGCTGTGGCCGGACGACGTCTTCGTGGCCCCGGTCCCCCGCGCGCAGCAACTGATCCGCGCCTACGAGGCGACCAACTGCCCGGTGCTGGCCCTGCTTCCCATCGCGCCGGGCGACTCCGAGCGCTACGGCGTGCCCGTGGTCAAGGAGGACCTCGACGACGGACTGCTGCGGATCGTCGGCCTGGTGGAGAAGCCCAAGGCGGAGGACGCCCCCTCCTCGTTCGCCGCGATCGGCGGCTATGTGATCACCCCGGGGATCATCGACGAACTGCGCGAGCAGACCGCGCGCTGGTACGAACACCGCACCGGCGAGGTCTATCTGGCCGACGCCATCAACGCCTACGCGAAGAGCCGCGCGGTGTACGGCCAGGTCATCCAGGGCCGCTGGTACGACACCGGCAACCCGGCGGACTATCTCGTCGCGCAGTTCGCCTCCGCGCTGGCGCACCCCGAGTACGGGCCCGTACTGCGGGCGCTCGCCCGCGACCTCGACGACAACGGCCCGTCCGACACCGACGGGCCCGCCTGACCCCGTCCGAGCACCGTCTGATCACCAGTGGCCGCGCACCTCGAAATGAGGGACGCGGCCACTTGGCGCATCACGCCGGGGATGCCAGTGCTTCCAGCGTCGCGCCGCCGGGACGACGGCCCTCAGCCGCCGAACGCCGACAGCGACGGCAGGCCGGTTCCGGACCAGTCGAACATGGTGAGGTTGCTGTAGGGGTTCACGCCCTCGAAGTCCCAGCCCACCCCCGGCACCCACCCGGGCTCCCAGGCCAGGAAGCCCAGGCCGCGCCCTCCCGGCACCCGCGCGATCACTCCGCGCAGGGCGTCGAAGAACGCGGCCTGCCCCTGCGGAGTGGGCGGGAAGCGCGCGCCGTCCGGCAGCTGGTCGGTGTCCGTGACGAGGAACGGCCCCTTCTCGCCGGCGGCCGGCAGCTTCCAGGGGTAGGCCGTCTCCACCACCAGCACGTCCTTGCGGTAGCGCGTCGCCAGATCCGTCAGATCGCTCCGGAGCGCGGCCAGCGAGCCGTGCCAGAAGGGGTAGTACGACAGGGCCATCACGTCGAACTGGATCCGGGCCGCGGCCAGCCGGTCGTAGAAGGACCGGATGTCGACGCCGCCCGCCCCGGAGCCGCCTTTGTCCACGTGGACGAGGGTGCGCGGCGGGGAGGACGTGCCCTCCGTGGCTCCCTGGAGACCGGCCCGGAGGACTTCCAGGAAGCCCTCCCAGTGCTCTCCGTCCGCGTCCCGGATCCGGCCGGTGGGCCACAGCATGCCGTTGGTGACCTCGTTGCCTATCTGGATCAGGTCCACCGGAATGCGCTCGGCGGCGAACGCCCGCAGCGTGTCGCGGGTGTAGGCACGGACGGTGCCGGCGAGGGCCTTCGTGTCCAGGTCCGCCCAGGCGGCGGGCGTCGTCTGGTGGGCGTTGTCGGCCCAGGTGTCGGAGTAGTGCAGGTCAAGCAGCACGCGCAGGCCGGCCCGGTGGGCCCGGCGGGCCAGCACGAGGGCGGAGGCGAGGTCGTTGTCGCCGGGCGAGGGATGGACCCAGACCCGGAGCCGGACGACGTTCGCGCCGCGGGTGGCGAGCAGCCGCTCCACGGGCGCGCGCCGCCCCCGGTCCTGGTAGGTCTGGCCCGCCGACTCCGCCCGCAGGACGCTGGACAGGTCGGCGCCGCGCAGCGGCGGGATCGGTGACTTCATGGCGACCGCGCTCAACTGGTCCTCCACTCGGCAGCCGGTGACCGCGGGGGCCGCCAGCCCTGGCAGCGCGGCCAGCAGACTTCTCCTCAACAGCAAGGTCGCTCCGGTCCGGGAGTGCCGAAAGTTCCGTAAGTGCGGGCTGCGGCAGCCGGTGCACGGGGCACTGCCGGCGCCGTCGGCGGGGAATGCCGGCCAGCCGCTCACCGCACATTCACGCTACAACATCTTCCGTCCATTTGGCGATGGCGCCGAAAGCGCAGCATGTCCCACTTCCTCGTACTGCCGAGGGAATGCGCACCATTCCGGATTCCGAACAGAAGTGACCGCGCACCGGTCCGACATTCCGAATTCATAGCGTACGCACAGAAAGAACCAAGCCGGTAACCCGAGCGCAACACCGAAGACGCCAGAATTGAAAACGAGCAATTTCAATCCGGCCAATAACGGCGAATGTGACGACCGTCACACGGTAATATCGGAACTCTCCCTTCCCGGAGTGCGATAGTTGCGAAGCACGAAGGGCTCCCTTTGCTAGCGGGAATCGCCCTCACCCCCCTCCCTCCGCCCCCACATTCCGAGGAGAATCGTGCGTATCGTCGTCACTGGAGGCGCCGGCTTCCTGGGGTCGCATTTATGCGATGCCCTCATACAGCGCGGTGATTCGGTCGTCTGCGTGGACAATCTGTCAACGGGACGTCGCGGCAACATCGAGCACCTGCTTGATCATGCGAAATTCGAATTCACGCTGGCCGATGTGTCCACGGACATACCTGTCACGGGCCCCGTCGACGCCGTGGCCCATCTCGCCAGCCCCGCCTCCCCGCCGGACTACCACCGCATGCCGCTGGAGACGCTGGCCGTCGGCAGCCGCGGCACCGAACAGTGCCTGGCCCTCGCGGAGCGGCACGGAGCACGGTTCGTCCTGGCCTCCACGAGCGAGGTCTACGGCGACCCGCAGATCCATCCGCAGCCCGAGGACTACTGGGGTCATGTGAACCCCATCGGCCCGCGCAGCATCTACGACGAGGCGAAGCGCTTCGCGGAGGCGCTGACCAGCGCGCACCGGCGCACCTCCCAGCTCAACACCGGCATCGTCCGGATCTTCAACACCTACGGCCCCCGGATGCGCCCGCACGACGGCCGGGTGGTCACCAGCTTCATCGCCCAGGCGCTGAACGGCGATCCGCTCACCATCTACGGCGACGGCTCGCAGACCCGCAGCTTCTGCTACGTCGACGATCTCGTCCGGGGACTCGTCGCGATGATCGACTCCACCGAGCCGGGGCCCGTCAATCTCGGTAACCCGCAGGAGCGCACGGTCGGCGAACTCGCCGAGCTCGTCCTGCGGTTGACCCAGGCCGAGAGCAAGGTCGAGTACCACCCGCTGCCGGTCGACGACCCCGCCCGCCGCCGTCCCGTGATCACGCGGGCGCAGCAGGTGCTGGGCTGGCAGCCGGTCGTCTCCGACGAGGACGGACTCGGACGTACGGTGCAGTACTTCCGGGACCGGCCGCAGGAGGTCGAGGCGGCTCGCGAGTTGATCGCCGGCGGCCAGCTCGACGGAGCGGTGCTGCCGGCACCGGCGCCGGTCGACGTCGTCCAGGCGGCCTGACCCCCCGCGTCGCCCCTCGTCCGTCTCCTCCCCGCCGGCCGTCGTCCCGGACGGCCGGCGGGAGCGCCTTCTTCGGAGTCCAGCAGATGAGTGTTCTGCGTCCAGGCGCCGGACCGTCCGTGTCCACCGCGCCTCCCCTGTCCCCCGCTGTCCGCGACGGCGACTCCCTCGTCGCCCCGGCGAAGGACGGCCGGCAGCTGGCCGACGCCCTCCTCGCCCTGTCCGACGGCCATGTCGTCGGCATCCCGGCGAGCGGGCCGGTCTTCGACCGGTCCTCCGTCCGCCGCCACCGGCTGCTGCGCCGTACGTTCGTACCGGTGCTGAGCCGGCCCGACCGCGTGGTGGTCGCCGTACTCAGCGCCGGCTGGCTGGTCTGTCTGGCGCTGTTCTGGGTGTGGCTGCTCCAGCCGTCGCACCGGACCAGCGGGCTCGGGATCGCGGTCAACGGCACCGTGCTGCTCTATCTGTCCGTGATGCCCGTCTACTTCATGACCGGCGTCAATCGGCTCAAGCGGGTCGACCCGGCGATCGGCGTACCGCGGCTGCGGGTCGCCTTCGCCGTGACCCGGGCTCCCTCCGAGCCGTGGGACGTGGCCAGGAAGACCCTCCGGGCGATGCGCGCCCAGCACTATCCCCACGCCTTCGACGTATGGCTGTGCGACGAGTCGCCGACCGACGAGATACGGACCTGGTGCGAGGAGAACGGGGTCGGTCTCGTCACCCGCTTCGAGGTGGCCGACTACCACCGCACCACCTGGCCCCGCCGGACCCGCTGCAAGGAGGGCAACCTCGCCTTCTTCTACGACCAGGTCGGCTACTGGGAGTACGACGTGGTCGCCCAGCTCGACTGCGACCACGTGCCGGAGCCCGGCTATCTCGCCGAGATGGTCCGGCCGTTCGCCGACGAGGCGATCGGTTACGTCGCCGCACCGAGCGTGTGCGACTCCAACGCGGAGCAGTCCTGGGCGGCGCGCGGCCGGCTGCACCGGGAGGCCACGTTCCACGGCCCGGCGCAGCTGGGACACAGCGCGGGGCTCGCACCGTCGTGCATCGGCTCGCACTACGCGGTGCGCACCCAGGCGCTGCGTTCCATCGGCGGCATAGGCCCCGAGCTGGCGGAGGACTTCTCCACCAGCTTCCTGCTCAACTCCGCCGGCTGGCACGGCGCGTTCGCCATCGACGCCGAGGCACACGGCGACGGTCCGCTGACCTTCTCGGCGATGCTGGTCCAGGAGTTCCAGTGGTCGCGCAGCCTGACCACCGTGCTGCTCGATCTCGTCCCCCGGCACCTGCCCCGGCTGCCGTGGGCGCTGCGACTGCGGTTCCTGTACGCCCTGTCGTACTACGTGCTGCTGGCCGCGACCACGGTGGGCGGGCTGGCCCTCGCGCCCATCGCGGCGGTCACCGGCACTCCGTGGATCAACGTCAACTACCTCGAGTTCCTTGTGCGTTGGTGGTCGATCTCGGTCTGGGTGCTCGCCCTGGCCCTGCTGCTGCGGCGCCGCGGCCTGTTGCGTCCCCGACGAGCGCCCCTCTTCAGCTGGGAGAACAACCTCTACTGCCTGACCCGCTGGCCGCTGATCGCCTGGGGGGTGACCGCGGCCGTCGTCCAGCGGATCCGGCCCCGGCAGATCACCTTCAAGGTGACCCCGAAGTCCGCCGGCGGCCTGGAACCCCTCCCCCTGCGGCTGACGCTCCCCTACCTGGCGACCAACGTGCTGCTGGCGGCGGCGGCCCTGTACGCGGAGACCTGGACCCGCGCGGCCGGCTACGTCTTCCTGTGCCTGCTGGGATCGACGACGTACGCCGTCGTCGGACTCCTCGTCCCCCTGCTGCACGCCGGGGAGTCCGCCCGCGCCGCCGGTGTCCGGCTGCGGACCGCGGTGGACCGCACCGTGCGGGTTCCGCTGCTGACGGCCGCGCTCGCGGCCCTGCCGGTCGCCGTCGCCATCGCCCGCTATCCCGCCTACGCCAGCAACGTCTTCGGCTGGTAGCGGCCCCCACGAAAGCGAGAATCCCGTGCCCCAGACCGTCCTTGTCACCGGTGGCGCCGGCTTCATCGGCAGCCACACCTGTGTGGAACTCCTCCAGCACGGTCACGAGGTCGTCGTCGTCGACGACTTCTCCAACAGCTCCCCGGCGGCCCTCGACGCGGTGCAGAAGCTGGCCGGCCGGCCGCTGGTCTCGCACCAGGCCGACCTGCGCGACCGTACGGCGCTGGACGCCGTGTTCAGCGCCCACAAGATCGACTCGGTCATCCACTTCGCCGCCAAGAAGGCCGTCGGCGAATCGACGCGCATGCCGCTCGAGTACTACGACATCAACGTCACCGGCACCGTCAATCTGCTCCGGGCCATGACCCGGTACCAGGTGCGCAGGCTGGTCTTCTCCTCGTCCTGCTCGATCTACGGCGACACCCCGAAGGTCCCGCTGGACGAGTCCGACCCCGCGGCCCCCGCCAACCCGTACGCGCGGACCAAGTACCTGTGTGAACAGCTGCTCGCCGACGTCTGCACGCGGTACCCCGAGCTGTCGGTGATCGCGCTGCGCTACTTCAACCCGATCGGCGCCCACCCGAGCGGCCGGATCGGCGAGGACCCGACCGGCATACCGAACAACGTGCTGCCCTACATGGCCCAGGTCGCCGTCGGACGGCTCACGGAACTGCCCGTCTTCGGCGACGACTACCCCACTCCCGACGGGACGGGCGTACGCGACTACATCCACGTCTCCGACGTCGCGGACGGTCACCGTGTCGCCCTCGACCACCTCGACGACGAGCGGGGGCTGCGGGTGTTCAACCTGGGCACCGGCACCGGCGCGTCGGTCCTGGAACTCCTTGCCGAGTTCACCAAGGCCGTCGGCACCCCCATCCCGTACCGCATCCTGGGCCGCCGTCCCGGTGACGTGCCCACCCTCATCGCCGACCCCGGGCGCGTCCAGCGTGCCTGGGGCTGGCGGACCACGCGCGACCTGGCCGCCATGTGCGCCGACGCCTGGCGTTTCCAGCGGCTCCACCCGAACGGCTACTCCAGCGGTCCCCCTGCCGTCTGACCCGCCCTACGAGGAGGCCCCCCATGCGTCTCACCGTCATAGGCACCGGATACCTCGGTGCCGTCCACGCCGCCTGCATGGCCGAGATCGGTCATGAAGTCCTCGGTGTCGATGTCGACACCGCCAAGATCGAGGCCCTGGCCGCCGGCCGGACGCCCTTCCACGAGCCGGGTCTGGACGAGATCCTCGCCCGCAACGTCGAAGCGGGCAGGCTCCGTTTCAGCACGTCACTCACCGAGGCCGCCGAGTTCGGCGACGTCCACTTCATCTGCGTCGGCACCCCGCAGAAGCCCGGGTCCAACGCCGCCGATATGCGGTACATCGACGCCGTCGTCGACGGTCTGGCGCCCCATCTGCACCGCGACACCCTGGTCGTCGGCAAGTCCACCGTCCCCGTCGGCACGGCGGCCCGTCTCACCGAGCGGATCCGCGCCCTCGCCCCGGCCGGCCCGGCCGCCGCACTCGCCTGGAACCCCGAGTTCCTCCGCGAGGGCTTCGCCGTCCAGGACACCCTGCACCCCGACCGGCTGGTGGTCGGCGTCACCTCCCCCACGGCCGAGACCGTGCTGCGCGACGTGTACGCGCCCATCCTGGACTCCGACAGCACGCCCTGGATCTCCACCGACCTCGCCACGGCCGAGCTGGTCAAGGTGTCCGCCAACGCCTTCCTGGCCACCAAGATCTCGTTCATCAACGCCATCGCGGACGTCTGCGACGCGGCGGGCGGCGATGTCACCACCGTCGCCAAGGCCATCGGGTACGACGCCCGCATCGGTCCGCGGTTCCTCTCCGCCGGCCTGGGCTTCGGGGGCGGCTGCCTGCCCAAGGACATCCGTGCCTTCCTCGCCCGCGCCCAGGAACTGGGCGTACAGGATTCGCTGGGCTTCCTCAGAGAGGTCGACGAGATCAACATGCAGCGCCGCCGGCGTACCGTCGACGTGGCGCGCGACCTGGTCGGCGGCTCCTTCCTCGGGCGGAACGTGGCGGTGCTCGGCGCGGCCTTCAAGCCCGACAGCGACGACGTCCGCGACTCGCCCGCGCTCAATGTGGCGGCCGCGATCCAGCTGCAGGGCGGCCGGGTCCGCGTCCACGATCCCGCCGCGATCGACAACGCCCGCGCGGTGTTCCCGACCCTGGACTACGCCCTGGACATCGACAAGGCGTGCGAGCAGGCCGACCTGATCCTCCATCTCACCGAATGGCAGGAGTACCGCGATCTCGATCCCGCCGCGCTGGCCTCGACCGTGCGCAGCCCGCGGATCGTCGACGCCCGCAACGCGCTGCCGGCGGAGCGGTGGCAGGCGGCCGGGTGGACGGTGCGTGCTCTGGGCCGCGCCCTGGTCGGGGCCTGAGCCCCGAACCGGCTCACCGGTGAACCGGTGAGCCGGACTCGGACCGAGGAGCCGTCGGAACGCCCACGCCGACGGCTCCTCTCCCGGATCCCCCCTGCGGTGTCGGGTCGGCCCCGCAGCACCGCCCAGACGCCCTCACTTGTCCGAGCCGGCCGCCCGTACATAGGTCACGTCGGGCTCGCCCTCGACCTTCTGGGTGAAGGAACGGCCGTCGGCGGACAGGGTGAAGTCCACGCTCTGCGGCGGGCAGCCGGCGGCCGGTGCGCCCTCGACGACCTCGGGCGGCCGGGAGGCGATGTTGGACAGCTGGTCCACGGTGAGGACGTACAACTCGGCGCGGGCCACGCAGTGCGGGCCGCTCGTGTTGGTGAAGGTCGCGATCGGCTCCTCCGGCTTCGGCTCCGCGATGGTGACCCGACGGCTGCCGTCCGCGAGCTGCCAGTCGCCCAGCCAGTCCTTGTCCACGCTGAAGACCGGTCCGGGCGGACTGGGCAGCTTTTCCTCTTCCTGGTTGGGCTCGGTCTTGGTGAAGGTGCCCTGCGCCGACTGGAAGCTCAGGGCGGTGCCCGCCTTGTTCAGCTTCATGAATTCCGAGGCGGTGTAGGCGGGGCAGTTCTTGGAGCGGTCGCCCTCCTCGCGGTAGACGGTGGTGAACTCACCGACCGTCTCGGAGTTGGGGTCAAGACCGACGCGGGTCACACAGCGTTCGCCGCTCTGGGTGAAGAACGTCGCCACCCCTCCGTTCCCGAGCTTCTGGACGGCGACCCGCTGCGAGCCGTCCGCGGACTTCCAGCTGCCGAAGAATTTGTCGGAGAGCTTCTTCGCCGGTCGCGGCTCCTCGGTCGGGCCGGAGAACCCGCCCTTCTTCGACCAGCGCAGGGTCTCGATCGTCTCCTCGGTGGTCTGCACGAAGGAGGCGCTCGCACCCCCCTTGGCCACATTCGCCGTGTCCCAGCCGTCGAAGCCCTTCTGCAGGTCCGTCTCCCAGGCGGTGAACCGCCCCGTGCCGACCGCGGCGATGGACTCCTGGGGCGGCTCGCCGTCGTCGCAGTAGGGGCCGAAGTCGGCGATCGCGGCGACCGTGCCGTCGGCGGCCGCCAGTTCGATCCCCTGGCAGGCGTCCGACTTCGTGGTGTAGATCAGGTGCGTCTTCGACCACTTCTTGGTCTTGGGGTCGTAGTGCCGCTCGCCGAGGCCCTTCCCGTCGACGTAGCGGACCTCCACCTTGCGGCCGCCCGGCAGCGTGATGACGGCTTTGTCCTGGCCCTCGGCGCGCGTGCCGGCGCTCGACGCCGCGGCGCCCTGTCGGGTGGACCCGTCGTCCGTGAGCGCGTACGCACCCCAGCCGGCCCCTGCCAGTACCGCGGCCAGTCCGCCTGCGGTAAGTGCCGCAGCAGTACGGCTGTACATGCGTCCTCCAGCTTGTTCGCTCATGACTCGGTGGGGTTGCCCGCGTGGGCGTCCCACCGCCTAGACAGCCAGGTCGCGCGAACGGTTGCACGGCGCCGCCGGATCCGCTCGGCCGGGTACCGTCACGCGCGCCGATCCGCCGGGAGACCGGCCGGTGCGACGCCCCGGGGGGCGCTCCGGATTCCGGAGGTGATTCTTCGCGATCGCCACGACAACCTCGACACTTCGCTATTGCGCACGATCGAGTGAGGTGTTCCCCCTCGCCCCCGAATGCCCCGTTTTCCCAACTGCCACCTCACGCCACACCCTTGACGCGGACGCGTCCACGGGTATGGTCTAGTCCAAGTAGCAAATCCCGTACCGCCGGGCGCATTTGATCGCGTCTGCACACGGGTTCATGCTGCCGGCCTTCGCACTCCTGGCCCCCCACCCACGAGAAGCCGACCCGTCGTACCCGGTTCCCCACAACCTCGTACCCCGCGGGACGACCTGCAGTGAAGGAGAGACCATGCACGCAAGGAAGAAGACGGCCGCGCTCATCGGCGCGGCACTCGCCCCGGTGATCGCCGTGAGCCTGCCCGCGGCCTCCGCGAGCGCACACGGCTACATCTCCAACCCGCCCAGCCGGCAGGCACAGTGCGCCGCCGGAACGGTCAGCTGCGGCGACATCACGTACGAGCCGCAGAGCGTCGAGGGCCCGAAGGGGCTGACGAGCTGCAGCGGCGGCAACTCCCGCTTCGCCGACCTCGACGACGACAGCAAGGGCTGGAAGGTCACTCCGGTCAGCAGCACCACCGAGTTCCAGTGGACTCTGACGGCCCGTCACTCCACCAGCACCTGGCAGTACTTCGCCAGTGGGCAGAAGATCGCCGAGTTCAACGACAACGGTGCCCAGCCCGGCGCGACCGTCACCCACCAGGTGAACTTCGGGAGCCTCAAGGGCCAGCAGAAGGTGCTCGCCGTCTGGAACATCGCCGACACCAGCAACGCGTTCTACGCCTGCATCGACGTCAACGTCGGTGGCTGACAAGGCAGTTCACGGCTCGCGGGCGGCTCCCACCGGTTCGCCCGCCGCGTCGTCCCCATCCCCGTACTCACGGACTTCTCCCCCCACCGTTCCCCGTCGAGGGACACAAGCGCTGCCCAGCGCCCCCATCCATGGAGTGACCCCACATGCGTCGACGTACGCTCGGACTGCTGACCGCGACCGGTGCAGCCACCCTGCTCGCCGCCCTGACCCTCGCCGCCCCGGCCGAGGCGCAGAAGACGACAGCGGCGGCCGGTTTCGTCGTCAGTGAGAGCCAGTTCAACCAGATGTTCCCGAGCCGGAACTCGTTCTACACGTACAGCGGTCTCACCGCCGCACTCAGCGCCTACCCCGGATTCACGACCACCGGCAGCGACACGGTGAAGAAGCAGGAGGCCGCGGCCTTCCTGGCGAACGTCGGCCATGAGACCGGTGGCCTGGTCTACGTGGTTGAGCAGAACACGGCGAACTACCCGCACTACTGCGACACCAGCCGGTCGTACGGGTGCCCGGCGGGCAACGACAAGTACTACGGCCGTGGTCCGATCCAGCTGAGCTGGAACTTCAACTACAAGGCGGCGGGCGACGCCCTGGGCATCGATCTGCTCAACAACCCCGACCTGGTGCAGAACGACGCGGCCGTGTCCTGGAAGACCGGCCTCTGGTACTGGAACACCCAGACCGGACCCGGGACCATGACGCCGCACAACGCGATGGTCAACAGCGCCGGGTTCGGCGAGACCATTCGCAGCATCAACGGCAGCCTGGAGTGCAACGGCGGAAATCCGACGCAGGTCCAGAGCCGCATCGACAACTACCAGAAGTTCACCCAGATCCTGGGCGTGGACCCGGGCGGCAACCTCAGCTGCTGACGTGCGAAGCACCACCCGTCCGTACGGCGTCGGCCTTCGTGGCCGGCGCCGTCCGGGTGCCGGGGGTGCCCTCGGGTCCGCCGCGGCGCACCCGGCCTCGGGGTCCGCAGTGGGCGAGGAGCCAAGGACCGCACCGAAGGACGCAGTTCGCCCCGTTCCGGACCATCCACGCATCTGGTCTAGACCCTTGACGGCGACGCGCGCCCACGAGTTGAATGAGTTCACAACCGGAACTCGTGGTTCAGCATGATGAACGCGCGCGCGTCCGGCAGACGTACGCGTATCCCGAGGTCCCCTTCGGTGAGCGACGTCCCCTCCCCCACCCAGATCACATACGCGGGCAGCGGCCGCCGTCGGCGTGGCCCCCCGCCGCTTTGGAGCACTTCATGTCTTTGTCGCATCGCAGGACACGCTGGTCGCGCCGCAAGGTCCTGGGCGCGGCCGCCGGCGGAACGGCCGCTGCCGCGCTGGGCGCGTTCGGCATCGCCAGGGCAGCCACCACCTCCTCCTCGACCGCGGCGGGCAGCACCCCGGGAGACGTCGTCGGGAAGATCACCGTCGGCTACCAGGGCTGGTTCTCCACCAAGGGGGACGACGCCCCGGTCGACGGCTGGTGGCACTGGGCCAAGGACATGAGCAAGGCTCCCTCGCCGTCGAACACGGGCATCAAGTCCTGGCCCGACATGCGCGAATACACCACGACCTACGAGACCGGCTACGCGGATCTCGGCAACGGCAGTCCGGCCGGTCTCTTCTCGTCGCACGACCAGCAGACCGTCGACACCCACTTCGCCTGGATGCAGCAGTACGGCATCGACACCGCGGCCCTGCAGCGCTTCAACCCGACCGGCGGCGAGGGCCCGACGCGCGACGCGATGGCGGACAAGGTGCGCAGCGCCGCGGAGGCGCAGGGCGTGAAGTTCTACATCATGTACGACGTCACCAGCTGGACGAACATGCAGTCGGAGATCAAGACCGACTGGACCGACAAGATGAAGGCGCACACCTCCTCCTCGGCCTACGCCGAGCAGAACGGCAAGCCGGTCGTGTGTGTCTGGGGCTTCGGCTTCAACGACGACAAGCGCGACTTCTCCGCTTCGGCCGCCCTGGACGTCGTCAACTGGTTCAAGGACCAGGGCTGCTACGTCATCGGCGGCATCCCGCACGACTGGCGGACCGACGGCGCGGGCACCCGTAGCGGCTTCAGCGACGTCTTCCACGCGTTCGACATGATCTCGCCGTGGATGGTCGGCGCCATCGGCACGGCCGCCGACTCGGACAACTACTACGAGAACGTCAACAAGGGCGACCAAGCCGAGTGCGACGCCAAGGGCATCGACTACCAGCCCTGCGTGCTGCCCGGTGACGTCTCCGAACGCCAGCGCGCCCACGGCGACTTGATGTGGCGGCAGTTCTACAACATGGTCCGCGTCGGCGCGCAGGGCATCTACATCTCGATGTTCGACGAGTACAACGAGGGCAACCAGATCGCCAAGACCGCGGAGTCCCAGGACTCCGTCCCCACCGACTCCGGCATCCTGACCCTGGACGAGGACGGCACAGCCTGCTCCTCGGACTACTACCTGCGTCTGACCGGCGACGGCGGTCGCATGCTCAAGGGCGAGATCGAACTGACCGCCACCCGCCCCACCGAACCCGTGCTCTCCGACAAGGTGATCAGCCTGCGGGCCGGCATCAACGACAGCTACGTCACCGCCGAGAAGGAGGGCGACGCCGCGCTGATCGCCAACCGCACGGCGATCGGCCCCTGGGAGCAGTTCGACATGGTCGACTCGGGCAGCGGCACCGTCGCCCTGCGCTCCCACGCCAACAACCGCTATGTCACGGCGGGTTCCTCACCGCTGATCGCGGACAGCACCTCGGCGGGACGCGCGCAGTCCTTCCAGCTCGTGAAGAACAGCGACGGCACGGTCAGCCTGCTGGCCAAGGCCAACGGCAAGTACGTCACCGCCGAGGACGCCGGGGACTCCTCGCTGATCGCCGACCGCAGCGCCATCGGCTCGTACGAGAGGTTCACCCTCATCACCGGCTAGCCGGGCAGTGCAGCGCGTAGTCGCAGGCCAGGCCCCCTGGCCTGGGTGAGTCCGGGCCGGGCCTGCGACATGGATCATCTCGCGCCGTCGCGCCCGGCCCAGGCATACTCGGTTCCCGCGGGCCGACCGGCGCCCCGCGGGAACCGGGAGGTACGCGATGGTGGTGTCGTCGGGGGCAGAGCCCCGGAGGGTGACGATCCACGACGTCGCCCGTTCCGCGGGCGTGTCCCGGCAGACCGTGTCCCGGGCCCTGAACGACCAGGTCGGGATCGACGGCTCCACCAAACAGCGCGTGCTCGACGCCGCCCTGGAACTCGGCTACCGGCCGAGCCGTTTCGCCCGCGGTCTGGTCCGGCAGGACACCACCACCATCGGCCTGGTCATCCCGGACCTGCGCAATCCGTACTTCACCGAGGTCGCCGCGGCCGCCCTGGAGTCGGCTCGGGCCCGTGGCTGGCACGTGGTCGTCTACGACACCGCGGACAGCGCCGAGGAGGAACTCGGCACCCTGCAGGTGATCGGCTCCCAGGTGGACGCGGTCGTCGGATACTTCAGCCGCCCCGAGCACGAGATCGACCTGTTCACCCGCGGTATCCCGGTGGTGCTCGTCGGCCGTGAGCACCACACGGCACGGTTCAGCTCGATCCGGATAGACGGGGAGGACGGCGTCCGCTCGGCGGTCGCGCACCTCGTCGCCCGGGGGCATCACCGGATCGGCATGCTCGATCACGACGGCCGGGCCGAGCCGAGCATCCGGCGCGCGTGGTTCGGGGCGGCCGCGGCGGCCCACGGGATCGACACCGACGCGGTGGTCGGCGCGAGCCAGTCGGCCGACGGCGGCGGGGAGGCGCTGGAGACCCTGCTCACCCTCCATCCGGACGTCACCGCGGTGTTCACCTTCAACGACATCATCGCGATCGGCGCCCTGCGGGAGGCGCGGCGGCTGGGCAGGCGCGTCCCCGAGGACCTCGCCGTGATCGGCTTCGACGGCCTGCAACTCGGCACGCTCGTCGCACCCGCGCTCTCCACCGTCGCCCTGGACACCCGGAAGGTGGGTGCGCTCGCCATCGACCAGGTCGCCCGGCTGCTGACGGGCAGCGACCCGCTCACGGGCGACGACCTCGTCGTACGGGCCGAGCTGCGGCTGCGTGAGTCGGCGTGACGGATCACCGCGCACCCGCGTGAGGGACCACCTCCGACCGCGGGAGTCCGCCCACTCGAGCTCCACGGCGGAGCGAGGCCACGGCAGCAAGGCCAACCCAAGGGCAGGGAACGGCAGTTGTTCCGCCGCGCAGCCGATCGCGCAGTCCCCCGGACCCGGAGCCGTTCACCGCCATCGTACGAATGTCTTGACACGAAAACCCGGTCCCCGCAGACTTCCCGGCAGTTCGTGAACGTTCACGGGAACGTTCACGGGACGTGAAGGGTCCTCGATGGCGCTGACTCGACGAAGGTTCCTGACCGGCGCGGCTGCAACTGGTGCCGCGGCGTTCGGAGCCAGTGCATGTACCAGTCCCACCACTGCGAACCCAGGGCATCTGACGCTCTGGTACACCTCCAACGGTCTGTCCGAGAAGATCCTCGGCGAGGCCACCAAACGCTTCGCCCGCGACAAGCTCGTCACGTCGCCGGTGAGCGGTGACCTCAAGCAGCGGCTGCTGGCGGCACTCGCCGGCGAGGCCTATCTGCCCGACATCACCATGCTCGGCGACAACATCTCGACGTACTTCTCCGACAGCGACCGCTTCCGGGACCTCAACACGCTCGGGGCCGAAGCGGTGGCGAAGGAGTATCTGCCCTGGAAGTGGCAGGCGGGCCAGAGCCCCGACGGGTTCCAGCTGGGTTTCCCCATCGACATCGGGCCCGCCGCGCTCTACTACCGGCACGACATCTTCGAGAAGGCCGGCTTCCCCAGCGAACCCGACGACGTCGCCGCTGCCGTGCCGACGTGGGAGGCCTACTTCGCGTTCGGCGAGAAGGTGCAGAAGAAACTCCCCGGCCGCTATCTGATCACCGACACCAAGACGGTGTTCACCTATTCGCTGGCCCAGGAGTCGAAGAAGTACTTCGACCGCGAGAACCACTACCTCGACGACCAGTCGCAGGTCCGGCTGGCCTGGGACCGTGCGCTGGAGGCGTACCACCGCCGCCTCACCGCCGGTTACGCCGGGGCGCAGGGCCAGAACGGCCAGTCGGTCGACCGGCACGCCGCCTGGAACAGCGGCAAGGAACTCAGCCTCGTCAACGCGTCCTGGATCAGCGGTGAGATGAAACAGTCGGCGCCTGGCACCGCCGGCAAGTGGCGGGTGTGCCGTCCCCCGGGCGGCGCCGGCAATCAGGGCGGCTCGTACCTGGCCATCACCCGGTACTGCCCGCGGCCGGAAGCCGCCTTCGAGATCATCCGCTGGATGCAGTCGCCGGAGAACCAGCCGCAGAACTACCTCGACGTGGGCCTCTTCCCGCCCAGCCCGTCCGCCTTCACGGACAAGCGTCTCCTCGCCCCCGAGCCCTTCTTCGGCGGCCAGGCGACCATGCAGGTCTTCGGGAAGATCGCCGAAGAGGTGGAGTACGCCTACTTCAGCCCGTGGGACATCACGATCAGCGACACCTACACGGACGAGCTCAACAACGTGGAGGTCGGCGGCAAGGACCCCGCGAAGGCCTGGTCCGACGCCCGGACTCGCGTGGAACGTCTGCTGCGCAGGCAGGGAGTGCTCTCATGACCGTGATCCCCGATGTCGGCACCCCAGGGACGAAGACCTCCGCCGCCCCGCCGGTCCCGGCGGAGGTGGCCCGCCGCAGGCGGTGGCGCTATCTGCCGCACTACACGGCCGTCGCCCCCTTCTTCGTACTGTTCGCCGTGTTCGGTCTGTACCCGGTGCTCTACTCGCTCTTCGTCTCGCTGCAACGCTGGGACGGCGTCGGCCCGATGAAGTACGTCGGGCTGGAGAATTTCCGGTACCTGCTCACGGACACGGACTTCTGGCACTCGATCAGCAACACCCTGATCATCTGGGTGATGTCGACGGTCCCGATGACGGCGCTCGCCCTGCTCATCGCGGTCGGGCTCAACTCGTCGATCCGCTTCAAGGGCGCCCTGCGGCTCGCGTACTTCATTCCGAACGTGACGTCGATCGTGGCCATGACCCTGGTGTTCGGCTCGATCTTCAGCGGTGAGTTCGGCTTCCTCAACTGGTTCCTCGGCCTGTTCGGCATCGGCCATGTGCAGTGGCTCTCCGACCCGTGGGCCATCCGCAGCGCCATCGCCATCATGATCATCTGGCGCTGGACCGGCTACAACGCGATCATCTTCCTCGCCGGTCTGCAGGCGCTGCCCAAGGACGTCCTCGAAGCGGCCCGCGTGGACGGCGCGGGACCGGTGCAGGCGTTCTTCCGGGTGACCCTGCCGCTGCTGCGGCCGGTGCTGCTCTTCTCCGTCCTGATGTCCGCGATCAGCGGGATGCAGATCTTCGCCGAGTCGCAGGTGCTGCTCGGCAACCGCGGCGGCACGGACGGCGCGGGGATGACGATGGTCGTCTACTTCTACGACACGGCCTTCGCGAGCAACGACTTCGGCTACGGCGCCGCGATCGCCTGGGGCATCTTCGTGGTCGTCGTCCTCTTCTCGATCCTCAACTGGCGGCTCATCCAGCGCCCCGAACGGGGCCGCGTCAAGATCAAGGAGTCAGGACGATGAGGTACCGGCGCGGACGGATCCTGACCTACGGCGCACTCGTCATCGGCGCGGTCATCACGCTCTTCCCCTATTACTGGCTCACCGTGATGGCGTCCAACACCACGGCCGACATCTACTCCACCCCGCCGAAGCTGGTCTTCGGTGACCAGCTGTTCCACAACATCGGCGAGGTCTTCTCGAAGATCGACTTCTTCGGCTCGCTGCTGAACACGTTGTTCGTCGCCCTGGTGACGACGGCGCTGGTGCTGTTCCTCGACTCGCTGGCCGCGTTCACCTTCGCCAAGTACGACTTCCCGGGCAGCAAGGTGCTGTTCGGCATCCTGCTCGCGACCTTCGTGGTGCCGACGCAGCTGGCCGCGATCCCGCAGTTCATGATCATGGCGAACTTCGGCTGGGTCGGCGGTCTCAAGGCACTGATCGTCCCTGCGGCCGCGAACGCGTTCGGCATCTTCTGGATGCGCCAGTACACGCGCGCCGCCGTGCCGGACGAGCTGATCGAGGCGGCCCGGATGGACGGCTGCGGCTTCTTCCGCACCTATCTGCTGGTGGGGCTGCCGGTGCTCCGGCCCGCCCTCGCGTTCCTCGGCATCTTCACCTTCGTCAACTCCTGGAACGACTTCCTGTGGCCGCTGGTCGTCCTCATCGACTCCAACCACGTGACGCTCCAGGTGGCCCTCTCCCAGCTCAACGGGCTGTACGTCCAGGACTACAGCGTCATCATGGCCGGCACGCTCGTCGCGATCGTGCCGCTGATCATCGTGTTCCTCTTCGGCGCCCGGCACTTCATCGCCAACATCGCCGCCGGCGCGCTCAAGGACTGAGGACCGGGCGCCGGCACGGCCGGCGCCTGCCAGGGCCCTCCTCCTCCCCAGCCCGTCTCCTGAAGGGAATCCATGTCTTCGTCGTACGTCGAGGATCCCGCCCCCGGCCACGGCGCGCTGCCGCCCCGCGCGGCGTTCGCCTCGGACGCGTGGGCGCTGAGCCTGAACGGCACCTGGCGGTTTCTGCTGTCACCATCGATCGCGGCAGCCCCGGACGGGACCGAGCGGGACGACTTCGACGACCACGGTTGGGACACGATCCCCGTGCCGTCGCACTGGCAGCTCCAGGGACACGGCAGACCCGCCTACACCAACGTGCGGTACCCCTTCCCGGTCCATCCGCCCGAGGTGCCCTCGGACAACGCCACCGGCGACTACCGGCTGACGTTCGACCTGCCCGCCGACCGGCCCGACGCCCCGACAGTGCTGCGGTTCGACGGCATCGACTCCTGCGCGCGGATCTGGCTCAACGGCCATGAGCTGGGCGTGACCAAGGGCAGCAGGCTGCCGTCGGAGTTCGACGTCGGCGCGCTGCTGCGGCCCCGGGACAACCTGCTCGCCGTACGCGTCCACCAGTGGTCGGCCGGCAGCTATCTCGAGGACCAGGACATGTGGTGGCTGTCCGGGATCTTCCGGTCGGTCACCCTGCTGGCCCGCCCGGCGGGCGGCGTCACCGACTACACGGTGCACGCGGGGTACGACCACCGGACCGGCCGCGGCACCCTGTCGGTCTCGGCATCCGGTCCGGACGTGCGGATCAGCGTCCCGGAACTCGGCGTGACCGGCCTGCCCGCCGGGGAGTCCGCCCAGCTCGACGGCATCGAACCGTGGAGCGCGGAGAGCCCCCGTCTCTACGCCGGCGAGGTGTACACGGCGACCGAGCGCGTGCCGGTCCGGGTCGGCTTCCGCACCGTCACGATCGAGGACGGTCAGCTCAAGGTGAACGGCCGCCGGATCCTGTTCCGGGGCGTCAACCGGCACGAGCACCACCCGGAGTTCGGCCGGGCACTGCCCCGCGAGTTCGCCGTCGCCGACATCGAGCTCATGAAGCGCCACAACATCAACGCCGTCCGCACCAGCCACTACCCGCCGGACCCGGCGTTCCTGGAGCTCTGCGACCTCTACGGGCTCTGGGTGATCGACGAGTGCGATCTGGAGACGCACGGCTTCGGCGAACTCGACTGGGCGGGCAACCCGAGCGACGACCCCCAGTGGGCCGACGCCTACCTCGACCGGATGCGCCGGATGGTCGAGCGCGACAAGAACCACCCCTCGATCGTGCTGTGGTCGCTGGGCAACGAGGCCCACACCGGCCGCAACCTCGCGGGCATGGCCGAGTGGACCCACGAGCGCGACCCCTCACGGCCCGTCCACTACGAGGGCGACTTCGACTGCGCGTACGTCGACGTCTTCAGCCGGATGTACGCCGACCACGACGAGGTCGACCGGATCGGCCGGCGGGTGGACGACGAAAACCCCCGCCGACGCGAACTGCCGTTCCTGCTCTGTGAGTTCGCGCACGCGATGGGCAACGGACCGGGCGGGCTGCTGGAGTACCGGGAGCTGTTCGAGCGTCATCCCCGCTGCCAGGGCGGCTTCATCTGGGAGTGGCTGGATCACGGGATCGCCCAACGCGATGAGCACGGACGGGAGTTCTTCGCGTACGGCGGCGACTTCGGCGAGCCGCTGCACGACGGCAACTTCGTGATCGACGGCGTGGTCCACCCGGACCGCACTCCCTCCCCCGCGCTCGTCGAGTTCGCGAAGGTCTTCGAGCCGGTACGGATCACCGCGGGTTCGGGCGGGATCCGTATCGCCAACCACTA
Organism: Streptomyces sp. NPDC058371; assembly: GCF_042723265.1. Lineage (NCBI taxonomy): Bacteria > Bacillati > Actinomycetota > Actinomycetes > Kitasatosporales > Streptomycetaceae > Streptomyces > Streptomyces sp. NPDC058371. Next base: position 326,309 of record NZ_JBHXJC010000001.1, on the reverse strand, counting down.
CGACACGGTCCCGCTCGACGGTCTCGGCTTCTCCTGGGTTCTGGAGGAGGAGGGGGTCGCACGGGCGGAGGGCCTGCTCGACGTGGGTCCGGTCCCGCCGGGAGGGAGCGTGGCCGTGCCGCTGCCCCCACTGCCCCCGACCACGGCGGAAAGCCTGCTCACCGTCCGGGCCGTACTGTCCGCCGACACCCGCTGGGCGGCGGCGGGCCATGTGGTGGCCTGGGGGCAGGTGCCGGTCACTCCCGCGCCGGAGCCCGCAGCGCCGGCCCGAGGCGCGCGGGTGACGGCGACCGAGGACCGGCTGCGGCTCGGCCCGGGCACGTTCGACCCCGGGACCGGCAGGCTGACCTCGCTCGGCGGTCACCCCGTGCACGGACCGCGTCTCGACCTGTGGCGGGCGCCCACCGACAACGACCGGGGCTCGGACCGGCCAGAGGAACAGCAGTGGCGGGCGGCCGGACTGCACCGCCTCCAGCACCGGGTCGAGGGCGTCGACGTCCGCGAGGACGAGCTCGTGGTCCGCACCCGGGTCGCGCCGCCCGCTCTCGGCTTCGGCATGCTCGCCGCCTACCACTGGACCGCGGACGCCGGCCGGCTCCGGCTGCGGGTCGATGTCGAACCCGCCGGCGCCTGGCCCTGCACGCTCCCCCGGCTCGGCCTGCGGATGGCGCTGCCCGGTGCGTTCGGCACCGCCGAGTGGTTCGGCGCGGGTCCCGGCGAGGCGTACCCCGACAGCAGGCAGTCGGCGCGGGCCGGCCGGTTCGTGCGGACGGTCGAGGAGTTGCAGACGCCGTACGTGTATCCGCAGGAGAACGGCAACCGCACGGAGGTGCGCAATCTGCTGCTGACGTCCGGCGGCGGCGCCGGGATCCGGGTCGACGGCGAGCCGGTGTTCGACTTCACCGCGCGCCGCTGGACGACCGAGGAACTGGACGCGGCCACGCACACGACCGACCTCACAGCAGGTGAACTGGTCCATCTGAACCTCGACTTCGCCCAGCACGGCCTCGGCTCCGCCTCGTGCGGCCCCGGTGTCCTGCCCCCGTACCGGCTCCAGGCACGGAAGGCGAGCCTCACGCTCACCTTCACGCCGCTCTCCTGACCCACCCCACGAAGGCGTCGCTCTCCTGACCCCCACGAACACACCGCCTTCCTGAACCTCCCCACGAAATGGAGGCATTGGCCGATGACCGGCATCCCGCACGTACGGCTCGTCCCGCACACCCACTGGGACCGCGAGTGGTACGAACCCTTCCAGCGCTTCCGGCTCCGGCTGGTCGACCTGCTCGACGAGGTCCTCGACCGGGCCGAGGCCGACCCGCGGTTCCGCTTCACCCTCGACGGTCAGATGGCCGCCGTCGACGACTACCTCGAAGTCCGGGGCGAGAACCGCGACCGCGTCGCCGCGCTGGTGGCGAACGGCCAACTGGCCGTCGGACCCTGGCAGATCCTGCTGGACGAGTTCCTGCTGTCCGGCGAGAACATCGTCCGCAACCTCGAACTGGGGTGGGCGCGCGCGAACGACCTCGGCGGCGCCATGCGTGTCGGCTACCTGCCCGACATGTTCGGCCACACCGCGCAGATGCCGCAGATCCTCTCCGCGGCCGGGTTCGAACACGCCTGCCTGTGGCGGGGTGTGCCGTCCGGCGTGGACGGACACGCGTTCCGCTGGACGGCCCCGGACGGCAGCTCGGTGCGGGCCGAGTACCTGGCGGGCGGCTACGGCAACGCCGCCTACGTGTTCTCCGACGCGGAGCGGTTCGCCGAGCGGATGGCGGACCTCGGGCGGCGGCTCCAGCCGTCCTTCGGCGACGACCCGGTGCTCGCGATGTACGGCACCGACCACTCGGCGCCGGTGGGCTCCCTGGTCAAACTGGTCGCCGGACTCGACCCGGAGTCGGTCGACGTCAGCATCACCACCCTCGGCGACTACGTCACCGCACGCGACGCGGACGACCCTGCGCTGCCGGTGATCAAGGGAGAGCTGCGCAGCCACGCCGCCGCCAACATCCTGCCGGGCGTGCTGTCGGTGCGCCCGCACCTCAAGCAGGCGATGGCACGTGCGGAACGCCTCGTCGAGCGGTACGCGGAGCCGCTGGCCGCGCTCTGGTCGGCGGAGTGGCCGCAGCGCTTCCTCGACATGGCGTGGTGGCGGCTGGTCGACGCGTCCGGGCACGACTCGGTGACGGGCTGCGGGGTCGACGAGACGGCGACGCAGGTGTTCGCCCGCGTCAGCGAGGCCGGACAGCTCGGCCAGGCGGTGCGGGACCGGGTCGTCGGCCGGCTCGCGCAGTCCGTGTCCCGCGACGCGATGATCGTGGTCAACCCCTCGCCCGCCGTCCGGCGCGATCTGGTCACGCTGGACCTGGAGATCCCCGCGGACTGGACGGACGTCTCGGTCGAACTGCCCGACGGCAGGCGCCTGCCCGCCCAGACCGAGGCCCGCGGCGAACGGCTGCTGCACTCGGAGGCACTCGCGGGACCCGATCTGCCCTCGTTCCTGCCCCGCATCCACGGCCGCGAGCTGTTCGGCCTGGAGATCACCGGCTGGACCTGCGACCACGAGCGGCACCTGCTGGAGTTCTCGCTGGCCCGGCACGGCGGCGACGCGCCGTTCGACGTCGAGGCGGTGCGCACGGCGGTGCCCGGCGCGGAGGGCGACTGGACGGTCCGACTGCTCCAGGCCGAGCGCCGCACGGTGACGAGCCTGGTCGAGACTCCCCCGCTCGGCTGGACCTCGGTACGCGCGGTACCCGGCGCCACCGAGGTAGAGCACGCCGTACGGACCGAGGGCCGGACGCTGACCAATGGCCTGGTCACCGTCACGGTCCTCGACGACGGCACCCTGCGGATCGCCTCGGCCGACGGGACGGTGCTCGACGGTGTCGGCAGGATCGTCGACGGCGGCGACCGTGGCGACAGCTACAACTACGCTCCGCCCGGCCGGGACACCGTGCTCGACGTCCCGCGGTCGGTGGAGGTCGACGCCGGGGTCGACGGCCCGCTCTACGGCACGGTCACCGTCGTACGCACGTATGACTGGCCGGCGGCGGTGGACTGGGCGGCCGACGGGCGCACGGCCGAGGCCCGGACGGGCACTGTCCTCATGGACGTGGAACTGCGGGCCGGTGAGCCGTTCGTACGGCTCGACCTCATGCTGGAGAACGCCTCACTCGACCACCGGGTGCGCTTCCATGTCCCACTCGCCCGGCCCGCGTCGGCCTCGCACGCCGAGGGGCAGTTCGCCGTGGTCGAGCGCGGCCGGACGGCCGAGGGCGGCTTCAGCGAGTACCCGATCCCCACCTTTCCCGCGCATGGATTCGCCGACGCGGGCGGCGCCGGACTGCTGCTGACCCAGGCCTGCGAGTACGAGCTGCTCGACGGCGAACTCGCCCTGACCGTCCTCCGCAGCACGGGGCAGCTGAGCCGCAATGTCCACCCCTACCGGGAGGAGCCGGCCGGGCCGCAGATCCCCACCCCTGAGGCACAGATGGTGGGGACCACGACGGTGCAGCTGGCGGTGCTGCCGCACGCGGGCGACTGGTGCGACGGCGGTCTGGTCGACGCCGCCGAGCGCTACCGGCACCCTCTTCACGCGGCTCTCGGCACGGGCCCGCTCGACTCGGTCCCCGCGTCCGGCGAGGGAATCACCGTCCAGGGGGCGGTGCTGACCAGCCTCCGGCGCCGCGAGGACGCCCTCGAGCTCCGGCTGGTCGCCCAGTCGCCCGACGCCTCGACGGCGGTCGTCCACGGGCCGTTCACCTCGGCCCGGCGGGTCGATCTGCTCGGCCGCCCGGGCGCGTCCGTCCCGGTCGAGGACAGCACCCTCCGGCTGCCCCTGCGGCCCTGGGAGATCGCGACGGTCAGAGTGTCCTGACGGCCCCGGGCGCTCCGACCGCCGGGGATCCCCTGGCGCCGGGCACGAACGGGAGCGCTTCTGCTCAGGTCCCCTGCGGGCACGAGCGGGAGTGCTCCCAGTAGCGGCGGGTCTGTTCGCTGTCCTCGTCGTCCCCGACGGGGGCGCCGCAGGTGCACTGTCCGGCGCGCGGGTCGATGAGGTCGGCGGCCTCGCGGTGGCCGGCCTCCCGCAGCCTGGTGGCCAGGTGGTGCGCGTAGTCCTCGACGAGGTGGGCCGCATCCGTGGCGGTGTGCCCGGAGCCGTCGCGGCGCAGCTCCTGGATCAGTCTGGCGCGCGCCATCATGGGTCGGCCCTTCCCTCGGCCGGCCGCCGCCGGGTGCGCGCCGCTCGGTCGCGGAGAGTCTACGGCCGCCTCACGAGGCGCCGGGCACGCCGAGTGAGGCCCCACGCTCGGGCGGGCAGCCCTCTCGCCGTGCCCCCGCGCGGCACCGCGACACGACCGGGGACCTCCACTCGGAGGACGGGCGGCTCGCCCGGTCGGGCACCCCGTCGAGCCCAGGACCAGGCAATTCCGGACGATACGCAGTGCACGATCATGACATTGGGGGCGAAAAGTCGCACTTGTCGCGCCCCACCGAGCGCGGCGTGCTAGGCTTGATCGCAGTTGCAGTTGTGGTTCCCGTTGACTTCAAGTGCCTTTGATGACTTCTGTCGTCGGGCACTTTTGTATTTCCGGTGCTGTATTCCCGGACGGGGTCATTGCGGCGATGCGGGGGTTCACACAGTGTGAGCCCCCTGGGCACTGCCCTGAAGGAGATTTTGACATGGCTACTGGCACCGTTAAGTGGTTCAACGCGGAAAAGGGCTTCGGCTTCATTGAGCAGGACGGTGGCGGCCCCGACGTCTTCGCCCACTACTCGAACATTGCCGCGCAGGGCTTCCGTGAGCTTCAGGAAGGCCAGAAGGTGAACTTCGACGTCACGCAGGGCCAGAAGGGCCCGCAGGCGGAGAACATCACTCCCGCCTGACGCTGAAGCGCTAAGGCAGCTGGGGCCACACCGTACGGTGGGGCCCCAGCTTGCTGCTGTTTGCGGGGCGTACGCCTCGCCGCGCGGCTCCTGTCCGCGCCCACCACCCGGCCCCTTCACCCCTTCCGGTGAACTCCCGGCACTCCGCCGCCACGGGCCGTCGATGACGCCGTCGGCATGCCCGGCTTCGTCTGCCTGACATCCGGCTCGTTCTTGCAATTCGTTCGGCTCACGTTCGCCGAGAATTCCTCGATACGTGCCATATCGAGGAAGGTTCTCCATGAACCGCTCAGCTCGCACGAACGACCGTTTTTCCAGGAACCGCAAGGACGGCGCTGCCGGATCCGACCGGGGAGCCCGTTTCCGCCCGCAGGGCCAGGGCCGTCCCGCCCGTTCGAACGGCTCCGGGCGCCGCCCCGCCGCACTTCAGGGCGAATTCGCCCTGCCCGTCACCCTCACCCCGGCCCTCCCGCCGGTGACCACCTTCGGTGAGCTGGACCTCCCCGCCGAGCTGCAGACGACGCTCGCCGGTCTCGGTATGAACGAGCCGTTCCCCATCCAGGCCGCCACGCTGCCCAACACCCTCGCCGGCCGTGACGTTCTCGGCCGCGGCCGCACCGGCTCCGGCAAGACGCTCGCCTTCGGCCTGGCGCTCCTCGCGCGCACCGCCGGACAGCGTGCCGAGGCCCGCAAGCCGCTGGCCCTGGTCCTCGTCCCCACCCGGGAGCTGGCCCAGCAGGTCACCGACGCGCTGACCCCGTACGCCCGGTCGCTGAGGCTTCGGATGGCCACCGTGGTCGGTGGCATGTCGATCGGCCGGCAGGCCGGCGCACTGCGCTCGGGGGCCGAGGTCGTCGTGGCCACGCCGGGCCGGCTCGCGGACCTCATCGAGCGCAAGGACTGCCGGCTGGACCGGGTGAACATCACCGTCCTGGACGAGGCCGACCAGATGGCCGACATGGGCTTCATGCCCCAGGTCACCGAGCTGCTCGACCAGGTGCGGCCCGACGGCCAGCGCATGCTGTTCTCGGCCACGCTGGACCGCAACATCGACCTCCTGGTCCGGCGCTACCTCCATGACCCGGTCGTCCACTCGGTCGACCCGTCGGCGGGCGCGGTCACCACGATGGAGCACCACGTGCTGCATGTGCACAGCACCGACAAGTACGCGACCGCCACCGAGATCGCCGCCCGGGACGGGCGCGTGATCATGTTCCTGGACACCAAGCACGCAGTCGACCAGTTCACCAAGCACCTGCTGAACAGCGGTGTGAAGGCCGCGGCGCTGCACGGCGGCAAGTCGCAGCCGCAGCGCACCCGGACCCTGGCGCAGTTCAAGAGCGGCGGCGTCACCGCGCTGGTGGCGACGAACGTCGCGGCCCGCGGCATCCACGTCGACGACCTCGACCTCGTGGTCAACGTCGATCCGCCGGGCGACCACAAGGACTACCTGCACCGCGGCGGTCGTACCGCGCGCGCCGGCGAGTCCGGCAGCGTCGTCACGCTGGTGCTGCCCAACCAGCGCCGTGAGATGACCCGTCTGATGTCCGACGCGGGCATCAGGCCGCAGATCACCCAGGTCCGCTCCGGCGAGGCCGAGTTGAGCCGCATCACCGGCGCCCAGGCCCCGTCCGGGGTGCCGATCGCCGGAGGCGCGCCGGTCGCGGAGCGCCCCCAGCGCGGCGGTGCCCCCTTCCGCGGTATGGGCACCCGCCCCGGTCGCGCCGGTGGTGAGTCCCGCCGGACCGCCGAGGCGCGCCAGACGGCCGAGGCCCGCAAGGCCGCCCGGGTGCGCCGCGGCGCCTAGGACCTGTCCGGTCGATCACGGCGCAGACGCGGGGACGAATTGCGCCGGTGTGGTGGTTGGCTCGGCCACCCCGGTGGGGTGGCCGAGCACCGTGCTCTAGGGGGCCACCGTCTGCCAGCTGTTGTTGGTCACCGTCGCGGTGAAGCCGCTGGAGTTGCTGACGAACGCGGAGCGTCCGGAGGCCAGTCCGGTGAGTGTGTTGCCGGTGATCGTGGCGGAGCCGCTGGGCGCCGGATAGTTCGGCGGAGCGACCACGATCCCGTTGCGCCCGGGAGAGGTGATCGTGTTGTTCTGCAGCAGCGTGTTCTTCGACGTGGAGAAGCCGACGGCGTCGTAGAGGGAGTTGGCGATGGTGTTGCCCGACGCGGTGACCTTGTCGACGGTTCCGACCTGTTGGCCGTCGCTGGCGTTGCCGATGTGCACGGTGGGCTGGGTCTGGTTGTAGGCGTTGCCACCGGACCTCACGATGACGTTGTTCTTCACCGTCGCGGACGTCAGGTCGCTGCCGTTGGTGCCGAACCGGCCGGCGGCCAGGCCGATGAACCGCGAGGTGTCACTGACGTAGTTGCCACTGACGACGTGACCGCTGCCGCCGAAGATCCCGATGCCTTTGCCGCCCCAGGGCGCGATCGCGGTGTTGTTGCTGATCGTGGTGTTCGTCATCGGGGGGAAGTCGATCCGGGTGCCGCTGCCGTTGATCTGGTAGGCGGTCGAGTTGATCGCCAACGAGTCGTCACCGGCGCCGCGGATGAAGTTGTTGGTCGCCGTCAGGTTGTTCCCGACCTGGCTCTTGCCGCCGCTGAGCGACTGGTTGTTCAGGTTGATCCCGTCGGCCCAGGTGTCGGTGAAGCGGCTGTTCTGCACCTTGCCCCCGGTGCCCGACGCCCAGATGCCGGACATGGTGTGCTGGGCCCACATGCCGCTGGTCACCCAGTTGGTGCCGGTGGTGTCCATCGCACCCCCGTCACCACCCAGAAGGTAGTTGCGGCTGATGGCGTTGGCGTCGATGTGGAAGTTCTGCACCGTGCACGAGGTCACCGAGAACAGTGCCGCCAAGCCGACGTTGTTGGGCAGCGGCACATCCCGGTAGATGGTGCTGTACCACATCCCCGCCCCGGCGATCGTGATCCCGGTGGCCGTCAGGCCGGTGGTGCCCTTCACGTAGAAGGTTCCCTGCGGGATCCAGAGGATCTTCTTCTGGGACTGCGCCTGGTTGATGCAGTTCTGGATGGCGGCGCGGCTGTCCACCGACCCGCCGGCGGCCGAACCGTTGGTCGGGGCGGTGCTGGCGACCGCGCCGCAGCTGGTGATGGAGATCGAGTCGGCGGGCTGTGCGAGGGGCGCCGGCGGGTTTTCCACGTCGATGACGTCGATGTCGTAGAAGGCCGCGGAGTTGACTGAGTCCTTCTTGAGCTGGAGCGTACTGCCGGCCGGGATGGGGGTGCCGGTGACGAAGGTGTGCGACTCGTCGAAGAAGACCCGGGGACGGCCGTCCGCCGGCTTCTGGTTGTCGCTGCTGTTGTAGGCGGCGCCCTCGTATATCCAGGTCTGCTTGGAGTTGAGGTTCAGCGTCTGCCGGAACGTGCCGTTGACGTACAGGTTCAGTGTGGCGGTGATGCCGCCGCCCGACGCGGAGTCGGGGATGCTGGCGCGCACATTGATGTAACTGATCGGCTTGCCCGTGTTGTTCGTCCACTGCACCGACTGCCCGGCGCCGCTGAGGTGGGCGTACGCGTGCCCGGACGCCTCCAGCGCTGCGCTCGAATACTGCGTCGTCGGTGCCGCGGTCAACGACACCTTCGTCGCGCCACCGCCCAGGGTGCCGGACTCGCCCTCATAACTGCTGAAGGGAGTCGTGGCTCCCGCTGCGGCGGCATCCGTCGCAGGGGCCGCCGCGTTCGTCGCGTGCACCGTGTGCGCCGCGGCGACGTGCGCGTGGGGGGCGGCGCCCACTGGTGTGGAGGACATCCACGCCGTTCCCGCCAGGGCGAGGGCGAGGGCGATCACCGGCAGTCTGCGCCGGACGCCGGATGTACGACGTAGAGCTCGGGAAATCCCATGCATTGCTTGCTCCTGAAAATGTGGGGGTGGAGTCAGTGTTCCGCCGAGGCCTGCACGAGGAGACACATCACGTACCTGACCAGCGAACGAATTTGCCGATACCCGGAGCCGTGCCGATCGAGGCCCGGTGGGCGATCAGTGGCGCGGTCCGCCGGCATTGGCGTACAGGTTGTTGGCGCGCGAGCGCCGGCTGACGGTGCCGGATGCGGCTCAGGTCGGCAGGCCCAGGGTGGAGGCGGTGCCGCTGAGGGTCTTCACGCCCTGGTTGGCGGTGCCGGTCAGGCGGGTCGAGGTGTACGAGGACAGCGGCTTGGCGGTGCGCTCGACCACGTAGACCGAGCCGGCCGTCGTGGCGAAGGTGAACTCGGCACCGGAACCCGAGGTGATGATCGCGCCGTCCGACGCCCGCCGGACCCGCACCTGTTGCCCGCTCCACGGATTGACGACCGTCGCCTGCTTGCCGTACTGGCTCTTCAGCCCGACGTACTTGACCTCGCCGCCCTCACGCTCGGAGCTGACCTGGAAGCCGTCCTTGGCGAGCAGCGTGAACTTGCCGACGAACGACGAATCGCCGGGTACGGCCGGGAACACCCGGATCTTGCCGTTGTAGCTCTGCAGGAGCGACTCGTTGAGTGCCGTGAGGTGCACACCGAGGTACTCGAAGACGCCGTTGGTGTTGTTGGTCATGCCGTTGGGGTAGTTCTGGTACTTCTGCAGCATGGTCTTCATGCCCTGGTAGGCCTGGTTGCCCAGGCCCAGCCGGGCGGCCTGCACAGCGTCGTTGGACCACACGTTGCCGTAGGCGAAGGGCCGCTGGTTCCAGGTGTTGAGTGCCGTCTGGTAGTCGGGGGCGCCGATGCCGGTCAGGTCGTAGGGCCAGATCAGCTCGGCGGAGACGTTCTCGTTGTTCCTGGTCTGGGAGACCGGCGGCTGGTGCGGCTGGTAGGCACTGCTCGAGACCGAGTACGGCGCCAGGTGGTCGAGGACGTTCTGCCAGGTCGTACGCAGTCCGGAGTCGACGCCGAGCTGCTGGCTGACCTGGATCGCCAGCGGGAACATGCTGCGTACCGCGGCCAGGTCGGTGATCGCGTCGCGGACGTTCCAGTACGTCTCGTGGGAGTTGGAGTTGGTCATGTGGTAGATGCCGGTCGAAGCGTCCCGGGTCAGCATGGCCGAGTAGAACTTCGCGGTCTCCCGCATGAACGGATAGGCCACGTTCTTCAGGTAGTCGGCGTCGTTGGTGTACCGGTACCGCGTGTACATGCTGTAAGCGGCTTCATAGCCGGTGGACAGGATGTTCTTGGTGTAGTCGCTGTTGACCGTGCCGCGCGCGTTGCCGTCCCAACCCATGGTCTCCGGCACCCACAGTCCGTCCACGCCGTATCGCGTCTGTGTGTACGACTTCAGCGCGTTGTAGTTGCGGCTGTAGAGGTTGTTGTGCCGGTCGATCAGATCGGTGTGGTTGGAGGCGAAGAACGACAAATAGACGTCGCGTTGGTTCCAGTACCAGTAGGCGTTGCTCCACTTGGTCTTGTCCTGCGTGGAGCGGAAGACGCCGTTGATGAAGTGGGACGGGTAGCTGCCGTAGCCGCCCGCCGCGATCATGTAGGTGGAGAGGTAGTAGACGTTCTCCAGGTAGTCGGCGTCACCGGACAGACCCGAGTACTGCACGAACGACTTGGCCCAGAACGCGTGCCACCAGTTCTTGTAGTTGGTCAACGTGGTGGCGTAGCCGGTGGACTTGACCGAGCTCAGCTGGTTGCGGGCCTGGGCGACCGAGTCCTTGTTCGGCGCGTTGATCCGGCTCGCGGCCGTGAACCAGATCGTGTAGCTGGAGGTCGGGGTGATGGTCACCCGAACGGTCCGGGAGTCGACCACCTTCGTGGAGAAGGAGGCGCCCTCCACCGTGGCGGCCAGGGTGTAGCCGAAGCCGTTCGGGTCCGCCTGTCCGCGACTCAGCCCGGCGACGCTCGCATCGGCGAAGGTGGAGACGGTCTTCCAGGTGTTCAGGTCTGGCACGTCGGCAACGTTGGTGACCGTCGCCGGGTCCCACATGCTCAGATTGAAGGAGACGCTGGACACTCCGCTGCGGGAGTCGTTCACGTGGACGCCCATGACCTCCGAGTTGGGCGAACCCATCACGGTCACGGTCCGGTTGGCGTCGTACTTGGTCACCTGCGTGCCGTCGTACAGCGACAACCGCTGCTGGTAGGTGGAGTACCCGGTGTCCATCGCCGGGCTGGTCGAGAGGTTCACCAGCCCCGCGGCGTATGCCGATTGCTCGGCGAGGTCGACCCCGGACGTCTGCATCGTCAGGCCGTCCTGGCTCCAGGCCATCGCGCCTGTACGGCCGTTGCCCACAGGCAGACCGTACGAGGGGTTGGTGTTGGGCTTGTTGTAAACGATGTCGTGCTTGGCCAGATAGCCGGCGTAGTCGACGTTCAACGCGCCGCTCGTCTGATTGAACGCGGCGTCCGTCGTCGAGGCGACTGCCGGGGCGGCGGTTCCACCGGCCAGCATCCCCGCGACGAGCGCGAGCAGCGGCAAGGACCGCAGGAGTCTTATCACCATGAACACCCTTTTCTGGTGGCGGGCTCCGCCAGAACGGCAGAATGCGGCGGGCAGAGGTGCACGAATTCGACATAAGGAAACGCTGAAGTCGTACGTACGTGCAGGCGAGTGGATTGACGCCGTGCAGGCATTTTCTTCCTGGCGCAGCCGAAAGCGTTCCGCTCTCCGCCTTCGCCATCAGGCAGGCGCACACGTCCCGTTGCGCACCTCACACCCGTGTCATGTCCAGTTAACATTGGACGTATTTCCGCGTCAAGGCTCGTTCGGACAGCTGGAACAAGGGTCGATCCAAGGGCGAGCGTCCAAAGATAGGATGACTCGGAGGGCCCGCAGACCGGAGCGGGTGTGGCGGCCCAGACCGCGACGGGAAAGCCATATTGGAAAATAAGGAGCCTGACAAACGGAGGCCCGATTTCCATGTCTATGAATGAGTGCCCGCTCAACGCCTTGTCCCGGCGCGTGAATTCCACTACTTTCGCAAGGCCCCTGCTGGACAGGCGGGCTGCCGCGGAACGGCTTGCTGTCCAGGGCTTCGGCGACGGCCTCCGGGTGCCCGGCCGTTAGCGGCTGGGAACCTCAGACCGGGAAGAAGGGGACGAAGGCGACAGCAGCCTCCCCAGTCGGCGAACGAGCCGGTCGGCCGGTGCGTCAACCCCTCGTGGAGGCCCCGGCCGACGGCGCCCATACGGTAGTTGAAGGTGGCGAGGACCATGTAGCCCCGGTCGGCGGGCCGTTCACCGTCCGTACCGGGCGTGGCTTCCGGCGCCGACGGACCAGCCTCCGCCGTGGATGCGGCGCCGGCTCAGGACGCCGCGACCGCCGGTTCCAGGACGGCTTCGGCCAGCACATGGGCACCCCGGCCGGGGCTGACGTCCAGCTCCGGCAGCACCGCGGGGACGACGATGCCGGCCAGCAAGTGCCGGTAGAGAGCCAGTATTTCGTGCTGCAGGTCCAGTTGCGGGGTCAGCGTCGACACCATGGCGTTCATGCCCCCGTAGGCACCCACCGTGATCCGCGCGGTCTCCGCCGGGTCGACATGCAGCAGCAACTCGCCGCGCCCCTTCGCCTCGGCGAGCACCCGGGTGTTGCGCTCCACCCACTCGACGTACGGGGAGCTGCGGTTGAGCCCCGGGATCTGCTCCAGCGAGAGCCGCGCACTGGCACGCAGCAACGGGTCGTTGACCAGGAGGTGCGTGTAGATCATGCCCATGTCCACGTACTCCTGGACCTTGTACTGCTGCGGCGCGGGCACGGGCGTGTCGCTGACCTGCGCGTCCAGGACGGCGTGGGCCAGGGCCTCCTTGCCGGCGAAGTGGAAGTACAGGGCTCCCTTGGTCAGCTGGGCCCGTTCCAGGATGTCCGTCAGCTTCGCGGCCTGATATCCCTTTTCGTCGAAGACGGCCGCGGCCGCCTCCAGAATCAACCGGCGGGTGCGAATCGCTCGATCCTGCTTCACCACTGGACGTACCGCCCCTTCACGCCTACCGGTCGCAGGCGTCGCACGCTCCGCCGCGGTGTCGTCTTTCGTGTCACCTGCAAAACTTAGACCGCGAAGCAGGTATGTCGGCAAGGCTTGTTCACGCGTGGGCAACAGCCACACGCTTGCAAAGTAAACCTGCGGGTACGTAACGTTCTGCGCGGCGGACAGGACCATTCGCACTGCTCTACGCGTTACCGGGGGAAGCTCATGACCGAGTCGTTCGTGGCTGAAGGCTGCCCGAAGACACCAGCGTCGGCACCCGGGAACGACCGTCCCGAGGCCCCCCAGGTCCCTCAAATGACCGCCACCGTACCGCGGCAGCTGGTGCATCGCGCCGCCGTCGCCGAGGTCTTCCTCACCGGCTGGTCCGTTCTCGACGGCGAGCGGACCCGGGTCCTGGCCCAGTGGCCCCGGGCGCACAGCCTGTACCGGCCCGTCGGCGGCCGTTACGACCCGATGCTCGCCGCCGAGACCATCCGGCAGGCGGGCGTGCTGGTGGCCCACTCGGTGCACGGGGTTCCGCTCGGCCACCGCTTCCTGATGTGGGGGCTGCACTTCGCGGTCCACCCCGAGAACCTGGCGGTCGGCAGCCGCCCGGCCGAGCTCGAACTCGACGTGGTTTTCACCGAGATACGCGGCTCGGGCAGCAGACTGGGCGGCCGCTACACGGTGACGATCCGCTCGGCGGGACGCGTCGTGGCGACCGGCGGCGCCCACTTCACCTGCACCTCTCCGGCGGTGTACCGACGGCTGCGGGAGGCACGGCTCGCCCAGTCGGCCACGGCCGGCGTCGTGGCGGGGGCGGATCTGCCGTCCGTTCCCCCGGCCTCGGTCGGCCGCGACTCCGCCAGTGACGTCGTGCTGGCTCCCGGCGGGGCCCCGAGGCGCTGGCAGCTGCGCGTGGACACCGGCCACCCCATCCTTTTCGACCACCCCGACGACCACGTCCCGGGCATGGTCCTGCTGGAGGCGGCCCGCCAGGCCGCCGCGGCCGTCTCACCCCCCGGCGCGGCGCCGCTCCCGGTCTCCATGGACAACACCTTCGACCGGTACGTGGAGTTCGACACCCCCTGCTGGATCGAGGCCGAAGTGCCGGACGGGCGACCCGACAGCCTGCGGATCGTCGGACGCCAGGACGGCGAGCAGGTCTTCGGCTGCCTGCTGACCACCAGCCCGTCCGGAGCCTGACGCTCCGTCAACCGCCTTGTGCGCCAAGCCGATCGCGGTCGCGAGGCGGCACGCGTACGGTCCGCCCCCGCACCCCGCCCCGAAGAGGAACCACTGATGATCCTGGTGACCGGAGCCACCGGAACGGTCGGCCGGCACGTCGTCGCGGGCCTGGCCGGCTCCCACGCCGTACGCGTCCTGGTCCGCGACCCGCAGCGGCTGTCCGCGACGGGGCCACGGGTGCAGACAGTGGTCGGGGACTACGCCGATCCGGCCGGTCTCACCGAGGCCATGGCCGGTGTCCGCGCCGTTCTGCTGATCACGGCCGACCCCCTGCGCCCCGAGCACGACGCCCACCTCGTCGAGAGCGCGCGCGTCGCGGGTGTGCGGCACCTCGTGAAGCTCACCGCCCTCGCCGTGACCGAACCGGGCGCCGACGATCTGATCACCCGCTGGCAGCGCGAGGCCGAGGAACAGATCCGCGCGTCGGGCATCGCCTGGACCTTCCTGCGCCCGAGGTCCTTCATGTCCAACACCCTTGGCTGGGCACGCTCCGTCCGTGAGGAGGGCGTCGTCCGCGCCCCGCACGCAACGGCCGCCAACGCCACCGTCGACCCGCGCGACGTCGCCGACGCCGCCGTACTCGCCCTGACCGAACCGGGCCACGAGCGATGTGCGCACGCACTCACCGGTCCCGAGGCGCTCACACCCGTGCAGCAGACGGAGATCCTCTCCGAGGTCCAGGGCCGCACCCTGCGCTTCGAGGAGATCAGCCGCGAGGACCATCTGCGCCAGTTGTGCACCCGGTACCCGCGGCCCATTGCCGACGCCCTCGCGGAGGGCGCGGACCGCCAGCTGTCCGGCGCCAAGGCCCACCGCGACGACACCCTGCCGCGTCTGCTGGGCCGTCCGGCCCGGACGTACCGGCAGTGGGCCACCGATCACCACGCGGCCTTCCGTCCGTGACGTGTCGTACAGAGCAAGGACCGTGTCCGACGGCCGACTTGGGGGAGCTCGAATGGAACGCGTGATCGCGCAGGCCGACGTCGTCATCGCGGGCGGTGGTCCGGTCGGCATGCTGCTCGCGGCGGAACTCGCCGGTTACGGCGTCGACACCGTCGTACTCGAAGCAAAGGCGGCGACCGACGACCAGCCGAAGGCCAACACCCTGCACGCACGCACCGTCCAGTCGCTCGCCAGGCGCGGCTATCTGGACGCCCCCTGGCCTGCGGACAACGACACCCCGGCCAGGGCCCCTTTCCACTTCGGCGGCATCACCGAGCTCACCGTCACGTCCCCCGCCACCGAGCCCGTGCCCCTGCTGAAACGGCCGCAGTCCGACCTCGAAAGGCAGTTCGAGGAGACGGCTCGGGCACGCGGCGCCCGGATCCTGCGCGGCCACCTCGTCGTCGAGGCGGCACAGAGCGCGCACGGCGTCCAGGTCACGGCGGAGGGTCCGGACGGCCGGCGGACGGTACGGGCGGCGTACCTCGTCGGCGCCGACGGCGCACGCAGCAGGGTGCGCGAGCAGATCGCGTTCCCCACCGACACCTGGCCCGCGTCGGTCTCCGCGTTGATGGGCCGCGTGCGGGTCGCCGCACCGGACGTGCTGCCGGGGGGCTGGCACCGTACGCCGCGCGGCTGGATCGTCAGCAGGCCCGAGCCCGGCGAGCACCGGCTCATCCGCACCCTCGACTGCGCGAGCGCCCACCCCGACCGGCATGCCCCGGTCGGCCCGGACGAATTCCGGCGCGAGGTCTCCCGGATAGCCGGACACGAGGTGGAGATGTCCGACGCCACCAGCCTCACCCGCTTCGGCGACTTCACCCGGCTGGCCCGGACCTTCCGCCGGGACCGGGTCTTCCTCGTCGGTGACGCGGCCCACCTCCATTTCCCCATCGGCGGCCAGGGGTTGAGCACCGGCCTGCTGGACGCCCTGAACCTCGGCTGGAAACTCGCGCACAGCGTGCGGGGCGCCGCGGGCAAGGGGCTCCTCGAGAGTTACGACGACGAGCGCCGCCCCGTCGCACTCCGTCTGGTGGAGAACACCTTCGCCCAACTGGCCCTCATGCGCTCGGGATCCGATGTCGACGCCCTGCGCTCGCTGTTCAGCGACGTGCTCGCCACCCGGGACGGCCATGCGCTGATCAGCGGCATGATCAGCGCCCAGGACACCGTCCACCCGGCGCGGTCCGTGCAGCCGTCCCCGTGGGAGGGGCGCTTCCTGGAGAACCGGCCGCTGCGCACCGAGAACGAAGGACCCACCGATCTCATCGGACTCCTGCGCGACGGCCGCCCGTTCCTGCTGCTCACCGCGGGGGCGGACCGGCACCTGGCCGACACCGCCGGCCGGTGGTCGCACGTCGTACGCACCGTACGCGTGCCGGACGATGCGGACCTGCCGTGCCAGGCGCTGCTGGTCAGGCCGGACGGCTATGTCGGCTGGGCCTCGGACGGCGGCGACCTGGCCGAGGCGCTGACGGCGTGGTTCGGGGGCACGCCCGCCTAGGCGGTCCTTGCTCGGGGTCGCCGCTCGACGGTTCCGGTCTTCGTCGTACGGCGTCCAGGCGCGCCTCGACGTGCGCGCTCCCGTCCTGACGGGGACGACGCGACGGGCTGCGCTGCGGGCACACCGGGACATCGCGCCGGGACGGTCCCGCCCGGGCGGGGGCGGGACCGTCGTGCGGGCTACCGGGCCGCTGCCCCGTCGGACGCGGGGCTCGGTGCCGGTGCGTAGCCGGTGGGCCGGGTGGTGAAGACTCCCCGGCCCTGGGTCCGGCTGCGCAGGCGGGTCGCATAGCCGAACAGCTCGGCCAGCGGCACGGTGGCGGTGATCACCACCGCACCCGCTCGCGCGGTCGAGCCGGTGACCCGGCCGCGCCGCGCCGCCAGGTCGCCGACCACACCGCCCGTCATGCCCTCCGGCGCGGTGACCGTCACCTCGACGACCGGCTCCAGCAGGGCCATCGTGCTACCGCGCAGCGCCTCACGGAGCGCGTTGCGGCCGGCCGTCCGGAACGCCATCTCCGAAGAGTCCTTCGGATGGGTCGCTCCGTCGGTCAGGACGACACGCAGCCCGGTCACCGGGTGGCCGCCGACCGGTCCTTCGGCCAGCGCGTCCCGGCAGCCGGCCTCCACTGCCCGGACGTACTCCTGCGGGACCCGGCCGCCGACGACCGCCGACCGGAACGCGAAGCCCGTCGCGCTGCCTCCGGCTGCGTCCGGTTCCATGGGCTCCACGTCCAGGACGACATGGGCGAACTGCCCTGCGCCACCGTCCTGCTTGACGTGCCGGTGGACCCACCCGGTCACCCCGCGCACGACCGTCTCGCGACAGGACACCTTCGGGCGGCCCACTCGAACGGCCACGCCGTGGGCACTCCGGATCTTCTCCACCGCCACCTCCAGGTGCAGTTCGCCCATGCCCGACAGCACGGTCTGTCCGGTCTCGGCATCGGTCCGTACGACCAGCGAAGGGTCCTCCTCCGCCAACCGGGCCAACGCCGAGGACAAGCGCTCGGTATCCGTGCTCGTCGACGCCTCGACCGCCATGGAGACGACGGGGTCGGCCACGTGCGACGTTTCCAGAACCAGCGGAGCTCCGGGGGCGCACAGCGTGGCGCCGGCGCGGGCCGACTTCAGCCCGGCCACCGCGACGATGTCTCCGGCCACCGCGTACTCCAGCTCGGAGTGGCTGCCGGCCTGGATCCGCAGAATCCGTCCGGCCCGCTCGGAACGGCGCGCGCCCGCGTCCCACACCAACTCCTTCCTCCGAAGCGTTCCCGAGTACACCCGCAGACAGGTCAGCCGGCCCGTGGCGGTCGCGGTCACCTTGAAGACCAGGGCAGCGAACGGCGCCTCGGGGTCGGCCGCCCGCCGCTGCTCCGCACCGTCCCAAGTGCCGCGTACGGCGGGCACGTCGAGCGGTGAGGGCAGGTACGCCACCACGGCGTCCAGCAGCGGTTCGATCCCGCGGTTGCGGTAGGCCGAGCCGCACAGCACCACCAAGCCGTCGCCGTTCAGGGTCAGTTCACGCAGCGCGGCTGCCAGGGTCGGCCCGGAGACGGCGGCCTCCGTGCAGAACTCCTCCAGTGCGACGGGGTGGAGCTCGGCCACCGCCTCCTCCAGCAACCGCCGGCGTCGCTGCGCCTCGTCGCGCAGCTCAACCGGTACGACCCCTTCCACCGCCGTGTCGCTGCCGTCGGTCCAGACCAGCGACCGCATGCGCAGCAGATCGACGACGCCGGTGAACCCGGCCTCCGCCCCGATCGGCAACTGCACGACCAGCGGGGCCGGATGCAGCCGCTCCCGGATCGAGTCCACCGCCGCGTCGAGGTCGGCACCGGCGCGGTCCAGCTTGTTGACGAACGCGATGCGTGGCACCCCGTACCGGTCGGCCTGCCGCCACACCGACTCGCTCTGCGGCTCGACCCCCGCGACGGCGTCGAACACCGCGACCGCGCCGTCGAGCACGCGCAATGAGCGCACCACTTCGTCGGAGAAGTCGACGTGGCCCGGGGTGTCGATCAGATGGAGCCGGTGGCCGTCCCAGTCGCAGCTCACGGCCGCGGCGAAGATGGTGATCCCGCGGTCGCGCTCCTGGGGGTCGAAGTCGGTGACGGTCGTGCCGTCATGGACCTCACCCCGCCTGTGGGTGGTTCCGGTGGCGAACAGGATCCGCTCGGTGACGGTGGTCTTCCCGGCGTCCACATGGGCGAGGATGCCCAGATTACGGACGGCGGTCAGCGGACTGACGGGATGGACGGGTTGACGGTGCAGGTCGGTACGCACGGCCCAGGGCCTTTCGGAGTGATCCGGAACGGGGCGGCGCAATTACCGGACGAACGACTCCTGCCGAGGCATCGTGGAGCCCCCGACGCGGCGCACCTCTCGTGAACAGGGAGGCGCGCGGTCGGCACGCTTCGTGGCGCGCAGAGGTCAGTCGTTCGTCACGGACATCCGGTTCCGGCCGCGCAGCCGGCACCGGACACCTGGAGACACGAGGATCACCTCGTACCGCGACCGGGGAACAACGACAGCAATGCGGTGACGCACGGCCGGGCTCCCCTCACTCGTCACGGACACGCCGCCCTGCCGGGGCGCGCTGTGTGGCGAGTGTAGGCACGGGGGTGCGGAGGGGGCACCGGGTTTTCCTGGCGCCCGTCGGGCGCGGTTCGCCTCGGCAATAAGGAATAAGGACGGGCACGGACGGCACCCCGCACTTGAAGGTGTCGCTGCCCCGGAAACGCAGAAGACCCCACGTGAAGTGGGGTCTCAGCTGGTGTCCGAGGGGGGACTTGAACCCCCACGCCCGATAAAGGGCACTAGCACCTCAAGCTAGCGCGTCTGCCATTCCGCCACCCGGACCAGGTGTCTGCCGCCTGGACGGGGGTGTTCCCCGCGGCGACACGGACAACAATACCAAGGTTTCGGAGTGGCCTTCACCTGCATATCCCGGGCGCGGAGCGGGTCCACGGGTGCGGGCGGAGGTGCGCCTAGAGTCTCACCATGGGTGACTGGGTGACTACCAGGGGTTTGCGGGAAGGGCGGCGGCCGAGAGCGCTGTCGCCGTGGCGGGAGCATCTGCGGGACACGTTCTGGTTCGCGCCCACCGCAGCCATGGTGCTGGTCTTCGCGGTGTGGGCGGTGGCGTCGGAGATCGACGCCAGGATCGTCCGGGCGTTCCAGGACGCGCATGACTACGACGGGGTCAGCGAGCTCATCTCGATCGCCGACGACGCACGGACCGTGGCCACCACGGTCAGCTCCGCGATGATGACCTTCATCGGTGTGGTGTTCAGTATCTCGCTGGTCGCCGTGCAGATGGCCAGCGGACAGTTCAGCCCCCGCGTGGTGCGGCTCTTCGTGCGCAGCCGGATCACCAAGGTGACCTTCGCCGTCTTCCTCGCGACCTTTGTGCTCTCCCTGCTCGTGCTGACCGGCTACGACGGCGAACCCGATCCCCGGTATGTGAAGACCGTCCCTCTGCTGCAGGCGATCCTGACGCTCGCCATGGTGGGCCTGAGCCTGCTGTTGTTCGTGATGTACGTGAACTCGACGCTCCGGCTCATGCGGGTCAGCCATGTGATCGGCCGGATCACCTCGGAGGCGTTCCGGGTGGCCGCACGCATGCCCGCGGCCGCGACCGCGGGGGCCGGGGTCGCGCTCGGGCCGGAGACCGCCCGGGTCCTTCATCAGGGGCCGGGCGGTGTCCTGCGGGATGTGAACATCGCCCGGCTGGTCCGGGCGGCACGACAGCACGGCGTCGTCCTGCGGCTCATCCCGCGGATCGGTGACTTCGTCGTACCGGGGACACCGCTGCTCGCCGTGCACGGCGGCACCGCTCCGGCCGCGCGGTCCCTGCGGTACACCGTCTCCGTGGGGGTCGAGCGCACCTTCCACCAGGATCTTGCCTTCGGACTGCGGCAGTTGTCCGACATCGCGTTGCGCGCGCTGTCCGCCGCCATCAACGATCCGACCACCGCCGTACAGGCTCTGGACCGCATCGTGCAGTTCCTGGCCGCCCTGTCCCACCGGCCGCTCGACGCGTCGCTGCATCGCGACCGGCGCGGGACCGTACGGCTGGTGCAACCGGTGCCGGGCTGGACCGAGTTGGTGGATCTCGGGTTCAGCGAGGTGCGGCGCTGTGCCGTCGGCTCGCCCCAGGTCACCCGGCGCATGATGGCCGGGTTCGACGATCTGCTGCTGGTGGCACCGCAGGAGCGGCGTGCGCCCCTGCTGCGGCACCGCGAGCTGCTGGCACAGGCCGTGCAACGGGCGGTGCCCGAAGCCGCGGACCGCGCCTTCGCACTCCGGCCCGACCGGCAGGGCATCGGATAGCCCTGCCGGCCGGAGCGCACGTCACCTCACCTCACGGCATCAGGTGGTACTCCGGGAAGTTGCCCGGCAGCCGCTCCCCCGCCGGCCCCTGCGTCACCGCGCGCACCAGCAGTTCACCGCCCACGAACGCGCCGCTCCAGGACGCGCCGAAGCCGCCGAAGAGCTCGTCGCGGTCGCCGCGTGAACGCGGCTTGCCGTGGCCGACCTTGAACGCCCGGATCTGCGGCGCCAGTCGGTCGTACGTCGTCCTGTCGTCCGTGGACAGCGTGGCGACCAGCGCGCCGTTCGACGCGTTCATCGCGGCGAGCAGCTCGGCCTCGGTGTCGACCAGGACGATGGTGTCGACCGGCCCGAAGGGCTCCGCGTGGTGCAGCGGCGAGGACGGCGGCGGGTTGAGGATCGTGACGGGCTGGACGTACGCCGAGGTGTCCTGGCCCGGCAGGAAGCGCGCGTCGGAGAGGTTGCCGCGGTGCAGCGGGACGGCACCGCGGTCGATGGCCTCGGCAACCTGGTCGTGGAGCTCCTTGGCCTTGGCCGCGTTGATGACCGGCCCGAAGTCCAGCGAGGGGTAGGGGTCGTCGGGGTGCTCGACCGCGAGCGGATGTCCGACGCGCAGGGTGCGCACCGCCGGCAGGTAGGCGGCGAGGAACTCGTCGAAGAGCGCGCGCTGGACGACGAAGCGCGGGTAGGCCGTGCAGCGCTGCTTCCCGTAGTCGAAGAGCTTCGGGATGACGGCCGTCAGCGCGTCCCAGTCGCTGTAGTTCCAGATGCCCCAGGTGTTGAGGCCCTCCTGTTCCAGTACGTGCCGCTTGCCGAGGTCGGCGACGGCGGTGGCCACCGCCGCGCCGGTGTCCCGGCCGCCCACGAAGGACACACAGCCGATCTCGGGGGCGCGCACGAGCGCCTCCGACAGCTCGCGTCCGCTGCCGCTGACGAGGGTGACGGGGATCCCTTCGCGCGCCGCGAGCGCGCAGGCCAGGGTGAGACAGGCGACGCCGCCGTCGGTCGGGGTCTTGGCGATGACCGCGTTTCCCGCCAGCGCCTGGACCAGCATGGCGTGCACGAGCACGCTCATCGGGTAGTTCCAGCTCGCGATGTTGGACACGGGCCCGTCGAGCGGGGTCCGCCCCTCGACCATGGGGTCGATGCCGTCGACGTACCAGCGCACGCCGTCGATCGCCCGGTCCACGTCCGCCTGCGCGAGCCGCCAGGGCTTGCCGATCTCCCAGACCAGCAGCAGCGCGAGCAGTTCGCGGTGCTGGGTCAGGGCGTCGAGGGTCGCCGCGACACGGGCCCGGCGCTCGTTCAGGGGCACATGGCGCCAGGCGCGGTGCTGGTCCAGCGAGGCGCGTACGGCCTGCTGGGCGGCGGCGCCGTCCAGCCGCGGCGGGCCCGCTATCGGGCTGCCGTCCACGGGGCTGGTGGCGGGCAGTGCCCGGCCGTCCGCCTGCCAGGCGGAACCCCAGAGGTTGAGGACCCGGTCGTCCCGGAACGCCTCGGGGACGACGGTGAGGCACCGCTGCCAGGCGTCCGTCCAGGACGTGCCGGACTTGAGGGTGAGGTTTCGGGGGGTGTGGTTATCGGAGGTTGATGCCATTTCGGATGTCTCCGCTCTCGGTGCACAGTCGGGGGCGGGGGATGCATGGCTCGGCTGCCGGGAGGTGGTCCGGCCGCCGGGAGATGGTCCGGCTGCCGTCCTGACGGTGGTCAAGTACGGCACTGCGTACGGACGGTGGTCGCGTACGGCGGTCTGCACGGGGGTGTCGCGTCGATCAGTCCGTACGGACAGTGGTCCGTACGGGGATGTCGCGTTCAGCGGTCCGTACCGACGGTGGTCTGCACGGAGGTGTCGCGTTCAGCGGTCCGTACGGACGGTGGTCGCGTACGTACGGAGGAAGGTAGTGAGGCGGCCTCGCTCGGGACAGTCACCTCGCGTCAACTATGAGTGACGTCACTCAGGCTTCCAGACGGGCCAGTACCAGCTGGGCCGTCTCGGTCGGGGTGCCGCCCACCTGGACTCCGACCGCTTCGAGGGCCTCCTTCTTCGCCTGCGCGGTGCCCGACGAGCCGGAGACGATCGCGCCCGCGTGACCCATGGTCTTGCCCTCGGGTGCGGTGAAGCCGGCGATGTACCCGATGACGGGTTTGGTGACGTGCTCGCCGATGTACGCGGCCGCACGTTCCTCGGCGTCGCCGCCGATCTCGCCGATCAGGACGATGAGTTCGGTGTCTGGGTCGGCCTCGAAGGCGGCCAGACAGTCGATGTGGGTCGTGCCGACGACCGGGTCGCCGCCGATGCCGACGCAGGTGGAGAAGCCGATGTCCCGCAGCTCGTACATGAGTTGGTAGGTGAGCGTGCCCGACTTGGACACCAGGCCGATACGTCCGGGCTTGGTGATGTCGGCGGGGATGATGCCGGCGTTGGACTGGCCCGGGGTGATCAGCCCGGGACAGTTGGGGCCGATGACCCGGGTGCCCTTGGCCGCGGCGTACGCGTGGAAGGCGACCGAGTCGTGGACCGGGATGCCCTCCGTGATCACGACGGCGAGTCCGATGCCGGCGTCGGCGGCCTCCACGACAGCCGCCTTGGCGAAGGCGGGCGGCACGAAGACCACGCTCACGTCCGCGCCGGTCGCCGCCATGCCGTCGCGCACCGAGCCGAAGACGGGGACGGCCCGGTCGTCGAAGTCGACGCTCCGGCCGGCCTTGCGCGGGTTGACGCCGCCGACGACGTTCGTACCGGCCGCGAGCATGCGCCGGGTGTGCTTCATGCCCTCGCCCCCGGTCATGCCCTGGACGAGGACCTTGCTCTCCTTGGTGAGGTAGATCGCCATGTCCCGTCCCCTTAGCTGGCGTTGGCGAGTGCGGCGGCGCGGCGAGCGGCGCCGTCCATGGTGGTGGCCTGCTGAACGAGCGGATGGGCGTGGCCGTCGAGGATGGCCCGGCCGCGCACCGCGTTGTTGCCGTCGAGGCGGACCACGAGCGGCTTGGTCAGCCGGACGGTGTCGAGGGCCTGCACGATGCCGTCGGCGACGGCGTCGCAGGCGGTGATGCCGCCGAAGACGTTGACGAAGACCGACTTCACGGCCGGGTCGGAGAGGATGACCGACAGTCCGTCCGCCATGATCTGTGCGGAGGCACCGCCCCCGATGTCGAGGAAGTTGGCGGGCCGTGCGCCGCAGCCCGCGACCACGTCGAGTGTCGACATGACCAGACCCGCGCCGTTGCCGATGATGCCGACCTCACCGTCCAGCTTGACGTAGTTGAGGCCCTTGGCGGCGGCAGCGTCCTCCAGCGGGTCGTCGTGCGCGGCGTCCTGCTCGCCCCAACGTGCCTGCCGGAAGCGGGCGTTGTCGTCGAGGGTCACTTTGCCGTCCAGGGCGAGAATCTGCCCCTGGGCGGTCCGTACAAGGGGGTTCACCTCGACGAGGACGGCGTCCTCACGGGTCAGCACCTCCCACAGGCGCACCAGGACGTCGACGGTCTCCGGGGGCAGTCCGGCGGCCTCGGCGATCTCCGCGGCACGGGCGGAAGTGACCCCTTCGCCCGGGTCGATGTGGATGCGTGCCACGGCGTCCGGCCTGCTCACGGCCACTTCCTCGATGTCCATGCCACCCTCGGCCGAGGCGATCGCGAGGAAGCGTCCGGCGGCGCGATCGAGGACGTAACTGACGTAGAACTCGCTCTCGATGTCTACGGGTTCGGCCAACATCACCTTGCCGACGGTGTGGCCTTTGATGTCCATCCCGAGGATCTTGCGCGCGACCAGCTCGGCCGCAGCCGGGTCCGCGGCCACCCTGACGCCGCCCGCCTTACCGCGGCCACCGGTCTTGACCTGCGCTTTCACCACCACACGACCACCTAGCCGGCGGGCGATCACCCGTGCCTCCCCAGGGGAGTCCGTGACCTCGGCCCTTGGCACCAAAATGCCGTGTTCTGCGAAAAGTGTCCTTGCCTGGTGCTCGTACAGGTCCATCTTTCGGCTCCTGTCTTAAAAGTGCGCACGCCCCCTGGACATCACCCACCGGATGCGGGATAACAATCTTCATACAGTATTCGTCGACTGTATGCAATGTGCCGCAGCCGCCCCCGGGTCGCGTCAGAACGGCTTTGACCAGCGTTCCGGCGTACCCGATCCCCCACGAAGGGAGATGACTTCGCCATGCCTCAGTACACCGGTCACGACCTCATCTCCCGCGGGCGTCCGGCCGCATCGCAGCAGGCACGACAGAGGGAGTCCTCGCTGTGCGACGTCTGGGCAGCCCCGGACGCGTACGCCCCGGAACCACGACCCAGACGACGTACAAGTGAGGTGACCTGGTGACGACCAAGGCTCTCGAAGGCATCCGTGTCCTCGACATGACGCATGTCCAGTCCGGGCCCTCGGCGACCCAGCTCCTTGCCTGGCTCGGCGCGGACGTCGTCAAGCTCGAGGCACCGACCGGGGACATCACCCGGAAGCAGCTCCGTGACCTCCCGGACGTCGACTCCCTCTACTTCACGATGCTCAACTGCAACAAGCGAAGCATCACTCTTAACACCAAGACCGAGCGCGGGAAGCAGATCCTCACCGAGCTGATCCGCCGTTCCGACGTCATGGTCGAGAACTTCGGACCGGGGGCGGTGGACCGCATGGGCTTCACCTGGGACCGCATCCAGGAGATCAACCCGCGGATCGTCTACGCCTCCATCAAGGGCTTCGGCGAAGGCCCGTACACCAACTTCAAGGCGTACGAGGTCGTCGCACAGGCCATGGGCGGATCGATGGCCACCACCGGCTTCGAGGACGGACCACCCCTCGCCACCGGCGCACAGATCGGCGACTCCGGCACGGGCATCCACGCCGTCGCCGGGATCCTCGCGGCGCTGTTCCAGCGCACCCACACCGGGCGCGGTCAGCGGGTCAACGTGGCCATGCAGCATGCCGTGCTCAATCTCTGCCGGGTGAAGCTGCGCGATCAACAGCGCCTGGCCCATGGCCGGCTCGCCGAATATCCCAACGAGGACTTCGGGGACGAGGTTCCCCGTTCCGGCAACGCGTCCGGTGGCGGTCAGCCCGGCTGGGCGGTCAGGTGCGCGCCGGGCGGCCCGAACGACTACGTGTACGTCATCGTCCAGCCCGTCGGCTGGCAACCGATCACCGAACTCATCGGCCGGCCCGAACTCGCGGACGACCCCGAGTGGGCCACCCCCGAGGCCCGGCTGCCGAAACTCGGCAAGATGTTCCAGCTCATCGAGGAATGGACCAGCACCCTCCCCAAATGGGAGGTGCTGGAGCGGCTCAACAGCCACAACATCCCGTGCGGCCCGATCCTGTCCACCAAGGAAATCATCGAGGACGCCTCCCTCGCCGCCAACGAGATGATCGTGAAGGTGCCGCATCCCCGGCGCGGCGAGTTCGTGACCGTCGGCAGCCCGCTGAAGCTCTCCGACTCCCCCGTGGACATCAGCAGTTCACCACTGCTCGGCGAGCACAACGAAGAGGTGTACGTCGGTGAGCTCGGCCTCGGGGACGAAGAGCTGCGCCTGCTCAGGTCGAGCGGGGTGATCTGACGTGACGGTTGCGAACAACCCCAGGCTCTCCCCGACCCAGGCCCGACCGGCCCCGACCCCCTACTCCCGGATGTTCGTCCCGCCCTGCGGGGCCGCGGACGACCCGGACATGACCAAGAAGCCGGTGGCGGTACGCGGCGGGAGGTACCGCTGGGCCCGTACGGCGGGGCTGTTGGGGGGCCTTCCATGAGGTGACCGAGGGCGGGGACGGCAGACGGTGCGCGTCGGCCGGCCCCGGAGCCCACAAGCGCACGAAAGGCATTTGGCAGGGGGCGCTGTCCAGATCTTTCGACGCAAGGGGTGCTTGAGCGATATGACAACCACCGACTACTCGACGTCCGTTCCCTACAGGGAGGTGACGGATGGCAATGGCCGCAAGTACCGCATCGGTGAGACCGACCGCGACATCTTGGGCCGACCACGCTGGACCATGGTGCTGTTCCCATGGATGGGCATGCTGGGCATCAGTTCCTCGGAGTACGCGTTCACTTCGGCCGAGGACACCCTGCACGATGCCCATCTCTGGAGCAGCGGCCACATCTTCTGGCTGATGGGTGTCTGGATCTTCTTCCAGGCAGCCGTGGCCTTCCCTGCGGGGCAACTGCGGGAAAGCGGGAGGCTGCCCGCCCGGTACGCCATGTTCCTCGGTGCACTGGGCACGGTTCTGGGCTATCTCTCGCTGGCGTTCGCGCCGCACGTGATCGTCGCGTACATCGGGTTCGGGATGTTCAGCGGTATCGGAGCCGGTCTTGTCTACGCGACCTGCGTGAACATGGTCGGCAAGTGGTATCCGGAGCGCAAGGGCGGCAAGACCGGCCTGGTCAACGGCGGTTTCGCCTATGGCTCGGTGCCCTTCGTCTTCCTGTTCACCTCGTACATGAACCTCAGCAACTACGAGAACGTCCTGATAGCCGTCGGCGTGGTCTGCTGCTCGGTCGTCGCCTTCGCCGGCTGGTTCTTCAAGGACCCGCCCAAGGGCTGGTGGCCTTCGCACGCGGACCCGCTGAAGGTGTCGGACGACCCGAGGGTCCGGCGGGCGCTGGAGAAGAACCCGCCGGCGGTCAAGCAGTACACCCCGAAGGAGGCCGCTCGTACTCCCGTCCTGTGGATGATGTGGTTCTGTCTCCTGTGCACGGCCGGGATCAACATCTTCGGTATCGCCATGCAGGTGCCGTTCGGCAAGGACATGGGCTTCGCCGGCGGGATCGTGGCAACCGCGATGTCCCTGAAGGCCATTGTCAACGGCACCGGACGCGGCGTCATCGGTTGGATCTCCGACCGCGTCGGCCGGCGCCAGACACTGATCATCGTCTGTCTGGTGCTGGGCACCGCCCAGTTCGGTGTTCTGGTCTCCGGCCAGATGGGCAGCATGCCGTTCTTCCTGTTCTGCTCCATGGTCTCCGGATTCGGCGGCGGGGCGATCTTCCCGCTGTTCGCGGCCATGACGGCGGACTACTTCGGCGAGAACCACAACGCGTCCAACTACGGGATGGTCTACAGCTCGAAGCTCATCTCCGGGCTGTTGGGCTCCGGCATGGGTGCGGTCGTGGTCCGCGTGTGGGACTACGAAGGCGCCTTCGTCATCGCAGGCTCCGTAGGACTGGCCTCGGCCGTTCTCGCTCTCTTCCTGAAAGCTCCGGGCAGGCCCCATGCCCGGAAAATTGTCCCCAACCCACACCCCATCGGTGAGGAGATGGCTTAATGACGGCGGAACCCATCGCCGCGAACGACGCGTCGGGAGACTCCGGCGCGGAGAACCGCTCGTACCGGGAAGTCACTGACTCCCGCGGCCGTGTCTACCGAATAGGTGAGACGGACCGGGACATCCTCGGCCACTCGCGCAAGTTCATGGTGTACCTGCCATGGCTTGCCATGATGGCCATCAGTGTCTTCGAGTATGCGTACGGCTCGGCAGAGGACACCCTGTCCCACGCCCACGGCTGGACGCAGAGCAACACCTTCTGGATCCTGAGTGTCTGGGTGTTCTTCCAGGCCGGAATCGCCTTCCCCGCGGGCTGGATGCGGGAGAAGGGGATCCTGACCGCGCGCAAGGCCATGTACATCGGGTCGGTCATGTGCGTGCTCGGCTTCCTCGCTCTCTCGCACCTGAGCAATGTCCTCCTGGCGATTCTGGGCTTCGGTGTCATCGGTGGCATCGGGTCCGGACTGGTGTACGCGACCTGCATCAACATGGTCGGCAAGTGGTTCCCCGAGCGTCGTGGCGCGAAGACCGGATTCGTCAACGGCGGATTCGCGTACGGCTCACTGCCGTTCATCTTCATCTTCAACTACGCCTTCGACACGTCCAATTACCACCGCGTGCTGGACCTCATCGGCTGCTACGTGATGATCGTGGTGGTCTCCACCGCGTTCTTCTTCAAGGACCCGCCGAAGAACTGGTGGCCGGCCGACATCGATCCGCTGACGTACGGCGGTACCGAGAAGGGGGCCGCCAGCCTCGCCAAGAACCCTCCGGCGGTGAAGCAGTTCACCCCCAAGGAGGCCATCAGGACCGGCATGCTCCCCCTGATGTGGGTCGCTCTGGTCATGACCGCGGGGGTGTCGATCTTCGGAATCTCCTTCCAGGTCGACTTCGCCAAGGAGGTGGGCTTCGGTCCGCTGGTGGCGGCGTCCTCGATGGGCGTCATGGCCGTCATCAACGGCGTCGGCCGGGGCGTGGTGGGCTGGCTGTCCGACATCTGGGGCCGCAAGCCGACCCTGGTGTTCGTCATCCTCGTGCTGGGTCTCGCGCAGTTCGGCGTGATCTGGGCCGGTGACATCAAGAGCGAATGGCTGTTCCTGGTCTTCGCGTTCCTCTCCGGATTCGGCGGCGGCGCGTTCTACCCGATGTTCGCGGCCCTGACCCCGGACTACTTCGGCGAGAACTACAACGCCACCAACTACGGGCTGGTGTACAGCGGAAAGCTGATCAGCGGTCTGTTCGGCGGCGGGCTCGGCTCCATGGTGGTGGCCGCCTGGGGCTACAACGGCGCCTATGCGCTGGCGGGTGGCATCTCCATGGTGGCGGCGGCGATCGCGCTGCTGCTGAAACAGCCGGGCGGGACCAGGAGGGAATCCACCAGTACCCCGCAGCCACAACCGGCGGGCTGACAGGCCCTTCGGGCCACCGCACACGGTACGGATGAGGCGGCCCTCCCTACGTCTTCGGACGCGGGGAGGGCCGCCTCATGCGCGGTCCGAAACCGGGGCCCCCGCGCGGGTCGGTGGGCCGCCAGTGGTGAACTGGCTCAGAACCACCGCGGGCAGGTGCCCTCGACGGCCGGCTTCATGCGCAACCGGCCCGCCTAGCCCTCATCGACCTCCTGGTCGGCGGCTTCGTAGGCGCGGTCGATCTCGGCCATGTGCTCCTCCGCCCAGGTCCGCAGCCCCGCAAGCGCGACTTCCAGAGACAGCCCGAGTCCGGTGAGTCGGTAGAAGACCCGCGGCGGCACGGTCGGTTCGACCCGGCGCGACACCAGCCCGTCGCGGGTCAGGCTTCGCAGCGTCACGGACAGCATCTTCTGCGAGACGCCGGGCATCCGGCGTCTCAGCTCCGCGAAGCGCACCTCGTCCGGTGCGGCATCGGCGAGCGTCTTGACGGCCATGGACGTCCACTTCGTACCTATGCGGTCCAGCAACTGCCGCGTCGGGCACTGGGGATCGAACAGATCGCCGCGCACCCCGCGACCGTTTGCCCGGGCTCCATGGGTGGTCACCTGTGGCTCACCACCTTCCCTGAAAGTGCCGTCTAGTAAGCGATCGGACAGTTACCTATCGTTCCGTGGTCACCAATGGTAACCAGTCGCAGGAGCCGTCATGCCCGTCACCACCGCACCCAAACTCCGCCGCATCGCGACGAACGGCGTCCAACTCAACGTCGCAATCGCCGGGGACGGACCTGCGGTTCTCCTGCTGCACGGCTTCCCGCACACCTGGCAACTCTGGAGCGGCATCATGGGCCGGCTCGCCGGGCGATACCGGGTCATCGCCCCGGACCTTCGAGGCTTCGGTGCCAGTACACAAGCCGTCGAGGGTTACGACGCAGGCACCCTCGCCGCCGACGCCGAAGGGCTGCTCGACGCCCTCGGCGAGCCCTCGGCAGCAGTGGTCGGCATCGACGCGGGCGCCGCTCCCGCCGTCCTGCTCGCGCTGCGCCGCCCCGGCCTCGTCCGGCGCCTGGTCGTGATGGAGGCACTGCTCGGCCGCCTGCCCGGAGCAGAACACGTCATCGCGGGCGGGGCCCCGTGGTGGTTCGGCTTCCACGCCGTCCCCGGCCTCGCCGAGACCGTCCTGGCCGGCAACGAAGCCCCGTACATCGACTGGTTCCTCGACTCGGGGACGCTCGGGCGAGGAGTACCCGACGACATCCGTGCGGCCTTCGTCCACGCGTTCACCGGGAGCGAGGCCCTGCGCTGCGCGTTCTCCTATTACCGGGCCCTGCCCACCAGCGCTCAGCAGATACAGGACGCCGTCGTGACGGCTCGGCTGACGATGCCCACCATGGCCGTCGGCTCTCACCCCGTCGGCACCGGGCTCGAACGCCAACTCCGTCCCATCGCCGATGACCTGGTCGGACACCACCTCCAGGACTGCGGCCACATCATCCCCCTCGACCGCCCCGACGCATTGTTCGCGCTCCTTGCTCCCTTCCTCTCCGCCGATCTGCCGAAGTGAACGGAGCGGGTCAGTTGCAGCATCTCGTCGAAGATGATCCGGTCGCTGATGCGCCGGCGGTGGCACCCGAGCGGATGGTCCGGGTGGTACACCGGCCGCTCGGGCAGCAGCGCCGCGAATTGATCCCGGAGTGGTTCAGTCAGCCACGATGGCAGCGCGGGCACAGGTCCCCCAGCGATCAAGGAGCGCCGCAACTCCATGATCGCTGTGACCTGTGCCCGTTCCGCAGCCGACGTCCTCCAGCGTGCCTATCCGCGCAACCTCTTACTGGTGACGCTTCTTGCGGAGGGCCGCGAGGTGGTCGTAGCCGATCTTCGCGAACCGCAGCGACTGCCCGAGGTCGGTGGAGCTGGGTGCGTTGTCCTGCTCGACCATCGGGTTGTGGTAGTTCCGGTCGCCCACGCGCGAGAAGAACGTCGTGTAGTCGATGACGCCGGTGCCGAACGGGACCATGTCGTAGCCCATCCCGTTCGTGGTGTTCACGGTGCCGTCCTTCGCGTGGAAGAGCGGGTAGCGCTTGTTGTTGCGGACGACGAGGCCCGCGGGGTCGAAGACCTTCTCCAGGGTCGAGCCGTCGTGGGCCGTGCAGGTGTGGAACTTGTACTGGGCGACATGCGCCCAGAAGATGTCCATCTCCAGCCAGACGGTCTTCGGATCAGTGATCTTGAGGAAGTACTCCAGCTTGCGGATGCCGGAGCTGCGGGTCGGCCGGCCCTGGGCGTCCGACGGACCGCCGTCGAGCAGGAAGCCGTAGGCCGCGTCGTGGTTGTGGGTGTAGAGCTTGATGCCCTCGCGGCGGGCGATCGCGCCGAGCGCGTTCCACTTGTCGGCCGCCACGTCCCAGTCGGCGCGGTAGTCACTGCCGGTGGGGTCGCCACCGGTGCCCATGTGATCCATGCCGAGGATGTTGGCGATCTCCAGATGCTTCTTGAAGGTGTCCAGGTCGGGTGTCGTGAGCGGCCAGGAACCCGGGATGAAGCCGTGGTTGCCCTGTGCCCGCAGCCCGTACTCGTCGAGCCACGAACGCAGCAGCCTGGCGCCGGCCACGGACTCCAGGTTCGCTCCGCCGGGAGCGTTGGCGTGCTGGCCGTAGCCCGCGAACTCGACCTGCCGGTAGCCGTGGCGCGAGAGCTGCCTGAAGACCTCGCGGAATCCGGACGGCAGGTCGACGGCGAGCGGATCGCGGCCCGTCGCGTCACGGACGGTGTAGAGAATGATGCCGCGCCTGGCCGCGGGTATGAGGGTGTCCCCGCCGTGCCCGTGGCCTCTGTCCCGGGCGGGGGCCTGGGCGTGGGCGGGTGCGGCGCCGAGGACGGGAGCGGCGATCGCCGCGGTCGCGGCGGCGGTGCAGGTGCTCAGAAAACGGCGGCGGTTGACGCCGAGCGCGCGACGCAGGGCGTCGTCGGTTCCGGATTCGTCGTTGAACACGGTCACGGTTCCTCTTTCGGGTCGGTGTGCGGTCGGGCGGGTGCCGGACGCGCCCGCGTTGGCGTCCGTGGGCCGGACGCGTTGTCAGTGGCGCGTGTTTCACTTTCCGTAGTTGCTCGTCACGCGAGGCCGTAGTCGCTCGTCACGCGAGGCCGGCCAGGGCGAGCAGCAGGGATTTCACTTCGGTGGCCGCGACGCGGCCCCCGACTGCGTGGGGGGTGGAGCAGATGATGAGCGGACCTTCGTCGTCGCTCGGGGGAAGGCGGCCGTGGCTGCCGCGAATAGGTGAGGGGTCCAGCGGCACGACCGCCATGCGGTAGCGCATGCCGAGCTTCTTGCGGGCCACCGCGCCCACGGCCTTGACCTTGACGTAGGGGTCGTGCGGGTCCATGAAGAGCTCGACCGGGTCGTAGCCGGGTTTGCGGTGGATCTCGACGAGCTGCGCGAAGTCCGGCGCGTGGGCGTCGTCGAGCCAGTAGTAGTACGTGAACCAGGCGTCCGGCTCCGCGACGGCTACGAGTTCGCCCGAGCGCGGATGGTCGAGGTGGTGGGCCTTCTTGCCCTCGTCGTCGAGGAGTTGCTCGATACCGGGCAGATCGGCGAGCGCCTCCTTCGTGACCTCCAGGTCCTCGGGACGGCGCACGTAGACATGGGCGATCTGGTGGTCGGCGACGGCGAAGGCACGCGAGGCCATCGGGTCGAGGTACTCCATGCCGTCCTGCGTGTGCACTTCGAGCAGCCCGGCACGGCGCAGCGCGCGGTTGATGTCGACGGGCCTGTTCACCCGCGTGATGCCGTACTCGGAGAGCGCGACGACGGTGCGGCCCTGCGCCTTGGCGTCGTCGAGGAGGGGTGCCAGGGCCGTGTCGAGGTCGGCCGCCGCCTTGAGGGAGCGCGGGTCGTCGGGTCCGAAGCGTTGCAGGTCGTAGTCGAGGTGAGGGAGGTAGCAGAGGGTCAGGTCCGGTCGGCGGGTGCCCATGATGTGACGGGTCGCGTCGATGATCCACCGGCTGGAGACGAGGTCCGCGCCGGGCCCCCAGAAGTGGAAGAGGGGGAACGTGCCGAATTTCTCGGTGAGTTCGTCGTGCAGGGCCGGGGGCCGGGTGTAGCAGTCGGGCTCCTTGCGGCCGTCGGCGTAGTAGACGGGACGGGGGGTGACCGTGAAGTCGGTGTCGGCACCCATGGCGTACCACCAGCAGATGTTGGCGACCGTGTAGCCGGGGTGCGCGCGCCGGGCGGCGTCCCACAGCCTGTCGCCGGAGACCAGGCCGTTGTGCTGGCGCCACAGGAGTACGTCGCCGAGCTCGCGGAAGTACCAGCCGTTGCCGACGATGCCGTGCTCGGCGGGGTGGCTGCCGGTGAGGAAGGTGGACTGGGCGGCGCAGGTGACGGCGGGCAGGACGGTACCGAGCGGGGCGCGGGAGCCGGACTGGCCGAGGGCCTTGAGGTGCGGCATGTGGTCGAGGAGACGGGGGGTGAGGCCTACGACGTCCAGGACGAGGAGCGGGGTGGGCCGGCCGGGGCGTTCCGGTGCGGTGCTCATGGGAGTTCCTTCAGGCCGAGGTCCGTCAGGAGGTCGCGGGCGAGGGTGAGTTCGGCGGCGATGCCGTCGGCGAGCTGGGCGCGGGCGCGGGGGCGCAGCTCGGGCGGCAGGGCCTGCCAGGTGTAGGTCTCGACCTCCAGGTGACGGGTGAGCGGGTGCGGGCCGCCCACGAGTCGGGTCAGCGCGGCCCGGAGCACGGGGAGCGTGGAGGTGAGGGGTGCGGCGGGGGCCGCGTGCAGCGGGACGTGGAAGTGGGCGCGCCAGGGGGCGCCGTCCGGCAGGGCGTCGCCTGCGAGGGCCTCGCCGAGGTCGTCGGTGCCGCGCAGTCCACCGGCGGTGCTGGTGCGGGTCTGGTGCAGGAAGCGGGGTTCGTCGAAGGCGGCGAGAGCGGTGCGGACTTCCGGGAGATGGGGGTGTTCGGCGTGCAGGGCGGCGGAGAGCTGGGATTTGACGACCGGGACCCCGGCTCGGGCGAGCGCGTCCAGGGCGGTGTCCGGGTCCTCGAAGGAGGTGGCGAGGTGGCAGGTGTCGACGCAGATGCCGATGCGGTCGTGGGCAACGGCGGTGAGCGGGGCGATGGCGTCCCGCGTCGTCTCGACGACGCAGCCCGGTTCGGGTTCCAGGCCGATCCGGATGGAGCGGCCGGTCAGCTCCTCCAGGGCGTCGAGGCGTCCGGCGAGCGTGGTGAGCGCCGCGCGGGCCGCGGCTGCCCGCCCTTCGTCGTACATGGTGCGCCAGGCGAGCGGCAGCGTGGAGATGCTGCCTTCGGTGACGTCGTCCGGGAGCAGTCGGGCGAGGACCCGGGCCAGCGCGGTGGTGTGCTGGAGGCGCTCGGGGTCGGCCCAGTCCGGCTTGTAGACGCGGTACTTGACCACTTCGGCGCCGAAGCCCTCGTACGGGAAGCCGTTGAGGGTGACCACTTCGAGGCCGCGGCGGTCGAGTTCGGTGCGCAGTCCGCGCAGCGCCGACGGATCTGTGACCAGGGCGCGGGCGGCGTCCTTGGCGAGCCACAGTCCGATGCCGAGGCGGTCGCGGCCCAGGCGCCGGCGGACGGGTTCGCAGTGGTCGCGGAGCTGGCCGAGGACACCGTCGAGGGTTTCGGCCGGGTGGACGTTGGTGCAGTAGGCGAGGTGGACGACGGAACCGTCGGGGTGGCGGAAGCGCATCGCTCACTCCCCGCCGCGGAGGATGGAGTTGCCCTCGTGGGTGGCGGCCGTGTCGGCGAGGTCGAGGTCGAGGCGCCCGCTGAGCGCGTAGAAGGCGACCGGGTTGCGCCACAGCACCAGGTCGACCTCGTCGTCGGTGAATCCGGCGGCCAGCAGCGCGTCCCCGACCTTGCGGGTCTTGAGGGGATCGCTTCTGCCCCAGTCGGCGGCCGAGTTGACGAGCACCTTCTCGGGGCCGAACTCCTTGAGCACGGTGACCATGCGTTCCTCGTCCATCTTGGTGTCGGGATAGACGGAGAAGCCGAGCCAGCAGCCGCTGTCCTTGGCCTCCTTGACGGTGGTCTCGTTGAGGTGGTCGACGAGCACGCGGTCCGGGGCCAGCGCCGATTCGCGGACGAGGTCCAGGGTGCGGCGCAGCCCGGCGAGCTTGTCGCGGTGCGGGGTGTGCACGAGGGCGGGCAGCCCGTGGTCGGCGGCGAGCTGGAGCTGGGCCGCGAGAGCGGTGTCCTCGGCGGGGGTCATCGAGTCGTAGCCGATCTCGCCGACGGCGACGACCTGGTCCTTGACGAGATAGCGGGGCAGTTCGTCGAGGACGGGGACGCAGCGGGGGTCGTTCGCCTCCTTGGGGTTGAGGGCGAGCGTGCAGTGGTGGGCGATGCCGTACTGGGCGGCACGAAAGGGCTCCCAGCCGAGGAGGGAGTCGAAGTAGTCGAGGAAGGAGGCGGGCGAGGTGCGGGGCTGGCCGAGCCAGAAGGCGGGTTCGACAACGGCGCGGACGCCTGCGGTGTACATGGCCTGGTAGTCGTCGGTGGTCCGTGACGTCATGTGGATGTGGGGGTCGAAGATGCGCATCAGGACTCCTTGCCGGACGAGGCGCGGGTGCCGGACGGGGCCGCCGGACCGGGAGCGCCATTCGTGGGGGTGCGGCCGGCCGCGGCGGAACCGGCGGCCGTGGGGTCGGTCAGGGCCAGAACGCGGTGCAGGTCCTCGGGTACGGAGCGGCCCGCGGCGGTGCGTTCGTCGGCGTAGTCGCCGAGCATCCGGGCGAGTTCGGCATCGGCGTGGGCACGCCGCGGCAGGTCGCTCACCTCGTCGACGGGGACGCCGGTGAACAGGCACTTCAGGACGGCGTGCCGCCAGTTGTGGGCGTCCAGGTGCCGGGCGGCGTACGGGCCGACGGCGGCGGCGACGAGCCGGGTGTCGTTGGTGCGCAGGGCGTCCTCGACTAGGGGGAGGGCGTCGGGGCCGGTGACGAGGTGGGGCAGGGCCTGCAGGACGGCCCGGCGTTCGGCGGCGGTGCCCTGCCGGTAGACGCGGGCGAGGGCGTCCGGGTCGGCGCGGGCGGCGTGCAGCAGCAGGACGCGGGCGGCGTCGGCGTACTCGGGTCCGCACCGGCGGCCGGCCTCGGCGATCCGCAACTCCCATACGGAGATGGGTCCGTGGATGCCGGGGTGCGTGGCGGCCTCGTCGAGGGCCTGGTCGAGCCAGGCGCGGGCGGCCGGGCCCAGACAGCTGTTCAGACGCGAGTGCAGGACGGCGACGGCCGGCTGGGGGGTGTGGTGCGCCCGGCTGTCGCGGGTGGGGTGTGGGTGGTGGTTCACGGGGCTGTCCCTTCGAGGCCCTTGGGGATCGCCCGGGCCGCGCGGTGGAGGAACGGGAGGGACCGTCCGGCGAAGTGGGGGCCCGCGTGGGAGTGGCGGGGTAGTTCGACGACGGTCAGCGCCTGGTAGCCGGTGGCCGCCAGAGCTTCGAGTACGGGCGGGAAGTCGATCTCCCCGTCCCCGAACGGGAGGTGTTCGTGGACGCCGCGGCGCATGTCCTCGATCTGGACGTGGCGCAGCCAGGGGGCGGCGGCGCGTACGCAGTCGGCGGGTGAGAGGGGTTCGAGGCACTGGCAGTGCCCGATGTCGAGGGTGAGACCGAGTGCGTCGGGGTCGCCGAGCGTCTCGCGGAGCCGGTGGAAGTCGGCGAGGGTGGCGAGCAGATGTCCTGGTTCGGGTTCGACGGCGAGCGGTACGCCGGCCTCGGTGGCGGCGCTCAGGACGGGGTCGAGTGCCTCGGCGAGGCGTTTCCAGGCGGTGTCCTCCTCCGTGCCGGCGGGGGTGATTCCGCTGAAGCAGTGCACGGCGTGCGCGCCGAGGTCGGCGGCCACTCGCACGGCACGGACGAGCAGATCGACCCGCCGGGCGCGGTCCTCGGGGTCCGGGTCGAGCAGTGAGGGGCCGTGTTTGCGGCGTGGGTCGAGGACATAGCGGGCCCCGGTCTCCACGGTGACCCCCAGGCCGAGGGCGTCGAGCCGTCGCGCCACCTTACGGGTGCGGGCGGCGAGATCAGGGCCCAGCGGGTCGAGGTGCATGTGGTCGAGGGTCAGGCCGACGCCGTCGTAGCCGAGGTCGGCGAGGAGCGAGAGGGCGTCGTCGAGACGGAGGTCGGTGAGGCCGTTGGTGCCGTAGCCGAAGCGGAGGGGGTGGGAGCCGGGGTTCGGCGCGAGGCGGGGCGTCTCCCTCATGTGACGCTCACCTTCCTCGCGAACTTCCGTGCCGCCGGGGCGAGTAGGGCCGTGAGAACGGCGACGGCCGGGGCACCTGCGCGTGCGGCGAGCGCGGCCTGGAGCGGAATCATGGCGCGAATGCCCCCGCCGACGGCGCGCTGCGTGAGCGGAGGCGAGGGGTTGAGGGCGGCATGAAAGAGGGGCCGGGCGGAGGTCACGGCGTAGGCGACGGTGAGGGCCGTGTGTATGGCGTCCGTGGGGGTGGGCGGGCTGCCTGGGCTTGAGCCTGGGGACGACGACGGACGTCGTACGGCTGGAATCCCGCGGTGGGTGGGGATGCGCGAGCCCTGGCCGGAGGCCGGGCGCGACGACGGGCTGCCGGCGTCGGGAGTCCCGCGGTGCGCGGAGATACCCGAGTCCAGGCCGGAGGCCGAGCGCGACCGTCGGATCCCCGCGTCGGCGTCCCAACTCCCGCGGTGCGCGGAGATACCCGAGCCCAGGCCGGAGGCCGAACGCGACCGTCCGAGCCCCGCGTCGGCGTCCCAAGTCCCCCGGTGCGCGGACTGCGGACGTCGGTCTGTGCCCGCGGCCGGTCGACCGCGGGTGAGTCCCCAGACCACCGCCCCTGTGGTGAGCAGCGCGGCCAGCGGTGCCGTGTGCGAGCCGCCCTGTGTCTCGCCGCGGGAGACGGTGGTCACCGCGAAGGTGTGGGTGGCCAGGGTCAGGGCCGCGGGCAGGGCGGACCGGGGCCGGCCGCCGGTGGCCGTCGCGCCGAGCAGGAGGTCGAGGCCGCGGGCGGCAGCCATCGCCGCCGGTCCGGCGGGGGTCCGTTTGAGCCCGAGGTCGTACGCCCAGACCGTGGCCGCGAGCGGCACGGCCACCGCCAGGGACCGGCCGCCCGCACGGGCGGCCAGCGCGAGGCCCGCCGCCGTGAGGGCGCCGGCCGCGGCGAGGGCGGCGGTCGGCCGGATACGGCCCGAGGGCAGCGGGCGGTGCGGGCGGTCCACGGCGTCCTCGGCCTGGTCGGCCCAGTCGTTGAGGGCCATGCCGGCCTCGTACAGGCAGAGGGAGGAACCGATGGCGAGCAGGGTGCGGGGGTTCGGCCGGGCGCCGGCTGCGGCCGCGCCCGCGAGTGCGTCGCCGGGGACGGTGAACAGGGCGGGCAGACGGAGCAGTTCGGCCCAGGCCCGCCCCGTGCCTCGCCTACGGCCACCCCCACCGGCGGCTTGGGCCGCCGCCATGCCGGGGGCCTCCGCCGTCTTCGCCTGCGCCATCCCCGTCGGTGTCGGTGTCGGTGTCGAGGCTGAGGTCACCGTCGGCGCCGGGCTTGAGGCCGGCGTCGAGGCCACCGTCGGCGCCGACCTTGAGGCTGAAGTCGGCGCCGAGCCTGAGGCCGACGTCACCGTCGCTGCCGAACCCGAGGCCGACGTCGGAGTCACCGTCCCCCCCGAACCTGAGGCCGACGCCACCGTCGGCACCGGCACCGGGCTAGCAGCTGACGCCGGAGTCGCCGCCGGCGCAGAACCTGAGGCTGACGCCGGCACCGACCTTGAGGCTGACGCCGAGTTTGCAGCTGACGTCTCCGTCAGCGCCCGCGTGCCCGGTCCCCCCGACGCCCCCGCCCGCGACGCCCACACCGCTCCCACCGAAATGACAGCCACACCGGCCCCGAGAACGCCGAATGCGCCGAGAACGCCACGCGTCCCGAGCGACCCGCGCCCCTCGCCTCCCCACAGCCCCCTCACGCCGCCTCCCCCCGGAGGTCGCGGAGCCGTTCCGCGAAGGTGGCCAGGGCCGCGTACTGCTCACCGAGGGCCGCGGGCCCCTCCCCCACGGGGTCCTTGAAGTAGAAGCCGAGTTCGCTCAGCGGCCCGGTCAGGCCGGCCTCGTGGGCGCGCGCGACCAGCCGGGCCAGGTCGAGGATCAGGGGTGCGGCCAGGGCCGAGTCGCAGCCCTGCCAGGTCGTCTGGAGGACCATGCGGGTGCCGAGGAAGCCGTCGAAGGCGACGTGGTCCCAGGCGGTCTTCCAGTCGCCGAGCGCGGGGACGTCGTCGATGTGGACCTCGCCCTCCGGCACCACGCCCAGCGTGTCCGCGAGGACGCGCTCCTTGCCGGCGTTCTTCGCCGCGGCGGCGGCCGGGTCGGCGAGGGAGGCGCCGTCACCGCCGCCGAGGAGGTTCGTGCCGGACCAGGCGCGCACCCGCAGCGCGCGCTGCGCGAACATCGGCCCGAGGACCGACCGGAGCAGCGTCTGTCCGGTCTTGCCGTCCCGGCCCGCGTGGGGCAGGCCGCAGGTCTCGGCCAGGGGTGCCAGCACGGGGTGGTGCAGACCGGTCGACGGGGTGAAGTTCACGTACGGGCAGCCGGCGCGCAGGGCTGCCGCCGCGTACAACGAGCTTGCGGGGAGCGGAAGTTCGGAGGACGAGTCCCCCTGTGGGTTCCGGCGCACGGGGTCCGGTTCGGTGGACGCCACGTTCACCACGACCGCCCGGGCGAGCCCCCGCCGCCGTACGAAATCGCGAATGTCCGAGGCGAACGTCTCGATGAGTTCCTCCGGGGCCCGGGTGTCCCCGGCGGCGGGACCGCCGGGGCTGATCTCGCGGTCGGCGTCGGCCAGTTCGGCGCCGATCGCCGCCGGCAGCCCGGGTGGCAGCACTCCCCCGGCGGCCAGCGCCTCCGCCCGCTTGGGGAGCGGGCAGTCGAGCGTGTCGTGGCCGCCGAACACGAAGGACGACAGGGCCGGCAGACCGCTGTCGGCGAAGAGGTCGGTCTCGGTGACCATGCCCGTCGGGGGATGCAGGCCGGCGGTCATGGCCGCGCAGCCGGCGATGGCGGTGGTGGCGACGGAGCCGCGTGCTCCGATCAGCCACACCCCCACCCGGGATTCGGAAGGGGACGCGGACATGGGCAGCCTCCTTTTTCGAACTTCGTCGAACGTCATCCCACGCGCCGGAGTCCGTCGGGCTCCATCGGTTCCGTCGGACTCCCGTCGGACTCCCGTCGAAATCCAGCGGACTCCGGCAGACCCCGGCGGCTTCCGGCGGACCCCGGCGGGCGTCGTCGTACGGTCCTCGTACGACAGCCACGGGAAAGTGGGGGACAAAGACGGCGGGCGGAAGTCCGGCGTCTCCCGCCCGCCGCCGCTCAGTCGCCCGGCGCGCCGGAGCGCACGGGCAGTTCCTTGATCCGGATGTCACGGAAGGACACCTGGTCGTCGGCTCCGTGGTTCTGGATGCCGACATGGCCGTCCCGCAGACTCCGGGCCGGATCGGTGTTGGTGAAATCGTTGATCCGCACGCCGTTGAGCCAGACGCGGAGCCGTTCGCCCTCCACGCGGATCTCGTACGTGTTCCACTCCCCCGGCGGGTTCAGCGCACGGTCGCGCCTGCCGATGTCGGCGGACTGGAAGCTGTAGACGGATCCCGTGGTCCTCTCGGGCACGTCCGTGGCGTCGATCTGGACCTCGTAGCCGTTGTTCACGGCCGACCAGGGGTCGTCGGAGGCCGGAAAGCCCACGAAGACACCGGAGTTGTCGTCCCCGTCCACCTTCCAGTCCAGCTTCAGCGAGTAGGCGCCGAAGCCGGAGCCGGCGTACCAGAGCATGCCGAGGCCGCCGTTCGACGTGAGCGTGCCGTCGTCCGACCGGGAGAAGGAGCCGGGACCCGCCTGCCGCCAGGCCGACAGGGACTCGGCCGTGCCGTCGAAGAGCGGTCGGTAGCCGTTCTCCGGACGGCAGTCGGCCTGTGCGTCGCCGACGGCGTACCGGATGCCGCCCAACAGGTGCTGCCGGAAGGCGGCTTCGCTGTACGACTCCTTGGTGTGACCGCCGCCGGTGTAGAAGGCGCGGCCACCCTGGTAGGTCTGGCACCAGGCGATCGGATGGTCCCCGCTCATCGTGCCGCCGCTGTACGACGACTCGTCGAGCGAGGCCAGGACGTGGGCGTGGTCCCGGGGGTTGGAGCGGTAGTTGTACCACTCGTCCGTCCGGTGCCAGGTCGGATCCAGGTGCCCGGTCGCCGGGTTGCCGCGGTCCTCGACGTCGACCGTCGCGGGCTGGATCGCCGGGTGCGACTGGAAGTAGGCGCCGGCGAGACCGCCGTAGAACGCCCAGTCGTACTCGGTGTCGGCGGCCGCGTGGACGCCCACGTAGCCACCACCGCGCTTGATGTACCGCTCGAAGGCGGTCTGTTGGGTGGCGTCCAGGACGTCACCCGTGGTCGAGAGGAACACCACGGCCCCGTACCGCGCGAGGTTCTTCGCGGTGAAGGCGCCGGCGTCCTCGGTGGCGTCCACCGCGAACCCGTTGGCGGAGCCCAACTCCCGTACAGCGGCGATCCCTTCGGGGATCGAGTCGTGGCGGAAGCCGGCTGTCCTGGAGAAGACCAGGACCCGTGTCTCGTCCGGCCCCTTGGAGGCGGCCGGTCCCGAAACGCACCCGATCAGCAGGGCGGTCGCGGCGGCCGACGTCATCACTCGCAGGGAGGCGCGCATGTCGGTCACACTCCCGTCAGCTCGTGGTGAAGGTGAAGTCGTCGACGTCGTACAGTGCGCCGGTGCCACTGCCCTTGAAGACCAGGTAGAGCGTGGTGGTGCCGGCCGGTGCGCGCGAGATGTTCGCGCTGACGTCCTGGAAGGTCTCCCAGCCGCCGGTCACCGGCACGGTCGCGGTGCCCAGCAGCCGCCCGGTCGGGGAGCCCGCGCGGACCTGGAGGGTGCCGCCGGTGCCACCGGACGCGATGCGCGCGGTGATCTTCTTGGCGTCGGCGAGCACGTACGGCGTGAAGGAGATCCAGTCGCCGTTGTTGATGTCGCCGACCGTCTTGCCGCCGTGTGCGGTGGCCTTGGACTGGACGGTGACGCCGGAGGCCTTGCCGTAGTGCTCGGCCTGGCGGTGCCTGGGCTGGACGACGTTCTGGTCGTGGGTGGTCAGCGGGGCCTGGCCGCCGCCACCGCCGTCGGTGTACTCGGCGTCGAAGACCCCGAAGATGTTGGCGTCGTCGTCATGACCGCCGTCGGCACTGGTCTGGATGGTGCCGGAGCAGCCGTTGGCCGAGGTGACCGGGTGGCCGTGGCTGTCGTGGCCGAGGACGAAGGTGACCTTCACCTTGGCGCAGTCGATCGCGCTGCCGTCCTCCGGGTCGGTGACCTTCACCTTGAAGGGCACGGCGTCGCCGAAGCTGAACAGCTGCCCGTCCTTGGGCAGTTGGAGCACCACCTGGGGTGCCGTGTTGCCGACCACGACCTGCACGCTCGCGCTCCCGGTCCGTCCGGTCGCGTCCTTGGCCGTCAGCGTCGCGGTGTACGTCCCGTTCTTCTTGTACTTGTGCGTGGGGTTCGCCGCGGTCGACGTGCCGCCGTCGCCGAAGTCCCAGCTGTACGTGAGGGCGTCACCGTCCGCGTCCGTCGTGCCGGCGGACGAGAACTTCACCTTCAGCGGTGCCTGGCCCGAGGTGCGGTCGGCCGCGGCCTGGGCGACCGGCGAGTGACCGTCGGTGGCGTTCTCGATCCGGTACAGGCCGGAGTGCTCGTCGCCGCCGAACCAGGCGGTGCCGTAGTCGAGGACGTACAGCGCGCCGTCGGGCCCGAACGCCATGTCCATCACCTGTGTGCCGGTCCACGGCACGTCGTTGATGGACTGCACCGTCCCGTCGCCGTCCGACACGATCCGCTTGATCCAGCGGCGGCCGAACTCGCCGGCGAAGAAGTTCCCGTCGTAGGCCTGCGGGAACTTGACCGGGGAGTCGAGCGAGGCGTCGTAGTGGTAGACAGGACCGCCCATCGGTGACTCGGAGCCGTCCCCGAACTCCGGGACGGACGGGCCGTTGTACGGGATCCAGGCGGCCTGCGCCGGCGGCAGGTCCGTGAGGCCGGTGTTGTGCGGCGAGTTGTTCTTGGGAGCGGCGCAGTCGAACGCGGACCCTGACTGCTTGGTCGCGAAGTCGTAGTCGACGTAGGCGTCATTGTCGCCCGTGCAGTACGGCCAGCCGAAGTTGCCGGGCTTCGTGACGCGGGCGAACTCGACCTGGCCCGCCGGGCCGCGGGCGGGGTCGGCGGCGCCGGCGTCCGGGCCGTAGTCACCGACGTACAGGATGCCGGTCTTCTGGTCGACGCTGAAGCGGAACGGGTTGCGGAAGCCCATCGCGTAGATCTCGGGGCGCGTCTTGTCGGTGCCCGGCGGGAAGAGGTTGCCGTCCGGGACGGCGTACGAGCCGTCCGCGTTGACCTTGATGCGCAGGATCTTGCCGCGCAGGTCGTTGGTGTTGCCGGCCGAACGCTGGGCGTCGAACGCGGGGTTGCGGTCGGAGCGCTCGTCGATGGGAGTGAAGCCGTCGGACTGGAACGGGTTGGAGTCGTCGCCGGTCGACAGATAGAGGTTCCCGGCCGCGTCGAAGTCGATGTCGCCGCCGACGTGACAGCAGATGCCCCGGGACGTCCGGACGTCGAGGATCTTCTTCTCGCTGGCCGTGTCGAGGGTGCCGTCCGTCTTCAGCACGAAGCGGGAGAGACGGTTCACACCGTCGAAGGGCGCGAAGTCGGCGGCGGTGCCGGTCTCGGGGGCGTCGCCCGCGGGGGTGCTCAGGGGCGGGGCGTAGTAGAGGTAGACGAAGCGGTTGGCGGCGAAGCCGGGGTCGATGCCGACGCCCTGCAGACCTTCCTCGTCGTGGGTGTACACGTCGAGCTTGCCCGCGAGCTTCGTGTTGCCCGCGGCGTCGGTCAGGCGCAGTTCGCCATCACGCGAGGTGTGCAGGACCGAGCGGTCGGGGAGCACGGCGAGCGACATGGGCTCGCCGACCTCGGGTTCCCCCTTGGCGAGGGTGACCTGCTGGAAGTCCTCGGCCGCCGAACTTCCCGGGTCGGCGACGGCTGCGCCGGCCGGGGGCGCGGTGAGGGTGAGGGAGGCGGCCGCGAGCAGCGCGCCGCTCAGCAGGGCGAGTGCCCCGCGGAGTCTCGGACGTCTTGCGTGGCTCCTGGTGCTGGTGT
The DNA here is from genome assembly GCF_042723265.1 of Streptomyces sp. NPDC058371. Classification (NCBI taxonomy): domain Bacteria; kingdom Bacillati; phylum Actinomycetota; class Actinomycetes; order Kitasatosporales; family Streptomycetaceae; genus Streptomyces; species Streptomyces sp. NPDC058371. The sequence goes on along the minus strand of NZ_JBHXJC010000001.1, from coordinate 281,660 downwards.
TCCTGCCGTTCGGGTGCACGAAATGCCTCCATGAAGGGGCTGGTCGTACGGGCGGGTGCGGTAGGCCGGAGTGCGCCGTCACTCCGGAGGTCCTCTGCGCGGGCCCGGCGTTGTGGCCGGGCCCGGGCTGCTCAGTCGTTGCCGCCGAACGCCGCGTCGAACGAGGCGGTCGGTGGCTCGAAGTCGTAGGCCTTGAGGCGGGTCAGGGCCTCGGGTGCGCCCTGGAGCCGGTCCATGCCGGCGTCCTCCCACTCCACGGAGACAGGGCCCGTGTAGTCGATGGAGCGCAGCATCCGGAAGACGTCCTCCCAGGGGACGTCCCCGTGGCCCGCCGAGACGAAGTCCCAGCCGCGGCGCGGGTCGCCCCAGGGCAGGTGCGAGCCGAGGCGGCCGTTGCGGCCGTCGAGCCGTTTGCGGGCCTCTTTGCAGTCGACGTGGTAGATCCGGTCCCGGAAGTCGTAGAGGAAGCCGACCGGGTCCAGGTCCTGCCACACGAAATGGGAGGGATCGAAGTTCAGGCCGAAGGCGGGACGGTGGTCGACTGCCGCCAGCGCGCGCTGAGTTGTCCAGTAGTCGTACGCGATCTCGCTGGGGTGGACCTCGTGGGCGAACCGCACGCCCTGTGCGTCGAAGACGTCCAGGACCGGGTTCCAGCGGGTCGCGAAGTCCTCGTAGCCGCGCTCGATCATCGACTCGGGGGCGGGCGGGAACATGGCGACCAGATGCCAGATCGCCGAGCCGGTGAACCCGATGACGGTGTCGACACCGAGGGCGGCCGCCGCGCGCGCGGTGTCGGCCATTTCGGCGGCGGCCCGCTGCCGTACGCCCTCGGGCTCGCCGTCGCCCCAGATCCGGGCGGGCAGGATGGCCTGGTGGCGCTCGTCGATGATGGCGTCGCAGACGGCCTGGCCGACCAGGTGGTTGGAGATGGCCCAGCACTTGAGGCCGTACTTGTCGAGCAGCTGGTGGCGCGAGTCGATGTAGGCGGGGTCCGCGAGGGCCTTGTCGACCTCGAAATGGTCGCCCCAGCAGGCGAGTTCGAGTCCGTCGTAGCCGAAGTCGCGGGCGAGCCGGCAGACCTCTTCGAGGGGCAGGTCGGCCCACTGGCCGGTGAAGAGTGTGAAGGTGCGGGGCATGTCGTCGGTCCTCCTCTAGGCCTGGACGGGCGTGTAGACGGAGTTCTTCGCGGCGCTCTCCTCGACCGCGGCCAGCACGCGCTGCACCTGCAGGCCGTCGGCGAAGGACGGCGTGGGCGGCTGACCCGCCGCGATGGCCCGCACCAGGTCGCGGGCCTGGTGCACGAAGGTGTGCTCGTAGCCGAGAGCGTGGCCCGGCGGCCACCAGGCCTCCAGGTAGGGGTGGTCGGGCTCGGTGACGAGGATGCGGCGGAAACCCGCGTAGGTGCCGGGCTCGGTGTGGTCGTGGTACGAGAGCTCGTTGAGGCGCTCCAGGTCGAAGGCCAACGAGCCGCGCTCGCCGTTGAGTTCGATGCGCAGGGCGTTCTTGCGGCCGGTCGCGAACCGGGAGGCCTCGAAGGAGGCGAGCGCGCCGGAGGCGAGCCGGCCGGTGAAGACGGCGGCGTCGTCGACGGTGACCGTGCCGCGTCCGCCTGCCGCCGGTGCGCCGCCCTCGGTGTCGCCCGCCGCGCCGGCCGGCGCGGTGTCGCCTGCCGCTCCCGCCGCCGACAGACCGCTGGACGCACCGGCGGGCAGTGGCCGCACGCGGACGAAGGTCTCGGTGAGCGCCGAGACGCCGACGACGGGCTCCCCCGCCAGGTACTGCGCGAGGTCCACGATGTGCGCTCCCAGGTCCCCGAGCGCGCCCGACCCCGCCGTCTCCTTGCGCAGTCGCCAGGTCAGCGGGAACTCCGGGTCCACCAGCCAGTCCTGAAGGTACGTCACCCGGACATGGCGCAGGGTCCCCAGGCGCCCCTCGGCGACCATCGAGCGGGCCAGTGAAGTGGCGGGCACACGGCGGTAGTTGAAGCCGACCATGGCCACCTGGCCGCGCCGGGCGGCGGCTTCGGCCGCCTCGGTCATGGCCTCGGCCTCCTCGACCGTGTTGGCGAGCGGCTTCTCGCACAGCACGTGCTTGCCGGCGGCCAGCGCGGCGACGGCGATCTCGGCGTGGCTGTCGCCGGGGGTGCAGATGTCGACGAGGTCGACGTCGTCGCGCTCGATCAGGGCACGCCAGTCGGTCTCCGTGGCCGCCCAGCCGTGCCGGTCGGCCATGGCGCGCACCGCCTGTGCGTCGCGGCCGCAGACGGCGGCGAGAACCGGGCGCTGCGGCAGGTCGAAAACGCGGCCGGCCGTGCGCCAGCCCTGCGAGTGGGCGGCGCCCATGAACGCGTATCCGACCATGCCCACGCCCAATGGCGGCTTCTCTGCCTCGTCGCCCCGGTGCGGCTGTCCCATGCGGATGTCCTCCTCGTCGTCGTGGCGCGGTGGGGGGTGGGGCCTGTCCGCCGGTGCGGTGGCGGGCAGGCCCTGGGGGGTGAGCGCCTCACTTGAAGCCGGTGGACATGTACCGGCCGACGTTCTCCTTGTCGACGACGGCCGAGTAGAGCGTCAGCGACGCCGGGATCTCGAACTCGGCGATACCGCTCACCCCCTTGCCCTGGCCGAGCGCGCGGGCGAGGTCGATGGCGGAGGCGGCCATGGTCGGCGGGTAGAGGACGGTGGCCTTGAGGACGCTGTTGTCGGCGTCGATGGCCTGGAAGGCGGACAGCGCCCCAGCGCCGCCGACCATCAGGAAGTCGTCGCGCCCGGCCTGCTTGATGGCCCGCAGCGCGCCCACGCCCTGGTCGTCGTCGTGGTTCCACAGGGCGTCGAACTTCGACTGCGCCTGCAGGAGTTGGGCCATCTTGGCCTGCCCGGACTCGACGGTGAAGTCGGCTGCCTGGCGGGCGACCTTCTTGATGTTGGGATAGTTCTTCAGCGCCGCGTCGAAGCCCTGGGTGCGCTGCTTGGTGAGCTCCAGGTTGTCCAGCCCCGCGAGTTCGATGACCCGTGCGTTCTTCTTGTCCTTGAGTTTCTCGCCGATGTAGTGGCCCGCGCTGAGGCCCATGCCGTAGTTGTCGCCGCCGATCCAGCAGCGGTACGCCTGCGGGGAGTTGAAGATCCGGTCGAGGTTGACGACGGGGATGCCCGCGCGCATGGCCTTCAGGCCGACCTGGGTGAGCGCCTTGCCGTCGGCGGGCAGCACCACCAGGACGTCGACCTTCTTGTTGATCAGTGTCTCGATCTGGCCGATCTGCGCGGCCGTGTCGTTGGATCCCTCGGTGATCTCCAGCGTCACGTCGTCGTACTTCTTGGCCCGGTTCTTGGCGTTGTCGTTGATCGCGTTGAGCCAGCCGTGGTCGGCCTGCGGCCCCGCGAAGCCGATGGTGACGTGCTTGCCGGGCTTGTCGTCGGCGGCCGGCTGCTCGTTCGCGGTCGCGTTGTCGTCGCCGGAGTCGTTGCTGGTACAGCCGGCGAGGAGGGCGCCGGCCGAGACGGCGGCGGTCCCGAAGAGCAGTCCTCTGCGGCTGGTGAGGCTCGTGGGTTCTGGCATGGCGGTGCACCCTTCCCGTATGGGGCGGCTCAAGTGGTCTGCGCGGTACGGCGCTGCACGAGCACGGCGGCCACGATGATCGCGCCCTTGGCGATCTGCTGGACGTCGCTCTGCAGGTTGTTGAGCGCGAAGATGTTGGTGATCGTGGTGAAGATCAGGACACCGAGCACCGAGCCGGTGATGGTGCCCCGGCCCCCGCTGAGCAGCGTGCCGCCGATGATCGCGGCCGCGATGGCGTCGAGTTCGTACAGGTTGCCGTTGGTGTTCTGGCCCGAGCCGGACAGGATGATCAGCAGGAACGCGGCGATGCCGCAGCACAGCCCGGAGAGCAGATAGAGGTACAGCCGCTGTCGTCGTACGTCGATGCCGGCGAGCCGTGCCGCCTCCGCGTTGCCGCCGACGGCGACCGTGCGCCGGCCGAAGGTGGTGCGGTTCAGGATCAGCCAGCCGATGACCGTGACGACGGCGAAGACGAGCACCAGGGGCGGAATGCCGAGCACGTACGAGTCGCGCTCGCCGAGCTTCAGAATCCCGTTGATGCTGACGATCTGCGTCTTGCCGTCCGTGATCTGGAGGGCCAGCCCGCGGGCCGAGGCGAGCATGGCGAGGGTCGCGATGAACGGGACCATCGCCCCGTAGGCGATGAGCAGTCCGTTCACCAGCCCGCAGCCGACACCGACGAGCACAGCGGTGAAGAGGACGCCCGCGAAGCCGTACTCCTGGGTCGCGACGGTCGTCGCCCAGACCGAACTGAGCGCGACGATCGCGCCGACCGAGAGGTCGATGCCGCCGGAGGTGATCACGAAGGTCATGCCGACGGTGACGACACCGATCACCGAGGCCTGGGTGAGGACGAGTTGGAGGTTGCGGGTGTCGAGGAACTCGTCCGGCTTGGTGATGCCGCCGATGACGACCAGCGCGGCGAGCACACCGAGGAGCGAGAGGGTGCGGACGTCGGCACGGGCCGCGAGCGTCCGCCACGACGGGTGTTCCCTGACCGGCGACGCCTTGTGGGTGTCGTCCCTGGGCGGAGATACGGGCTGTGTCATGACGCCGGGCTCCCTTCAGTGGCCACCGGGCTTCCTTCCATGACGAGGTCGAGTACGCGGTGCTCGTCGAGTTCGCGGGCCGGGGCGGTGTGGACGACCTGGCCTTCGCGGAGGACGAGGACCCGGTCGGCGAGCCCGAGGACCTCGGGCACTTCGCTGGAGACCAGCAGGACGGCGAGGCCCTCGTCGGCGAGCCGGCGGATGACCGCGTACAGCTCGGCGCGGGCGCCGACGTCGACCCCGCGGGTCGGTTCGTCGAGCAGCAGGACGCGGCAGCCGCGCAGCAGCCAGCGCGCGAGGACGGCCTTCTGCTGGTTGCCGCCGGAGAGGGTCCGCACGGGTGCGGAGGGGTTGTCGGGGCGCAGGGACAGCTCGCGGGTCGCCGCCCGCGCCGCGCACCGCTCGGCACGCCGGTCGATCCAACCTCCGCGCGAGAAGCGGGACATGGAGGAGACCGACACATTGCGAGTGACGGACTCCAGCATCAGCAGGGCCTGGGCCTTGCGTTCCTCGGGGGCGAGTCCGAGCCCGGCACGGACGGCGGCACGTACGCTGCCGGACCGCAACGGCCGTCTGTCCACGAGTACTTGACCGGAGGTCGCCTTCCGCGCCCCGTAGATCGTCTCCAGGATCTCGGAGCGTCCGGAGCCGACGAGCCCCGCGAGACCGACGATTTCGCCGGGGCGCAGTTCGAGGTCGAGCGGCGCGAACTCCCCTGTCCTGGACAGTCCTTGGACCTTCAGCACCGGTTCGGCCGACGGCTCACGCGTGGGCCGGTCGGGGAAGACGTACTCGACGTTGCGTCCCGTCATCAGGGCCACGACGTCCCGGGTCGGCGTGGACTTCGCGGGCAGTCCGCCCGCCACCGCACGGCCGTCCTTCAGCACGGTCACGCGGTCGCCGATACGGCGGATCTCCTCCAGGCGGTGGGAGATGTAGACGACGGCGACGCCGTCGGCGGTCACATCGCCCACGATCCGGAAGAGGTTGTCGACCTCGTCGGGGTCGAGAGCCGCGGACGGCTCGTCCATGACGATGAGCCGGACGTCGTGCGAGAGCGCGCGGGCCATCGAGACGATCTGCTGCTGGGCCGCCGACAGTTCACCGACGAGCCGCGCCGGATCGATCTCCGGATGCCCGAGCCGCTTGAGCAGTGCGGCCGTCGACTCCCGCGCCACCTTTCCCCGTACGACGAAGCCGGCGGCCGTGGGCTCGTGCCCGAGGTGGACGTTCTCGGCCACCGACAAGCCTTCCACCAGGTCGAGTTCCTGGTAGATGGTGGCGATTCCGAGGCGCATGGCGGCGATCGGCGACCTGAGCGTGACGTTCTCGCCACGCCAGCCGATCGTGCCGTCGTCCGGCTGGTGGGCACCGGCCAGGACTTTGATGAGCGTGGACTTTCCGGCCCCGTTCTGTCCGAGCAGGCAGTGCACCTCGCCGGCCTGGACGTCGAGGTCGACGCCGTCGAGGGCCCGGACTCCGGGGAACGACTTCGTGATGCCGGACATGGTGAGCAGCGGTGGTTCTGATGCCATGGCGGTTCCCCTTGGCAGGCGTGCGGGCCGGTTGCAGGGCAGGGCGAAGCAGGGCGCTGTACGGGTGGGGCGACTCGACGTCCTGAGGACGCCGTACGGGCTCAGTCCTACGCGGGCGAGAACAGGTGGTCGCTGATGAGCCGGGCCGCGCCGATGACTCCGGCGGTGGGGCCCAACTCCCCCAGCACGATGGGCAGGTTGCCGGTCGCCAGCGGCAGCGACTGGCGGTAGACCTGGGTGCGGATCGCGGCGAGCAGGGTGTGGCCGAGACCGGTCACTCCGCCGCCGATCACCACGAGACCCGGGTTGAAGAAGCTGACCAGAGCCGCGATGACCTGGCCGGTGCGGTTGCCGCCCTCGCGGATCAGATCGAGCGCGGTGGCGTCACCCGCGGCGGCCGCGGCGGCGACGTCGACGGCGCTCAGGCTGCCCGCCGCCTCCAGGCGTGCGGCGAGCTCCCCCGAAAGCCCCTGCTGGGCGGCCTCCGTGGCGTCGCGCGCCAGTGCCGCGCCGCTGAAGTGGGCTTCCAGGCAGCCCCGGTTGCCGCAGGCGCACGGCCGGCCGTCGGGGACGGCCTGGATGTGCCCGATGTCGCCCGCGCTGCCCGTCGTACCGCGGTAGACCTCACCGCCGACGACGATGCCGCAGCCGATGCCGGTACCGATCTTGACGCAGAGGAAGTCGCCCACGGAGCGTGCGACGCCCGCGTGCTGCTCCCCCATCGCCATCAGGTTCACGTCGTTGTCGACCATGACCGGGCAGCCGAGGTCCTGGCTGAGCGCCTCGCGGACCGGGAAGCCGTCCCAGCCGGGCATGATCGGCGGTGCGACGGGGATGCCCTCGGGAAAGCGGACCGGCCCCGGGACGCCGATGCCGGCGCCGTCGAACCCCTCCGCGAGCCCGGAGGCCCTCAACTTGGCTGCCATGGCCAGGACTTGCTCGAAGACCGCGACCGGGCCCTCGCGTACGTCCATGGGCTGGTTGAGGTGCCCCAGGACTTCCAGTTCGGCGTTGGTCACGGCCACGTCGATCGAGGTCGCGCCGATGTCGACGCCGAGGAAGCGCAGGGCCGGGGCGAGCCGGATGTTGTGCGACCGTCGGCCACCGCGGGATGCGGCGAGTCCGTCGGCCACCACGAGGCCGGTCTCCAGCAGCCGTTCCACCTCGACGGCCAGCTTCGACCGCGAGAGGTCGACCTGATCGCCCAGCTGGGCACGGGAGTTGGGGCCGCCGTCCCGCAGCAGGCGCAGCAGTCGCGCCTGATGCGCGTTCGCGGGTCGAGCCGTCATGCGTCTCACGTGTCCCTCCCCGCCTCAATCGGCCTGATCCGTCGGGCTTTCGAGGGGAACGTAGCAGCGGGTGCCGGGAGTGGGAAGAAGTTGAGCAGTAATTACCGTCAACTTTCTCCACTCACAGGACAAAGACGAGCGTCCCGCTGTCCCGTACGACCGTCCCGTACGACGGGACGGCAGCGCCCTCAGCTGCGGTTCGCGGCGGCCGCGCACGGAAGCGGCCCGCCACTGGCCCCCGTTGGGGACGGCTGACGGGCCGGGAACTCGACGCAGGGCCGGCTTGGTTGTCACGCCCCAACCGGGCGTGACGCCGGGCTACTTCTCGCGCTCGTGGTACGTCTTGCGGGTGTGCTCCGTGTGGGCGCGGGAGACCGACGTGGCCCGCTGCTCGTCCCGGGTCGCGATCGCCGCGATCAGGTCGCGGTGCTCGATCCAGGACTGGTGACCGCGCTGCCGGGCGACCGGTGTGTAGTACCAGCGGACGCGCCGGTCCACCTGTGCCGCCAGCTCGGCGAGGACCGCGTTGCCGGCGAGCTCCATGACCTTCGCGTGGAAGCGGGCGTTCATCGCGACCGCGCCGTCCACGTCGTCGGCGGCGACCGCGCGCTCGCCCTCCGCGCACAGCTCCTCGAGCGCCGTGATGCCCGCGCTGCCCGCCTTCGCCGCGGCGAGCCGGGCCGCCTCGGCCTCCAGGAGCGTACGCACCGTCAGGAGCTGGTCCGCCTCCTCCTCGGTGGGCTCGTGGACGAACGCGCCCTGGGCGGGGCGCAGGTCGACCCAGCCTTCGGTGTTGAGCCGCTGGAGGGCCTCGCGCACGGGCTGCCGGGACACTCCGAGATGCCCGGCGAGTTCGCTCTCGACCAGGTGCTGGCCCGGCTGGAGGGAACCGGTGATGATCAGTTCGAGCAGCGCCTCGTAGACACGGTCGCGCAGCGGGCCGGGCCGTTCGAGCTTCGGCACCGCCCCCTGCGGCAGTCCGGTCGACAACATCGCGGTCCCCCTCCTAGGCAGCGGCGGCACCGGTGAGCACAGCGGCGGCAGCATGGCATCCGGACAGCCAGTATGGATTGCCTTTCGTCTACAGTCTACGGCGCACAAAGGGCCGGAACGGACAGGAGTTGGGGTTCTCACACCCGGGCCCCCGCACCCGGTGTCACCCCCCGGTGCGCCGACGGAACCGAAGCGCCCGGAAACCGGCTCCGGCACGGCCCGGCGCCGGCCCCCGCACCGGCCCCTAGGGGCAGCGCACCACCTGTCCCGCGTAGGACAGGTTCCCACCGAAGCCGAACAGCAGCACCGCGTCCCCCGTCGAGACCTCACCGCGCTCCACGAGCTTGGAGAAGGCGAGCGGGATGCTGGCCGCCGAGGTGTTGCCGGAGTCGGTTACGTCGCGCGCGACCACCGCGTTCACGGCACCGATCTTCTCGGCCAGCGGCTCGATGATGCGCAGGTTCGCCTGGTGCAGCACGACCCCGGCGAGGTCCTCCGGAGCGAGCCCCGCGCGCTCGCAGGCCTTGCGGGCGATGGGCGGGAGCCGGGTCGTCGCCCAGCGGTAGACGCTCTGGCCCTCCTGCGCGAACCGGGCGGGCGTGCCCTCGATGCGTACCGCGTGCCCCATCTCGGGCACCGAGCCCCACAGCACCGGACCGATCCCGGGCTCCTCGTCCGGCGCGCACGCCTCGACCACGGCGGCCCCCGCGCCGTCGCCGACGAGCACACAGGTCGTACGGTCGCTCCAGTCCGTGACGTCGGACATCTTGTCGGCGCCGATGACCAGCGCCCGGGTCGCCGCACCGGCCCGGATCGTGTGATCGGCGGTGGCCAGCGCGTGCGTGAACCCCGCGCAGACGACGTTGACGTCCATCGCGGCCGGCGACGGGACACCGAGGCGGGCCGCGACCCGCGCGGCCATGTTCGGGGAGCGGTCGACGGCCGTGGAGGTGGCGACCAGGATCAGATCGATGTCGCCCGGGGCCAGGCCCGCCGCCGCGAGCGCCTTGGCCGCGGCGTGCGCGGCCAGCTCGTCGACCGGCTCGTCGGGCCCGGCGATATGGCGCGTACGGATGCCCACCCGGCTTCTGATCCACTCGTCGCTGGTGTCGACCAGGCCCGCCAGCTCCTCGTTGGTGAGCACCTTGGCGGGCTGGTAGTGGCCGACGGCGGCGATGCGTGAGCCGTTCATGGGTGTCCCATCGTTGCCTTGGGTAGCGGGATTCACCAGTCTGAACAGTGACTCACGGGTACGGCGGCAGCTGATGCCACAGGAAAGCGGCCCCGGCCTTGTCGGCTTCCGTCAGGCCCTCGGACGCCCGAGCACTTCCCGTACACCTGCCCGTGCCCCGGCGCGGAGTGACCTGCCTCACCCCGTGAACAGTTGCTTCGCCTTCAGGACGAGTTCGTACAGGCCGTAGCAGAGGGGCGCTCCCACCCACAGCCAGGAGAACGCGATCAGTCCGCGGCGGCTAGGCGGACTCGGACTGCTCTCGCTCGACATCGGTGGCCTCCCTCTGGGCGGGAATGTGGTGACGGGCATGGACGGGTCGCACGAGCTCGTTGGCGACGAACCCGACGACGAGCAGGCCGATCATGATCAGGAACGAGGTGCCGTAGAGCGAGGAGCCGTGTTTGCCGGCCTCCTCCTGCCGGTCCGCGATCCAGTTCACGATCAGCGGTCCGAGGACGCCCGCCGTGGACCAGGCGGTGAGCAGCCGGCCGTGGATCGCGCCCACCTGGAAGGTGCCGAAGAGGTCCTTCAGGTACGCGGGGATCGTCGCGAAGCCGCCGCCGTAGAAGGAGAGGATCACCAGCGCGCACAGGATGAACAGCGGCTTGGACGAGTCCCCGAACCAGGCGATGAGCGCGTACATCACCGCGCCCACACCGAGATACACGCGGTAGATGTTCTTGCGCCCGATCAGGTCGGACGTCGACGACCAGCCGATACGGCCCGCCATGTTGGCCGCCGAGAGCAGCGCGACGAAGCCCGCGGCCGCGGACGCCGACACCGGCGTGGACGTGTCCGCGAAGAAGTCCGTGATCATCGGGGCGGCCTTCTCCAGGATGCCGATGCCCGCTGTCACGTTCATGCAGAGCACGACCCACAGACACCAGAACTGCGGGGTGCGTACGGCGTTCCGGGCGGACACCTGCACTCCGTCGAGGGAGCTCGGGCCGGCGGCGGCGGTGGCCGGCTTCTCGCCGCGTGGCACCCGCACCAGCAGGACGCCGAGCGACATGAACACCGCGTACGTCAGTCCGTGCACCAGGAAGGCGAGCGCGATCCCGGAGGAGTCGGCGCCGAAGGACTCCAGCATCTGGGCCGACCAGGGCGAGGCGATCAGCGCGCCGCCGCCGAAGCCCATGATCGCGATGCCGGTGGCCATGCCCGGCCGGTCCGGGAACCACTTGATCAGGGTCGAGACGGGCGAGATGTAGCCGATGCCGAGGCCGATCCCGCCGACGAAGCCGTAGCCGAAGACGATCAGCCAGTACTGCTCGGTGGCGGCGCCGAGTGCGGCGATCAGGAATCCGGACGAGAAACAGATGAGGGCGACGGTCATCGCCCAGCGCGGTCCGTTGCGCTCGACGAGGGTGCCGCCGAACGCGGCGGACAGCCCCAGCATGACGATGCCGAGTTGGAAGGGCAGCGCGCTCTGGGTGCCGCTCAGACCTAGCGCGGACTCCAGAGACGGCTTGAAAACGCTCCAGGCGTAGGCCTGGCCGATGGCGAGGTGGACCGAGAGCGCGGCCGGGGGAACGAGCCAGCGGCTCCAGCCCGGTGGTGCGACAGGGGGGCTCATGATCCGGAACGATAGGAAGCGGTTGCCCCGTTTGGGAAGGCACGCGACACGAACGGTCGACCGTATGCGATGAGCGGTCCGGCTGACACGACGAACGGTCGACGACGCCGGACGAGCGGTCGCCGGTGGCCGCGCAAAGGCCTCCCCCGGGTACTGCCCGAACCCTTGCTGCCCGGAATTCCATCCTGTAGACAATATGTAGTCGACAGTTTCAGCCAGTTCCTCGGTACCCTCGACCGAACGGAGCTCTCCCAGTGAAAGTCGCAGTTCTCGGCGCCGGTGCGATCGGCGCCTATGTCGGCGCCGCGCTGCACCGCGCAGGCGCCGATGTGCATCTCGTCGCCCGTGGACCGCATCTGGCGGCCATGAGGCAGCACGGAGTCCGAGTCCTCAGCGCGCGCGGTGACTTCACGGCGCGCGCCCATGCCACCGACGACCCGGCCGACATCGGACCGGTCGACTTCGTCTTCCTCGGCCTCAAGGCCAACTCGTACGCGGCGTGCGGGCCGCTGATCGAGCCACTGCTGCACGACACCACGGCGGTGGTGGCCGCCCAGAACGGCATCCCCTGGTGGTACTTCCACCGGCACGGCGGACCGCACGACGGTCACCGTGTGGAGAGCGTGGACCCGGACGGCGCGGTCAGTGCGGTGCTCGCGCCCGAACGGGCCATCGGCTGTGTCGTCTATGCGGCGACCGAGCTGGAAGGGCCGGGAGTCGTCCGCCATCTCGAAGGCACCCGGTTCTCCATCGGCGAGCCCGACCGCTCGGTCTCGGCGCGGTGCAGCGCGTTCAGCGAGGCCATGCAGGCGGGCGGCCTCAAGTGCCCCGTGGAGCCGGACCTGCGCAACGACATCTGGCTCAAGCTCCTCGGCAACATCTCCTTCAACCCCATCAGCGCGCTGGCCCGCGCGACGATGCGCCAGATGTGCCTGCACGGCGGCACCCGCAAGGTCATCGAGATCATGATGACCGAGACGCTCGCGGTCGCGGAGGCCCTCGGCTGCGAGGTCGGCGTCTCCATCGAGCGGCGCCTCGCCGGCGCCGAGCGCGTCGGCGACCACCGCACGTCCACGCTCCAGGACCTGGAGCGCGGCAAACCGCTCGAACTCGACGTGCTGCTCGCGGCCGTCGTGGAACTGGCCGAGATCACCGGGGTCCCGGTGCCCACGCTCCGCACCGTGCACGCGATCTCGGACCTGCTCGCCCTGCGGACCGCCGCATGAGCAGACGGGAGCGCCGTCGTGGGCGGCGGAGTCCGAGATGCGGGCGGCGGGTACGCGGGACGAGCCGGCGCGGACCGGGACGGCCACCGTGGGCGCATACCGCGGAGTGGGCTGCACGCCCACTCCGCGCGTGCAGGACAATGAGATCGTGAAGGTCACTTCACCGCACGACCATCCGGTGACCCGCGGCGATCTCCGCAGCAAGGGCCGCTTCGGCTACCAGCACGTACAGAACCGGGGCTGATCAGGACATGGGACGAGTCACAGAACGACGCAAGGTGATCCGCATCCGGGACGGGGCCGTGAGCACCCGCCCGGACACGCTGGTCGCCGAGGAACCCCTGGAGATCCGCCTCAACGGCAAACCCCTCGCGATCACGATGCGCACACCGGGCGACGACTTCGCGCTGGCGGCGGGCTTCCTGGTCAGCGAGGGGGTGCTGGGCACGGCCGAGGAGCTCCAGAACATCGTCTACTGCGCCGGCGCGACGGTGGACGGCTCGAACACGTACAACATCGTGGACGTGAGGACGGCACCCGGTCTCGTCCTCCCCGACATCACCCTGGAGCGCAACGTCTACACGACGTCCTCCTGCGGTCTGTGCGGCAAGGCGAGTCTGGACGCGGTCCGTACGACGGCCCGCTGGCCGATCGACGACACGGCGGGCGCCACCGCTCCCCCGGTCCGGCTCGAACCCGAACTGCTCGCGAGCCTCCCCGACCGGCTGCGGGCGGCACAGCTGGTCTTCGACCGGACCGGGGGCCTGCACGCGGCGGCGCTGTTCACCGAGGACGGCGAGCTCGTCGACATACGGGAGGACGTGGGCCGGCACAACGCGGTCGACAAGCTGGTCGGCCGCGCGCTGCAGGACGGCGCACTCCCGCTCTCCCGCACGGTCCTGCTGGTCTCGGGCCGGGCCTCCTTCGAGCTGGCGCAGAAGGCGGTGATGGCCGGCATCCCGGTGCTCGCGGCCGTCTCCGCCCCGTCCTCGCTCGCCGTGGACCTGGCCGCCGAGACCGGCCTGACCCTGGTCGGCTTCCTGCGGGGGGCCTCCATGAACGTGTACGCGGGTGATCACCGGATCGCTCTGCGGGCCCCGGCCACTCAGAGCTGACCGGCCCCCCGCGTCACGGCGGCGGGGCCCCGACCGGCGGGGAGCGCCCCCTGCGCCGGAGGGCCCCCGCCTCAGCCCTGCCCGGCCCGCCTCACACGGTGTCCCGGTCCTCGGTGGCGATCTCCGTCATCGACGGCGGCTCGCTGCCGGTCCGGCGTCATCCGGCGATGAAGTGCACCTCCGGCGAGGTCACGACCGTGCCCAGGCGCGGGAAGTTGAGGGCGACGGCGGCCTCGTGCTCGGGGGCGGTGAGAGCGGCCATGGAGTCCTCGACGAAGACGAGGTCGTAGCCGAGGTCGCCGGCGGCGCGAGCGGTGGACTCGACGCCGAGGTTGGTGGCGATGCCGCCGAACACCAGCGTGGTGACACCGCGTTCACGCAGGCGCTCGTCCAGACCGGTGCCCTGGAACCCGCCGATGGTCCGTTTCACGATCTCGATGTCACCGTCCGCCGCGAGCCCGGCGACCAGCCCGCTGCCGGGCGGCTGCTCGGGGACTCCGGGCCGTTCGACCCGGATGAGGACGACGGGTGCGTCGACCGCCCGGAAGGACCGGGCCAACTCCTCGGCCACGGAAAGCAGTTCGGGTCCCTTGCGGGGTTCCAGGGGCAGTCCGACAATGCGGTCCATCAGATCGACGAGCACCAGGGCGGTGCGCGCGGGGTCGAGGGCGAGACGAGGTTCGGCTTCGGGTGCGGTCATGACGGAACGTTAGCCCGCGTCAGCCGTCCGTACCGGAAATCCGGATCAACAGCTCCATGAACTGCTCACGTTCGGCCGCCGCGAGCGGGGCCATCAGCGCGTCGTTCGCCGTCCGGGCGGCCCGCTCGCAGCGCTTCAGCAGCCGGCCGCCCTCCTCTGTGATCGACACCGCGTTCTTGCGACGGTCCTTCGGATCCGGCGCGCGGACGACCCACCCCCCGGCCTGCAGGTCGTTCAGAACGCCGACCAGGTCCTTGGGGTCGAGTCCGATGCCGCGACCGAGTTCGGCCTGGGCGACCGGGCCGAGGTCGAAGACGGCGGAGAGCACGACGTGGTGCCACATCTTCAGGCCCTCGGCCGCCAGCGCCTCGGTGACCAGGGCGCGGCCGCGGGCGGCGGCCCGGCCGAGGAGCCAGCTGGGGAGGCCGCGGATCTCGGGCAGGGGGGCGGACATGGGAGGAGCCTAACGAAAATACCGTTGGACTTCCCCATGAGTTCCGAATACCGTTGGGACTCCCAACGGTATTCGGTAATTCTGGAGGTGCGATGCGTCGTGTCCGGTACGAGCGCTCCGGTGGCCCCCTGTTCCTCGAAGAGGTCGCCGTACCCGTCCCCGGCCCAGGTGAGGTCCTCGTGCGCACCGAGGCGGTCGGAGTGACCCTGCCCGTCGTGCGCAAGGTGACGGAGGCGGCCGAGCCGATCCCCCTCGGGGGCGAGGTCGCCGGGGAGGTCGTCGCGGCCGGCGCGGGCGTCACCCGGTGCGCGGTGGGCGACCGGGTCACCGGGCTCTGCTTCGGGCACGGATACGCCGAGTACGCCCTCCTCGACCAAGGCATGGCCACCCCGGTCCCGGCCGACGCGAGCGCCGTCGACGCCGTCGCCCTCGTCCGCAGCGGACTGGTCGCGCTCGGCGCCCTGACGGCGGCCCGCCCCGAGCCCGGCGAATCAGCCCTGGTGACCGCGGCGGCAAGCGGGGTCGGGCACCTCGCGGTCCAACTCGCCCGGCTGCGCGGGGCGTCGCGCGTGGTGGGCGCCGTCTCCACGCCCGACAAGGCGGACTTCGTACGCGGCCTCGGCGCCGACGAGGTGGTCACGTACGGGGCCGGCGGCGACGAGGCGGTCGCGTACGAAGCCGGCGGCGAGACCGTCACGTACGGCGCCGACGCCTGGGGCGAGCCCGTCGACTACGTGCTCGACGCGGTCGGCGGCGACCTGCTCACCCCGGCCGTCGCCGCGCTCGCTCCGGGCGGCCGCCTCGTCGCGTACAGCTCGGGCGGCGGGACCGTCCAGGCGTACGACCTACTGGTGGGCGCCAAGTCGGTGATCGGCTTCCAGATGGCGCGGATCGCCCGCGGCCGGCCCGAGGTGTACGAGCTGTGGCGCCAGGAGCTGTGGCGGCTGTTCGCGGACGGTGCGCTGGCGCCTGCCGTGCACGGGGAGTTCGACCTGGAGGACGCGGCGAAGGCGCACGAGGCGATCGAGTCGCGGAGCAACCTGGGCAAGGTGGTGCTGCGCACCTGACGCACTGTCACCAGCCGCCGGGAGCCCGCACATCTGGCGTGAACACGACCGGTGCACGCTTCTTGTGGGCCCCTGACAGCCCAAGTAGCGTCTGAGGCGGGAACGTTGGACGTGGGATGTCCAGATGTCCAGATGTCGAGACGCATGAAGGGCAGGCCGCACCATGCCGTCAAGTCTCCGCGCACGTCTCAGATCCACCCTCACGGCCGTTCTCACCACCACCGCGCTGCTTGCGTTACCGAGCCCGGCGGGGGCCGAACAGGCCGCGGCGAGCGGCGAGTTCGAGCAGCATGTGCTCTTCAGGGCGTCCCAGGACCCGGGCTACGCCTGCTTCCGTATCCCGGCGGTGGTGAGGACCACGGAGGGCACGCTGCTGGCCTTCGCCGAGGGACGCGTCCTGAACTGCGGCGACTCGGCCGACATCGACATCGTCGTGAAGCGCTCCACCGACGGCGGGCGCACCTGGAGCCCCCTCCAGGTCGTCAACGACGGCGGTGGCGACACGCACGGCAACCCGACGCCCGTCGTGGACCGCGAGACGGGACGCATCCTCCTGGCCGAGACGTACAACACGGGCCGTACGGACAGCGGGAGTTGCTCCATACCCTGTGACCGCACCCCGCACCTTCAGTACAGCGACGACGACGGCCTGAGCTGGTCACGGCCGCGCGATCTGAGCGACGAGATCCTGCCGGCCGACTGGAACTCCTGGTACGCCACCGGACCTGTGCACGGCATCCAGCTCACCCGCGGCAGGCACGCCGGCCGGCTCGTGTTCGGCGTCAACACCGAGACCTGGAACGGCAGTCGGGTCACCGCCAACCATGCCGCGCTGATCACCAGCGACGACGGGGGCGACCACTGGGAGGTCGGCGCGACGGACTCGTGGCCGATCGCGGACGACGGCACGTTCCGCCAGAAGCCGTCCGAGATGACGCTCACGGAACGCACCGACGGTTCGGTCCTCGTCAGCGGGCGCGAGCAGGACGGCACCGATCTCGGTCATCGCACCCAGGCCGTCAGCCGTGACGGCGGCGACAGCTTCGCGGCCCCCTTCGAGGACCTCCCCGGCCTGTACACGCCCCAGGTCCAGGGGTCCGTGCTGCGTCTCGGCGACCGCATGCTGCTGGCCTGCCCCGGCGATCCGGACCGCCGGCGCACGATGATGATCCGCTCCTCGTACGACGGCGGACGCACCTGGGAGAGCGTGGACCGCGGCACGGTCGTCACCACGGACTGGTCCGGCTACTCGGACCTGGTGCGCGTCGACGGCGACACCGTGGGCCTGTTGTACGAGGGCGGCGCGGTCGACGCGCGGGACGAGATCCGCTTCGCCCGGTTCACCGAGGACTGGCTGACGCCGCGCCGCGGCCCCGACCCGACGACCGCCGACCGGGCCCCGCACGCCTCTCGCGCCGCAGTGCTCGGCGGCGCCCAGGAGACAGCGGGTGTCTTCGGCGGCGCGCTCGCCCTCGACGGCACCGACGACGCCGTACGCCTGCCGTATCAGGACCGACTGCCGCTCGGGACAAAGGGCTTCACGGCGTCCCTGTGGTTCCGGTACACGGCCACGACCGGTGAGCAGCCGCTGCTGTGGATGGGCGGGATCGGCACGTCCCAGCCGCAGGTGTGGCTGCGCGGCGAGCCGGCTTCCCACCGGATCACCGGGCTGATCACCACGAGGAACGGCGCGGCGCCCCCGGCCTCTGCGTCCGTGCGCACCACGAGCGCGTACAACGACGGCCAGTGGCACCATCTGGCGCTGCGCCGCGGCGGCGGACGGCTGACGCTCTTCGTCGACGGTACGGCGCTCAGCACCGCGGACGTGCCGGGATCGGCGAGCCGTAACTCGCCGTTCGGGGTGCACATCGGCCAACGCATGGACAGCCGGGCGTTCTTCAGCGGAGGAATCGACGAAGTCAGGGTGTACGACCGGGCGTTGAGCGACGAGGAGCTGACCGCCGTCCGCACCCGCAACGCCCCTGTGACACGGGACACCGTCCTGTGGCTGCCCATGGACCGCGTGAGCGCCAGCCACTAACGTCCCGTCCGTGCCCGACGACGCAGGAGCACGACGACGGAACGGGGCCGGGCTCGGCATCCTGCTCGCCCTGGTCTGCGCAGCCGTGCTGCTCACCGCCTTCCCGGACGACGACCGGGAGGGCGGCGGCACCTGCGGGCCCCGCACGGTGAAGTCCTGGACGGCGGACGCGAAGGTCACCGGCGAGTTCGCGCGCTACGGGGACGACGCGACCCGCACCGACGACTGGACCGGCGGCGACGGTACGCACTCGGTGCGGCTGCCGGACGGCCGGGTGCTGTGGCTGTTCTCGGACACCTATCTGGGCCAGGTGCACGGGCCGCCCAACCCGGTCGGCGAGTCGTACGCCTGGCGGGACACCTCGGCGCCGCTGGTGCGCAATTCGGCGGTGCTGATGTCCGAGTCGGGCCGGCTGGAGCGCACGCTGCCCGCCCCGCTGTTCCCGGATCCCGGTGCGGGGCAGTGGCGCTGGCCGGTGGCGGCCCGGGTGGAGCCCCGCTCCCCCGGCTCCGCCGAACAGGTCGTACGGGTCCTGCTGTGGACACGTACGACGGGTCAGGCCCCGTGGATCTACGGCGTCCCCACGGCCACCGAGGTCGCCACGCTCTCGCTGCCCGACCTGCGGCTGGAAGGCGTGCGGACCGTCCTGGACCAGCGCTCCGTGGCGGACGCGTCCCGGCGCGTGCTGTTCGGGACCGCGGCGGTCGACGACGGCGACTGGACGTATGTCTTCGGCGGCGACGACGGGCAGGCGGCCGCCCGTCCCACCTCGCACGCCTATGTCGCACGTGTGCCGCGCGGCAGGCTCGCCGAACCGGGCGCCTGGGAGTACTGGGACGGCTCCGCGTGGGCTGCCCGGGGCCGCCCGGCGGCGGTGCTCGGCGACGGACAGCGCGAGGGCGTGGGCAGCGCGTTCACGGTGGTGCGCGACGGCGGCACCTACGTGCTGTTCACGATGGCGGCCGGCACCGAGGGCCTGACGACGATCACGTCCTACTGGGCGTGCTCGCCGACGGGGCCGTGGCACGGACCCACCGGGAGCTTCAGCCCGCCCCTTCCGCCGGGCGAGGTGGCCGCGTACAACCCGCAGACCCATCCGACGCTGAGCGGCGACGGCCGCTGGGTGCTCAGCTACGACGTCAACTGGCTGGACGCGACGGGCGCGTCCGCGCAGGCGAACCTCAGCCGGAACGTGTCCCTGTACCGACCGCGATTCGTGACTCTGCGACTGGCCTAGGCTGCCTGGCCGGCTCGGGGTCGCGGGAGCGGCGCTTGGCGATGACCGCGCACACCATCAGCTGCATCTGGTGGAAGAGCATCAGCGGCAGCACGGCGAGCGAGGCGTGCGCGCCGAAGAGCACGCCGGCCATGGGCAGTCCGGACGCGAGGGACTTCTTCGAGCCGGCGAACTGGATGGCGATCCGGTCCTCGCGCCGGAAGCCCAGGGCCTTGGCGCCGTACCAGCTCACGGCCAGCATCACGGCGAGCAGGACCGCCTCGACGATCAGCAGGCCGGCCAGCCGCAGGGCGCTGACCTGGTGCCAGATGCCCTGCGCCATGCCCTCGCTGAACGCGGTGTAGACGACCAGCAGGATCGAGCCGCGGTCGACGTATCCGAGGAACTTCTTGTGGCGCGTGATGAACGCGCCGATCCAGCGGCGCAGCAGCTGTCCGGCGAGGAACGGAACGAGCAGCTGGAGCACGATCTTGACGAGGGAGTCCGCGGAGAACCCGCCGCCGCTGCTGCCGAGCAGCGCCGCCGCGAGCAGCGGGGTGAGGACGATCCCGGCCAGCGAGGAGAAGGAGCCCGCGCAGATCGCGGCGGGCACGTTGCCGCGCGCGATGGAGGTGAAGGCGATCGACGACTGGATGGTCGAGGGGACCAGGGTGAGGAAGAGCAGGCCTTGGTACAGCGGGTCCGTCAGGAACACCGGCTCTAGGCCGCCTGCGGCCAGTCCGAGCAGTGGGAACACGACGAACGTGCAGGCGAGGACGGTGCCGTGGAGCCGCCAGTGCTTCAGCCCGTCCAGCGCCTCACGGGTGGAAAGGCGCGCCCCGTAGAGGAAGAAGAGGAAGGCGATCGCGGCCGTGGAGGCGCCCGACGCCACATCGGCCGCCGCACCCCGCGCCGGGAGGAGGGCCGCCAGGCCCACTGTCCCGAGCAACAGCAGGATGTACGGGTCGATCGGCATCCAACTCGGCCACTGCAGGCGTTTCACGGTGCTCCACTGCTGAGTTCTGTACGTAGTTCGTTCGGGTTCGGACGTGCCCTTTCCATCGTCCTCCTCCTTGCGCGATCAGGAAACCGTCATACCGCACTGACTGTCATCACGTTCCGCGATAGCGTGCGGATATGTACGACCCGACACAGTTGCGTACCTTCCTCGCGGTGGCTCAAACGCTGAGTTTCACGCAGGCCGCCCGCCGGCTGGGGCTGCGCCAGTCGACGGTCAGCCAGCATGTGCGGCGGCTGGAGGACGCCGCCGGACGGCAGTTGTTCTCGCGGGACACCCACTCCGTGGAGCTCACGGAGGACGGCGAGGCGATGCTCGGTTTCGCGCGCCGGCTCCTGGAGGTGCACGAGCAGGCGGCGGCCTTCTTCACGGGGACGCGGCTGCGCGGCCGGCTGCGCTTCGGCGCGTCGGAGGACTTCGTCCTGACCCGGCTGACCGAGATCCTGGAGCGCTTCCGCCTCGACCACCCCGAGGTGGATCTGGAGCTGACCGTCGAGCTCTCGGGCACGCTGCACGAGCAGCTGGCCGCGGGGAAACTCGATCTGGTCCTGGCGAAACGCCGTCCCGAGGAGCCGCGCGGCGAGCTCGTGTGGCACGACCGGCTGGTCTGGATCGGCTCGGAGCGGCTGCGGCTGGACCCCGGACGCCCGGTCCCGCTCATCGTCTACCCGCCGCCGGGCATCACGCGCGCCCTCGCCCTGGAGGCGCTCGAACGCCAGGGCCGGCCCTGGCGCATCGCCTGCACGAGCGGCAGCCTGAGCGGGCTGATCGCGGCCGCCCGCGCGGGCCTCGGCGTGATGGCCCACTCCCGGGGCCTCGTCCCGCCCGGACTGGTCCGGATGCCGGAGCGGGCGGGACTGCCCGAACTGGGCGAGGTCGATTTCGTGCTGGTGCACGGTCGGCGCCGGACCTCCTCCCAGGGCGCGGCGGACGCGCTCGCCGCAGCGATCCTGGGCGGCGGGGACCAGCTGCACCGGCCTAGGGCTGCGGACGTGGATAGGTGAGCTGTTTGACGCGGCGCAGATAGGGCGCGGTCTCCACGTGCTGGACGCCTTCCAGGGTGCCGAGGCGGCCGCTGAGGTACGCGTACAGTCCCGCCGTGTCACGGACGACGACGGTCGCGACCACGTTCGACGCGCCGGCGGTGGCGGCGGCGTAGGCGATCTCGTCGTGGGCGGCCAGCGCCCTGCCGACGGAGTGCAGCGCCGAGGGGGCGGCCGTGATCCACAGGATGGCGGCGACGGGGTAGCCGATGAGCTCGGGCGGGTAGTCGAGGTCGATGTAGACCGCGCCCGAGGCGAGCAGACCGGTCAGCCGGCGTTTGACGGCCGACTCGGAGCGGCCGGTGGCCCGCTGGAGTTCCGGGAAGGTCGCCCGCCCGTCCTGTTCCAGCGCGGCCAGCAGCGACGCGTCCTCCGGCTCCAGCCGGGCGGGTCCCGCCTTCGGCTGCCAGTCGGGACGCAGGGCCTTCTCCTCGGCGGATGTCAGCGCGGCGAACTTGCCGAGCCAGCCGTCCGGGCCGCCGAAGAAGCGATGGAGCAGCTGGTTGGCCCGGATCTCCACGATGCTCGGGGTCCTGGGCAGCTTGCCGAGCAGCAGGTCGTCGTGGTCGCCCCGGCTGCGCGGCCGGGTCAGACAGACCACCTCGGTGCCGCCGGACGTGAGGCCGATCCAGGTGGTGTCGGGACGCTTGGCGAGCGCGTCGGCGATCGTCCCGGCGCTGTCGGGCGTGCAGCGCAGCCGCAGCATCCACTGCTCCTGGCCCAGCGCTTCGGCGTTGCGCACCCCGACGACGCGTACGCCGCCCTCGGCGCAGAGCCGGCGGTAGCGCCGGGCGACGGTCTGGTCGGAGACGCCGAGGACGGCCCCGATCCGGCTGAAGGACGCCCTGCCGTCGATCTCCAGGGCCCGCAGCAGCCGTAGATCCAGCTCGTCGAATGCGTGGGATCCCCTGTCCATGACCCTCTTTCTGTCGGATTCCGGCGCACCGGCGACGGTGACCCTCTCGATCGTCCGGGCAGCCCCGATCGTACGGAGTCAGACGCATCCGGGACACAGGGGAGTTGAGGACATGCGTACATGGGGGCCGCTGACGGCGGTGTGCCTGGGGACGTTCATGTTGCTGCTGGACGTGACGATCGCGGTCGTCGCACTGCCGGACATGGCGCGGGCGCTGCATGCGTCACTGAGCGATCTGCAGTGGGTGATCGACGGATACGCGCTGGCCCTGGCCGCGCTGCTGCTGGGCGTCGGGGCGGCGGCCGACATCCTCGGCCGGCGGCGGGTGCATGTGGCGGGCGTGGTGCTGTTCGCCGTGGCGTCGCTGCTGTGCGGGCTCGCGTCCGGGCCCGGGATGCTGGTCGCGGCGCGCGGGCTGCAGGGGGTCGGCGCCGCCGCGATGTTCGCGACGACGCTGCCGCTGCTCGGCTCGGTCTACCACGGCAGGCAGCGGTCGGCGGCGCTCGGGGTGTGGGGCGCGGTCAGCGGCGGCGCGGCGGCGGTCGGGCCGGTGCTCGGCGGTGTTCTCACCGAGGGGCCGGGCTGGCGCTGGATCTTCTTCGTGAACCTGCCGGTGAGCGTGGCGTCGGTGTGGCTGACGCTGCGGGTGGTGCCGGAGTCGCGCGGCCCCCGCGGGGCGGGGAGCCGTCCGTGGGCGACCATCGACTGGGCGGGCACGGTGGCGTTCGCCGGCTTCGCGGGGGCGATGACGTACGCCGTGGTGCGGGCGGGGACCGACGGCTGGACGTCGGCGGTCACCGCGGGCTCGTTCGGGCTCGCGGCGCTGGCCCTGCTCTGCTTCGTGCTGGTCGAGCGCCGTGCGGTCCACCCGCTGCTCGATCTGTCGCTGCTGCGCAAGCCGGCGTTCGTCGGCGTGATGCTGGGCGCGCTCGCGTTCAACGGAGCGGCGTTCGGCGTGATCCCGTATCTCTCCCTCTGGATGCAGACGGTGCTCGGGATGAGTCCGGTGCGCGCCGGGCTGACGCTGCTGCCGCTGACCGGCGCGTCCGTGGTCGTCGCGATCCTCGCGGGCAAGCTGCTGCACGGGGTGCCGGCGCGGCTGACGATAGGCGGCGGGCTGCTGCTCATCGGCTCTGGCGCTTTCTGCCAGGCCGTGCTCGACGCGGGCACGGGTTGGACGGTGCTGGTGCCGGGCCTGGTCCTGGTGGGCATCGGCACCGGGTTCGTCTCCCCCGCGATCGCGGGCGCCGCGCTGGCCGCGGTACCGGCCGAGCGGGCGGGCATGGCGGGCGGCGCCGTCAACACGGTCCGGCAGCTCGGGTACGCGCTCGGGGTCACCCTCTTCGGCGCCGTGCTGACCTCCCGGATCCAGGAGACCCTTCCGCACGACGCGGCCCATACGCTGGCGGGCGGCGGTGCGGAAGCCCTGCGCGGAACGCTGTCCGAGCACACCGTGCGGGCCGCGTTCGCCTCCGGTCTGAACGCGGCGTCCGTGGCCGCGGGGGTGACGGGGGCGGTCGCCGGTGCGCTGGTACTGGTGTTGGTGCGGACCCGGCGGCCGGCGCCGGGCGCGGGCCCCACCGGGGTCCTGCCCCCTATGTCACCGGGTCGTACAGATTCCGTGGAGATTACGGTATCGAAACTTACCGAACCGTAAGTATTCTGTCCGGCCCTTCCCCATCTGGGCGCATTGTCGAGGACTGAGCAGTACATATATCCCGCCCCGGGCGTTCCGTCCCCCCTCCCGCGCGGCCGTCCGGTGGGGTAGCTTTCACGGCGCTGTGCTGAGCCACCGGGAGCGGGATTGCGCGAGTTCACCAACCCTCCGTTGGCGTCACCGCCGCCGATGGGCGGTCTGGCCGACGTCGTGTTCGACCATGCCCTGGAAGACCCGCTGCGCGTCGCCCTCGGCCGCAAGGACGACCAGGGGCAGTGGCGTGATGTGACGGCCGCCGAGTTCCGCGACGAGGTACTGGCTCTGGCCAAGGGCATGCTCGCGCACGGCGTCCGCTTCGGCGACCGCATCGCGATCATGTGCCGGACCCGCTACGAATGGACCCTGTTCGACTTCGCGTCGTGGACCATCGGCGCCCAGGTCGTGCCCGTGTATCCGACCTCGTCGGCCGAGCAGGTCTTCTGGATGCTGCACGACGCCCAGGTGTCGGCCGTCATGGTGGAGCACGAGGACCACGCGATGACCATCGCCACCGTCGTCGACCGGCTGCCGCAGCTGCACAAGCTGTGGCAGCTCGACGCGGGCGCCGTGCAGGAGCTGTACGAGGCGGGCGCGCACATCGAGGACGACGTGGTGCACCGGCACCGGGTCGCGATCACGCCCGAGTCGGTCGCCACGATCATCTACACCTCGGGCACCACCGGGCGCCCCAAGGGCTGTCTGATCACGCACGCCAACTTCATGTTCGAGGCGGACACGGTCATCGAGCGCTGGGAGCCGGTCTTCCACACCAAGCGCGGCGACGAGGCCGCGACGCTGCTGTTCCTGCCCCTCGCACATGTCTTCGGACGGATGGTGCAGGTCGCCGCGATCCGCGGCCGGGTCAGATTCGGGCACCAGCCGCAGCTCAATGCGGCGGCCCTGCTGCCCGACCTCGCCGCGTTCCGGCCGACCTTCTTCCTCGCGGTGCCGTACATCTTCGAGAAGGTCTTCAACGCCGCCCGCCGCAAGGCCGAGAAGGAGGGCCGCTCCGGGCCCTTCGAGAAGGCGGTCGAAGTGGCCGTCCGGTACGCCGACGCGGTGGAGGCGAAGGCGTGGGGCATCGGCCCCGGCCCGTCCGCGGCCCTGCGGATGCAGCACCAGGTCTTCGACAAGCTCGTCTACGCCAAGGTGCGTGCTGCGATGGGCGGCCGGGTGAAGCACGCCATGTCGGGCGGCTCGGCGATGGACCGGCGGCTCGGCCTGTTCTTCGCGGGTGCGGGCGTGACCATCTACGAGGGGTACGGCCTCACGGAGTCCACGGCGGCTGCAACCGCCAACCCGCCCGAGCGCACCCGGTTCGGCACGGTCGGCCAGGCGATCCCGGGCACCACCGTGCACATCGCGGACGACGGCGAGATCTGGCTGCGCGGCGACAATGTCTTCCAGGGCTATCTCAACGACACCAAGGCGACGGACGCGACCCTGCACGACGGCTGGCTGGCCACCGGCGACCTCGGCGCCCTCGACGAGGACGGCTACCTCACGATCACCGGGCGCAAGAAGGAGATCCTGGTGACCTCCGGCGGCAAGAGCGTCTCGCCGGGGATCCTGGAGGAGCGGGTGCGTGACCATCCGCTGGTCGCCCAGTGCATCGTCGTCGGCAACGACCGGCCCTACATCGCGGCGCTCGTCACCCTGGACGGCGAGGCGGTCGAGCACTGGCTCCAGATGCGCGGCAAGCCGCAGCTGTCCCCGGCCCAGCTGGTGCGGGACCCCGACCTGGAGACCGAGGTGCGCCGCGCGGTGGTCGCCGCCAACACCCTGGTCTCACAGGCCGAGTCGATCCGTACGTTCCGGATACTGGCCCACCAGTTCACCGAGGAGCACGGGCTGCTCACGCCGTCGCTGAAGCTGAAGCGGAAGGCGATCGAGAACGCGTACGCGACGGAGGTCGAGGCGCTGTACCGGGCGTGAGCCGGCACAGCGCCCCGTGCGGACCGGTCAGCTGATGCTCACCCGGAAGATCTTGTCCGAGCCGTCCGCCGCCCCTCCGACGTTGTCGCAGTTGGTGGTCGACAGCCAGAGCTGGTCCACGCCGGGCACCTTGGTGACCGTGCGCAGACGGCCGTACGTGCCCACGTAGTACGCCGTCGCCGTGCCGACCTCCTCGGTGTCGCCGGTGATCGGCACGCGCCACAGCCGCTCGCCGCGCAGGGACGCCATGTAGATGACGTTGCGGACGATGGCGATCCCGCTGGGCGAGGCCTCGGACGTGTTCCAGGTCTTCTTCGGGTTGGTCATCCCCGCGACGCTGCACGTGCCCTCGCAGGTCGGCCAGCCGTAGTTGGCGCCCGGCTTGATCAGGTTCAGCTCGTCCTTGGAGACGTCGCCGAACTCCGCTTCCCAGAGCCGTCCGTTGCGGTCGAAGGCCAGTCCCTGCGGATTGCGGTGGCCGTAGCTGTAGACGTAGTTCCCGAACGGGTTGCCCGGAGCGGCCTTGCCGTCCGTGGTCATGCGCAGGATCTTGCCGTTGAGGGAGTTCTTGTCCTGCGCCAGGGCGGGTGTCTGGGCCTCGCCGGTGGAGACGTACAGATAGCCGTCCGGGCCGAAGACGAGCCGGCCGCCGTTGTGGTAGCGGTTCTGCTTGATGCCCTGGAGGAGGATCGTGTAGCCGGTCAGGGAGCTGCCGTTGTAGGTCATGCGGACGACGCGGTTGCCCTCGGCCGCCGTGTGCATGAAGTAGACGTAGTGGTTGGTCGCCCACTGGGGGTCGACGGCAACGCCCATCAGACCGCCCTCGCCGTTCGTCGTCACCGCGTTCGGCACGGTTCCGACCTGGGTCCGCGTGCCGTCCGTCGTGACCTTCCAGACCCGGAAGTCGTCCCGCTCGGTGACCAGGGCGGTCTGACCGTCGGGCATCCAGTACGTCCCCCAGGGGACCGTCCAGCCGCTGGAGACCGTACCGATCGACGACGGCACCCCGCCGTCCGTCACGCACGCCCGCGTGGTGAAGGCGACGGTGTTGCTCTGCGGGGAGACATTGCCGGCCGCGTCGCGCGCGACCACGTTCAGCGAGTACGGGCTGTTGCAGGCGAGGCCGGTCAGGGTGGTCGACGTGCCGCCGGTCACGCTCTTGTAGACGGTCGTTCCGCTGCGCAGGTCGTACCCGGTCACCGCCTTGTCGTCCGTCGAGGCGCCCCAGCTCAGATCGGCGCTGGTGGCGGTCACGTTGGACGACGTCAGCGTGCCGGGCGTGGTCGGCGGACTGGTGTCGGAGCTGCGGGCGGTCGTGCAGTCCACGACCGGGCTGGCCTGCGAGGCGTTGCCGGACGCGTCGCGGGCGATGACCGTCAGGTTGTAGGTCGTGTTGGCGGTCAGTCCGGTGAGCGCCTTCGAGGTCGCGTCGCCCGGCGCCTCGCCGAGCTTGTTCCCGTGCTCGTAGACGTCGTAGGCGCTCACGCCCACGTTGTCGGTGGAGGCGCCCCAGGAGAGGGTGAGCCCGTTCTCGCCGATCGCCGAACAGCTCGGCTGTCCCGGCCGGGTGGGGGTCTGGGTGTCGGCCGCCGCGCCGATGCTGATCCGGTCGAGGTTGGGCCCGCCGTTGGCCGTGGTGGCGGTCGCCCGGATCTTGTTGGTGCCCGCGGCCAGCGGAACGTCCAGGGTCCTGGTCACCCAGGTGTCCCAGTTGGCGGTGGCCGGGAAGGAGACGCCGGAGGCGGCCACCGTGCCGTTGACGGAGATGTTCATAGGCCGGTCGGTGGCCGTTCCGTTCGCGAAACGCAGGGCCAGCGACGAGGGACCCGCCGCGGCCGCGCTCACCGTGAACTCCACGTACGAACCGGTGATGTTGGTGTAGTCGACGAAGCCGGTGCCGGTGTATCCGGTGTGGTCGGAGGCCACGGTGCCCTGCGAGATGGCGGCGTCCTCGGCCTGGAGGTCGGTGGCCGCCTGCGCGGCTCCCGAGGCCGTCAGTCCGGCGAGCGGCACGGCGAGGGCCAGTGAAAGGCACCAGGACAGCGCTCTTGTGGGTTTCATGCGTGCGTCCTCTCAGGGTTTCTGGGGTACGGGCCGACCGGGTGGGACCAGCCGCCGTGGGTGCTCGGCGTGCGGCGGAGAGTCGGCGAAGGCGGTCGACCGGTCGGGCTGCCGGACGGCCGTGGAGGCGACGGCGAGGCCGCGGGCACCGTCGGCAGTCCCACGGTGGCGGCCCGATCGCGTCGTCGCGTCACGAGCCGCCCTCCCGATAGACGTACGCGATGTCCGTGTCCGGCTCGGTCCGGTCCACCGGATCCCGGACGAGGTGGTGGTCGGGCGAGAGACGGCACGCCGGGTCGGTGCGGGCCGCGTCGCCGGTGAGGGCGTACGCCTGACAGCGGCAGCCGCCGAAGTCGGTGGCACGCAGGGCGCAGTCTCGGCACGGGTCGCGCATCCAGCTCTCGCCGCGGTAGCGGGTGAAGGCCGTCGACTCGTACCAGATCCGGTCGAGCCGGTGGTCCTTCACGTTCGGCGGGTCGAGCCCGGGGAGCGTCCCCGCCGCCGGGCACGGGAGGACCGTCCCGTCCGGGGCGACCGTGAGGGAGACCGCGCCCCAGCCGCCCATGCAGGGCTTCGCGGTGCCGTCGAGATAGTCGGGCGCGACCCAGACCAACTCCGTTGTTCCATGCAGGCGTTCACGCCATCGGGTCACTGTCGTACGGGCGCGCTCGACCTGCTCCCGGGTGGGCAGGAGCGCCGCGCGGTTGGCCAGCGCCCAGCCGTAGAACTGGGTGTTGGCCAGCTCGATCCGGTCCACGCCCCAGGTGACGCCCAGGGTGATCAGGTCGTCGAGCGCGTCGATGTTCGCCCGGTGCAGCACGACGTTCAGGCCGAGCGGGAGCCCGGCGGCCCGGACCAGGCGTGCCGCGCGCTCCTTCGCGGCGAACGAGCGGACGCCGGCGATGCGTTCGGCGACGGACGGATCGGTGTGCTGGACGGAGAGCTGGACGCTCCGCAGGCCGGCGTCCAGCAGCTCCGCGAGCCGGCGCTCATGCAGGCCCACACCGCTGGTGACGAGCTGCGTGTAGAGGCCGGCGGTGTCGGCCGCCGCGACGATCGGCACCAGATCGCGCCTGAGAAGCGGTTCCCCGCCGGACAGATGGGTCTGGACGACGCCCAGGTCGGCCGCCTGACGCAGCACGTCCGTCCACTGCTCCGTGGACAACTCCCCTGACCGACCGACCAGTTCGACCGGGTTGGAGCAGTATGCGCACCGCAGCGGACAGGCGTGGGTGAGCTCGGCGAGCAGCGCCCAGGGAGGATCGGTCACCGGAGCCAGCCCTCCTTTCGCAATGACCGGAGAAACGCCGGGACTTGGTCGGCCACCGGTGCGCCGGGGAACCGTTCGCCGAGCTCGGCGGTGATCTCGGGCACCTCGCGACTGCCGTCGCAGAGCCGCAGGACGCTGCCCGCCGCGCCGTGCAGCACGACGACCCTCTCGGGCATGAGCAGCAAGTCGGTGTCCCGTACCCGGTCATGACGGAGCATCACCGAGCGGGCGAGGGCGGGTCGCCAGGTCATGACGCCCCACGGGCTCGCCCCGCCGGGCGGGTCGGCGTGCGGGGCACGCTTCCGGAGGTCCCGTTGCTGCCGGCGTGGTGTGGTGCGTCCGGTGGCGCGCCCTCGGCGGTTCTGGTGCCGGTGACGAGGTGTGCCGGTGGCGCCCCTCCGGAGGTTCCGTTGACGGGCCCCGGCCCGCTGCCGGCGTGGTCCACCGCGTCCAGCAGCGCCCACAGGACCTGGCACTTGAAGGTCAGCGCCGCCACCGCGCGTTCCTGCTGTTCGCGGGTGCGGGCCCGGTCGAGCACGAGCGCGAGGGCTTCCTCGCTGTCGCGGCGCCCCTGGTCGACGCGGGTCCGGAAGTACGCGAGCCCGTCCGCCTCGATCCACGGGTAGTGGCGTTCGAAGGCGGCGATACGGGTCCGCATCAGCCCGGGTGCCGAGAGCTCGGTGAGCGAGGCGGCGACGGCGTCGAGCACGGGGCGCTGCCGGCAGAAGTTGACGTAACCCTCGACCGCGAGCCGCACCCCGGGCAGCACCCGGGACGCGTCCCAGAGCACCGAACGGTCCAGGCCCGCCGCCTCGCCGAGCCGCAGCCAGCGTTCGATGCCGCCCTCGCCGTCCGTGTCCCCGTCGTGGTCCCGGATCCGTCGCAGCCAGGCCCGGCGCAGGTCGGGCCGGTCGAGCCCGGCGAGGATCAGGGCGTCCTTGACGGGGATGTGGCGCTGGTAGTGGAAGCGGTTGACGATCCAGCGGCGCAGCTCGCCGGGCGTCAACTCACCTTCGTGCATGCGGAGGTTGAAGGGATGACGGTCGTGGTAGTGCTCTTCGGCGACGGCGCGCAGCCGCTCGGTGAACTCGGGTGCTGCCCAGGGGGCGGCGGCGCCGTCGTCGCGCACGGATGCCATGGTCACGCTGCGGCCACCGTGCGGTCAGCGCTCGCCGAGGGCGTAGGCGGTGACCTCCAGGGCGGTCTCCACGACCGAATACCCCGGGGCCTCCCAGACCCGTTCCTCCGATGCTTCCTGGTGCTGCCGTTCCGTGTGCTGGACCTCAAGGGTCGTCTCGTTCATGTGCGCGTACCTGCTTCCTGAAAGGTGGGGGGTGGAGAGCCCAGACAGGTGCTGGTGTTCACATGCGTGCATCGGGTTCATCGACGCGTTCGATGCCGCGATACAGAGTCGCGGAATTGACGGGAACCGGTCAATGGTACGGACCGAGAAGGTCGGATCCGTTTTGGTCGATCCGCGGTCGCTCACACGATTCCCCCGGAGAATCCACCGGTCAGGAATGCATCACGGGCCGTGATCGTTGACGATGGGAGTACCACCCGACGACTGAAGGATCGAGAGCTCGTGAGCAAGGTCCCCCCGATCATCCTGAACAACGGCGTCGAGATGCCGCAGCTGGGCTTCGGTGTCTGGCAGGTCCCGGACGACGAGGCGGAGCAGGCTGTCGCCACGGCACTGGAGGCCGGGTACCGCAGCATCGACACCGCCGCGATCTACGGCAACGAAGAAGGCACCGGCAAGGCCATCGCCTCCTCCGGCCTCCCCCGTGCGGACCTCTTCGTCACCACCAAGCTCTGGAACAGCGACCAGGGGTACGACTCCACCCTGCGCGCGTTCGACACGTCCCTGGACAAGCTCGGCCTCGAGTACGTGGACCTGTATCTGATCCACTGGCCGCTGCCCTCCAAGGGTGCGTACGTGGACACGTACAAGGCCTTCGAGAAGCTGTACGCGGACGGCCGCGCCAAGGCCATCGGCGTCTCCAACTTTCTGCCGGAGCACCTGGAGCAGCTGCTCGGGGCGACGTCGGTCGTGCCGGCCGTCAACCAGATCGAGCTGCACCCGCACCTCCAGCAGCAGGCCGCCCGGGAGTTCCACGCGAAGCACGGCATCGCGACGGAAGCCTGGTCGCCGCTCGGCTCCGGCAAGGGCCTCCTGGAGGTCCCGGCGATCGTGGCCATCGCCCGCAAGCACGAGCGCACGCCGGCCCAGGTCGTGCTGCGCTGGCACCTCCAGCTGGGCAACGTCGTGATCCCCAAGTCCGTGACGCCGTCCCGGATCAAGGAGAACATCGAGGTCTTCGACTTCGCCCTGGACGACGAGGACATCTCGGCGATCAGCGCGCTGAGCGAGGACCGGCGACTGGGTCCCGACCCGGCCACCTTCGACATGTCCTGACGGGCCCATGGCCTGACGGACGTCACGACCCCGGGCCGTAAGGGCTGCGGAAAGCCCCGTTCGGGTCCCACACAGGCGCCCCGGTTCACACCGGGGCGCCTTTTGTGTGCCCGCGCGCGGAGGCGACCTCGGTGATTGCACGACGGCGAACACGGCGACGGACGATCTCAACTGAAGGCCTTGACGCGCTCATGTAAACGGGTCCACCTTGTACGGCACCCGGTAAGGAAACTTTCCTAATAGAAGGGTCCCCCACAGTGCGCACTCGAACACTGACCCTCGCCGCGGCCTCCGGCGCCGCGCTGCTCGCCACCGCCCTGTTCCCCTCGTCCTCGACCGCTGTCACCTCCGGAGCAAAGGGTCCGGCCTCCGCCCAGGAGGGCACGGTCAGCGCGGCCTCCCTGCTGGCCAAGGTGACGTCCTGTTCGCAGATATCGAACGGCAAGTACCGGACCGACGAGGAGACTTCGGCCACGATTCCGGTGTGCGGCAAGAACGGTGCCGTGTTCTGGAAGGGTGACATGGACATCGACTGCGACGGCCAGGTCACCACCAAGTGCAACGGCAGCACCGACCCCTGGTTCCAGGACGACACCGCCTTCCACCAGTCCAACGGCCAGCCGCTGCGCGCCGACACCCTCCCCTACGTCGTCGTGCCCAGCAGCAGCAGCATCTGGAACTACTCGAGCGCCGGCATCAAGGGCGGCGGAGTGGTCGCCGTGATCTACAACAACAAGGTCGAGTACGCCGTCGTGGGCGACACCGGCCCCACACAGATCATCGGCGAGGCCTCGTACGCCACGGCGAGCGCGCTCGGTATCAACCCGAACCCGGAGACCGGCGGCACCGACTCCGGCGTGACGTACATCCTGTTCAAGAACTCGCAGGTCTCCCCCATCGAGAATCACGGCAATGCCGTGACCCTCGGCGACTCGCTGGCCAAGCAGTTCATCGCGAACAACTGACCGGAGCGGGCAGGGAGTTCGGCCCGGCATCGCAGCACCGCGATGCCGGGCCGGCAGGCGGTCAGATGTTCAGGCATTCAGGCATTCAGCCATTCAGGCATTCAGTTGGCCTGTCCGATCGGCCGGATCACCACGGTGTTCACATCGACACCGCTCGGCTGCCCGATCGCCCAGACTATGGAGTCGGCGAGCTGGTCGGCGGTGAGCAGATGCCCGGGCGGCAGACTCCCGTAGGCGTCCCAGAACGGGGTCTCCACCCGTCCCGGCGAGATCAGGGTCACCCCCACCCCGAAGTCGGTGACCTGCCGCCGCGTGTTCTCCGCGAGTCCGGTCACGGCCCACTTCGTCGCGCCGTAGATGTTGCCCGGACCGTTCACATGGCCGGCCACGCTGCCCACCAGCACGATCCGCCCGCGGGTCTCCTTCAGCGCGTCGATGGAGGCCCTGATCAGCAGGGCGGGTCCCAGCACGTTGGTCAGCACCATCGCCGTCCAGCCGGCCGGATCGCCCTCGGCGACGGTGTCATGGGTGGCGAACCCGGCATTGGCGACCACCGCGTCGAGCCGCCCGAACTTCTTGAGCGTCGCCTCGACCGCCGCCTGTACGTCCGCGTACTCGGCCGCGTCGCCGACGACCGTCAGCAGACCCTCCGGATCGCCGAGCTCCGCGGCGAACCCCCGAAGCCGCTCCGCACCCCGCCCCGTGACGGTGACCCGATGTCCCGCGTCCAGCAACTGCCGCGCGACAGCGGCCCCGATGCCGCTTCCGCCGCCGGTGATGAGCGCGACCGGTGAGTCGGCCATGACTACCCCCATACGTTCCTGTGTGCGTCACCCGCTACCGGGGAACGGCGGGAGTCCATCACTTCGAGCACACTCGATGTCAACGCCTCTTCGGCGCCACAGCCGATGCCTCGGTCTCAACGCCCCTTCGGATACGCACTCGACGCCCATGCCTCACGCCCCTTCGGCGCGTGGTCCGACGACGGCACGCCCGCGTCGGGCAGTCAGCACGTACGCCGGAAGGCCGGCCCGGACAGATGGGTACGCCACTCCTCCGCGGTCGCACCGCCGCCCGCCCGGTCGCACACCGCGTCGGCGGCCCGGCCCGGCGCCAGCGGTTAGGACCGTCGGGGCAGGCCGGACGGCATCGGCATCGCCCCGCACATCCAGGCGCGAGCGCCCGCCAGGCCCCGGGGACTACTCCGGCTTCACGCCCACGTGCACGGTCTGCGCTGTCAGGACGAAGATGTCCGGCCGGTGGTGCAGGCTCGCCTTGTCGTCCGGGTCGAGGAGCCGGTCGAGGGTGGCGATGTCGTCGGCGTCGAGGTCCTCGGCGAGGCCCTCGCGCCGGCGGGTGAGGGAGGTGATGACGAAGGCGCGGGCCTCGTCGGACACCGGTGCGGGCAGGTCGAGCAGGAAGCTGCGGGTCGCGGCGTACCGCAGACCGACGCCGGTCAGCAGCGCGGGCCAGTCCTCGGTCTCGGCCACCGCGCCGGGCAGCGCGGCCCGCATCTCCGCGAACCAGTGCTCGTGGACGGCGTCGATCCGGGACTGGAGGCCCGGGCGGCCGATGCCGATGTCGCGCGGGAGGAAGCGTGTGGGCAGCCCGCCCTCCAGGAGGGCGAGGGTGCCGCCGGGCGCGAGTCCCCGTACGAAGCCGGCCAGCGCGGCTCGCTGGTCACCGACGTGATGCAGCGACCTGCTGGCCCACAGCAGGTCGGCGGGGTACTCCAAGTCGCCGATTCCGTCGGCTAGTTCGGCCCGCAGGGTGCTGAAGCGGTCGGCCACGCCCAACCGCTCGGCGCGCTCCCGGGCACGGTCCAGCAGGGGGTCCACGCCGTCCACCGCGACGACCCGCGCCTGCGGGAACGTGTCGGCGAGGAGGCAGGAGACGACGCCGGGACCACTGCCCGCGTCCACGATGAGCTCGGGCTCCGGGCGCAGCTCCCGCAGCCAGTTCGCCGCTCGCGTGTAGAGGGGGGAGTAGAGCTCGGCCTCCTGCTCCAGCAGGGGGAGCATCTCGGCGAAGTCGATCTGCGTGTGGTCGTGGGTGTGGCCGTTGCGGTGTCCGTGGTGATCGTGTGGCATGGTCCGAGCCTCTCGTCCGGGATGCCGCCAGCGTGCCTCGCCACTCCCGGAAACGGCCAGTCGCGTTGCTCGAACAGCAAAATTCCGGCGACCGTGTCCAGCACATCCCGGCGACGGCCTCCGGCCGATCCCGGCGACCGCCTCGGGGCCGGCGGGCCGCCGAAGACCGGACGCGGCCGAGTCGGCCGGTCCCTAGTACGTGACCGCCCACCATCATCGCGGGCGCCTTCGGCGACCAGTCCGAGTACGGCGTCCGCGGCGGCCGCGGCCCGCGGTTCACCGCCCCGCGTCGCGTCGTACGCGTCGGCTTCCCTGTCGTAGTCCAGCACGCGGCTCAGCTCGCACCGTGGGTCGGGGCCAGCTCCTCCACCCTGCGGGCGAGATCGAAGTCGAGCTCGGTGACGGCCCCGCCGACACTGTGCGTGTTCACGGTGAGGGAGACCGTGTGATAGCCGAGCGTGAGGTCCGAGTGGTGGTCGAGTGCGTCCTGCACCGCGGCGATGTGCACGACCATCGCGGCCGCCGCGAAGTGCGAACCGAGCCGGTAGGAGCGGGCGAGCAAATCCCCCTCCAGCAACCAGCCCGGCAACTCCGCCAGTCGGTCCTCGATCTCCTTCTGCGACAGCGGTTCGACGGCCATGACCTCGCTCCTTCGTCCGACGGCGGGTGCCCGTGAGAATGCTTTCGGCATGCCTCGGGGCCGGTCCTCAGCCTGTCACAGTCCCCAGGGACCGGCGCCGCACGCACACCCTGGAACACCGTCCCGCGAGCGGCTCTCCCGCGCCGGGAACCTGCCCCCTCCACCGGGGCGCGCACCCGTCCCTGGCCGTCCGCACCGCGCGCTCCTCGACTACGGTCCTCGTATGAGCAATGTCGCGGCCGGCCCCGCCCGGCTCCCAAGTGCCTCTTTCGACAAGGGAATCGGCCCGCTGCTGCGGGGCTGGCGGGAGCAGCGGCGGGTGAGTCAGCTGGAGCTGGCGCTGCGGGCGGATTCGTCGGCGCGGCACATCAGTTTCATCGAGACCGGCCGCTCCCGGCCCAGCGAGGAGATGGTCCTGCGCCTGGCCGAACACCTCGACGTGCCGGTCCGGGAGCGCAACGCCCTGCTGCTGGCCGCGGGCTATGCCCCGCACTATCCGGAGACCCCGCTCGACGACCCCTCGATGGCGGCCCTGCGCGAGGGCATGGAGCGCCTGATCCAGGGCTACGAGCCCTACCCGGCGCTCGTGGTCGACGCCACGTACACCGTCCTGGCCGCCAACCGGGGCATCGCCCTGCTCCTGGAGGGCGTCCCGGAGCGGCTCCTCGTACCGCCGCTGAACGCGATGCGCCTCACCCTGCACCCGGCGGGGCTCGCGCCGCGCATCCGCAACCACCGGGAGTGGCGCGACCACCTGCTCGCGCAGATGGACCGGCAGATCGCCCTGCACCGCTCGGACGCGCTGCGTGCCCTGTACGAGGAGGTGGCGGCCTATCCGGTCGCGGACCGCCCCGATTCCGGCGAGCCGGCCGAACCCGTTCCCTACTTCGCTCTCCCGATGCAGATCGAGCACGACGGCCGGCTGCTCTCCTTCATCTCGTCCATCTCCACGTTCAACACCCCCATGGATGTGACGGTCGCCGAGCTGGCCATCGAGACGTTCCTGCCGGCGGATCCCGCCACGGCCAAGTACCTGCAGACACAGGGAATCTGACGGACCGTCCGGTTCCGCTTGACCTCGTCCGCCGCTCTCGCCCCCATGAGGGTTTCGCCGGAACATGACACACTGCTCGCGTACTTCGGCGCGTGGGGAGGCGTGGCGTGAGTGAGCGGCGGCCCGCGCCCACCGTGGGGCAGGTGATATTGGGGCGGCGGCTTCAGGAGTTGCGGGAGGCCGCCGGGCTGAAGCGGGAGGAGGCCGCGCGCGTGCTGCGCGTGGCCCCGGCGACCGTACGGCGGATGGAGACGGCCGAGGTCGCGCTGAAGGTCCCGTACGTACAGGTGCTGCTGACGACGTACGGCGTGCCCGACGGCGAGGTGGCCGCCTTCGTCGCCCTGACCGAGGAGGCCAACCGGCCGGGCTGGTGGCAGCGGTTCCACGACGTCCTGCCGGACTGGTTCAGCATGCACATCAGCCTGGAGGGCGCCGCCCGGCTGATCCGGTCGTACGAGCCGCACTTCGTGCCCGGGCTGCTGCAGACCGAGGACTACGCTCGCGCCGTGCTCGAGGCCGGCACGGTCGGGCAGGCGGGCTCCGAGTCCCTGGAGCGCTATGTGACCCTGCGCATGACCCGCCAGAAGCTGCTCACCCGCGAACACCCGCCGCACTTCTGGGTGATCATGGACGAGACCGTGCTGCGCCGGCCGGTCAGCATCCGCGGTGCGGTCATGCGCGAGCAGATCGACCGGCTCCTCGAAGCGACCGAGAGCGACGACATCACGCTCCAGGTCGCCGAGTACACGGACGGCCCGCATCCGGGGACGTACACGTCCTTCACCCTGTTCCGGTTCGGGGCGCCCGAGCTGCCCGACATGGTCTACAGCGAGTACCTGACCGGTGCCCTCTACCTCGATTCGCGTGCCGAGGTCTCCCAGCACCTGGAGGTGCTGGACCACATGTCGGCCCGCGCCGCCTCCGCCGAACGGACCAAGAAGCTGCTGTGCGAGTACCGCGAGGCCTACTGAGCCGCGGACGGCGCCCCTGCCGGCCTGACCCGTACGGATGCCCTGAGCAGGTGCGCGGCCCGGCTCGCCCCTAGGTTCGGTCTACGGGCAAGCAAGGGAGCGCACCGTGACCGAGACGCAGGGACCGCCCACGGAGCCGGGCGCGGCGCTGCTGCGCGCCGGGAGGTTCTTCCGGCCCGGCACCCCGGCGCCCGACCTGCACAGCATCGGTCTCACCGGCGGCCGTGAGGCGGACGCCTTCTACCGGGACCGCTGGAGCCACGACAAGGTCGTGAACTCGACGCACGGCGTGAACTGCACCGGCTCCTGCCGCTGGAAGGTGTACGTCAAGGACGGCATCATCACCTGGGAGACCCAGCAGACGGACTACCCGTCGGTGGGCCCGGACCGCCCCGAGTACGAGCCCCGCGGCTGCCCCCGGGGCGCGGCCTTCTCCTGGTACACGTACTCGCCGACCCGGGTGCGCTACCCGTACATCCGCGGTGTGCTCCTCGAGATGTACCGGGAGGCGAAGCAGCGGCTCGGGGATCCGGTCCTGGCCTGGGCGGACCTCCAGGGCGACCCGGCGCGCCGCCGCCGCTACCAGCAGGCCCGCGGCAAGGGCGGCCTGGTCCGCGCCACGTGGGACGAGGCCGTGGAGATCGTCGCCGCGGCCCACGTCCACACCATCAAGACGTACGGCCCGGACCGCATCGCCGGCTTCTCCCCCATCCCCGCGATGTCGATGGTGTCGCACGCGGCCGGCGCCCGTTTCCACTCCCTCATCGGCGCCCCGATGCTCTCCTTCTACGACTGGTACGCCGACCTGCCCGTCGCCTCCCCGCAGGTGTTCGGCGACCAGACCGACGTGCCGGAGTCGGGCGACTGGTGGGACGCCGCGTATCTGATGATGTGGGGCTCGAACGTCCCGGTGACCCGGACCCCCGACGCCCACTGGATGGCCGAGGCCCGCTACCGCGGCCAGAAGGTCGTGGTCGTCGCCCCCGACTACGCGGACAACGCCAAGTTCGCCGACGAGTGGCTGCACCCGCACCCCGGCACGGACGGCGCGCTCGCCCTCGCGATGGGCCAGGTGATCCTCAAGGAGTTCTTCGTCGACCGCGAGACGCCGTTCTTCGCGGACTATGTACGCAAGTTCACCGACCTGCCGTTCCTGGTCACCCTGACCGAGCGGGACGGCGCGTACGTCCCCTCCAAGTTCCTGCGCGCGACCGACCTGGGCCAGGACGGCGAGGGCGCCGAGTGGAAGACGGCCGTGCTGGACTCCGTGACCGGCCGCGCCGTCGTCCCGAACGGCTCCCTCGGCTTCCGCTGGACCGAGTCGGGCAAAGGCAGCTGGAATCTCGAACTGGGAGACATCGAGCCGCAGTTGAGCCTGTACGGCACCGAGTTCACCGAGGGCCTGGAGGTGCTGCTGCCGCGCTTCGACACCGAGGGCGGGGAGCACGGTCAGGGACGCGGTGACGTCGTGCGCCGCGGGGTGCCGGCGACCCGTCTCGGCGGGGCCGGAGGACCGCTCGTCACCACGGTCTTCGACCTGCTGCTCGCCCAGTACGGGGTGGGCCGGCCGGACCTTCCGGGCAGCTGGCCCTCCTCGTACGAGGACGCGGAGTCACCGGGAACGCCGGCCTGGCAGGAGGTCCACACGTCCGTTCCCGCGGCCAAGTGCGTGAGGATCGCCAGGGAGTTCGCCCGGACGGCGGAGAAGTCGCAGGGCCGCTGCATGATCCTGATGGGCGCCGGGACCAACCACTGGTTCCACTCCGAGACGATCTACCGCGCCTTCCTCGCCCTCCTCCAGCTCACCGGCTGCCAGGGGCGCAACGGCGGCGGCTGGGCGCACTACGTCGGGCAGGAGAAGTGCCGTCCGGTCACCGGCTGGGCGACGCTCGCGGGGGGCGCCGACTGGAGCCGGCCGCCTCGGCAGATGATCGGCGCGGCCTACTGGTTCCTCAACACCGACCAGTGGCGCTACGACCGGTTCGCGGCCGACGTGCTCGCCTCACCGCTCGGCGAAGGCCGCTTCAAGGGCATGACCGGCGCGGACTGCCTCGCCCTGTCGGCCCGCTCCGGGTGGATGCCGTCGTATCCGACGTTCGACCGCAATCCGCTGGACCTCGGGGACGCCTTCGGCGATCCGGTCGCCCACGCCGTGGCCGAACTGCGCGCCGGAACCCTGAAGTTCGCGTGCGAGGACCCGGACGCGCCCGAGAACTGGCCGCGGGTGCTGACCCTGTGGCGGGCGAACCTGCTCGGTTCCTCGGCGAAGGGCGCCGAGTACTTCAGCAAGCATCTGCTCGGCACCCATTCCTCACTGCGCGCCGAGGAGGCGGAGCCCGAGGTCCGCCCCCGGGACGTGACCTGGCGGGACGAGGCGCCCGAGGGCAAGCTCGATCTGCTGCTCTCGCTGGACTTCCGGCAGACCTCGTCCACCCTGCTGTCGGACGTGGTCCTGCCCGCCGCGACCTGGTACGAGAAGCACGATCTGTCGACCACGGACATGCATCCCTACGTCCACTCCTTCACCCCGGCGGTGGACCCGCCGTGGCAGGCGCGGACCGACTTCGACACGTTCAAGGCGCTGGCCGAGCGGCTGAGCGAACTCGCCGCCGGGCATCTCGGGGTCCGCAAGGACCTGGTCGCCACCGCGCTCCAGCACGACACCCCGGGCGAGACGGCCCAGCCCGGCGGGGTCGTCCTGGACTGGAAGCGGGGCGAGTGCGAGCCGGTGCCCGGGAAGACCATGCCGAACCTGACGGTGGTGGAGCGGGACTACACCGCGATCGGCGCGAAGTTCGCGGCGCTCGGGCCGCTGGTGGAGGAACTGGGCCTGCCCGCCAAGGGAATCGCGCTCCGGCCCGACGAGGAGGTGGCCGACCTGCGCGAACGCAACGGAGCCGTGCGCGGCGGCCCCGCCGACGGGCGGCCGGCGCTGGACACGGCGGTGAAGGCCGCGAACACCATCCTTGCGCTGTCCGGGACGACCAACGGCCGGCTGGCCACCCAGGGCTTCCGCACCCTGGAGGCACGCACCGGCCAGAAGATGGCCCACCTCGCCGCCGAGCACGAGGGCAAACGCGTCACGTACGCCGACACCCAGGCGGCGCCCATTCCGGTGATCACCTCGCCGGAGTGGTCCGGCAGCGAGGCCGGCGGCCGCCGCTACACGGCGTTCACGCTCAACACCGAGCACCTCAAGCCCTGGCACACCCTCACCGGACGCCAGCACTTCTTCCTGGACCACGACTGGATCCATGAACTGGGCGAGGCGATGCCCGTCTACCGGCCGCCCCTGGACATGCACCGGCTCTTCGGCGAGCCGCGCCTCGGAGCCGACGGACAACGGGAGGTGACGGTCCGTTACCTCACTCCGCACAACAAGTGGTCCATCCACTCCGAGTACCAGGACAACCTGTTCATGCTGTCCCTCTCGCGCGGCGGGCAGAACATCTGGATGTCCCCGCAGGACGCCGACGCGATCGGCGTGCGGGACAACGACTGGATCGAGGCCGTCAACCGCAACGGCGTGGTGGTCGCCCGGGCGGTCGTCTCGCACCGGATGCCCGCCGGCACGGTGTACATGCACCACGCCCAGGAGCGCACCGTGGGCGTCCCGAAGACCGAGACGACCGGCAAGCGCGGCGGCATCCACAACTCGCTGACCCGGCTGATCCTCAAACCGTCCCATCTCATCGGCGGCTACGCCCAGTTGTCGTGGGCCTTCAACTATCTGGGCCCGACGGGCAACCAGCGCGACGAGGTGACGGTCATCCGCCGCCGCTCGCAGGATGTGGAGTACTGATGCGCCCGATGGCCCAGATCGCCATGGTCATGAACCTCGACAAGTGCATCGGCTGTCATACGTGTTCGGTCACCTGCAAGCAGGCGTGGACCAACCGGGACGGCATGGAGTACGTCTGGTTCAACAACGTCGAGACGCGGCCGGGACAGGGCTACCCGCGGCGCTACGAGGACCAGGAGAAGTGGCGCGGCGGCTGGGAGCTGAACAGACGCGGCGCGCTGAAGCTCAAGGCCGGCGGACGCTTCAGCAAGCTCGCGGGGATCTTCTCCAACCCCCGGCTCCCGGAGATCAAGGACTACTACGAGCCCTGGACGTACGAGTACCGCAACCTCACCGACGCCCCGCTCGGTGACGACTACCCGGTGGCCCGGCCCGTCTCGCAGCTCGACGGCAAGCCGATGAAGATCGAGTGGTCCTCCAACTGGGACGACAACCTGGCCGGCGCACCGGAGTACGGCGAGCTGGACCCGATGGTCGCGAAGGTGCGCCAACAGGCCGCGGACAAGGTCAGGTTCTCCTTCGAGCAGACCTTCATGTTCTATCTGCCGCGCATCTGCGAGCACTGCCTCAACCCGTCGTGTGTGGCGTCCTGTCCGTCCGGCGCGATGTACAAGCGGGCCGAGGACGGCATCGTCCTGGTCGACCAGGACCAGTGCCGGGGCTGGCGGATGTGCGTGACCGGATGCCCGTACAAGAAGGTCTACTTCAACCACCGCACCGGCAAGGCCGAGAAGTGCACGATGTGCTACCCGCGCATCGAGGTCGGACTGCCGACGGTCTGCTCGGAGACGTGCGTGGGGCGGCTGCGCTATCTCGGGGTGATCCTCTACGACGCGGACCGGGTCACCGCGGCCGCGTCCACGAAGGACGAGAAGGCCCTGTACGAGGCCCAGTTGGGCGTCTTCCTCGATCCCGAGGACCCTGCCGTGCGGCGGGCGGCCGAGGAGGCCGGGATCGCGCACGACTGGATCGAGGCGGCGCGCCGCTCCCCCGTGCACGCACTGATCAGCAAGTACAAGGTGGCGCTTCCGCTGCATCCCGAGTACCGCACCATGCCGATGGTCTGGTACATCCCGCCGCTCTCCCCCGTGGTGGACGCGCTGACCGAGACCGGACACGACGGCGAGGACCTGGACAACCTCTTCGGCGCGATCGACACCCTGCGCATCCCCCTCGAATACCTGGCGGAGATCTTCACCGCGGGTGACGTCGCGCCGGTCCGGGCGTCGCTGGAGAAACTCGCCGCGATGCGCTCCCACATGCGGGCCATCAACCTCGGCGAGGCGCCCGACGAGTCGGTCGCCGCGTCCGTCGACATGAAGGCCGAGGAGATCGAGGAGATGTACCGGCTGCTGGCGATCGCCAAGTACGAGGACCGCTACGTGATTCCGACGGCGGCCGTCGGGGACGCCAAGCGCCTGGAGGAGTCGGCGCTGCCCGACGAGTGCAGCCTCGACTACGACGGCGGCCCCGGCATGGGCGGCGACGGGCCCTTCGGCCAGGACTCGGGCCGCAAGCAGCTCCCACTGGTGTCGGTGGAGAACTTCCACGCACTGCGCAAGCGCCAGACCGCGGACCGGGAGGACACGTGACACGCCACGCCGTGCTGTACCAGGCCGCCGCGTACTGTCTGTCCTATCCGGACGACGAGTTCTTCGAGCGGCTGCCCCTGCTGCGCC
Organism: Streptomyces sp. NPDC058371; assembly: GCF_042723265.1. NCBI lineage: Bacteria > Bacillati > Actinomycetota > Actinomycetes > Kitasatosporales > Streptomycetaceae > Streptomyces > Streptomyces sp. NPDC058371. Next base: position 239,054 of record NZ_JBHXJC010000001.1, on the reverse strand, counting down.
AAGCGGCCCCGGAGCTACGGGAGTTCCTCGACCACGCGGCCGGCACACCCCCCGGCGACCTCGCCGCGCACTACGTCCGGCTCTTCGACTTCAAAAGCCGGCACAGCCTCTATCTGAGCTGGTGGCGCGACGGCGACACCCGTCGGCGGGGCATGGCCCTGGTGCGCTTCAAGGAGGTGTACCGCGAGCACGGCCTGGAGTTCAGCGGTGCGGAACTGCCGGACTTCCTGCCGGCGGTGCTGGAGTTCTCCGCGCTGGCCGGCCCGGTGCTGCTCCGGGAGCACCGCAGCGGCCTGGAGCTGCTGCGGATCGCGCTCACCGACCACGGAACGCCCTACGCGCAGGTCCTCGACGCGGTGTGCGCGACACTGCCCGGCCCGTCCCCGAAGGACCGCGCCGAGGCACTCGCGCTGGCCAGATCGGGCCCGCCCCGCGAAGAGGTCGGCCTCGAACCCTTCGCCGTCACCCTCACCGGAGACCGCCCATGACGACCCTGCTGTGGGGCGCCCTGCCGTACGTCGCCTTCGTGCTGCTCGTGGCGGGGCTGGTCTGGCGCTACCGCTACGACAAGTACGGCTGGACCACCCGGTCCTCGCAGGTCTACGAGTCGAAGCTGCTGAACATCGCCTCGCCCGCGTTCCACTACGGCATCCTCTTCGTGCTCGTCGGGCATCTGGTGGGTCTGTTCGTCCCCGAGTCGTGGACCGAGGCGCTGGGCGTCAAGGAGCGCCTGTACCACCTGCTCTCCCTGTACGGCGGTACGGCGGCCGGGGTGCTCGCGGTGTTCGGCATCCTGCTGCTGCTCTACCGCCGCAGGACGAAGGCGCCGGTGTTCCGTGCGACGACGGCCAACGACAAGCTGATGTACGTGGTGCTGCTCGGCGCGATCGTGCTGGGCATGACCGCCAAGCTCACACACGCGTCGGGCGAGGGCTACAACTACCGGCACACCATCGCCCCTTGGGCCCGCAGCCTGTTCACACTCCGGCCCAGGACGGAGCTGATGGAGGGCGTGCCGGTGCTGTACCAGGTCCACGCGGTGGTCGGCATGACACTGATCGCGCTGGTCCCGTACACGCGCCTGGTCCATATGTTCAGCGCGCCGGTGCAGTACCTGTTCCGGCCGTACGTGGTGTACCGCAGCCGCGACCCCGAGCAGCTGGGACCGCGGCCCGCGCGCCGGGGCTGGGAGAGGACGGACGTCTAGGCGCTACCGCCCTTCGCGTCCCCGCCGTCTCCGTCACCCCCGTCGCCCCGCTCCTCGTCGACGATCTCCGCGTCCACCACGCTCTCCTCGTCACCCGGTGCGTGCTCGCCGCCCGACTCCTGGGGCGGTGTCTGCTGGGCCCGGGCGTACAGGGCCTGGCCGACCTTCTGGCTCACCGAGGCCAGCTTCTCGACGCCGGCGCGCAGCTCGCCGGTGTCGGCCGGCTCCGCCAGCAGCGCCTTGAGTTCCGTGACCGCCGATGCGACCTCCGCCTTGACGTCGGACGGAATGCGCTCCTCGTTCTCCCCGACGAACTTCTCCGTCCGGTAGACGAGTTGCTCGGCCTGGTTGCGGGTCTCGGCCGCCTCGCGGCGCCGGCGGTCCTCGTCGGCGTACTGCTCCGCCTCGCGCATCATGCGGTCGATGTCGTCCTTGGGAAGCGCCGATCCGCCGGTGACGGTCATCTTCTGCACCCGCTCGGTGGCGAGGTCCTTCGCGGAGACGTGCATGATCCCGTTGGCGTCGATGTCGAAGGCGACCTCGATCTGCGGCACCCCGCGCGGCGCGGGCGGCAGCCCGGTGAGGTCGAACACGCCCAGCTTCTTGTTGTACGCGGCGATGTCCCGCTCGCCCTGGAAGACCTGGATGCCGACCGAGGGCTGGTTGTCGGTGGCGGTGGTGAAGATCTCCGAACGACGGGTGGGAATGGTCGTGTTGCGCTCGATGAGCTTGGTCATGATGCCGCCCTTGGTCTCGATGCCGAGGGACAGCGGGGTGACGTCGAGGAGGAGCACGTCCTTGACGTCGCCACGGATGACGCCCGCCTGGAGCGCGGCGCCCACGGCCACCACCTCGTCCGGGTTGACGCCCTTGTGCGGGTCCTTGCCGGTGAGCTCCTTCACCAGGTCGGTCACGGCGGGCATCCGGGTCGAACCGCCGACCAGGATGACGTGGTCGACCGCGGACAGTTTCACCCCGGCGTCCTTCACGGCCTGGTGGAAGGGCGGCTTGCAGCGGTCGAGCAGGTCGGCGGTGAGCTCCTGGAACTGCGCGCGCGTCAGCTTCTCGTCCAGGTGCAGGGGACCGTCGGCGGAGGCGGTGATGTAGGGCAGGTTGATGGTGGTCTCGGAGGAGCTGGACAGCTCGATCTTGGCCTTCTCGGCGCCCTCGCGCAGCCGTTGCAGCGCCATCCGGTCCTTGCCGAGGTCGATGCCGTACGAGCCCTTGAAGCGGGCGACCAGGTGGTCGACGACCCGCTGGTCCCAGTCGTCGCCGCCGAGGCGGGTGTCGCCGTTGGTCGCCTTGACCTCGATGACCCCGTCGCCCATCTCCAGCAGCGAGACGTCGAAGGTGCCGCCGCCCAGGTCAAAGACGAGGACGGTCTGCTCCTCGCCCCGGTCGAGCCCGTAGGCGAGGGCGGCGGCCGTCGGCTCGTTGATGATCCGCAGGACCGTCAGGCCCGCGATCTCGCCGGCCTCCTTGGTGGCCTGGCGCTGGGCGTCGTCGAAGTAGGCGGGCACCGTGATCACGGCGTCCGTGACGTCCTCACCGAGGTACGCCTCGGCGTCCCGCTTGAGTTTCTGCAGGACGCGCGCCGACAGTTCCTGCGCGCGGTAGCGGGTCCCGTCGACGTCGCCCCGGTCGGGGAAGCGCCAGCTGGTGTCGCCCATGTACCGCTTCACGGAGCGTGCGGTGCGGTCCACGTTCGTCACGGCCTGCCGCTTGGCCACCTCGCCGACGAGCACCTCCCCGTTCTTGGCGAAGGCCACCACGGAGGGCGTGGTGCGCGCTCCCTCGGCGTTGGCGACGACGGACGGATCACCGCCCTCCAGCACGGCCACCACCGAGTTCGTCGTACCGAGGTCGATCCCGACCGCACGTGCCATGTCCGTCCCCTTCCGCCAGGGCTCTGCCCGCCCTCCAGCACAGAACCCGCGTACTGGCTTGTCAATGGGGCGAGTGCCCCGCGGGGGCCGGGACATGACGATGCCGCGCCCCTTTGGCCGGGGCGCGGCATCGGCGTACGGGTGTCGCGTACGCGGTCAGGCGAGCTTCGCCGACAGCGTGATGGTGGTGCCGGTCAGCGCCTGGCTCACCGGGCAGTTGACCTTGGCGTCCTCGGCCGCGGCGACGAAGGCCTCCTCGTCGATGCCGGGCACGGTGCCCTCGACCGTGAGGTGGATGCCGGTGATGCCCTCACCCGGCTGGAAGGTCACGTCGGCGGAGGTGAGCAGCTTGGTCGGCGGGGTGCCGGCCTTGTCGAGAATGTTCGAGAAGGCCATCGAGAAGCAGCTGGAGTGGGCGGCGGCGATCAGCTCCTCCGGGCTGGTCTTGCCGTTCGCCTCCTCGGCGCGCGACGCCCACGACACCGGCTGCTCGCCGATGCTGCCGGAGGAGTCGAAGGTGACGACGCCGTTGCCCTTGAACAGGTTGCCTTCCCAGACAGTGTGTGCTGAGCGCGTGGTAGCCACGGTGAGTCCTTTCGAATGTGGTCCCGTTCCCGGGTTCCGTAGCCACCATCCGACCACACCTGGGCGCGGCGCACCCATCTGACGGGGCGGCAGCCCGGCAGCGTCGGCCGGGCCGGCGCCCGCCTCAGCGCACTCTGAAGACCGGTCCGCCCGCCGTGAAGGGGAGGCGGGCCCCTTCCGGAATCAGGTAGGCGTGCTCGCGCCGGACCCGCAGGACGTCGCACCAGCCGTCCGTGATCACCAGTACGGGCGCGCCCGGCGGGAAGTCGTCGGCGCGCTGCAGGAGATCGATGCCGGGTTGCAGCACCGTGCCCCCGCGGCCGTGCACCCGGACGCGGCCGGCGATCTCGGTGACCGGCAGATAGCCCGCGTCGTGCGGTGCCGCGTCGCAGAAGACGACGCGCGCGGCCGGCACGTCACGGGCTTCGGCGTACGAGGCGATCGCGCCGAGCGCCTTGCCGAGCAGCGTGTGGCCCATGGAACCGGAGGTGTCGAGGACCACGCCGAAGGTGCAGCGGGCGATCTCCTGGGGCGGGAAGTAGCGGCCGGCACGCGGGATGCCGGGGGTCGCCGCCTGACGGCGCGACGGACGGGCGTAGGTCCGCAGCGGCTCGGGACGGGGCACGAACTCGTCGAACCAGCGCGCGAGTCGGGCGTCCCACGGCAGCGGCGGATGGCTGAGGGCACGGATCTCCTCGACGAGTCCACCGGGCAGATATCCGCGTTCCTGCTGCTGGTGCAGGTCGAGGCCCTGGCCCAGACCCCGGCGGTAGAACTCGTCGAGGTCGACGTAGTCGCGCGGTGGGCCGAGGGGACCGCCGAGGATGTCGCCGACGCCCTTGCCGCGCAGCGTGCCGAGCCGGCGCATCCGGCGCAGGTCGCCCGCGATGCGGTCGTAGACCTCCTCGGCGGACAGGTCCTTCAACTCCGGGTCGTGGAGGAGCCCTTCGGGCATCGTGCCGACCTCCATCTCGCACAGCCAGCCGTTGATGACGTAGTCGGCGGCGATGTTGAAGAGGTACGGATCGCGGCCGCCGGTCCGGTCGCCGTGCCGCAGGGCGGCGTGCAGCATCTCGTGGGCGAGGACGAACCGCCATTCCTCGTCGTCGAACTGGCGCAGCGGATTGATGTAGATCTCGGCCGCCTCCGTGTCGACGGCGGCGACGGAAATGCCGTGGGCGCGGGCGAGTTCGGCGTCGGCGACGACGGTGATGCCGGCCGCGATGCCGCCGAGCAGCGGATACGAGGAGACGAACCAGCTCAGCGCCCGCTCCCAGGGGCGCAGCCTGGTCGGTCCGCCGTACATGGACTCTCGGCGGCCGCCCGCCATGTCCATCGCCGTGGACATGGTCCGGGTCAGCGCGTGCGCGAAGGCGATCTGCCAGTCGACGGGCTGTCCGGGCCAGCCCTGCCACGGCACGAGCAGCTGGTCCGGCGCGCCGGCCGCCGTACCGCAGTGTTCGTACGCGGCCGGCACGCCGTCGCGGCGCCAGCGGGCGGCGAGCTGCTCCTCGTCGCCGTCGGGGTAGGACGCGGGCAGGTCCTCGGGGGTGAGGCCGACCGGGAAGGTGAGCAGGAAGCGGTTGACGACGACACAGCGGGCGGCGAGGTCGAAGCGGTCGGGCTGCACGCGCTCGCCGTTGGCGCCGGGGACATGGCCGAAGCCGAGGTGCAGGAGGCCGTGCGCGAGGGCCCAGGCCCATTCGGCGGGGGCGGCGCGCCGGGTGGGGTGCGCGTGGAGGTGGCCGTTGGAGTCGACGCGGACGAGGCCGTCGCGGGGCGCCCTCGCGCAGCCCTCCTCGCGGCACAGCTCGAACTCGATCGCGGCCAGGGCGGGATTCGCCCACACCAGCCGCATCCCGGCGGCGAACGCCTCGGCGGCCGGGTCCGGCTTCTTCTCCTGCTCCGCCTGCTTGCGGCTACGGCTCACCGCCGCGCCTCCACGAGCCGCGGCATGTCGCGCGCCGCCTCCACCAGGAACCACGCGGGCAGTACGGGGTTGCCGTCGGCGTCGGACGCGATGACGCTCTGGGCGACCTCGACGGAGATCTCGGCGAGCTGGACGAGCAGCGACTTGGCGCGGTAGGCGGTCTGCCTGCCGTGGGCGCTCGCATGCTCCTTGGCGGCGGGCAGCTCCTTGATCAGCCTTCCGCGGAACGACTCCGCGAGGTAGTACAGGAGGTCGCGGTCCTCGGTGCGGTTGGGCCAGCGGGCTTCGCCCTTGATGATCGCCTCGATGCCGAACCGGCTGCGCACGATCTTGACGTAGCCGCAGAAGGCGACCGCGTGCGCCGGCGTCAGCGTGCCGTGGGCGATCACCTTCAGGGTCGCCTCGTCGAGACCGGGGCCGAAGGAGTGCAGCGCGTCGGAGAGCATGTGCCACGAACGGGGCGTGGAGAACGGCTCCTCGGTCTTGGGCGGCTTGGACCACAGGTGGTCGGGGCGGTCGGTGAGGTGGTCGAGGATCCACGGGTGGATGTCGTTGCCGGCGGCCCAGCGGAGCCAGTCCTTCGAGGAGGCCGCCAGGTGCACATGGGCCAGGCGGTTGACCAGTGCGGAGGCGATCGGGCGGGCCAGGGCGTTGTCCGTGGCACGGTTGCCCGCGCCGATCACGATCGACCCTTTCGGCAGCTCGTAGTTGCCGATGCGGCGGTCCAGGATCAGCGAGTAGAAGGCCTTCTGCACATCGGGCGTCGCCGCGTTCAGTTCGTCCAGGAACAGGCAGTACGGCTCGTCGCGGGCGATCGCCTCGGGCGGGCAGAACACCGAACGGCCGTCGCGGATCTGCGGTACGCCGATCAGGTCCTCCGGCGCCAGCTGCGTACCGAGCAGGCTCACGCACTCCAGTCCCAGCGCCTGGGCGAACTCCCTGACCAGCGAGGACTTTCCGATGCCGGGGGCGCCCCAGAGGAAGACCGGCCGCACGGTCGCGAGACCGAGCAGCAGTTCGGGTATCCGGGCGGGAGTGACGGTGACGGCTGCCTGCACGCAGCGACTCCTAGAAGGTGTTCGAGAGGGGGCGCGCAGGTGCGCGGTGTCCGATACGAACAGTGTCCGCGCGGGGGCGCCACGGCGCAGCCCATTTTCCGTCGGGCACCACGGCTCCGGCAGCGCTGTGGAAACGGACGATCGGACGGAGGCGGGCGGGCTGAAGGACGCGGTTTCCTCCTCCACGGCGTCGATCAGCAGGCGGCGTACGGGCGTTCAGAGCCCTTCGCGCCACTCTTTCGGCATCTTGCGGCACTCGACAGAAGAGGGCCTTCTGCGGTGGCTCCGAAGTCGGGGCGCCTCTGCGGCGCTTGGGCCGGCTCGTGCCCCGGAGCCACTGTTCCGCGTAGGCAGCGTGGGGCACGGCGGCACCCGCGGGGCGCTGCCGCGATGGCCGGTATCCGCGCTGGGCAAACCCCTTCGGCGGTGACACTTTGAGGCCCCCTCGCCCCTCCGGTACGGAGCGCGGGCGAGGACATCTCAGGGGGTTTGGCCATGCGCATGATCTACTCCGACCGCGGTCCCTCGCCGCTCGATTCCGGCAAGCCGGGCGCGCCCGAGCGCGACTCGACGTTCGGCTGGTGGGGCGCGTTCAGCATCCAGAAGTTCGTCAACCAGAACCCGCTCTCGCACACGCACGAGGACGCCACCGGCTGGCTCGCCTACCTTCAGCAGTTCTACGACCGCAACTTCTGGTTCGCGGACGGCGGCGCGCAGGCGTGGGCGTACGAGGAGACGTACGACAACTGGCAGGACCGCTACGGCCTGGACGCCGTGGTCGCCGTCTATCACTCCGGGCACGGCGGCATGGACGGCAACGGCGTGTTCTTCGCGCCGCTCGGTGCCGCCTGGGACGGCCGCTCCGAAGCGGTGTCCACCCGGATGGCGTTCGGCAACGAGCGGGCGAACTACGTCTTCTGGTCCACCTGCGAGTCGCTGCGCGTCCTGGGCGGGCACTCGCCGGTGCGCACCTGGGCGGGTCCCAACCTCGGCTCCCGGATGATCTTCGGGTTCGAGACGACGAGCATCGACAGCCCGGACTACGGCAAGAAGTTCTGGGAGAAGTGGCGGGCCGGGCAGACGTACTGCGACGCCTGGCTCAACGCGTCGTGGGACATCTACCACGGGCAGGCGCCCTCGGTGTGCGCCACCGGGCCGACCCAGGCCGAGGCGACCAACCGACTCAACGCGGAGCGCACGTTCTTCCGCGACCACGTGTCCGACGCCTGGTACGCCTGGCGCTGGTACTCCGCCCGCGCGAGTCTGCGCGACGCGTCGACCGCCGTATCGAAGCAGACCGTTCAGCTCGCGCCGCGCGACCCGAGTGCCGAACTCACCCGGCTCGGGCAGCTCGCGGACTTCCCGGCCGCCGCACTCCAGGAGGTCCAGGTCGAGCGGCAGGGCGTGCTCAGCGCCAACTCCGGTGACCGGTACGTCTCCACCGCACCGCTCGCCGCCCGCTGGGTGAAGCTGGCCGAGGCCAATCGCCGCAACACCCGGCAGCTGGACACCGACCGGGCCGTCGAGCTGGCCCGCGCCTTCGCCGAACAGCACGCGGACGGCGCCGAGTTGATCGTCGACGCGGTGCACGACCTGTGGGAGAACTCCGGCACCAAGGACGGCTCGCAGCTCGGCGAACCGGTGTCGCTGCAAACCCATGTCACGTTCCGGCAGGTCTTCGACGGCGTGCCCGTCATCACGCCGGGCCGTGGCGAGCTCCGGGTGGCGCTGGACAACGACGGCACGGTGGTGCAGGCGCACCTGTCCACGCGGGAGCCGGCAGGTGCGGCCCGTACGCCGAGTTCGGTTGTCGCACCGCCGTCCGGGAAGGGCCAGAAGGCCGCGGCGGCACCGCGACCGCGGGACCCGGCCGAGTCCCTGGCAGCGGCCCAGCTCCGGCTGGTGCAGCACCTCGCCGTGGTGGGTTCGGACAAGGAGCGCCCGGCGGCCGACGTCCAGCGTCGGCTGGAGCTCAAGGACGTGCCGGACACCCTCCAGGTGGGCTACGAGATCGAGGGCAACGAGGCGTTCCCGGCGGCTCGCAAGCTCATCGAGATCAGCGAGAAGGGCAGCAGGTACAAGACCCTCCGCTGGGTGGTCGCCCCGCTGGCCCGGTAGGCGCACGGTACGGACTCAGGCGGCCCGCCGGTCCTCCCGGCGGGCCGTCAGCGGCACCTGCGGGCCGTCGGACTCCCGCAGCCACCGCCGCAGTACGTGGTGGACGCGCTCGGCGCCGACCAGTTCCGCGTCCTCGTCGACCGGCGCCGACAGCGCCACCGGCGACAGCACGAAGGCCCGGCCCTGGGCGCCGCCGAGTCCGCCGTGCGAACCGATCTGCTCCTCGAACGCGAGGACTTCGCCCTCGGCCGGGTCGTACCAGGAGTTGACCATGATGTCGGCCGTGTGCGGGAACGAGTGCGTGCGCCGTACCGCGTCGGCGGCGCCCGGCCCGAAGTCGGCCAGCGGGCCCGGGTGTTCGTCGGTCAGCTCGTCCACGGGAGCCTGTGCGCCGTGCGCCCCGAGGACGAGCCCGCCGTGCTCCTCACTCCGTACGAGCACGAACCCGATGCCCGGATGGTTCGCGAGCGTGGACAGCAGGGCCGGATGGCGGCGGTCGATCTCCTCCCGGCTCATCCGGTGCGGCACGTCGGGGAACGAGACCAGCCCGAGGTTGCCGGAGGCCAGCACGATGGGCTCGGAACGACGGCTCGACGGCCGGTGCTGCTCGCCGCCCTCCTCGACCGGCCTGCGCAGCGCGGCCCGCACCGCGGAGCGCGCCTCGGCGCCGCTGTGGGTGCGCTGCGCCTTGCGCGGCACGGGCAGCCCGCAGCCGGCCCGGACCAGATTGCCGAGGGTGAGTCCGTAGCGGGTCAGGAACGTCTCCCCCGGGCTCTGGCCGTGGTCGGACAGCACCACGATCCGGTACGGCCGAGGGGCGTGTTCGGCGACGTTCGCGATCAGCGCCAGCGAACGGTCGAGCCGCTGCAGCACCTTCTCCGCGTCCCGGCTGCGCGGCCCGGAGTGGTGCGCCACCTCGTCGTACGCCACCAGGTCCGCGTAGACGGCGGCACGTCCGGCGAGCATGTCCCCGATCACCGCGGCGACCACGACGTCCCGCTCGACGACCGTCGCGAAGGCACGGATCAAGGGGTAGAGGCCGCCGCGCTTGACCCGCGGCCGCCGCTTGCCGGCCCGGGCGCGGGTGGACTGACCGATCTCCCGGAAGACCTCGGCGACGAAGGACATGGCCGTGCGCACGGCGTTGGCCGGGTCGATGAAGTACGCGACGTACCCCGCCCGGGAGCGGTTCTCCTTGCCGCGCCGCGCGGCCATGGACAGGACGAGGGCGAGCTGGTCGGCGCCGCCGCTGAACAGGTTGCCGCGGCTGGCGCCGTCGAAGGTGAGGAGTCCGCCGTCGCCGGTGCGCTCGACGGCCCGGCGCTGGAGTTCGGCGGCACTGCTCGGGCGGTTGCAGACCATCACCTCCCGGCTGTCCTTCTCGTACCAGCGGAAGGCGGGGACGTCGTGGTTGGTGCCGTGCAGGATGCCGAGCTGGCTGGCGCCGGTCTGGCTGGACCAGTCGGTGCGCCAGGCGGTGAGCCGGTGGGTGGGGCGGGGCGCGCGCCGCGCGGCGGCCGGCCCGCTGCCGGGATGCGACCCGAGCCAGCCGGCCACGGTCGGCATGACGCCCTTGCCCATGGCCTCCCGCAGTACGTCGTGACCGACGCCGTCCAGCTGGATGAAGACGGTGCCGGGGCTGGACGGGCCCGCTCCGCCGCCGCGCCGGCGGCGGTCCGCGAGGCGGTAGAGCCGGCGCCGGTACGCGTCGTCGTCCCGTACGGCGAGGGCGCCGCCGGTCGCCGAGGCGACGGCCGACATGACGGCGGCGACCACCACGGCGGTCTCGGGGGCGGCCTCACCCCGCCCCGAGGGATTGATCCACAGGGCGATCAGCAGCAACGACCCGTTGAGGAAGAAGACCAGCAGTCCGAGCACGAGGGCGGGCACCAGGAGCAGCGCCCTGACGAGCAACGGCCAGACGAGCGAGGACAGCAGGCCGAAGACGCCGGCACAGGCCGCCGCCGTCACGGCGATCCGCGTCGCGCTGTCCCCGTCGTCCGCCTGCACCTGGAAGTCCGGCAGCAGCCCGGCCAGGACGAGCATCGTGACCGTGGACACGGCCCACACCGCGATGCTCCGCCACACACCGCTCAGCACGGTCCGCCATCGCCCGCCGCCCACGCCCAGCCCACCTCTGTGTCCCGACCCGCCGCACTGCGCGAGCCCGCCCGGCCCGTCCGGTGCGCGAGCCGTCTCCCACCCTGTCACAACGGGCGGACCCCTCCCGGTGTCCCCGGTCAGCGGCCGTCGTACCCCGCTGTCGGCATCGACAGCCGGCGGTGGACCTGGGCCTTCATCTGGGCGTCGTACGAGGGCTCGGCGCGGCCGACCGTCTCGACGCGTACCCCGCGCCGGGCGCACTCGGCGGTGAACTCGTCGACGGAGGCGAGGGCGCGCTCCAGGACGCGGCGGCTGGGCGCGACGAACAGGTCGACGAGGCCCGCCTCGACGTCCTCCCACAGCGCGCAGTGGTCGGAGCGCAGCCCACCGACGAGGAGTTCGCGGGTGACGACGTAGCCGCGCTCGGCGGCCCAGCGGGCGCACATCGCGTGCTGGCTGCGGGAGTCGACGAGGAAGGGATCCGCGTCCAGCTCCTCCAGGGGAGTCAGACTGGCGATCGCCGTGACACGCACCAAGGGCCCCCCGTGGTCGAGCGAAGCCGTGGGACGGGGGCGAGGCATGCCCGAGGTACTGCGCGTATCTCCCATGGCGTCCCCCCTCACCTCCGGGTTTCGCCGCCGACCCTACTCCTGCCCGTAGGCTCGGGGGGAGTCGCGCGAAGGAGGCAAAGGGAGTGCCGGTGGAGATCACCTGGTGGGGTCACGCCACCTGCACGGTGGAGGACTCGGGGACGCGCGTGCTCACGGACCCGCTCTTCGCACGCCGGCTCGCGCATCTGCGGCGCCGCCGTGGTGCGCCGCCCCCGCCCGCCGCGGCGCTGGCGGACGTCGCGCTCGTCTCCCATCTGCACGCCGACCACCTGCACGTTCCGTCGCTGGCCCGCCTCGAACCGGGCACCCGGCTGCTGGTGCCGCGGGGCGCACCACGAGCCGTGCCGGGGCTGCGCAGACTCGGTCATCTCCGGCTGACGGAGGTCGAGCCGGGCACCACGGTGCCGGTCGGCGACCTGCGGATCCGGGTGGTGCGCGCGGCGCACGACGGTCGGCGGCTGCCGGTCGGACCGCATCGCTCCCCCGCGCTCGGGTTCGTGATCGAGGGCGAGGCGCGGACGTATTTCGCCGGGGACACCGGACTGTTCGACTCGATGGCGGAGGAGGTCGGCGCGGTCGACGTGGCCCTGCTGCCGGTCGGCGGCTGGGGCCCGTATCTCGGCGAGGGGCACCTGGACGCGGGGCGGGCCGCGCAGGCACTGGCCCGGCTGGCGCCGCGCAGCGCCGTCCCGGTGCACTACGGCACGTACTGGCCGATCGGAATGGACCACGTGCGCCCCCACGAATTCCACACGCCGGGCGAGGAGTTCGTGCGCCGTGCCGCGGAGTGCGCGCCCGAGGTCGCGGTGCACCGGCTCGGCCACGGCGAGAGCGTCCGGCCGGAGGTCGCCCGGTGATATCCCGGTCCGCGGTCGTCCTGTCCGTCTCGGGCATCGCCGTCACCCCCGCGTCCACGCAGCAGGCGATCGGCTATCCGTCGCTCTTCCTGCTGGTGCTGATCGGGGCGCTGGTGCCGGTGGTGCCGACGGGTGCGCTGGTCAGTTCGGCGGCGGTGGTGGCCTTCCACCAGGAGTCGCCCGTCTCGCTGGCGCTGCTCTTCGGGGTGGCCTCGCTCGCGGCGTTCCTCGGTGATGTCGCCCTGTACTGGCTCGGCAAGCGGGGCATGGGCTCCAAGAACGGCTCGCGCTGGCTGGCCGCGATCCGCGACCGGGCCCCCGAGGACCGTCTCGCCCAGGCTCAGCAGAAGCTCGAGGACCACGGCGTCGCCGTACTGGTCCTGTCCCGGCTGATCCCGGCCGGTCGCATCCCGGTGATGCTCGCCTGTCTGATGGCGAAGATGCCGCTGCGCACCTTCGCGCGCGGCAACATCCCCGCCTGTCTCGCCTGGGCCGTCACCTATCAGGTCATCGGCATCCTCGGCGGCTCCCTCTTCCGGGAACCGTGGGAGGGCGTGCTGGCGGCCGTCGCCCTGACCCTGCTGATCAGCGTGGGACCGGGGCTGTGGCGCCGGGTTCGCAGGGCGGTCGCGTAACGCCGTGGGCCGGGATCGGGTCACCGGGCTCCGGTGCCTCAGCCGGCCAGCACCCGTGAGCCGCCCACCGGCAGGTCCCACAGGTCGTCGCGGTCCAGGCCCGCCTTCTCCCAGGCCGCTCGCACCCGCGTCAGCGGTTCGAGCACCGGCTCGGCGGAGAGGACGAACGTGCCCCAGTGCATGGGGGCCATCCGGCGGGCGCCCAGGTCGACCGCGGCCTGCACCGCCTCCTCGGGGTCGCAGTGCACGTCGCTGAGCCACCAGCGGGGGTCGTACGCGCCGATGGGGAGCAGGGCGAGGTCGATCCCGGGGTGCCGGGCGCCGATGCGGGAGAACCAGTGGCCGTATCCCGTGTCGCCCGCGAAGTACACGCGCTGTCCGTCGGGCGCCGTCAGGACCCAGCCGCCCCACAGAGTGCGACAGGTGTCGACGAGGCTGCGCTTGGACCAGTGGTGGGCGGGGACGAAGTCGAAGCGGACGCCGTCCAGTTCGGCCGCCTCCCACCAGTCGAGCTCGGTGACCCGGGTGAACCGGCGGCGCCGGAACCAGCGGGCGAGCCCCGCGGGCACGAACACCGGTGTGTCGCGCGGGAGCCGGCGCAGGGTCGGGGCGTCCAGGTGGTCGTAGTGGTTGTGGCTGATGACGACCGCGTCCACCCTCGGCAGCGCGCTCCAGGCCACTCCCACGGGTGTGATCCGGGCCGGCGTCCCGATGATCCGGCGGGACCAGACCGGGTCGGTGAGCACGGTGAGGCCGCCGATGCGGACCACCCAACTCGCGTGTCCCGCCCAGGAGACGGCGATGGTGCGGGCGTCGACCCGGGGCAGCGGACCCGGCGCGAACGGCAGCCGCGGGATGTCGGCGAGCCCCTCGGGCCCGGGCCGCACCGCACCCTCGCGGGCGAACCGCGCGAAGGACCGCAGGCCGGGCAGCGGTGCGGTCAGCCGGTTCACGAACGACCGCGGCCAGAGCCGCCGTTCACCGAGCGGCCGGGGCGCGGCGAGCGGGGCGGCGGGTGCGAGGGGATCGGCGGGCTCCGGAGGGAGCGCGGGGGACTCGGGGGGTGCGACCAGGGACTCGGCAGAAGCGGGTGGGGAAGGGCGGGCGCCCACGGCGGCCGGCGAGGACACCGGTGCGGCGATGTCCTCCTGGGTCGTCGTGGTCGACTCGGACTGCTGCGTCATCGGGGTGACTCCCATCGCTGAGCGTCGTCGCGGAGATCGTCGAAGGCCGATCCCAAATGGGTCAACGCGCGTTGCACGTGTGGCAGTTCCAACGGCGAGGGGGACACGAGGCATTCCGCCCGCTCCTCGGCCGTCGTACCGAGCAGCGGGCCGGTGGACAGGCGCACCCTCAGCCGGCCGAGGTCGTCCCCGAACCGGTGGCCGCCCGGCACGGGCCGGCCGAGCCGGACGGTGAGGAAGTCCTCCAACTCCTGGGCGTCGCCGACGCCGTGCGCGGCCAGTCCGGTGTGCAGGGGGCCGAGGTCCACGTAGAGGTGCCGGCCGGCCTGCGGTGGCAGCGCGTGCGCGCCCGCGCCGACTACCGCGCCGTGCAGGGCGGCGGCCACGCGCGCGTGCAGACGCGCGGCGGCGACGAGCCGCTCGGTGATCTCGTCGGGCTCTTCGAGTGCGTACGCGGCGGCGGCGGCGACCGGGTCGGCGAGCCGGGCACCGAGCGCGGTCAGTACGTCGAGGACGCGGGCGCGCAGCCCGGAGCCCGCCGGGTTGTCGGGGAAGCGGGCGACGGCGGCGGGCCAGCCGAGCGGCAGGAACGGACCGGAGAGATCCGTGAGGACCGTGACCTGGTCGGGAAGCATCTCGGCGGGGCTGAGCAGCACGGTGTCGAGCGGGTGGTGCAGGGTGTCGCGCCAGGTCTCGTCACTGACCAGGTGCAGGCCCTCGCCGGCGGCGGCCTCGACGGTCTCGTGGACGAGTTCGGGCGGCGCGACGGTGGCGGTGGGGTCGTCGGCCACGGAGAGCACGAGCAGCCGGGGATCGCCGCCCTCGGCCCGGACCCTGCGGACGGTCTCCAGGAGGGCGTACGGATCGGGAACGCCACCGCACTCGGGGGGCGTCGGCACATGGAAGACGGATCTGCCCAGCAGCCGGGCCTGCGGTGCCCACCAGGCGGCGCAGGGCCGCGGGAGCAGGACGTCACCGCCGAGCGCGGCGGTCAGCGCGAGGAGCAGCGCGGAGGCGCCGGGCGCGGCCGCCACCCGGTCGGGGGTGGCGGCCAGGCCACGGCGGTCCCAGTAGCCGCAGGCGGCGTCGAGGAGGGCGGGGCCGCCGCCCGAGGGCTGGGCCGCGGGGGGTCCCGCACCGGCGAGGCCGGCCGACGCGGCGAGCACGGCGGAGAGCGCGGGCAGCACGGGCAGTCCCTGGTCGGGGAGGGGTGGACCGTAGCGAACGGGACCGTGCCCCTCCGGATGCGTCCGCCGCATACGTGACCTCCGCGCAGTCCGTGGTGCCGTGTTCTGTTCCGGTGCCGTGCCCCGATTCCCCGTCCGTGGCCTGCAGTTCCTTGGTCTGTGATCCGTGTGGCCGACGGGGAGGGAGGTGTTCCAAACTCTCAGTACCCCGGGACCGGCCGACCCATGGGTGGCCGGATGGTTGCGCCCGTCACAGCGTCAGCCTTCGGCGGAGGAGTTCCGGTGGCGCAGCCGGTAGACGGCGGCGCCGACCGCACCCGCGATCAGGACGCTGCCGGTGATCAGGGCGGGCAGGGAGTCGGTGAAGGTGCCGCCCTCTCCCGCGTGCACGCCGCGCTGGGCACCGACGACGGCATCCTCGCCCCTGTCGTGCCGCGGGGTCGTCGTCTCGTGGGATCCAGTGCTGTCACGCGACACGGAGTACGAGGCGCTCCAGTCCTTCTCCTTGGCACCCGCCCCGCCGGGACAGGCCCCGTCCACATCCCACTCGCCGTCGGCCTCCACCGCGTCCGGGCCCACGTCACCGTGTCCCCCGCCGTCGGCCCCCGGAGAATCCGTACCGGCCACATCCGTCTCCACCTCTACGGAATCGGGACCGACGGCATCAGGACCGACGTCCGCGCCCACCTCACCCCGCCCGCCGGCATCCGAAGGCGCCACGGCGTCCGGGACCGCCGTACCATCACCGCTCGCACCGGTGTCACCGGCGTCCGTCTCCGCCGTACTCCTGCGGTCATTGCTGTCGTTGCCCGCTCCGTCGGACCGGTCGGCGCTGCCCGACGGGATACGGGCCGTCCCGCTGTAGGCGGCGCCCGCCGTGCTGTCGTCGCTGCCGGCGACCCGGTGCAGCCGGACCTTGCCGTCCTCGAAACCCTGGGACGTGGCGTCGATGTACTCGGGTGGAGTGGTGCCGTCGGCCGCGTCGCAGGACACGGAGACGGTGACCGTGCCGCCCGGGGCGACCGTACGGGGGCTGACCTCCGCGGCCGGATCCGCGAACGCGGCCGAGGCGGACCCGCCCACGACGGCACCGGCCAGGGCGGTGGCGAACAGGACACGGGCGGTTCGGCGCATGGGATGAGCTCCTTCGGCCGGCTCTCCGTCGGGGCACGGCCGTCGTGCCCCCACCCCATCACAGCCCGCCCAGCCCCCCACCGCCCGCGGCCGACCGCCGCCCGGGTGACACGCACGCCGAAGGAGCGCCCCACCGGGGCCGCGCGCTCAGCCCCGACGCACCCGCGCCCGAACAGCGACGGACACCCCACGGGGGGCGCGGGGAATCGCGCGTCCAGCCACGGAGCACCCGCACCAGGCACCGCACGGAGCCGAAACGACGGGCCCCGGCCCCCAGGGGCACCTACACGGCGTCCCGCATGATCTGATCCCGCAGCCGGTCACAGCACCGGCTGATCAGCCGGGACACATGCATCTGCGAAATACCGAGCTCGTCGGCGATGCTGCTCTGGGTCATGTCGCCGAAGAAGCGCATGTAGAGAATCGTGCGCTCCCGCTCGGGCAGAGCCTGCAGCCGCGGCTTCACGGCCTCCCGGTCGATCACGGTGTCGAGCGCCGGATCGGCCGAGCCCAGGGCGTCACTGAGCGAGTAGCCGTCCTCGCTGCCCGGCAGCTCGGCATCGAGGGAGAGCGCGGTGAAGCTCTCCAGGGCCTCCAGGCCGGTACGGACGTCGTCCTCGCTCATCCGGGCGTGCTCGGCGATCTCGGCGACGGTGGGCCTGCGGCCCGGGATGGTCTGCGCCAGGTCCTGGCTGGCGAACCGCACGCGATTACGCAGGTCCTGGACCCGGCGGGGCACGTGCAGGGTCCACATGTGGTCACGGAAGTGACGCTTGATCTCACCGGTGATAGTCGGCACGGCATAGCTCTCGAAGGCGTTGCCGAGCTCGGGGTCGTACCGGTCGACGGCCTTGACCAGCCCGAGGGCCGCGACCTGGCGCAGGTCCTCGAAGCTCTCGCCGCGGCTGCGGAAACGTCCCGCGAGCCGTTCGGCCATCGGCAGCCAGGCCTCGACGATCTCCTCACGGAGAGCGTCACGCTGCTGACCCGGGGGGAGCATGGCGAGCCTGCGGAATGACTCGGCGGTGTCGGGGGCGTCGTCGTGCGGGTGGGGCTTCACGCTCGCTTGAGTTCGCATGGTGCGTCGCAACTCCCTTGGGGGGTGCCTTGTATGGACAGTCACCGTGGGAGCGGACCCGTGCGCCGGACGGGTACACCCGTGGCGCGGAACATCGCTCCCACGGACGTGCCTCCTGTCCGAAGCACTGACACGCGCCTGCCCCGAGTGCGGTACGCCAAACACCCACAGGTTTTCCGAGGTGAGCGAGGGTCACTCGGCAGATGCAGTCCCCGCCCGTTCCTTCAGGAGGTCCCGTTATGAGCACCAAGGTCGCCGACCAGATCCTGCAGCGCCTGCGCGAGTGGGGCGTGGAGCAGGTCTTCGGCTATCCCGGCGACGGCATCAACGGGCTGCTGGCCGCGTGGGGGCGGGCCGAGAACCAGCCGCGGTTCGTCCAGGCGCGGCACGAGGAGATGTCGGCGCTGGAGGCGGTCGGCTACGCCAAGTTCAGCGGCCGTCTCGGCGTCTGCGTGGCCACCTCCGGGCCCGGCGCCATCCATCTCCTCAACGGCCTGTACGACGCCAAGCTGGACCATGTCCCGATGCTCGCGATCGTCGGCCAGACGCACCGCACGGCGATGGGCGGCTCGTACCAGCAGGAGGTCGATCTCCACTCGCTCTTCAAGGACGTCGCCTCCGACTTCGTGGAGACGGTGAACGTTCCCGAGCAGCTGCCGAACGTGCTGGACCGGGCGATCCGTACGGCGTACGCGCGCCGCGCCCCGACGGCCGTGATCATCCCGGGCGATGTGCAGGAGCTGGACTACTCCGCGCCCACGCACGAGTTCAAGATGGTCCCCTCCAGCCTGGACCGCGGCTCGTGGACCACGGTGCCCTCCCAGGAGTCCCTGGAGCGGGCCGCCGAGGTCCTCAATTCCGGCGACAGGACGGCGATCCTCATCGGCCAGGGCGCGGCCGGGGCGCGGGCCGAGGTGGAGCGGATCGCCGAGCTGCTCGGCGCCGGCGTCGCCAAGGCGCTGCTCGGCAAGGACGCGCTGAGCGACGAGCTGCCCTATGTCACCGGGTCGATCGGGCTGCTCGGCACCCGTCCGTCGTACGAGCTGATGCGCGACTGCGACACGCTGCTGACCATCGGCTCCTCCTTCCCGTACGCCCAGTTCCTGCCGGAGTTCGGCAAGGCACGGGGTGTGCAGATCGACCTCGACCCGCACATGGTCGGGATGCGGTATCCGTACGAGGTGAATCTGGTCGGGGACGCGCAGGCGACGCTCGAACGGCTCATCCCGATGCTCGACGGGAACCGCGGGCGCGAGTGGTACGACACGGTCTGCGCGAACGTCACACGCTGGCGCGAGGTGATGGGACGGCGGGCGGAGCTGTCGGCCGACCCGATCAACCCGGAGTACGTCGCCCACGCGCTGGACCCGCTGCTGCCGGACAACGCGATCGTCACGTCCGACTCCGGGTCGACGGCGAACTGGTACGCACGGCATCTGACGATGCGGCCCGGCATGCGCTCGTCGCTGTCCGGCACGCTGGCCACGATGGGCTGTGCGGTGCCGTACGCGATCGGCGCGAAGTTCGCGCACCCGGACCGGCCCGTGATCGCGCTGGTGGGAGACGGCGCGATGCAGATGAACGGGCTCGCCGAGATGATCACCGCGGCGAAGTACCGGGACCAGTGGGAGGACCCGCGGCTGGTCGTCGGGTTGTGGAACAACCGCGATCTCAACCAGGTCACCTGGGAGCTGCGCGCCATGGGAGGCGCCCCCTCGTTCCTGCCCTCGCAGGAACTGCCGGACGTGCAGTACGCCGCGTTCGCCCGCTCCCTCGGGTTGACCGGCATCCGCGTCGAGAAGCCGGAGGACGTCGAGACGGCCTGGCGCGCGGGCCTGGCGGCCGATGGTCCGACGGTGATCGAGTTCCTCACCGACCCGGCCGTGCCGCCGATCCCGCCGCACGCCACCTGGGACCAGATGGAGTCCACCGCCTCCTCCATCCTGAAGGGCGACGCCGACCGCGGTTCCGTGATCCGCCAGGGCCTCAAGGCCAAGGTCCAGGAGTTCCTGCCGGGACGCGACAAGAAGTAGCCGGTCGGGCGGGCTCCGGCGCCGTTGCGCGGGCTCCGGCGACGTGGGGCGCCGGGGCCCGGGGCCGTCCGCTTCAGCCCCGCGCTCCGGGTCTCGCACCGGCAGGCGGACCAACGTGTTGGCTCCGGGTCCTCGGGTACGCGTCGACCACTCCCGAACCTCTGGAGGGAACACAATGCAGCGAGGCAGCGACCGGCTGAGCGTCCACCGGGACGACGAAATGAAGCACGAACTGCAGGGTCTGCTCAGGTCGGGGCACCCCACCCGGGCCGAGGAGTGGAACGACCCGGAGCCGACCGCCGACGACGACCCGACGATCGCGGGCGGACCCGTCACACCGGGTCGCGCGTCCGCCTCCCTGGAGGCGGTGCGCCTGGAGCTGGCGCGGATCCTGGGCCGGACCTCGTTCCCCGCGGGTCCGCGGGAGCTGATCGGCGTGCTGCGCGAGAAGCACGCGCCGGACGGCCTCGTGGAACCCCTTGAGCGGTTGCCGCGCACCGCGCGCTACGCGACAGTGCAAGAGCTGGCCGAAGCGGTCGTCCACCCTGCGGCGTCCCCATCGGCCGACGCGTCCGAAGACGGCGCCTAGCCGGCTGCGGCCGCACTCGGACCAGGTCGACTCCCTGCTCCGAGGCGGGCGTTCGGGCCTGGGCGGCCGTACGTCCGGTGCGTCCGGCGCACCACTGCGCCGCCTCCGGGCGGCGAACGACCGGCGTCGGGGGGGGGGGGGGGGGGAGGGAGACCACCAGTGGGGAGAGGGAAGGGGCGGGGGCGAAACACATCTCCTCTTCCCCCTTTCGGGAGCGGAAGGTGAACAAGATCAA
>NZ_JBHXJC010000001.1:202712-218616 GCF_042723265.1 Streptomyces sp. NPDC058371 | reverse complement strand
ACGGGGGGGGGGGGGGGGGGGGGGGGGGGGGGGGGGGGGGGGGGGGGGGGGGGGAGGGGGGGGGGGGGGGGGGGGGGAAAACGCCGGGGTTGGGGGGGGGGCCTGGGAGGAGACCCGCCCCCGGCAGGCCGGGAAACGAGATGGAGCAAGCATGCGTATCGCATTCCTCGTGGCGCCGGAGGGCGTCGAGCAGATCGAACTCACCGATCCCTGGCAGGCGGTCACCGACGCGGGCCACGAGCCCGTGCTCGTGTCGACGGAGCCGGGGCGGATCCAGGCCTTCGACCACCTGGACAAGGCGGACACGTTTCCCGTGGACAAGGTCGTCGGCGACGTCCGGGCCGAGTCGTTCGACGGGCTCATCCTGCCGGGCGGTGTCGCCAACCCGGACATGCTGCGCACGGACGAGCAGGCCGTGGCCTTCGTCCGCGGTTTCTTCGACTCGGGGCGCCCGGTGGCCGCGATCTGCCATGCCCCGTGGACGCTCGTCGAGGCGGACGTCGTCTCGGGCCGGGTCCTCACCTCGTGGCCCAGCCTGCGCACGGACATCCGCAACGCGGGCGGCACCTGGGTCGACGAGCAGGTGCAGATCTGCGACCACGGCCCCAACACGCTGGTGACCAGTCGCAAGCCGGACGATCTGAAGGCGTTCGACGAGGCCGTGCTGGCCGAGTTCGCCAAGGCGTCGTCGAAGTCGGCGTGAGCGTCCCGAACCTCAGGTCCTGAGACCCGTGCCGTCACAGGCCCTCAGGACCTGAGCGGAGGTCATCTCTCCCGCGCGCCCTCGCGGGTCCGGCCGGCTGCGATCGGGCGGCGCGGGTTGCGGCGCAGATACTCGCCCTCCAGCTGCGCCATGCGTTCGTTGTGCATCCGCAGGGCGTCGTTGGAACCGTGCAGAAGCGTGTCGTGACGGGTGCGGTGGATCGTCTCCAGCTCCTTCATGAGCTGCAGGTCGTCCAGCCGGTCCGGGTCGACTCCGGTCATCGTGGTACCCCGATCGTCGTGCTGCGTCCGTGCGGTCCGGGTACCCGCCCGGCACGCGCTGACCCCGAGCGGCCTCCGGGAGGGAGCCGTGGATGTCGCCTCTCCCTCCACTCTACGAAGATCCCGCGCCCCGGGCCTCCGTGCACGGCGAGCGGGGCGCCCGTCGCCCCGGGCCGCGACCAGGACCGGGACCCGGACCCGGACCCGGACCCGGACCCCAGGGCCTACCGGGCGCGCTCCACCCGCCGCTCGTCCCACACCGGCTCGGTGGTCTCGCGCAGCCGGCCGTCCGAGCCGAAGACCAGATAGCGGTCGAAGGACCGGGCGAACCAGCGGTCGTGGGTGACCGACAGGACCGTCCCCTCGTACGCCTCCAGACCCTCCTGGAGTGCTTCCGCCGACTCCAGGTCGAGGTTGTCGGTCGGCTCGTCGAGCAGCAGGGCCGTCGAGCCCTCCAGTTCGAGCAGCAGGATCTGGAAACGGGCCTGCTGCCCGCCGGACAGCCTGTCGAAGCGCTGCTCGGCCTGGGCGGTCAGCTCGTAGCGGCGCAGCCGGGACATGGCGGCGCCGCGGTCCTGGGAGTGCTCGCTCCAGAGGATGTCGAGCAGGGTGCGCCCCTCCAGCTCGGGGTGGGCGTGCGTCTGCGCGAAGTGTCCGGCCACGACGCGCGCGCCGAGCTTCCACTCCCCCGTGTGCGCCACCTCGCCGCCGGCCAGCAGCCGCAGGAAGTGCGACTTGCCCGAGCCGTTGGAGCCGAGCACGGCCACCCGCTCGCCGTAGAACACCTCCAGGTCGAACGGTTTCATCAGACCGGTGAGTTCAAGGCCCTTGCAGGTGATGGCCCGGACGCCGGTACGGCCGCCGTGCAGCCGCATCGTGATGTCCTGCTCGCGCGGCGGCTCCGGCGGCGGACCCGCCTCCTCGAACTTCCTCAGCCGGGTCTGCGCCGCCTGGTAGCGGGACGCCAGCTCATGGCTGATGGAGGCCGCCTGACGCAGATTCAGCACGAGCTTCTTCAGCTGGGCGTGCTTCTCGTCCCAGCGGCGCCGCAGCTCCTCGAAGCGGGCGAAGCGCTCCCGTCGTGCCTCGTGGTACGTCGCGAAGCCGCTCCCGTGCACCCAGGCGTCCGCGCCCGTGGGGCTGGGCTCGACGCTCACGATCTTCTCGGCGGCGCGGGCGAGCAGTTCCCGGTCGTGGGAGACGAAGAGAACGGTCTTGCGGGTCTCCTTGAGCCGCTCCTCCAGCCAGCGCTTGCCCGGGACGTCGAGGTAGTTGTCCGGTTCGTCGAGGAGCAGCACCTCGTCGGTGCCGCGCAGCAGGGCTTCGAGGACGAGCCGCTTCTGTTCACCGCCGGACAGCGTCCGCACCTGGCGCCACTGCGCCTTCTCGTACGGGACGCCGAGCGCGGCCGTGGTGCACATGTCCCAGAGCGTCTCGGACTCGTAGCCGTGCACCTCGGCCCAGTCGGAGAGCGCCTGCGCGTACCGCAGCTGGGAGGCCTCGTCGTCGACGGTCACCATCGCGTGCTCGGCCGCGTCGACGGCCCGGGCGGCCTCGCGGATGCGGGGCGGGGCGACGGACACGAGCAGCTCTCGTACGGTCGTCTCGTCGCGGACCGAGCCGACGAACTGGCGCATCACGCCGAGGCCGCCGCCCACGGTGACCGTTCCGCCGTGCGGTTTGAGCTCTCCCGCGATCATGCGCAGGAGCGTGGTCTTGCCGGCTCCGTTGGGGCCCACCAGGGCCACGACGGCTCCTTCTCCCACTCGGAACGACACGTCGCCGAGCAGCGGCCTCCCGTCGGGGAGGTAGTACTCAAGATGCGCGGCTTCGAGGTGTCCCATGGGGAGGCATTGTCCGGGCACCCGGTGCCACGGGGCAAACGCATAACCGTCCCGGGCGTCGCAGCCCCCGGGGGCTCCGTCTCCCGGGACCCCGTTGTCGCGCGCGCTCGTCCTCGACCGCCGGACGGGCTGAACCCGCCCTCGCAAAGATCGCCTCGCCCTGGGTACCCGCTCCGCATGACCCCAGATGTCGACCTCACCGTCCGCCCCCCGGGCCCCCACGTCCTGCGCGACCGGCTCCTGGCCGCGGACTGCCGACTCTTCGAGGCGGTGGCGGCCCGGCACTGGCCGGGCGGCGACCGTCTGCTCCCCCGGCTGACCCGGAGCGCGAACCACGGCGTGCTGTGGTTCGCCACCGCGGCGGCGCTCGCGGCGACCCGTTCCCCCACGGCCCGCAGAGCCGCCGCCCGCGGCCTCGCCTCACTGACTCTGGCGTCCGCCACGATCAACACCGTCGGCAAGCGGTCGGTACGGCGGACCCGTCCCGCCCTGGACCCCGTACCGCTGATCCGACAGCTGAAGCGCCAGCCGATCACCACGTCGTTCCCGTCGGGCCACTCCGCATCGGCGGCCGCCTTCGCGACCGGTGTGGCGCTGGAGTCCCGCGGCTGGGGTGCGGCGGTGGCGCCGGTGGCCGCCGCGGTCGCGCTGTCCCGTGTCTACACGGGCGTGCACTTCCCGAGCGATGTACTCGCCGGCGCGGCCCTGGGGGTGGGCGCCGCGTACGTCGTCAGGGCCCTGCTCCCGGACCGGGCACGCGCGGACGCGGACCCCGGGGTGGCGAGGCCTGGCGGTCACCCGGCCGGTCCTGCCGGTTCCCCGCAGAACGCGCTGAGCGGCGCACCGACCGCATGATGAGACGCCGGTCTCATCATGCGACATGACGACGTACGGTGATGCACCTGCGGCCACCGCCCCGCGGAGCAGCGGCTCCGCGGGGTTCGTGCGCCGCCAACTCGTACGCGAGAAGGGGAAACCGTCATGCCGAAGCCGCGGGAGACCGCCGTCTACACGCACGGCCACCACGAGTCCGTACTGCGCTCGCACACCTGGCGCACGGCCGCCAACTCGGCCGGTTACCTCCTCGGCTCGCTGAAGCCCCACATGAAGATCCTGGACATCGGCTGCGGTCCGGGCACGATCACCGCCGATCTGGCGGCCCTGGTACCCGACGGCCATGTCACCGGCGTCGACCGGGCGCCGGACATCCTGGAACAGGCCCGCACCACGGCCGCCGACCGCGGCCTGCGGAACGTCGGCTTCGCGGTGGCCGACGTCCACGCACTGGACTACCCGGACGACACCTTCTGCGTGGTGCACGCCCACCAGGTGCTCCAGCACGTGGGCGACCCGGTGCGGGCCCTGCGTGAGATGGTCCGGGTCACCAGGCCGGGCGGGTTCATCGCGGTCCGGGACTCGGACTACTCGGCGATGACCTGGTATCCGCGCTCACCGGGCATGGACGACTGGCTGGAGCTGTATCTGCGGGTCGCCCGCGCCAACGGCGGTGAGCCGGACGCGGGCCGCCGGCTGAAGTCCTGGGCCCTGCGCGCCGGCCTCA
Organism: Streptomyces sp. NPDC058371; assembly: GCF_042723265.1. Classification (NCBI taxonomy): domain Bacteria; kingdom Bacillati; phylum Actinomycetota; class Actinomycetes; order Kitasatosporales; family Streptomycetaceae; genus Streptomyces; species Streptomyces sp. NPDC058371. The sequence continues at coordinate 214,227 of NZ_JBHXJC010000001.1, read as the reverse complement.
CGGACATCACCGCCACATCGAGCACCTGGACCTTCGCCACCGCGGAAGAACGCCAGTGGTGGAGCGGCCTGTGGGCGGACCGCACGCTCGCCTCGGCCTACGCGGAGCGGGCCACGGAGAGCGGCCACGCGACCACGGAGCGGCTGCGGGCCGTATCGGAGGCCTGGCGCGCGTGGGGCCGGCAGGAGGACGGCTGGTTCGCCGTCCTGCACGGAGAAATTCTCTGCCGAAAGAACGTCTAATTCCCACCTTTCGGGAAACTCGGCGCAGCAGGAGGTTCACTATGGTTCCCATCCTGCTGGTGCTGCTTCTGGTGCTGATTCTCTTCGGCGCCGGATTCGCGCTGAAAATCCTGTGGTGGATTGCCCTGGTCGTTCTCGTGCTGTGGCTACTGGGATTCCTGGTACGCGGTACGAGTTCCGGCGGAGGCAGGGGTCGCTGGTATCGCTGGTAACCCGTTGCAGTCACTTGCAGTCCCGGACCGCTGCGATCTCCGGGGAGTCACTCCCTGGGGAGCAGCGGTCCCAACGGCCCGAGGTCCAGATTCAGGTCCTCGGGCCGCAGTCCGTAGCGCTCGCGCAGCTCGGTCATACGGTCGTCGAGCAGCATCAGGGTGAGGCCGATGCGCTCCTCCTGGTCCTCGGACAGCTCCCCGGTGTCGAAGCGCCGCACGGCCTGCCGCTCCATGAGCTGCCGCAGCAGCTCCACCACGGTCAGGACGAGCTTGACGAGGTCGCGCTCGACGGTGTCCGGTTCTAGTTCCAGCCGGTTCTTCCCGGTCGTCCTTCCGGACTCGGTGGTCTTGCCGGTCACAGCGACTCCTGCCAGGGCGAGGGGACTTGCTCGTTCACCGAGCTGATGAGCGCGTTCAGATCGATACGGACCAGGTCGACGTCCGCGATCCGCAGCGTGAGGTCGCCGGTGATGACGACGCCGCCCGCGAGCAGCCGGTCGAGCAGGTCGACGAGGGCCACCTCCCGGCGTTCCACGACGGTCACAGCCCCGACTCCCCCGTCACGCCGCCCGCGTCGGCCTCCTCAAGACCGGCGAACGAGTACGCGGCCCACGGCCCGGTGAGTTCCACCCGCAGGCCCGCCTCCTCGTCCTTCGTACGGTCCACCAGTTCCACAAAGGCCTCCGAGTCGGAACGCGGCACCAGATAGGCCGCGTTGAGCACGTTGCGGCCCGATTCACGGGAAAGCGCGGAATTCTGGGGCGCATGCAGCCGGGCGTCTTCCGCATGTCCGGAAAGGGTGCCGTGCAGGCGGCGCGCGAACTTCTCGGCGCTTTCCCACATTTCCTCGTGCGCCCGGGCCTTCATTCGGCGCTGGCGCAGATAGTCCCGGCCCGTCGCGGCTTTCGCCGGCGTCCCGGAAGCCTCCGCGCTCTCCGCCTCGGCATAGACCTTGACGCCCCATTCCACCCGGCCGTCGAGCCGGTCGAGCGTGCGCCGGAACGCGTCCTCGCGCTCCTCCATCATGGTGCGCAGACCGCTGTCGTCCCGGAACACGGTGGCGAGCCGGAGCGGCAGCGGGGTGGTGACGGCGGTGAGCGCGTCGATCACACTCTGGTGGGCCCGAGCGGTCGCGCTGAGCCAGTCCAGGTCCTCGAGATGGTGCCGCAGCGGCTCCTCGGCGAAGTCCCGCTCCGGCACCGTACTGACGACGGCGATCAGCCCGTGGTGCTCCAACTGCCCGGGGGGCGCGCCCGCGACGCCCGTCACATCGGTCTGCAGGGCCGCGCCGAAGGGACGGCAGACGGCGTAGACGTACCGCAGCCCGGTCATGGGGCCTCCTTCTCGGTACGGCCGCGCTCCAGCTGTTCGTCGCCGGCGCGGCCGCGCCCCGATTGCTCCAGCTCCGCGAGATGAGCACGCAACTCGGCGTTCTCGCGGGCCAGTTGATTGTGGTGCGCGCGGGAGGACAGGGCCGGATCGTCCTCCCACCAGTCGATCCCCATCTCCTTCGCCTTGTCGACGGAGGCGACGATGAGCCGCAGCTTGATCGTGAGGAGCTCGATGTCGAGCAGATTGATCCGGATGTCTCCCGCGATCACGATGCCCTTGTCGAGCACCCGCTCCAGGATGTCGGCGAGATTGGCGCCGCCGCCCTGTCCGTACGGCTCAGGGATGCGACCGGGCGTCGTCATCGGCGACTCCCGCTCGCGGCCGCCTCAGCGGGCTCGTCCTCGTACTCTTCTTCGCCCTCGTCGTACGCGGCCGGCTCGTCCTCCTCAATGTACTCGCCGTCCTCCTCCTCGTCCTCGTAGGAGTCCTCCGGCTCGTCCTCCGGGGTCTCGTCGGCGGCTTCCGCCTCCGCGGTCTCCTCGTCGGGCTCTTCCTCGTACTCGTCCTCGGCGCCGTCCTCCGCCGAGGCCTCGCTCTGCTCCTCCTCGAGGGCGTCCTCGTGGCTGCGCACGACCTCGCCGTCGCGGATCTCGCCGCGCCAGCCGTCGTCCGCCTCGCCCTTGATCGTGATGAACCGGGCGAAGTTCTTCAGGTCGAGCCGCGCCCGGCGGCCCTGGGCGCGCCAGATGTTGCCGGTCTTCTCGAAGAGTCCCTTGGGGTAGTACTCGAGGACCAGCAGGACACGTGTGAGGTTCTCCGCCAGCTCGTGGAAGGAGACGACGCCCTTCGAGGAACCCTTGGCGCCCTCCGACGTCCAGGAGATCCGGTCGTCCGCCACCTGCTCGGTGGTGTGCGCCTTCCAGCTCCGGTTGGACCAGAAGATCTTCATCTGCCAGTCGGAGGTGGTGTCGTCGGCGCGGTTCGCGCTCTTGACGCCCTTCGCGAAGGTGCTGAAGTCCTGGTACTGGGTCCACTGGTCGTAGGCGGTGCGCAGCGGCACGCCGACATCGATGAACTCCATGATGACCGTGGGCTTCTTGCCGGCGCCGCCCTTCTTGCGCCCCTTGCCACCGACCATGTTCTTGAACGCGCCGACCACGCTGTCCTTGGCCCGGCCCGCGCCCAGTTCCACCGCGGACCGCAACGGCCCCTTGCCCTCGGCGAGTTTGCGGCCGCCGTCGAGGGCGAGCTTGGCGAAGCCGGGGCTGTTGCCCTCGGCGATGTCGTTGAGCTTGCCGGTCGTCTCGCCGAGCTTGTGCCCGACCCCGACCAGCAGCCGCTGGGCCTGGGCGGCCAGGTACTCCTGGACCTCCGACTTCAGCCGGTCGGCCGCCTCGCTCTGCACGACGCCCGTGACCGGATTGTCCTTCGCATGCTTCGTCGCGGATCCGAGGGTGTCAGTCATCGTTGCCGCCTCCCTCCGACTGGCGGCTCCGCGCCGGGCGGCGCGTGGCGGTCTTCGCCGCGGCCGTCTTCTTCGCGGGAGCCTTCTTGGCCGTACTCGACGCCGTCTTCTTCGCCGCCGTCCTCTTCGCCGGAGCCTTGCGGGCCGCCGTCTTCTTGGCGGAACCCTGCTTCTGCGCCGTCTTCTTGGCGGGGGCCTTCTTCGCGGGAGCCTTCTTGCGCCGGCGCGGCTCGGGCCGCTCCTCGGCGGACTCCCGCTCGGGGGCCTCGTCGTCGTCGCGGTCGTCCGGCTCGTCGTACTCGTCGTCCGGCTCGTCCGCGTCGTCGTACTCGGCGGCCTCCGCGTCGTCCTCGTGGCCCTCGTCGTCCTCCTGGTCCAGGCCGGGCACGTCGGGGACGACCCCGGCGAGCTGGTCCCGCACCTCGGCGGTCCGTCCGTGCAGCCGGTCGGCGAGACCCTCGATCTGCCGCTCGACCAGCGCGCCGGAGGCGGCCTTTCCGACTCCCCGCAGGTCCTGCCGCAGCTGGTCTCCGATCTCCTTGAACTGCGGGTTGTTCTGCAGTTGCTGAGAGACCAGATCCGCGAGGGCCCGCGGGCTGAGATGCAGCCGCTTGCCGGCCACCATGGTGCCGACCGCGAAGGCCAGCTTCATCTTCTTGGTACGTCCGAGGAAGTACCCGGCCCCTACCGCGAGGCCCAGTCCTAGTCGATTCATCGTATGGTCCCGTTGTCCGTTCCCACGCGTGGGCGCAGGCCGATTTCCAGCCGGTCGAGGAGTTCGTCCTCGAGCCGGTCGAACTCTTCGTCGTCGATCTCTCCTGCCTCCAGCCGCTTCTCCAGCTGGGCCAGTTCGGCTCGGACCGCTGCCGGGTCGTAGTACTGGCGCTCGGCCTCGGCCACCACCTGATTCACCGCCCAGAGGCTGCCGCGCACCGGGGCGAACGGCAGCATCAGCACCTCGCCGATCAGTCCCATGGGCTCACTCGCCGCCCGTCTCCGCACCCGTCAGGGTGTCCGCGTGCTGGGCGGGTCCGGGCTCGACGAAGCTGTACGGCGGCAGCGGTCCGTTGACGCGCAGTTCGAGGTGCGGCTGCCCGGTGCGGATCTGCTCGACGGCGGTGAGGAACACATCGGCCGACTTGCGCTCCACCAGGAACGACAGGTTGGCCAGCCAGCCGGTGGACTCGGGTCCCGCGCTCACGGCGTCCGCGACCGGCTCCAGCGTGCGCTGGATTCCCGCCGCGTCCTCGGCCTCGCGGGCCTGCAGCGCGGCCACGACCATCTCGCCGAGCCGCATCTTGTCCTCGTGGCTGCCGCCGCCGGCCTGCCGGTTCGCCTCGGTGTAGGCCCGTATCTCCGGGTTCTCGCTCATCACCCGGTGCAGCACGGCCTCTTCGTCGTGGCTGGCCTTGATGTTGTACTCGACCTTGCCGGCCAGCGTCCTGAGCCGCTCCTGGTAGTGCTCCGCCCGTTCGGCGAGCACCCCGAGCACGGACTCGTCGTCGGCCGCGACGCTGCCGAAGCGCATGGGCAGCACCGAGCCGCCACCGCCCGCCTCGCCCAGCACGTTCTGGTGGGCGAGCAGGTCCCGGCGCTTGGGGCGCAGCCCCTCGGGGGCGTCGCTGACGATGGCCGCCAGTTCGCCCTCCTTGAGGATGCGCACGGGACGGGCGGGTTCACCGACGCCGTTCATGCCCTCGGGGAGCGAAGTGTGCGAGCTCTCGGTGATGCCGTAGACGTACGTACTCACTCGCTCTCCTCCTTACGGCGCGAAGCCGCGGTCTTCCGGGCACGCGGCCGCGAAGCGGACCGGGACTCGGACTGGCCCTCGTCGCGGGACTGCTTGAAGGCGTCGGAGATGGTCTCGGCGGCGCCGGACAGCGCCCCCTTGGACTTGCCGCGCGCACCGGACTCGGTGAGCTCGCCCATCAGGTCGGGCAGCCCGGGGTTCTTGTGCGGGCCGGCCTCCAGGTCGAGGCGGTTGCATGCCTCGGCGAAACGCAGATAGGTGTCGACGCTGGCGATGACGACACGTACGTCGATCTTCAGGATCTCGATGCCGACGAGGGAGACCCGCACGAACGCGTCGATGACGATTCCTCGGTCGAGGACGAGCTCCAAGACGTCGTACAGGCCACTGGTGCCGCCCGATCCGCCTGATTGCTGTGCCGGGACTACGGTCATACCGAGGGTCCTCCTTGTCTGTGGGTGTCTGCACGGGAGTGCGGTCCGTCTATCGACCGCCGGGCCTGCGTGTCTCGGCCCTCCCCCGTTCGTAGCGGCGGACTCGGCGGTAACCGGTGAGCTCGCCGTCCTGGTCGAGTTCCACCTGGTAAGTCGCCAGCAGGCTCATCGTGTCCGGGATCTTGGCCATTTCCAGGACCTCGACCTCCAGGGCCCAGCCGTCCTCGGTGCGTTCGAACGACGACACCGATTCGGCCTCCGCGCCAGTGAGCTCGGCCAATTGGGTGCGCGCCTGACGCAGCACCTCCATGGGTCTCAACTGGCCGTCCGCCCCGCCTGCTTCCTTGTTGTTGTTGCCGCTCCGGGAAGAGTTCTGTGAATTCTGTGATTTGGATGTGTTCGATGTGTTCGACATGGCCACCTCGAACACCGGGTGCTCGCTCGTGCGTTGGCCAAACCTTAAGGATCGCGAGTCTCAGCCACGCAGGGCGTCGAGCCGGCGCCTGGCCGGGCCCAGTGCGCGCCCGTGGCTCATCAGGCCGGCCCAGGGATTCGTGCGGGCCTGGTCGACGGCGTCGGCGATCGTCCAGCGGCGGGCGTGCAGGCGCGAGTCGTCGAGCTGGCCCCAGGAAATGGGGACGGCGACGGGGGCGCCGGGCAGGGCGCGGACGCTGAAGGGGGCCACGGCAGTCTGCGCGTAGGCGTTGCGCTGGATGTCGAGGTAGAGCCGGTCTCCGCGGTCCTTCTTGCGGGCCGCGGTGGTGAACCGGTCGGGGTGGGCGTCGGCGAGGGCGTCGGCGGCGTCCTTGGCGAACGCGCGCACCTCGTCGAAGTCGTGGTGTCCGTTGAGGGGCACCACGACGTGCAGCCCCCGCGAGCCGGTCGTCATCAGCGCCGAGGGGAGCTTCAGCTCGTCCAGCAGCTCACCGAGGAACACGGCGGCGTCCCGCACCACGCCGAAATCGTCCGTACTCGGGTCCAGGTCGAAGACCATCCGGTCGGGCCGGTCGATCCGGTCGGCCCTGGACAGCCAGCGGTGCAGCGTGAGGCAGGCCTGGTCGGCGAGGTAGACGAGCGTGGCCGCGTCCTCGCAGACGGGGTGCAGGACCGTACCGCCCTCCTTGGGCACCTCCACGCGCCGGATCCACTCGGGATAGTGGTCCGGGGTGTTCTTCTGCATGAACGTGGGCCCGCCGAGCCCGTCGGGGCGCCGCTCCAGCATCAGCGGCCGGCCCCGCAGATGCGGGAGCATGAAAGGGGCGACGGCCCGGTAGTACCCGATGACGTCGTCCTTCGTGTACTCCTTGGCCCGCCCCTCCCCGGGGAACAGCACCTTCTCCGGCCGGTGGACCTCCACGCTGCGGCGGCCGACGCGCATGGTCCGTGCGCTGCTCATCCTGCTCCTCCCCTTCCAGCGGCCGACGGGCCCCTGCTGGTCAGCGCACGACGGCTTGTTCCACCAGCAGCCGCACCGACGCCGCGATCGACTCCGCGTCGATGCCCGCGGCGTGCAGCTGCTCCTCCGGGGAAGCCGAACCCGGCATGGACCGGACGGCGAGGCGCACCAGGCGCGGGGTGGGGCCGCCGTCGACGAAGGCGTCGAGCACCGCGTCGCCGAGGCCGCCCTCCTCCCGGTGGTCCTCGACCGTGAGCAGGCAGCCGGTGTGTTCGGCGGCCTCGCGCAGGGTGCCGCGGTCGACGGGCTTGACCGAGTAGAGGTCGATCACCCGCACCTGGATGCCCTCGGCGTCGAGCGTCTGCGCGGCGGCCAGCGCCTCGTGGACGGTGACACCGGCCGCGACGACGGTCAGCCGGTCGTCGTCGGAGGCGCGCAGCACCTTGCTGCCGCCGACCGGGAAATCCTCGGTGGGGCTGTAGATGACGGGGGCTTCCCCGCGGGAGGTGCGCAGATAGCGGACGCCCTCCAGGTCGGCCATGGCACCGACGAGCTTCGCCGTCTGGTTGGCGTCGCACGGGTACAGCACGGTCGAGCCGTACACCGACCGGAACATCGCCAGGTCCTCCAGACCCATCTGCGAGGGCCCGTCCTGGCCGATGGAGACACCCGCGTGCGAGCCGACGAGGTTGATGCCGGCGCCGCTGATCGACGCCATCCGCACGAAGTCGTGGGCACGGGTGAGGAACGCGGCGAACGTCGAGACGTACGGCACCCAGCCGCGTGCCGCCATGCCGACCGCGGCCGCGACCAGCTGCTGCTCGGCGATGTAGCACTCGAAGAAGCGGTCCGGGTACTCCTTGGCGAAGAACTCGGCACGCGTCGAGTCGCTCACCTCGCCGTCCAGGGCGACGACGTCACCGCGTGCGGTGCCGAGCGCGGCGAGCGCCTGCCCGTAGGCGTTGCGGGTGGCCACCTCGTCACCGGTCTCGTAGCGCGGCAGCTCCACGTGGCCCGCGCGCACGGCGTGCAGGATCCGTGCGGCCGGCGGCTGCTGGACCTCCACGTGCAGCTCGCGTACGCCGCCGAGCTCGGCGATCGCCTCCTCGGCGTCCGGCAGCGGCTTGCCGTGCAGTCCCTCGCGGTCCTGGACGGACTCGACGCCCTTGCCCTTGAGCGTCCGGGCGAGGATGACGGTCGGCTGCCCGGTGGTGGACTCGGCCTCACCGAAGGCCCGGTCGACGGCGTCGACGTCGTGTCCGTCGACCTCGACCGTGTGCCAGCCGAAGGCCTGGAAGCGGCGTGCGTACGCGTCCAGGTCGTGCCCGTGCCGGGTGGGGCCGCGCTGGCCGAGCCGGTTGACGTCGACGATCGCGGTGAGGTTGTCGAGGTGCTCGTACCCGGCGTGCTCGGCGGCCTCCCACACGGAGCCCTCGGCGAGTTCGCTGTCGCCGCACAGGACCCAGACGCGGTAGCCGGTGCGGTCGAGCCGCTTGCCGGCGAGCGCGATGCCCACTCCGACGGGCAGCCCCTGTCCGAGGGACCCGGTGGCCGTCTCGACCCAGGGCAGCCTGCGGGGCGTCGGGTGTCCTTCGAGCCGGCTGCCGAGCTTGCGGAAGGTGAGCAGCTCGGCGTCACTGATCGCGCCGGCCGCCTTGTACGCGGCGTACAGCAGCGGCGAGGCATGCCCCTTGGAGAGCACGAAGCGGTCGTTGCCGGGGTGCTGGGGGCGGTCGAAGTCGTAGCGCAGGTGATGGGCGAGCAGGACCGCCATCAGGTCGGCGGCGGACATCGAGGACGTGGGGTGTCCGGAGCCCGCGGCATCGGACGCGCGCACACTGTCCACGCGCAACTGCTGGCCGAGCTCGGCGAGCTGACGGGTGTTCATGGCATTCATGAGTCTCCTTCCGCGGGGTTGCCGCGGGTGTCGTCGGCGTGCTTGGGGGAGGCTTTCTGCGCCGCCCTACGGGAAGCGGGCTTGGCGGAGGCTTTTTTCTCCGCCGCTCTACCGGAAGCGGGGGTGACGGACTTACCGGAGGCCTTCTCCGCCGCCGTACCGGAAACGGACTTGCCGGAGGCCTTCTCCGCCGCCGTACCGGAAGCGGGCCTGGCGGGTTCGCCGGAGGTCTCCGGCGAACCGGAGCGAGGGCTGCGGCCGGCTTCCCCCGGCACCCTCGCGAGTTCGGGCGATGCGGTGTCCAGGGGCACGGACCACGAGCGGACCAGGCCCAACTGGACGCCCTGGCGCGGCAGTACGGCATCCAGGAGCCAGTCGGCGGCGACCCGGACGCGGTTGGCCGGCATCGCCGCGAGGTGGTAGCCACGGGTCACCGCGCCGGCGAGCACGCCGGACAGCGGCAGGCCGAGGGGATTGGCCGCGCCCTTCGCGCCGCCGAGGTCCACGGTGAAGCCGAGATCGCGGTGCCGGTAGGCGCGGCGCTCGCCGCTGCCGAGGGAGGCCGCGACATTGCGGGCGGCGACCTTTCCCTGCCGCCAGGCGTGCTGCGCGGTCATCGGCGTGTACTCCCCCGGCTTCTCCAGATCCGGGACCGCCGCCGCGTCCCCGCAGGCGAACACCTCGGGATGTCCCGGGACTTGCAGATACGGGTCGACGAGCAGCCGCCCCTGCTCCTGCGGCCGGCCGAGGCTCTCGACCAGCGGGTCGGGCCGCACACCGACACACCAGACGAGGGTCCGCGTCTCGACGAACTCCCCGTCGCTGAGCCGGACTCCGCTCGGCGTCGCCTCCTGTACTGAGGTCTCCGTCCGCACGTCGACGCCCCGTTCGCGCAGTACCCGGTCGGCGGTGCGGGCGAGCCGCTCGTCCAGACCCGGCAGCACCCGCGGGGCGACGTCGAGCAGTAGCCAGCGGGGCCGCCTGCCCTCGGGCAGGGGCCGCTTGCGGACCAGCTGGTCGGTGAACATCTGCCCCTGCGCGGCGACCTCGGTGCCGGTGTATCCGGCGCCGACGACCACGAAGGTGCAGCGCGAGGCGCAGGTCTTGGGGTCGTCGGCGGCGGCCGCGAGCTCCACCTGCCGGGTCACGTGGTCCCGCAGATACAGCGCCTCGGGCAGCCCCCGGAAGCCGTGCGCGTACTCGGCGACCCCGGGCACGGGCAGCAGCTTGTTGACGCTGCCGACGGCGAGCACGAGACGGTCGTACGCCAGCGTGCCCCCGTCGCCCTCGGGGTCGGTGTAGTGGACGGTGCGCTCATCGAGGTCGATGCGGTCGGCCTCGCCGAGCGCCAGGCGTACGTGCGGCAGGGTCCCGGTGAGGGACACGGTGACGCGGCGGGGTTCCAGGACGCCCGCCGCCACCTGGGGCAGCAGCGGCAGATACAGAAAGTAGTCGGTCGGGTTGAGCAGCGTGATGTCCGCCTTGCCTCCGCTTCGCCGGGACAGCGTGCGGGCCGCCTGGTACCCGGCGAAGCCGGCACCGACGATCACGATCCGGGGTCGAGCCACAGGTTCGCCTCCGACATGGTCACGCGTACGGGCTTACCGCGTCCCCCTGGGCAGGGAGGCCAAACGTCGTGGCGGCCGGGCCGCCGGGTCCGGGGCCGCGCGGCGGCCGGGTTTCGCCGCTGTCGGCAGGGTTACCCGGCCCCTGCCCTGACCAGCACTGTCGCGGAGGTGCCCCCCATGGCCGAGTACGGCTATTTCCTGTCGACCGAGGAGTTCGGTCCCGCGGATCTCGTCGAGCAGGCGCGGATGGCCGAGCAGGCCGGTTTCCAGCGCCTGTGGATCTCGGACCACTATCACCCGTGGAACGAGGCACAGGGCCAGAGCCCGTTCGTGTGGTCGGTGATCGGCGCGCTCTCCGAGGCCGTGTCCCTGCCGGTCCAGACGGCGGTCACCTGCCCGACGGTCCGGATCCACCCGGCGGTGGTGGCACAGGCCGCCGCGACCAGCGCCGTCATGACGAACGGCCGCTTCCGGCTCGGTCTCGGCAGCGGAGAGGCGCTCAACGAGCACATCCTCGGTGACGCCTGGCCGCCCGCGAACATCCGCCTGGAGATGCTGGAGGAGGCGATCCAGGTGATGCGGAACCTCTTCACCGGCGAGGAGGTCAACCACCACGGCACCCACTACACGGTGGAGAACGCCCGCCTCTACACGGTCCCGGACGAGCCGGTCCCCATCGACATCTCCGGCTTCGGCCCCGCGGCGACCGCACTGGCGGCGCGCGTCGGCGACGGCTACATCACGATGACGCCCGATGAGTCGATGGTCGAGCAGTTCCGCAAGGGCGGCGGGGGCGGCAAGCCGGTGAGCGGCGGTACGAAGGTCTGTTACGGCCAGGACCGGGACGAGGCGGTCCGTACGGTCCGCAGGCTCTGGTCCAACCAGCTGCTGCCGGGCGAGATGGGCCAGATCCTGCCGACCCCGCGCCATTTCGAGCAGCTGGAGCCGCTGATCACCGAAGAGATGGTCGGCGAGAACACGGTGTGCGGGGACGACGTCGACGAGCACGTCACCGCCCTCAGCGCCTTCGCCGAGGCCGGCTTCGACCATGTGTACGTCAACCAGATCGGCCCGGACCAGCGCGGTTTCTTCGACTTCTACCGGACGAAGGTGCTGCCGCAGCTACAGCAGGCCGGCCACTGACGGTCGGGCAGTGTGAGTGGGGCACCTGCTTCCGTGCGGAGACCCAACCCTGATTCCCCCCACCCACCACAGTTGC
>NZ_JBHXJC010000001.1:161411-202702 GCF_042723265.1 Streptomyces sp. NPDC058371 | reverse complement strand
GAACCAACGTGTCTTCTCTAACTTTCACCGGACGAAGTTCCTCCCCCACCTACACCAGGCCGCCCACGGAAGGCTGGGCGGTGGGGTTGGGCCCCCGGCCGACGGCCGGGCCCCCACTCATGGTTACCGCCACTACTCACGGTTATCGCCACTCCGCGTCGCGGTCAGTGCTCCCCGGGATGGGGCGCCTCCGGGTTCACGTCGTCCTGCCGCGGCGCACGGCTGCCGCCGGCCCCCGGAGTCGACTCGCCCGCACCGGGCACGCCGGTCATGCCGCCGGGCGCCACGGACGGAACCGGCGGGTACGGCATGCCGGTGCCGCTCGGGGGCCCCGCGGGCGCGGAGCCGCCGATGACACGGCCGTGGCCGGTGGGAGTGGCCTCGCTGATCGGTGTCGGCCGGGACGAGGACGGGCGCGCCATACCCCGCAGCACGAAGGCGATCGCGCCGAGCACCCCGGCGGTGATCAGTGCGGCGGCCCAGTCCGGCAGACCCAGCGCGAGCGCCAGGCCCAGGGCGAGCGCCAGCGCGGCGCCCGCGTAGAGGGCCATGGCACCCGACGCCGCGTACAGCGTGGCGGTGCGCCGCTGCTTGCGGGTCTGTTCGCGCAGTTCGTCGCGCACGGTCTCGCGGGCGACCTGCGCCAACTCGTCGACCAGGCCCTTGTCCAGGTGTTCCAGATGTTCCAAGCGGTCCATGTGTTCCGGGTACCCGGCCGTCGCGCCGGGTAACGCCGTGGCCACCGGAACCCGCCCCGGTCCGCACCGCGTTGGAGAATCCGGGCCGCAGGACCCCTCCGTCCGAGGTACGCACGCGGCGCTCAAGTGCCTCGCGACGGGACGGCCGGGCAGGGGATTCCGTACGAAAGGATCTCCTCCCCGGCCGACCCCAACTAGGCTCGTCCGCATGGAAATTCTGGGAGCCACGCTGCGTGTCTGCGTCGACGACCTGGAGGCTTCGGTCCCCTTCTACGAAAGGCTGGCGGGCGGCCGTGCCCTGCGCTTCGAGCGCGGTGGTGTCTCGGTCGCCGCGATCGGCTGCTTTTTGCTGATGAGCGGACCCGAGGCCGAGCTGGACGTCCTGCGCAAGGTCGCCGCCACCATCGCCGTCAAGGACGTCGACGAGGCCCACCGGGTCCTCACCGACTCCGGTGCGCACGTGCTGGCGGGCCCGCTCGCCACCCCGGTCGGCCGCAACCTGATCGCGATGCATCCGGACGGCGCGGTGTACGAGTACGTGGACCGCAGAGGCGGCACCTCCGGCGACTGAGGAACGGGGCTCGGGCGACCCCGTGCGCCAAGTCAACCGGCGCGCCCCCCGCGCCCGGTCAACCGGCGCACCCTGCGCATTCAGTCACCCGGCGGCCTCATCCGGAAGTCGTACGTCGCCGGCAGCGCCGCATCGGTCACCCGGGCCCACAACTCGCCGATCGCCTCCGCGCCCTCCCGCAGATCGGCCACCTCGAAGCCCGCGTCGAACACCCCGCGCGCGCCCTCGGCGTCCCCCTCCGCCAGGAGCAACCGCGCCTCGATCAGCCGAAAACGCCCCCGCTCGCGGACGGTCGACAGCAGCCGTTCCCACACGGCCCGCGCCTCCTCCACCCGTCGCACCGCGAGCAGCGCCTCCAGCACCTCGCGGCCCAGCGCCGCGACGGCGGCCGTCCACACCTCGCCGTCGTCGCGCCGTTCCCGGCACAGGTCGTCGAACGCCTCGGCGTACCGGTCCGCGGCCCGCTCATGATGGCCGGACTCCTGGTCCGCGACGGCGAGACAGCGCAGCAACGGCCACAGTGACGGGGCGAGTTCGAGCGCGCGCTCCCAGCTGCGCACCGCCTGGGCCCGGTCGCCCGCATGCCACTGGGCCACCCCGAGGTGGTACTCGGTGAGCGGCTGCGCGGGTGCCGTCTCCAGCATGTCCCGCCAATGGCGCGCGACCAGCGTCTCGCCGGGCGGCCCCACCCGGCGCCGCTCGGGAAAGGTCCCGGACCGCATCAGCTCCACCCAGGGCGCCTGGGCGTCCCCCAGCGTGCTCTCGTCGAAGGGCGTGCCGGGCACCTTGAAGGAGGCACGCAGCACTTCGAGCGCTCCCCAGCCGGAGCCGACGGCCAGCACCTCGTCCGGTTCGGCGTCGGCGTACGGCAGCCACGCCGTGTACGCGGCGTCCACGTCGGCGCGCGGCAGGGCCGCCTGCAGACGCGCCTCCGTCTCGGCCCGCGCCGCGCCCCAGTCCACCGCGTGAACGGTCCCGGCGTCGGCGCTCAACGAGCCGTACGCCTCCAGCCAGGACACCTCGCTCTCCGCGTCGAGCCGCACGTGCTCCAGCTGGGTCCGGGCGAGCCCGGCCTGGATCTCGCAGTAGCCGCCGGTGCCGGGCTCGGTCAGCCACTCCTGCCAGCGGCGCCCGCCGGTGCCGGAGCCCCAGACGAAGAGCTTGCGCCCGCGCAGGACATCGGTCGACGTCTGCACGAGTCCGTGGCCCTCGTCGTCCAGGGCGGCGATCCAGCGCCGCTGCCCGTCGGGCACCTCGTAGAAGTAGTCGGCGGGGAAGGTGCTGTTCAGCGGGTACGTGCGGTCGACGCCGTCGTACTCCGGCACCGGCACCCGGCGCAGTCGTCGCTCGTAGCCGAAGTGCCAGGCCTCCTCGGCCGGGGCGAGGACCCGGCGCTCCTCGGGCACCGCGATGTTGGACCACCAGTAGGTCGGCGCTGGTTTCTCGTGCGGATTGCGGACGCGTACGCCGACGTACAGGAAGTCGGAGTCCTCCGGCAGCCACAGGTCGACCTGGAAGGGCAGGTCGCGCAGCCGCTCCCACTCCCACAGGCGCAGCATCTCGCCACCGTCGGGCGCGGTGACCCGGGCGGCGTGCACCGGTGAGCAGGACAGGGTCGTGTGGCCCGTCGCCCCGATGTTCCACTCGATGCCCCCGGAGAACCAGGCACCGTTGAGCGCGAAGCAGGCGGGCTGCAACACCGGGTTTCGGTACAGGAGTTCCCGCTGCGACGGCTTGTGGAGGAGCGAGGCGATCCGGCCGCCGAAGCCGGGCAGTACGACGGCCCGCAGCCGGTCGTTCTCGATCACGATCGTGTCGGTCCCGCGGGGCGTCCGCGTTCTGCCGTAGCCGTCCCGGATGCGTTCGGGCAGGACGCTGTGCAGTGGCTCGTAGCCGATCTGCCGGGCCATGTCGCGGGGCAGGTCCGCGCGGTCCCGCTCGTCGACGCGGTGCAACTCGTCGAGCGGGCGCAGCGATGGCAGCGGGTTGCTCGGGCCCAGCTCCGCGGCCGGCAGCGTCAGTACCTCACGTCGGATCGTCGTCACGATGACCATGGAACAGCGAGATGGAGGAGCTGGCCAGGGTGTCCGCTCGTCAGGATCCGGTCAGGATTGCGCAAAGGGCCGGCGGTGGCTCCGGTCGCCCACTTGGTCCCGGGCGCCCTCACGCGGCCGCGAAAGCGTCCACGACGATCTCTGCGAGCAGCGCAGCCGCCGTGCCGTCCGGGTCCGGATCGGGGTCGTGGATGGTGACGTTGAGACCTAGGCAGCGCGGCGGAGTCACCAACGGGCGCAGCAGCGCGCCGAGTTCGCTGGCGAGCAGCCCTTCGGGGTCCCGGCTGTCGACGGCGGGCATGACGGACGGATCCAGCACGTCGGCGTCGAGGTGGACCGAGAAGCCGTCCAGGTGCGGCAGTTCGAGGGTCGCCACGGTGACCCGGGGCGGCGCGTCGGCGCCTGCCGGTCCCCACGGTCGTAGCGCTGCGGTACGCCGACTCCGCCCTCGAAAGCGCCCGGGCACTGCACGACGCGCTGCTCGCGCAGGGCCCCGGCCGGCTTGTGGCAACCGGGCACGGTGCCGGGGGCGGGCGGGCGCAGGCCCAGGTTGGAGGAGGCGTCCACCACGACGATGTTCGGCATGCCGCCCGGCCTCGTCGCAGGGCGGATCACCGGGAAGGGGCCGCCGGCACGTCCTTGCGGGGCATCTCCGTGGTGATCGCCCACCGCTCGTGGTCCCGCCAGGCGCCGTCGATGTACAGGAAGTCGGGCGAGAACCCCTCGTGCCGGAAGCCGCAGCGGCGGGCCAGCGCGATGGACGCGGCGTTCCCCGGCTGCACGTTGATCTCCAGCCGGTGCAGGCCCATGGGGCCGAACGCGTACGCGACGACGAGAGCGAGCCCCTCGCTCATCAGGCCCCGTCCCGCGGCGTGTGCGAAGACCCCGTAGCCGAGGGCCCCGCTGAGGAAGCCGCCCTCGACGATGTTGTTGATGTTGATGAACCCGGCGATCGCTCCGTTCTCCCGCTCGCAGACCAGGAACCCGGCCTTCGTCGGGTCCCCGATGAGCCGCTGGGCGTAGGACGCGTACGCGGCGGTGCCGGTGGGCGGGAAGAGCCACGGGTGGTGCAGGTCCTTGCTCTCGCGTACCCGCGCGGTGAACTCGGCGCCGTCGTCCAGGGTGTAGTGCCGTATGCCCACAAGGGCGCCTTCGGCGAGATGAGGGGCTTTCTCAGACATCTCGCCACAGTAGCGAACGGGCGTGCGCCGCCTCAGCTCCGGCGCCTGACGAGATACGCCCCGCAGAGCCCGCCGATCAGCCCGGTGCCGAGGAGTGCCATCCACAGCGGCATGGTCACCTCCGGGATCAGCAGCCGGATCCTGGTACTGCGGGTGTTCTCGAAGACGAAGATCAGGGCGAGGACGGCCAGCGCGGCGACGCTGACCCTGCCGGTCGTCAGCACCCCGCCGTGGCCGCTCCCGCCGCCCTGGCCGGCGCTTTCGGAGGTCTTCGGGCTCATGCGCCCAGCATGGCGGCCGGGCCGGCGGCACGCGCGGCGAGGAGTTCCTCCGGGTGGGCCCCGGGGCCGTACGGGTGACCCACCCGCACGGCCCTCACGAGGACGGACGACGATCCGGCGCTTCGGGGGCTCAGGGCCCGACGACCGGCAGCCGCAGCACCCCGGTGTCCTCGGGCGTACTGCTGACGGTCACCGGCTTCACTCCCCTGTTCCCGAAGTACGCGTCGTCGCTCGCCGCCACCACCAACCGCAGCCGGTGCCCCGCCTCGTAGCGGTGCACGATCCCGGGCAGGGACACGGTGAACGGCTTCGTCACGTCCGGCACCCGCACCGGTGCCACCAGCCGGTGGACCAGTGTCTTCGTCCCGTCGGGTGCCACGTCGTAGAGCTTGGCGAAGAGGACCAGCTTGTCCGCCGCGTTCCCGGAGTGCTGCACGCGCTCGGCCACGCGCGAGCCGACCTCGAGGGTCACCTTGGGCGCGCCGACGAGCTCCACGGGCGCCGTCAGCGGCTCGCTCGTCCAGCCGAGGTAGGTGCCCTTAATGTCGTACGGCGCCGGGTCGGGCAGGCCGATCAGTCCGGCGAGGGAGCTCTCGGAGTGGCTGGTGGGGACCAGCCGGTTGCGGTACTCACGGCTGCCCGAGGAGACCTTCCGGCGGTCGTCGACGAGCTTGCCGTCGCCGGAGAGGTACAGCGTGCGGCTGAGTGCGGGCACCCGCGATGCGGTGGCGTAGGTGTTGTCGGGGTCGGAGATCCAGTCGCGGTAGTACGCGAAGGCGGGCCCGGTGTCCACGCCCGTGTCCCGGTGCAGATAGCGGTCGAACCAGGCAAGGATCCGCTTGCCGACGTAGCTCGTCTCCAAGTTGCCCTGGCCGAGGTTGAGTTCACCGCTCGCCGGGTTGGTGAGCCCGCCGCTGTGCCCCCAGGACTGCCAGATCATCTTCGCGGTGGCGCCCTGCGCCTTGAGCGTCTTGTACGTCGCCGTCGCCTCGTTGAGATTGAAGAGGCTGTCGGCCTGGCCCTGGACCAGCAGGATCGGCGCCTGCACGTTCCGCAGATACGACACCGGGGACACACTGTGCGCGTAGTCGAGCAGCGGCCCGGTGCGGTCGGCCGGGTAGCTCCCCGAGTTGAGAGTCCGCACGGTCGCACAGGCGTCGCTGACGAAGTGCAGGCAGGTGAGGGAGTTGATCCGGGAAGGGTCCAGATTCGGCGCGAGCAGCGGTTGGCCCTCACCGATCAGGTAGAAGCCGTTGCTCCACTGCCACTTGAAGGCGCCGGGCACCGCGCGGGCACCGGCGGCGTTGTTCGGGTCCAGCGAGTACGCCAGGTCGTGCCAGGTGATCATCGGGACGAGCGCGTCGACCCGGTGGTCCACGGCGGCCGTCGCCAGCTGCACGGCACCGCCGTAGGAGCCGCCGATCATGCCGACCCGGGGGTCGCCCTTGCCGTCCAGGGTGACGAAGTCGGCCTTCGTGCCGTCGTCGGCGGCGCGGCGGCCCGCCAGGAAGTCGATGAGCCCCGACGCCGCCGCCCCGTCGATCCTCGGGTCGTCGAGGGAGATCAGGCACCCCGACTGCCCGAACCCGAGCCCCGAGTAGGCGAGCCCGACATAGCCGCGGGCCGCGAACGCCTTGCCGGTCGCGTCCGTCGAACCGTCCGACTTGCTGCCGCCGAAGCCGTTCGTGGTGAGCACGGCGGGCGCGGTGTGGGTACGGTCCACACCGGCCGGGCGGTACAGATCGGCGTCGATCGTGCAGGCGCGTCCGCCGATCCGGACCGTGAACTTCAGCGGCGTGACGGTGTATTGCCCGGTGGCCGCGGCGGGCGTGCTGAGCGCGAGCGGCACCGTGAGCGCGGCGCCGAGGACGAGGGCGAGCGGGACACGGGATCTGCGCACACGAGAGCGACGGGACACGAAGACCTCCACACTGAGGACAACCCGACTACCGACCGGTAGGTACCGGTCGGTCATCATGCTGTGACACGTGTCAGACGCGGTCAATCTCCGTGCCGGGTGTTTCTTGACGGATATTCAGCGAGCGCACCCTGTCGCGGCCTTGGCCCGCTCCTGGGTTCTCGTCGCATCAAAGGTCGCGGCCCCGGTAATTGGACTGCTCCCCCGGCGTTCCCCGGCACGCGCCGGCCCCCGGCGGCTCAGGCCAGTGCGGGCTCCTCCAGCGTCAAAGTGCCCGCGACCGCGTTCAGTTCGGCCGCCACCCCGAACGGAATCGTCAGTGCCCCTTCGCCGTGCCCGAAGCCGAACTCCTCCACGACCGGCACCCCGAGCCCGCCGAGCCGGTCGGCCAGCAGGGCCCGCACCTGCGAGGTGGGCGAGCAGTCCACCCAGGAGCCGAGCAGGATCCCGGCGACCCCGTCGAACCAGCCCGCGCGCAGGAGTTGGGTGAGATACCGGTCCAGGCGGTACGCCTCCTCGCCCACGTCCTCCAGGCAGAGCAGCCCGCCCCGCGCACTCGGCCGGGCGTACGGGGTGCCCAGCTCCGCGGCGAGCAGACACAGACAGCCGCCGAGCAGGACGCCCCGGGCCTGCCCCGGCACGAGCGCCGAGCCGCCGCCGGGCGCGGCGATGGTGCGGACCGTCTCCGGCTCGAAGAGCGTCGCCCGCAGATGCTCCTGCGCCCGCGCGTTCTTGAGGAAGTCGATACCGGCCGCCATCGGCCCGTGCAGGGTGACCAGACCGACGCGCGCCGCGAAGGCCTCGTGCAGGGCCGTGATGTCACTGAAGCCGAGGAACACCTTGGGCCCGGCCGCCGCGATCGCGTCCCAGTCGAGGAGATCGACCATGCGCTGCACGCCGTATCCACCGCGGGCGCAGAAGACGGCGTCCACGCCCGGGTCGCACCAGGCGGCCTGGAAGTCGGCGGCCCGGTGGGCGTCCGTCCCGGCGAGGTAGTCGAACTCGGCGTGCCGGTCCAGGACATGGGGGGCCACGACCGGGTCGAGGTCCCAGCCCCGCAGCAGGTCGAGGCCCGCCTCCAGCCGCTCCTCGGGGACCGGACCGCTGGGTGCGACGACGGCGACCCGGGCGCCGGGTGCGAGGCGTGCGGGACGGGTCAGTGGCTTCACTTCAGCAACTCCAGAGTGGGGATACCCGGCGGATTCAGTCCGAAGACCTGGGCGTACAGGGAGAGTTCGGACTCCAGCGCCCGCACCATCGTGTCGGCCCGGCGGAAGCCGTGGCCCTCGCCGTCGAAGGCGATGTAGGCGTGCGCGACGCGCCGCCCCTCGCCCTCCAGTCCGGCGAGGAACCGCTCGCACTGCGCGGGCGGGCAGATGACGTCGTCGAGGCCCTGGAGGAGCAGGAAGGGCGCGGTGATGCGGTCGGCGTGCCCGGCGGGCGAGCGCTCCGCGTACCGGCCCGGCACCTCGGCGAGCGGCCCCACCAGCGTCTCCAGGTACTGCGACTCGAAGTCATGGGTCTCTCCCGAACCCCATGCCCTGAGGTCGAGGATGGGATAGAGGATCGTGCCGCAGGCGTAGACGTCGGTGGCCGCAAGAGAGGCGGCCGTCGTCCAGCCGCCGGCGCTGCCCCCGCGGATGGCGAGCCGGCCGCGGTCCGCGGTGCCCTCCTCCGCCAGCGCGAGTGCGACGGCCGCGCAGTCCTCCACGTCGACCACACCCCACTGCTCGCGCAGCCGGTTGCGGTACTCCCGGCCGTGCCCGGTCGAACCGCCGTAGTTGACCTCGGCGACGCCGATGCCGCGCGAGGTGAAGTAGGCGATCTCCAGGTCGAGGACCAGCGGCGCGCGGCTCGTCGGCCCGCCGTGCGCCCACACGACGTACGGCGGGAGCTCGTCGCCCGGCGCGACATGGCCCGGGTGGTGGGGCGGATAGATGTGCGCGTGGATGTCACGGCCCGCGGGGCCGGTGAAGGTGCGGATCTGCGGTTCGGGGTAGTACGCGGGGTCCACCGGGTCGTCGTGCGCGGCGCCGATCACGCGGGCGCGGCCGGTGCGGGCGTCCAGCTCGACGACCTCGTACGCGCTGCGGGGGCTGGCGCCGATGCCGACGACCCGGGTGCCGTGCGTGGCGAGCGTCGGCGTGAACTCCGTCCAGGGCCCGGCCGCGTTCACGACCTCGCCGGTCTCGGGGTCGAGTATGCCGAGCGTGGTGGCGCCCCGGCCGTGCACGACCGCGATCAGGCCGCCGTCCAGCGGCGCGAACCAGCGCTGCCCGATTCGCCACAGCGGCCCGCCGAACTCCTCCGCGCGGCTGCACAGAGCCGTCCGACGGCCGTCGTCCCCGATCCGGTACAGATTCCACCAGCCGGTGCGGTCGCCGGCGCACAGCAGGCTGCCGTCGGCCGCCCAGTCGGCCTGGGCGACGGACTCCTCGGGACCGCCCGCGACGGTCCGTGCCCCGTGCAGTGTGCCGTCCTCGGCCACCTCGGCGACGATCAGCTCCGAGCCGTCCCATGGCATGCGCGGGTGGTCCCAGGCGAGCCAGGCGGCGCGCCGCCCGTCCGGCGAGAGACGGGGGCCGGTGACGAACCGGTGCTCGTCACCGGTGAGTTCACGGACCGCGTCCCGGTCCTCGGCGGCCGAGCCGTCCAGCGGAACCGCGGCGACGACCCGTCGCACGTCCGTGGAGCCCTCCCCTGTGAACTCCTCCAGGACACACCACACTTCGTCCCGCTCGGGCCGCAACTGCGGGTCCACCCAGCGCAGTCCGCCGCCCACGGACGAGACGGGCGTGAGCGGACGCGGCCGCGCGTCGGCGGCATCGGGCTCGTACACGTACAGCCGCTGATCGGTGAAGTCGACGAAGACGACCAGCGGTCCGGCGGGCCGCATGATCGCGGCCCACGGCTGCCCGCCGTACTCGATGACCCGGCTGCGTACGTTCCACGGGGCGGGGAGCAGCGATTCCTCCGCGCCGTCCGGCCGTCTGCGGACGAGTGTGCGGCGGCCGCCCTCGGTGGGGCGCGGCTCCGTCCACCACGCCTCCTCCCCCACGAAGCCGACGAACTCGGGCCGCCCGTCGTGCGCGGCGGCGAGCGCCGCGTCGATGGGCGAAGGCCAAGCACCGTACGCCAGGGTCTGCACCATGTCCCCCACTTCGCTAGGCCGTGCGCAGAAAGCGGTCGAGGACGCGGACGCCGAAGTGCAGCGCCTCGACCGGGACGCGTTCGTCGACCCCGTGGAAGAGGGCCTGGTAGTCGAAGCCCTCCGGAAGTCCGAGCGGCGCGAATCCGTATCCGGTGATGCCCAGACGCGAGAACTGCTTCGCGTCCGTGCCGCCCGACATGCAGTACGGCACCACATGCCCCTCGGGCGCGAACTCCTCGACGGCCGCGCGCATCCTCGCGTACGTCACCGAGTCCACCGGCGCCTGGAGGGCCACCTCGCGGTGGTGGAACTCCCACTCCACGTCGGGACCGGTGAGCTGGTCAAGAGTCGTGCGGAACTCGTCCTCGCCACCGGGCAGAAAACGTCCGTCCACGTACGCCACGGCCTCCCCGGGGATGACATTGACCTTGTAACCGGCGTCCAGCATGGTCGGGTTGGCGCTGTTGCGGACGGTCGGCTCGACGAGCGCGGCAGCCGGGCCAAGCTTCGTCAGCAGCGCGTCGACGTCCTCCAGGTCGCCGTCGATGCCGTACACCGCGGCGAGTTCGGTGAGCGCGGCACGCACGGTCGGGGTGAGCCGCAGCGGCCACTCGTGGGCGCCGATGCGTGCCACGGCGGAGGCCAGGCGCGTGACCGCGTTGCTGCGGCTCACCCTGGAGCCGTGGCCGGCCCGGCCGCGCGCGGTGAGCTTGAGCCAGCCGGTGCCGCGCTCACCCGCCGCGATCGGGTAGAGCTCTCTGCCGGCGCCGTCGTGGAAGGTGAACGCCCCCGACTCGCTGATGCCTTCGGTGCAGCCCTCGAAGAGCCCAGGGTGCTGGTCGGCCAGGAAACCGGAGCCGTCCGCGGCGCTGGCCTCCTCGTCGGCGGTGAACGCGATCACCAGGTCGCGCCGGGGCCGGACGCCGTCCCTGGCCCACTGGCGGACGACCGCGAGGATCATCGCGTCCATGTTCTTCATGTCGACCGCGCCGCGGCCCCAGACCACGCCGTCGCGGATCTCCCCGGAGAACGGATGCACGCTCCAGTCCTCGGCCTGCGCGGGCACCACGTCCAGGTGACCGTGCACCAGCAGCGCCTCGGCCGAGGGGTCGGTGCCCTCGATGCGCGCGACGACGTTCGTACGGCCCCGGGTGCGCTCCAGAAGCGTGGGCTCCAGGCCCGCCTCGGTGAGCCGCTCGGCGGCGTACTCGGCGGCCGGGCGTTCCTGGCAGTCCCCGCCGCCCCGGTTGGTGGTGTCGATGCGGATGAGGTCGGAGGTGAAGCGGACGACCTCGTCGAGTGACTGTCCACCGACCTGATCGACCGCCTCGGGAGCCGCCTGAGCTGTCGTGTGCTCAGCCATACTGCTCCTCCACCGCGGCCGAGACGATCGTGGTGACCGCCTTGAAGGCGCGGATGCCCTCGTACATGGTCTCGCTGGTGTACGCCACCTTCCGCTCGCCGGTGCGGGCCACTCCCGGCACGACGGTGGCGGCCATGGCGAGGTGCTCGGCGTCGAACTCCAGCGCCACGGTGAACGGGCCGCCCCTGACCGGTTCGTGCCGCACAGCGAGCGCCGCCGCTTCCTTGGCCGCCGCGCGGATGTCGGCCGCCGTGCGCCCCGGGGTCCGGCACACCGCCGCGTAGCGCGACACATGGTCCTTGACAGCGACCTTCAGCGCCTCGGGCGCGTACCCGAGAGCGTCCTCGCAGGCCACGTCGTCGCCGGTCACCAGGACGACCGGCACCCCGTACTCCGCGACGACATGGGAGTTGAGCAGGCCCTCGCTGGCCCGGACGTCGTTGACCCACACGCCGGTGATCGAGTTGGCGAGGTAGGTGTGTGCGAGCACGCCCTCCATACCGGCGCCCGCGTGATAACCGACGAAGGCGATGGCGTCCACGTCTCCGTGCTGCACGCCCTCCACCATGGACAGCGACTTGTGCCGGCCGGTGAGCATCTCCGCTCGCTCGTCCAGCCGCTCCAGGAGCAGATTCCGCATCGTCCAGTGCGCCTCGTTGATCAGCACCTCGTCGGCGCCGCCGTCGAAGAAGCCGAGCACGGCGGCGTTGACGTCGGAGGTGAACATCGAGCGGCACCGCTCCCACTGCGGTGTGCCCGGCAGCACGTCGGCCGGCCAGGTCACACCCGTGGCGCCCTCCATGTCGGCGCTGATGAGGATCTTCATGCCTCGAAACCGTACGCGCATCCGTCGAGCGGGGAACAGACCTGTGGATAACTCCTCACCCGGTCGTGTCGCGCCCCGCCAGGACGAACCAGCGTGCGGGCAGGTCGATACGGGTGCCGTCCGCCATGTACTCGGTCTGCGGCAGCGCCGTGTCGCCGCTGTCGAGGATCGTCATACCGACCTCGCGCAGCAGGCGCGGAATCTCTTCGTCCGCGGCGTCGGCGGGCTTCAGACCGTGGTGGAAGACCCGGCGCAGCTTGGGCGGTGGGCCCGCCGGGCCTTCCACGGCCCGTTGCAGGACCTGCCGCGAGGCCGAGGTCAGCTCCACGACGAAGGCCCTGCCCTGCGCACCGATGATCTCGGCGACCGCGCTCGCCACCGCGACCCGGGCGTGCGGCTCGCTCTGGTGGATGACGGCCCGCATATAGACGTGACTGTCGCCGAGCCGGGTGTGCAGGGCGCGTACGGCCTCGGTGTCCGTGAGGTCCAGCTGCTGGAACGCGGCGGCGCTGCCGTTCTCCTCGCCGGCGCGGCGGGCGTGGTCGACGGCGGCGTGCGACAGGTCGACACCGACGGCGTGCGCGAAGCGGGTCGCGAGGTAGCGCGTCTGTGTGCCGTTGCCGCAGCCGAGGTCGACGATGGTGCGTGCGGTGTCCGCATGGGGCAGGAGTAACTCGGTGTGCGGCACGGAGGCGAGGGAGGGCGCGGAGTCCCAGATCGCCTCGCCGGGCGCATCGGAGGTCTCCTGCCAGTAGCTCTCCCAAGCGTTCTGGTAGTCCTGCGAGACGTTCATGCGTGCTCCCGGGGGTCGACGTCATGATCGGGATATCGCGATCGCCGGGTGCGCGGCAAGAGGGAGTCGTCTTCCTTCACCGGAATTTCGAGCCCGCGCGCGCCAGTGCGCCCCCGCGCGCCCCGGGCGCCCCTGGGGTGTCAGGAGTGACGCCCGCCGGGCGTCAGGGCCTGCTCGAACCACACGGTCTTGTGGTGTCCCGAGGCACTGGCCCCCCATTCCCGCGCCAGGCGGCTGACCACCCGCAGCCCGCGGCCCGACTCGTCGTACACGCCCGCGCCGAGCAGCGCGGGCAGGCCCGGCTCGTCGTCGGTGACCTCGCACAGCAGCGCGTCGGTGCGGACCAGCCGCAGCCCGACGCTCTCACCGGAGCCGTGCCGTACGGCATTGGTGACGACCTCGCTGACCAGCAGCTCCGCCGTCTCCACCGCGGCGTCCAGGCCCCATGCGCGCAGCCGGCCGCGGACGAGCCGCCGGGCATGCGCCACCTCGGCCGGCTCGCGCGGCAGCCGCCATTCGGCCACGTCCCCGCCCGGGACGCCGTTGAGCCGGGCCATGAGCAGAGCGACGTCGTCCTTGCGTCCGCCTTGGGGGTTGAGGGCGCGGATGATGGTGTCGCAGGCGTCGTCCATGGAGGCGGCGGGGTGGGCCGCGGACTCGCAGAGCGCGGCGAGGCCCTCACCGATGTCGGCTCCGCGCACTTCCACCAGTCCGTCGGTGCACAGCACGAGCCGGTCCCCGGGTGCGACTCGCACCACCGCGGTCTCGAAGGGCACCCCGCCGACACCGATGGGTGCGCCGGTCGGCAGGTCGAGCAGCTCGCTGCTGCCGTCCTCGGCTCGCACCAGTACGGGTGGGATGTGTCCGGCGTTGGACAGCTGCAGTTCGGCGCGGATCGGGTCGTACACCGCGTAGAGACAGGTCGCGAGGTAGTTCTCGCCGAGTCGCCGGGCCAGGTCGTCGAGGTTGCGCAGCAGCTGCGCGGGCGGGGTCTCCATGGTGGCCATGGTCTGTACGGCCGTCCGCAACTGTCCCATCATCGCGGCGGAGTTGAGCCCGTGGCCCATGACGTCGCCGACCACCAGGGCGGTGCGGGAGCCCGGCAGCTTGATGGTGTCGAACCAGTCGCCGCCGACCCGGCCGAGCCGGGCGCCGGGCAGATAGCGGGTCGCGATGTCGCAGCCGGCCATCCGCGGCGCCACCTGCGGCAGCATGCTGTCCTGGAGGGTCTCGGCGACGTTCTCCTGGTACGTGTACATGCGGGCGTTGTCGAGCACCAGGCCCGCGCGGGCGGCGAGTTCGGCACCCGTCGTGCGGTCCATGCCGTCGAAGGCCGCACGGTCGGAACGGCGCATCAGCACCATGAAGCCGAGCACCACGTTGCGGGCCTTGAGCGGGACGACCAGCATCGACCGGTCGCTGATGAGCGGACGCAGATCGCGCTTCTCGAACTCCCCGGAGATGCGGTTCGCCAGTTCCTCGCTGATGCGCGGGATGAGCACCGGCTCTCCGGTGCTCATGCACTGGAAGAACGGGGTGTGTTCGGGGAAGGCGATGGCCTCGCCGACCGGCACGGTGTCGTCCCAGCGGCCGGGTTCGTCGTTGTGCTCGACCCAGACGCGGTGCCAGACGGTGGTGACGTCCGGCGGCCCGTCCGGGAACCCCTCGCCGGCGAGCACCGCCGCGCGCAGGTGCGTACCGGCGAAGTCGGCGAAGCGCGGCACGGCTGCACTGGTGACCTCACGGATGGTCTCGCCCAGGTCGAGCGAGGAACCGATGCCGGTGCTGACCTCGTTGAGGAACTCCAGCCGCTCGCGGACGGCGGCGTACTCCAGGTCGTGCTCGGCGCCCACCGGCACGACCGGCTGGGCCGAGGTCAGGGTCCGGAGCGCGGCCCGTTGCCGGCCCGGGCGGCGCGGCACGCCCCAGTCCGGGGTCACGGGCACCCGGTCGTACTGGCTGAACTCCAGGACGGGATAACCCAGTTCGAGGACCTGCGAGACGATACGGGTGCTCAGCTCCGGTCCCATGTTCGGCAGGATCTCGGGCAGCCGTTTGGCGAGTTCGTCCGGGCCGGGCAGTTCGGTGTAGCGGGCGAAGCCGGGGGCGATGCGTTCGACGATCTCGTCGTCGTAGCCGCGTTCGGCCTGGAGCCGGGTCGCGTCCGCGGCGAGTACCAGCAGTCGCGCGGGGCCGGGGCCGACCAGGGGGTAGGCCCACCACAGGATGTCCAGCCGCTCCTGCTCGGGACCGGAGATCCGGGCCCGGCCCGCGGCCGGGTAGGAGGCGCGGCCGCCCAGCGAGGACTCCAGGTCGGGGCCGAGCCCGTCGTACATGTCGTAGGGGCCATAGCTGTCGAGGAGCGAGGCGGAGTCGTCGTCCCCGGGAAGGGCGCCGGAGACGGGAAGCAGGTCGACGGCGGGCCGCCCGAGCGCGTCCTCCCTGGCGGCACCGAACAGGCGCCGGGCGCCGGTGCTCCAGTGCGACACCAGGCCCTCGCGGTCCACGACGACCACGGCCAGCGGAATGCGCCCGGCGGCGCCGGACCGCGCCGTGGTGTCCGCTCCGGCCGCGGAGCCGGTGTGGGCGCCGGTTTCGGTGCCACGGTCCATGGCTCAGGCCCTCTCTCCCCACGGATCCGCAAGATCTGCGTCGTCGTCTCACGGTACGGCGACGGCCGGTCGCGATGTGCGCCATTGCTCGAATTCGCTCCGCCGGGAGCGGATCCGGCGGCGACGACGGCCGCCCTGAGCAGGCACCCCGGGCAACGGTCAGTCCTCGTGCCCCAGTTGGAGATCGCGTTCCGTCCTGCCCCCTCCGGCCACTTGCAGCACTGTGGCAACCGGCGGGTATCCGGCGGCGATCACGGTGTACTCGCCCGACGAGAGATCGACGAACCGGAACGTTCCGTCACTGCCGGTCGTGAGCGTGTCCACGACGTTGCCGGCGGCGTCGAGGAGCGTCACGCGCGCGTCCTCGACGGGCCGTCCGCCGCCCGCCCGTACCGTGCCGCGCAGCACCGCACCACCCGCGAGTTCGATGTCCTGGCGGGTCTCCCGGGCGGCCTGCACGGTGACGGGCAGCGCGGTCGGGCGGAACGCGGGTGCGCTCGCGGCCAGCGTGTACTCGCCCGCGACCAACTCGGTGATCACGTAGGCCCCTTCGCGTCCGCTGCGGGTGGTGGACACGACCTCGCCGTGGACGTTGGTGAGGGTGACGATGGCCTCCCGTACGGGGGTGCCGTCGGCGGTCAGCACGCTGCCGGCCAGCCGCCCGGCGCCACCGAGCACCACGTCCAGTTCCACCGCGCGCTCCCCGACGGTCACCGACACCGCCTGCGGCTGGTGGCCGCCGGCCGCGGCGATCAGGACGTAGGCCCCCGAGCCCGGCGTGGACAGCGCGTACCGCCCGTCCTCACCGCTGGCACCCCTCCCGATCTGCCGGCCCGCGACGTCGATGAGGGTGAGCGCGGCGCGCGGTACGACGGTGCCGTCCGGGTGCTGCACCGTGCCGCAGACGGGGACCCCGGCGGCGTACGAACGCGCCTGGGGGACCTGGGTGAGCGGAGCGGACTCGGCGGGGGCGTTGTGGGACACCAGCGGTTTCTCCTTGAGGAAGAAGGCCATGAGCAGGCCGAGGACGAGCACCGGCACCAGGTAGAGGAAGATCCGCGGCATGGCGTCGGTGTACGCCTGGATGTAGCCGTCGCGCAGCGCGGCCGGCATCGTGTGGACGAGCTGCGGGGTGATGGACTCGGGGTCCGGAAGCGGTTCCCCCGCGCGCGTGGGGAGGCGCCTTTCGAGCGCGTCGGCGAGCCGGTTCGCGAAGAGGGTGCCGAAGACCGCCGCGCCGACGCTGCCGCCGATCTGCCGGAAGTAGTTGTTGGCGCTGGTCGCGGTGCCGAGGTCGGCCGGGCGCACGGAGTTCTGCACGGCGAGCACCAGGACCGGCATGACCATGCCGATGCCGGCGCCGAGTACCGCCATCCAGATGCTGTAGTGCAGCCGGGAGGTGTCGGCCTCCAGCCGCGACAGGAGCCACATGCCGAGGGCCGCCAGGGCACTGCCGAGGAGCGGGTAGATCTTGTAGCGGCCGGTGTGGCTGATGAGCTGTCCGGAGATCACCGAGGCGCCGACGATGCCGCCCATCATGGGCAGCATCAGCAGACCGGACTCGGTGGCCGAGGCCCCGTCGACCATCTGGAGAAACGTCGGGAGGTAACTGGCGGCCCCGAACAGGGCGATGCCGATGACCAGCCCCACGAGCGCCGTGACGTTGAAGACGCCGTCCCTGAACAGCCGTAGCGGGATGAGGGGTTCGGGCGCGAAGTGCTCGGCCACGAGGAAGAGCAGCGCCGCAGAGACCGCGCCCGCGCCGAGCCCCAGGATGACCCGTGAGCCCCACGCGTACTCGGTGCCGCCCCAACTGGTGAGCAGCACCAGGCAGGTGGAGGCGGCGGCGAGCAGCAGCACCCCGAGCACGTCGAGGCGCGCCTTGGCGGTGGGCCTGGGGAGTTTGAGCACGACGGTGACGACGGCCAGCGTGATCAGTCCGAAGGGCACGTTGATGTAGAAGCACCACCGCCAGGAGAGGTGGTCGGTGAAATAGCCGCCCAGGAGCGGGCCCGCGACCGAGGCGAGGCCGAACGCGGCACCGATGAGGCCCATGAAGCGGCCGCGCTCCCGCGGCGGCACGATGTCCGCCATGATCGCCTGCACGCCGATCATGAGGCCGCCCGCGCCGACACCCTGCACGGCCCGGAAGGCGATCAACTGGTCCATGCTCTGCGCCCGCCCGGCGAGCCCGGAGCCGATGACGAAGACGACGATCGCGAACTGGAAGACGCCCTTGCGCCCGTAGAGGTCGCCGAGCTTGCCGTAGACGGGCAGTCCGACGGTGGAGGTGAGGAGGTAGGCGGTGATGGCCCAGGACATCCTGTCCAGGCCGTGCAGCTCACCGACGATCTTCGGGAGCGCGGTGGCCACGATCATCTGGTCGAGCGCCGCGAGGAGCAGCGCGAACATGAGCCCGATGAAGACCAGGCGGATCCGGCGGGGGCTGAGGGCCGGCCCGGCCGGTGCGGGGTCCCGGGGTGGCAGGTCGGCGACGGGAACCGCCTCCTGCTCGATCTCCACCAGCGTCGTCCCGCCCACGTACCGCTCCCCTCGTCGCGCCTGCGCCGCCCATTTCTCGCATTACGCGACAACTGGGAGCAAGCGCGACGAGTCGCCACTCACCCCGGCCGAGCGGACGTAACCGCCGGTCGGAGCCCTACGGCGTACAGCGGAGCCGCACGGAAAACCACTCGAAACGGTGAGTTCGGAAGTCGCCGGGAGGCCAACTCCGAGCCTCGGAAGACCAGTTCCGAGTCACCGCTCGGCTACTTCTCGACCTCGGCGGCCAGCTTGGCGAGCTCCGCGTCGTAGATCCGGGAGAGCCCCTTGGGCGCGAAGGTCCGCTCGAAGAACCCGCCGATGCCGCCGGCGCCGTTCCAGACGGTGGTGACGACGACGCGCGCCTTGCCCTCGCCGGCCGGGGTGACCCGCCAGGTGGTGACCATCGAGGAGTTGCGGTCCTTCTCGACGAGCTCGCCGTCGGTCGGCTCGCTGACCTCCAGGAGGCAGTCGCGGACGCGCTTGCTGGTGGCCTGGAGCTTCCAGTGGACGAGGGTGCCCTCCCCGTCGCCGCCCTCGCGCACCTCGTACTCGCTGAAGTGCTCGGGCAGCAGCTTCGCGCGCGTGCCGCTGTAGTCCGCCAGGGCGTCGAACACCGCCTCCGCGTCCGCCGCGACGACCCGTTCGGTAGTGGCCTCGACCTGCGCCATTGACTTCCTCCAGCACTTGGTTCTTCGGGGTGTGCCGTCAGCCAACCACCCGGCGCCCGAGCCGCCCAAATCGGGGTCGCCACCGGGCGCGGAAAAAGAGGGTCGCACGATCAAGGGAACATGTGTTCTATTCTGTGGTCAGTGCTATCGAGGAGGCCTCATGCGCTGGGAGAACCTCACAGTGGACCCCGCCGGGGACCGCGCCCGGGACGCCGCGCTGTTCGGCGCGGACGCGGTGACCACCCGTACGTTCGACACCCCTGAGTTCCGTGGCATCACCTTCCACGAGATCCGGGCCCGGTCGATCGTGAACCGGGTGCCGGGGGCGTCACGGATGCCCTTCGAATGGACGGTCAATCCCTATCGGGGCTGCACGCACGCGTGCGTGTACTGCTTCGCCCGCAAGACCCACAGCTATCTGGACCTCGACACGGGAATCGACTTCGACTCCCAGATCGTGGTCAAGGTCAACGCCCCCGAGGTGCTGCGCCGCCAGCTCGCCTCGCGCCGCTGGCACGGCGACCACATCGCGATGGGCACCAACGTGGACTGCTACCAGCGGGCCGAGGGCCGCTACCGGCTGATGCCCGGCATCATCGCCGCCCTGCGCGACCACGCGAACCCCTTCTCCATCCTGACGAAGGGCACGCTGATCCTGCGCGATCTCGACCTCCTGAAGCAGGCCTCCGAGATCACCGACGTCGGCATCTCCGTCTCCGTGGGGTTCACGGACACGGAGCTGTGGCGCACCGTCGAACCGGGCACACCCGCGCCGGAGCGCCGTCTGGACGTCGTCAGCACCCTCAGCGAGCACGGCATCGACTGCGGGGTCCTGATGGCCCCGGTGATCCCCTTCCTGGGCGATCACCCCGACCAGCTGCGCGCCACCGTGCGGGCGATCGCGGCCTCCGGGGCCGGCTCGGTGACCCCGCTCGTGCTGCATCTGCGGCCCGGTGCCCGGGAGTGGTTCATGGCGTGGCTCGGGCACCACCATCCGCACCTGGTCCGCCGCTACGAGCGTCTGTACGCGGAGGGTGCGTACGCACCGAAGTGGTACCAGCGCCGGATCACCCGTCAGGTCCACGAGCTGGCCCGGGAGTACGGCATCGGCCCCGCGCGCGCGGGCATGTCCCGCAGGATCACCGCGCCGGAACCGGCTCCGGTGGGACCGACCCAGCTGACGCTGCTCTGACGGGGCCCGGGGCCGCTCTGACGGCATCCGAGCGCATCGCGCCGCTCAATCGGGTCAAGTCTGATCAGAAGGAGTTCTTCCGGGCGTCCTTCCCGGGACGATGCGGCGAAGGCCGTGGTGTGCACGGCCCACGTCCTCCGCCTGGGAGGTCCCATGAAGAGACGCGCAGCCGCCCTGTGCGGCACCGCCGCCGTGCTGGCCGGGATGGTCACCTCGACCCCCGCCGACGCGAGCGCCGGTGCCGCGACCGCACCGCGCACCACCCGCACCGCCGACGCGGCGAACCTCACCTGGAAGAAGTGCGGCACCAGCGACCATCCGACGCTCCAGTGTGCGTCCCTGAAGGTCCCCCTGGACCACACGAATCCGTACAGCGAACGCATCACGCTCGCCCTGTCCCGCGTGCCGCACACGGCGAAGACCTACCAGGGGCCGCTGCTGGTCAACCCGGGCGGGCCCGGTGGCAGCGGCCTCCGGCTGGCCGGATTCGTGGCCTCCTCGCTGCCGAAGAAGGTGGCCGCGCAGTACGACGTCATCGGCTTCGACCCGCGCGGCGTCGGCGCGAGCAGGCCCGCCCTGAACTGCCGGCCGGGCCACTTCACGCCGGTCCGCCCGGACACCGTGCCGCTCACGCAGGGCGGCTGGAAGGCCAACCTCGACCGCGCCCGGGCCTTCGCCGAGGCGTGCGGCACCAAGTACGCGAAGCTGCTGCCGTACATCGACACCGTCAGCGCGGCCGAGGACCTGGAGTCGATCCGGATCGCGCTCGGCGCCCGGCGGATCAACTACTTCGGGTACTCGTACGGCACCTATCTGGGCGCCGTGTACGCGAAGCTCCACCCGGACCGGGTCCGCCGCCTGGCGCTGGACTCCATCGTCGACCCCACGGGTGTGTGGTACGACGACAACCTCCAGCAGGACCACGCCTTCAACGACCGCCACCGGGCCTTCATGACGTGGGTCGCCCGGCACCACAGGACGTACCGGCTCGGCACCGACCCGGCCGGGGTCGAGGCCAAGTGGTACCGGATGCGCGCGGCCCTCGCCAAGAAGCCCGCGCAACAGAAGGTCGGCGCCTCCGAACTGGAGGACACCTTCATCCCCGGCGGGTACTACGACGGTTACTGGCCCCGCCTCGCGCAGGCCTTCGCGTCCTATGTGAACGGCAAGAAGGACGGACCGCTCGTCGCGGCGTACAAGAGCCTCGGCGCGGTCGACTCCGCGGCCGACAACGGCTACAGCGTCTACGCCTCGGTGCAGTGCCGTGACACCTCGTGGCCGCGGGACTGGGAGCAGTGGCGCAAGGACAACTGGGCGGTGTACGAGCAGGCTCCCTTCATGACCTGGAACAACGCCTGGTACAATGCGCCCTGTACCTTCTGGCCCACGGACTCGCTGCGGCCGGTGGACATCGCCAACGACGCGCTGCCGCCGACGCTGCTCTTCCAGGCGACGAACGACGCGGCCACGCCCTACCGGGGCGGCGTCAGCGTCCACCACCAACTGCGCGGCTCCAGCCTGGTGGTCGAGCGGGGCGGCGGGAACCACGGGATCACCCTGAGCGGGAACGCCTGCCTGGACAAGTACCTGGCGGCGTATCTGACCGACGGCACGGTGCCGCGCGGCGACGGCGCAATCGACGCGGTGTGCAGGAGGCTGCCCGAGCCGAAGCCGCTGAGCACCAAGGCGTCCACCGCCTCGCGCGGCTCGGCCCTGCACGGGATGCTCGGCTTCCGGGGCTGAACTACCGGCCGGACGGCCGGTGCAGGCCTCACCCGTCGGGGGCGTTGTCGGACCCGTGGTCCACCATGGACGCATGAGCGAGCTGATCCGCATTCCCGCCCCCGACGGGGTCGCCCCCGCCGCCGCCTACACCCATGTCGTCATGGGCACGGGCCGCTTCGTGGCCGTGTCCGGCCAACTCCCCCTGGACGAGGACGGCAAGCTCGTCGGCGAGGGCGACCCGGCGGCCCAGGCCCGTCAGGTCTTCGAGAATCTGCGCCGCTGCCTGGCCGCGGCCGGCGGGACGTTCGACGACGTCGTCAAGCTCACCTTCTTCGTGACGGACATGGCCCACCTGCCCGCGATCCGCGCGGCCCGCGACGCGCACCTGTCCGCGGACCGCCTGCCCGCCGCGTCTGCGGTCCAGGTCGCCGCGCTGGTCCGCCCCGAGTTCCTGATGGAGATCGAGGCCTACGCGGTCCTGAGCGGGTGAGCGACCCACGCATCCGGGAGATGACCCTCGACGACTGTCACAGGGTGGCCGAGATCCGCATCCGGGGCTGGCAGACCGCGTACCGGGGGCTGATACCGCAGCCGTATCTCGACGCGCTCAGCGTGGAGCGGGACGCGGAGCGGCGGCGCGCGTTCCTCCGGCAGAGCGGGGCCGGCGTCGTGAACCTGGTCGCGGTGCACGACAGCCGGGTGGTCGGCTGGGCCTGCCACGGGCCGTACCGGGACGGTGAATCGACCACCGGCGACGCCGAGTTGTACGCGATCTACGTCCACCCCGACCACGTCGGGGCCGGGGCGGGCCGGGCGCTGCTCGCGGAGTCCACCGGCCGGTGCGCGGCCGCCGGCCGTCCGCGCGTGCTCCTGTGGGTCCTCAAGGGGAACACCCCGGCCCGCCGCTTCTACGAGCGGGCGGGCTTCCGGCCGGACGGCGCGGAGGAGCCCTTCGAGGTGGACGGTGTCGCGGTCCCCGAGGTGCGCTACGTGCGCGCACCGGTCGGCTCCGGGCCGGGCTGAGGAAGCACCAGCCCCTGGGCGCAAGGACCCGTCCGCTTCGGCTGCGACGGACGTGGCCGCCACGGCGTAAGGGCCGAACCGGTTCGGCCTCGGCTGCGGCTCCGGCTCCGGCTGCGGCTCCGGCTCCGGCTCCGGCTCCGGCTCCGGCTCCGGCTCCGGCTTCGGCAGGTATGGCCGTCGGCCCGGGGAGCCGCACCCGTTCCCATCGGCTACAGCTGCGGCAGCCCGGGTGCGCCGAACCGGTCCGCTTCGGCTACGGCCGTGCGGCCTTCGGCAGACGTGCCAATGCGTGGACGGCCGCCTCCGCGAGCGTGGGGTGGGCCAGGGCCTCGGTGAGTACGGGCCTCGCCCGCGGGTCGCCCAGTGCCCCGAGCCCGTCCACGCACGCGAGCGCGACCCTGCGGTAGGGGTCGTGCGGGCGCAGCCTGCGCCGCAGCGTGGTGACGAGCGCGGGTACGGATTCGGGCGCGCGCAGCTCCACCAGGAGCCGGACCGGATGCAGCGCGTACGCGACGCGCAGTTCGTTGGTGGCGAGCGCGGCCGCCGCGCGGGCGGTGCGCGGATCGCCGAGCCGGGCCAGGGCGTACGCGGCGGAAGCGCAGCGCTGCGGGTCGCGGTGGTTGAGGAGCAGGACGAGCGCCTCGAAGGCCCGCCGGTCCCCGGCGGTCCCGAGCCGGAAGGCGGCCAACTCCCGGGCCCACAGCGGCTGTCCGGGAGCGGTCAGCGTGGCGGCCAGCTCATCGAGGTCCCCGGCCGTCCGGAGGCGGTCGTACGCCGTCGAGCCCCCCGCCTCGCCATGTATACGCTCCGTGAGTGATCGCAACTCCTCGTCCATGACGCCGAGCCTAGAGGGGCCCCTGAGGTGCGGGGAGCTACATCACAAACTCAAGGGCTGGCGCGCTCGTTACTGGCGGGTTAAGCTCAGACGAGCGAGTTACCCACTCGCGTTCTGCTTGCGGTGGCCTGGTGACGCAGCCGCCGCGAGTGCAGTCGGTTCGGTACCTCAGGTACCGCAGTACGACTTGGCTCCGGGACAGAGCCGGTCGGCTTCACCGTTCAGCGGGGCGTGCGTTCGCCGACGCCCTCGGACGGCACCGGGCGTGTGCGCTCGTCAGCCCGGTAACACCCGCAACCACCGCACTCCGTGCGCCCGTCGGCGTACCCGCCTGCACCCCTCAGTCGTCACCCTCTTCCTGGAGTCCCGCGATGGCCACTCCCCTGTCCGACACCCCTCTGTCCCCACTGAAGACCGTCGCCGTCATCGGCCTCGGCACGATGGGCACCGGCATCGCCGAGGTCCTCGCCCGGGCCGGCCGCGAGGTCGTCGGCATCGACATCAGCGAGGCCGCGGCCGCCCAGGCCGTCACGGCGCTCGAAACCTCCACCGCCCGCGCCGTGCAGCGCGGCCGCCTCACGGAGCAGGAGCGCGACGACGCCCTCGCCCGCTTCCGCACCTTCACCGACCTGCGGGCGGCGGCCGACGCCGACCTGGTCATCGAGGTGACCCCGGAGTCGTACGACATCAA
The DNA here is from genome assembly GCF_042723265.1 of Streptomyces sp. NPDC058371. Lineage (NCBI taxonomy): Bacteria > Bacillati > Actinomycetota > Actinomycetes > Kitasatosporales > Streptomycetaceae > Streptomyces > Streptomyces sp. NPDC058371. The sequence goes on along the minus strand of NZ_JBHXJC010000001.1, from coordinate 178,576 downwards.
GCAGCAGGTCTTCCGGGCGCTCGACGACATCGTGCGCCCGGAGACCATCCTCGCGACCGGAACCAACGCCCTCTCGGTCACCCGGCTCGCGGCCGACTCCGCCCACCCGGAGCGCGTGCTCGGGCTGCACTTCTTCAATCCGGCGCCCGCGATGCGGCTGGTCGAGGTGGTCTCCTCGGTGCTCACGGCGCCGCAGGCCGTCGCCGCGGTCACCGACCTGGCGATCGAGCTGGGCAAGGAGCCCGTCGCGGTCGGCGACCGCCCCGGTTTCGTCGCCGACGGGCTGCTGTTCGGCTACCTCAACCAGGCCGCCGCGATGTACGAGGCCAAGTACGCCTCCCGCGAGGACATCGACGCGGCGATGAAGCTCGGCTGCGGGCTGCCCATGGGGCCGCTCGCCCTGCTCGACCTGATCGGCGTCGACACCGCCCGCACGGTCCTGGAGGCCATGTACGCGGAGTCGCACGACCGTCTGCACGCACCCTCCCCCGTCCTCAAGCAGCTCAGCGAGGCCGGCCTGACCGGCCGCAAGACGGGCCGCGGCTTCTACTCGTACGAGGCGCCGGGCAGCTCCACCGTCGTCGCCGACGCCCTGACACCGCTCGCCGGAGCGGCGGGAGCGACCGGCCGTACCGTGCGCTCGGTCGGTGTCGCGGGCTCCGGCACCATGGCCTCCGGTATCGCCGAGGTCTTCGCCAAGGCCGGGTACGAGGTCGTGCTCGCCGCGCGCAGCGAGGAGAAGGCACAGGCCGCCAAGGCCCGTATCGGCAAGTCGCTTTCGCGCTCCGTCGACAAGGGCCGGCTGACCGCCGAGGCGGCCGCGGAGACCCTGGACCGGATCACCCCGGCGGGTTCGTACGACGCCTTCGCCGAGGTCGATCTCGCCCTGGAGGCCGTCGCCGAGGACCTGGAGATCAAGCAGCAGCTCTTCGCCACCTTCGACAAGGTCTGCAAGCCGGGGGCGATCCTCGCCACCACCACCTCCTCGCTGCCCGTCGTCGCCTGCGCCCGTGCCACCTCGCGCCCGCAGGACGTGATCGGCATGCACTTCTTCAACCCGGCGCCGGCGATGAAGCTCGTCGAGGTGGTCCGTACGGTCCTGACCACGGACGACGTGCACGCGACGGTCCGCGAGGTGTGCGCGAAGATCCGCAAGCACCCGGTGGACTGCGGCGACCGCGCCGGATTCATCGTGAACGCGCTGCTGTTCCCGTACCTGAACAACGCGATCAAGATGGTCCAGGAGCACTACGCGACGCTCGACGACATCGACGCCGCCATGAAGCTCGGCGGCGGCTACCCGATGGGGCCCTTCGAACTCCTGGACGTCGTCGGCCTCGACGTCTCCCTCGCCATCGAGAAGGTGCTGCACCGCGAGTTCCGCGATCCGGGCCTGGCCCCGGCGCCGCTCCTCGAGCACCTGGTGGCCGCGGGCTGCCTCGGCCGCAAGACGGGCCGCGGCTTCCGCGAATATGCCCGGCGCTGAGCCGCGCGAGGACTGGTACGAGGAGTCCGCCGACTGGGGCGGACTCCTCGGCCCGGCCGCCGGCCCCCCGCCCGCCGAGGGCGGGGGGACCCCCGGACATGCGCACTCTCCTGCACAGATGCAGTACGTTCGGGTCATGTCCCAGCCCGCCAAGTCCTCACGTACATCAGCCGCGCCCGACGCACCGGAGAGTGCCGCGGGCAGTCGCGCAGCGGCGCAGCGGCTCAAGATGCGCCGCGAACTGGCGGCCGCGGCCATGGAGCTGTTCGCGACCAAGGGGTACGAGGCGACCACCGTCGACGAGATCGCGGCGCAGGCCGGGGTGGCCCGACGGACGTTCTTCCGGCACTTCCGCTCCAAGGAAGAAGCGATCTTCCCGGACCACGACGACACCCTGATCCGGGCGGAGGCGGTGCTCAACGCGGCGCCCGCGCACGAGCACCCGCTGGACACGGTGTGCCGTGGCATCAAGGAAGTCATGAAGATGTACGCGGCCCGGCCCGAGATCTCCGTCTCGCGCTACAAGCTCACCCGCGAGGTGCCGACGCTGCGCGAGGCCGAGATCGCCTCGGTGGCCCGCTACGAGCGCCTCTTCACCCGCTACTTGCTGGGCCACTTCGACGAGCACGCCCACGACGACGACGCCAACGACGATCCGCTGCTGGCCGAGGTCGCCGCCTCCGCCGTGGTCACGGCCCACAACCACGTACTGCGGCGCTGGCTGCGCGCGGGCGGCCAGGGCGACGTCGAGACCCAGCTGGACCACGCCTTCGCGATCGTCAGGAAGACGTTCGGGTCGGGGATCGGCGCCGGGCGCGAGGTTGCGCCGCAGGGGTCGCCGGCTTCCTCCTTCACGGAGGGGGATGTGCTGGTGACCGTGGCCCGGGTCGACGCGCCGCTGGACCAGGTCATGCGGACCATCGAGAAGGCTCTTCGCGAGCGGTCGTAGGGCTGCCGTCACCGCACCGCGGCTCCGTCAACGGACCGCGGCTCCGCCGCTCGTTCTCAATCGCCGGACCGGCTCGATTTGAGCCCGTCCGGCGTTTTTGTGCCTTTTTCCGGGCCCGTCTGATCGATCATCGCTCACATGTTACGTAAAGATTTCACCTGAGCGCACTTTCTGGCACTGCGTGCCTTGTCAGGTGACACGGCGTGCCATACGTTGAAAGTGTCCGGGCGGCCGGCGTGCAGAGACCATGCGTACGCCGGCTGTCCCCGCAAGCCATTGGCGAGCGCGCCCGGACGCCTGCGTCACAGGCACCCTTCCGCGCCGACAAAGCGCTGCCGAGCTCCACCCCGCCGAACCGACGGCACGCCTCACCAGCACACCACCCCGACGTCCCCTCAGCGTCTTCCCTCAAGACGCCATTCGCCGGAGGCAACACCGTGAAGGAAATCCTGGACGCGATTCAGTCGCAGACCGCCACGTCTGCCGACTTCGCCGCTCTGCCGCTGCCCGAGTCCTACCGCGCGATCACCGTGCACAAGGACGAGACGGAGATGTTCGCGGGGCTCGAAACCCGCGACAAGGACCCCCGCAAGTCGATCCACCTGGACGACGTGCCCGTGCCGGAGCTCGGCCCCGGCGAGGCCCTGGTCGCCGTGATGGCCTCCTCGGTCAACTACAACTCGGTCTGGACCTCGATCTTCGAGCCGATGGCGACCTTCGGCTTCCTGGAGCGCTACGGCAGGCTCAGCGAGCTCACCAAGCGCCACGACCTGCCGTACCACATCATCGGCTCCGACCTCGCGGGCGTCGTCCTGCGCACCGGCCCCGGCGTCAACGCCTGGAAGCCCGGCGACGAGGTCGTCGCGCACTGTCTGTCCGTCGAGCTGGAGTCGTCCGACGGCCACAACGACACGATGCTCGACCCGGAGCAGCGCATCTGGGGCTTCGAGACCAACTTCGGCGGGCTCGCCGAGGTCGCGCTCGTGAAGTCCAACCAGCTGATGCCGAAGCCGGACCACCTCAGCTGGGAGGAGGCCGCCGCTCCGGGCCTGGTGAACTCGACCGCGTACCGCCAGCTGGTCTCCCGCAACGGCGCCGGCATGAAGCAGGGCGACAACGTCCTCATCTGGGGCGCGAGCGGTGGGCTCGGCTCGTACGCCACGCAGTTCGCGCTCGCCGGCGGCGCCAACCCCATCTGTGTCGTGAGCAGCGAGCAGAAGGCGGGCATCTGCCGGGCGATGGGCGCCGAGGCGATCATCGACCGCAACGCCGAGGACTACAAGTTCTGGAAGGACGAGCACAACCAGGACCCGAAGGAGTGGAAGCGCTTCGGGAAGCGGATCCGTGAGCTGACCGGTGGCGAGGACGTCGACATCGTCTTCGAGCACCCGGGGCGCGAGACCTTCGGCGCCTCCGTGTACGTCACCCGCAAGGGCGGCACCATCGTCACCTGCGCCTCCACCTCGGGCTACAACCACGAGTACGACAACCGCTACCTCTGGATGAGCCTCAAGCGGATCATCGGCTCGCACTTCGCCAACTACCGCGAGGCCTGGGAGGCCAACCGGCTGGTCGCGAAGGGCAAGATCCACCCGACGCTGTCGAAGGTGTACTCCCTCGAAGAGACGGGGCAGGCCGCGTACGACGTGCACCGCAACCTCCACCAGGGCAAGGTCGGAGTCCTGGCGCTCGCCCCGGGCGAGGGCCTGGGAGTGCGTGACGCGGAGAAGCGCGCCCAGCACATCGACGCCATCAACCGCTTCCGGAACGTCTGAGGTCCCCAGATGACTGAGCGTCAGAAGGATCGGCCGTGGCTCATGCGCACGTACGCCGGTCACTCCACCGCGGAGGCGTCCAACGAGCTGTACCGGCGCAACCTCGCCAAGGGCCAGACGGGTCTGTCGGTCGCGTTCGACCTGCCGACACAGACCGGCTACGACCCCGACCACATCCTCGCCCGCGGCGAGGTCGGCCGGGTCGGAGTCCCCGTCTCGCACGTCGGTGACATGCGCCGGCTGTTCCAGGACATCCCCCTGGAGCAGATGAACACCTCGATGACCATCAACGCCACCGCCATGTGGCTGCTGGCGCTCTATCAGGTCGTCGCCGAGGAGCAGGGTGCGGACATCACCCAGCTCCAGGGGACGACCCAGAACGACATCGTGAAGGAGTACCTGTCGCGGGGGACCCATGTCTTCCCGCCGGTGCCTTCGCTGCGGCTGACGACGGACATGATCGCGTACACGGTCAGCCACATGCCCAAGTGGAACCCGATCAACATCTGCTCGTACCACCTCCAGGAGGCCGGGGCCACCCCGGTCCAGGAGATCGCGTACGCCATGAGCACGGCCATCGCGGTCCTCGACGCGGTCCGCGACTCCGGTCAGGTGCCGCTGGAGCGGATGGGTGACGTCGTCGCCCGTATCTCCTTCTTCGTGAACGCGGGCGTCCGCTTCATCGAGGAGATGTGCAAGATGCGGGCGTTCGGCCGGATCTGGGACCGGATCACGCGCGAGCGGTACGGCATCGAGAACCCCAAGCAGCGCCGCTTCCGCTACGGCGTCCAGGTCAACTCCCTCGGCCTCACCGAGGCGCAGCCGGAGAACAACGTCCAGCGGATCGTGCTGGAGATGCTGGCCGTGACGCTCTCCAAGGACGCACGCGCGCGTGCCGTGCAACTCCCGGCCTGGAACGAGGCGTTGGGCCTGCCCCGGCCCTGGGACCAGCAGTGGTCCCTGCGCATGCAGCAGGTGCTCGCGTACGAGAGCGATCTGCTGGAGTACGCGGACATCTTCGAGGGCTCGCACGTCGTCGAGGCCAAGGTGGCTTCCCTGGTGGAGGAGTCGCTCGCGGAGATGGCGCGGATCGAGGAGATGGGCGGCGCGATGGCCGCCGTCGAGTCGGGCTATCTGAAGTCGCAGCTCGTCTCCTCGCACGCCGAGCGCCGGGCCCGGATCGAGGGAGGCACCGAGAAGATCGTCGGCGTCAACATCTTCGAGTCGACCGAGCCGAACCCCCTCACGGCCGACCTGGACGCGGCGATCCAGACGGTCGACCCGGCGGTCGAGGCCCGGGTGGTCACGGCGCTCGCGCACTGGCGCGACACCCGTTACCAGCCGCCGTTCAACCACCCGCGCCCGTGCAAGGCACTGGAGCGGCTGAAGGAGGCGGCCAAGGGCACCGACAACCTCATGGAGGCCACCCTGGAGTGCGCCCGCGCCGGCGTCACGACCGGCGAGTGGTCCGGGGCCCTGCGCGAGGTGTTCGGCGAGTTCCGCGCCCCGACCGGCGTCTCGTCCGCGCCCCTCGCGGTCACCGCCGAGGGGGGCACCGCGCTCGCTGCGGTCCGCCGCAAGGTGGAGCTGACCGCGCAGGACCTGGGCGTGGGCAAGCTCCGCTTCCTGGTGGGCAAGCCGGGTCTGGACGGCCACTCCAACGGCGCCGAGCAGATCGCCGTACGGGCCCGCGACGCCGGCTTCGAGGTGGTGTACCAGGGCATCCGGCTCACGCCCGAACAGATCGTGGACGCGGCCGTCGCCGAGGACGTGCACGGCGTCGGTCTGTCCATCCTGTCCGGTTCGCACGCGCAGTTGGTGCCGGACGTGCTGGAGCGGCTGCGCGAGGCCGGTGCGGGCGACATCCCGGTGATCGCCGGCGGGATCATCCCGAACGCCGACGCCGAACAGCTGCGGGCCGCGGGAGTCGCCGCGGTCTTCACCCCGAAGGACTTCGACATCACCGGAATCATCGGCCGTATCGTCGACGAGATCCGCAAAGCGAACAAGCTCGACCCCCTGGAGGTCCCCGCATGACCACGCCCGCTCCCGTGAACCGGCTTCGCCCCCGCCGCTCCTGCCTCGCGGTGCCCGGAAGCAACCCCCGCTTCCTGGAGAAGGCCCAGGGCCTCCCCGCCGACCAGGTCTTCCTCGACCTGGAGGACGCCTGCGCGCCGCTCGCCAAGCCCGAGGCGCGGCACACGATCGTCAAGTTCCTCAACGAGGGCGACTGGACCGGCAAGACGAGGGTCGTGCGGGTCAACGACTGGACGACCGAGTGGACGTACCGCGACGTCGTCACGGTCGTCGAGGGCGCGGGGCCGAACCTCGACTGCATCATGCTGCCGAAGGTCCAGGACGCCCAGCAGGTCGTCGCCCTCGACCTGCTGCTGACCCAGATCGAGAAGACGATGGGCTTCGAGGTCGGGCGGATCGGCATCGAGGCGCAGATCGAGAACGCCAAGGGTCTGGTCAACGTCAACGAGATCGCGGCCGCCTCGCCGCGCACCGAGACCATCATCTTCGGCCCGGCCGACTTCATGGCCTCCATCAACATGAAGACCCTGGTCGTGGGCGAACAGCCGCCCGGCTACGGCGCGGACGCCTACCACTACATCCTGATGAAGATCCTGATGGCGGCCCGTACGTACGACCTCCAGGCGATCGACGGTCCCTACCTGCAGATCCGCAACGTGGACGGCTACCGCGAGGTCGCGCAGCGCGCCGCCGCCCTCGGCTTCGACGGCAAGTGGGTGCTGCACCCGGGCCAGGTCGAGGCGTCGAACGAGATCTTCTCGCCCTCGCAGGAGGACTTCGACCACGCCGAACTGATCCTGGACGCGTACGAGTACTGCACGTCCGAGGCGGGCGGCAAGAAGGGCTCCGCGATGCTCGGCGACGAGATGATCGACGAGGCCAGCCGCAAGATGGCGCTCGTCATCTCGGGCAAGGGCCGGGCCGCCGGCATGCAGCGCACCAGCAAGTTCGAAGCCCCGGAGGCCTGAGCACCATGCAGTTCGGACGCACCTACGAGGAGTTCGAGGTCGGCGCGGTCTACAAGCACTGGCCCGGGAAAACCGTCACCGAATACGACGACCACCTCTTCTGTCTGCTGACCATGAACCACCACCCGCTCCACATGGACAGCAACTACGCAGAGAAGACGACGGACTTCGGGAAGAACGTCGTCGTCGGGAACTACATCTACTCGCTCCTGCTCGGCATGTCGGTGCCGGACGTGTCCGGCAAGGCCATCGCCAACCTGGAGGTCGAGTCGCTGAAGCACGTCGCGCCGACCTTCCACGGCGACACGATCTACGGCGAGACCACGGTCCTCGACAAGACGCCTTCGAGGTCCAAGTCGGACCGCGGGATCGTCCACGTCGAGACCAAGGGCTACAAGCAGGACGGCACGCTGGTCTGCGTGTTCCGGCGCAAGGTGATGGTTCCCACCGAGACGTACATCAAGGAGCGCGGCGGCGAACAGCCCGGCCGCCCGGAGCTGAAGTCACAGGAGAAGTAGCCATGGCGCGACTCGCCCAGACCGCCGGTCTCACCGACATCCAGCGGGAGATCCTCTCCACCGTCCGCGACTTCGTGGACAAGGAGATCATCCCGGTCGCCACCGAGCTGGAGCACCGCGACGAGTACCCGCAGCAGATCGTCGACGGCCTCAAGGAGTTGGGCCTCTTCGGACTGATGATCCCCGAGGAGTACGGCGGTCTGGGCGAGTCCCTGCTGACGTACGCGCTCTGCGTCGAGGAGATCGCGCGCGGCTGGATGTCCGTCTCCGGCATCATCAACACGCACTTCATCGTGGCGTACATGCTCAAGCAGCACGGCACGCAGGAGCAGAAGGACCACTTCCTGCCGAAGATGGCGCTCGGCGAGACCCGTGGCGCCTTCTCGATGTCGGAGCCGGCGCTCGGTTCGGACGTGTCGGCGATCACGTCCAAGGCGGTCAAGGACGGCGACGAGTACGTCCTGAACGGTCAGAAGATGTGGCTGACGAACGGCGGCACATCGAATCTCGTGGCCGTTCTCGTCCGTAGTGACGAAGGACACCCCGAGGGCACGGCGCCCCACAAGTCGATGACGACCTTCCTGGTCGAGAAGGAGCCCGGCTTCGGAGAGGTCCGCCCCGGCCTCACCATCCCCGGGAAGATCGACAAGATGGGTTACAAGGGCGTCGACACCACCGAACTGATCATGGACGGGCTGCGGATTCCGGCCAATCGTGTGCTCGGAGGCGCCACCGGCCGAGGGTTTTACCAAATGATGGACGGAGTCGAAGTCGGCCGCGTGAACGTGGCGGCGCGTGGCTGCGGTGTCGCTCAGCGTGCCTTTGAGCTGGGCGTCTCCTATGCCCAGCAGCGTCACACTTTCGGCAAGCAGATCGCCCAGCACCAGGCGATCCAGTTCAAGCTCGCGGAGATGGCTACCAAGGTCGAGGCCGCCCATGCGATGATGGTCAACGCAGCACGCAAAAAGGACTCCGGGGAGCGAAACGACCTGGAAGCAGGGATGGCGAAGTACCTCGCCTCCGAATACTGCAAGGAAGTAGTCGAGGACGCCTTCCGGATCCACGGTGGCTACGGCTTCTCCAAGGAGTACGAGATCGAGCGTCTCTACCGGGAAGCGCCGATGTTGCTGATCGGTGAAGGTACCGCCGAAATCCAGAAAATGATCATCGGGCGCAGGTTGCTCGAAGAGTATCGACTCCAGGGCTAGATGTCCGGATAAGGGGTGTTTTCTTCGAGAAGAAGGTCACACCCCGTCAACACTCTTCAGCCGCCGACTCGGCTTCCTGGCTTACCCAGTTGTGGCCCGCGACCGGTACGATCCCGGGAAAGCCGCCGTCCCCCGTCACTGCGCGGCATCATCCGCTACGAAGGTCATCCATGCCCCACAGCCAAACCTCTGCACCTCGCGACAGCCTGGCAGGCGTACGCCTCGCGCGCGGAGCATCGCCGTGGCTACTCCCGACCGTTGCCACCGCAGCACTCAGCCTGGCCCGTGCCCGCCGCTCCGGCGTGGCCAAGGCCGTGGCCGTACCCGCCACCGCGCTCGCGGCGGGCATGCTGTGGTTCTTCCGCGACCCAGAGCGCGAGATCACGCAGGGCCGGGTCATCTCGCCCGCCGACGGTGTGGTGCAGAGCATCATGCCGTGGAAGGACGGGCGTACCCGCGTCGCGATCTTCATGAGCCCGCTCAACGTCCACGTCAACCGCGCGCCCCTCTCCGGCACGGTGACGTCGGTCGAGCACATCCCCGGTGGGTTCGTTCCGGCGTTCAACAAGGAGAGCGAGAACAACGAGCGCGTCGTCTGGCACTTCGACACCGAGCTCGGTGACATCGAGATGATCCAGATCGCCGGCGCGGTCGCCCGGCGTATCGTGCCTTACATCCCCCAGGGCACGAAGGTGGAGCAGGGCGACCGGATCGGTCTGATCCGCTTCGGTTCGCGCGTCGACATCTACCTCCCCGAGGGTGTCGAGGTCGACGTGGAGGTCGGTCAGAAGACCGTGGCTGGGGTGACTCGAATTGACCGTGATTGATCCCGAGACGCAGACCGGCTGGGTGCCGGAGGCCGAGCTGGACGACGACGCGGAGGAAATGCCGCTGTCCCTCCGCCTCTCAATAGCGGACACGCTCACCCTCGGTAACGCCACGTGCGGCTTCATGGCGGTGTACTTCACGACCACCGGCATCCTGATCCCGCACCTCACGGGCAGCCAGGAGACGGGCATGGCGCGCCACAGCGCCGCCACGGCCGTCATCCTCATGCTGTGCGCGGCGGTCTTCGACCTCTTCGACGGTCTGGTGGCCCGCAAGCTGCGCTCCTCCCCCATGGGCGCGGAGCTGGACAACCTGTCCGACCTGATCAGCTTCGGTCTGGCGCCGGCGTACTTCGTGCTGGTCTACGGCATGGTCGCGGACGACGCGCACCAGCGAGTGGCGGCGGTGGGGGCCATCGTGGTCCTCCTCGCGGTCGTACTGAGACTCGCGCGCTTCTCCTGCGTCACGGTCAAGGACGGCACGTTCCAGGGCATGCCGTCGCCCTTCGGGGCACTCACCGTGGTCTCCATCGTGCTGCTGGAGCTGCCGTTCGTCGCCACGCTCATGGCGATCATCGGCACCGCCTGGCTGATGGTGAGCCGGGTCGAGTACCCGAAGCCGCGTGGCCGCCTCGCGGTGGCGATGCTCTCCTGGATCGTCCTGAGCATGGGCCTGCTGGCGGCCTGGGCCTTCGACGCGCCGAGCGGGCAGCTCCTCCTGCAGACCGGCTGTGCGCTGCAGCTCGTCATGGGCGCGGTGATCCCCCTGTTCGCCACGGCCCGCCGGGTGAACAACTTCCGGGACAACCGGCGTGAGGCGCGTGCGGCACAGCTGCCGTAGCGCTCAAAGCCGGCCGAAGGGCCCCGAACCGACCGGTTCGGGGCCCTTCGGCCGTTGCGTGCGGTGTCACGAGCCGGGCGTGTAGCCCTCGGCCACGGACGAGGCGGCGGCCTCACGCACGACCTTCGTGCCGCCCACGGCGCTCTTGTCCGGCCGCAGGATGACGCTCTGCTTCGAGGACGGGGACTTCGGGTCGCTGAAGTCCTGGGTGACGCCGAAGCCCGGGTCGAAGGCGTCGATCGTGAGCAGGGCCTCGTCGACGCCCTCGCGGGTGAGGTCCTTGGCGGCGCAGGCCTTCCTCAGCGCCTCGCCGAACGCGGAGACGGCGGTCCAGCCGGCCACCACGCCGTTGTCGAGGGAGTCCTTCGGATAGGCCTTCCGGTAGTCCGCGACCAGCTTCTTCGCCTCCGGTGTGTCGGCTCCTACGGGCAGTGACGGCGAGGCGACGTAGTAGTTCTTCGTCAGGGCCGGGCCCGCCTGGGTGGCGAGCAGCTGCGGGGCGAAGGCCGAGTTGTTGCCGATGATCGGCACGTCGAACTTCCCGGCCGCGGCGACACCGACGAGCGAGGCCGCCTGCCGGGGGCCCGCACTGATCACGATCGCCTTGACGCCGGCCTGCTTCAACGCGGCGACCTGGGCCGTCATGTCGTTGTCGGTCGGCTTGATCTTCTGCTCGACCACGGTGAGTCCGGACTTCTTCGCCATGTACGTGGATCCGGCGAGGGCGTTCTCGCCGTAGTCCCCCTCGAAGTACACATGGCCGATCCTGTCGCCCTTCGCGAGCCCCTTCTCCGTCATCAGGAAGTCGATCGCGTTGATCGTCTCGATGTCGTACGTGGAGCCGATGACCCGGATGTAGGGGCTGCCCAGCAGCGTGGCGGACCAGCCCTGGGGCAGGACGAGTCCCTTGTCCCGGCCGTCGACGCGCTGTTTGACGGCGGCCACGAACGGCGAGCCGATGAACTGCGTGAAGCCCAGCACCTTCGGCTCCAGCTCCGTGTACCCGGAGACCGCCTTCTGGGGGTCGTAGCCGTGGTCGCGGACGGTGAGCGCCAGCCGGTAGCCGCAGATGCCGCCATCGGCGTTGACCTGCTTCACGTAAAGCCGCTGGGCCTGCGTGACGCTCTTGCCGAGGGTGGCGTAGACACCGGTCATGTCGGTGAGCGCGCCGAGAGAGATGGTCTTTCCGGAGATGCCGTCGCCGGTCTTCACCCCGCCGGCGGTCTTCTTGTCGTCGTTCCCGTCCTTGGCCTTGGAACTGCACCCGGCCAGCACGAGCAGGGCGGCCAGCGCCCCCGCGGCCGCCCTGGCCGCATACGTCGTCCTCATCGTTCCTCCCCTGGGATGGACCTTGCCTTGGGCTGTGCGTCGGGCGCCGGGCGGGACCTCGCACGGCGCAGGGCGGCCACCCGGACCAGGCCGCCCGGCAGGAAGAGGACCACCGCAACGACGGCGGCCCCGTACAGGTACCGGGCCGCCTCGCCCGGTGCGATGCCGCCGGTACCGGGCTCCGAGACGAGGGGCAGCGCGTCGCTGTAGCGGGTCAGCAGCTGGGGCAGCAGGGAGACGAACGCGGCCCCGACCACCGCTCCGGCGACCGAGCCGAGCCCGCCGATGACGATCATGGCCAGGTATTCGAGCGAGAGGGTCATGCCGAAGTAGTCCGGCACCGTCCGCTGGAAGACCAGCGCGAGCAGGACCCCGGCCAGGCCCGCGTACATCGAGGACAGGACGAAGACGGCGGCGCGGTAGCGGGCGACCGGGACACCGATCACGCCGGCCGCGATCCGGTGGTCCCGGATCGCGTTCATGGCCCGGCCCGGGCGGCCGCGCAGCACCCCGCGGGCGAAGAGCGCACCGCCGAGGAGCAGCAGCAGTCCCGCGTACCAGAGCTTCTCGGCGGAACCGAAGGGCACGGCGGCGACGACGAGTTCACGGTCGTCGAAGGTGAGTCCGAGGACGCTCAGCGGCGGAACGTCCCGCCCGTTGAACCCGCCCGTCAGATCGCGCGCGTTGAACAGCACGTGCTGGCCGATGAAGATCAGGGCGAGGGTGGCGATGCCGAGGTACGCGCCGCGCAGTCGTCCCGCGATGGGGCTGAACAGGCCGCCGGCGACCCCCGCGACCAGGACCGCGAGGATCACCGCGAGCCAGCTGGGCAGCCCCAGACCGGTGAGTCCGGCGCCTCCGTCGGAGGCGAACACGCAGTAGGCGTACGCGCCGACCGCCAGGAAGAAGGCGTGCCCCATGGAGAGCTGGCCGGTCGCGCCGGTGAGCAGGTTGAGGCCGATCGCGCCGATCGCCGCGGCCATCGCGAACAGGCCCGCCTGGAGCCAGAAGCGGTCCAGGTAGAACGGGAGCGCGAGGAGCAGGGCGGCTCCGGCGGCCCAGGCACAGGTACGTCCGCGGACGCGCCGGGCCGGCCGCGTGCCGCTCGCCTCCGTACGCGTGCGGACCTCAGACACGGGCGAGCTCCTTCGTGCCGAACAGCCCGGCCGGCCTGATGAGCAGGATCGCCACCATGACCAGATAGGGAGCGAGGTCGCCGAGGCCCCGGCCGAGGAAGGTGAGGTCGCTCTGGTAGCCGGTGGCGAGGGACTCGGTGACACCGACGAGCAGCCCGCCCACCAGCGCGCCCGTCGTCGAGTCGAGGCCACCGAGGATCGCCGCGGGGAACGCCTTCAGGGCGGCGAGGGAGGTGGCCCGTTCCAGGCCCGGTGTCGGGAACACGGTGAGGAACAGCGCGGCGACCGCGGCGAGGCCCCCGGCCACCGCCCAGGCGCCGAGCGACACCCGTCCCAGCCGTACGCCCATGAGGGCCGCGGTCTCCGGGCTCTCGGCGGCCGCGCGCATCGCCACCCCCCACGAGGTGTAGCGGAACGCCAGCAGGAAGGCCGTGATGAGCAGGGCCGCGGCGGCGAACGCGGCGATCCGGGTGTGGGCGAGGGACACCGGCCCGACGGCGAGCACGGCGTCACCCCACGGGTCGCCGAGCGGCAGCACGTCCGTGCCGATCCGCCGGGTCAGCTCGGTGGTGAGCAGGATGTCGACGCCGATGGTGACGATCGCGAGAACGCTGTGGTCGGACCCCCGGTAGCGGCGCATCACCAGGAACTCCACGGCTGCGCCCACCAGCGCGGCGCCCGCGATCCCGGCGAGCAGCGCGGGCCAGAAGCCGATGTCGTCGTGGAGCGAGGCGGTGAGGTAGCCGCCCGCCAGCAGCAGCGAGGCATGCGCGAAGTTGACGACGTCGGTGGCCCGGTAGATGACGACGAAACCGAGTGCGATGAGTGCGTAGACGGAGCCCAACGAGACGCCGTTGAGCAGGAGTTCGGCGAAGGTGCTCATGACGCGCTCCCCTGTGCGGTGGGGTCGTCCCCGTCGGCGCGCTCGCCCAGATAGGCACGGACGACCGCCGGATCGTTCTGTACGTCCCTGGGGGCGCCGTCCGCGATCAGACGCCCGAAGTCCAGTACGGTCACCGCGTCCGCGAGCCGCATCACCACCCCCATGTCGTGTTCCACCAGCACGATCGAGAGGCCGAGGCTGTCGCGGACTCCGGCGACGACCGCCGCGGTACGGCGCCGTTCGTCGGCCGTCATGCCCGCGACCGGCTCGTCCAGAAGCAGGAGCCGGGGCTCCATGCACAGGGCACGGGCGAGTTCGGCGAGCTTCTGCTGCCCGTACGGGAGTGAGCCCGCCGGGCGGTCGAGGTACTGCTCCAGACCCACGAACGCGGCGATCTCACGGACGCGTTCGCGGTGCCGCCGCTCCTCGCGTGCCGCCGTCGGCAGCCGCAGGCCCGCGGCCAGGAAACCGGTGCGGGTCAGCCGGTGGCGGCCCAGCAGCAGGCAGTCCTCGACCGTCGTGTGCGGGGGCAGGGCGAGGTTCTGGAAGATACGGGCGATGCCGAGCCCCGCGATCCGGTGCGGGGGCAGGCCGGTCAGCTCGTGGTCGCCGAAGCGGACGCTGCCCGAGGCCGGCCGGCAGACACCGGAGAGCACGTTGAAGCAGGTGGACTTGCCCGCGCCGTTGGGGCCGATGAGCGCGTGCACGGTGCCGGGGCGGACGGTGAAGCTGACGGCGTCCAGTGCCGTCAGGCCGGCGAAGCGGACCGTCAACTCCCTCACCAGGAGCGGGGGGAGGTCCGGCACGGGACTCACCCCTCCCACCGGGACAGTGTCGGCAGGGTTCCGCGCGCCGGGGAGGCGTCGGCGGCCGCGTCCTCGTCGACCACGCCCAGATAGCGGCGGCGCACCTCGTCGGAGGCGGCGAGTTCGCCGGCCGGGCCCGACAGGGTCACCTCGCCGACTTCGAGGACGTACGCGCGCGAGGCGAGCCGCAGGGCGAGGGCGGCGTTCTGCTCGACGAGAAGCACCGAGGTGCCCTGCGCGTTGATCTCCCGTACGGTCTCGGCGATCCGCTGGGCCATCAGCGGGGCGAGGCCGAGCGAGGGCTCGTCCAGGAGCAGCACCTTCGGAGCTCCCATGAGCGCCCGGCCGACCGCGAGCATCTGCTGCTCGCCACCCGACAGCAGCCCGGCACGCTGCTGGGCCCGCTCGGCCAGCACGGGGAACAGGTCGTGCACCCGGCGCAGGGCGCGGGCCCGTTCCGCCCGGCCGCCGGCCGCGCCGAGCCCGCCGGCCCGCAGGTTGTCGGCGACCGTCATCCGGGCGAACACCCGCCGCCCCTCCGGCACTTGGGACACCCCGGCGGCCACCATCCGGTCCGGCGGCAACCGGTCGAGCGGACGTCCGCCGAGGGCGACCGTGCCACCGGTCACCGCTCCCCCGTGGAAGGAGAGGGTCCGGCACACCGCCCGCAGCAGGGTCGACTTGCCCGCGCCGTTGCTGCCGAGCACCGCGACCACGGCGCCGTCGGGCACCTCCAGTGACACCCCGCGCAGGGCGCGTACGGGCCCGTATCCGGCCGACAGGTCCCGTACCACCAACGCGGAACCGCCCATGGCGCCTCACCTCCCCCTGTCCTCGCTCGATGTGGCGCTCACCCCAGCACCGGTCGGGACGTCCGTCCACGGGACAGGGGCGAAACGCGGCGGGTGCCCAGAGGTCGCGGCCGGCGGTTGTGCGTGCGCACAACACCGCGTGTCAGGGGCCTGTGCGGCACGGCGTCCCGGTGACATCCTCCGGCCATGGGAGGGCGGAGATCGCGGACCGGACATGACTGGAAGCTGCTCGGGGAGTCCTGCGCGGCTCTGCTGGAACGGCTGCCCGAACTCGTCGACGAGCATCTGCGGCAGCTCACCGAGTACTCGCCCGTCTACGGGCAGGTGCTGCCGCACGACCAGCAGTGGCGGGAGGCGGAGGCGGCGATGCGCATCGGCATCCAGACGATCTCCGCGCCCCGGGACTCGCCGCGCCGCGACCTCGAGTACGCCGAGGAGGCGGGCCGGCACCGGGCCCAGCAGGGGCTGCCGCTCGAACTGCTCGTGCACGCCTACCGTGCCGCGGGCTATCTGGTGTGGGACGAGTTGATGGAGGGCGCGGTCGGACGGGAACCGGAGCGGCTCGCTGCGCTGATGCGTTCGGCGACGATGGTGTGGTCGGCCGTGGACGCGCAGGCCGCCATCGCCACGGAGTCCTATCTCGCCACCGAGATGGAGCTGCGCCGGCGCACGGACGAGCAGTTGCAGGCGCTGCTGGACGCCCTGCTGGAGGGGCAGGTCACGCCGGGGCTCGCGGCGCGTGCGGCGGCCGGGCTCGATCTGCCGGAGCGCGGGCCGTACGCGGTCGTGGTGCTGCGTGCGGAGCGGCACGACGGGCGGGACACCAGCCCGCGGCCCGTGCTGGGTGCCGGGCTCCGGTTCATCTGGCGGATGCGGGCCGACTGCGAGGTGGGTGTGGTGGCCCTCGGCCCCGGTCAGGGGCTCGACGCGGTGGTTCGGGTGCTCGACGGGCGCTGTCAGGGGCCGGGCGGCATCAGCCCCGTGGTGGCCGGGCTCGCGGAGCTGGGGCGGGCCCGGCGGCTGGCCGAGCTCGCGTTACGGACCTGCGCGCCGGACGCGCGGGATGTCGTACGACTTGATCAGCGGATGCCGACCGCGTTGGTGGTGAGCCAGCCGGAGCTGGCGGGCCGGCTGGTGGCGGACGTGTTCGGGGCACTGCTGGCCCTTGAGCCCGGCGACCGGGCCGTGCTGCTGGAGACGCTGGAGGTGTGGCTGGCCTGCGAGGGCTCCGCCGGACGGGCCGCGGGTCGGCTGTACTGCCACCGCAACACCGTCTTCAACCGGCTCCGACGGCTGGAGCAGCTGACGTCCCGCTCCCTCGCCCGTCCGCGGGATCTGATCGAGATGACGTTGGCATTGGACGCGTACCGGCTGTCGGGGGTGTGACCTCGGGGTTGCAGGGAGGGGCTGGAGTGGCGTGTCCCTCAGGCTTCGCGGAGGGGCTTGAGTGGCGTGTCCCTCAGGCTTCGCGGCCGTCGCGGGGGGGGTGGGTTTTTCGGCCCCTCCATGTTTGGGGGGGGGGGTCCTGGGCAGAGGACCAGGGACGGGGAGGGGAGAGGGGGGAGGGGGGGAAAAATCATCGCGTGGCAC
>NZ_JBHXJC010000001.1:157721-161401 GCF_042723265.1 Streptomyces sp. NPDC058371 | reverse complement strand
CTGCTGGGCTGCGTTTTCTGTGTCGCGCCTGAGGCTTTCGTGAAGCTGTTGTGGTGTTCCCTTTCCGCCACCTGGGGGGGGGGGGGGGGGGCCCCCCCCCCCCCCCCCCCCGGTACGGGACGGGCAGGGGCGGAGGGGGCGAACCAATGCTCGCGGGCCCGGCCCGAGGCCACCCGCCTGGGCCGGCGAGCGGCCGACCAGCCCGCACAAGCTCGGCCCGCCGGCGTCAGCCGAAGAAGTCCCGTGCGATGTTCTCCGCGACCGCCTCCAGGATCGGACCCGCGTCCGCGATGCACTTCGCGACGTCGGGCTCGACGTCGGTGAGGGCGTACGCGCGACGGATACCGGCCTTGCCCAGGGCCTCCGGATGCAGGGCCAGCCGGCCGCAGACCGCGACGACCTCCTTGCCCTCCGCACGGGCGGCCGCCGCGACCCCGGCCGGCGCCTTGCCGTGCAGGGTCTGCTCGTCGAGCGACCCCTCACCGGTGATCACCAGATTGGCGCGCTCCAGGGCGGGCGCGAAGCCGAGGACGTCGAGCATGACCTCGATACCGGGCCGGAAGCGCGCGCCGACAACGAGGGCCCCGTACCCGATGCCGCCCGCCGCGCCCGCACCCGGCGCCTGCGCGTACTCGGCGGCCTTGGCTCCGATGGCCTTCTCCAGCACCGTGGCGAAGTGGGCGAGGGAGGCGTCCAGCGTGGCCACGTCGTCGGGGCTCGCGCCCTTCTGGGGGCCGTACACCGCGGGCGCGCCCTTCGGGCCGGTGAGCGGGTTGTCCACGTCACTGGCGAGAACGAAGTCGATCTCGGCGAGCCGCGAGTCGAGGCCCGACAGGTCGGCGCTCGCCAGGTCGCCCAGCGAACCGCCGCCGGGAGCCACCGGCTCCCCGTCCGCGTCGAGGAAGCGCGCACCGAGCGCGGACAGCATGCCCGCGCCCCCGTCGGTGGTCGCGCTGCCCCCGACGCCGAAGACGATGGTCCGCGCGCCGGCGTCCAGGGCCGCCCGCAGCAGCTCGCCGGAGCCGTACGTCGACGAGGTGAGCGGCGCGAAGACACCCGCGGGCAGCCGCTGCAGCCCGCTCGCCTCCGCCATCTCCACGACCGCCGTGCCGTCGCGCAGCGCGAACGCCGCCGTGACCTCGTCGCCCAGCGGCCCGGCGACCCGCACCTCACGCCGCTCGAACCCGGCCGCGACCGCCGCGTCCACGGTGCCGTCCCCGCCGTCGGCGACGGGCAGCGCCTCGATCTCCGCGTGCGGGGCGACCCGGAGCAGCCCGGCCGTCACCCGCTCCGCGACCTGCACGGCTGTCAGCGATCCCTTGAACTTGTCCGCGGCGATGAGCACGCGTGCCGCTCGCCTGGTCCGATTCACTGCAGCGTCCGCCACCTTGCATTCCCCTTGCTTTCGGCCTTGCTCACGTCAAGGCAGTCGCGCCGCTGCGACCATAACCGCAGGAGGGGTACGCCGTCATGCCCCGTCCCGCGCACCGAACACCGGGCGACCTGCGCCGAACACCGCGCGGGCCGGTCCGGAATTGGGTAGACCGGAGGCATGACCCCTGTGGGCACCGAGCTGGGCGACCGCGTCCTCGGGGGCTGGCTGGGCCGGATCGCGGGCAACATGCTCGGCAAGCCGGTCGAGCAGGGCGACCACTGGACGCGGGAACGCATCGACCGCTATCTGCGGCAGGCCGCGGCCCTGCCCCTCACCGACTACCTGCCCGCGCCCGTCACCGAGAGCGCCGAGTTCGCGCTGCGCCCCGAGTGGCGGCAGTGCGTCCGCGGCCGCATCCACGGCAGCTGCCGTGACGACGACGTGGACTACGCGATCCTCGGACTGCACCTGCTGGAGACGCACGGCTTCGGTTTCAGCACGGAACAGGTCGGCGAGCTGTGGCTGCTGCGGCTGCCGTATCTGCAGACCTTCACGGCGGAGCGGGCCACCTACCGGAACCTCGCCAACGGCATCAAACCGCCACTGACGGCGACGTACGACAATCCGTACCAGGAGTGGATCGGCGCCCTCATCCGCGCCGACGTCTACGGCTGGACCTCTCCCGGCGCACCGAGGCGCGCGGCCTCCCTGGCCCGCCGCGACGCCGTCCTGTCCCACACCGGCAACGGCGTGTACGGCGCGATGTGGGCGGCGGCGCTGATCTCGGCGGCGTTCACCGCGCCCACCGTGCGGCACGCGCTGGACACGGCGCTCACGGTGATCCCGGCGAGCAGCCGCCTCGCCCGCATCGTGCGCCGGGTGCTCACGCTGCACGAGACCCGGATGACCTGGGAGGACACGCTCACCACGGTGGCCGAGGAGACCGCGGGGCTCGGCTGGATCCACACCGTCCCGAACGCCGCCGTCCTCACGGCCGGGCTCCTGTACGGCGACGGCGACTTCACCCGCACCATCACGCTGACCGTCCGCGGCGGCCTCGACACGGACTCGAACGGCGCCACCGCGGGCTCCGTCGCGGGCGTGCTGTGCGGGGGTGCGGCGATCCCGGGTCAGTGGCGGGACCCCCTGGAGGACACGGTCCGCAGCGCGGTGTTCGGCTTCGACCGAGCGCGGATCAGCGAGCTGGCCGAACGGACGGCACGGCTGGCCGAGGCGGCTCCCGGCTAGCGGTCCAGCCTGCGGCTTCTGGTCAGCCGGTCCAGCCGCTTCTGGCTGGTCGGCCGGGACGACTCCTGAGTGGTCAGCCGGGGACGGCTTCTGCCTGGTCGGCCCGGCCGGCGGCTTCTGGCCAGTCGGCCGGGGTCGCCTTGGCGAGGCCGTCGGGGCCGGGGCCGAGCACGTCCGCAAGCTGCGGGCCGGGCTCGTTACCCTTCCTGGATGACCGTTTCTGACTTCGCCACGTACATCGCGGGTCTCCCCCGCGTCATCGCCGGAGCCGCCGCGCTCTTCCGTGACGGCGACGGGCGCGTCCTGCTCGTCGAGCCGAACTACCGGGAGGGCTGGGCGCTGCCGGGCGGCACGATCGAGTCGGACGACGGCGAGACCCCGCGGCAGGGTGCACGGCGCGAGACCGCCGAGGAGATCGGGCTCGACATCGCGCTCGGACGGCTGCTCGCGGTGGACTGGGTGCCCGGGACGGCGCGACCGCCGCTGGTGGCGTACCTGTACGACGGCGGAGTCCTCGGCGAGGACGAGCTCAAGGCGATCCGGTTGCAGGAGGAGGAGCTGCTCTCCTGGCGGCTGGTGCCGCGGGAGGATCTCGCCGCGTATCTGCCGGGCGCCCTGGGGCGCCGCGTCCTGGCCGCGCTCGACGTGCTCGCGGAGGGCTCGGGCACGGCGGAACTGGAGAGCGGGCATCGGGTGGGCTGAACCCCGGCCGGGCTGAGCCCGATGGCGTGACCCCCGCCCGGGTCGGCCCCCGCCCGGGTCGGCCCCCGCCCGGGTCGGCCCGCGGCCGCCCTGCGGTTAAGCCCTCCACCGGGTTCATCCCTCGGCCGAGTCCAGGCCTCCACCGGTTCGTCCCTCGGCCCATAAGGCCTTCGCCGGGTCCGGCCGTCCGCCGGGTTCCGCGGCTCAGCGTCCACCGTCCGCGACGGATCCCGAGACAGGGAGGTGTCGGCTCGTCGCCCGGCGGCGGGGCGAAAGTGTGGGGGAGGGGGAAAGGAGAGAGGGAGACACCAGGGGCCGGTGAGGGGAGGGCTATAGTTCTGGGGAGGGGGGAGGT
>NZ_JBHXJC010000001.1:0-157711 GCF_042723265.1 Streptomyces sp. NPDC058371 | reverse complement strand
CCGGTCGTCCCTTGCCCCAGGAATTCTTCTCCGTGCCCCGCCCTCCCGCTTGGTTCCGGGGCCCGGTTCCCCTCTCCCGGGACGCTCCCCGAAAGGGGGGGTTGTCGCTTTTCCCCCTGTCGCCGCCCCGACGCTGTGGGGCGGGTGCAAGGTCCGGAGGGCGCACTCAGCGGCTGCTGAGCGGCGTGCCGTACTTCTGAGCCGTGGAGAGGTACGGGAGGCCGAGCGTGCGGGGCGAGAAGGCCGTCGAGCGGCCGGCCGAGCCGCTGGGGAGGAGCCATACCGCGCCCAGTGAGGCGTTCTCGCCGGGGGATCCGACCGTGGCATCCGGTACACCGTTGGCGTTGTAGTCGGCCGTGGCGACCGCCGCGCCGAAGGTGTCGCCCGCCTCGGCGACGCCGGGGACGCCGGACGTGTCCTGGTTCCAGGAGACGGATTCAGCGGCGCCGTTGGCGTCGAGCAGGCCCTGCGCGCGGCCGTGGAGCAGCCAGGCGGCGCCCGCCCCCGCTTTGCTTCCGATGGCTTCACCGGGCGCGCCCGCGATCAGGTCGTCGCGGCCGTCGCGGTTGACGTCGGCGACGGCGAGGGCGGCGCCGAAGCGGTCGCCGTCCTCGGCCACGCCCGGGACGCCGGCCGTGTCCTGGTTGAGGGTCTGGGCGCGGCTGCCGAACTGGCCGCCCGCGGGACTTCCGTAGTGGACGTGGATGCCGCCCCCCTTGGCGAGTTCTTCGGGGCCGCACGGGTCGTCGATGTTCTCGTCGGCGATCTCACGGCATTCGCCGAGTGCCAGGTCGTCGCGGCCGTCGCCGTCGAAGTCGCCGGCGGCCAAGGCGGTCACGCCGGCGTTGTCCGTGTTCCAGAAGTTGGCCATCGCGGACCGCTCGGCGTCCCACTTCCACAGGCGCACATGGGACTGCGTGTTGGGGCTGCCGGCGGTCCAGTACGCCACGGCCAGGTCCGCCGTGCCGTCGCCGTCGAAGTCGCCGGTGGCCAGGACGGGGGCGCGGCCGCCCATGGGGGCGGCGACGACGGTGGTGACCATGCTGTCCTCGCCCTGGATGACACGAGCGACGACCTTGTCCGTGCCGCCGATCACGATCACTTTGTTGGCGCCGTCGGTCAGGTCGGCCGCCGTGACCGATGTGCCGTACGCGGCCGACGGCGACGGTCCGGCCAGGACCGTCGATCCCGGTCCCGGACCGTCCTTCGAGCCGCCTACGGCGATGACCATGCCCTCGTCCGCACCGCGGTCGATGAGGTCCTCGCCTGGGACGCCGGCGAGCAGCTCCGCGATGCCGTCACCGTTGAGGTCCACCAGGTCCACGGATGCGCCGAAGCGGTCGCCCGTCTCCGGGGTGCCGGGAACCTCGGGGGTGGCCTGGCTGACTCGGATGCTTCCGTGGGCGCCGACGCCCTTCGGGCCGCCCCAGACGACGTTCACGTACCCGGCCTTGGCCTGGCCGCCGACGGTCCCGTCCGGGACGCCGACGGCGAGGTCCGCGTAGCCGTCGCCGTTGAAGTCGCTCGTGGCGGTACGGGGTGCGGCAGCGGTGGCGCCGGACGGGTACACGAACCCGGCGGTGGCCGCGGCGGCGACTGCGATGGCGTACGTCAGGATGCGGCGGCTGTGTGGCACGAAGGCTCCCACTCGGTCGACAGGGTGCGGCTCATCTGGTGTGACCGTCGAAGGGCGGAGCTGGTTGTACGGAGTTCACCGGTGGTTGACGCCGGGTTCACGGTGGGCGGGCGAGGCCGTCGATGTTGCGGGCGCGCGAGACCGACGGCTCCGATGCCGTGATCACACCAAGAACGGAAGGATCACCGCCTGGCAAGACCACCGAGGGGCAGGTTAGGTCCGGCCCGTGCCGCCGGCTGACGCATGGAAGCCGCGCCGGCTCCGACGTGCAGCCAAGTGTCCAACTGCGGACAGTTGGTCACACCGGACGATGTCAGGGGACCGCCATGCAAGGGAGGGAGGCGCGACAATATCCGTTGGGCCCGAGCAGTCAGGCGTCCTACTCTCAGCCCATGAACAGGCCTCTGGTCGCCATCCTGAGTGGCGCAGGTATCTCGACAGACTCCGGGATCCCCGACTATCGCGGCCCCAACGGGCTGTGGCGGCGCGATCCCGAGGCCGAGAAGCTCGTGACGTACGAGTACTACATGGGCGATCCGGAGATCCGGCGCCGCTCGTGGCAGATGCGGCGCAAGAACCGCACGCTGAAGGCCGAGCCGAACGCGGCGCATCGGGCCGTGGCCGAGCTGGAGCGGTCCGGGGTGCCGGTGCGGGTCATCACGCAGAACGTGGACGGGCTGCACCAGCTCGCCGGAATGCCGTCCCGCAAGGTGCTCGAACTGCACGGCACCGCACGGGAGTTCCTGTGCACGGAGTGCCATCGGCGCGGGCCCATGGAGGACGCGATCGCCCGGGTCGAGGCCGGCGAGAACGACCCGCCGTGCCTGGAGTGCGGCGGCATCCTCAAGTCGGCGACGGTCATGTTCGGCGAACAGCTCGACCCCGTGGTGCTCGGCGAGGCCGTCGCCATCACCAAGGCCGGCCACGTGTTCATCGCCGTCGGCAGCAGTCTCCAGGTGCAGCCCGCCGCGGGGCTGGCCGGGATCGCCGCCGACCACGGCGCCCGCCTGATCATCGTCAACGCCGAACCGACGCCGTACGACGACCGCGCCGACGAGGTCGTACGCGAGCCGATCGGGACGGCGCTGCCTGAACTGTTGCGGCGGTTCTAGAAGAGGGCGGCCCCCCGTTCGAAGTGCAGCAGGCGCTGCTTGCGGTCCAGGCCGCCGCCGTAACCGGTGAGGCTGCCGTCGGCACCCACGACGCGGTGGCAGGGGACGATGATGCCGACCGGGTTCTTGCCGTTGGCGAGGCCCACCGCGCGTGAGGCCTTGGGGTTGCCGAGGGCGGCGGCGAGTTCGCCGTACGAGCGGGTCTCGCCGTACGGGATCTTCTGGAGCTGTTCCCAGACGGTGCGCTGGAAGGGGGTGCCGGCCAGGCGGAGGGGCAGGTCGAACGCTTTCAACTCCCCCGCGAAATAGGCCTTCAGTTGGTCGGTCGTCTCGCCGAAGGGGGTGTCGTCGCGTTCCCCGAAGCCTTCCTCCGGCGGACGGTGGCGCTGGCCGACCATGTAGAGGCCGGACAGGGCGCCGTCGGTGGCGACCAGGGTGAGCGGGCCGTACGGGCTGTCGATCACGGTGTGCTGTTTCACGGTTCGGGTCCTCGAAGTCACTGACGGGGCGGCGGCGCCTGGACGGCGAAGTCGCTCATACGGGAAGGAAGTTGATCGGGTGCCTGTCGGTCGCCCACAGGTACTGGACCGCGTAGGCCCGCCAGGGGCGCCAGGCCGCGGCGCGGGCGGTGAGCGCGGCCGGACTGGACGGGAGGCCCAACTCCGCGGCGGCGCGCCGGATTCCGAGGTCGGTGGCGAGGAAGGCGTCGGGGTCGCCCAGGGCGCGCATCGCGATGACGTCGACGGTCCAGGGCCCGAAGCCGGGCAACGCGAGGAGCCGGGCCCGGCTCTCCTCCCAGTCACTCTCCACACCCAAGTGCAGTGTTCCGTCCGCGAGTTGGCGGACCAGGTTGGTGAACGTCGCCCGCCGGGTCCTCGGCATCGCCAGGGATTCGGGGTCCACCACGGCGAGCGCCTCGGGCGAGGGGAAGAGGTGGGTGAGGCCGCCCTCGGGGTCGTCGACGGGTACACCGTGCGCGGCGACCAGACGGGCCGCGTGGGTGCGGGCGGCGGCGGTGGAGACCTGCTGGCCCAGCACCGCCCGGACGGCGAACTCGGCCTCGTCGACGGTGCGGGGTACCCGGCGGCCGGGCGCCTTGTCGACGAGCGGGGCGAGCAGGGGATCGCCGCGCAGCTGGTCGTCGACCGCGACCGGGTCGGCGTCCAGGTCGAGCAGGCGCCGGCACCGGCTGATGGCGACGGGCAGGTCGCGCAGGTCGCTGAGGGTGAGACGGCAGGCGATGTGGTCGGGCCTGGGGGTGAGCGCGACGACACCGTGGCCGTAGGGCAGGCGAAGCGTGCGGCGGTAAGCGCCGTCGCGCCACTCCTCGACACCGGGCACGGCGGTCGCCGCGAGATGCCCGAAGAGGTTGTCCGGGTTGAGCGGGAGGCGGAAGGGGAGGCGGAGACTGAGCGCGCCGGGGGCGGGCTCAGCCTTCCGGGGAACGCGGGTGCGCAGCTCGCTTGGGGAGAGCGCGAAGACTTCCCGCACGGTGTCGTTGAAGGTGCGGATCGAGGAGAATCCGGCGGCGAAGGCGACGTCGGCCATGGGCAGGGCGGTCGTCTCGATGAGCAGTCGGGCGGTCTGCGCGCGCTGGGCCCGGGCGAGCGCCAGCGGTCCCGCGCCGAGCTCGGCGAGGAGCTGTCGCTCGATCTGGCGGGTGCTGTAGCCGAGCCGGGCGGCGAGACCGGGAACCCCCTCGCGGTCCACGACGCCGTCGCCGATCAGACGCATGGCGCGGGCGACCAGGTCGGCGCGCTGATTCCACTCCGGCGAGCCCGGGCTGGTGTCCGGGCGGCACCGCTTGCAGGCTCGGAATCCGGCCTGCTGACAGGCCGCCGCACTGGGGTAGAACGTCATGTTCTGCGGCTTCGGCGGAACGACCGGGCAGCTGGGCCGGCAGTAGATCCGCGTGGTCAGAACCGCCGTGAAGAACCAGCCGTCGAAGCGCGCGTCCTTCGACTGGACCGCGCGCACGCAACGCTCGATGTCGGTGTGCATCCCATTCCGCATGCCTCCAGGATCGGGCACGGGGCGGCGCGGGGCTCGCGAGAATACGACATGTACGTCACGTGGCCTGCGGCCGGCCGGCGTCCGGTTCTCCCCAGGCGGCCTCCCGCAGCAGCCGCAGCCCGTTGAGACCCACCAGGACGGTGGACCCCTCGTGCCCGGCGACGCCCAGCGGGAGCGGGAGGTGACCGAGCAGGTCCCACAGGACGAGGACGGTGATGAAGCTCCCCGCGACCACGAGGTTCTGGGTGACCAGACGGCGGGCGGCACGGGAGAGGCGTACGACTCCGGGAATCGCGGCGAGCTCGTCCCGTACGACGACGGCGTCGGCGGTCTCCAGCGCGAGGTCGGACCCGGCGCGCCCCATGGCCACACCGGAGTGCGCGGCGGCGAGCGCGGGCGCGTCGTTGACCCCGTCTCCGACGAACAGCACCTTGTGGCCCGCCCGTTGAAGATCTCGTACGGCCTCGACCTTGTCCTCGGGCAGCAGGCCCGCGCGGACGTCGCTGATGCCGGTCGCGGCGGCGACCCGGCCGGCCGCGCCCGGATTGTCGCCGGTGAGCAGCACGGGTGCGGTGCCCGTGAGGTCGGTGAGCCCCGAGACGGCCGCGCGGGCGCCCGGGCGAAGGCGGTCGGTGAGGGAGAGGGTGCCGAGGGGGGCGCCGTCGCGCTCGACCAGTACGACCGTGTGCCCCGAGGCCGCGCCGGCTGCCGCGTCCGACGTCGGACGGCCGACGGTGACGAGGTGGCCGTCGACCGTGGCGCGGACTCCGTGTCCGGGGATCGCGGTGAAGTCGTCGGCGGGCGCGGGACGCAGGCCGCGAGCACGGGCGGCGGCCACGACGGCACGGGCCAGCGGATGTTCACTCGGGTGCTCGGCGGCCGCGGCCAGGGCGAGCAGGGCGTCCTCGTCCAGCAGGGAGCCTGGCAGCGGGCGTACCGCCGTCACCTCGGGGGCGCCCTCGGTGAGGGTGCCGGTCTTGTCGAGGGCGGCCGCGTCGATCTCGCCGAGGCGTTCCATCGCGACGGCCGACTTCACCAGGACCCCGTGCCGGCCGGCGTTGGCGATGGCGGACAGCAGCGGGGGCATGGTGGCCAGCACGACCGCGCACGGCGAGGCGACGATCATGAAGGTCATCGCCCGCAGCAGGGCGCCGGTCACGTCGGCACCGAAGGCGAGCGGTACGCAGAAGACGGCGAGCGTGGCGGTCACCACGCCCACGGCGTAGCGCTGTTCGACCTTCTCGATGAACAGCTGCGTCGGCGCCTTGGTCCGCGAGGCCTCCTCGACCAGCGTCACGATCCGCGCGATCACCGAGTCGGCGGGGTCGCGCTCGACGCGGACACGCAGGGCGCCGGTGCCGTTGAGGGTGCCCGCGAAGACCTCGTCGCCGGCGGCCTTCGCCACCGGCAGCGGCTCGCCTGTGATGGTGGCCTGGTCGACCTCGCCGGCCCCGTCGACGACCAGCCCGTCGGCGCCGATCCGCTCGCCCGGGCGGACCAGCAGAACGTCACCGACAGCGAGTTGATCCGTCGGCACGCGCTCCTCACCGTCGCCGCTGAGCCTGGTCGCGACGGTGGGAGCGAGGTCCAGCAGACCGCGTACCGAGTCCGCGGTGCGGGCGGTGGCCAGGGCTTCCAGGGCCCCGGAGGTGGCGAAGATGACGATCAGCAGGGCGCCGTCGAGGGACTGACCGATGGCGGCCGCGCCCAGCGCGGCGACGATCATCAGGAGATCGACGTCCAGCTTCTTCTCGCGCAGGGCCCGCAGCCCTTCCAGCGCCGGCTCCCAGCCGCCCGCCGCATACGCGATCACGTACAGCGGTGCATACGCCCAGGCGGGCGCGCTGCCGAGGTCCAGCGGGAGCGCTGCCAGGAACGCGACGGTCGCGGCGAGCGCCCAGCGGGCCTCGGGCAGGGCGAGCACTCGGGTACGGCGACGGGGGGCCGCCGGGGCGGGCGCGTCGGTCACGGGGGGCGAGGCGAGAGCGGGAGGCACCGGGTCACCATACAGGAACGCATGAAGAGGCGTTCATGCCTTCATGTGCGATGAGTAAGATACGGCTCATGGGTCATGGAGCCGTCAGCGCCGCGCAGGATGCCGCCCCGCGGGTACACCTGGACGCGGCCAACGCCGCGAAGGTGGCCACCACGCTCCAGGCCCTGTCCACCCCCTCGCGCCTGCTGATCCTGGCGCGGCTGCGGGAAGGACCGTTGCCGGCCACGGAGTTGGCCGCCGAGGTGGGCATGGAGCAGTCCGCGTGTTCTCATCAGCTGCGGCTGCTGCGCAATCTGGGCCTGGTCGTCGGCGAACGGAGCGGCCGCTCGGTGGTCTACGCGCTGTACGACCACCACGTCGCCGAACTCCTCGACCAGGCGGTCTACCACGTGGAGCATCTGCGCCTCGGGCTCAGCGACACCGCCGAGTAGCCACGGATCACCACGCCGTGGCGGGCAGCCCCGGCCGGCTGTAGCCCCCGGCTTGACCGCCCGGCCAGATCGCTCGGCCCGGTCTCGGCCCGGTCGCGGCCCCGCCTCCGGCTCGAAAGCGGCTGCCTCGCGTCAGCGCCCGGCAGCCGGCTCCAAAGCCGGCTCCACGGATCAGCAGACGCGTCCGGCTCGAAAGCCGGCGCCTCGCGTCAGCGCAAGGCCCCCAGCGCGAAACCCGACCCCACGCATCAGCACAAGACGCCCAGCGCGAGACCCGACCCCGCGGATCAGCGCAACGCGTCCTCGAAGGCCGTGTAGGCGTGCTCGTCGAAGAGCACGAACCGCACCTCTTCCACGGCCGGATCCGCGCTCTCGCGCACCGTCCGTACGGCGATCCGCGCGCCGTCGTCCATCGGCCAGCCGAAGATGCCGGTGGAGATCGCCGGGAAGGCCACGGTCCGCGCGCCCAGCTCGGCGGCGACCCGCAGGGACTCCCGGTAACAGGACGCGAGGAGTTCGCCGCGGTCCTCGATCCCGGACCAGACCGGGCCCACGGTGTGAATCACCCACCGCGCGTCCAGCTTGCCCGCGGTCGTGGCGACGGCCCGGCCCGTGGGCAGGCCCTTGCCGTAGTGCGAGGCGCGGAGCTTGCGGCACTCGGCGAGGATGTCGGGGCCGCCGCGCCGGTGGATGGCGCCGTCGACTCCTCCCCCGCCGAGCAGTGAGGAGTTGGCGGCATTGACGACGGCGTCAACGGTCTGCCGGGTGATGTCGCCCTGGACCAGGGTGAGCGTGGTCATGACTGACGCAGCCTCCTCCATACCGCCTTGGCCGCGTTGTGCCCCGACATCCCGTGCACGCCGGGTCCCGGCGGGGTGGCCGACGAGCAGATGAACACGGCCGGGTGCGGAGTGCTGTACGGGAAGAGGGAGACCTTGGGCCGCAGCAGGAGCTGGATCCCGGACGCGGCACCGCAGGCGATGTCACCGCCCACGTAATTGGCGTTGCGAGCGACGAGCTCGGGAGGTCCCGCGGTCGCACGGGCGAGCACCCGGTCGCGGAACCCGGGTGCGAAGCGCTCCAGTTGGCGCTCGATGGCGTCCGTGAGGTCGCCGGTGTATCCGTTCGGGACATGGCCGTACGCCCAGAAGACCTGCTTGCCGGCGGGTGCCCGGGAGGGGTCGACGACGCTGGGCTGCACGGTGATCAGGAAGGGCGCGTCGGGCGCCCGGCCCTCGCGCGAGGCCGCGTGCAACGCGGCGCCGATCTCCGCGCGGCTGGCCCCGACCTGCACGGTCCCGGCGGTGCGCGCCTCCCGCGCCGTCCACGGCACGGGGCCGTCGAGCGCGTAGTCGACCTTGAAGACGCCCGCTCCGTATCGGTAGTTCTCGTAGTAGCGCCCGAAGCCGGCGATGCGGGCGAGGGCGGTGGGCGAGGTGTCGAAGACGTAGGCCCGGGCGGGCGGCAGGTCGTCGAAGTGCTTCACCTCGTAGTCGGTGTGGACGGCGCCGCCGAGATCCTTGAGATACGCGGCGAGCGCGTCGGAGATGGACTGGGAGCCGCCGCGCGCTACGGGCCAGCCGCGGGCGTGCGCGGCCAGCGCGAAGACGAGGCCGACGGCGCTGGTGGCGATGCCCCCGAGCGGGGCGATGACATGGGCCACGAGCCCGGCGAAGAGTGCCTGGGCCCGCTCGTCGCGGAAGCGGCGCATCAGCCAGGTCGACGGGGGCAGTCCGGTGAGGCCGAAGCGGGCGAGGGTGACCGGGTCGCGGGGCAGCGAGCTCAGCGGCAGGGACATGAAGTCGCGGGCCAGGGTGTCCCATCGGGGCAGGAAGGGGGCGATCAGCCGGCGGTACGCGCCGGCGTCACGCGGGCCGAACGAGGCGGCCGTCTCGGCCACCGAGCGCGACAGCACGGCGGCCGTGCCGTCCGGGAAGGGATGGGCCATGGGCAGCTCGGCGTGCAGCCACTCCAGTCCGTACCGCTCCAGCGGCATCGCACGGAAGGCGGGCGAGTTGATCCCCAGGGGGTGCGCCGCGGAGCAGGGGTCGTGCCGGAAGCCCGGGAGCGTGAGCTCCTCGGTCCTGGCTCCCCCGCCCACGCCGTCGCGCGCCTCGAACACCGCCACGGAGAAACCGCGGCGGGCCAGCTCCACGGCAGCGGTCAGTCCGTTCGGCCCCGCACCCACTACGACCGCATCGAGCATCGACGGCACCTTCGGACTCCTTTGTCAGCCGATGGCCACTGAGGATCAGGATATGCCGGGCCACCGACAGCCTTGGCGGCGCGGGCGGTCAGGGCCGGCCCAACCCCGGGTCCCGGGAGCGGTCCTGGACGGTGCGTACCGCAGGGAGGAGTACGCGGGCCCGCGCCGGAACGGTCGACATCCTGGGCGCGTCCGTCAGGCGCCGCCCGACAACAGCTCCACCACCCGGCGAGCCGTGGCCGTGTCGCGGGCCGCGGTGAAGGGCAGCGCGTTGGCTCCCGTGACACGGAACGGCTCGCCCGCGAGGGTCAGGTGGGCGCCGCCCGCCTCCTCGACCAGCAGCAGGCCCGCCGCGTGGTCCCAGGCGGCCTCCCAGGAGAACGCCGTGGCGTCCAACTCGCCGCGGGCGACGGCGAGATACTCCAGCCCGGCCGACCCGCAGGGGCGCGGCCGCACGCCCTCGGCGCGCACGCCGAGAAGGGCGCGCTTCTGCTCGTCCGTCGTGTAGTCCGGATGCGACGTGGCGACACGGAGGTCGCTGCCGGGGGCGGGTGAACCCGAGCGGAGGGGCACACCGTCCAGCAGGGCGCCCCGTCCGCGCACCGCGGTGGCGAACTCGTCGCGCGCGGCGGCGTACGTCCACGAGGCGTGCACGACCCCGTCCAGTGCGAGGGCGACCAGCGTGCAGAAACCCGGGTCGCCGTGAACGAACTGGCGTGTCCCGTCGACGGGATCGACGATCCAGACCGGGGCGCCGCCGCGTATCGCCTCGTAGGTCGCCGGGTTGGCGTGCACCGCCTCCTCGCCGACGACGACCGAGCCGGGCAGCAGCGCGGTCAGTGCCCCGGTCAGATACACCTCGGCTCTGCGGTCGGCGTCCGTCACCAGGTCGTGCGGGCCGGCCTTCTGGTCGATCTCGTGCTCGGCGAGCTGCCTGAAACGCGGCATGATCTCGGCCGCGGCGGCCTTGCGGACCGCCTCTTCGACGTCGGCGACGCCCTGTGCGAGGAATGCTTCGATCTCTTCGATCATGCCTCCATGACAGCATGGACCACTGACAATCCCTACCCTGCCGGTGTACGCCGGGTGGAATCGGCATGAAACCCGGGGTTCCGGACGCGGAGACCGTGCCCGACACCGGAACGGAGGCCGTGCCCGACCCCGGAATACGTGCGCCCGGTGCCGGGTCGATGCCCGGTCCGCACCCGGCCGATACACGCTCCGTTACCGGAAGAGCCGAGCGCCGACACCTCGCTCCGCGACCGGAAGAGCCGGCCGCCGACACCTCACTCCCTGCCCGGAAGGGCCTGCCGCCGACACCTCGCTCCGTGCCAGGTCGGGCCGGGCCGGGGACGACACGACCCTCTCAGCGCCCCACCGCGTACCCCTGCATCCCCCGCGGGTTGGCCGCCGCCGACAGCACGCCCGTAAGCGGGTCGCGGGCGACCGCGCACAGACGGCCTTCGGACCAGGCCTCGCCGACCAGGACGTCGTGGCCGCGGTGGCGCAGCTCCCTGATGACGTCCGGGTCCGTGCGGGACTCGACGGTGACGCTGCCGGGCCGCATCCCGCGGGGGTAGAAGGAGCCGGGGAAGCTGTCGTTGTGCCAGTTCGGGGCGTCGATGGCGCCCTGGAGGTCGAGGCCGCCGCGCACCTCGGAGCGCAGGGCCACGGCCAGGAAGAAGTGGGTCTGCCACTGGTCCTGCTGATCACCGCCGGGGGTGCCGAAGGCCATCACGGGCACGCCGTCGCGCAGGGCGAGCGACGGCGTGAGAGTCGTACGGGGCCGACGGCCCGGCGTCAGGGAGTTCGGCAGGTCCTCCTCCAGCCAGGCCATCTGGAGCCGGGTGCCGAGGGGAAAGCCCAGCTCGGGCACGACGGGGTTGGACTGCAGCCAGCCCCCGCTCGGTGTGGCGGCGACCATGTTGCCCCAGCGGTCCACGATGTCGAGGTGGCAGGTGTCGCCCCGGGTGCCGCCGTCCGCCCCGACGTCCGGTTCGCCCGACACCGGCGACAGCGGGCTCTTGGCGACCGTGGGCTCACCGGCTCCCGGCACGCCCATCGGGTCGAACCCCTGCTCTCCGGAGGCCACCACGCGCGCGTGCCGGCTCATCCGCGGGGTGCGTCCTCCCGGGCTGCCGGGCCGCAGCTCGTACGACGCCTTCTCCCCGACGAGCGCGCGCCGGGCGGCGTTGTACGGCGCGGACAGCAGCTCGTCGAGGGGCACCTCCGCCGCGTCGCCGTACCAGGCCTCCCGGTCGGCCATGGCGAGCTTGCAGCCCTCGATGAGCAGGTGCACGTAGTCGGCCGAGCCGTAGCGGGGCAGTTCCGGCGGCAGCAGGGCGAGTTGCTGGAGCAGCACCGGGCCCTGGCTCCAGGGGCCCGCCTTGCACAGGGTCCAGCCCCGCCAGTCGTACGTCGCCGGGGCCTCGTAGGTCGCGGACCAGGAGGCGAGATCGGCGGCGGTCAGGGTGCCGGCGTGCCGTTCGCCACTGGTGTCCATGGTGGGCCGCTCGGACTGGCGGACCAGGGCCTCGGCGATGAAGCCGGAGCGCCACACCTGCCGCGCGGCCTCGATCTGGTCGACTCGGTCCTTCTTCTCGGAGATCTCGGCCAGCAGCCGTCGCCAGGTCGCCGCGAGGGCGGGGTTGCGGAACAGTTCACCGGGGCGTGGCGCCCTGCCGCCCGGCAGATACACCTCGGCCGACGAGGGCCACTCCGCCTCGAAGAGTTCACGCACCGTCTCCACGGTCTCGCCGACGCGCTCCACGGGCGCGTGGCCGTCGTCGGCGTAGCCGATCGCGTACTTCAGGACGTCGGCGAGGGACTTCGTGCCGTGGTCGCGCAGAAGCAGCAGCCAGGCGTCGAAGGCGCCGGGCACGGCGGCCGCGAGGGGACCCGTGCCCGGCACGAGGTCCAGTCCGAGGCCCCGGTAGTGGGCGACGGTCGCCCCGGCCGGTGCGACGCCCTGCCCGCACAGCACGCGCACCTCACCGTCCGCCGGGGCGAGGACGATGGGGACCTCGCCCGCGGGCCCGTTGAGGTGCGGTTCGACGACGTGCAGCACGAAGCCGGCGGCCACCGCCGCGTCGAAGGCGTTGCCACCGTCCTCCAGTACGGCCATCGCCGACTGCGAGGCGAGCCAGTGCGTGGACGACACCATGCCGAAGGTGCCCTGGAGCGTGGGTCGGGTGGTGAACACGGGCGGACTCCTCACTGGAGGGGCGGGCGTCCGGCGATCGTACGTACCCTGCCGCATGCGCCCGTCGGCCGGGCGGCACGCGTCCGACCATTGAACGGTTCACTCCCGCCGGCCGGGCGGCGCACGTCCACTCGATCGGCCAGGTCCCCGGAACCTCGTCCCGCCACCGGGCCCCGCTACGACGTGAGGCTCCACGGTGTCGTCCCGAGGATGTTCTCCGGTCCGATGTCGAGGGGTTCCAGAGGACGGATGTTCAGGTCGTCCTGGTTCTCCTGCGGACCCACGTGGAGAAACGTGCTGTCCTCGGCGCCCATCCGCCAGTACAAGGCCGCGTGTGCGGTCGCGCCCGGAGCGACGGTCAGCGGCTCGGGGCCCGGGCTCTCGGGCGCCATGAACACCTTGTCGGTCCCCGTGACGGTGCGCACCCCGGCCATCGGGGCGCCGGTCTCGTCCAAGACCCGGACGAAGGGGTATCCGTGGAGCCGGTACGGCCGCTCGCCGCAGTTGACGAGGGTGAGGGTCATGGCCCGCAGCCCCATGGCACCGTCCACGCGGCCGGTGCCGAAGCGCACGCCGGAGGACGGGCAGCCCCGCGCCTGCTGGACCGGTACGTCCGGCAGGGTCTCGGGGCCCGCGGTCACGGGCGGCGAGGCGGCCCGGGTCTGCGCCGGCGTGGGCGTCGGCGTCGGACTGCGCTCGGGATTGCGCTCGCGGTCCAACTCGGCGGAGAGGCCGCATCCGCTCGCACCCAGCGCCAGTACACAGGCGACGGCGGCAGCGCGGGACCACCTCGGAGGTATCGCGATCACGGGCCGATCATCGCACGGAGCCCTTGCGCACCACGGTGCGTTCCGGCCCGTTCCGGTCGAGGCCGGCGTTCGGTGCTTCCGCGGACCGTCAAGGGCCCGACTCGCGCGTGAGGTCCACCGGCCGGCATCGGGGTCACAACCCTCGACTCGCGGGCGGGGAGCGCCAGTTGAGCTCGGTGACGCGGCCCGCGCTCGCGGGCGGGGACGACCAGTTGGGCGCGATCACGGGCGCCGAATCCGCTCGTGGTCCGGCTGATGCGCACCGGATCCGGGCACGGCCCGTCCGCGGTTCGCCCACGGCCCGTCCGCGGTTCGCCCACGGCCCGTCCGCGGTTCGCCCACGGCTCGCCCACGGCCCGTCCGCGGTTCGCCCACGGCCCGTCCGCGGTTCGTCCGCGGTTCGCCCACGGCCCGTCCGCGGTTCGTCCACGGCTCGTCCGTGGTTCGTCGGCGGTTCGCCCACGGCCCGTCCGCGGGGAGGAGCTGTCACCGCGCGGGCACGGAGCGAGTTCACACTTCCGCCCTACAGGGACTCGTGTGACACTGGCGTCCCGTCCGCAGTGCGGACTCCTTCCGCACCGTCCCCCACGAGAAGTGCGTTGTGCGTTCCCTTCCTCTGCCGCTCGCCCTCACCGCGCGTCTGCTGCCGGTCGCCGTGCTCGCCTCGGCGGGCTGGGCCCTGACGTCCGGTCCGTTCGCCCCGACTCCGACCGCCGAGCACAAGTCGGCCCAGGAGCCCGACGGCAACAAGGCGTCCGCTCCCTCGACTTCGGCGGCGACCAAGACGTACGCCGCGTCGCCCGCGCCCTGCGGGAGCGTGAGCGTGTCGACGGTCAAGTCGCTCGTGCCGGGCGCCAAGACGGCCGGGCGGGAGATCCCCTCGACGGACAAGTCCGTGCGCCGCACCTGCTCCTGGAACGCGCTGAAGGGCTTCGACTACCGCTGGCTCGACATTTCGTACGAAATCAAGAAAACGGACCAGGACGCCGAAACCACCTACAAGCAGCGCGCGACGGAGAAGAGCGGCGGCGGCGCGGTCCCCGGGCTCGGCGACGCGGGCTACTCCGTCGTGAATCTCACCACCGCGGACAAGCAGCAGATGCGCGAGGGTGTGGTGCTGGCCCGCGTCTCCAACGCGCTGGTGACCATCACGTACAACGGCAGTGATTTCGAGACGAAGAAGGCGCCCAGCACGGACGTGATCAACAAGGGCGCGATCAAGGCCGCCAAGGAAGCGGTGGCCGCGCTGGAGAACGCCCAGAAGAGCTGAGCGTTCTCCAGACATCTGCGCCGGCCCGGCGACAGGCGGGCCCGCGCATCAGACCGCGGCGCGCTCCTTGCCCCGCAGCGCCATCAGCACGACGTACAGCACCATCGAGGTGCCGAGGCCGACCGCCCAGCCGTAGTCGGCCAGCGACTCCAGGGGCGGGATCGGCCGCCCGTCGATCAGCGGATGGAAGTCCGCGCCGCCGATGGCCAGGACACCGCCGGTGACGAACGCGACGACGGCCCGCCAGTTCCAGCCGCCGTCGTACCAGTAGCGGCCGCCCGCGCGGTACAGGTCGGCGAGATCGAGCCGGGTGCGGCGCAGGATCCAGTAGTCGGCGATGAGGATGCCGGCGACCGTGCCGAGCAGACCGCCGACGAGGCCGAGCCAGGTGAAGATGTAGCCCTGCGGGTCGGAGTACAGCCGCCAGGGGAAGATCAGCACGCCGAGCACACAGGTGACGAGTGCTCCGCTCCGGAAACTGATCCTCCTGGGCGCGATGTTGGAGAAGTCGAACGCCGGGGAGACCAGGTTGGCCGCGACGTTCACCGACAGGGTCGCGACCAGCACGGTCACCAGCGCGTAGAGGAGCCCGAAGACGTTGTCGGTCTTTGCGGCCAGCTGGACCGGGTCCCAGACCGCCTCGCCGTACACCTCCTGGGAGCCCGAGGTGACCATGACGGAGAGGAAGGCGAAGAGCGTCATCGTGGTGGGCAGACCGAGCGCCTGGCCCCAGGTCTGGGCGCGCTGGCTCCTGCCGTACCGGGTGAAGTCCGGGATGTTCAGCGACAACGTGGACCAGAAGCCGATCATGCCCATGAGGGCGGGCGCGAACAGCTTCCAGAACTCCGGGCCCCAGCCGAGCTTGGACGGCTGGTTCAGCAGCGGGCCGAAGCCGCCGGCCTTGCTGCTCATCCACCACAGCATGACGCCGGCGCCGACGAGCACGAAGGGCGCGGCCCAGTTCTCGAAGCGGCGGATCGTCTCCATGCCGCGGTAGATGATGGCGACCTGGATCACCCAGAAGATCGCGAAGGACAACCACATCGTCCAGGCGTAACCGCCGATCTCCGAGGCGTTGGCCCAGCTGTCGCCGATGAGCTTCCCGGCGAGGAAGTAGATGGCCTCGCCGCCGATCCAGGTCTGGATGCCGAACCAGCCGCAGGCCACCAACGCCCGTACGACAGCGGGCAGATTGGCGCCGCGGACGCCGAAGGAGGCGCGGGCGAAGACCGGGAAGGGTATGCCGTACTTGGGTCCGGCGTGCCCGGTGAGCAGCATCGGGACCAGCACGATCAGGTTGGCCAGGGCGATGGTGAAGACGGCCTGCTTCCAGTCCATGCCGACGGCTATCAGGCCGGAGGCGAGCGTCCAGGAAGCGGTGTTGTGGGCCATGCCGACCCACAGCGCCGAGAAGTTGTACGTGGTCCAGGTGCGCTTCTCGACCGGGACCGGCAGCAGGTCCTCGTTGGCGTAAGGACCGGTCGGCAGGGGTGCGCCCGGCGCGATCTCCACCCGGCCGTCGGCGAGGGTGACTTGAGGGGTGGGCGGTGGGCTGTCGGTGGGGACGGTCTCGGTCATGGGCAGGCCAATCAAGTGAGGAGTGTCGGGAAAGGCCGTGCGGGTGCGGGTGGGGGTGCGCGGGGAGCGCCCTGAGCCCCTTCCCGGAGCGGCGGGAAGGGGAGAACGGGAGGGGCCGCTACGGCCCGTCGGACATCGGCGATCGGGGGACGGCCCGAACCGGCGGTCCGGGCCTCAACTGCCTTGCTACTGCCTGCCGTTGACGGCCGGGATGACCTTCGTCCCGTAGGCGTCGATGACGGCTTCCTGTGCGTCGTGCATGTCGTAGAGCGCGAACTGGTCGACGCCGAGCTCGCGCAGGGCGTTCAGCTTCTCGACGTGCCGCTCGACCGGGCCGATCAGACAGAACCGGTCGACGATCTCGTCGGGCACGAACGCGGTGTCGGGGTTGCCGCTGCGACCGTGGTGCGCGTAGTCGTAGCCCTGCCGGGCCTTGATGTAGTCGGTGAGTTCGTCGGGTACGGCGGCGGAGTGGGCGCCGTACTTGGAGACGAGGTCGGCCACGTGGTTGCCGACCATGCCGCCGAACCAGCGGCACTGCTCGCGGGCGTGGGCGAGTGCCTCGGGCGAGTCGTCCTCCGTGACGTACGCCGGTGCGGCGACGCAGATCTTGACCTCGGACGGATCGCGGCCGGCCTCGACTGCGGCGTCCTTCACAGCCTTGACCATGTACTCGGTGAGATAGAGGTCGGAGAGCTGGAGGATGAAGCCGTCGGCCTCCTCGCCGGTCATCTTGAGCGCCTTGGGGCCGTACGCGGCCATCCAGACGGGGAGTTCGGCGCCCGGCTTGATCCAGGGGATCCTGATGACCGTACCGCCGAGGTCGGCCTCGTCGCCGCGGCCGAGGGCGCGGATGACCTTCATGGCCTCGCTGATCCGGGCGAGGGTGTTGGGCTTGCGTCCGGCGACCCGCATCGCCGAGTCGCCGCGCCCGATGCCGCACACCGTGCGGTTGCCGTACATGTCGTTGAGAGTCGCGAAGGTGGAGGCGGTGACCTCCCAGGTGCGGGTGCCCGGGTTGGTGACCATCGTGCCGATCGTCAGCTTCTCGGTGTTGGCGAGGATCTGGCTGTAGATGACGAAGGGTTCCTGCCACAGCACGGCCGAGTCGAAGGTCCAGCCGTGGGTGAAGCCGTTGCGTTCGGCCCGCTTCATCAGGCTGATGACGCGGGAGGCAGGCGGGTCGGTCTGCAGGACGAGTCCGAAGTCCATGTGCGCCACTCCTAGTTCAGGTACTGACAGGTGGAGCGGGGGGTGTAGACGCCGTGACCCGCGCGCCCGGTGTACTCCCGCTCGGAGATGACGAGTTCGCCGCGCGAGAGCACCGTCTCGACCCGGCCGGTGACGCGCCTGCCCTCGTACGCCGAGTAGTCGACGTTCATGTGGTGGGTCTCCACCGACAGGATCTGCTCGGCGTGCGGGTCGTAGATGACGACGTCCGCGTCCGCGCCCGGCGCGATGGTGCCCTTCTTCGGGTACAGGCCGAACATCCGGGCCGGGGACGCGCAGGCGATCTCGATCCAGCGGCGGCGCGAGAGGTGTCCGTCGACGACGGCCTGGTGGAGCAGGTCCATCCGGTTCTCGACACCCGGCAGGCCGTTGGGGATCTTCGAGAAGTCGCCGCGGCCCAGGTCCTTCTGGCCGACGAAGCAGAAGGGGCAGTGGTCGGTGGAGACGACCTGGAGGTCGTTCGTCCGCAGTCCGCGCCAGAGTGCGGCCTGGTGCTCCTTCGGCCGCAGCGGCGTGGAGCACACGTACTTCGCGCCCTCGAAGTCCGGCTCGGCGAGGTTGTCCGTCGACAGGAACAGGTACTGCGGGCAGGTCTCCCCGAACACGTTCAGGCCCTCGTCGCGCGCCCGCGCCAGCTCGGCGACCGCCTCCTGCGCCGACACGTGCACGACGTACAGCGGAGCGCCCGCGACCTGCGCGAGCTTGATGGCACGGTGAGTGGCCTCGGCCTCCAGCAGGGCCTTCCTGACCTCCCCGTGATAGCGGGGGTCGGTCTCACCGCGGGCCAGCGCCTGCTCGACGAGCACGTCGATCGCGATGCCGTTCTCGGCGTGCATCATGATCAGGCCGCCGTTCTCGGCGGAGCGCTGCATGGCACGCAGGATCTGGCCGTCGTCGCTGTAGAAGACGCCGGGATAGGCCATGAACTGCTTGAAGGAGGTGACGCCCTCCTCGACCAGCAGGTCCATCTCCTTGAGCGTCTCCTGGTTCACATCGGAGACGATCATGTGGAAGCCGTAGTCGATGGCGCACTGGCCGTCGGCCTTGGCGTTCCAGGCGTCGAGGCCCTCGCGCAGCGAGTGGCCGACGCTCTGCACGGCGAAGTCGATGATGGTGGTGGTGCCGCCCCAGGCCGCGGCCCGGGTGCCGGTCTCGAAGGTGTCGGAGGCGAACGTGCCGCCGAACGGCAGCTCCATGTGCGTGTGGGCGTCGACACCGCCCGGAATCACGTACTTTCCGGTGGCGTCGATCGTCCGCTCCGCCGTCCATGCTTCGGCGGCCGGAGTGCCCGACGCCGCGAGCGCGGCGATCCGGCCGTCCTCGATCAGGACGTCGGCGTGGATCTCGTCGGATGCGGTGATGACGAGGCCACCGCGGATGACGGTACGGCTCATGCTCCCTCTCCTTCCGGTTCGCTCGCGTGCGCCGAATCCGGTGGGCCCGCGTGCACTGAGGCGATCCCGCTGCTGGTGGTCGCCGGGGTCAACGCTGTTGTCAGGATGGGGAGTCGAAGCCACGGGCCCGGCCCCCCGTCGGCCGGGCCCACGGGGTGCACGCCCTCTAGGGGGCGGTCAGCGGCCCGTACGCGCCCGGGGCACGGTCGCGGTAGAACTGCCAGCGGTCGCGGACCTCGCGGAGCTTGGCCATGTCCAGGTCGCGGACGACGAGTTCGCTCTCCTTGTCGCTC
Organism: Streptomyces sp. NPDC058371; assembly: GCF_042723265.1. Lineage (NCBI taxonomy): Bacteria > Bacillati > Actinomycetota > Actinomycetes > Kitasatosporales > Streptomycetaceae > Streptomyces > Streptomyces sp. NPDC058371. The sequence continues at coordinate 138,541 of NZ_JBHXJC010000001.1, read as the reverse complement.
GCCACCTCGCCGACGAACTGCGCCTCCGGGTCCACGAAGTACGACGTCCCGTAGAAGTCGTTGTCCCCGTACTCCTCGACCCCCACCCGGTTGATCGCGCCCACGAAGTACTCGTTGGCGACCGCGGCCGCCGGCTGCTCCAGCTGCCAGAGGTAGCCGGACAGACCGCGCGAGGTGGCCGACGGGTTGAAGACGATCTCGGCGCCCGCGAGACCCAGCGCACGCCAGCCCTCCGGGAAGTGCCGGTCGTAGCAGATGTAGACGCCGACCTTGCCGACCGCGGTGTCGAAGACGGGCCAGCCGCTGTTGCCCGGACGGAAGTAGAACTTCTCCCAGAAGCCCTCGACCTGCGGGATGTGTGTCTTGCGGTACTTGCCGAGGTACGAGCCGTCGGCGTCGATCACGGCGGCGGTGTTGTAGAGGACGCCGGGCTGCTCCTCCTCGTACATCGGCAGCACGAGGACGATGCTGAACTCCTCGGCCAGCGCCTGGAAGCGCCGGACGATCGGACCCTCGGGGATCTGCTCGGCGTACTCGTAGAACGCCTTGTCCTGGACCTGGCAGAAGTAGGGCCCGTAGAACAGCTCCTGGAAGCACAGGACTTGGGCGCCCTGCGCGGCCGCGTCGCGGACCGCCTGCTCGTGGACCTGGATCATCGACTCCTTGTCGCCGGTCCAGGCAGTCTGGAAGACGGCGGCGCGGATCACTCTGCTCATCGGGACCTCCGGTCGCTCGGTGTCCGGCGAGCCTAGGAAGCCCCGGGGGCGGCTTTGAGGTGCACGGTGTCACGTCTGCGGGCGCCCGGCGTTGCACGGTGTCACTCCGGCGCCGGCCCATGTCTCCCACCGTCTTCTCACGTGCTGACATCTCTCACCGCTGCTGGGCGTCGTGCGCGAGGAGCGCGATGTGCACGGACGCGGCCTGCTCGAAGTCGTCGAGGTCGACTCCCAGGCGGGCCTCTATGACCTCCAGCCGGCGGTACAGCGCGGGCCTGCTGACATGGTGCAGTTGCGCGGTCCGCGACTTGTTGCGGCCGGTCGCGAGATAGGTCCGCAGCACCGGCAGCAGTTCCGGCTCGGCGTCCGTCCCGCACAGCAGCCCGTCCAACTCGCGCTCGGCGAAGGACTGCACGTGCGGATCGTCCCGCAACAGCCGTACCAGACCCCGCAGATGTACGTCTCGGAGGCGTACGACCACCGGCAGGTCCGGCTCGGCCGGGTGTTCGGCGACGGCGTCGGCGACATGCCGGGCCTCGCGCAGTCCGGCGGCCACGTCGTCCCACACGGTCTGCGGACCGGCCGCGGCGACGACCGTCCGGCGGGCGTCCGATTCGGTGCGCAGCCGGGTGGCAAAGTGTGTCGTGAGCGCCTCCGCGTCCTGGTCCCGGGCGAGGCTCAGCAGCACGGCGGTGATCCCGTCTGACAGCTCGGCGACGAGTCCGGACAGCCCCAACAGTCGGAGCACCCGGCCGAGTTGAGCCGCATCGCCGTCCCGCACGACCAGCGGCACGAAGGTCCGCCGGTTGACGGGGAGCCCGGCGGCCCGCGCCCTCGGCAGCAGCTGCCGGGCCGGTACGACGCCGCTCACCAGGTCCGTCAGCAGGCTCTCCGCGGACTGTTCCTCCCAGGAGTGCGCCGCGCCGCCGAGCATGCGGTGCAGCACCAGTGCCTCGGCGGCCCGGTCGGCGAGCAGTCGCCCGGTGGCTCCGTCACCGCGGTACCCGCACAGCACGATGCGGCCCCAGCGCTCCCCGCGTCCGCCCAGCTCCGCGCGGATCCATCCGTCGCCCTCGCTGCCGCCGGCCTGCCGCGCGATGCGCTCCCAGTCGCGCAGTACGTCGTCGACCGCCGAGCGCTCCCCCGCGGTGGCGAGCACCCGGTGGGCCAGGTTGGTGACGACGACGGGACAGGCGGCGTGCCCGGCGATCTCGTCGAGCAACCGCTGCAAGGGGGCGCCCGCGGTGATGAGCCCGGTCAGCGCCGTCCGCACCGACTCCGACAGGCTCACGGCCGCGAACTTCTGCCGCACCAGCCGGGACTGGACCTCCTCCGTCAACTCGGCGAAGGGGAACGGCCGGTGGAGGACCACCATGGGCAGCCCGCAGCGCTCGGCGACCCGGCGCATCACGTCCGGCGGGGCGGGAAAGGCCCGGCCGAGCCCGAGCACCACGGCCGCGGCCTCGGCGCGGTGCAGTGAACGGATGTACTCGGCCTGCGCGTCCAGGTCACCGGCGAGCAGCACGCCCGTGGTGAGCACCATCTCGCCGCCGGTGAGCATCACCCCGACGTCGGCCGCCTCGGCGACGTGCACCCAGCGCACCGGCCGGTCGAGCTGGCCGGCGCCGGCCACCACCTCGGGCTCTCCGGCGAGCACCCGGTCCAGGTGCAGGACCTGGCGGACGGAGAGGGCGGGTTCCAAGGCGGTGGTCATGTGACGACGTTCCCCTTTTTCTGTGGCTCGGTTCGCCTCCGGGGCGCACAAGCCGGTGGTGCAAGGTCGACCGTGCCCAACCCTTCGGGCCTCCGCGTGCTCAACCTCTCACCAGCGGTGCGCCCCTTCGGCTCACTCGCCCTTGCTCAGGTCCTACGGGTACGCCAGGGCCGGCGGCCGGGCCTCAGCCACAGGCCCTGAGCGCGCGGTCGAGGATCGCCGCGCCCTCCTCGGCCTCGCCGACGGTGAGTGAGAGCGGCGGCGCGATCCGCAGCACGCTGGTGTTGTGTCCGCCGCCCTTGCCGATCAACAGCCCTTCCTGACGCGCCACTTCGAGCACCGCGGCCGCGGCCTCCGGGTTGGCCTCGTCCGTGCCGGGCTTGACCAGCTCGATGCCGATCATGAGTCCCCGGCCGCGCACCTCCCGTACCTCCGGCAGTTGCGCGGCGATCGCCCGCAGCCGCTCGATGAGCAGACCGCCGACCCGCCGGGCGTTGCCCTGGAGGTCGTGTTCGAGGAGGTAGGCGAGGTTCGCGAGGCCCGCCGCCATGGTGACCGGCGAGCCGCCGAACGTCGAGATGCTGTTGGCGTCCAGGCAGTTCATGAGGTCGGCGCGGGCGACGACTCCCCCGATGGACATGCCGTTGCCGATGCCCTTGGCGAAGGTGAGCATGTCGGGCGGCCCCGACGCGGCGTGCGCCTGCCAGCCCCAGAAGTGCTCGCCCGTCCGTCCCCAGCCGGTCTGCACCTCGTCGGCGATCCAGAGGATGCCGTGCTTCTGCAGCACCTCGCGGAAGGCCGCGTACAGGCCGTCGGGCGGAGCCGTGAAGCCGCCGACTCCCTGGATCGGCTCGGCGATCAGGGCGGCGGGCGCCCGGACATGGCCGAGCAGGTCCTCCAGGTCGGCGACGCAGGCCGCGATGAACTCGGCGTCGCTCAGCGCCGCGTAGGGTCCCCGGGTGCGGACGCCGCCGTGGACGTACAGCGTCTGGAGGGGCGAGAGGGAGGTCGGCGACCAGCCCTTGTTGCCGGTGATGCCGACGGCGCTGAAGGAGCGGCCGTGGTAGCTGTTGCGCATCGCCAGGATCTGGTTGCTCTGCCGGTACGCGGTGGCCAGCAGCAGCGCCGCGTCGTTGGCCTCCGTGCCCGAAGTGGTGAAGAAGACCCGCGCGTCCGGGATGCCGGACAACTGGGCGATCCGCTCGGCGAGTTCGACCATCGGCCGGTTGAGGTAGAGCGTCGAGGAGTGGATGATCCGCCCGGCCTGCTCGCTGACCGCCTTCGTCACCTCGGGCAGCGCGTGCGCCGTCATCGTCGTCAGGATGCCGCCGAAGAAGTCGAGGTACTTGTTGCCGTCGGCGTCCCAGACGTGGCGGCCCTCGCCGTGCGTGATCTCCAGGGGGTCGGCGTAGTAGAGCGCGAGCCAGTCGGGCAGCACGGCCTTGTGGCGCGCGTACAGGTCACTCACGGCTGCACCAGCCCTTCGTAGGCGTCCGGGCGCCGGTCACGATAGAACGCCCACTGCTGCCGTACCTCTTCGATCAGGTCGAAGTCCAGGTCCCGGACGACCAGTTCTTCGCCCTTGTCGCTCGCGGTCTCCCCCACGAACTGTCCGCGCGGGTCGACGAAGTACGACGTTCCGTAGAAGTCGTTGTCCCCGTACTCCTCCTGGCCGACCCGGTTGATCGCCGCGATGAAGTACTCGTTGGCTACGGCCGCCGCGGGCTGTTCCAGCTGCCAGAGGTGGGCGGACAGGCCCCGGGAGGTGGCGGACGGGTTGTAGACGAGCTGGGCGCCGTTCAGACCCAGCTGGCGCCAGCCCTCCGGGAAGTGCCGGTCGTAACAGATGTAGACGCCGACCTTGCCGACCGCGGTGTCGAAGACGGGCCAGCCGAGGTTGCCCGGTTTGAAGTAGTACTTCTCCCAGAATCCCTTGACCTGGGGGATGTGGTGCTTGCGGTACTTGCCGAGGTAGGTGCCGTCGGCGTCGATCACGGCCGCGGTGTTGAAGTAGAAACCGGACTGCTCGACCTCGAAGACGGGGACGACGATCACCATGCCGGTCTCGCGGGCCAGCTCGCGCATCCGGCTGACGGTCGGGCCGTCGGGGACGGGCTCGGCCCAGCGGTAGTGCTCGGGCTCCTGGACCTGGCAGAAATAGGGGGCGTTGAAGACTTCCTGGAAACCGATGACCTGCGCGCCCTGCCGGGCCGCCTCACGGGCGAACTCCTCGTGCTTGGCGACCATGGATGCGGTGTCGCCGGTCCAGGTGGCCTGGACCAGAGCGGCGCGTACGACGTTGGCCATGAGCTGCTCCTTCGACGGGACGTCAGAGAGCCTCTACGCCCGTAGACAAAGGCTGTAGAGGCTCGAAAGTAAGCCTCCGGGACGGCCTTGCCAAGACCATCGTCGTTAACCCGCGGAGTCGATCTTGTTTCACACTCCTGTGGGTGAGTTTCAGTCTGCGCGGCGACGGCTCAGGTGGCGATCCCGGCGACCCGCAGCGCGTGGACGAGATCCCAGTACCGCTCCTCGGAGGCGCCCCGGGCGGCCTCCAGCAGGAGTGGGACGAGGTGCACCGGGTCCGCCTCGACGCTCCGGGCGGCCTCCTCGGGGGTGCGGACGCGGACATACGCGTCGAGGAGCGCGCGGATCTCGCGATGGCGGCCCTCGGCGGCCAGGCCCTGGACGGCGGCCCCTATCTCCGGGGCGGGCCTGGCGACGCCCTGGCGGAGCATCTGGCTGCCGTCCGCGGTGCGGCCCGCCGCGACGAGCGCGTCCGCGGCGGCGACCAGCCGGTCGGCGGGCAGCGAGGCCGCCTCCCACAGCAGGGTCGCCCAGTCGGCGTCGAGGCCCGCGCGGTGCAGTTGGGCGGCGAGCAGCGGGAAGCGGGCCGCGGGCCAGTACGCGGCCTCGACGAGCAGCGCGTGCGCCTCGCCGGTACGGCCCTCGGCACGCAGCCGCACCAGTGCCTCGACGGTGTCCACGGTCTCCTGGCGTGCCGCGTCGTCCAGGGGTTCCCGGCGGGGCACGTCGGGCCGCGCCGGCTGCGCTGCGGCTCCCGCGAACCGGGCGCCGCCCGGTGTGCGGCCCTTGGCGGCCTGGGCCGGCACGGCGGGCGCCGCCGTCGGAGGTGCGGCGGCCGGGGTCGCCTCCGCCTCCGTCTCCATCATTCCGGCGAAGCGAGCACTGCCGCGCGGGCGCCGCTTGGCGCGCTGCTTGGGCACGGGGGGTGCCGGCGCGGGGGTCGGGACCTCGGGTTCGGGTTCGAGGTGAGAGGTGTCGGGCTCGGCACGAGGAGCGCCGGGCTCCGGGGCGTACCCGTCGCCGGGACGCCCGCCCGCGTGGTCACCGCCGGACCGCCCGGCCCCGTAACCGTCGTCGGACCGCCCGTCGGCATGGTCGCCGCCGGGCCGCCCGGCCGCGTACCCGTCGTCGGGCCGCGCCCCCGCGTGATCGACGTCGGCCGGCGCGCGCTCCGCGAAGGCGGACCACGCAGGACTCCGGCCGGCAGCGGGACCCGGCTGCCGGTCGGCCGGAGCGGACGGGCCCGTGTGTCGGTCGGCAGCATCAGCGGACGGGCCCGGCTGCCGGGCTGACGGTGCGTACGGGTCCGGCTGCCCTGCCGATGGTGCGTACGGTCCCGCATGCCGACCGGTGGACGCGGACCGGGCCTCATGGCCGTCCTGCCGGCGGGCACCCGCACCCCCCGTGCCGTCGGCCGGGAAGTCCCGCTCCTCCCGCGCGTGGGCGCGGCGGTCGAGGTCCTCCGTCCGCCGGCGGATCTCCGCGCAGCGAGCCGTGGCGCGGTCGTGGTCGTCGCGGGCCCAGGCCAGGTCGAGACGGACCGCCTCGGCCTCCTCCTGGGAGCCGGCCGCGTGCAGCTGACGACCGAGCTCGGCCTGGCGTTCGGCGGCGTAGCGCTGTTCGCGGAGCATCACGTCGAGGCGGTCACCGAGAGCCTCCCGGCCACCGGGCCGGCCGTCGAACGCGATGAGCGAGGCAGCGTGCAGGGTGCGCGCCCGCTCGGTCTCCTGAGCCGCGGCCCTGGGGCCGTACTGCCCCTCCAGGTCCTGAAGGAGCGCCTCCACCACGTCCCACGGCGGCGCTTCCCAGCCGTCCAGACATGCCCGCATACCGTCGGGGTCGCGCTGCCAGAACACCCCGCACCAGCCGGCGCCCTGGTCGAGGCGCGCCAGCAGTCCGTTCAGGTAGGTCGCGAACTCCCGAACCCGTCCCGGGAGTTGTTCCACACCCATCGCCCAACTCCCGCCAGACTGGAGTACTCCGTTCGGTAGAAAACACCAAGCGTGTTACGGAACGGCTACGAGGAGTTTTCAGACCGGGCGCAGTGCCCTCCCACGGATCACGTCACTTCGATGCGCAACCTCTCGCACGCCTCCTCACACCGCCGCCAGGACGCAATGCCCCGCGACCTCGTCCAGGGACAGCCCCAGCACCCGTGCCAGCGCGGCGACCGTGAAGAAGGCGGGCGTCGGGGCACGACCGGTCTCGATCTTGCGGAGGGTCTCGGCGGAGAGCCCGGCGCTCGCGGCGATGTCGGCCATGCTGCGACGGCCACGGGCCTCGCGCAGCAACCGCCCGAGCCGCTCGCCGCGTTCATGCTCTTCCGGGGTCAGAGGGGTGCGCACCATGGGCCCCATCCTAATCCCGGGGACCGTTATAAGAATAGGGCGCCGACCGGTATAGTAATTGGCATGGTGGAACTGAAGACGGATACGTCGATCGACGCGATGTACGAGGCCGGACAAGTGGTGGGCCGGGCGCTCACGGCGGCACGGGAGGCCGCCGCCGTGGGCGTCTCCCTCCTGGAGCTGGACGAGGTGGCGCACCAGGTGCTGCGGGACGCGGGCGCGAGTTCCCCGTTCCTCGGCTACCGGCCCTCCTTCGCCCCCACCCCGTTCCCGGCGGTGCTCTGCACGTCCGTGAACGAGGCGATCGTGCACGGCGTCCCGACCGGCTACCGGCTGCGCGACGGCGACCTGGTCTCCCTCGACTTCGGTGCCGAACTGGGCGGCTGGGTGGGCGACTCGGCGATCAGCTTCGTCGTGGGCAAGCCGCGCCCCGCCGACGTTCTCCTCGTCGAGACGGCCGAGCGCGCCCTGGCGGCGGGCATTGCGGCGGCACGCGTCGGCAACCGCATCGGCGACATCGCGCACGCCATCGGCACGGTGTGCCGCGCCGCGGGGTACGGCATCCCGGACGGCTTCGGCGGCCACGGCATCGGCCGCCATATGCACGAGGACCCTGGAGTTCCGAACGAGGGCCGGCCCGGGCGCGGACTCCCCCTGCGCCACGGCATGGTCATCGCCATCGAGCCCATGCTCATCGGCGGCGGCACCGACGGCTTCCACGCGGCTCCCGACGGCTGGACCCTGCGCACCGACGACGGCTCCCGCGCCGCCCACGCGGAACACACCGTGGCGATCACGGACGCGGGCCCGCGCATCCTGACGGCCCGCTAGAGGGACGCGGGCCCGCGCGCCCTGACGGCCCGCTGGTACGACACCGGGGCCCGGCCGCCGGCCGGGCCCCGAAGAGCAGAACGGTCGTCCCCGCCTATGACGCCGGTCGCACCACCATCGCCGACCCGCCGCCCCGGCGCACGGTCTCCGCCGCCGCGAGCCACTTGCCGTTCGGCAGCCGCTGCACCCCGGTGGCCGCGCCGATCTCCGGGTTCAGCTTGAAGGAGTGGCCGATGGACTCCAGTTGCGTGCGCAACGCGCTGTCGTAGAGGCCGGGTTCGAGTTCGGTCGTCGCCGCGTTGCGCTGGCTGGCGCGGGGCGCGGCGATCGCGTCGACGAGCGGGAGCCCCCGGTCGAGGAAGCCGGTCAGGGTCTGCAGCACGGTGGTGATGATGGTCGCGCCGCCGGGCGAACCGAGGGCCACGACCGGCTGGTTGTGGCGGTCGAGCACGATCGTCGGGGAGATCGACGAACGCGGACGCTTGCCGGGGCCGGGCAGGTTCGGGTCGTGTACGGCCGGGTTGGCCGGCGCGAAGGAGAAGTCCGTCAGCTCGTTGTTGAGGATGAAGCCGCGCCCCGGCACCGTGATGCCGCTGCCACCGGTCTGCTCGATGGTCAGGGTGTACGAGACGACGTTGCCCCACTTGTCGGCCACGGTCAGATGCGTGGTGTTCTCGCCCTCGTACGTCGTCGGGGCCGCCGTGCCCGACGCGGAGCACGCCGCCGGGTGCCGCGGGTCGCCCGGCGCCAGCGGGCTGGTCAGCACCGCGTCGTCCTTGATCAGGCACCCCCGCGAGTCCGCGTACCGCTGCGAGAGGAGTTCCTTCGTCGGTACGTCCTCGAAGGCGGGGTCGCCGACCCAGCGCCCCCGGTCCGCGAACGCGATCCGGCTGGCCTCGATGTAGCGGTGCAGATACTCCACCTCGCTCGCCTTGGAGAGGTCGGTCCGCTCCAGGATGTTGAGCGCCTCGCCGACCGTGCTGCCGCCGGAGGAGGAGGGCGCGATGGAGTAGACCTTGAGCCCGCGGTACGACGTGTTCGTCGGCGCCTGCTTCTTCGCCTCGTACGCCGCCAGATCCTTCTCGGACAGCTTGCCGGGGCGGGCCACGCGGCCGGAAGCCGGGTCCACGGGCGGCTTGTTCACGGTGTCGACGATCTGCCGGCCGAGCTTGCCGTCGTAGACGGTGTCGATCCCCTTACGGCCCAGTTCCTCGTACGTGCGCGCCAGGTCGGGGTTCTTGAAGGTCGAGCCGACCGCCGGCAGCGAGCCGCCTGGAAGGAACAGCTCGGCCGTGGCCGGGAAGTCCTTGAAGCGCGCCTGGTTGGCCTCGGTCTGCGACCGGAACGTCCCGTCGACGGTGAAGCCGTCCCGGGCGCTCCGCTCGGCGGGCTTCAGCAGCGAGCCGAGCCGCTCGCTGCCCCAGCTGTCCAGTGCGGTCTGCCAGGTGGCCGGCGTGCCGGGCGTGCCCACGCTCAGTCCGCTGGTGACGGCGTCGGCGAAGGCGAGCGGCTTGCCGTTCTCCAGGAACAGACCGGAGTCGGCGCTGAGCGGTGCCGTCTCACGGCCGTCGATCGTGTGCACCGTACGGGACTTGGCGTCGTAGTAGACGAAGTAGCCGCCTCCCCCGATGCCTGACGAGTAGGGCTCGGTGACGCCCAGGGCCGCCGCCGTGGCGACCGCCGCGTCGACCGCGTTGCCGCCCTTCTTCAGCACCTCGATGCCGGCGGCGGACGCGTCCGCGTCCACGCTCGCCACCGCGCCGCCGTAGCCGACGGCGACCGGCGTCTTGTCCGCGGCGGAGGCCGGGGGCGGCGCCGCCGCTCCGACCGACACCATGGCGGCCGAGACCGCCAGAACCGCCACATTCCGTGCGACAGGGCGACGCATCCGTACCTCCAGACAACGGCAGTCCGCGCAGCGTACTTCTTCGCCGAGGTCACGTCAGGACCGCCCCTCGAACACTGTTCCGTACGACCGCTAGCATGCGCGCCCATGAATGACGACGTGCGCAACATCGTCCTCGGCGTGGCCGCCGCCGGTATCAGCGCCTGCCTGGGCTGGCTCGCCCGCACCTATCTGTGGAAGCGCAGACTCCGCCGCAAGCAGGCCTTCTTCGGGCTGCCCGACAACTCGGAGTCGCTCCTCGTGGTCAACCGTGAGGCCGGCGGCCCCGAACTCACCGTGATGCGCCACGACGTGTTCGCGCTCCTGGAGCTCTCGGCACTGATCAAGGACTGCGGCGCGCACGCCCAGGTCGTCGCGCACGACGCGGCCCAGCAGGGGTTCGGCGAGCGCACCGAGTTCTGCGTCGGGGGCCCGGCGTCGAACCGGCGTATGGCCGCCCACCTCCACTCGCTGCTGCCGGGCATACAGGTCAACACCGACCCCGAACCGGGCCCGGACCGCGGCGCCTTCCAGATCGGCACCGAGCGCTACCGCCTGGAGTCCGGCCGGGGCGAGTACGTGGTTCTCGCGCGGCTCACCGCGGACCTCGGGCGCGGCGCGAGGCCCGTCTTCCTCTTCTGCGGCCAGCGCGCGATCACCAACCAGGCGGCGACCCGGTATCTCGCCCGCAACCACGAACGGCTGGCCCGCAAATACGGCGGCAACCCCTTCGTACTGCTGCTGAAGGTCGTCAACTCCCAGGCGTACGGCCCCGATGTCGTCGAACTGGTCGCGGACGTCACACGGACGGCGCAGGCCCCGGCGCCCACCGTTTCCGCCCGGAACTCACATCGCGCCTCCTAGGTTTCATCACCATTGAACAATCGTTACTACCGCGTAACTTACCGACGGGTTACTTCCGGTAAGAGGCCGAGGTTACCGTCGGGTCACTTTCCACTGACACGAGTGAGGAGTGGCCCGTGGGACACCCGCGCAAGGCCCTGCGTACCACCGCGGTAGGCGCCGTTTCGGCGACACTGATCGCCGGCACCGCCCTCGGGCTCACCCCCGCCGCCCAGGCGGCACCGAACCCCGTACGTTTCGTCGACATCACCGGAGACGGCGGCACGGTCCTCAAGGCCAACGTCGTCACGCCCGCGAACGCCGACAGCTCGCGGACGTATCCGCTCATCGTGCTGCCCACGAGCTGGAGCCTGCCCCAGGTCGAGTACCTCGCCCAGGCCCAGAAACTCGCCGACTCCGGCTATGTCGTGGTCAGTTACAACGTCCGCGGCTTCTGGCAGTCCGGCGGGGAGATAGAAGTCGCCGGACCGCCCGACGTGGCCGACGCGTCCAAGGTCATCGACTGGGCGCTCGCCAACACCCCCGCGAACAAGCGCCAGGTCGGCATGGCGGGCATGTCGTACGGGGCCGGCATCAGCCTGCTCGCCGCCGCCCACGACAAGCGGATCAAGGCGGTCGCCTCGCTCAGCGGCTGGGCGGACCTCATCGACTCGATCTACTCGGGCCGCACCCAGCACTTCCAGGCCGGCGCACTGCTGGACGGCGCCGGCACCATCACCGGTCACCCCAGCGCCGAACTCCAGCAGGTGTTCAAGGACTTCTTCAGCTCGAACCTGTCCGCGGAACCGGCACTGATCGCCTGGGGGAAGAAACGTTCCCCCCAGACCTACATCGACCAGATCAACGCCAACGGCGCGGCCATCATGCTGGCCAACGGCTGGGGCGACACGATCTTCCCGCCCAACCAGAGCGTCAAGTTCTACGAGGAGTTGACCGGGCCGAAGAGGCTGGAGTACCGGCCCGGCGACCATGCCACCGCCGAGGTGACCGGCCTGTTCGGGCTCCCCAACGACGTGTGGACGGACACCGAGCGCTGGTTCGACCACTACCTCAAGGGCGAGGACAACGGCATCGACCGTGAGCAGCCGGTGCAGCTCAAGTCCCGTTCCACGGGCGGCTACGAGGGCTATCCGGACTGGAAGTCGGTCGCCGCCACCCGCAAGAAGATCTCCCTGGCGGGCACCACCACGATCCACGCGAACGTGGACTCCGGCGCGGACGGCGGGGTCATCTTCCTCTCCAGCATTCTCGACCAACTGGCCCAGCTGCCCCCGATGGCGTCCATCCCGCTACTGCCGCGCCGCTGGGCGGCCGTGTGGCAGTCGGCGAGGTACGCGAGCGCCCAACAGGTCCGCGGTACGACCAAGTTGCACACGACGGTCACCGGCACCAAGGAGAGCGGCACCCTCGTCGCGTACCTCTACGACGTGGGCCCGCTCGGCCTCGGCAAGCTGGTCAGCCATGCGCCGTACACCTTCCACGGGCAGACGCCCGGCAAGCCGTTCGGCGTCGACCTGGAGCTGTTCTCCACGGCCTACGACGTCCCGGCAGGGCATCGGCTCGCCCTGGTCGTCGACACGGTCGACCCGCTCTACATCGAGCACAACCCGTCCGGCGCGCAGCTGACCTTCTCCTCACCGGAGCACGACCCTTCGTATGTGTCGGTGCCCCTGCGCGAGTAGTGATCTCCGGCTGCTGCCGGGCGGGCCTGGCCCTCTCAGCTACTGCACACCCGGCAGCAGCGTCCCTGGTTCGGCCGGTGCCACGTCCACGGCCTCGGTCTTGGGACTGCGCTGCTCACGCCTGGACACCCATTGGGCGAACCAGGAGAGCAGCATGCACATCCCGATGTAGATCGGCGAGATCACCATCACCACGGGGATGAACGGCAAATCGTAGTCGAGGTTCGACGCGATCAGCTTCCCGGCGTGGAGGAACTCCTCGTAGGTGATGAGGAATCCGAGCGAGGTGTCCTTCAGTGCCACCACCAACTGGCTGATGATGGCGGGCAGCATGGCCCGTACGGCCTGCGGCGCGAGGACGTGCGACATGACCTGGGTCTTGCGCATGCCGAGCGCGAACGCCGCCTCCCGCTGGCCGCGTTCGACGGAGTTCACCCCCGAGCGGAAGACCTCGGCGAGGACCGAGCCGTTGTAGAGCGTGAGCCCCGTGACGAGCGCGGGCAGCGGCTGCACCTTCAGTGCGACGAAGACGAAGAAGATCATCACCAGTACCGGCATGGCCCGGAAGAACTCGACGATCAGCGTGGCCGGCCAGCGCACCGGGCGGTGGTCCGAGAGACGGCCCGCCGCCAGGATGCCGCCCAGTGCCAGCGAGAGCACCGCGGCGATCCCGAAGGCCTTGAGCGTGTTGCCGAGGCCTCGCAGCAGCAGCTCCTGGATGCCCTTGTACTCGAAGGGCATCCACTTGGTGTAGGTGAACTGGTCGGTGTCGAACAGGAGATAGAGGATCCAGCCGATCAGGGCGAGGATCAGCGCGGTGGACAGCAGGCCGTAGAGACGGTGCCGATGCCGGGTCCTCGGTCCCGGAAAGTCGTAGAGGGCGTTGGCCACAAGGGCTCTGGCGGTCATCGGGCGACTCCCCAGCGCTTTTCGAGGACATTGAAGATCGCGCTGATGGCGAGGGTGACGATCAGATAGCCGACGGCGATCCAGACGAAGGTCCAGATGATGTTGTAACCGAGCTCGCTGAGCGTCTTGTACGTGCCGAGCAGCTCGGTGACGCTGAACGCCCCGGCGATCGCCGAGTTCTTGGCGAGGGCGATGAGCGTGGAGCCGACCGGCGGGATCACGGAGCGGAAGGCCTGTGGCAGGACGACCACGGACAGGGTCTGGCTGAAGGTCATCCCGAGGCTGCGGGCCGCCTCCCCCTGCCCCTTCGGCACGGTGTTGATGCCGGAGCGCAGCGCCTCGCAGATGAAGGCCGAGGTGTAGCAGCCGAGCGCCAGGACGGCGAACACCTCGAAGGGCAGGACGAGTCCGAAGCGCGGAAGCCCGAGCAGCACCGCGAAGAACAGCAGGGTGAGCGGTGTGTTGCGCAGCACCGTCACCCACACCGTGCCGAAGACCCGCAGGGAGCCGACCGGGGCGACCCGGAACGACGCCATCAGGAATCCGAGCACGAGCGCCAACAGCGAGGCGTACACGGTGAGTTCGACTGTGCCGAGGAATCCGTCGCCGAAGGTGGAGAAGTTGTCTGTCAGTACGTTCACGTCGGCCTCGCTCAGCTCGCCGGGTAGCGGTCGATCGCGGGCGGGGTGGGGGCGGGCACGCCGGACAGGCCGAGCGTCGCCTCGTAGGCCTTCTTCCAGTCGCCGTTCTTCTCCCGGGCCTCCAATGCGTCGTCGAGCGCGAGCCGCAGCACGGTGTCGCCGTGCGGTACACCGATGCCGTACGGCTCCTGGGAGAAGGGCTTGCCGACGACCTTGAGTTCGTCGGGCACCTTCGCCGCGTAGCCGATCAGGATCGCGTCGTCGGTGGTGACGGCGTCGACCTGGTAGGTGAGCAGGTTGTCGACGCAGACCGAGTAGGTGTCGTACGCGACGAGCGTCGCCTTCGGGTAGTCCGACTTGATGCGCTGGTACGGGGTCGAACCGGCCGCCGAGCAGACGCGCTTGCCGGCGAGGTCCTGGGGTCCGGTGATGTCGTGCTCGTCGGTGCGCACGAGCAGCCCCTGACCGGCCAGGTAGTAGGGGCCGGCGAACCCGACGAGCTTCTTGCGCATGTCGTTGATGGTGTAGGTGCCGACGTAGTAGTCGATCTGCCCGTTCTGCAGGGCCGTTTCGCGGTTGGCGGAGGCGATCGTCCTGAAGCGGACCGTCTTCGGGGCGAAGCCGAGCGAGGCCGACATCATCTTGGCGATCTCGATGTCGAAGCCGGAGTAGCCGCCGCCCGCCGGGTCCTTCTCGCCCAGGTAGGGCTGGTCCTCCTTGGCGCCGACAGTGAAGTGGCCGCGCTGGCGCGCCCGCCGCCAGGTGGCCGAGTCGGTGAGCTGAAAGCCTTGTGCCACTTGGTAGTTGGGGAGCTTCCCGGCGGCCGGCCCCTTGGCCGGGGGGCTGCCCTCCTTGCCGCAGGCGGTGGCGGTCAGCACCGCGAGGGCCGCTAGGGCAAGGCACACACGTGTCGTACGGATCATGCGGTGCACTCCCCCGCTCAGTGCTTGAGGATCTTGGAGAGGAAGTCCTTGGCGCGGTCGCTGCGCGGGTTGGTGAAGAACTCCTCGGGGGTGCGGTCCTCGACGATGCGGCCGTCGGACATGAACACGACGCGGTTGGCGGCGGAGCGCGCGAAGCCCATCTCATGAGTGACGACGATCATGGTCATGCCGTCGCGGGCGAGTTGCTGCATGACCTCCAGGACCTCGTTGATCATTTCCGGGTCGAGGGCCGAGGTCGGCTCGTCGAACAGGAGGGCCTTGGGGTCCATGGCGAGGGCGCGGGCGATGGCCACGCGCTGCTGCTGTCCACCGGAGAGCTGGGCCGGGTACTTGGGCGCCTGTGAGGCGAGGCCGACCCGGTCGAGGAGTTCACGCGAGCGCTTGTCGGCCGACTCCTTCTTGCGTCCGCGCACCTTCATCTGGGCCAGCGTGACGTTCTGCAGCACCGTTTTGTGGGCGAAGAGGTTGAAGGACTGGAAGACCATGCCGACTTCGGCGCGGAGCTTGGCGAGTTCCTTGCCCTCCTCCGGCAGCGGGCGGCCGTCGAGCTTGATCGCCCCGGACTCGATCGTCTCCAGCCGGTTGATCGCCCTGCACAGAGTCGACTTGCCCGACCCCGAAGGGCCGATGACGACGACCACCTCCCCCTTGGCGACGGTGAGGTTGATGTCCTGCAGGACATGCAGCTCGCCGTAGTACTTGTTCACGTCATGCAGTTCGATCAGTGGATCGACGGCCATCCCCAGCCCTACTCACTCTCAGCTGTGTCGCAGTTGCCGCAAACTATCCAGACAAGAACTGACTTAGCGCACGACACGCACTTTTCGGGCATTAGCCGTATTTACGACAACTGGGGTGAAGGGTGGCTCGTCGAGGCAACGCCGCAGGGGGGTGCGCCAGGCCACGCACCCGCATGATCCGTCGGACAGGCCCTACGCCTCGGCGGCTTCCGCGTACACCTGCGACAGCTGGGGGACGCCCTGCACGGCCCAGTCCAGGCCCGCCTCGACGACCGGGATCTCACGGCCGGAGGCGAGCCGCACCACCGGACTGCCGCCGGGCCACACGTGCCAGGCGGCGCCGGTGACCGTGCGGACCACGACCGTGCCGAGGTAGAGACCCGCGTCGTTGCCGAGCCAGGGCAGGGCTTCCGCGTCGTCGCGCCAGCGGGGCAGCAGCTGGTCGAGCGCGGCCAACGACGCCGGGGAGTCGTCCAGTTCGAGCCCGGCCGCCGACGCCTGGGAGCGCAGCAGCTCGCACTCGGAGAGCAGATCGGCCACGCCCTCCGGGTCGTCCTCGAAGGCCGCGGCGAGCACACGACTCTGCTCCGCGGGGTGCCGCTTGCGCCACTTGTCCAAGAAGGGGATGTTCATGACCGGCCTCTCCACGAGGGAAACGATCGCCGACGAGTCCGCGTTCCCGATGGCCCCGCGTTTCTGTCGATTCCACTTTCCCGACATGCCCGCGAATGTATCCCGGGGCAGTTGATCACGGAATCATCCACCTCGCGGCTCCCGCGGATCCACACAACCGGGCCGCGATCCCCGCGTCCCCGTCGCGCCTGCCCCGGTCACCACGGCGCCACCTCCCGATGAGGGCGACGACTTCCGGCGCCGCTGCGCCGCGGATCCCGTGAACGTGGCGGCACGGCGCCGACCCACATTGCGCCGCACCGCCCTGTCGAAGGCCCTCTCGCCCCGCCGGATCCGTAGGTTCGCCGGCGAGGCGATCCCGGGCCTGCGCGCCGACTGCTCCCGGTGCGGAACCCCTGGCGTGCTCGGGATGTGACCGGCCGGCGGATACGGGCTGACGGTTCCCCGGCTCGCTGCCGCCCCGTACGGCTCTATTCGCCGATGCGGGACGCCGCTTCGCGCTGCTCGGCCTCGGCGACGGCGGCGGCGGCACCGCGCTCGCCGAGGTCCGGGCTCCCGGATGAGCCCGGTCCGGGTCGGCACAGTTCTGCCTGAACTCCCCGGTGTCAGCGCCCTGTTGATACGGCGGGACGGCTGCGCGGCGTTGGGTGGACGGCACGTGGGATCCGTCCGGACGCGAACTTGTCCCCGGTGGCGGCGACGTAGTTGAGGAGTTGAGCCACCCCCTCCAACCCGCCCTTGCTCCAGATGCCGATTGCCACGGTCGTCGCGCCGGCCCGGGGCTCACCCCGGCTCACCTCAAGCCGGCCGTACCAGCCCGGCGTCGTACGCGAAGATCACCGCCTGGACGCGGTCCCGGGCGCCGATCTTGGCGAGGATGCGGCTGACGTGGGACTTGACCGTGGACTCGGCCAGGCAGAGGCGTTCGGCGATCTCGGTGTTGCTCCAGCCCGAGGCCATGACGGTGAGTACCTCGCGCTCGCGGTCGGTGAGGGTCTCGAGGCGGCGGTCCTGCTCGGGGGTGCGGCCGGGCATGCGGTCGCCGAAGGCGTCGATGAGCTTGCGGGTCAGACCGGGAGAGATGACGGCGTCCCCGGCGGCCACCGCGCGGATGCCCGCGACGAGTTCCTCGGGCAGCGCGTCCTTGAGGAGGAAGCCGCTGGCCCCGGCGCGCAGCGCGGCGTACGCGTACTCGTCGAGGTCGAAGGTGGTCAGCACCAGGACACGGGACCGGCCGCCGGACTGCACGATCCGGCGAGTGGCCTCGATGCCGTCCATGCTGGGCATGCGGACGTCCATCAGGACGACGTCGGGGCGCAGTTCGGCCGCCAGCCGGATCGCCTCGACGCCGTGCGTGGCCTCGCCGATGGTGCTCAGGTCGGGGTACTGCTCGATGAGCATGCTGAAGCCGAGGCGTTGCAGTGCCTGGTCGTCGACGATGAGGACGGTGGTCATACCGGGTGCTCCTCCGTGAGGCGGGGGGCGGCCGAGGCGGGGAGGACGGCGCGGACGGTCCAGCCGCCACGGGAGTTGGGGCCCGCGGCGACCCGTCCGCCGTAGAGCGCGGCCCGCTCGCGCATGCCGACCAGGCCCTTGCCGTGTTCGTCGGTGCCGGGTGTCCGATGCGGGCCGGTGTCCACGACGGTGACGCGCACCGCCTCCGGGCCGGCCGCGATCGTGACCTCGACCGTCGTGTTCGGTGCTGCGTGCTTGAGCGTGTTGGTGAGGGCTTCCTGCGCGATGCGGTAGACGGCGAGCTGAAGTCCCTCGACGAGACCGGTGAGTTCGCCCTCGATGTGCAGGGTGACGGCGGGGCCCGCGGCCCGGACCCGTTCCATCAGGGCGCCCAGATCGGCCAGCCCGGGCTGGGGTGCGAGCGGAGTGTCGCCGGGCTCGTCGTCGTGGATGACGGCGAGCAGCCGGCGCAGCTCGGCCAGGGCGCCGCGCCCGCTCTCGGCGATGATCCGCAGCGTGTCCGCGCCCCGCTTCGGCTTGGTCTCGGCGAGTCCGGCGGCGCCGCCCGCGAGGCCGACGATGACCGCGAGGGTGTGGCCGAGGATGTCGTGCATCTCCCGGGCGACACGGGCGCGTTCGGTGGCCGTGGCCAGCTGGGCCCGCTGGTCGCGCTCCATTTCCAGACGTACGGCGTGTTCCTGGAGGGCCTCGACGTAGGCGTTCACCAGTTTTCCGGCCAGACCCAGCGCGGCCATCGACAGCACGGCGACCACGGCGAGGAACGCCAGCACCGGGGTGCTGGCATCGTCGTTCGACATCCTGGCGCCGCCGTTGAAGAAGACGAACGACACGAAGGTCTGCGTGAGGGTGTACGCGACGGCGACGGCCAGCTGACCGGGAGCCCCGAAGCGCCCCAGGTTGAGCAGTGCCACCAGCTGAGTGGCGCTCGCACCCGAGTCGACGCCCAGGAACAGGGACACCTCGGAGAGGACGGCCAGGAAGGCGAAGACCAGCACGGGCCGCTGCCTCCGCCACAGCAACGGCACGGTGTAGCCCGCCGTGATCGCCAGCATCAGCACGAAGGCGGGGCCGGAGTCGTGGGCCGCGCGTACCAGGGCCGGAACGCCGCCGAGGGTGTAGAGGGCAGGAACCCCCCACCGCCTGGCCCTCGGATGGGCCACATCGGCCGCCCGCATCCGCCCCAGCCAGGTGAGCAGCCGGACGACCGACCGGTACTCGGAGTCGCCCAGCCGGGTCCGTCCGATCAGGCTCTCGGGATGGACGGACCGGTCCGTCGGCGGTGCGGTCACGTGGGACACCCTCCACGGTGCAGGCGGGCCGCCCGCCGGTCCCGGGGGGGGAGAGACCGGTGGGCGGGGACGGTGTGGTCGACAGGGACGGGAGGCGTACGGCCGTGATCGGCGTCCTCGTGTGGATCGTACGGCCGCTCCCTCAGCTCCTGCCGGTGGCGCCGGACGACACACGCGCCTCGTCGGTGCCGACGGAGCCGTCGTCGCCGTCGTCCTGGGGCTCGGCCAGCAGGTGGCGCAGCCGTTCGCCCTCGACGTCCACGTTGGGCAGCACTCGTGCCAGCCGTGCGGGCAGCGCCCAGGCACGGCGGCCGAGCAGGGTCATGACCGCGGGCACGAGCGTCATCCGGACGACGAACGCGTCGAAGAGGACGGCGGAGGCGAGGCCCAGGCCGATCGACTTGATCAGTGCCACGTCGTCCAGCAGGAACCCGGCGAACACGGAGATCATGATGATCGCGGCGGCCGTGACCACGCGGGCCCCGTGCCGGAAGCCCGCGATCACCGCCTCCGTGGGTTCGGCCCCGTGGACGTACTCCTCGCGCATCCGGGTCACCAGGAACACCTCGTAGTCCATGGCGAGCCCGAACACCACGCCGATCATGAAGATCGGCAGCACGCTCACGATCGGCGAGGTCTGGTCGACGCCGAACACGTCCGCCAGCCAGCCCCACTGGAACACCGCGACCACGACACCGAGCGTGGCGAGCACGCTGAGCAGGAAGCCGAGGGCGGCCTTGAGCGGGACCAGGATCGAGCGGAACACCAGGAGCAGCAGGACCAGGGCCAGGCCGACGACCACGCCCAGGTAGGGGATCAGGGCGCCGCTGAGCTTGCCGGACACGTCGATGTTCAGCGCGGTCGTGCCGGTGACCATCAGTTCGGCGCCGGTGTCGTTCTTCAGGGCGGGCCCCCGGTCGCGGATCTCGGAGACCAGGTCGACGGTGGCCTCGCTGCTGGGCGAGCTCTTCGGTACGACGGAGATCAGGGCCACG
This sequence comes from Streptomyces sp. NPDC058371, assembly GCF_042723265.1. Lineage (NCBI taxonomy): Bacteria > Bacillati > Actinomycetota > Actinomycetes > Kitasatosporales > Streptomycetaceae > Streptomyces > Streptomyces sp. NPDC058371. The sequence continues at coordinate 118,567 of NZ_JBHXJC010000001.1, read as the reverse complement.
TCGCCGTTCTGGTTGAACACCGCGGGGCGTACGGCGGCGACGTCGGACATCTTGCCGAGCCGGGCGACCGCGTCCTGCGCCGCCGTCTTGGCGTCGCTGCTGCCCTGGCCGTCGATGACCACGGTCAGCGGGCCGTTGTAGCCGTCGCCGAAGCCCTTGGTGATCGTGTCGTAGGCGATGCGCTCGCTGGTGCCCGGCGAGGACATGCTGTCGTCGGGCAGGGACAGGCGCATCGACAGTGCGGGGATGGCCAGGACGCCGAGTCCGACGACGGAGACGAGCAGCATCTTCACCGGGTTGCGGGTCACGAACCGCGCCCAGCGCACGCCTGTCGTCTCACCCTTGCCGCCCTCTTGCAGGGCGCGCATCCGGCGGCTGGTGAACCGGCTGCCCATGATCCGCATCCCGGCGAAGCCCAGCATCGCGGGCAGCAGGGTCAGCGCGATCAGTACGGCGACGACGACCGCGAAGGCGGCGCCCAGGCCCATGGTGGTCAGCATGCTGATGCCGATGATGCTCAGGCCGGCCAGGGCGATGACGACGGTGAGACCGGCGAACACCACCGCGGAACCGGCGGTGCCCAGCGCGCGGCCCACGGCCTCCTCCGGTTCGTGGCCGTCCCGGATCTCGCTGCGGTACCGGGAGACGATGAACAGGGCGTAGTCGATGGCCACCGCCAGGCCCAGCATGAGCGCCAGCGTCGAGGCGGTCGAGCTGAGGTCGAAGAACGCGCTCGCGACCGTGATGGCGCAGACCGCCGCCCCGACCCCGAAGACTGCCGTGAGCAGCGGCAGCCCGGCCGCGAGCATCGACCCGAAGGTGATGACCAGCGCCACGGCCGCGATCAGCAGACCGATCAGCTCGCTCGCGCCTCCGCCGCCCTTCTCCTGTACGGCGTTGCCGCCCAGGCTGACCGCCAGGCCCGCCTTCTCGCCCTGATCGACCACGGAGTGCAGCGCGTCGCGGGCTGCGTCGGTGATGTCGGGCTGGCCGACCTTGTAGGTGACCTGGGCGTAGGTGATGGTGCGGGACTTGCTGATCAGGCCGCTCTGGTAGGGGTCGGAGACGTTCGCGACCTGGGGTGCCTTATGGAGGTCGGCGATCAGCGACTGGACCTGGGTCTTGTCGGCGCCGGAGGTGAGCGTGCGGCCGTCCGGTGCCTCGAACACCACGCGCGCGGTGGCGCCGGAGGCCGATGCCTGTGGGAACTCCTTCTCCAGCAGGTCGATCGCCTTCTGCGACTGCGTGCCGGGGAGGCTGAAGCTGTCGGACGTGCTCGTCGTGACACTCATGGCACCGATGCCGACGGTCGCCAGGACAGCGATCCACAGCATCGGAACGAGCCGTCGCCGCCTGAACGAGAACCGGCCCAGCCGGTAGAGGAAGGTGGCCATGGAGTACTCCCACCAGGTTCGATAGAAAGAGGAGGGCCTGCGCGACCCACGCCTTCACGCTAAGAGCGCGTTTCCTCGCATCCGCAGCACCGGGGAAGTGAAAACGGCCGGGGTGACTAGTACCGGGGTACTAGGCCCTCTCCACCCTCCAGTGGAGGTGGGCCCGCGGCTGTTGTGAGCGGCGTTCGCCGACAACTGGTGGGCACCCGCCTCACATTGACGTGCACGCGTCGTCTCCCTAGCTTCATGGGGCACTGTCATCACGTCAGTTTCCGCTCTGGGAGGAGCCGGGCGTGCGCCGATGTCTCTGGGGAGCAGTCGCGGTACTGGTCGGATTCGTGTGCGGCATACCGGTGGCGTACGCCGACACCGTGGCCGCCTCGCACGGAACGGAGCCGCGTTCCTTGGCTCGGCTCTTCGACAACACCGCGGTCAGCGACGACACACGGCCGGGCGAGGCGGACTTCGACGGTTCCGGCAGCTCCCTGTCGGCGCAGGATCTGACGGCCGCCGGCTGGACCCCCGGACGTGCGCTGACCGTCCAGGGAGCGCGGTTGAGCCGGCCTCGCGCGGAGGCCGGGGAACCCGACAACGTGCGCGCCGACGGTCAGTCCGTGCGGGTACGAGGCCGCGGCGACGCGCTCGCGTTCCTCGTCGCGGGCACGGGCGGCACCGACCTGAGCGGCACCGGCACCGGCACGGTGCGATACACGAACGGCAGCGGCTCCTCGTACCGGCTGAGCGCCCCGGACTGGCGCGGCGGCCCGCTCGCCACCAAGGCCGTGGCGCTGCCGCACATCAACACCCCCGGCGGCCCGCTCGCCCAGAAGGCGAAGCTGTACGTGGTGACGGTGCCGATCGCGGCCGGCCGTGAGGTCGCTTCGGTCCGGCTGCCCAGGAACCGGGATCTGCATGTGTTCGCCCTGGCCGTGCGCCCGTCGACGCGGGGCTGGACGGGGACTTGGGCAGTGTCGGCCTCCGGATACACCGCCGTCGGGCCCTGGACCGACCGGACGCTGCGGCTCGTCGTGCACACGTCGGCGGGCGGTCCCCGGGTGCGGATCCGGCTCGACAACACGTTCGCGTCCGCCCCCGTGCGGATCGGCGGGGCCAGCGTGGCCGTGCAGGCGACGGGCGCGCAGGCGGCCGCACCGCCGGTTCCGCTGTCCTTCCGCGGCGCGGCCGGGACCGAGATCCCGGCGGGGGCCCAGGCGTTCAGCGATCCGGTGGGTTTCGACGTGCCGGCGGACGCCAACCTGCTCGTCAGCTTCCATCTGCCGGGGACGGTGACGGCGGCACCCGTGCACCAACTGGCGGTCCAGCGCTCGTACGTCAGCGAGCCCGGCGACCACGCGGATGACGCCGCCCCCGACGCGTACACCTCCACGATCACCAACTGGCCCCTGCTGACCGGGGTGGACGTGGCCGGCGGCCCCGGCTCCGTGGTGGTGCTCGGCGACTCCATCACCGACGGCGAGAAGTCGACGCAGGGTGCCAACCACCGCTGGCCCGATGTGCTCGCCACCCGGCTGCGGAACCAACATGTGGTCCCGCACTATGGCGTTCTCAACCAGGGCATCTCGGCGAACCGTGTGGTCACCGACCGCTATCCCGGCGACGGGATCTCCACCGACACCGGCGGGGTGAGCGCGCTGCACCGCCTGGACCGCGATGTCCTCGCGCAGACGTCGGCCCGAACGGCCCTCGTCTTCGAGGGCGTGAACGATGTGCGCTGGGGCGCCTCCGCGGACCAGGTCGTCGCCGGGCTGCGCGAGATCGCGGACCGGGCCCACGCCCGCGGGATCCGGGTTCTCGCCGCGACGATCGCGCCCTGCGAGGGCGAAACCCTGTGCACCGCGGCGGCCGACACGCAGCGCACCGCCGTGAACGCGTGGATCCGGGACAACGTCCGGGACAGCAAGTACCTCGACGGGGTGCTCGACTTCGACGCCGTACTACGGGATCCCGCGCATCCGGCGCGGCTGCTCCCCGCGTACGACAGCGGGGACCATCTGCATCCCGGGGACGCGGGGCTGGCGGCGCTCGCGGACTCCGTGGACCTCGGCTCCCTCGTGCCCCGGACCTGACGCGCTTCCCCGGGCGCCCCCGAGGCGCCTGGCTCCGGCCGGCCCCCGCTCCCGTCACCTACACGTCGAGGTCCACCACCACCGGCGCGTGGTCCGACGCGCCCTTGCCCTTGCGCTCCTCGCGGTCCACGTACGCATCGCTGACCGCCTTGGCGAACGGCTCGTTGCCGTAGACGAGGTCGATGCGCATGCCGCGGTTCTTGGGGAAGCAGAGCTGGCGGTAGTCCCAGTACGTGAACGGGTGGTCGTACTTGAGGGGGCGCGGCACGATGTCCGACAGGCCCGCCTCGCGCAGGGAGGCCAGGGCGGCGCGCTCGGCGGGCGTGACGTGCGTGATGCCCTCGAAGGCGGCCACGTCGTAGACGTCGTCGTCCGTCGGCGCCACGTTGTAGTCCCCCAGCACCGCGAACGGGCGGCTGCCGGCCGCGTCGCCGGCGACGGCCGCCTTCAGGGCCTCGAACCACTGGAGCTTGTACGCGTAGTGGGGGTGGCCCACCTCCCGGCCGTTCGGCACATAGACCGACCAGACGCGGACCGGGCCGCAGGTGGCGGCGATGGACCGCGGCTCCTCGACGCCCTCGTAACCGGGGTCGCCGGGCAGTCCCCTGACCACGTCCTCCAGGCCTGCGCGGGAGATCACCGCCACTCCGTTCCACCTGCCGGTGGCGTGGACCGCGGACTCGTAGCCCAGCTCGCGCAGCTGGTCGGCGGGGAAGCCCTCGGCCGTGGTCTTGGTCTCCTGGATGCACAGCACGTCCGTGCCGCTGCTCTCCAGCCAGGCCAGCAGCCTCGGGAGTCGGGCAGTGATCGAGTTCACGTTCCAGGTGGCGATGCGCATGCCTCACAACCTACCCGGCAGGTATGACAACGGGTCCTGCGGTGCCCGGAGGCCCCGGCTCAGACCTCGGCGGACGCACCCGGCGTGAGTCGCAGGTGCTCGGCGCCGCCCAGCGCGCCGATCTGGTTGTCGTAGATCGGCCGGGCCAGGTCCGTGAGCAGGGCGTCGTGAATGTCGTACGCACGCTGGGGCTTGACCTCGCGGACGTACTCGATGACCTCGGCGATCTTGTTCCACGGAGCCATCACCGGGAGCATCAGCGTCTCGACCGGCTGGTCGGGGACGGTGAGCGCGTCGCCCGGGTGGAAGACGCGGCCGCCGTCGACGAGGTAGCCGACGTTGGTGATACGCGGGATGTCCGGGTGGATCACCGCGTGGAGTTCGCCGTGCACCTGGACGTCGAAGCCAGCGGCGGTGAAGGTGTCGCCGTGTCCGACGGTGTGCACCCGGCCGGGGAAAGCGGTGGAGATCTTCTCCGCGACGGACTTCAGGGTCCAGATCTCCGCGGCCGGATTCGCCTCGAGGCCTGCCCGCAGCCGTTCCTCGTTGAAGTGGTCGAGGTGCTCGTGCGTGACCAGGATCGCCTCCGCGCCGACGGCGGCGTCCTCCTCGCTGAAGGTTCCCGGGTCGATGACGAGCGTGCGGCCGTCCTTCTCCAGGCGGATGCAGGCATGCGACTTCTTCGTGAGCTTCATGCATCCATCCTGCCCCGCCGGGCCCCGCGGCGGCCTGTTCAGAGTGGTGCTTCCACTGCCCGGCTACGACCCGTCCGGTCGGTCACTCGTGCGGAGTGGTCTCCTCCCGGATGACCGCCTGCGCCACCTTGAAGGCGCTGTTCGCGGCCGGGACACCGCAGTAGACGGCCGCCTGGAGCAGCACTTCCTTGATCTCGTCGGGGGTGAGGCCGTTGCGCAGGGCGGCCCGGGTGTGGAAGGCGAGTTCGTCGAGGTGACCGCCCGCCACGAGCGCGGTCAGCGTGACGCAGCTGCGCGAGCGCCGGTCGAGGCCCGGCCGGTCCCAGATCTCGCCCCACGCGTACCGGGTGATGAACTCCTGGAAGTCCCCGGAGAAGGCGTCCGCCGAGGTCAGCGCCCGGTCGACGTGCGCGTCCCCGAGCACCTCGCGGCGCACCTTGAGCCCGGCGTCGTACGGGTCGGGGCGTCCCAGTGCCTCCGGCTGGGCCACGGCAGCGGCGATCTCGGCGACGGGCACGACCGGCGGGGGCGGATTCAGCACCGGCTTCACCGGGGCGGCCGGAATCGCCATCTGGCCGGTCGTCGAGTCGAAGCCCTGCTGCCAGGCGGTGGAGAAGTGCCGTACCAGCAGGTCCGTGACCGCGGCCGGCTGCTCGACCGGGACCAGATGGGAGGCGCCGGGTACGACCGCGAGCCGGGCGTCCGGTATGCCGGCGACCAGCGTGCGCGCCTCGGCGGGGCCGGTCACCTGGTCGTCCGAACCGACCAGGACGAGGGTCGGCACTCCGATCCGGGCGATTTCGGTCCGCACGTCGAACCCGGCGAGGGCCTCGCAGGCCGCGATGTAGCAGCCGGGGTCGGTGGTGCGCACCATCTGCACGGCCCACTCGGTGATCGCCGGCTGGGCCGCGGCGAACCCGCCGGTGAACCATCGCTCCGGAGACGTACGGGCGATCGGATCGAGCCCGTTCGAGCGGACGATCACGCCGCGCTGCCGGAACTCGTCGGCCGTGCCGAAGCGGGGCGAGGCGGCGATCAGCCCGAGCGAGGCGAGCCGCTCCGGGTGGCGCAGCGCGAGCTCGACGCCCACCGCACCGCCGAGCGCGCATCCGGCATAACCGAACCGCTGTACGCCGAGCGCGTCGAGGGTGGCGAGCAGCCGCCCGGCCAGCTCGGTGACGGAGCCGGCCGGGTGCGCGGGGGCACCCCCGTGTCCCGGCAGGTCGTACCGGAAGACCCGCCAGTGGTTCACCAGCTCCGGAACCTGCCGGTCCCACATGTGCCATGTTGTACCCAGTGAGGGACCCAAGATCAGGACCGGGGCGTCTTCTGGCCCGTCAAAGCGGTATTGCAGGGTTTCGGCGCTCTTCTCACTCACCCACTCACGCTCCCACATCACACATTCTCGGCAGGAACGGGGGTGGAGACGCTCGCCAGACCTCCCCATGTATCCGCCACCGACCGAAGATCCTCCACCTCCGGCATCGTGACCTCCCGGTCAGCTGCTTGCGCTTCCCGGTGACGGGATCGTTCCCTGCGTCGACCACAAACCGGTACCGGAACCGACCCTTCGCAGGCGCGGGGGCCGACGGCGATCGCGACAATCGCCTCGCGGAGGTCGTAAGTGATGGTGGCGGCGGCCAGGATCCCTATGCGCCGGGTGACCGCGGCCCGGCGGCTGGGGGGCAGCGCGAGGGGCACGGCTGTCGGCGCGGTCATCAGCGGCCGCCCTGCCACGGGCCGGACCCTCAGCCGGCGGGGCCCCGGTGAGCCGGTCGACGCGGTCGGCGTCCCGCTGGCGGGCCGCCTGACGGAGACGCCGAGGTGTTCGCCGATCAACGTCCGGGAGTGTCAGGCAGCACGCACCCGGCGTACGAGCTGGTCGACGGCCGCGTCCGCTTGGCCGGACAGGCCTTCGGTGACGGCGATGACCGCATCCAGCAGGCGCGAGTTCGTCGTCGCCGGCGCGGGCGCAGCCCCGCTTCCATCCACTGACCGCCGCAGCCACGCCGGGTTGAACTGGCTGGTTGCACAGCCAGTGGATCACCTCGGCGGACTCTCCGGTAACGTCAGAATATGAGTCATCCACATCCCGAACTGAAAGCCGCCCCTCCCCTGCCTGAAGGAGGGCTGAGGGTCGTCGCCCTGGGCGGTCTGGGTGAGATCGGCCGCAACATGACCGTCTTCGAGCATGCCGGCAAGCTGCTCATCGTCGACTGCGGCGTGCTGTTCCCCGAAGAGACCCAGCCCGGCGTGGACGTGATCCTGCCGGACTTCACCTCGATCCGTGATCGCCTGGACGACATCGTGGCCGTGGTGCTCACCCATGGCCACGAGGACCACATCGGTGGCGTGCCGTATCTGCTGCGAGAGCGCTCCGACATCCCTGTCGTGGGCTCGAAGCTGACACTGGCGTTCCTGGAGGCCAAGCTCAAGGAGCACGGAATCCGGCCGCGCGCGGTGCAGGTACGTGAGGGCGACCGGCGCCGCTTCGGCCCCTTCGACTGCGAATTCGTGGCGGTCAACCACTCCATCCCGGACGGTCTCGCGGTCGCGATCCGCACCGGGGCCGGGCTGGTGCTGCACACCGGTGACTTCAAGATGGACCAGTTCCCGCTGGACGACCGCATCACCGACTTGCGCGCCTTCGCCCGCCTCGGCGAGGAAGGCGTTGATCTCTTCCTCACCGACTCCACCAACGCCGAGGTCCCTGGGTTCACCACCTCCGAGCGCGACCTGAACCCGGCGATCGAGCAGGTGATGCGTACCGCCCCGCGCCGGGTGATCGTCTCCAGTTTCGCCAGCCATGTGCACCGCATCCAGCAGGTCTTGGACGCCGCGCACCAGCACGGCCGCAAGGTCGCCTTCGTGGGCCGCTCCATGGTCCGCAACATGGGCATCGCCCGCGACCTGGGGTACCTGAAGGTTCCCAGCGGCCTGGTCGTGAGTACCAAGGAAATGGAGAAGCTGGCGGACCACAAGATCACCTTGGTGTGCACCGGATCCCAGGGCGAGCCGATGGCGGCTCTGTCCCGGATGGCCAACCGCGACCATGTGATCCGCATCGGCAAGGGCGACACCGTCCTGCTCGCCAGCTCCCTGATCCCCGGCAACGAGAACGCCATCTACCGGGTGATCAACGGGCTGACCCGGTGGGGCGCCCATGTCGTCCACAAGGGCAACGCCAAGGTGCACGTCTCCGGGCACGCCAGCGCCGGTGAACTCGTGTACTGCTACAACATCGTCAAGCCCCGCAATGTCATGCCCGTGCACGGCGAATGGCGCCACCTGCAGGCCAACGCCGACCTGGCCGTCCGTACGGGGGTCGATCCCGAGCGGGTGGTCATCGCCGAGGACGGCGTCGTCGTCGACCTCGTGAACGGGCGTGCGTCGATCACCGGCAAGGTGCCCGCGGGCAACGTCTACGTGGACGGCATGGCGGTCGGCGGCGCCACCGAGGCGTCCCTGAAGGACCGCGTCACCCTCGCGGAGGAAGGCGTGGTCACGGTGGTGGCGATCGTCGATGCCGACACGGGCGCCCTGGCCGAGACTCCCGACTTCCTGGCCCGCGGGTTCGTCCACGACGACACCACGTTCGAACCGGTCATCCCTGTCATCGAGAAGACTCTGGCGACCGCAGCCCAGGAAGGCGTCGGCGACGCCCACCAGCTGGAACAGCTCATCGCCCGTGCCGTGGCGAACTGGGCGTTCCGTACTCACCGCCGCAGGCCCCTCATCATCCCCGTCATCATCGACGCCTGACCGCCGGCTCCCTTTCGGGTCTCCGTCCGCCGGAGGCCCGGCCGCTCGTCCTGCTGCACGCGCTCGGGAGGGATTCGACGGACTGGGACACCGTGACGCACGGCTTCGCTCGGAACTGGCGGGTCCATGCTCTCGACCTCAGGGGACACGGCCGGAGCGACTGGCCGGGGTCGTACACGCTGGAACTCATGCGGGACGACGTCCTCGGCTCTCTGGACGTGCTCGGACTGGCGACGGTGGATGTGATCGGCCACTCCATGGGCGGGATGGTCGCCTACTTGCTCGCCCAGGAGCATCCACAGCGCGTGGACCGTCTCGTACTGGAGGACGTTCCGCTGCCGCAGCCTCGTAAGCGCACCTTTCTGACCCGACCGGAAGGGGAACTGACTTTCGACTGGGACATGGTCACGGCTGTCAGAGCGCAGATCGACACTCCTGAGCCGGCGTGGCTCGAGCGGCTCGAAGAGGTCACCGCCGAGACCCTCGTCATGGGCGGCGGGCCGCAGAGCCACGTGGCCCAGGAGGGGGTGGCCGAGTTGGCCTCCCGTATTCCTCGTGGTCGACTCGCCGTCGTGCCCGTGGGGCACCTGATCCACGAGGCGGCCCCGCAGGCCTTCATGGACCTCGCTCTGCCGTTCCTGCGGGCGGACCCCTCCCACCCGACATTGCATACGTGACGAGCAGGACGCGACCGGCTTCCGTCAGTCTCCACCTGCCAGATTCCATCCGGCACCCAGTGCGGTTCCACGTTCCCGCATGGCCTGTTGCTCCGCTTCTCACTGACGGGCCACGGGCGCTCGCGGTGTTCCCGGCGTTGCCCGGCCCCAGCGGGCGGCCCGGAGCCTTCGCCGGCGTCGTCCAGGAAACACAGCGGCGTGCAAGAGCCGGACGGGGCGAGACTCGCGTCAGAGGTCGCCCGGGGTGCCGAGGCCGGTCAGGGCGCCGACGGGGTCGAGGTCGGGGGTGCCTCGGGGCCACCAGTCGTCCTGTCCGGGTTCGGACTCGTAGGCGTACCAGAGCCCGTCGTGGCCCAGGCGGAGCTGGACGTGGCCGCGGGGATGGGTGAGTTGATTGCGCCAGGGCCGGAAGGCAGGGAGGTCGGCGGCGAGGAGGAGCGGACGGGCGCGGTCGAAACGGCCCGCCGGCGGATTCCAGGGCTCTTCGAGCACGGCGAGCCCCTCGATACCGCCCTGCCGCCAGGCCGCCACCGCGCGCGCCAGCTCGGCCGGACTGCGCCCGGTGGCCGTGGCGAGCGAGGAGTACAGGGCCCGGGTCCCCGCGGTCAGGCCGGAGCCGGGGCGGGCGGCCGCGAGCCGCACCGCGTCCTGCCACAGCGTCAGCTCCGCCACCGGGTCCCGCGCTGCGGTCAGCAGCGCGTGCGCGCGGGCGGCCGCGTCGGTGGCCAACTGGTCCAGCGCGAACGGGTCCGGTCCTCCCGGTGCCGCCGGATACGTCGGCGGCTGCTCAGGGTGCGGCGGCGGGGGCAGGGGCGCCGGCAGGGGCGGGAAGGTGCGGACAGCGAGGGCGTCCGTGGCGCGTACGCCGGGCAGCTGCGCCGGTTCCCGCTCCTGGGCGGAGCGTGCCGCGCGGGCGGCGTTGCGCCGGGACAGGGCGTCGAGCAGCTCGCGCTCGCCGCGGCCGCGCAACAGGAGCAGGACGAAGGGGTCTTCGTCCAGCAGACGTGCCGTCTGGTAGCAGAGGGCCGCCGCGTGTTTGCAGGGGTGGCCGGAATCGGGGCAGCTGCAGTGCGGTTCCAGATCGCGGGGGCCGGGCAGCAGGGCGGCCCCGCAGTCGGCGAGGGACTGCGGCATCTCCTTGTCGAGCAGCGCCGCGATGTGCCCGGGGCGCTCGGCGGCGGCGTCCAGGAATCGGTCCCAGTCACTGTCGGAGAGCGTCCGCAGCCGGACCTGCACGCGATACGGACGTGGCCTGCTGCCGTGCACATACGCGAGCACGAGCCCCGGCGTCACGGTGATGGCGTCCACGTGCCCCCGCCCGGCGTACCCCCGACCCCGAGCGAGCCGTGCCTGGTCCAGCGCCCCCTCCTCCAACGCCGTCACCCACGCGTTGCCCCACCACGTCTCCGCGAACGCCTCCGCCCCACCGGCCGGCCGCGCCGGAAACGGGGGGAAGGTCCTCCGCAGCTCCCCGTCCCGCCCCGGCGAAGCCATGGACCGCGGCTCACGCCCACCCGCGAACTCCCCCGCGCCGCTTCGGCCGTACGGCGCCGTCGACGCGGCCGAGAGCGCCCCGCCCGCCGGGTCACCATCGCGATGTGCGGGGCGGTCGGGGTGCGGGGGCACGCGTTGCTCGGACGCCGGCTCCCGGTCGATGGCGACGCCTGCCTGGTCGCCGACGACGTCTGCCTGGCTGGTCGTTGAAGTTCCGCTCCCCGTACGGCCGTTGGCACTCGCGGCGTCCCCGCTGAGGTCCTCGCTGTCGGCCCTCGCGAGGGGAACCGCACCGGCCCTCGGCTCGGCCGGATCCCCACTCGGTGTCAGCCCTGGAGGCAGGCCACCGGCTCGGCGCGCGGAGGGGGGCTCAGCTGGGGGCCGCTCGGCCGGAGTCCTAGGGGCAGGTTCCCCCAGCGAGGCGTCCGTGGGCAGTTGGAAAGCGCCGGCGAGGAGGTCCCGTACGTCCTGGGCCCGGCTTCCCGCGGTGCGCGGGTGCCGGGGCTCCTGCCGGCCTCCCTTACCGGCCGCCGCCTCCGAAGCAGTTCGGCGCCGGGCCTCAACTCCCTTGGATCCGGGCCCCGTCCGCTGCTTCGCCTGTCCCTCGCGGGCAGCGCGCAACGCCTCGCGCGCGATGTCAGCGGGCCGCGCGGTTCCCGGGGTTCCCGGGGTTCCCGGGGTTCCCGGGGTTCCCGGGGTTCCCGGGGTTCCCTCATCGCCACGTCCGCCCGAGGCCGCGGGCTCCTCCGATGCAGCAGCACTCCCCACCTGCGCGTCAGAGATGCCGTCGGACACGGGCCCGGGAACAGGCAAGGAAGCGGAGTCCGCACCGGAGTCCTTCGGGACACTGACGTCCTTGGCAGCACCGGAGTCCTGCGCGACACCAGGGTCCTTCGCAGAACCGGAGTCCTCCGGAGCACCAGAGCCCTGCGCAGAACCGGCGTCCTTGGTTGCACCAGAGTCCTGCGCGGCACCGGCGCCCTGGGCTGCACCAGAGTCCTGCGCGGCACCGGCGTCCTGGGCTGCACCAGAGTCCTGCGCGGCACCGGAGTCCTTGGCGGTCCCCGCCTCGGCGGCGCGCCGCAACGCTTCGCGTGCCACGTCTCCCGGGCGGGGGCCGGCCGCGGAAGCCGTCGTGCGCGACGCGCCCCGGGCTCCTCGCACGGCACCGCCCGCCCCCGCCGAATCCCCGTGCTCGTCGGCCGCCCGGCCCTCCCGCTCCCGCGCCGCACGCAACGCCCGCCGCGCCTCGTCACCAGGCCGCGCCTCGTCAGCGGCCCTCACCTCACCGACAGACCGCGCCTCGCCGGCAAGCCGGGCCGCACCTGTGGACCCCACCTCATCGCCACCCGACACCCCACCGACAGACCGCACGTCGTCAGCAAGCCGGGCCGCACCAGCGGACCCCACCTCATCGCCAGCCCGCCCCTCACCAACAGACCCCACCTCATCGCCACCCGACGCCTCACCAACAGACCGCACGTCGTCAGCAAGCCGGGCCTCGTCGGCGGACCGCACTGTGCGGGCAGGGCGTGCCTCGTGGGCGGCCCTCGCCTCACCGCTCGCTCGTGCCTCCTCCACCTCGGCCCCGCCCGGGCCCGTCTCCTGCGAATCCGCCCGGCCCGAACCCGCCCCGTCCGCGACGGCGTTCACGTGGGCCTCCGGAGGGAGACCAGGTCGGACAGGTCGCGGTCGGTCAGCTCTGTCAGGGAGGCCTCGCCGGAGCCGAGGATGGCGTCGGCCAGCGCCCGCTTCGCCTCCAGCATCTCCGCGATGCGGTCCTCGACCGTGCCCTCGGTGATCAGGCGGTGGACCTGGACGGGCTGGGTCTGGCCGATGCGGTAGGCGCGGTCGGTGGCCTGCTCCTCGACGGCCGGGTTCCACCAGCGGTCGAAGTGGACGACGTGACCGGCCCGGGTGAGGTTCAGGCCCGTGCCGGCCGCCTTCAGGGAGAGGACGAGGACCGGAGTGGCCCCGCTCTGGAAACGGTCCACCATGCGCTCGCGCTCCACCACCGGCGTGCCCCCGTGGAGCAGTTCGACCGGGACGGCACGCGAGGCGAGGTGGGAGGTGATGAGGCGGGCCATCCCCACGTACTGCGTGAAGACCAGTGCCGAGCCGTCCTCGGCGAGCAGCGTGTCCAACAGCTCGTCCAGCAGGGCCAGTTTGCCGGAGCGGGTGGCCGGTCCGTGGGCGGCGGTCCTCGCGTCCTCCTTCAGATACAGGGCCGGGTGGTCGCAGATCTGCTTGAGCGAGGTGAGGAGCTTGAGGACCAGGCCCCGGCGGCCGATGCCCTCGGCCGTCTCGATGGCCAGCATCGACTCCCGCACCACCGCTTCGTAGAGGGAGGCCTGCTCGCGGGTGAGCGGGACCGGGTGGTCCGTCTCCGTCTTGGGCGGCAGCTCGGGCACGATGCCCGGGTCGGACTTCTTGCGGCGCAGCAGGAACGGCCGGACCAGCCGGGCGAGCCGCTCGACCGCCTCTTCGTCCTCGCCGTTCTCCACCGCGCGCGCGTGCCGGGCGCGGAAGGACTTGAGGGGGCCCAGGAGCCCGGGGGTCGTCCAGTCGAGGAGCGCCCACAGCTCCGAGAGGTTGTTCTCCACGGGCGTGCCCGTGAGGGCGACGCGTGCGGGGGTGGGGATCGTCCGCAGGGCCTTCGCGGTCGCCGAGTACGGGTTCTTGACGTGCTGGGCCTCGTCCGCGACGACCATGCCCCACTGCTGCTGGGCCAGTCGCGCGGCCGCCGAGCGCATCGTGCCGTAGGTCGTCAGGACGAACCCCGTGTCCAGGTCCTTCAGGGTGCGGTCGGGGCCGTGGTAGCGGCGGACGGGGACGCCGGGGGCGAAGCGGGCGATCTCGCGCTGCCAGTTGCCCAGCAGCGACGCGGGGCAGACGACGAGCGTCGGCTCGCTGCGGGCCCGCCGCAGATGCAGGGCGATCAGGGTGACCGTCTTGCCGAGTCCCATGTCGTCGGCGAGGCAGCCGCCGAGCCCGAGGGACGTCATGAGGTCCAGCCAGGCCAGGCCCCGGAGTTGGTAGTCCCGGAGGGTGGCCGCGAGGCCGGGCGGCGGCTCCGCGGGCGTCGGGCCCGCCGTCAGCCGGTCGCGCAGGGCGGCGAGCGCGCCGACCGGCACCGCCTCGACCGTCTCTCCGTCGACCTCCGCGCTGCCGCTGAGCGCGACGGAGAGCGCGTCCACCGGGTCGAGCAGGCCCAGTTCGCGCTTGCGCGCCTTGCGGACGAGAGCCGGGTCGACGAGCACCCACTGGTCGCGCAACCGGACGACCGGACGGTGGGCCTCGGCGAGCACGTCCATCTCGGCGTCGGTGAGCGGATCACCGCCGAGCGCCAACTGCCAGCGGAACTGCAGCAGTTCCTCGCCCTCGAAGAAGCCCGAGCCGTCGGTCGCCGAGCCGGGTGCCGGGCGCACCACGGCCGCCGCGCTCAGGTCCTGGGCGAGGTCCCTGGGCCAGTGCACGGCGACGCCGGCCGCGCCGAGCCGGTTCGCCGCCACGCCCAGCAGATCGGACAGTTCCTGCTCGGAGAGGGCGAGGACGTCGGGCACGTCCTGCTCGGAGAGGCGGTCCAGGGGCGGCCAGACACGGGCCGCGCGGCGGACTGCGAGGGCGGCGTCCACCCGCGCGCGTGGACCGAAGGTCGCGTCGGCCTCACCCGCCCACAGGGCTGCCGCGTCCACGACGAGGGTGGGGTCGGCGAGGCTGTGCACCTGCACGACGGCGGCACCCGCGCGGTGCGCGTCCTCGGCGTCGTCGAACAGCTGGTACGCGGAGAGGTCGAGGCGCAGCGAGATCCGCACGCCCGCGTCCATGCCCGCGGCGACCTCGGCCGCCCAGTCGTGAGCACCCGGCAGGCGCTGCGGGCCGCGCGCCGCGAAGGGCTTCCCCGACGCGAACGGCGCGGCCGGGGTGCGCGGCAGGGTGTCCGCGACCGCGTCCAGGAAGGAGCGCATCAGCGCTTCCGGTTCGGGCAGCCGGAGCGGGCCCTTGCCGGGCAGCGGAACCGCGTGACCCTCGTAGGGAAGCGCCGCGGCCACCGCCCTGAGGTGGGCGATGTCGTCCGGGTCCAGGGGCCCCGCCCGCCAGGCGTCGAGGCCGTCGGGCGTCAGCCCCGGCAGCAGGCGCCCGCGCGCGACGAGCCGCAGCGCGTGCAGTGCGGCGGCGCCCCAGCAGACGGTGGCGGGATGCGCGCCCGGGTGGCGCCGGGCACCGGCGAGCAGCGGCAGGGCCTCGGCGACCCCCAGGGTGCGCGCGGGCACCGTCACCCGCCGGGCTCCGGCCCCATGACGTCGTACGACAGTGAGCTCCGTCGGACCGGCGGACGGTGCACCCACCAGATCGGCGATCTGCCCGACGGAGAGCCCGGCCGCCGGGCCGGCTCCGGGCGACGGCACACCACCTGCCGGGTCGGACGCCTTCCCGATGGACAGCGCACCCAGCGGATCGGCTCCGCCTTCGGGCGCTGTGGTGGCAGGCTCAGCCCCCCGTCCGGCGGACAGGGCGGCCTCCGGATCCCAGAAGGCCACGCGGCCGTCGCGTGGCAGCGGCGCGGGGAGGAAGACGGCGGCGAGCCGCAGCGGCACGGCCGCGTCGGCAGTCTCGGCCCTCGGCCACATCGTCCCGGTCGTCCCGCCGCTCATACGTCTGGTCACCTCCCGCCCCGCAGTCGAATCAGATGTCTTCGACTCTACGGGCGGCCTCTGACAATCGGCCGCGGCAACGGGGCCGGTGCCTCGGCGGAGCCGTCAGGGCGTCGTGCGGGAGACGACGTACACCATGGGGTGCCCGGGGCTCGACCAGTTCACGACGACGTCCTGGGTGGGTGCCGGGTTCTTCTGCCGGTGGACGAGGCCCGACCACGGGCCACCGTCGGAGAACTCCCATCCGACGACCCCCTGGTCGCGGGCGCCGATGGTGATGTCGTCCTCCTTCAGGGCGTCGCGGCTGGTCCCGATGCTCTTGAGGAACGTGTCGAGGCCGTCGTCGCTGGTGAGGAACTGGACGTACAGGCGGCTGGTCTTCCAGTTGTTCGTCTCGTAGTAGGCGACGTCCGTGGAGTAGCCGGGCACGGGCACCTGGTAGAGGCGGCGCTGGACGCGGGAGGGCCAGCCCTTGGTGAGGCCGGTCGCCGAGTACTTCTCCTCCTTGTCCTTGCCGCTGTTGCGGCTCTGGTCGGCGGAGATCACCAGATAGCCGGCCGGAACGCCGATGAGCAGCACGATGATCAGCAGCGTGAGCGCACGCCGGCGGATCATGTGGCGCCGGTCCTCCTCGGTGGGGCGCGGCGGCTCGTCCGGCGGAGACGCCTGGCGCGGCAGGGAGGCGGTCACAGCGACTCCCGGGCCGTACGACGGGACTCCGCGAACCGTTCGTACCGCTCGTAGCGCTCCACGCGGCGCCGGTTCGCGCGGCGGAAGCGGCGGGCGACGAGCCGGGCGAGATCGGCCGCGCCGACCATGCCGGCCTCGGGGCCGAGCTGGGCGCGGGCGATACGGGCCTCGGGGCGGTAGCCGCGGCCGGTCAGATGCCTGCGGAACGCGTCGCGCGCGGGGCCGATCAGCAGGTCGTCCGCCGCCGAGACACCGCCGCCGATGACGAAGCAGGAGGGGTCGAGGGCGGCCGCCAGGTTCGCGATGCCGACGCCGAGCCACTGGCCGATGTCCTGGAGGAGTTCGACACACATGGCGTCACCCTCGCGGGCCAGCTCGGTGATGAGCGGCCCGGTGATGTCGGGGATGTTGCCCTTGACGCGCTCGATGATCCCGTACGCGACCGGGGAGTCCGCGGCGGCCATTTCGCGGGCCTCGCGGACCAGGGCGTTGCCGGAGCTGTACTGCTCCCAGCAGCCGCGGTTGCCGCAGGGGCAGCGGTGGCCGCCGGGCACGACCTGCATATGGCCGAACTCGCCCGCGACCCCGAACTTGCCGCGCTTGACCTGGCCGTCCTCCAGGATCGCGCCGCCGATGCCGGTGCCGAGCGTGATCATGACGAGGTGGTCCTCGCCACGGCCGGCCCCGAAGCGCCACTCGGCCCAGGCCGCGGCGTTGGCGTCGTTGTCGACGAGGACCGGGACGGCGAGCCGTCCGGCGAGCCGGTCGCGCAGCGGCTCGTTGCGCCAGGACAGATGCGGGGCGAACAGGATGCGGTTGCGCTCGGCGTCGACCCAGCCGGCCGCGCCGATGCCCACCGCGTGCACGTCGTGACGGTCGGAGAGGTCCAGGACCAGTTCGACGATCGTGTCCTCGACGACCCTGGGGCTCTTGGACTTGTCCGGCGTCTCGGCGCGGACCTTCTCCAGGATGTTGCCGTCGGCGTCGACGACGCCCGCCATCACCTTCGTGCCCCCGATGTCGATGCCCACGGTGGGGACCCGGGGCGCCGTCAGATGGGATCGGCGCTCGCGCGTGCCCGCGGTCCGCAGGACGGTGGCCCGGCGGGAGCCGATGGGGGCGCCGGCTGCTCGAGCGGAGCCGAGAGCTCGGGGGAGCGCGAGGTCGCGGTAGGTGCTCATCGCGCCGATTCTGCCTTACGGTGCGGCGGGACTGCACTGCGGGAGCCTCCGGCCAGGTCTGCGGCACTGTTGCGCACGGGGTGCGTGCGCGCGTGTGCACGGGGTGCGTCCACGGGCCTCGCGTCGCGTGGTCGCCGCTTGGCGCGGGTGTGGCATCCGGTGAGGCTTTCGCCCCCCTCGGCCTGCCGCCGCGTCACGGACCCTGGGGCTCCGCCCCAGACCCCGGGTCGTGTCCCGGCCGCGGCCCGGTGGGGGCTTGTCGCGCAGTTCCCCGCGCCCCTCAAAGACCTCTCCGCGCCCCTCACAGCGAAGCGCGGGAACCCTCGCGTCGGCTGACTCGACGCAGGCCGGCGGGGGCCTGTCGCGCAGTCCCCCACGCCCCTCAAAGGCCTCGCCGCACACCTCAAGAAGTTGTCCCGCGCCCCTCGAAGAGAAGCGCGGGGAACCGGGGCCCTGGTGTCGAAGGATCGTCCTACGTGGTCCGCTCCAGTTCGTGTCGCAGGTCGTCCAGTTCGCTGCCGCCCGCCATCTGGCGGGTCAGCTCGTCGAGGGAGATGTCCTCGCGGCTGTTGCTGCTGAACATGGCGCCGCGCTTCAGGAGCACGAAGCGGTTGCCCACGAGGTAGGCGTGATGGGGGTTGTGGGTGATCAATACGACCCCGAGTCCCGCGTCCCGTGCGGCGGCCACATATTTGAGGACCACACCGGACTGCTTCACCCCCAGGGCGGCGGTGGGCTCGTCGAGGACGAGGACCTTGGCGCCGAAGTACACGGCGCGGGCGATCGCCACGCACTGGCGCTCACCGCCGGAGAGCGTGCCGATGGGCTGGTCGACGTCGCGCAGGTCGATGCCCATGCGCAGCAGCTCGGCGTAGGTCGTCCGGCGCATGAACTCGACGTTCATGCGCTTGAAGGGGCCCTTGCCCTTCGACGGCTCGGAGCCGAGGAAGAAGTTCCGCCAGACCGGCATCAGCGGGACCACGGCGAGGTCCTGGTAGACCGTGGCGATACCGCGGTCCAGGGCATCGCGCGGGGAGGACAGCCGGGTCTCCTCGCCGTCGATGCGCAGCGTGCCCGAGTCGTGCTGGTGCAGACCCGCGATGATCTTGATCAGGGTGGACTTGCCGGCGCCGTTGTCACCGAGCACGCAGGAGATCTCGCCCGCGTGCACCTCCAGCGAGACACCTTCGAGGGCGCGGATGTTGCCGTAGTACTTACTGACGTCGTCGAGCTCCACGAGTGCCGCACGTTCCGTGCCGGCGGCACCCTTCGTCAGCTTCGGGTTCGTCGTCATTTCGTCACCTCCGCGCGCTTGCGGACCCAGTGGTTGAGCAGGGTCGCCAGGAGCAGCATCACTCCCAGGAAGAACTTGAACCAGTCCGGGTTCCACTCGGCGAACACGATGCCCTTGCTGACCATGCCGAAGATCAGGGCGCCGACCGCCGCGCCGACCGCGGAGCCGTAGCCGCCAGTGATCAGACAGCCGCCGATGACGGCCGCGATGATGTAGATCAGCTCGTTGCCGACGCCCTCGCCGGACTGCACGACGTCGAACGAGAACAGCAGGTGCTGGCCCGAGATCCAGGCGCCGAACGCGACCCCCATGTAGAGGCCGATCTTGGTCTTGTTGACCGGGACGCCGACCGCGCGGGCCGCGTCCTCGTTGCCGCCGACGGCGTAGATCCAGTTGCCGATCCGGGTGCGCAGCAGAACCCAGGTGGCGACCACGATGAGGCCCAGCCACCACAGGATGGTGACCTTGAAGTCGACACCGCCGATGGTGAACGTCGAGGCGAAGACGTCCCTAGCGGAGGAGAAGCCCTGCATGTCGGAGATCGACTTCGTGGAGACCGTGCCGCTGATCAGCTTGGTGAAGCCGAGGTTCATACCGGTCAGCATCAGGAACGTACCGAGCGTGATGATGAAGCTCGGCGGGTCGGTGCGGGTCAGCATGACGCCGTTGAAGACGCCGACCGCCAGGGTGACGATCAGGGAGACCAGCACGCCGACCCAGACGTTCGCGGTCATCTGGTAGCTGAACATCGAGGAGATCAGCGCCGAGCTGGTGACCAGGACGCCCGCGGAGAGGTCGAACTCGCCGCCGATCATCAGCAGGGCCACCGGTACGGCCATGATGCCGATCGTCGACGAGGCGTACAGGACCGTGCTGAGGCTCGCGGCCCGCACGAAGCTGTCCGCGAAGATCGCGAAGAAGACGAAGACCGCGATCGCGCCGACCACCGAACCGAGTTCGGGGCGGCCCATGAGCTTGCGCAGCGGCGAGGACTTCAGCAGCCGCTCGTCGACCTTGGCCGGCGGCGGGGGCGCGGGGGCCGGTGCGGGTGCAGGTGCGGGTGCGGTCATCGGGTCCCCCGCTTCGTGTAGGCCTCCAGCGCGGCGGCCTGGTCCTTGGTGATGATCTGCGGTCCGGTCAGCACCGGCTTGCCGCCGCCGAGGACGTCGGCGTTGTACTTGTAGAGCCAGAGCAGGTCGATGGCCTCGTACCCTTGGAGGTACGGCTGCTGGTCGACGGCGAAGCCGAGGGTGCCGTCCTTGAGCTCGGCGGCCACCTTGGCGTTCAGGTCGAAGGTGTCGATCTCGGCCTTGCTGCCCGCGTCCTTCTTGGCCTTCACCGCGGTGTCCGCGAAGGGGGCGCCGAGCGTGACGACGGCGTCGATGGACTTGTCGGACTGGAGCTTGGCCCCGATCGACGACTGCACGTCGGGCATGCTCGTGCCCTGGACGTAGATGTTCTGCACATCGCCCTTGAAGGTCTTCTTGACGCCCGCGCAGCGCTGCTCGTGGCCGACGTTGCCCTGCTCGTGCAGGACGCACAGGGCCTTCTTCCGGCCCCGCTTGTTGAGCTCGTCGCCCACCGCCTCGCCGGCGATCGTCTCGTCCTGGCCGATGTGCGTGAGCGCGCCGAACGCCTTGGACTCCTCGGAACCGGAGTTCACGGTGATCACGGGAATGCCCGCCTTCTCGGCGCGGGCGACGGCGGCCTTCATCGCGTCGGGCTTCGCCAGCGAGACGATGATGCCGTCGACCTTCTTGTCGACCGCGGCGTCCACGAGCTGCGCCTGCTGCTGGGCCTCGGCGTTGTGCGAGTACAGGAAGTCGATGTTGTCCTTGACGGCGGCCTGCTTGGCGCCGCTCTGGACGATGTCCCAGAACGTGTCGCCATCACCCGAGTGGGTGATCATCGCGAACGTCCACTTGGGCGTGTTCACCGCGGCCTTGCCCTGGGCCGACGCCTCCTTGCGGGCGTCCTCGGCCCGCTTCCCGCCGGTGCTGCTGCATCCCGCGAGAGACACCCCCAGCGCCCCTGCGAGCGCGATGCTTACCCAGGTCCGAGTGCGTGCCACGAGGCCGTGCCCTTCTTGCTGTGCTGTCTGGTGCGCCGGGGCCCGCGGACCGGCCCGGTGGGCCGTTCCGTAGGCCCCGGGGGCCGGCGTCTCACCGGCCCCAAACGCCCAAGTATCGAACACGGGGATCATGCACTCCATCAGCGGGTCCCGCGCGCGGTGTACTTCTCGAGTTGCGGCACGTCCTTCTCGGTGACGATGGCGGGACCGGTGAGCACCGTCTGGCCGCCGCCGATCACGTTGCCGTTGGTCTTGTAGAGCCACAGCTCGTCGATGGCCTCGTAGCCCTGGAGGTAGGGCTGTTGGTCGACGGCGAAACCGACCTCCTTGGCCTTCAGGCGCTTGACCACCTCGGCGTTGAGGTCGAAGGTGGCGATCTGTGCCTTGCTGCCCGCGTCGGCCTTGGCCTTCACCGCGACGGCGGCGATCGGCGCGCCGAGCGTGACGACGGCGTCGATGTCCTTGCCGGCCTGGAGCTTCGCCTCGATGGACGACTGGGAGCCGGGGGCGTTGGTGCCGTCGACGTTGAGGTTCTCCAGGGAGCCCTTGAACGTCTTCTTCACGCCCGCGCAGCGCTGCTCCAGCGAGACGTTGCCCTGTTCGTGGATGACGCAGACGGCCTTCTTCAGTCCCCGGTTGTTGAGCTCGTCGCCCACGGCCTCACCGGCGACCGACTCGTCCTGGCCGAAGTGGACGAGTGCCCCGAACTTCTTCGAGAACTCCGCGCCGGAGTTGATCGTGACGACCGGGATGCCCGCCTTCTCGGCCTTGGCGAGGACGTCCTTCATCGCCTCGGGCTTGGCCAGCGTGACGACGATGCCGTCGACCTTCTTGTCGATCGCGGCCTGGACGAGCTGGGCCTGTCCGTTGGCTTCCTTGTCGTTGGAGTAGAGGAACTGGACGTTGTCCTTCGACGCGGCCTGCTTGGCGCCGCTCTGGACGATGTCCCAGAAGGTGTCGCCCTCGCCGGAGTGCGTCACCATCGCGATCTTGAGGCGGGGCGTACCGGCGGCCTTGCCGCCGCTTCCGCTGCCGCTCGCCTTGTCCGCGGAGTCCTTGCCGCCGGAGCTGCTGCACCCGGCGGCGAGCGCGATCACGGCTATCACCGCTGCTGCTGTGCGGGCTGTTCGCATGGTGGGACCACCCTCTCTCCCGCCGCCCCGTTGCGGCTGTGGGGAGTTCTAGCTCCGGGTCCGCACAACCGTCAATGGGTTTGTCAGAACATTCTTACGATTGAGATTGGAGGGTGCCCGAAGCGAGTCCCGTTCGAGCCCCGGGCCGCCTGCCGGACCGGGCGCGCGGCCGGGTCAGGGGCGTACGAGGAGCTGGAACTCGAAGGAGTAGCGCGAGGCGCGGTAGGTGTGGGAACCGAACTCGACGGCCCGGCCGGTGTCGTCGAACGTGGTGCGCTGCATGGTGAGCAGGGGGGCGCCGGACGGCTCGCCGAGCCGCTCGCCCTCCTCCTCGGTGGCGGCGCGGGCGCCGACGGACTGGCGGGCGCTGTGCAGGGTGATGCCGGCGGCGCGCATCAGCCGGTACAGACCGGTGGCCTCCAGCCGGGCACTGTCGAGCTCAAGCAGCCCGGGCGGCAGATGGTTGCAGAGGTACGCCATCGGCTCGCCGTGCGCCAGCCGGAGCCGTTCGACGCGGTGTACGTCGCTGTCCTCGGCGATTCCGAGCGCGGCCGCGACCTCGGCGGACGCCGGTTCGACCGCGTTGACTAGCACCCGGGTCGCCGGGCGCTGCCCCGCCGCCTCCAGGTCGTCGTAGAGGCTGCTGAGTTCCAGGGGGCGCTTGACCTGGCTGTGCACGACCTGGGTGCCGACGCCTCGGCGCCGGACGAGGAGGCCCTTGTCGACGAGGGACTGGATGGCCTGACGGACCGTGGGCCGGGACAGCCCGAGCCGGCCGGCGAGCTCGATCTCGTTGCCCAGCAGACTTCCCGGGGTGAGTGTTCCGTGCTCGATCGCGGCCTCCAGCTGCTGGGACAGCTGGAAGTACAGCGGGACCGGACTGCTGCGGTCGACGCTGAGCTGGAGCGACACGGTCGGATCCACATCTGGTTTCGGCACCCGCCGAGCGTAGCTCCGGGAGATGTTGACGGGAAGTTGTGAAGTTCGATTGTCCGGACAAACCATTGACAGGGTGCCGGGTCCGCCCTCAGTTTGTTCCCATGCGCATCGGACTTATCGGAACGGGTCGTATCGGCACATTCCACGCGACCGCTCTCAACCGCCACCGCGAGGTCGGCTCCCTCATCGTCACGGACGCGGACACCGCGCGGGCGCACGAACTGGCGGACCGCCTGGGTGCCACGGCGGCGCCGAGCGTGGACGAGATCTTCACCTGGGGCGTGGACGCCGTGGTCATCACGGCGGCGACCTCGGCCCACGCCGAACTGATCGGTCGGGCAGCGCGCGCCGGCCTCCCGGTCTTCTGCGAGAAGCCCATCGCTCTCGATCTGCCGGGCACGCTGGCCGCGCTCGCCGAGGTCGACGCCGCCGGGACGGTGCTCCAGCTCGGCTTCCAGCGTCGCTTCGACGCCGGGTACACGGCCGCCCGCGAGGCGGTGCGCTCCGGCCGGCTCGGGCGGCTGCACACGGTCCGCGCAATGACGTCGGACCAGTCGCCGCCCCCGGCCGCCTACCTTCCGCTCTCCGGCGGGCTCTACCGCGACTGCCTGGTCCATGACTTCGACATCGTGCGGTGGGTGACCGGCCGCGAGGTCACCGAGGTCTACGCGACCGGGTCCGACGCGGGGCCCGCGATGTTCCGTGAGGCGCGCGACATCGACACCGCCGCGGCCGTCCTCACCCTCGACGACGGCACGCTCGCCACGGCGACGGCGACGCGGCTGAACGGCGCCGGCTACGACGTCCGCATGGAGCTGGCCGGCGAGCTGGACCAGATCGGCGTCGGCCTCGACGACCGAACGCCGATCGCCTCCACCGAGCCGGCCGGGCCGCCGCCCGCCGACAAGCCCTGGACCGGTTTCCTCGATCGGTTCGGACCCGCCTACGAGGCCGAGCTCAGCGCGTTCGTCGAGGTCGTCCGGGGCGAGCGCGCCAACCCCTGCGACGGCCGCGAGGCCCTGCACGCCCTGCGCATCGCGGAGGCCTGCGAGCTGTCGCGCCTCGACCACCGGCCGGTCCGGCTGGCGGAGATCCCGGGCGGACGCGACTGAGCGCGGTCCCCGGAGGTACGGCTCCTCATCTGCGCCCGGCGCAAGGAGGAGCCGTACACCCTCGCGGGCTCCGTGCACCCCCGACTCGCGGGCTCCGTGCACCCCGGAGGTGGTGGCTCCGCGCACTCCGGACTTCGCGGCTCCCCGCGCCCCGGACGTGGTGGCTCCCTGCTCACCAGCGCACCGGCAGACTGCGCACCCCGCGCATGAGCATGCCGGGTAGCCGGGCGCCGGGCGGGCCGTCGAGGGCCAGGTCCGGGCAGCGCTCCAGCAGCGAGCGGAGCGCGACACGGGCTTCGAGGCGGGCCAGGGGCGCGCCCAGGCAGTAGTGGATGCCGTGCCCGAAGGCGACGTGGCCGCGGGCGTCGCGCCGGATGTCGAAGCGGTCCGGCGTGGGATAGCGGCCCCCGTCACGGTCGGCCGCGGCGAGCCCGATCATCACCGGGTCGCCCGACGCGACCGCCGTTCCCGCGATGTCCAGCGGCTCGGCGGCGAAACGGAACGTCGCGTTCTCCACCGGACCCTCGTAGCGGAGCATTTCCTCGACGGCGCCGTCGAGGAGGGTCATGTCGGCTCGCAGCGCGGTGAGTTGACCGGGGTGCGTGAGCAGGGCGTGGACGCCGCCGGATATCAGGTTGACCGTCGTCTCGTGGCCCGCGATGAGCAGCACGAACGCCATGCCGCGCAGCTCCTGGGCGGAGAGCTGGTCGCCGTCCTCGGTGGTCGCACGGATCAGATCGCCGAGCAGGTCGTCGACCGGTCCCGCGCAGCGCTTGTCCTCGATCAAGTCGGTGAGATACGCGGCGAGTTCGACGAAGGCACTGTGCTCGCTCTCGGCGCTGGAGGGCGCGACCGCCTCCGTCGACAAGGCGCGGAAAGCCGCCCGGTCGAGCGGGGGAACGCCCAGCAGCTCACAGATGACGGTGAGCGGGAGCGGATACGCGTACGACTCGACGAGGTCGGCGCGGCCGACCGGCAGCATGTCGTCGAGCAGCGCGTCGGCGATCGCCTGGACGCGCGGGCGCAGCGCCTCCACCCGGCGCGCGGTGAACTCCCCCGCTATCAGCTTGCGCAGCCGCGTGTGCTGCGGCGGGTCGGCGACCAGCAGATACTTGCCGATGAGCTGCTCGTCGAGGAACGTGACTCCGATCTTCTGGCCGTCCTTGGCCAGCCTGGGATCGGCGAGCGCTGCCCGCGCCTCCTCGTATCCGACGACGAGCCAGGTCTCGTGGTGGGCGTCCGGCGGTGGCAGCCGCACCCGGTGCACGGGACCCAACGCGCGCAGCTCCGCGTACACGGGATACGGGTCCTCGGTGAACCGCGTCCCGTACTTCCCCAGGTCGATCAACTCCGTCATGTCCCGCCCCCTGTGTCTCCCCTCCCCTTCCAACGCCGCTGCGGGCCGCCCAGTGCCCGTCGTCCTCAACGAGTCCCGCGTCGTACGTCAACAGGGCTGTCGGTACCGGGTTGTTGAGGTCGAGCTTGGCGAGGATGAGGGAGAAGGGGTATCTGGCGAGCGGGTCACCTATTCCCAGAACCCTCCAAGGGTGCTGCGGCAGCGGGGTGCGGGCTTCGTCCAGACGCAGCCGGCGAGGGGTGGCGACTCAGTCCAGAACGCCTGCGTCGTGCACCATCAGGGCAACTTGCACGCGGTTGTTGAGGTCCAACTTCG
The DNA here is from genome assembly GCF_042723265.1 of Streptomyces sp. NPDC058371. NCBI lineage: Bacteria > Bacillati > Actinomycetota > Actinomycetes > Kitasatosporales > Streptomycetaceae > Streptomyces > Streptomyces sp. NPDC058371. The sequence continues at coordinate 92,873 of NZ_JBHXJC010000001.1, read as the reverse complement.
TCAGAATGCGGGACACATGGGTCTTCACCGTCGCAACGCTCATGTAGAGCTCAGCAGCGATGTCCGCGTTGGACTTTCCTCGGCCGACCTCGATGGCGACTTCGCGTTCACGGGTGTTGAGCAGGCCGATGCACTGATTCGCCCGCTCGCTGCGCACGTCCCGATCGGAGGCAGCCGCATGCGACATCAGCTGCCGGGTGACCGCGGGCGACAGCACCGGGTCGCCAGCCGCCACCCTGCGGACCGCCTCGATGATCTGAGCGGGTGGGGTGTCCTTGAGGACGAACCCGGCAGCGCCTGCACGCAAGGCTCGCAGCACCTGGTCGTCCGCGTGAAACGTTGTCAGGACCACCACTTCCGGGGCGTCCTTGCAGGCACGCAGTCGTTCAGTCGCCGTCAGTCCATCCATCGTGGGCATCCGGATGTCCATGAGCACCACGTCGGGGCGAGTCCTGTCGACGAGGCCCGCGACCTCTCCGCCGTCCGCCGCTTCCCCCACGATCTCGATGTCCGCCGCGCCCCCCATCATGAACGAAAGACCGGACCGGACCAGAGGATCGTCGTCGACGAGGAGCAGGCGGATTGTGTTCATGGCAACACGGTAGCCAGGTCCGCCCTCAGAAGGCGCCGCCGCTCGGCTGCACATCAGCTCACGGCACACCGAGACCGGCGTGAGGTCCATGGCCTTGCGCTGTCTCCGATGGCATTGATCGGCGCCGCATCGGCACCGCATATTTCAGCCGCCATCAGCGCGGCAGGCGAGCCCGAGCGGCGGCCGGGGTGGCCGGTGCAGAGCCCAGGGCCGACCTTCGGTCCAGCGTCGCGGACCCTCGGCTGAGGGGGTGCGGCGGGACAACTCATGGGATGGATCACGCCACTTCGCCCCATACTGCGTTGCGCCTGCAACCAGTGATGCGAGAGGATGTTCGACGGACTGTGAGGCGGGTGTGACGCACGGGCACGCCCTGGTGGCCGAACGGTCGCGGTACACAACAGACTTACGGGGGCGGGTGGATGAAGTTCGACATGGGGTCGTCGACCCTGGCGGATCTCGGCAAGAGCACGATCGGGTCGACTGAGGACCTGGGCACGCTGATCAGGTGGCTGGTGCAGGCGGCGGAGCCGCTGGAGGGGAAGTTCAACGGCGCCGGCAAGGCCGCGTTCGACTCGTTCAAGAACCATGCGGACGAGATCACCGACGCGCTGAACGGATCGCTGGGCGCGATCCTGGGCGGCCAGGGCGGTATGGACAGCGCCTTCGGCACCGGTGACGTCGAACAGCAGGACAACGCCCACCAGAACATGGGCCAGGCCAACTTCGACGCGGCCCGCTTCGGCGCCCGATAGCAAACACACAGGGGGAACGTGACCATGGGGCAGAACCAGGACCGCCGCTCGTACGACACCGGCGCCTCCACCGAGGTGCAGGGCAGCCTCCAGGGCGTCATCGGCCAGTTGGAGCGCGTCCTCGGCGACCGCGACCGCGCGGTGCAGGCCGCGATGGCCGAGTTCCAGGCCGACGGCGTCTCCGACGAGTACCACGGCAAGGAAGTCCGCTGGAACCGTGCGGCCAACGAGGTCCGCGACATCATCCGCCTCGTACGCACCACGCTGGAGCAGAACGACGGCACCGCGCAGTCGACGATGGCCAAGGCCCGCGCTGCCGTCGACAACATCGGCTGACCAGCGCCGCATCAAGCAGGAACGTTTCAACGGGGGTTGGGCATGTCGGGGTGGGACATCTCGTCGTCCGGCGTCGAGTTCGTGACCTCACTGGTCGCTGACGCGATGGACGACGTGGCCAAGCACGTCAAGGCGTACGGAACAGATGTGGAGAGCGCGGCCACGTCTGCCGGCACGATCAGCGGTCCGTACTGCGGGGTCGCGCCACCCGGTGCTGTCGGCGCGGCGCTGGCCATCTTCGTCGAGAAGACCGCGGGTGATGTGCTGTTCCTCGGCGCGCGGGCGGCGAAGTCGGTGAACGGGGCCCGGGAGGCGACCGCGTACTACCTCGCCGGGGATCTCGATATGGCCGCCCAGGCGGAACACAAAGCGCTCGGCGCACCGAAGGTCGATCTGCCGGGCCAGGGTGGCAAGGGCAAGGAGGGCGGCGACAAGTGATCGAGCCGTCGGCCATATCCCAGTTCACCGGCGACTTCGACCAGCTGGACAAGGACTCTTCCGGGCTGCGCAGTGACGCCATCGGAATCCGCGACAGCGGCATGGACGTGCACTCCCGCTTCCAGATGCTGGAGGCCTTCTACACCGCACCGGAAGCCGACGACCTGTTCGCCACCACGCAACCGGTGATGGACAAGTCGGACGCCTTCGCCACCAAGCTGGAGAAGGTCGCGGACGCGCTGGACACGTACTCCATCGAGGCCCGGCCGCTCGCCAAGAAGCTGGCCCAGCTCAAGACGGACGCCTTCGCGTTCGTCGACAGCGTCCAGGGCGACGACGACTGGACGTACGACGGGGACAAGATCCACCGTCACCAGGAGCTCATGGACGGCGTCGCCGCAGCCGAGAGCGCCTTCAGGGAGGCCGAGCGCCGGGCCGCCACCAAGATCTCGGCTCTCGTGGGCGGTCCGGAGTTCGTGGTCGACGACGGCCACCACACCGTCAACAAGAAGACGGTGATGTACGGCTACGGCCTCGACGACCTCAAGCACGCCAAGGACACGCCCTGGGGCACCCCGGAGAGCGAGTCCCACCACGCGTGGGACGTCGGTTACTGGGCCAAGAGTTTCTTCTGGGACGGCCTCGTCATCGACAACATCTGGGGCGGCATCAAGGGGCTGGGCTCGCTGGTCGGCTGGAACGGCTCGGACGCGGCGGGGGACGCCTGGGGTCACCTCGGTGACGTCCTCGGCGGGATCGGCCAGTACACCGCCAAGCCCTACGACGCGCTCATGGACTGGGCGATCGGCCCGGACAAGGAGAGCGCCGCCGAGGTCCGGCAGAAGAAGGCCGCCAAGGACTTCGCCAAATCCATCGTCGCCTGGGACATGTGGAGCGAGAACCCCGCCCGCGCCGCGGCAACGGTCGTCTTCAACGGACTCACCCTCGGCGCCGGCCCCCTCGCCATCGCGGCCAAGGGCGGCGAAGTCGGCGCGGTCGCCAAGGGTGCCGGAATCGCCGCCAAAGTCGGTGAGTACATCGACCCGGTCAACGTCGGCCTCAAAGCGACCGGCAAAGCCATCAGCGCCCTGCCCAAGCTCTCCGACCTCACCGCCGGAATCCGTACCGGCATCGGCGCCTCGGCTGACGCCGAGCGCCTGCACAGCGTCATCGAGCTCGGCGATGGCTCCAAAGTGGTCATCGAGGACGGCAAGTTCATCCCCGTCGACAAGCACGGCAACGTCGTCGGGGACACGCCACGCCAGCAGGCAGCCGCAGAAGCGCGGACCACGCCCGAGGAAACGCCCGCACAGCAGCGAGAGCCCGCCGGCGTCGGCGCTTCCTCACGCACGCCCGGGGCCACGGCTCACGTTGGGGAAGCATCCGGCAGGGGCGGAGCCGCACACACCGTCGGCCCCGAGACCCGAAGGTCCGGTGCCGGGCCGATTGGAAACGGCCATGTCGGGGCGGGCTCCGGCGGCCACGGGAGCGGCGGCCTGGACGACTTCGGTCGGACCGGCGACGATGCGCTCGGAGACGGCGCGGACAGGCTGGACAGTGACATCCCAGGTCAGCGCGCTGAGGTGGAACGCCCCAGTTTCATGCGTGAGGGAAGCAATCCATACGGACATCCTGGATCGCTCACGCTGGAGCAGATCGAGGAGATCCAGGTCTACCGGGCCAACCACGAGCCCGGTTACTTCGAGCACTACTACCGCAAAGACGGCACCCGAAGGCTCCTGGAGCGCTACGACGAGAGTGGGTATACGCCACCACAGCTCAATCGACTCTCCAATGACGTGCCGTGGACCCGTGCCAACGATGTACCGGCGCCACCCAAGCCGCATTTCCTGGACGACGGCTACATCTCCGTAGACGCCGACACCGTCACCAGCAAGGTGCGGCGTCGCGCCCTGGAAGGGGCTGCGAAGCTCCGTCATCTCGCTATCAAGTGGGACAACCTTGTCTCGGACTGGAAAGCGGATGCAGGCAAGGCCCACGAGTTCCACGGCACCGTCGATACTGCCGCACAGTGGGGCGAGGCCAAGGGGACGTACAAGGAATCCCATACCCAAATGGGAGACAGGGCCGAGGAATTCGGTGAGGCGGCGGCCGAATACCACTACATCGCCGAGAACTACCCGGGCTTCGAGAAGGAGACACTCCTCGGCCCGAAGAGCGGAAATGACCAGTTCGACCAGGTATGGACACGCGAGGACGGCCGAGTCGTTGTCATCGAGGCCAAGAGCAGTCCCAGCACCGAGCTGGGCAGACGTACCCTTCCGAACGGCCGCCAGGTATCCCAGGGAAGCAGGGAATACTTCTACGGCATCATCGACGCCATGGAGAAACGTGGCGAGCTCGATCTAGCGGAAACCCTCGATAAGGCGCTGAACGAAGGGAAGCTAGACTATGTAGTCGTCAAGGGCGAGAAGAACGCGGGTACGTACACCGGATACAAGTATCGCCGGTTCGACATCAGCAAGGGGACCCTTCCGTGACCGTACGAATCGACCGGCACGGACTGCCGTCGGGCCCCGAGGCCGAGCAGTACGGGGAACGGCTCAGCCAGTACTTCAGCAGGAAGATCGATCGGCTTGAGGAGTCCACGTCCACTATCGACGGGACCTTCAACACGTCGGTCCTGAACCTGCGCGCTCGTTGTGTCATCGACCCGCGAGCGGCGGCAGTGGAGACGTGGGAAGCCACGGTCACAGCGATGCAACTGGGTTCTGCGCTGTTTGCTGTGACCGGCGCGAACGAGGGCGCCGTCGAGTGTCGTATCGACCGCAAGATGCGCAGCTTGCGGGCCATCGGCCCCCTGTCCACTGCTGATGCGGGCACCTGGCTGCAGGCGTTCTGGCTGGCTGTCATCTGCCGCGAACAGGACCGCATGACGCAACTGTGCGAGATCCCGCTGGAGCGCCTACGTGCGCCGGAGGGGCAGTACGACGAGTACATCTACCACTGGGTGGACACCCTGCAGACGTACTGGCTGCGGCAGCCGGGGCTCGTGGAGAAGCTCACTGCCGCGTTCCAGGCGTCGGACCCCTCAGTGGCGCGGGTTGCCCCCCGGGACCTGCTGCAGGGTGTGCTCTGTCCGCCGATCAACCTCTTCTACCACTTCGTACGCAAGGACGAAGAGGGCTTCGGCCCAGCCCTGGTCGAGGCGCTGAAGCTGCACCGGGCCTACTGGACCTTGAGCGAAGAGCGGGCGGCGGACATCGACGGCAGCATCGCCCTGGGCCCGCTGGCCATCGCGTGCTTGGCCTACGACGGGGGGATCCCCATCGAGGTCGAGTCCGACTACTTGCCCAAACACCTCCTCCAGCCCAGCTGGCTCGGCGAGTTCCCCACCTGAGGCACGGAAAACTCTGCAGAAGATCCTGAGAACTGATTCGTCGCCCTGAGAACTGAAACGGACAACGGATACCTGTGGCAGCCCAGGACTACGACAGCCAATTGCTGGAGTCGGTGTCGGTTCGGCGCCGGCGGCTGCGGGATGCCGTCTTGTTCGGAACGCAGCGGCAGCGGCGGTCGGTTGACGAGCGGTTGGGGAAGGTGTTCGCCGGCATCGTGGTCGCGGCGGTGTTGTGTGCGGGGTGTGTGGGCTGGTCTTTCGTTTCGCACCGGGTCGTGGGGAAAAGCCCGTACGGCACCCCTGTGCCGTCTTCCTCGCCTTCCGCAACGCCTTCGGCGCCTTCGGCGTCTTCCACCCGATGACTCGATGATAGGTTCGAACGCGTGATATCTGCGGGGTCCCTGAGCCGTACGACGTCGAACCGGACGGCTTTGAGCCGCGTCACTCTGATCGGCGAGCGGCGACGCGTTGATCTCGTCCTCCCCTCCCAGGAACCCATCGGGCTGCTCTTGCCCGAAGTGCTGCGGCTGCTGGACGACCGGGTATCGGCTCGGCCCGAGTTGCGGCATCTGGTCACCGCGGACGGTTCGGCCCTCGCACATGACAGCACGCTGGAGTCGGCCGGGGTTCCGGACGGCGCCGCCCTGCGGCTCGTGCGGCTGGAGGACGCCCCCGCGGCGCCCGTGGTGCATGACGTCACCGATGAGGCCGCGGACGATCTGCATGTACGTGCGTGGCGGTGGAGCCCTGCGTCCCGGCGCGTCGTCGCGGGAGTCGCGACGCTCGGCTGGGCTGTCGTGGCCGGGTTCCTCGCGCGCGGCGAGTTCGCGTTGTCGGTCGTGGGAAGCGCTCTGGTGACCGTTGCCGCAGTGGCCGCACTCGCGGGCGCGCTCTTCGGGCGGGCCGGGCAACGTGGTCTGGCCACCACGCTCCTCGTCACCGGCGGAGCCCTCGGTGCGCTCGGGGCGTGGACCGTGGCCGATGCCCATGCCTGGTCCGGCGCGGTGCGGCCGGCCGGTGTGGCGGTCGCTCTCGTTGTGACGCTGCTCCTGCTGGGCTGGTTCACGGCGCTGGGCCGCGGTGGGCTCGTCGGTGCCGCGGCAGTGGCCGGCTGTGTCGTCTGCTGGCAGGTGGCGGTGGCGTTTCAGTCGGGCGCTGGTACGTCAGTGGAGCAGGCCCGTGTGGGTGCGTTGCTGAGCGTCCTCTCGGTTGTCGCCCTGGGTGTGCTGCCGCGGCTCGCGCTGATGGCGTCCGGTCTTTCCGGGCTGGACGACCGTCGGTCCAGCGGCACTTCTGTCAGCCGGTACCAGGTGAGCACCGCCCTGACCGCCACTCATCGTGGCCTGGCACTCGCCACGATCGTCCTGGCCGTCTCGGCCATGGCGGCGGGGCTTCTCGTACTGCGCGCGCCGTCGACGTGGACCGTCTCGCTCGCCGTGGTGGTCACCGGCGTTCTGGCGCTGCGCGCACGTGCCTTCCCGCTCGTCACCGAGGTCGTGGCGTTGTTCGGGGCTGCTGCCGTGGTCGCCGTCCGGCTCATCGGGGTGTGGCAGGAGCACTCCGGTGCCGCGGGGCCGTTGGCCGTGCTCGTCGCGCTGGCCACCCTGCCGCTGCTGGTGCTGGCGGTACAGCCCGCCGAGCATGTGCGGGTGCGGCTGCGGCGCTTCGGCGATGTGCTCGAGTCGGTGGGAGTCATCGCCCTGTTCCCGCTCGTCATCGGGGCGTTCGGCGTGTACGGGCGTCTGCTCGACACCTTCGCGTAGGGGTAACTTCATGGCTCAGGGCGGGGACTGGCAGCGGGATGTGCTGCGGCAGTTGGGGCAGCACGGTACGCCGGACGAAGCGGCCGGACCCGCCCCTGCGTCGGCCGAGCCCACTGCGCCGCTCCGACTGACGTACCCCGCCCAGGAGCCGCCCGCTGATGCGGGTGGAGCTGCCGCACCGGGTTTCCCTCAGCGGTCCGACCCGGCGCCGCCGTCGGACCCCGCTGTCCGGGCATCCCGTCGTCCCCGGCTTCCCCTGCACACTCCGGAGTCCGTACCCACGGTCGACCCCCGCCTGGCGCACGCCCTGGGGCGCCCCCAGCACGGCGATTCCGTGACCCGCCGTACCGGACGCACGCTCCGCAAACTCACCGCTTCAGCCACCCAGGAAGTAGCTGAAGAGACGCGGATCGCGCGGGAGTTGCAGCATCCGGTCACCACCGGGCGTGTCATCGCGGTGACGTCCATCCGGGGCGGGGTGGGCAAGTCGACCGTCTCCGCTCTGCTGGGCCGCACCTTCAACCACTACCGGCACGATCCCGTGCTGACCCTGGAGGCGGACGCGGCGCTGGGTACGCTGCCGGTGCGGATGGGCGCGGAGTCGGTGCGCTGGTCGTGCGCGGACCTGGCGCAGATCCTCACCCCTGCGATGCAACTCACCGATGTCACGGGGTATTTGGTCCCGGTGACCGACGGCGGCTGGCTGTTGCCCGCGAGTCAGGGACGCGTCGGCGCGCCCATGGACGTACGCACGTATCGCACGGTCACCCTGGCGCTGCGGCGCTACTTCGCGGTGACGGTGGTGGACTGCGAGACCCTGCCCGGTGAGGTGGCCCGTACGGCGATGGACACCGCCCACGCCCGGGTGGTGGTCGCCCCGATGACCGCGGAGGGCGTCAACGGGACCCGGCAGGTGCTGGACTGGCTGGCGCAGCTGCCGCACTCAGCCCTGGCCGGCACCGTGGTGGCGCTGTCCGCGAACTCCCCCGACGCCACGCTCGACGAGAAGACGGCGGCCGCACACCTGCGGGAGACGGGCGTGACCGTCGTCCGGCTCCCCTATGACCGGCATCTGGCCCAGGGCGGCCCCATCCGTACCGCAATGCTGGGCCGGGCCGCCCGCGATGCCACCGTTCGCCTGGCCGCGGAAGCGATGCGCCTGGCGGCGAGGGTGCGATGAACACACGCCAGGTGAACACGCCCCGAACCGCGGCGGCTCCAGGACCCGTTCAAGAAAAGGCCCGTCAGTGACCCAGCGCCTCGTCCACCGGCCGGCTCGCTCCAGCCGCCCCCTCATCCCCACCGCACCGCGCACCATCGAGCCGCCACCGAACCTGCCCGAGGGAAAGATCGGCAACGCGGCCACCGCTCTGCTGCCGATGGCCGGCGTCATCAGCTCGGTCGTGATGATGACCGTCATCCGCAACAGCCAGTTCGCTGCGCTCGGCGCGATCGTGCTGGTCTTCGCGCTCCTCGGTGCGGTTGCGCTGTTCCTGTCACAGCGGGGCAAGGCGCAGCGCACCCGGCGCACCCAGCGCGAGCGGTACCTCGACCATCTGGAGGAGCTGCGCGAGGAGCTCGGCACCGGTGAGCGGGAGTGGCGTCGGCAGTCCCAGCTGCTCAATCCGCCGCCCGAGGCTCTGTACGACCTGCTGCGGGATCCGGCCCGGTTGTGGGAGCGGCGCCGCCAGGACGCGGACTTCCTGCGAGTGCGGGCGGGCACCGGGGACGTACCGGTGCAGGAGCTGGCTGTCGGGCAGAACAGTGCCGGTGGGGTCCTGACCCCACCGGACCCGTTCATGCTCAACGAGGCCCGCGCCCTGCAGCACCGATTCGCCACGGCGACGGACTTCCCTCTCACCGTGCCGCTGGACCGGGCCGGCAACGTCAGCATCGTCGGGGAGCGCGAGGGCGTGCTGCGGGTCGCCCGCGCGCTGCTGATCCAGACGGCGGTCACGCACGCACCGGACGATGTGGCCGTCGCCCTCGGGATACCCGGCGAGCGACTGTCCGCGTGGGAGTGGGCCAAGTGGCTTCCCCACGTGCTCGATCGGAGCGAACACGACGGTCCGGTCGCCGCCCGCCGGATCGCCCCGAGCCTGGCCGGGCTGGCCACGCTGTGCCGTCATGACCTGCGGCAGCGCGCCTCGTTCGCGGCGGAGGTACGGCGCGGACTCTCGGATCGCAACGCGCTGCGGATGACCGGCCGGCTGCTGGTCGTCAGCGACGAGTACGGCAAGATCGCCGACGAACTGCCCCGTCCTGACCCGGCGGTTGATCTGACGGACATGGGCGTCACCGTGCTGCATCTGCTGGAGCAGCAGGTGCACGAGCCCGATCAGGTGTCGGTCCGCGTCACCGTCGACGGCGACCGGATCACCGTGGAGGACCTGCGCGAGACGTCGACGGTGGCGCAGGGCTCGTCGGATGCCGTGAGCGTTGCGGGCGCGGAGGGGCTGGCCCGGATGCTGGCTCCGCTCAGGTTGTCGCCGGAGTCCGCGGCCGAGGGAACCCCTGTCTCCGGGCCGGTGGACTTTCCCGGCCTGCTGGGCATAGAGGACCCCGCAGTACTCGACGTCGACAGGCTGTGGGCGCCGCGCAGCGAGCGCGAATTCCTGCGCGTACCCATCGGCTTGACGGACCGTCACGAACCGGTGCTGCTGGACCTGAAGGAGTCCTCCGAGCTCGGCATGGGCCCCCACGGGCTGTGTGTGGGCGCGACCGGCTCCGGCAAGAGCGAACTGCTGCGCACCCTCGTCCTCGCGCTCACTGCCACCCACTCCCCCGAGGACCTGGCCCTCGTCCTGATCGACTACAAGGGCGGCGCCACCTTCGCCCCTTTCACCGAACTCCCACACGTGGCCGGGGTCATCACGAACCTGGAGAACCAGGCCGGTCTCGTCGAACGCGTCCACAGCAGCCTTGCCGGCGAGGTCAAGCGCCGCCAGCAGGTGCTCAAGGACGCGGGCAACATCGCCGACATCGGCCACTACGCCGCCCTGCGCGCCACCGGTCGCCCCGGCCTCGAACCTCTGCCGCACCTGTTCGTTGTCATCGACGAGTTCGGTGAACTGATCACCGCCAAACCGGATTTCATCGACCTCTTCCTGTCCATCGGCCGCATCGGCCGGTCCATCGGCGTCCACCTGCTGCTGTCCAGCCAGCGCATCGAGGGCGGCAAGCTCAAGGGCCTGGACACCTATCTCTCGTACCGGCTCGGGCTGCGCACCTTCTCCGCCGATGAGTCGCGCACCGTGCTGGACACCACCGACGCCTTCCACCTGCCACCGCTGCCGGGCTTCGGCTACCTGAAGGTCGACACCTCCACGTACGAGCGTTTCAAGGCGGGCTACGTCTCCGGCGCCTACCGCGGCCCGGCCCTGCGCGACCAGCAGGACGACGAACCGCTCGCCTGGCCCTACCCGACCTACAACACGATCGACGAGCCCCAGGGGGACGCAACCGAGGAGCCCGCGGCCACGAAGCGCGAGACCGGGCCGACCGTGATGTCGGTGATGGTCGGCCAACTCGCCGCCGCAGCCGCACCGGTGCGTCGGATCTGGCTGCCGCCGTTGCCGGACGCCGTCTCCCTCGACAGCGCGGCCGGGCCTCTCGAAGCCGACGCGGAAGGCCTCCGGCTCGCCCACCGCGAGGGCCCGATGTGCATTCCGCTGGGCATCCTGGACGACCCGGCCAAGCAGTGGCAGCAGCCCTGGCTGCTGGACCTGACCGTCGCCGGCGGCCACACGGCCGTCATCGGTGGCCCGCAGTCCGGCAAGACCACCCTGCTGCGCACCCTCGCCCTCTCCCTGTCCCTCACTCACACCCCGTACGACGTCGCCGTCTACGGCCTCGACCTGGTCGGCGGCGGCCTGTCCGCCCTCGCCGGACTCCCGCACGTCGGCGGCATCGCGGGGAGGGCGGACCGCGAGCGGGCCGCGCGCACCGTCGCCGAGGTCCGCAGCATGCTCGGCGAACGCGAGGAGCTCTTCCGTGCGTACGGCATCGACTCCGTCGACCAGCTGCGCCACCTGCGTGCCCAGGGCAGACTGCCGCAGCTCGGCTCGACCGACATCGTGCTGCTCGTCGACGGATTCGGCATGCTGCGGGACGAGTTCGCCGAGCTCGACGACGCCGTGGCCGACCTGCTCAAGCGCGGCGGCGGATACGGCATCCACGTCGTCGCCGGCATGCTGCGCTGGAATGACGTCCGCATCGCCACCCAGTCGATGTTCGGGACGCGTGCCGAGCTGCGGCTCAACGACCCGGCCGATTCCAGCATCGACCGTAAGTTGTCCGAGACGCTGTCCCCCGACACGCCGGGCCGGGCCCTGACCGACGGAAAGCTGTTCGCGCAGGTCGCACTGCCCCGTATCGACAACCGCCCCGGCACAGGTGACCTCGCAGCCGTCCTCGAACAGACCGCCCGCACGATCCGTGCCGGCTGGCACGGCGACGTGGCCGCCCCGGTCCGGGTGCTCCCCACCCGCCTCCCTGCGGCGAAACTCCCGTCCCTGGCCGCCGAGCCCCAGCTGGTCCCCATCGGAGTGGACCAGGACGCGCTCGCTCCCGCTCTGCTGGACCTGTTCGGGAGCGATCAGCACCTGTTGATCCTGGGCGACACCGAGTGCGGCAAGACCAACCTGCTGAAGCTCATAGCCCGTCAACTCGTTGACCGACACGGCGATGAGGAGCTGGTCTTCGGTGTCTTCGACCCACGGCGCGGCCTGCGCGGCGTCGTCCCGGAGCCCTATCGCGGCGGCTACGCCCACAACGCGAAGCTGGCCGCCGCGCTGTCCACGGGTATCGCGGCCGAGCTGGAAAAACGCCTGCCGGAGACGGCCGATCCGGACGCAGGCGCTACCGAGCCCGCGTTCACCGGTCCGCGCATCGTGATCCTGGTCGACGACTACGACATCCTCACCACGGCGGGCCAGCAGCCCCTGGCCCCCTTCCTTCCGTACATCTCCTCCGCCCAGGACATCGGCCTGCACTTCGTCATCGCCCGCCGCACCGCCGGATCCTCCCGCGCCCTGTACGAACCGCTGCTGACCACCCTGCGCGAAACCGGCACCACCGCCTTGCTCATGACCGGCGACCGCACCGAGGGCCAGCTCTTCCCCGGCCTGTACGCCTCCGCACAACCTCCCGGCCGCGGCACTCTGGTCCGCCGCGGCCGCCACCACCAGCTCATCCAAACTGCGCTGACCCACGAAGAGACCGAGCAGCTGTGACCAAGGACGTCATCGCCCTCACCCCGAAGATGCCGGACCTGCGCACCCTCGTCGCGGGCCTCTACGCAGGCGGTCCCGACCTCGGCGTGAACACCTTGGCCGACGGTGCCGTCATCCAGCTCTGCGCACCCGACGGGCGCCCCCTCGTCTCCGTCGAAGCCCCGGTTCTCGTACAGGTGCCGGGCGAGGCCCTTCGCCTCCTCGGCAGTGACGTGCCCGTGCCGTTCTGGTGGACCGAGGCCCGCGCCTCCACCGCCGTCGCGGAGGGCGGCCGGCTGGCGGGCTCCTTCGCCGGACGCCTCGCCACCGTCCTGGGCGGCACGGTCTGGCCCCCGGAAGCGGCCTCAACCGATGTCGTACCGCTCACCACGGACGTCTCGGCGGTCCCCGTCCCCGCCGCGTCGGCCCCGGCGGTGGACGTCCTCACCGCCAAGGCCGCCGTGGTCATCCAGGACCGCGCCCTCGTCGCGATGACCAGTTGGCTCACCGACGCCCTCCGCGGCGCGACCGCCGACGACCGCGCCCTGCAGATCGTCACCCCACTCGCCACCCGCCTGACCCTGCCCACCCGCACCGCCCTGCACGGCCATCCCAACCGCTGGGTCATCCAGGACCCGGACCACGGCTTCTACGACGGTCTGTCCGGTGCCGTACTCCACTGGAAGGGCGGGACGTTCACCCCCGTCCTCGACGAGAACGGCACCGCCTCCGTCGCCCAGGCGTTCACCGCCACCCCCGACACCGGCGAACGCCGGCTCATCCTCTCCCTGCGCACCCGTCACCCCGCAGACGAAGATCTGGTCCTCGGGCGCGCTCTGGAAACCACCTGGCACACCCTCACCGGTACGCCACCCGTCGGCTGGAGCACCGCCGAACCCGTCAACCTTCCCTGGAACACTCGCCAGTTGACCGACTTCGCCCGGGCCCGCGCACCCCAACCGACCTGGCTGATCGCCGTCGGCCACCCGGACCGCCCGGCCCTGGCCACCCTGCGCATCACCCGAACCCCCGCCGGAGTCGAGGAGGACATCACCCTCACCCTGGGCTACGGCAAGGGTGAGACCCCGCCCCTCGACACCATCGAGCCTCTCGCCGAACTCCTCTGCGCCGAGCACGGCCTGACCAGCATGCTCACCTCGCTCCGGACCGCCCGCCGCGATCTGACGACTCCCCCGCACTTCGAGACCCCGCCCATCCCCGTCTCGTTCACGCTGGGCCCCGAACCGGTCCGGGACATCGGTCTCGACCAGGCCCTCCGCCCGCTCCGCAACCTCTCCCCCGCCCGACTGGGCCCGCCTTCTGAACCCGCCCTCCACTACCCACTCGGCGACGGAACCGACCCGCACACGTGGAACACCTTCCAGCAACTCACCCAGCACCTGAAGCACTTGTGAACGCGGACGTGGACGACGAGGCACACGGCGCCCGCAACGCGTTCCGCCTGCGACGGTCGACGCAGTCGTAGGCAGCGTCGCGCCGACGGCGACCACGCGGATCGCCGCGAGGATGTCGTCCAGCTGCCTTCGGCCAAGAGCACCGCCCCTTCACCGGCCGGGCCGACCGTGAGCCGCCGCCGGGACAGTCCGGCGAAGCCCGGAGGTGACGGCACCGTCATCCCCAGGGCAGCCAGGCCCGTACCTCGAACCCGCCGTCGCTCCCGGCGCCGTGCTGGAGGCTGCCGCCCGCCAGCGTCGCCCGCTCGGTCAGACCGATCAGGCCCTGTCCCGAACCGGGGACGGGCGGAACGTCCCCCTGGGGTGCCGGATTACTCACGGAAATGGTGACCCCGTCGCCCGGGGCGCCCGCGACGGACACCGTGACCTCCGCACCGGGCGCGTGTTTGCGGGCATTCGTCAGCCCCTCCTGGGCGATGCGGTACGCGGTGCGGCCGACGGACGCGGGGACGGCGGCCGGGTCGGTGACCCGGTTGTCGAGGACGACCTTCATGCCGGCCTCGCGCGACTCGGAGACCAGAGCCTCCACAGCCCCCAACGTGGGCTGCGGGCGGCCCGACTCGTCGCCCCGCTCGCTCGCCCGCAGTACGCCGATGATCTCCCGCAGGTCCTGCAGCGCCTCGTGCGCGCTCTCCCGGATCACTCCGGCCGCCCGCGCGACCTCGTTCCGAGGGGCGTCGGGCCGGAACTCCAGCGCCCCCGCATGCACGCTCAGCAGGGTGAGCCGGTGGGCGAGCACATCGTGCATCTCGCGCGCGATGGCCTCCCGAGCGAGCTGCTGCGCCTGCTCGGCGCGCAGCTCCGCCTCCGTCTCCGCCCGCCGCGCCCGGTCCCGCAGACTCAGCAGGAGTTGCCGCTTGGACCGGACGAACATGCCCCAGCCGACCACCGCGCCCGTCAGCACGGTGGTGAGGGTGAGCGCCGCGAGGTAGGGCAGGTCGGGGTCGGGCCGCAGCCAGAAGTAGAAGGGGATCAGGGCGAGCGAGACCCCGGCGACCCAGCCGACGTACTTGAACGGCCTGTGCACGGCCAGGGTGAAGAGGGCGACGAGGCCCGCGCCGCCCGAGGTGGTGGAGAGCAGCCCCACCGGGATCATCGCCACGGCGAGCCCGAGGGGCCACCGCCTGCGCAGCCAGACCGCCGCGCAGGCCAGTGCGCCCAGCCACTGGTCGGCGACGGCGAGGCCGTGCGAGGTGTTCGGATCGCCGGTGAGCGAGTCCGCGGCCAGCAGCCCGATGCCCACCGCCAGCAGAAAGAACCCGAAGTCGACGACCCAGTCGCGCGCGGTACGGCGCGGCCGTCCGGTCCGTAGGGACCGGCCCGCGCGATCGGGATCGAGCTCGACCGCCAGGGCCGACGGCAGCAGCCAGCGCCGGCCCGGCAAGGCCTTCGGCAGCAGCGCCGTCCGCTCCGGAGGAGCCTGCGGCGCGGACGCCGGATTCTTACCACTCACGGTCGACAAATCTACGCACGCAGAGCCGCTCGCACCTCCCCTCGCCCGTGATCGCCGACCAAAGTCGCAGCCGGCCGAGACTTTCGGTACCAGTGAGTCCCGCGCACCGCGACCATTGGTCGTCAGGGCCTCGGCCACGTCTCGACTTCCGTCGCCCAGCTCTCGCCCCGCGGCCGATGAACGCGGTGCGCCTGCTGGGCGAGGGTCGTCGTATGAAGCAGGTGGAGCGGACGGAGCAGGGGAATCCCGTGAAGCAGGTTCTGGAGGTCGTCGGGTTCATCGCCCTGGTCCAGGGCGCCATGGGACTGGTGCAGGAATTCACCGGGCTGCTGCACGGGTGGGGGATCGTGCAGCGCCTCGGCTTCCTCGACGGCTATGAGGTCTACGCGAGCATCGCGCTGTTGGTGCTCGCGTTCGCCATGTTCGCAGCCGCCGAGAGCCAGAAGCCCGGCTGAACCCGGACCTCACCCCCGGCGGACGGGAGCTCCGGCGGACGGGATGGACGACGAGTCGCCCGAGCCGGCCGCCGGGCCTCCGGAACCGACCGGCGGATCAGCAGCCGAAGTCGACCAGGTCGAACGTGGCGTAGTGATCCGCGGTGTAGTAGTCCTCGTCGGTCTTCTTACCGGTGACGATGCGCTTGGCACCGCGCGTCGAGGAGCCGGGCGTGATCACCGTGTACTCGTGGTAGTAGCTGCTGCTCTGGGAGGGCAGCACGCCTTCCCGGTTCTGGAAGACGACCCCGTCCTGCGAGTACGGGAACGGGCCGCCCGCGTCGATCAGGTCGAGCGTGTCGTGCGCCTGGGACGGCAGATCGCCGTAGCAGATGCTGCCGACGGAGGCGGCGGAGAGCGAGGAGAGGGAGGGGACAGAGGATACGGAGACGTCCGCGGCGTTCGCCGTGACCGTGCCGCCGATGAGCAGGGCGGACAACAGGGCGGCTGCGGCCCCGATGCGGGTGGTGCGTGGGGGGAATGTCATGGACTCAGGATGACGCGCGTAGACACTGGCATGTCAATGTCAAGACCGACGATTTTCCCGTCACGTGCCATGAATTTTCCGGGAGTTAACCTGGCGCCCGGCGTCCCCACGCCGTCCCCGCAAGTACCAGCGCGGCGCCCAACAGCCCTACGGCCCCCAGCCTTTCACCGCCGAGAGCGATGCCCGCGGCGGCGGCCCACAGGGGCTCGGTCCCGAGCAGCAGGCTGACCCGGGACGGCGAGGTCCGGCGGACGGCCCACATCTGCACGAAGAAGGCGAACAGGGTGCAGAACGCGGACAGGAACAGCAGTCCGGCCCACTCCCGCGGCCCGAAATCACCGGCCGTACTCCACGGAGTGACGTCGGCGCCGGCCGACAGCACCGCGAACACCGCTACCGCGGCGCCCAGTTGGACGGTGGTCAGCGACAGCGCGTCGGCTCCCTGCACGGACCTGATCCGGGACATGGCGAGCACGTGCACCGTACGGGCGAGAGCCGCGAGCAGCATCAGCAGATCGCCGGACGAGGGGCGGGTGAAGCCCGCGCCCTGGGTGAGCAGGACGACCCCGAGCACGGAGACCCCGGCGGCCGCGAGGAAGGTGCGCGAGGGGCGGACCCGGGTGACGGCCGCCTCGGCGAGCGGCGTGAAGATCATGGTGAGGCTGATGATGAGGCCCGCGTTGGTCGCCGAGGTGTGCACGACGCCGTAGGTCTCCAGGAGGAAGATCCCGCTCAGGATCAGCCCGAGCACGCCCGCCCCGCGCCACTGGGCGGCGGTCAGCCTGCGCAGCGAGCGCCGTCCGGCCACCGCCAGCACCGGCAGTACGACGCCGAACCGCAGCACCAGGACGGCGATGACCGTACGCGCGGTGGTGATGTCCTTGGCCGCGAGATAGCTGGCTCCCCAGACGGCCGCCACGAGCAGCAGGGGCAGGTCGGTGAGCCAGGCGCGGCGCGGCGCGAGCGCGCCCGGTACGGCGATCGACGACATCGGCGCGGTCTCCAGCGTCTTCGACGGTCTGGCAGACAGGCCGTCAACGGACTTGCGGACAGGCGTGGAGACGGCGGCGGCTCGCACGGGAACGATCACCGTACCCGGACGGATGCGTGCGGGCTACGCGGTTTCGCCGGGGCTCGGAACCGACGGCCCCGCGGGGGCTCAGCAACTGCCGTACACGGCCCCGCGGGGGCTCAGTAACAGCCGTAAGTGGGGCGCCCCGCCCGCTCGTAGGTGTTGTGTTGATGGCGACGCCCGTGCACGTGCTGGAGCCGTGTTGATGGCGACGCCCGTGCACGTGGTGGAGCCGTGTTGATGGCGACGCCCGTGCACGTGGTGGAGCCGCCGGCATGCCGGAACGCGGTGGGTAGGGCGCCCTCGGCGAGGAGCGGGCGGCCCGCCCGCGACTCATCCCTCGTTCGTCGAGAACAGTCCTCCCGTCGGGCCCTGCTTGTCGCCGCCCTGGGCCTTGCGCAGGGCGTTGGCGAGGCTCTCGATGGTGAGGGACTGCAGGATGACGCGGCCGTCGCCCTCCAGGGTGGCGAGCGAGAGGCCCTCGCCGCCGAAGACCGCGTTCATCAGTCCCTGTCTGTTGAGGCCGCCGACGCGCTGGACGCCGTACCGGATGCCCTCCTCGAAGGCCACGACACAGCCCGTGTCGACCTCGACGCGGCCGCCGAAGTCGGCCGGGTTCAGGTCGATGAAGTTGCCCGCGCCCGCGATGATCACCGTGCCGCGGCCGGTGAACTTCTCCAGGACGAAGCCCTCGCCGCCGCTGCGGCCGGTGCGGCCGCCCTGGAAGGCGATCCCGAAGTCGACGGTCGACTCGGCCGCCACGAAGGCGTCCTTCTCCGCGAACCACGCGCGCGTGCCGTCGAGTTCCAGGGCGCGCATCTCGCCGGGCAGCACGCCCGCGAAGGCGACGGTGCCCTCGCCCTGTGCCGCGGTGAAGTACTGGAACGCCAGGGACTCGCCCGCGAGTGCGCGCTGGCCGGCCTGCATCGCCGTGCCCATGGCCTGACGCAGCAGGCCGCCCATGCCGGCGCCCTGGGGCTGGCCACCGGTCCCGCCGCCCGAGGGTCCGGAGAGCCGGGTCTCCATGGCCACGTTCGTGGTCTTGAAGAGGAACTTTCCGGCCTCGCAGTACACCGTGGTGCCGGGTTGCAGGGTGACGATCGCCATCTGCATGGCGTTGCCGACGATCTCTTGCTGAAGGGTCACACCGAGAGAACGACAGAAGCGGACAAAAGGGTTCCGGTGGGCTTGATCTCGATGTCCGTTCGCCGCCGGCACCGGGGCGCCGCGGGGGCTGGGATGGAGCCATGACTTCGACGACTTCTCGGACCACGTCCCTTTCGCGGGGACCCATGAACGGCAAGGTCGCCCTGGTGACCGGCGGCAGCCGCGGCATCGGCGCGGCGACGGCACTCCGGCTCGCCCGGGAGGGCGCGGATGTGGCCCTCACCTACGTGCAGGACAAGGAGGCTGCGGAGGAGGTCGTGCGGCAGGTGACGGCTCTGGGCCGGCGCGGGATCGCCCTGCGTGCGGACTCGGCCGACGCGGTGGAGGCCGCGGAGGCGGTGGGCCGCGCGGTGGACGCCCTCGGCCGGCTCGACGTCCTGGTCAACAACGTGGGCGTGGGCGTGCTGGGGCCGCTCGAGTCACTGTCCCTCGCCGACGTGGACCGGGTGCTCGCCGTGAACGTGCGCGGTGTCTTCCTCGCCTCGCAGGCGGCCGCCGCCCGGATGGAGCGCGGCGGCCGGATCGTCACCATCGGCACCTGCATGACCCAGCGGGTGCCCGGGCCCGGCGGCACCCTCTACGCCGCCGGCAAGTCGGCCCTCATCGGCCTGACGAAGGCGCTCGCGCGGGAACTGGGTGAGCGCGGCATCACCGCGAACATCGTCCACCCCGGGCCGGTGGACACCGACATGAATCCGGCCGACGGGCCGTACGCGGCGGCCCAGGCGGCGATGACCGCGCTCGGGCGGTACGGCACGGCCGCGGAGGTGGCCTCCATGGTCGCCTATCTCGCCGGGGGCGAGGCCGCGTACGTCACGGGTGCGGAGTTCGCCGTGGACGGCGGTCACGCGGCGTAGGGCGCCCGCCGTCCCGACCCTGGGGCTTCCGCCCCAGACCCCGCTCCTCAAACGCCGGAGGGGCTGAACTTGCCCCGGCAAGGGGGTCTGGGGGCGGAGCCCCCAGGTACGGGACGGGCAGGGGCGGAGGGGGCGAGAACCCCCTCGCCTCGTCACCCACCCAGCTCCTGGTGGCGCGCCGCCAGGCGAGCCGAACCCTCACCCGTCAGCGAACCGAACAGCCGCAGCCGCGAGATCCCGCCGTCGGGAAAGATGTCCACGCGCGCGTGGGTGCCGACGGCCACCGTGGCGAGGACGAACCGGTGGTTGGTGTCGGGCTGGAGCCGGGTGCGCGGAAGGATCTCCGTCCAGTCACCGTCCTCCCCGTCCTTGACGGAGACGGACGCCCAGCCCGCCGAGTTGCCCTTGAGGTACGCCGTGTCGATCTCGACGGCACGGATCTCGGCCTGCGCGACCAGCTGGTAGCGGATCCAGTCGTTGCCCTGGTCGCGCCGGCGCCGGGTCTCCCAGCCGTCGTCCATCTTGCGCGAGCGCCCCGGCTGGATGGTGTTGGTGGCGGGCGAGTAGAAGAGGTTCGACGCGTCCTCGACCTGGCCGCCGTACTCCAGGGCGGCCACGTCGAAGGTGCCGAGCACGGACAGCCACTCGGGGTCGGGGACGACCTCGCCGTGCACGCGCAGCCGGGCGATGCCGCCGTCGGGGTGCTGGTTGACGCGCAGATGTGTGAAGCGCTGTTCGACGGAGACGGCGAAGCCGTTGGCCGCGTGGCCGCCAACCGCCGTACGCGGTACGAGAGTTGTCCACTTCACGTCGTCGCCGAGGAGCTCCTCGGGCGACGGGGAGCCCGGCACCGACGCGCCCTCGACCGACACCGCCTGCGGGTAGTTGCCGCGGAAGTGGGCCGTGTCGACGACGATGCCGCGTACTACGCCGGGGGCGCCGAGGCGTACCAGGGCCCAGTCGTGGTCCTCGGCGGTCGGCCACGGATGCCCGGCCGAGGCGCCGCGCCGGCGGCGGGTCTCCCAGCCGTCCATGATCTTGCCCTTGTGACCGAAGTGCTCGGGGTCGAACTCGGCGGGCTCGGGCACGAGGAGGTTCTCGCGCTGGGCGAAGAACTCGTCGTTGGCGGCGATCACACCGGCGCCGAGCTGCCGGTCGGCGAGGTTGGCGTGGTGCGTGAACGGGAAGTCCGCGGTGCGGTAGTCGGCGTACGGGTCTCCGCCGCCGTAGGGGCTCGCGTCTCCGGTGAAGTGAGGTGTCGCCGTCACGGTGATCAGTTCTTCCTTTCGGGACTTTCGGGTGTCGGCCGTCGCGGGTGCGGACGCGGGCACGGGATCTACCGCCTGCGGGCGAGGAGTTGCCCGGAGGGCTCACCGAACTCGCCGTCGGACACGATGCGTTCACCGCGCAGCCAGGTGGACTTGACGACGCCGCTGAGGGTCCGGCCCGCGTAGGCCGTGACCCGGTTGCGGTGCTGGAGCGCGGCGGGGTCGACGGTGAAGGTCTCGTCGGGCGCGAGGACCGCGAAGTCGGCGTCGCGGCCGGCCTCGATGGCGCCCTTGCGGTCGTCCAGGCCGACCAGCCGCGCCGTGTGCGTCGACATCCAGCGCACCACGTCCTCCAGGCCGTAGCCGCGCGCCCGGGCCGCGGTCCAGACCGCGGACAGGCTGAGCTGGAGGCCGGAGATACCGCCCCACGCGGTGGCGAAGTCGTCCGTCTTGAGGTCGGCGGTGGAGGGCGAGTGGTCGGTGACGATGCAGTCGATGGTGCCGTCGGCCAGGGCCTGCCACAGCAGATCCTGGTTGGCCGCCTCACGGATGGGCGGGCAGCACTTGAACTCGCTGGCGCCGTCCGGGACTTCCTCGGCGGTGAGGGTGAGGTAGTGCGGACACGTCTCCACCGTGAGCCGGACGCCCTCGGCCTTGGCCGCGGCGATCAGCGGCAGCGCGTCGCTCGACGACAGATGCAGCACGTGCACGCGCGCGTTGAGGCGTTTCGCCTGCGCGATGAGGTTCGCGACGGCGGTGTCCTCGGCGTCCCGCGGACGGGAGGCGAGGAAGTCGGCGTACTTCCGGCCGCCCTTCTGGGGAGCGGCGGCGAGGTGGTGCGGGTCCTCGGCGTGCACGATGAGCAGGCCGCCGAAGCCGGCGATCTCGGCCAGCGACTGGGCGAGTTGCTCCTGGTCCAGCTCGGGGAACTCCTCGACGCCGGACGGCGAGAGGAACGCCTTGAAGCCGAAGACGCCCGCGTCGTGCAGCGGCCGCAGGTGCTTGACGTTGTCGGGCAGGGCGCCGCCCCAGAAGCCGACGTCGATGTGCGCCTTGGGGCGGGCGACGTCCTTCTTGGTACGGAGGTTGTCGGCCGTGGTGGTCGGCGGGAGGGAGTTGAGCGGCATGTCGATCAGGGTGGTGATGCCACCGGCGGCGGCCGCGCGCGTGGCCGTCCAGAAGCCCTCCCACTCGGTGCGCCCCGGGTCGTTGACGTGAACGTGGGTGTCGACGAGGCCGGGCAGCAGGACGTCGTCCCCGAAGTCCTCCAGACGGGCACCGGCCGGTACCTCGGCATCGTGCGCCAGCACGGCCGTGATCTTCCCCGCGGCGACCGCGACCGAAGCGGCACGCGTCCCCTCGGGAGTGATGACGCGCGTCGAGCGCAGCACCAGTTCGACGTCGGACACCCGGACCCCTCTCATGCCGCTGTTCATTTCCGCCGCTTACTTCCACGTAACGGAATTCAACGTTCTGTTGAAGGAGTCTTCACTCCCGCCTTCGCGCCGTCAAGGGTGCACTTCTCCACTCTGCCTCCACGGCGGCCACTCTGGACGTTTCCACAAAGCGGAAGTAAGATTCCGTAGAGCAGAACGTAGCTACGCACAACCGGGGAGTCGACCGACCGCCGGGTAGGCTGCTGCTCCTCCTGCCCGTCTGAAAGGACAGCGCCGTGCCGACGTCCAGCGACGCCCCCGCACAAGCCGCCGCCAAGTCTTCCGCTCCCAGCGGTGGTGTCCAGTCCCTCGAGCGCGCCTTCGACCTGCTCGAGCGGATGGCCGACGCGGGCGGCGAGGTGGGCCTGAGCGAGCTCTCGGCGAGCAGCGGACTGCCGCTTCCCACCATCCACCGGCTGATGCGCACGCTGGTGGCCTGCGGTTACGTACGCCAGCAGTCCAACCGGCGCTACGCGCTCGGCCCCCGCCTCATCCGGCTCGGCGAGTCCTCGGCACGGCTGCTCGGCACCTGGGCCCGCCCGTATCTCGCGCGACTGGTCGAGGAGACCGGCGAGACCGCGAACATGGCGCTGCTCGACGGGGACGAGATCGTCTACGTCGCCCAGGTGCCGTCGAAGCACTCGATGCGGATGTTCACCGAGGTCGGCCGCCGGGTGCTGCCGCACTCCACGGGCGTGGGCAAGGCGCTGCTCGCGCACACCCCGGCGGACGAGGTGCGCGCGCTGCTGTCCCGTACCGGCATGCCCGCCGCCACGGAGAAGACGATCACCACGCCGGACGGCTTCCTGGACGCGCTCGAAGAGGTGCGCCGGGCCGGCTACGCGGTCGACGACAACGAGCAGGAGATAGGAGTCCGCTGCCTCGCGGTCTCCGTGCCGGACTCCCCCACCGCCGCCGCGATCTCGATCTCGGGCCCCGCAGGCCGGGTCACCGAGGCGGCCACGGACAAGATCGTCCCGATCCTGCAGCAGGTGGCCGCGGAGCTGTCGCAAGCCCTGGCGACGTCGAGCCCGACCGCGTAGGCACCGCTGTCACCGGCCCGCGGCGGTAGCGAGCCGCGCGCCCGGGCGGCAGTTCCCGATACGCAGCCGGCACCGGGCACCGGGCACCGGGCACCGGGCACCGGGCACCGGACGAGTATCTCGGGCTCATCCGCTACGGGTGACCGCTCACCGCCGCGGAGGCTCCCCGAACAGCTCCACCGCCGTGCGCACCTCCGCGAGGCTCACCGCCAGGGCGCTGACCGAGCCGATGGCGCCGGCGATCAGGAGCAGCGAGCGGCGCAGCCGCGGGATCTCGGGGATACCGCTGACAGCCATCGCGGCGAGCGCGGCGAGTTCGTCCTCGGCGATGACGCGATCGGGGAACTCGGCCGGGAGCGCGGCGAGTTGACGGCGCAGCCGGGAGACGGCGGACCGCAGTCCCGCCACTCTCGGGTCCTCTTCGATGCCGGTCACTGGCCTCTGCCCCAAGCTCCGCAACGCAGCTCTCCCCCCTCGCACACCGTTGTGCGACGTCCCGCATCCCTCGGCCCAACTCGCCCCGAGGCATTGGTCGGGCACCGGGGGACGCGGGTCAGTAAACGCCACCCGACGCGGTGCACGCCACTCCGCGGACCGAAATTCAGCCCCGGAACAGCACGCGTCCGGGGCGGGTTCCGCGGCACGCCCGCGCGGGGTCGGGTATGCAGGGGTCATGACGGAGAACGAAGAGCAGGTCGCCGGGCTGTTGCTGGCGGCCGGGGGCGGCCGGCGCCTCGGGGGGCGGCCCAAGGCACTGCTTTCCCACCGGGGCCGCCCCTTGGTCGAATACGCGGTCGACGTCCTGCGTTCGGGTGGCTGCACCCGCGTCCATGTGGTGCTCGGCGCCGAGGCCGCCGCCGTACGAGAGCGGGCGGTACTGCCCGGCTGCGTGCTCGTGGACAACCCGGAGTGGGAGACCGGCATGGGCGGCTCGCTGCGGGCCGGTCTGGCCTCGCTGGCGGGCACGGGGGCGCGGGCCGCGCTGGTCTCCCTCGTGGACCAGCCCGGCATCGGGCCCGAGGCGGTGGCGCGGGTCCTCGCCGCCTACGAGTCCGCGGCGTCGCTGGCTTCGGCGGCGTACGACGGAGTGCGCGGCCATCCCGTGCTGTTCGGGGCCGACCACTGGGCCGGCATCACCGCGACCGCGACCGGCGACCGCGGGGCCCGCGCGTATCTGAAGGCCCACGCGGACGCGATCACGCTGGTCGAGTGCGGGGACGTGGCGCAGGCGTACGACATCGACACCGAGGGCGATCTGATCCACCTTGAGTGAAGGGGGTGGCACCGAGCGCCACCTTCTGTCGATTCAGAGAATCTCGACATCAACAAACCATTGAACTTCCACTATGAGGAAACTAGTATCCACTGCTCAGAAGCGCCTGACCGTTCCGAGGGCGCCGTCAGCCGTACCTGGGGCCCCTGGCACCCAGTGCCGCGGCGTACCCGCCCGTCACGTGGTTCGCTCAAGAGGTTCGTGAGAAGACGTAACCCGTGAGAAGTCGTAAGTCGCTCGTACGTAGCTCGCTGAAGGAAGTGACAGCTCATGTCCGCACCAGCGCCGTCCCCGCTGGCCATCGTCGACGCCGAGCCCCTGCCCCGGCAGGAAGAGGTCCTCACGGACGCGGCCCTCGCCTTCGTGGCCGAGCTGCACCGGCTGTTCACGCCCCGGCGTGACGAGCTCCTCGCCCGCCGAGCGGAGCGCCGCGCCGAGATCGCCCGCACCTCCACGCTCGACTTCCTCCCGGAGACGGCCGCCATCCGCGCGGACGACTCCTGGAAGGTGGCCCCCTCCCCGGCGGCGCTGAACGACCGCCGCGTCGAGATCACCGGTCCCACCGACCGCAAGATGACCATCAACGCGCTCAACTCCGGCGCCAAGGTCTGGCTCGCGGACTTCGAGGACGCCTCCGCGCCCACCTGGGAGAACGTGGTCCTCGGCCAGGTCAACCTGGCCGACGCGTACACCGGGAACATCGACTTCACGGACGAGCGCACCGGCAAGTCGTACGCGCTCAAGGCGGCCGATGAACTCGCGACCGTCGTCATGCGGCCCCGCGGCTGGCACCTGAACGAACGCCACCTCGTCGACGCCGACGGCACTCCCGTGCCCGGTGCGCTCGTCGACTTCGGCCTGTACTTCTTCCACAACGCGCAGCGGCTGCTGGACCTCGGCAAGGGTCCCTACTTCTACCTGCCGAAGACGGAGTCGCACCTGGAGGCCCGCCTCTGGAACGACGTCTTCGTCTTCGCCCAGGGCTACGTCGGCATCCCGCAGGGCACCGTCCGTGCGACCGTCCTGATCGAGACGATCACGGCGGCGTACGAGATGGAGGAGATCCTCTACGAGCTCCGCGATCACGCCTCCGGGCTGAACGCCGGGCGCTGGGACTACCTGTTCTCCATCGTCAAGAACTTCCGTGACGGCGGCGCCAAGTTCGTCCTGCCGGACCGCAACGCGGTGACGATGACCGCCCCGTTCATGCGCGCCTACACCGAACTCCTCGTCCGCACCTGCCACAAGCGCGGTGCGCACGCGATCGGCGGCATGGCCGCGTTCATCCCCTCGCGACGCGACGAGGAGGTCAACAAGGTCGCCTTCGAGAAGGTCAAGGCCGACAAGGACCGCGAGGCGAACGACGGCTTCGACGGCTCGTGGGTGGCCCACCCGGACCTCGTCCCGATCGCGATGGCCTCGTTCGACGCCGTGCTCGGCGACCGGCCCAACCAGAAGGAGCGCCTGCGGGAGGACGTGTCCGTGGCGGCCGGCGACCTGATCGCCGTCGACTCGCTCGACGCCAGTCCGACCTACGACGGTCTGGTCAACGCCGTCCAGGTCGGCATCCGCTACATCGAGGCCTGGCTGCGCGGGATGGGCGCGGTCGCCATCTTCAACCTCATGGAGGACGCGGCCACCGCCGAGATCTCCCGGTCGCAGATCTGGCAGTGGATCAACGCGGGCGTCGTCTTCGAGAACGGCGAGACCGCGACGCCCGAGCTGGCGCGCAAGATCGCCGCCGAGGAACTCGCGAACATCCGCGCCGAGATCGGCGAGGACGCCTTCGCCGCCGGCAACTGGCAGCAGGCGCACGACCTGCTCCTCAAGGTCGCGTTGGACGAGGACTACGCGGACTTCCTCACCCTGCCGGCGTACGAGCAGCTGGCCGGCTGACCCGCTCCGTGACACCCGCGCCCCCGGTACGCACAGCACCGGGGGCGCGGTCGTGTCCACATCTGGGCCACCACCGGTCCGGACCGGCGGGTCACTTCTCCGAGTGGCCGAGGCTCTTCTGCGGCGCCACCCGGTCGCGGACCAGGCGCTTGACGGCCGTCGGCTCCGGGAACCCCTGCTCACGCCGGTCCCAGACCACCTCGTCGTCGACCCGTACGACGAAGACACCGCCCGTGCCGGGCTTGAGCGCCAGCTCGGTCAGCTCGCTCTCGAAGGTGGTGAGGAGTTCCTGGGCGAGCCAGGCGGCGCGGGGCAGCCAGCGGCACTGGGTGCAGTACTCGATCTGGACCCGGTGGACCGCGCCGGTCCCCGGGGGTGTCGTCTCCGTCGTCATCCGAGGTGTACCGACCAATCCTGTTCCGCCGCCGGCTTGCCGTGCAGGTCGGGGACCCGCTTCAGCCAGTCCGGACGGCCCTGCCGGGTGGTGGCCGCGCGCGTGGCGTCCTCGGCGGCGAGCTCCTCGCGGGTGGGGAACCCGGTGGGGAGCCATGCCTCGGAGGCCCGCACGCGGGCGTTGAGATAGCCGACGTAGGCCGCGCGTACCTCGTCGGGAGTGTCGAAGCCGGGCTCGTCCGCCAGCCAGGCGTCCGGCACCGCGGCCGTGACCTCGCGCAGCAGTTCCTCGGTCACCAGCGGTGCGAGCTCGGCGTCCGCCGCCCGCAGGTCAGGCGTGTACCCGCCGAGCGCGTGGCGCCGGAAGTCGTAGGCCTTCTCGGGGGCCGACGCGTCCCAGCGGTGGTGGAAGACGAGCGCGGCGCCGTGGTCGATCAGCCACAGCCGCGGCGGCGCGATGCCGAGCGTGGGCCAGACCATCAGGTTCGAACTGTGCACCGTGCGGTCGACGTTGACCGTGAGGGCGTCCAGCCAGATCACCTTGCCCGCCTCCAGCGGGCCCACGGGGAACGTCCTGGCGATCTCCGGAGTGAAGTCCCTCGCGCCCGGCAGGAAGTCCATACCGAGGTTGAGCCCGGCGCTGGAGTCCAGCAGGTCCCGCACCTCCTGGTGGGGCTCGTGCTCGGCGATCGCCGGGTCGAAGTGCACCAGCACCAGCTCCGGGCACCGCAGTCCGAGGGCCCGCGCCAGTTCACCCACGATCACCTCGGCGACCAGCGCCTTGCGGCCCTGTGCGGAGCCCGTGAACTTCACGACGTACGTCCCCAGGTCGTCGGCCTCGACGACTCCGGGCACGGAGCCGCCCGCCCGCAAGGGGTTCACGTATCGGACGGCAGTCACTTCGCGCAGCACACCGGCCACTGTAATTCAGCCGGCCGTCCGGGTGATCGGCATTATTCGCGGGCCAGCGGGTTGGGCAGCGGCACGTACCGGGCGTCCGCACCGTCCGCACCGGTCCACCGCAGCAGGAGGTTCGTCTTGCCCGGCAGGGTGGGCGCGGCCGGCAGCTCCCCGGCCTCGGGCAGGTCGTGCCGCGCCAGCTCCCGTCGTACGGCGGGCCACGGGTCGTACTCGGGGTGCCGCTCGGCGAGCAGGGCGGCGAACTCGGCGAGGTGGTTGACCAGCAGGCAGTACACCAGCCGCTCCCAGCCGGCCGCCCGGGTCACCTCGGGCACCAGCTTCACGCCCTCCGCGTCCCGGAACAGCGCCTGGACGGGCAGGCCGTCGGCGTCCACGGCGACCAGCGTGTTCTGGACATGTGCCTCCAGTGCGACGCCGTACCGGGCGAAGACCTCCAGGACCGGGGGCACGACCTGCCGCAGGTACGCATCCCACCAGGGGCCGGGGTCGGTGAGCCGGTCGAGCGGGCTGCCCTCGAAGCCCTCCACGAGGGCGGCCGCGAGCAGCGGGGTCGCGTCGGGCAGGACGTGCTCGCGCAGCCCGTCGCGGACGAGGACGGCGAGTTCCTCGAAGGCGAAGTCCGCGGTGCGGTAGCCGCGGTCGCTCAGCCAGCCGGCGGGGCCGCCGAGGGCGGCGAACGCGGAGCTGACGGCCGCGTCCGTACGACGCAGTTTCAGCAGGTCGTGGCGCCACAGGCGGCGGATGTCGTTGGTGATGCGCACATCGAGGCTGAACTTCAGGAAGAGGTCGTGTTCGGGGGCGTACAGCGTGCGGACGGCGGCCGTCGGCCAGACCCGCTGCGGGGTGCGGCCCAGCCGCAGGAGCCGGCCGTCCGCGAGCGCGTCCCGGATCTCCGGATGGCCGGCGACCAGGTCGAACTGCCACGGATGGGCGGGCAGCAGCCGGTAGCCGGCCGGAGCCGCGCCCAGGGCGTCGAGCGCCGTCGTGTCGCCCTCCTCGGCCACCGCGTCCTCGCGCACGGCGAGCAGCTCCAGCGGGAAGTCCGCGTAGGCCTCGGGCGCGTACGGCAGCCAGCCCGCGACCGGTCCGCCGCCGCGCGCCTTGGGAGCCGGGTGGTGCGGGTGCCCGGTGATCAGGGACTGCTCGGAGCGCCGGTGGAGGTCGGCCGGCGGGGTCGCACCGGCGCGGGCGGTGAGCAGAGCGGCCACCACGTCCCGGCTGTCGACCATCTCGGCCGGCAGTTCGGAGTTGGCCTGGCCGGTGAAACGGCGCAGCTCCTCGGCGGTGAGTTCGACCAGCTCGGTATGGGTGAGCGGGTGCCAGGCACCGGCCGCCCGCAGCTCGGGGTGCGCGGGCCGGCGCGAACCGGAGACCCGCAGCAGCCGCCCGCTGGCCCGCAGCCGGTACACGCCCGGACCGTCCGCGGGTTCGCCCACCTCCCGCAGCAGACAATTGAGCAGCGGAGCGGCGGCATACGCGTCGGCCGCCTCCGCGACATCGTCCGACGGGGGCACGGGGTGGCTGGAGTCCACGCGATCCATTCGTTCCATGCGGTGCACTGTGCTCTGGTGATCAGTATGACCGTGCGTCACCAGTATGGCGACGCGCCGGTGGCCCGGACATCCGTCGTCGCGGGCAGCCGCGGCCCCGTCCCCGTACCCAAGGAGCCCGACCGTGCACCGTCCCTCCAGGCCCGAGGCCGCTTTCGCCGTCGAACTCGACGCCGTGCGCCCCGATCTGTCGGCGCCGTACGCGGCGGCGCTGCCCGGCGCCCGGGCCGCCGTCCTGTCCCGGCTGTGGCGTGCGCTGGCCCATGAGCCGCTGCCGTGGGTCGCGCGTCGGGAGTGGGGGCGCGAGGGCCTCACGCTGTGGCTCGCCGACGGCCGCCGGCTGCACGGGCCGCACGCCGACCCGTACGCCACCGCCGCGTACGCGGCCGAGGTCGGGCTCGACGGGCGGCCCTGCGACGACCCGGCCGGGCTGATCACGGCTCTGGGGGTCCCGCACGGTTCCGCGTTCGCCGCCGAACTCGCCAACAGCGTCGCGTCTCTCGCCCTGTCGCGGGCCGGTCAGCCGGCCACGGACCGTGCTCCCGTGACCGGCTGGGAGTGGGAGCAGCGGGTGGTCGACGGGCACCCGTACCACCCCAACTGCCGTGCGCGGCCCGGGTTCTCGGCGGCCGAGCAGCTCGCGTACGGTCCTGAGCACCGGCCCGTGGTGGAGCTCGGCTCGGCGGCCGTGGGCGACTGCCTGATCACGGGCGAGTGGCCGGCCTGGCTGCGGGACGGCGGGCGCGTACTGATCCCGGTCCACCCCTGGCAGGCGGATCACGTGCTCGACACCCCGAGCCACAAGGGGCCCACCGCGCACCCGTTGATGTCCCTGCGCACCCTCGCCCTCCCGGACGGCCCGCACATCAAGACCGCGCTGAGCACCCGGCTCACCTCCTCCGTGCGGGACATCTCGGTCTACTCGATCACGATGTCCGCGACCGTCTCCGCCTTCATGGAGACCATCGCCGCGCGCACGGACGGACTGCTGGACGTCACCCGCACCCTGGGCGCGGTCTCGGCCGGCTCGCCCGACCTGGCCGCGGTGGTGCGCGAGGCACCGGAGCGGTACGCCGGGACCGGGGAGCGGGTCGTCCCGGTGGCCGCCCTCGCGACGACCGAACTCCCGCGCTCCCCCGGCTGGTTGGCCGATTTCGCCCGTCTGGCGCTCGCCGCCGGGCTCCGGCTGCTCGATCTGGGCGTCGCCCTGGAGGCACACGGGCAGAACCTCCTCGTCGTCCTCTCCGCCACGGGCGCCCCGGTCCGGCTCGTCTACCGCGACCTGGCCGACATCCGGGTCAGCCCGGCGCGGCTGGCCCGTCACGGCATCGCGGTGCCGGAGCTGGCCGGACGCATCGTCACCGACGACGTGACCGCACTGCGCCGCAAGCTCTTCGGCTCGCTCGTCGGCGGCGCCCTGGGCGCGACGGCGGGTTCCTCGGCCGGGCTGCGCGAGGCGCTGTCCACCGCCGTACGGGACCTGCCGCGGACCGCCGACCTCGCCGCACTGCTCGAAGAGCCGCTGCCCACCAAGGCGTTGACGCTGATGCGACTTTCTCCCGAAACCCCGGGCGACATCTGGGCACGGCTACCCAATCCGGTCACCTCGCCGGACATCTCCGCCCGTTCGTTTTGAAGCGCGGCACCTTTGATCAATAGGATCCGCCGATGATCACAAGACAACGGCTGGCGGCGGGCGCCTGCGCCCTGCTCGCCGCCCTGACGGCCGGGTTCGCTCTTCCGGCCGGAGCGGTCGCCGACGAAACGGCGGAGCAGGCCGCTCCCAAGGTCGAACTCGTGCTGGACGTCAGCGGTTCGATGCGGGCCAAGGACATCGACGGCGGTTCGCGAATGGCCGCGGCCAAGCAGGCGTTCAACGAGGTGCTCGACGCGACACCCGAGGAGGTCCGGCTCGGCATCCGGACGCTCGGCGCCAACTACCGCGGCAACGACCGCCAGACGGGCTGCAAGGACACCGAACAGCTGTATCCGGTCGGGCCGTTGGACCGCACCGAGGCGAAAACGGCGGTCGCGACCCTCGCGCCGACCGGCTGGACACCGATCGGACCCGCGCTGCGCAAGGCGGCCGGCGATCTGAACGGCGGCGACGGCTCGCGGCGGATCGTGCTCATCAGCGACGGCGAGGACACCTGCCAGCCGCTGGACCCCTGTGAGGTGGCCCGGGAGATCGCCGCCCAGGGCATCGGTCTCACCATCGACACCCTCGGCCTGGTGCCGGACGCCAAGACCCGGGACCAGCTCAGCTGCATCGCGGACGCGACCGGCGGCACGTACACCTCGGTCCAGCACAAGGAGGAACTCTCCGACCGTGTCGGCCAGTTGGTGGAGCGGGCCGCCGATCCGGTGGTGACGCCGGTCGCCGTGGACGGCGCGGAGGGGTGCGCGAAGGCGCCGACTCTGAAGTCCGGTCTCTACACCGACCGCGAGGAGTTCGGGCAGCACCGCTGGTACCGGGTGGACGTCGAGCCGGGCCAGGAGCTGCGCGCCTCGGTGAGCGTGGCGGCCGACCGCGCGGTGGCGCCGGACTACGGGGTGCTGCTGCGGGCGGTCACCGTGCACGGGCGCGAGATCGTCCGCGGTGAGGCCGCGGGCAACGGGCGCACCGATGCCGTGTCGACCGGGCTGCGCTATCCGAAGGCCGAGAGCGACGACGAGGACGCGGCCGCCGAGGTCGTGTGCCTGCAGGTGTCCCACTCGTTCGCCGCGGCCAGTGGTGTGAAGACCACGCCCGGCATGCCGCTGGAGCTGACGGTCGACGTCGTCGACGGGCCGGACCAGGCGGGTGACGTGGCCGCGTTCGGTCTCGGGCGCGGCTGGTGGCTGCTCGGCGCCCTGGTGCTCACCGGCTTCCTCGCCGGTGTGCTGTGGGGCTGGGTCTCTCGCTGGCGGCTCGCGGTCTGGAGGACCAACTGATGCGCATCAGACGTGTGTTGACCGCGGCGCTGCTGCTCGGGGGCGCCCTGGCGCCCGCCCTGCTCGGCGTCTGCGCCTCCCCGGCGGCCGCCGACTCCTCGCCCTCGGCGAGCCCGTCGGACGACGGTGACGCGCCCACGGAGGCCGGTACGTCCTTCCGTACGGCGACCGAGGTCGACCAGGGGCAGCAGGCCACCGCCAGTGCGTCCACCGGCGACTATCTGTACTGGTCGTTCCCCGCGGACGCCGGGCAGCGGCCCACCGTGACGGCGACCGTCAAGCTGTCCGAGGCCACCACCCGGCATGCCGCGGAGACCTGGCAGATCGACGTGTACGACGGGCTGCGGCGCCGGCAGGCGTGCCAGTACGGGGCGCAGACGCGGACGGTCGCCCAGGACGCGGCCTCCGTGAAGCTGTCCTGCACGCTGCGTACGGTCCGCGCCTGGTCGGAGGCCTGGGCGAACGATCCGCTGCCGGGCACGTACTACGTCCGGCTGACCGCCGTGGGACTCCAGGCCTCCGATCTGGGGCTGCCGTTCGACGCCCGGCTCCGGGCCGACGCCAAGGACATCGGCGGCTCGGCGGCGGTGGACGGGGCGCTGGCGCAGCCGCTGGTCCCCGGCGTCGCGACCACGTCCCAGGAGTCCGACGACTCCGGTTCGTCCACGGCCGCGCTGTCCTCGATCGAACCCGACGACGGCTGGGCCTCCGGCTGGTGGACCGACCGGTGGGTGTGGACGGCGGTCGGCGGCATCGCCGCCGCGCTCGCCGGCATCGGCGGATACGCCCTGACCAGAGGCGCGGGCCGCCCGGGGCGGGTGCGCCCGACGGCCTGACACACCCGGGCCGTTCGCGCGGTTGCCCGCTCCCTGTTCAGGGGCGCGGGCAACCGCGCGAGCTCTTGGGAGCCCAGCGCCGCGTCCTGAGCCGCCGGGGCCGGACGGGACGGGTGCCACCGGCGGGGGCCGCACGGGACGGGCAGAACTGGCGGGGCCGGACGGGACAGGCGGAGCCGCCGAAGGCCGGACCGCACAGGCAGAACCGACGAGAGCCGGACCGCACAGGCAGAACCGGCGGAGGCCGGACCGCACAGGCAGAATCGCCTGAGGCCGGACCGGACACGCAGAACCAGCGGGAGCCGGACCGCACAGGCAGAACCGACGGGAGCCGGACGGGAGAGGCGGGGCCGGACCTCCCGGTCACGCCTCCCGCAGCAGCTTGGCCGGCAGGCCCTCACCCACCACTCCGACGCTCCCCTCGCGCACGGCGTCCCGCAGGCTCAGCACCCCCCGGCTCACGGCCTCACAGATCCCCGTGTCCAGCGACAGCCGCGCGTCCGGCTCCTCCGGCGCGGGCCCGTCCCCGTAGACCGGCCGCTCCCCGGCACCCAGCCAGAGATGGAACGCCCCCTCGTCCAGGCGGACTTCGACCAGCCCCTCGCCCACGCCCGCCTCGCGCAGCCCCCGCAGCAGCGGCAGCGCGAACCAGTGCGCCCGTACGGCGTCCGTGGGTCCCCGCTCGCCGAGCGCGGCCGCGCCCCAGGCACCGAGCGCCTGCAGCACGGGCAGCAACTCACGTCCTCGGCCGGTGAGTTCGTACACGTACGCGGCACCCGGCGGCGGCAGGCGGCGCCGTGTCGTCAGCCCGTCGCGCTCCATGTCCTTCAGCCGGGAGGCGAGGACGTCCGTGCTCACGCCCGGCAGGTCCGCGTGCAGATCGGTGTAGCGGCGCGGGCCGCCGAGCAGTTCGCGGACGATCAGCAGGGTCCAGCGGTCACCGACGGCGTCGAGGGCGCGGGCAGCGGAGCAGTACTGGTCGTAGCTTCGGCGAGGTGACATGCGGCGCAGTCTAGACAAGTTGTTGGACTTTCCAAGCACCTACTTGGTAAAACCAAGCAACACCACGAACCGGAGGACGCAGCGCATGGAGTTCCGCCAGTCGAGCAAGCTCAGCGAGGTCTGTTACGAGATCCGCGGCCCGGTCATCGAGCACGCCGACGCACTGGAGGCAGCCGGCCACAGCGTGCTGCGCCTCAACACCGGCAACCCCGCGCTCTTCGGCTTCGAGGCGCCGGACGAGATCCTCCAGGACATGATCCGGATGCTCCCCCAGGCGCACGGCTACACCGACTCGCGCGGCATCCTCTCCGCCCGCCGCGCCGTCGCCCAGCGCTACCAGGACCGGGGTCTGGAGGTCGGCGTCGACGACGTGTTCCTCGGCAACGGCGTCTCCGAGCTGGTCTCGATGGCGGTGCAGGCGCTCGTCGAGGACGGCGACGAAGTCCTCATCCCCGCCCCGGACTTCCCGCTGTGGACGGCCGTCACCACGCTCGCGGGCGGCAAGGCGGTGCACTACCTCTGCGACGAGCAGTCCGACTGGTACCCGGACCTCGCCGACATGGCGGCGAAGATCACCGACCGGACGCGGGCCGTGGTGATCATCAACCCGAACAACCCCACCGGCGCCGTCTACCCGAAGGAGATCGTCGAGGGCATCCTCGACCTGGCCCGCCGCCACGGCCTGATGGTCTTCGCCGACGAGATCTACGACCAGATCCTGTACGACGACGAGGTGCACCACTCGGCCGCCGCGCTCGCCCCCGACCTGGTGGTCCTCACCTTCTGCGGGCTGTCCAAGACGTACCGGGTCGCCGGCTTCCGCTCGGGCTGGCTGGTGGTCACCGGACCGAAGCAGCACGCGCGCAGCTATCTGGAGGGGCTGGCCATGCTTGCCTCCATGCGGCTGTGCGCCAACGCACCCGCCCAGTACGCCATTCAGGCCGCGCTCGGCGGCCGCCAGTCCATCCACGAGCTCACCGGCCCGGGCGGCCGGCTGCGCGAACAGCGCGACCGCGCGTGGGAGAAGCTCAACGAGATCCCGGGCGTCTCGTGCGTGAAGCCCAAGGGCGCCCTGTACGCGTTCCCGCGCCTCGACCCCGAGGTGCACAAGATCCACGACGACGAGAAGTTCGTTCTGGACCTGCTGCTGCGCGAGAAGATCCAGGTCGTCCAGGGCACCGGCTTCAACTGGCCCCGCCCCGACCACTTCCGCATCCTCACGCTCCCGCACGCCGACGACCTGGACGCGGCGATCAGCCGGATCGGGCGGTTCCTGAGCGGGTACCGGCAGTAGGGCCGACCGGCCGAGCCGGGGCTGCGGCCGCCGCCGGCCGATGTCACCGTACGGAGGAGAGAACGTACGCGGGGGACGTACGCAGGGACGGAAAGGGTTCGGCGATGGGTGACCTGCTCCTCGTACGGCACGGTGAGACCGACTGGTCGTTGTCCGGGCGGCACACGGGGTCGACCGATGTCCCGCTGACCGACAACGGCCGGGAGCAGGCGCGCCGGCTGGCTCCGCTGATCGCCCGGCACCACATCGCGGCGGCCTTCGTCAGCCCGATGCAGCGGGGGCGGGAGACGGCCCGGCTGGCCGGGGTCGGCGGGGCGCGCGTCGACCCGGACCTGTCCGAGTGGGACTACGGCGGGTACGAGGGGATCACGACCGTCGAGATCCACCGGAGCCGGCCCGACTGGTTCCTGTTCGACGACGGCGTCACGGCGGGCCCGCCCGAGCACCCCGGGGAGAGTCCGGACCAGGTCGGTGAGCGCGCGGAACGGATGCTGGCCAAGATCGACGCCGCGCTCGCCGAGGCGGAGGGCAGCGTGGTCGTCTTCTCGCACGGGCACTTCCTGCGGGTGCTGACCGCACGGCGGCTCGGGCTGCCGGCTTCGGCCGGCGCGCTGTTCCAGCTCGCCACCGGGACGATGAGCCGGCTGAGCACGGAGCACCGCCGCCATGTGGTGGCCGGCTGGAATGTCAGACCCGACGCGTACTGTTCCCATGGGCCGCTCGCCCCGGCGGGACAGGGGCCCGAGGACCACTGACCGACGGAGCGGCCGGCCGCCGGGACAGCTCCGGCCGGGCGGGAGGGAGCGCGCCGTGACACGACCGCCGACCGCCGCGCAGCGGCACCTCATCGAGGCCGCCGATCCGGTCACCGGACGGCTGAAGGGCACGCAGGCCCAGCTCGCCGCCCTGGTGCGGCGCGGGCTCGCCTTCCGGCACCCCCGGCCGCCGCACGACCACTTCCTGACGCCGGCGGGGCATCGGGTGCGGGAGGCCCCCGAGCCGGTCGCACCGGCCCCGGCGCCGGCCGCCGACGACTCCGGGGTGTTCACCGCGCGGATCGGCGGCGAGGAGTCCCCGGAGAGCGGCCCGGCACGGCTCCGCGAGGTGCACAGCGCCTGGCAGGGACTGCTGGAGCTGCGGCGGATGACGAACCCGGGCGGCGCCACGGACCGTCCGTGCGGCTGGGAGCGTACGCACCTGGTGCAGGCCGCCGCGCTCGCCCTGGAGGCCGCGGGCCATCGTCCCGCGGGCCAGGAGAGTGCCGGGTATCAGGTGCGGGCGACCCCCCAGCCGGAGGCCGTCGCGGTGCGTGGGCCCGATCCCGAGGAGCTGCGGGCCTGCGCGGTCACGCTGGAGCAGGCCGGCTGGCAGGTCAGCGCGCACACCGAGCCGCGTACCGGGGCGCCGTATGTGCTGGCCTCGCCGCGACGCGCGTGAGGGCGCCGGAATGGCGTGCGGTACAAGGGAGTTGGATGGATCAAGTCCTGACCGCCGTTGAAGGGGGAAGTCGTGGCAGAGCAGTTTTCCGTCGCAGTGACCGTCCGCGGGTACGAGACCGACGTGCAGGGACACCTCAACCAGAGCGTGTATCTGCAGTACGCGGAGCACGCCCGCTGGTCGCTGCTGCACGCGGCCGGGATCAGTCAGGCCGAGCTGATGGGCAAGGGCGTGGGACCGGTGACCCTGGAGACGACCATCAGCTACAAACGCGAGCTGCGGGCCGGCGACGAGGTCGAGGTCACGTGCGGTTTCGTCTGGGGCGCGGGCAAGAGTTTCCGCGTGCAGCAGACGATCCGGAAGAGCGACGGCACGGTGTCCGCCGAGATCACGGCGGTCGGCGGGCTGCTGGACCTCAAGGAACGCAAGCTGGTGGCCGACCCGCGCGAGTACTTCCGCGTGCTGGCGGCGGATTCTCGGCTGTTCGGTCTCTGACGGGCGCGCGCCGGTCGCCGGCCTTCGCGAGTACGGGCCGCGCCGGCCGCCGGCCCTCGCCGGTCCGCGACTGAACGGACCGCGACCGGCAGCGGGTCCGCCGACCGCGGGCCCACCGCGGGCCGTCCGCGCGGTCTACGAGTCCACCAGCTCCGGCCGGTGCACCGCGTCATAGGCCGCACGGGACTCGGCGATCGTCACCCGGTGCCGCTCCGCCCAGTCCGTGAGCGAGAGCAGCGTCGCGTGCAACTCGCGGGCCACCGGGGTCAGTTCGTACTCGACCTTCGGCGGGACCGTCGGGTGGACGGTACGGGTGACCAGTCCGTCGCGCTCCAGATTGCGCAGGGTGAGGGTGAGCATGCGGCGGCTGATGCCCTCGACACTGCGCTCCAGTTCGGTGAAGCGGATCGGGCCGTGGGCGGCGGCCACGATGATCAGGACGCTCCATTTGCCGGCGACCCTGTCAAGAACTTCACGGACGGGGCAGGCCTGCGCGAGCACAGCCTGCGAGGTAACACCGGTGTTCCCCTGGGACATCGAAGTGCCTCCTTCTACCGGCCTCCATGGTCACTGACGATGTACCCCGTTACAAGTCGTGCACCTTTGGAGCTTGCGGAGGCCCTCGCCATGTCGTCCAGAATCGAGTCACCCGCCCGACGAACGTACTCCCGCTGGGCGTCCCTGGTCGTGCTGTGCGCGGGCACGCTGATGACGATCCTGGACGGGACCGTCGTGACGGTCGCGATGCCGGCGATCCAGCGCGACCTCGGCTTCTCGGCCCCGGGCCTCGCCTGGGTCGTGAACGCCTATCTGATCCCCTTCGGCGGGCTGCTGCTGCTGGTGGGGCGGCTCGGGGACCTGGTGGGCCGCCGGCGGATGTTCGCCGCCGGGCTCGCCGTGTTCACCGCGGCTTCCGCCCTGTGCGGGGTCGCGAACAGCCAGGCGATGCTGGTGGCGGCCCGCGCCCTGCAGGGCGTCGGCGGAGCGATGACGGCGGCCGTCGTCCTCGGCATGCTGGTCGCGCTCTTCCCCGAGCCGCGCGAACAGGGCCGGGCCATCGCGGTGTTCAGCTCGGTCGGCGCGGCGGGCGGCGCGCTCGGCACCTTCCTCGGCGGGGCCCTGACCCAGGCACTGGACTGGCACTGGATCTTCCTGATCAATCTGCCGATCGGGGTGGTGGCCTGGGTCGCCGCCCTGCGGATCCTCGCCCCGGAACGGGGTGCCGGGCTCGGCAGGGGCGCCGACTACCCCGGCGCGGCCCTGGTCACCGGCGCGCTGATGCTCACGGTGTACGCGATTGTCGGCGCCGGCGACCGCGCGCTGGGCACGACGCTCACGCTCGCCGCCGTCTCGGCCGTGCTCTTCGCCGGCTTCACCCTGCGCCAGGCACGGGCCGCGCGTCCGCTGCTGCGCCTGCGGCTCTTCCGCTCCCGGGTCCTGACGGGGGCGAACGGCGTCCAGATCCTGATGATCGCGGGCATGTACGGCTTCCAGTACATCGGCGCGCTCTACATCCAACGCGTCCTGGGCTACAGCGAGTTGCTCACGGGCACGGCGTTCCTGCCGGCGCCGGTCACGATCGGGGTGCTGATGCTGGGCCTGTCGGCACGGACGGTCGCCCGCTTCGGCCCGTACCGGGTCCTGCTCGCCGGACTCGCCCTCATCACGGCCGGTATGGCGCTGCTGAGCCGCGCCCGGGTCGACGGCACCTACCTGGCCGACGTCCTTCCGCCGATGCTGCTGCTCGCGGCCGGGTTCGCCGCCGCGATG
Source organism: Streptomyces sp. NPDC058371 (assembly GCF_042723265.1). Classification (NCBI taxonomy): domain Bacteria; kingdom Bacillati; phylum Actinomycetota; class Actinomycetes; order Kitasatosporales; family Streptomycetaceae; genus Streptomyces; species Streptomyces sp. NPDC058371. The sequence continues at coordinate 53,862 of NZ_JBHXJC010000001.1, read as the reverse complement.
CCCGCGGTGACGGGGCTCGCCATGGCGGGTGCCCGTGAGGAGGACGCGGGCCTGGCCTCGGGGCTCTTCAACACCACGCAGGTGGTGGGCGGTTCACTGGGTCTCGCGGTCCTCACGACCCTGGCGGCGAGCCGCACGGAGGACGTGCTCGGCGAGGGTGCGCGGCTGGTCACGGCGACCGCGGACGGCTACCGGCTGGCGTTCACCGTCGCCACCGGGATCGCGGCGGCGGCCCTGGTGGCTGCGGCGGCGGTCCTGCGCCCCGGACGCGTCTCCCCCGCCGGACAGGCGGAGGAGACGCCCGAGACCGGGCAGGTGGTGGAGGCGTCCGAGGCGGACCGTCAGTCCTGCGCGAACGCCTCCTTGTGATCGCGGGCCCATCGCGCGAACGTGCGGGGCTCGCGGCCCAGGACCTGCCGCACGTCCTCGGTCAGCACCGCGTTCCCGCCGCCCCGTACGTACGCGGCGCCCGCGAGGACACCCTGGACGTAGGCCTCGGGCATGCCCGCCCGCAGGAACTGCTCACGGGCCTCTTCCGGGGACAGCTCCACGGTGCCGACCGGGCGGCCCAGCACCTCGGCGAGAGTGGCCGCCTGATCGGCGGTGGTGAGGAGTTCGGGTCCCGTGAGTGTGTAGGTGCGGCCCGAGTGCCCCGGCGTCAGCAGGGCTTCCGCGGCCACCTCGGAGACGTCGCGCGGGTCGACGACGCCCTGGGTGCCGGGCCCGGTCCGGTCGGCCACCGGCTGACCGGTGTGGATCGTGTGCGCCCAGCTCAGGGTGTTGGAGGCGAAACTGGAGGGGCGCAGGACCGTCCATTCCAACCCGCTGTCGCGGACGGCCTGTTCACCTGGCAGATGCCAGGTCCCCGAGGGGCCCACGGCGGGGTCGCCCGTGCCGATGGCGGACAGCTTCACCACCCTGCCCACGCCCGCCGCCCGCGCCGCCGTCACCAGCGCCGCGTCCGTCTCCGCGTCATCCGGCCCGAGGACCCCCACCGCGAAGAGGGCCGTCGCCCCCGCCAGCGCCTCCGCCACGGACGCGGGCTCATCGAAGTCGCCGCGCACCACCTCCACCCCGGCGGGCGTCCGCGCCCGGGACGGATCCCGGGTCAGCGCGCGGACCTTCGCTCCGCGCGCCGTGAGCTGTCGTACGACTTCACTTCCGATGGTGCCCGTGGCACCCGTCACCAGGATCATGTCCTCACCGTGCCGGGCCGGTGCCGGTGGTCTCTAGGAAATTCCGGCACGGTTCCCGGGCCCATCGGGCCCCCGGGCGCCTCTACGGTGGTGGGGTGACGACCACGCATGACACGACCCAGGGCGCCGCGTTCCGGTCGGGGCCGGCCGCGGACGGTTTCACCGAGGAGTCGGGGGCGCTGCCGGAGGCACTGCGCCCGTGGTTCACCGGCATCGGGTTCACGTCCGTCGAGGGCGATCCGCGCGAGCTGTTCACGCACATGCCGGACGCGGCGACGAAGGTGGTGGTGCGGGTCGAGGGGGACGAGCGCCGCGACGTGCTGGTCGTCGGGCCGCGCACCCGCGCCTCGTACCACACGGGCAAGCGGCTGACGTCCTGCGTGGAGCTGCGCCTGGCCCCGGGCGCGGCCCGTTCACTGCTCGGCGTACCGGCCGTCGACCTGGTCGGCCGGGTCGCGCCGCTGGGCGACTTCCCCGGCGGCGCGGCACGTCGACTGGCGGACGGCCTGCTCCCGTTGGCACCGGAACAGGTCGTCCCCCACCTTGCCGGGACGCTGCCCGACGGGCCCGCCCCGGGCGACGCCGCACGCACCGGCCTGCTGCGCGCCGCGGTCGAGGCGATGTCGACGGACACCGGCCGACTCCCGTCAGGCGTAAGGGAGTTGGCGAACCGTCTTGCGGTCAGCGAACGCCAGCTGCGCAACCTCTTCACGGACGGGGTCGGGGTCTCCCCCAAGCACTACGCCCGTATCGCGCGCGTACGCCATGTCCTGAGTCACGCCCGGCGTGTCCCGGACACCTCCTGGGCCCAACTCGCCACCACGACCGGCTACTACGACCAGTCCCACATGACCGCGGACTTCCGCACCCTGATGGGTGTCCCGCCGACGTCCTTCTTCACCGGCCGTCTCCCCGCCGCACAGCCGTGCCAGGCTTATGCCTCGCGCGCGGGGCGCATCGGCACCGGGGCCTGATTGAAGGCGTAGTACACCGCCAACAGGCCGTGCACGGCGAGGGTGAGCGGGGCCGAGACGAAGGCCAGCGCCACCGTGGCGGGGTACGCGAGGGAGCCGAGGGCGAACCGGACGCGGGTGCGCCGGGCGCCCTCGACGTCGACGCGCGCGTCGAAGAGGTGGCCCGTGCGGGTGAGGTGCCACCACAGGGCCTGGAAGGCCAGCGCCATGGCGACCATGACGAGGCTGTAGACGGCGGCCGCGACATGGGACGCCTCGTCCTCCCGGAGGTATTCGGCGAGCATCGCCGTCGGCCAGGGCACCGCGGCGACCACCATCAGGACCAGCAGGTTGAGGAACATCAGCGTGCGGTCGACGCGGGCCACATGGCGGAACACCTGGTGATGGTTGATCCACATGATGCCGATCACGAGGAAGCTCACCACGTAGGCGGCGTACGAGGGCCACTGGCCGCCCAGCGCGTGCCACAGTCCGCCGTGCTCGCCCACCTCCGGAACCTTGATCTCCAGGATGAGCAGGGTGATGGCGATGGCGAAGACGCCGTCGCTGAAGGCCTCGACCCGCCCCGAGTCGGTGCCCTGGTCCGGCTCCTCGCCCCCGTCCGTGGCGCCGTCCCGCTCCGGTCCCGGGCCGTGGCCGGGTGTGCCGGCCTGTCTGGAGCCGCCGCTCCGGTCCGACTCGTTCATGACGGATTCTCCCCCCTGTGGCGTGGCTGTGCGCTGAGACCGTAACTCAGCGGGTATTCCTGCACACGGCGTTCCTCCATCCGCGGAAACGGAGTCCTCATGCCGCTCGCCCGCCGCACCGTGCTCACCGCCCTCGCCGGCGCCGGACCGGCCGCCGCCTGCGCCTCGTCCACCGAAACGGGCGGCGCCTCGGCGCGGGTGCAGGGCGCGGCCACCGACGCGGCCCGTCGGCTTCTCCCCCGGCACTGGCAGCAGCTGGACTTCCGTACGGCGACCGAACCCGACGTCTTCCGGGTCTCCGGGCGCGCCGGCCGCGTCACCCTCACGGGCGCCACCCCCGCGGTCCAACTCACCGGACTGAACTGGTACTTGAGGAACGTCGCGCACGCCGACCTCAACTGGGCGGGCGAGCAGCTGGACCTCCCGCGGGAGCTGCCGGCGCCGGACGGCACCGTCGTCCGGCGCGCCAACGTCCCGCACCGCTTCGCCCTCAACGACACGAACGACGGCTACACGGGCCCGTACCACGACTGGCCGTACTGGGAGCGCGAACTCGACGTGCTCGCCCTGCACGGCTACAACGAGATCCTCGTGTACACGGGAGCGGACGCGCCGTACCACCGCCTCTTCCAGGAGTTCGGTTACTCGGACGGGGAGTTGCGGAGCTGGATCCCGGGCCCGGCGCACCAGCCCTGGTGGCTGCTGCAGAACCTGTCGGCCTTCCCGCACCCCGTCTCCCGGCAACTGCTCGACGCCCGCGCCGCCCTCGGCCGGCGGATCGCGGCCCGGGTGCGCGACCTGGGCATGACCCCGGTGTTCCCGGGCTACTTCGGCACGGTCCCGCCGGGCTTCGCCGACCGCAATCCGGGGGCTCGGACGGTCCCGCAGGGTGACTGGATGGGCTTCGCGCGGCCCGACTGGCTGGACCCGCGCACGGACCACTTCGCGCGGGTGGCAGCCGCGTTCTACCGCGTCCAGGAGGAGCTGTTCGGCGCGTCCACGCTCTACAAGATGGACCTGCTGCACGAGGGCGGCAGCCCCGGCGACGTGCCCGTCGGGGACGCGGCGCGCGGTGTCGAGAAGGCACTGCGCGCGGCGCGCCCGAACGCCGTCTGGGTGATCCTGGGCTGGCAGCACAACCCGCCGAAGGCGATCGTCGACGCCGTCACCAGGGACCGGATGCTCGTCGTGGACGGCCTGTCCGACCGCTTCCCGACGGTCACCGACCGGGAGTCCGACTGGGGCGGCACGCCCTACGCGTTCGGCTCCATCTGGAACTTCGGCGGTCATACGGCGCTCGGCGCCAACACCCCGGACTGGGCGGAGCTGTACGAGAAGTGGCGCACCAGGGACGGCAGCGCCCTGCGCGGCATCGCCCTGCTTCCGGAGGCCGCCGACAACAACCCCGCGGCCTTCGCGCTCTTCTCCGAACTCGCTTGGCGGGAGGGCGAGTTGAACCTGCGTGACTGGTTCAGGCAATGGTCGCACGCGCGGTACGGCGCTCGTGATCCGCACGCCGAGGCGGCCTGGGACGTCCTGCGCCGCACCGTGTACGGCACCACGCGCGCCGACTCGTGGAGCGAGGGCGCGGACAGCCTGTTCGCGGCCCGTCCGTCGCTGACGGCGAACAGGGCGGCCAAGTGGTCACCGAAGGAACTGCGCTACAGGGCCGAGGAGTTCGAGCCCGCGCTGGGCGAGCTGCTCGCGGTGCGCGCCGGGCTGCGCGGCTCGTCGGCGTACCGCCGCGACCTGCTGGACGTGGCCCGCCAGGCGCTCGCCAATCGCAGCCGCACCCTCCTGCCGCGCATCAAGCAGGCGTACGACGCCGGCGACGCGGCCCGTCTCGGTGAGCTGGCCGGCGTCTGGCTGTCCCTGATGGACGCGCTGGAGGCGCTGCTGGCCACCGACTCCCGTCATCTGCTGGGCCGTTGGGTGGCGGACGCGCGGGCCTGGGGCGCGGATGCGGCGGAGCGGGACCGGCTCGCGTACGACGCGCTGTCGCTGCTGACGGTGTGGGGCACCCGGGAGGGCGCGGACGCGGGGCTGCGCGACTACGCGAACCGGGAGTGGGCGGGGCTGGTGGGCGGGCTGTACCGGCTGCGCTGGTCGACGTACTTCACGGAGCTGCGGGCGGCGCTGCGGGAGGGCCGGGCGCCTCGGAAGACCGACTGGTTCGCCCTGGAGGACCGCTGGACGAGGAACCCCGGCAGGCTCGCCACGCGCCCCGCCGGTGACACGTACACGGCGGCGGTCCGGGTGCGGGAACGACTGGCGGCGACCCGGTAGCGCACGCCGGGAGGGCTGCGCTCGGCGGCCGGCCGGCGCGGCCGGCTTCCGCAGGAACGTCTCACCTCCCGGAGCATGACGATTCAACGGACCCTCTCTTGACGGGTATACGTCACCTTCAAAGTCTGGTAGGAAACCTTCCTAACAGTTCGGGTACGTCGTACACCCCTCATTGGAGGTCCCGTGCACACCCCCCACATACGCACCTCACGGCGCACGCTGCTCGCCTTCGTCGGCGCTTCCCTGGTGGCAGGCCCCGTGATCGCGACCCGGTCCGCGACCGCCGCGGTGGTCGGCCTGGACGACCCGGCGAAGAAGGAGATCGCCATGAAGCTGGTCTCCAGCGCGGAGAACTCCTCGCTGGACTGGAAGGCGCAGTACAAGTACATCGAGGACATCGGCGACGGGCGCGGCTACACCGCCGGGATCATCGGATTCTGTTCCGGCACCGGCGACATGCTCGACCTCGTCGAGCTCTACACCCGGCGCAAGCCCGGCAACGTGCTGGCCAAGTACCTCCCCGCGCTGCGCTCCGTGAACGGCAGCGACTCGCACCAGGGCCTGGACCCCGGCTTCCCCGGCGACTGGCGCAGGGCCGCCACGGACACCGCGTTCCAGCAGGCCCAGAACGACGAACGCGACCGCGTCTACTTCAACCCGGCCGTCCGGCAGGGCAAGGCCGACGGCATCGGCGTCCTCGGCCAGTTCGCGTACTACGACGCCATCGTGATGCACGGCGACGGCGGCGACAGCACCGGCTTCAGCAGCATCCGCAGGCGGGCGCTGAACTCGGCCAAGCCGCCTGCCCAGGGCGGCACCGAGGTGACGTACCTGAACGCCTTCCTGGACGCGCGGGTCTGGGCGATGAAGCAGGAGGAGGCCCACTCCGACACCAGCCGCGTCGACACCGCCCAGCGCGTCTTCGTGCAGAAGCGCAACCTCAACCTCGATCCGCCGCTGGACTGGAAGGTGTACGGGGACAGCTTCCACATCGGCTGAACAGAGCCGCCGAGCAGAGCGGCGGAGGGCGCGGCACTCGTGGTGCCGCGCCCTCCGTATGCCCGTCGGACGTGCCGGTTGCCGGCGCCGGCCGACGGCGGCCGGCGGTCAGTGGGCCGGGACCGCCTTCGCCGCCCGGCTGCCGCCGAGTTCCTCGCCCGCCTCCATGGGATGCGTGACGTCCTCCGCGTCCTGGCCCTTGCCCAGGTGGTTGAAGACGAGGTTGAGCACCACGGCCGCCACACAGCCGGTGGAGATCCCCGAGTCCAGGACGATCTTCGCGGTCTGGGGGAAGGCGTGGTAGAACCCCGGTGCCGTGATGGGGATGATGCCGACGGCGAGCGAGACGGCGACGATCAGGACGTTGTTGTCCCGCTCCAGGCCGGCCCGGACCAGGGTCTGGATCCCGCTGGCCGCGACCGAGCCGAAGAGGACCACCCCGGCGCCGCCGAGCACGGGACGCGGTACGACGGCGATGAGCGACGCGGCCACCGGGCACAGGCCCATCAGCACCAGGAAGCCGCCGCCGGTCGCCACGACGTACCGGCTGCGGATCTTCGTCATCGCGACCAGGCCGATGTTCTGCGCGAAGGCGCTGCACATGAAGCCGTTGAAGAGGGGGCTGAGCGCCGAGCCGAGGGTGTCGGCGCGCAGGCCCGCCGCGATGGTCTTCTCGTCGGCCGGGCGCTCGACGATCTCACCCAACGCCAGCATGTCCGCGGTCGATTCGGTCATCGAGACAACCATCACCACGCACAGCGAGAGGATCGCGGCGACCTGGAACTGCGGGGCGCCGAAGTGGAACGGGGTCGGGAACCCGACGATGTCCGCGTCGCCCACCGGGCTGAAGTCCGTGACGCCGAACGGGATCGCGACGAGGGTGCCGAGCACCAGGCCGAGCAGCACGGCGATCTGCTTGACGAAGCCCCGGGTGAAGCGGCGCAGCAGCAGGACCATGACGAGGGTGGCGCCCGCGAGACCCAGATAGGTCGTCGAACCGTAGTCGTGCGCGGCGGGATCGGGGCCCTGGGCCCACCCGAACGCGACCGGCAGCAGTGAGATGCCGATGAGCGTGATGACCGTGCCGGTGACGACCGGCGGGAAGAAGCGGACCGCCTTGCTGAAGAAGGGCGCGGCTATGAATCCGAGGACGCCCGCGACGATGACCGCGCCGAAGATGATCGGCAGGGCGTCGCTCTTGTCCTTGGTGGAGGCGACGACCGCGGTCATCGGGGCGACACCGGCGAAGGTGACGCCGTTGACGAAGGGCAGCCGGGCGCCGATCTTCCAGAACCCGAGGGTCTGGAGGAAGGTGGCGAGGCCGGCGGTGAACAGACAGGCGCCGGTCAGGAAGGTCAGTTCGGTGCCGGAGAGACCGACGGCCGCTCCGACGATCAGGGGCGGGGCGACGACTCCCGCGTACATGGCGGCCACGTGCTGGAGGCCGCTGGTCGCCATCTTCAGGGGCGGCAGCTTCTCGTCGACCGGGTGCCTGGACTGGTCAGTTGGTGTCGAGTCGGGGACTGCATCGGTGCGGGGCGCGGGCTGGGCGGCCACGGCGGCTCCTCCGGTCGGGTACACGTCTGCGTTGACGTGGGTTTCATGGAGGTGATGCGCGGTCGTGCGGGACCGGGACGATACGTCGTGGAGGAGGGTCTCCGTGACGATGACCGTCGCGAAGACCGGAGTCTCTGCGACGGAGACCGGTCCGGGGAGCACGCACGTTCATGCGTGCTCCCCGGAGACGGCCGCCGTGGACCCCGCTCGGGTCCACGGCTACCGGCCGAGGGCCGTCCCCCTCAGCCGGAGATCTGGGGCCGTACCACTCCACGTGCCGGATGGCACGAGGAGTCCGGGTACGGCGGTCAGGCCTGCGCGGCGATGCGCGCGAGCCGCTGTGCCTCCGCCCGCGTGGAGCGGGCGATGGCGTCCTCGTCGACATGCAGGAGGCGGCTGTCCTCGACGACCGGCCTGCCGTTGACGAGGGAGAGGGTGACCGGGGCCGCCGCACCGAAGACCAGCGCGGTCACCGGGTCGGCGATCGAGGCGTGGGCCAGGGTGTCGAGCTTCCACAGGACGAGGTCGGCGAGCTTGCCCGGCTCCAGGGAGCCGATCTGGGAGGCCCGGCCGAGGACTTGGGCGCCGCCGAAGGTGCCGAGGCGCAGCGCCTGGCGGGCGTTCAGGGCGGCCTCGCGATGGGCGCCGAGGCGGTTGATGAGGAGGGCGTTGCGCAGCTCGGTGTGCAGTTCGCCGGACTCGTTCGACGCGGTGCCGTCGACGCCGAGGCCGACCGGGACGCCGGCCGCCAGCATGTCGGGGACCCTCGCGATGCCGGCCGCCAGACGGGCGTTGGAGGACGGACAGTGGGCCACACCGGTCTTCGTACGGGCGAAGGCGGCGATGTCGGAGTCGTTCATGTGGACGCAGTGCGCCATCCACACGTCCTCGCCGAGCCACCCGGTGGACTCGAAGTAGTCGGTCGGGCCCATGCCGAACAGTTCCTTGCAGAACTGCTCCTCCTCGACGGTCTCCGAGCCGTGCGTGTGCAGCCGTACGCCCTTGCGGCGGGCCAGTTCGGCGCCCTGCCTCATGAGTTCGGTCGACACGGAGAACGGGGAGCAGGGCGCGACGGCGACCTGGGTCATCGCGTCGAAGGAGGCGTCGTGGTGCTCGTCGACGGTCGCCTCGGTGGCCGCGAGCGCGCCTTCGAGGGTCTCGACGGCGAAGTCCGGCGGCAGGCCGCCGTCCTTCTCGCTGCGGTCCATGGAGCCGCGGGCCAGAGTGAAGCGGACGCCCGTCTCACGCGCCGCCCGGATGATGGCACCGGACAGGTCGCCGGAACCCTTCGGGTACACGTAGTGGTGGTCCATGGCGGTGGTGACGCCGCCGCGGGCCATCATGGCGAGGGAGCCCTGCGCGGCGGAGTACGCCATCTGCTCGTCGATGCGCGCCCAGGTCGGGTACAGGGCGACGAGCCAGTTGAAGAGGTTGTGGTCCGTGGCCAGGCCGCGGGTGATCCACTGGTAGAAGTGGTGGTGGGTGTTCACCAGGCCGGGTGTCGCCAGATGCCCGGTGCCGTCGATCCGACGGACCACGTTCTCCAGGTTCTCGGGGGCCTTGCCGGCACCCACCGACTCGATCTTGTTGTCGGCGACGACGATGTAGCCCGAGGCGTACTCGGTGTCGCCCGCGTCCACGGTCGCGATGGCGCAGTTCTCGATGACGATGCGCTCGACTGCCACGGCGGTTCCTCGTTCTTCCCATTGGTGGACGGACCCGGGGGTCGAGCGGGGTGACGACCGGATCCGTGGTGCTGTTGTTGCGCAGATGCCCCCGCTCTCCCCTGGGACTCGACGCCGGCGCACGCGTCGGGGCTGGAGCAGCAGTACCGCCGTCGGCAGTACTACAGGTTGGTGAGGTCCACCGGGATGTGCGGCTCGCAGCCGTCGCGCAGGATGGTGGCCTCGATGAGCCCGTACGGACGGTCGGCCGCGAAGTAGACCTCGTTGTCGTTCTTGAGGCCGAAGGGCTCCAGGTCGACGAGGAAGTGGTGCTTGTTCGGGAGGGAGAAGCGGACCTCGTCGATCTCGCTGCGGTGGTTGATGATGCGCGCGCCCATTTGGTAGAGGGTCTGCTGCAGCGACAGGGAGTACGTCTCCGCGAAGGCCTGGAGCATGTGCTTCCTGACCTGCTCGTAGGACTTCTCCCAGTTGGGCATCCGCTCGTCGTCGTCGGTCCAGTTGAACCGCCAGCGCCCGGACACCTCGGTCGCCAGGATGCGGTCGTACGCCTCCTTGAGCGTCGTGTACTTGTCCTTGACGTAACCCCAGAACTCGGAGTTCGTCGAGTTCATCACGGTCAGGTCCTTGAGGCCGGAGATGACCTCCCAGTTCTCACCGTCGTAGGTGATCTGGGTGACCCGGGTCTCCTGCCCCTTGCGGACGAAGGAGTGGTTGACCTCGTCCGAGCCGATGAACTTGGAGTTCGCGTCCGAGGTCGCGATGCGCTCCCAGGTGTACTCCTCGATGCGGATGCGCGCCGTCTTGATCGGCTCCTGCGAGGTCACGAAGTGCCGCGCGAGGTGGATGCCGAACTGCTCGGCGGACTCGATGCCGTGCTCCTTGGCGAAGGCGTACACCGTGTTCTTGGTGGTGTCCGTCGGCAGGACGTTCGCGTTGGAGCCCGAGTAGTGCACGTCGTCCATGTCGCCGCTCAGCGCGACCGAGACGTTCAGGTCCTTGATGTGGTGCGTGTCGCCGTCGCGCGTGATCTTCACGACGCGGTTCTCGGCCTTGCCGTACTGGTTCTGACCCAGGATCACAGGGCGGGCGGGTCGGGAAAGGTCTGTCATGTCTGCTAGCTCCCTCGGTAAACGGAGTAGCCGAACGGGTTGAGCAGCAGCGGTACGTGATAGTGCTCGCCCGGCTTGACGGCGAAGGTGATCGCCACCTCGGGGAAGAACGCACCGCTGTCCCGATTCGCGGGGGCGTCCTGCTGCGCATCGGCTTGCTTTTCTTCTGAATGCGACTCGAAGTACTGCTCGACCGCGAAGTCGAGCCGCACGTGGGTCGTCCCCACCGGCAGGGCCGGCAGGTCCTTGCACCGGCCGTCCGCGTCGGTCGCGGAGCCGCCGAGCGCCTGCCAGTCCGCCGTGCGGCCGCCGCGGGCCGCGAGCCGGATGGCGACGCCCTCGGCGGGACGTCCGATGCTCGTGTCCAGGATGTGGGTGGACACGGAGGCGGTGGTGTCGGTGCTCATGCGCTCTCTTCCTCTACGAGGCGGGTCAACCGAATGCGGTTGATCTTGCCCAGCTCGGAGCGGACGGTCTCGCGCTCCTGCTCGGGCGAGTTGCCGATCCGCTCCTTGACCGCGTCGCGCATCTGCTCACCGGTGCGGCCGGTGGCGCAGATCAGGAAGACGTGGCCGAACTTCTCCTGGTAGGCCAGGTTCAGTTCGAGCATCTCCTCCTTGAGCTCCTCGGAGGCGCCGGCCATACCGCGCTGTTCGCGCGAGGAGGTCGGGTCACCGGGCTTCGGCCGCCCGATCGGCGGGTGCCCGGCCATCGCCTCCTGGAGGTCCGCCGCGGTCAGCTCCGCCATGGCGGCGTCGCTCGCGGTGAAGAGGTCGTCGATGGTGGCGTACGGGCGCCGGGTGAGCAGCCTGCGCGCCCACGCCGAGGAGGCGCACGCTTCGTGGAGGGCGGCGAAGGCCGCGTGGTCCTCCAGGGCGTTGAACCGGGCGAGGCCGCCAGGTGTCGTACTCGAAGTCACGGGAAGCCTCCGTGGCCTTGTGCTGGACGGGCTGCGGACAGCTAACGCCCTCGGAAACACCACGTCAACACTTTGTTGAAAAATGCGGGTAACAAAAACCGTCGTCCGGGCAGTCCGGACGACGGTCGGCGCCAGGCGGGCCGGTGTCAGCCGCCCGCGCCGGCTTTACGCTGGTCAGGGCGGCCTTCCCGCTCCCTCGCCAGGATTCCCCCGCGTCCCGCCGTCAGGATTCCTTCTCGCGGTTCAGGTAGTTGTAGACGGTGAAGCGGCTGACGCCGAGCGCGCCCGCGACGGTCTCCACCCCGTGCCGCACCGAGAAGGCGCCGCGGGCCTCGAGTATCCGCACGACCTCCTGCTTGGTCTTGCGGTCGAGGTCCGCCAGCGGCCGGCCCTGCTTGCGCTCCAGGGCGGCCAGGATGTGGTCCAGCGAGTCGGCGAGCTGGGGCAGGCGTACGGCGACGACGTCCGCGCCCTCCCAGGACAGCACGACATCGTCGGCGCCGGCCTGGTCCGGCGCCAGCATCTCGCCGCCCATGGCGTCGATCAGCGGCTTGACCGCCGTCACGAAGGGGTCGTCCCCGATACCGGTCACTGATCACCCTCCTCGGCGGCACCGACGACGTTCACCTGGAGCGAGACCCGGGTGGCACCGGCGCCCAGGGCCTTGCGCAGCAGGGCGTCGACGGCGGTGAGCACCTCGTCGGCGCCGCCCTCCGCGGTGTTGCCGAACGGCCCGACGTCCACGGCATCCAGTTCGGCCGCCTCGATGACCTCGCGGGCGACCAGGGCGTGCCGCGGCGCCTCGTCGAGGTCGAAGGGCTCGGTCGTGAACTCCACTCTCAATCGCACGCGCTCAACCTACTGGGCAACGCGGATTTTCCGGCAGCCTCCTCCGCCCCCTCTTGACAACCGGCGACACACGACGGCAATCTTCCATTAAGCAGAAACGAACTTCCGTAATACGGAATCGCGACCAACGGAAGGGAGCGCCTACCCCATGGGATTCGCAGAGCAGCGCTTCAACGTCAACCTGTCGATCCTCTTCACGGAACTCCCGCTCCTGGAGCGCCCCGCGGCCGCCGCCGCGGCGGGCTTCACCGCGGTCGAGCTGTGGTGGCCCTGGGTCGACTCCCCCACCCCCGAGCAGTCCGAGCTCGATGCCCTCAAGAAGGCCATCGAGGACGCGGGCGTCCAGCTCACGGGGCTGAACTTCTACGCGGGGCAGCTGCCCGGCCCGGACCGGGGCGCCCTGTCGATCCCCGGCGAGGAGTCCGAGCGGTTCCGCGCCAACATCGACGTCGCGGCGGAGTTCGCGCGCTCGCTCGGCTGCACGGCGCTCAACGCCCTGTACGGCAACCGCGTCGAGGGCGTGGACCCGGCCGAGCAGGACGCCCTCGCCCTGGAGAACCTGGCCCTCGCGGCCCGGGCCGCCGACCGCGTCGGCGCGATCCTCCTGATCGAGACCCTCAACCAGCCGGAGTCCCCGCGCTACCCGCTGGCGACCGCCCCGGCCGGCATCGCCGTCGTCGACAAGGTCAACGAGGCGACCGGGCTCGGCAACGCCAAGTTCCTCATGGACCTGTACCACCTGTCCATGAACGGCGAGGACCTGCCGCAGGTGATCTCCGCCTACGCGGAGAAGACCGGCCACGTGCAGATCGCCGACAACCCGGGCCGCGGCGCCCCCGGCACGGGCACGCTCCCGCTGGAGGACCTCCTCGACCAGCTGAGGAAGGCCGGCTACGAGGGCTGGGTCGGCCTGGAGTACAAGGCGGGCGACCGCCCGAGCGCCGATTCCTTCGCGTGGCTGCCCCGCGAGGCCCGAGCGGCCCGCTAGCCCGCCGGGCCGGCCGCGGACGACCCGCCGCCCGGCCCCACCGCCGCGCCCGTGCGCGCGGCATCCCACAGACGTACAGCAGCAGTTGTTTCAGAGAGGCACCCTCATGAGCAATCTCCCCAAGGTCGCATGGATCGGTCTCGGCATCATGGGCTCCCCCATGTCGGAGAACCTGATCAAGGCCGGTTACGACGTCACCGGCTTCACCCTGGAGCAGGACAAGCTGGACCGCCTGGCCGCGGCCGGCGGCAGGGTCGCGGGCTCGATCGCCGAGGCCGTGCGCGACGCCGACGTGGTGATCACCATGGTGCCCGCGTCGCCGCACGTCGAGGCCATCGCCTACGGCCCCGACGGCATCCTGGAGAACGCCGGGTCCGGCGCCCTCCTGATCGACATGTCGTCCATCACCCCGCAGACCTCCGTCGACCTGGCGAAGGCCGCGCAGGAGAAGGGCATCCGCGTCCTGGACGCGCCCGTCTCCGGTGGTGAGGCCGGTGCCGTCGAGGCGGTGCTGTCCATCATGGTCGGCGGCGAGCAGGCCGACTTCGACGAGGCCAAGCCGATCTTCGACGCCCTCGGCAAGACCATCGTGCTGTGCGGTCCGCACGGCTCCGGTCAGACCGTGAAGGCCGCCAACCAGCTGATCGTCGCCGTGAACATCCAGGCGTGCGCCGAGGCCGTGGTCTTCCTGGAGAAGTCCGGCGTCAACCTGCAGGCCGCGCTCGACGTCCTCAACGGCGGCCTCGCGGGCTCCACGGTGCTGACGCGCAAGAAGGACAACTTCCTCAACCGCGACTTCAAGCCGGGCTTCCGTATCGACCTGCACCACAAGGACATGGGCATCGTCACGGACGCCGCCCGCAACGTGGGTGCCGCGCTGCCGGTCGGCGCCGTGGTCGCCCAGCTGGTCGCGTCGCTGCGTACGCAGGGCGACGGCGGCCTGGACCACTCGGCGCTGCTGCGGGGCGTCGAGCGCCTCTCCGGCGCCCAGCTCTGAGCCGCCTGCCCGGCGCCGGACCCTGAGCAACGCGGCCGGCGCCGGGCCATGGCCAAGCCCTGAGTCACGGGGTCGACGCCACGCCCAGGCCCCTCGCCAGGCCCTGAGTCACGGGGCCGACGCCACGCCCAGGCCCTTCACCAAGCCCTGAGCCACGAGCCCGACGCCACGCCCAGGCCCTTCACCAAGCCCTGAGCCACGAGCCCGACGCCAGGTCCTGAGCGGCCCGCGCGACGCCCCGCTCCGGGCCACCCGATCCACCCGGACCCTGTGATCCGGTTCCCCACCGAGACCTCCGGGCCGCGGCGGTGCTGACACCTGTCCTGTCGCGCCCAAGCCCCGCCGCGGCCCGGATACCCACCCCTGGATTCCCTTGTGGGATCCCACCGACAGGGGTTCAACAATCCGTTGAAACATGACTTCAACAAACTGTTGACGTTGCTGACCGGGCGTCCATACGCTCGCGTCACCGTCAACAGTTCCAGCAGTTCCGTACGGAAGGTCGCCACCCGAAGATGACGAAGCGCGTGCTCACGACCGAGTCCGGCGCCCCGGTCGCCGACAACCAGAACTCCGCCACCGCCGGCGTCGGTGGCCCGCTCCTCCTCCAGGACCAGCACCTCCTGGAGAAGCTCGCCCGGTTCAACCGTGAGCGCATCCCGGAGCGCGTGGTGCACGCCCGCGGTTCCGGCGCGTACGGCTACTTCGAGGTGACCGACGACGTCACGGGCTTCACGCACGCCGACTTCCTGAACACCGTCGGCAAGCGCACCGAGCTCTTCCTGCGCTTCTCGACGGTGGCCGACAACCTCGGCGGCGCGGACGCGGTCCGTGACCCCCGCGGCTTCGCGCTGAAGTTCTACACCGAAGAGGGCAACTACGACCTCGTCGGCAACAACACCCCGGTCTTCTTCATCAAGGACCCCATCAAGTTCCCCGACTTCATCCACTCCCAGAAGCGTGACCCGTTCACGGGCAAGCAGGAGCCGGACAACGTCTGGGACTTCTGGGCGCACGCCCCCGAGGCGACGCACCAGATCACCTGGCTGATGGGCGACCGCGGCATCCCCGCGTCCTACCGCCACATGAACGGCTACGGCTCGCACACCTACCAGTGGACGAACGCCGAGGGCGAGGCCTTCTTCGTCAAGTACCACTTCAAGACGAACCAGGGCATCCGCTCCCTCTCCACCGAGCAGGCGCAGGAGATCGCGGGCAAGGACGCCAACTCCCACCAGACGGACCTGCTCCAGGCCATCGAGCGGGGCGTGAACCCGTCCTGGACCCTGTACGTCCAGATCATGCCCGCGGCCGAGGCGGCGGACTACCGCTTCAACCCGTTCGACCTCACCAAGGTGTGGCCGCACCAGGACTACCCGCTGCAGCGCGTGGGCCGCCTGGTCCTGGACCGCAACCCCGACAACGTCTTCGCCGAGGTCGAGCAGGCCGCCTTCTCCCCGAACAACTTCGTTCCGGGGATCGGCCCCTCCCCCGACAAGATGCTCCAGGGCCGGCTGTTCGCCTACGCGGACGCGCACCGCTACCGCCTGGGCGTCAACCACACCCAGCTGGCCGTCAACGCCCCGAAGGCGACGGTCGCCGAGAACTACGGCCGGGACGGCCTGATGGCGTCCAACGCGCAGGGCCGCGCCGCCAAGAACTACGAGCCCAACTCGTACGAAGGACCGGCCGAGACCGGCCGCCCGCTGGCCGCGCCGCTCGCGGTGCACGGCCACACGGGCACCCACGAGGCCCCGCTGCACACCAAGGACGACCACTTCTTCCAGGCGGGCGAGCTGTACCGGCTGATGTCCGAGGACGAGAAGTCGCGCCTGATCGCGAACATCGCCGGCGGCCTCTCGCAGGTCTCCCGTGACGACGTCGTCGAGAAGAACCTCGCCCACTTCCACGCCGCCGACCCCGAGTACGGCAAGCGCGTGGCGGAGGCGGTCCACGCCCTGCGCGAGGACTGAGCCCCAACCCCTGGGCTGCGCCGGGGATCTGACGGGAGGTCAGATCCCGGGCGCACGCCCGCGAAGGCTCCTGGACCCGGATGAGGGGTGGTCCGGAGCCGGAGCGGGCAGATCGCGTCGGCCGCTACGGCCGGCGCGGCGTGGGACCGCGGCGGTGTGCGAGCCAGTGCGGTGGTCAAGGTCCCGGAACGTCCTTCTCGACCTGAGGGAAGAGCGGTTCCGGTTCCATCGCATCCGCCGCGGTCCCAGCCACTCCCCCACGGGGGTGCCCCGAACCCCGTCCGGCGGCGCGAACGTCCTGTCGCGCCCAGCCTCGCGCCGTCGGACGGCAACAACAGCACACTTCACCGGCAGAGAGCGCCGGGTACGGATGGTCCCGTACCCGGCGCTCTCGTTGCTGCCCGGAGCCCGGCGCCGCTCGCTGTCGTGCGGGGCCCGCGGGGGCCCGGTGGACAGCGGGTGCCCGTCGGGCCCGTCGGCGTGCGGATCCGGTCGGCGGGCGGGAGTCTGAGGGCATGGACTATCCCAGCATCGTTGTGCACGCGCCCGGCCTCGACGGCTCGCGGAGAGTCACCGTGGGGGACGAGAAGCTCGGCATCGCGTACCACCTCGACGACGTCGTCGAGTTCCTGCGGCGCGCCGGTCTCGACGCGATCGAGGTCGAGGAGAGCGACATCATCGAGTGGCAGGGCGGCGGCCCGGACCACTGGCCCGGGCTGTCGGAGGATCCGGCGGAATGACGACGGACGGTACTTCTCCGGTGCTTACGCAAGCGGGCGTACCTCGCCTACGGAACCCTCAAATCCAGCTCTGAACACCGGTGCCAGGGCTTCAACTTCCCCCGTGCATGGGCACATCCTCGACACAGGAGGCCCGCCGACACGGGGGCGGCGGGCCTCGTTCCGGGGGAGCACCACGTCGGCGGTACGACGGTCGGGCGCATGCCGTCCACCGTCGTACCGCCGACGACAGCCTCGCGACGCGGTGAGTCTCGTGGAACCCGCGCTCCCGTCGCCGAAGCGTCCCGGCCGGCTCCTCGGCCGGCTCAGAGCATGCGAAAGGGGCGGCTCACTCCCCCCCGGGCTGAGCCACCCCTACGCGGTCCTCGGACCGTTCTCGCTCTCCGACCTGGGTCAGACCTTCAGCGTCTTGATCGAGGTCGGCGCGTGACCGGGCTCGGTCGCGATCTCCTCGAACTCGACGACATTGCTGATGTCGTTCGTCTTGCTCATCGCGATGTTGGTGACGCGCTCCAGGATGGCCTCGACCACGACCGGCACCTGGAACTCCGCGGCGAGCTTCTTGGCCTGCTCGAATGCGGCGCCCAGCTCCGCCGGGTCGGTGACCCGGATCGCCTTGCAGCCGAGACCCTCGACGACCTTGATGTGGTCGACGCCGTAGACGCCCAGCTCCGGCGAGTTGATGTTCTCGAACTCCAGATTGACCTGGAAGTTGATGTCCAGACCGATCTGCGCCTGCCGGATCAGGCCCAAGTAGGCGTTGTTCACCAGGACATGGACGTACGGGATCCGGTGCTGCGCGCCGACGGCCAGTTCCTCGATCATGAACTGGAAGTCGTAGTCACCGGAGAGCGCCACGACCTGGGCCTCCGGGTCCGCCTTGGCGACACCGAGCGCGGCCGGGACCGTCCAGCCCAGCGGGCCCGCCTGACCGCAGTTGATCCAGTGCCGCGGCCGGTAGACGTGCAGCATCTGCGCGCCCGCGATCTGCGAGAGGCCGATGGTGGTGACGTACCGGGTCTCCGGGCCGAAGGCCTTGTTCATCTCCTCGTAGACGCGCTGCGGCTTGATCGGGATGTTGTCGAAGTGCGTACGGCGCTGGAGGGTCGCCTTCTTCTCCTGCGCGGACGCGGCCCAGTCGGAGCGGTCGGGCAGCTTGCCCGCGGCCTTCAACTCCCGTGCCACCTCGACGAACAGCTCCAGGGCGGCCTTCGCGTCGGACGCGATGCCGAAGTCCGGGGCGAAGATCTTGCCGAGCTGGGTCGGCTCGATGTCGACGTGCACGAACTTGCGGCCGGCCGTGTAGACGTCCAGCTTGCCGGTGTGGCGGTTGGCCCAGCGGTTGCCGATGCCGAGGACGAAGTCGGACTCCAGGAAGGTCGCGTTGCCGTAGCGGTGCGAGGTCTGGAGGCCGACCATGCCGGCGTTCAGCTCGTGGTCGTCGGGCAGGATGCCCCAGCCCATCAGCGTCGGGATGACCGGCGTGCCGGTCAACTCGGCGAATTCCACCAGCAGTTCGGACGCGTCGGCGTTGATGACGCCGCCACCGGCGACGATCAGCGGGCGCTCGGACTCATTGAGCAGCGTGATCGCCTTCTCGACCTGCGCGCGGGTCGCTGCGGGCTTGTAGACCCCCAGCGGCTCGTACGTCTCCGGGTCGAACTCGATCTCCGTCAGCTGGACGTCGATGGGCAGGTCGATGAGGACCGGGCCCGGACGGCCGGAGCGCATCAGGTGGAAGGCCTGCTGGAAGACGCCGGGGACCTGGGCGGCCTCCAGCACCGTGACGGCCATCTTGGTCACCGGCTTGGCGATCGAGGCGATGTCGACGGCCTGGAAGTCCTCCTTGTGGATCACGGCGGTCGGCGCCTGGCCCGTGATGCACAGGATCGGGATCGAGTCGCCCTGCGCGGAGTAGAGACCGGTGATCATGTCGGTGCCGGCCGGCCCCGACGTACCGATGCAGACGCCGATGTTGCCCGGGTGAGTCCTGGTGTAGCCCTCGGCCATGTGCGAGGCGCCCTCGACGTGGCGGGCGAGGGTGTGGCTGATCCCGCCGGCGGCCTTGAGGGCCGCGTAGAAGGGGTTGATCGCCGCGCCCGGGACACCGAACGCGTCGCTGACGCCCTCGCGCTTGAGGATCTCGACTGCCGCGCGGGCAGCGGTCATACGAGCCATTGAGTACTCCTGCTTCGGCTGTCGGATTCGCGCTCCCGTCGCGCCCCTCGGAGAGCCATGTGATTCCGTGTGTTGACCCGCATCACGATTTCCGTATTGCGGAAAGTAACTTCTACTATCTGGAATCAATGTAAGTGGCGGTACGAGGGGCCGTCAAGAGCGGGGGGAGCGGGCGCCGGGGCGGCACCGGCAGCGGAGGGCCCGGCGGTGCGCCCTCGTTCGTGGCCG
Organism: Streptomyces sp. NPDC058371; assembly: GCF_042723265.1. Lineage (NCBI taxonomy): Bacteria > Bacillati > Actinomycetota > Actinomycetes > Kitasatosporales > Streptomycetaceae > Streptomyces > Streptomyces sp. NPDC058371. The sequence continues at coordinate 34,498 of NZ_JBHXJC010000001.1, read as the reverse complement.
GGGCCGCGGCGGCGGGTGCCGTCGTGTGCCTTCCTTTCGGGGCCGGGGGCCGCAGGGGCGGGTGCCGTCGTGTGCCCCCGTTTCGGGGCCGGTGGCCGCAGCGGTGGTGCAGGCGCGTGCCCCCTTTTCCGTGGCGGAATCCGAGCGCGGTCATCGGGCCGTTCGGCTGCCGGCAGGGCGGCGGCTGGAGGACGATGGGGGCGCTGTCCCCGACACGACGTCTGTCCTGGAGTGGGCCCATGGCCGAGAGCGTGCCGGTGCGGTGCCCGGCCTGCCGCCGCGAGCACTTCTATTCCGCGCCGTCCTATCCCTGCGTGTGCGGTGCGCCCGTCTCGCCGCCGCTCGACCGCCGCACGGCGCCGCTCGCCGTCACCCACCGCACCTGGGACGAGGACTGGGTCGGGGTCCGCTGCGCCGCCTGTGGCCGTGCGGACCAGTGGCCCCATCCCGAGCTGGGGTGCGCCTGCGGTGCGGTGCTGCGGATCGCGGTGGCCGGGACGCCGCTACGGCCGGCGCACGGTCACCCGCTCGACGGGTCGCACACCCACCCGCCCGCCGAACCCGGCGTCCCCTCCACCGCCGACCCCGATGCCGCTCCCGGCCCGGGGGCGGCCCCGGGCCCCGCACGGGAGAGGCGGGCCTACGGCGGCCCCACCGGCACCCCGGCCTCCGGGGCGGAGCCCGACAGGGGCACGCACACCGACGGCAGTATGGACACCGCCGCCTCCAGGGTCGGGACCGACAAGGACCCAGGCACCGCCAGCAGTAGGGGCGCCGTCACCTACGGACTCGGGACCGACAAGGACCCAAGTACCGACAGCAGCACAAGCCCCGGCGCCTCGGCCTCCCACAGCGCGACGGACAGCGGCACAAGTCCCGGCACCTCGGCCGCCCAGGCCGTCACCGACCGCAGCGCTGACACCGGCACGGACCGCAGCGCTGACCCCGGCACCGGCACCGGCACCGAGCCGGGCAGCGCCACCGACCCCGGGCGGTCGACGTCGCCGGCGCCCGCCCCCGTACCCCTCGACCACCCCGGCCGCACCCGGGCTCCCCGTCCGGCGTTCCAGCCCGTCGCCATCCGGACGGCCCGGGACGCGGTGACCGTGACCGCCCTCTATCTGCGCTGGCTCGGGTACCGGGACGTCCGGCGGGCGGATCAGCGACCGCCGTCGGGGATCGGGCTCGCGGCCCGGGGCGTCCTGGCGCAGGTGGACCCGACGGTGCGCCCGGCCTCGCTGCGGGACGTGGAGTGCCTGTGGCTGACCGCGATGACGGAGTCCGCGGGCTGCGTCTACTTCTCGCTCGCGGGCTACGCGGACGACGCCCGCGCCCGCGCCGACGACCTGGGCGTCCCCCTCTTCGTCCTCGACCTCACGGGTACACCCCAGCCGGTCAACAGCCCGGCCGCCGACCTCGTCGCCACGGGAGCCTGAAGGCCGCCGCCGTACGACGCTGTGCCCGTACGACGGTGTCCTACGACGTCCGGCGGCGTTGGGCGACGTACGCGGCGCCGGGCATCCCGGGGCGCCCTACTCGCCGTACCCCTCGCGCAGCTCGATCTTCCGCACCTTGCCGGACACCGTCATCGGGAAGGACTCCAGGATCCGCAGCCGGCTCGGGATCTTGTAGTGCGCCAACTGCCCCTCACAGAAGGCCCGCAGCTCCGCCTGCGTGAGCGGGTCCGCAGGATCCCGCGGGATGACGCAGGCGAGCACCTCCTCGCCGTACCGCTCGTGCGGCACTCCGACCACCTGTACGTCGGCGATCTTCGGATGCGCGTACAGGAACTCCTCGATCTCCCGCGGGTAGATGTTCTCGCCGCCCCGGATGATCATGTCCTTGATCCGGCCCACGATCTCGACGTAGCCGTCGTCACGCATGACGGCGAGGTCGCCCGTGTGCATCCAGCGGCCCGCGTCGACGGCCTCCGCGGTCCGCTCGGGCTCGTCCCAGTAGCCGAGCATGACGCTGTAGCCGCGGGTGCAGAGTTCGCCGGCCGATGCGCGGGGCAGTGTCACTCCGTTCGCCGGATCGACGATCTTCACCTCGAAGTGCGGCAGGACCCGGCCGACGGTGCCCGTGCGGTGCTCCAGGTCGTCGTCCCGGCGGGTCTGCAGGGACACCGGCGAGGTCTCCGTCATGCCGTAGCAGATGGACACCTCGTCCATGTGCATCTCGGCGACCACCCGCTTCATCACCTCGACCGGACAGGGCGAGCCCGCCATGATCCCGGTGCGCAGCGACGACAGGTCGTACGACGTGAAGTCCGGCAGGTTCAACTCCGCGATGAACATGGTCGGGACGCCGTACAGCGAGGTGCAGCGCTCGTCCTGGACCGCACGCAGGGTCGCCGCCGGGTCGAAGGACGGTGCGGGGATGACCATGCAGGCGCCGTGCGAGGTCGCGGCCAGGTTCCCCATGACCATGCCGAAGCAGTGGTAGAAGGGCACCGGAATGCAGATGCGGTCCTGCTCGGTGTAGGCGATCAACTCCCCTACGAAGTAACCGTTGTTGAGGATGTTGTGGTGGGAGAGGGTGGCCCCCTTGGGAAAGCCCGTGGTGCCCGAGGTGTACTGGATGTTGATCGGGTCGTCGCAGGACAGCTCGCTCCTGCGGGTCCAGAGGTCCTCGTACAGATCGGGGGCTCCGCGCCGGATCAGCGCCTCCCAGCTCGGATCCCCGATGTACACGGTCTCGCGCAACTGCGGGCATTTCCCGCGCACTTGTTCGACCATGGCCCGGTAGTCGCTGCCCTTGTGGCTGAGCGACGCGAAGAGCAGCGAGATGCCGGCCTGCCCGAGGACGTACTCGACCTCGTGGGTGCGGTAGGCCGGGTTGATGTTCACCATGATCGCGCCGACACGTGCGGTCGCGTACTGCACGAGGACCCACTCGGGGCAGTTGACGGCCCAGATGCCCACCCGGTCACCCTTGGCGATGCCACTGGCGAGCAGCGCATACGCCAACTGGTCCACGTCGGCGGAGAATTGGGCGTACGTCCAGCGCCGCCCGGACGGCACGTCGACGAGCGCCTCGCGGTCCGGCCAGGCCGCGACCGCCCGGTCCAGACTGGCTCCGATCGTGTCCCCGAGGAGGGCCGTCCCGCTCGTCCCGTGGGCGTACGACAGTTCCGTCACCGGAAGTCCTCCTCGCGGTACTCGGCGTCCGAGCCCGCTGCCGTGGCCTCGCGCAGTTCGATCCGGCGGATCTTGCCGGAGACGGTCTTGGGCAGCGCGCCGAACTCCAGGCGGCGGATGCGCTTGTACGGCGCGAGGACGGTGCGCGCGTGCTCGAAGAGCACCTTCGCGGTGTCCGGGCCCGGCTCCCACCCCTCCGCCAGCACGATGTACGCCTTCGGGACCGCGAGCCGCAGTGCGTCCGGGGCGGGCACGACCGCCGCCTCCGCCACCGCCTCGTGCTCCAGCAGCACGCTCTCCAGCTCGAAGGGTGAGATCTTGTAGTCACTCGCCTTGAACACGTCGTCCGCGCGGCCCACGTAGGTGATGTAGCCGTCGGTGTCGCGGGAGCCGATGTCGCCGGTGCGGTAGTAGCCGCCGGCCATGGCCTCGGCGGTGCGGTCGCCGTCGCCGTGGTAGCCGGTCATCAGGCCCACCGGGCGGTTGGCGAGATCCAGCGCGATCTCGCCCTCCGCGGCGCCGGGCGCACCCGACACCGGGTCGAGCAGCTCGACCCGGAAGCCGGGGCTGGGTCGGCCCATCGAACCGGTCTTCAGTTCCTGGCCGGGGCTGTTGGAGACCTGGACCGCCGTCTCGGTCTGCCCGAAGCCGTCCCGGACGGTGACGCCCCAGGCGCGCCGCACCTGTTCGATGACCTCGGGGTTGAGCGGCTCGCCGGCGGCCACGGCCTCGCGCGGCGGGGTGCGCAGCTGGGTCAGGTCGGCCTGGATGAGCATCCGCCACACGGTGGGCGGGGCGCAGAAGGTGGTGACCCCGGCCCGGTCCATCTCGTCCATCAGCCGGACCGGATCGAAGCGCGTGTAGTTGTGCAGGAAGACGGTCGCCTCCGCGTTCCAGGGCGCGAAGAGGTTCGACCAGGCGTGCTTGGCCCAGCCGGGCGAGGAGATGTTCAGATGCACGTCACCGGGCCTGAGCCCGATCCAGTACATCGTCGCGAGGTGTCCGATCGGGTACGACGCGTGGGTGTGCTCGACCAGCTTGGGGCGGGCGGTGGTGCCCGAGGTGAAGTAGAGCATCAGCGGGTCGTCCGAGTGGGTGGGCCCGTCGGGCTCGAAGGTGACGGAGGCGTCGTCCACTCCCGCGTACGAGCGCCATCCCCCGCGCTCGTACGACGGCCGGTCCCCGGGCGGGCCGCCGACGGCGATCCGGGTGTAGTCGCCGGGGACGTCCGCGAACTTGTCGGTGTCCTCGGCGCGGGCGATGACATGCCGGACCCGGCCGCGTTCGACGCGGTCGCGGAGGTCGGCCGGGCCGAGCAGCGGGGTGGCGGGGATGACGACGGCGCGCAGCTTCATCGCGGCGAGGGCGGTCTCCCACAACTCGGCCTGGTTGCCCAGCATGACGAGGATGCGGTCCTCGGCGCGGACGCCCTGGGCGCGCAGCCAGTTGGCGGCGCGGTGGGACCTCTCGGACATCTCGGCGAAGGAGAGCCGGGTCCGCTCGCCGTTCTCCTCGACGATGTGCAGCGCCGTCCGGTCGTTCCCCTCTGCGATGACGTCGAACCAGTCGAGCGCCCAGTTGAAGTACTCCGGGCGGGGCCAGTCGAATCCCTCGTAGGCGGTCGCGTAGTCCTCGCGGTGCGCCAGCAGGAAGTCCCGCGCGGTCCGGAATTCGTCCGTCGCGCTCGTCTTCGCCGTCATGTGTACTCCTCGTTGCCGGACAGCCACCTACCATCGTGTAATCCGTGATGCAGGTCTCACCACCCCCGAACGGGGGGTGCGCCGCGATGAAGGGGCGAGCAGGTGGCAGCTGACGCAGCCGAGGTGGTCGAGATGCGTGGTGCGCTGCTGCGGCTGCGGCGTACGACCGGGCTGCCGGTGGCCTTCGGCGGACTGGTCGAGCCGGGGCGCGGACAGGTACGCATCAGCGAACTCAGCGGCACCGCGACGGCCGCGCTCAGCGCCCTCGCGGTGTCGTCGGGCAACGGCTTGGGCGGCAAGGCGGTGGCCCTCGCCCGCCCGTGCGCCGTGACGGACTACTCGTCCTCGCGGCAGATCAGCCACGAGTACGACGTCGCCGTCGCCACGGAGGGGCTCTGCTCCGTCCTCGCCGTGCCCGTGGTCGTACGGCGCCGGGTGCGCGCCGTCCTGTACGGCGCCCTGCGGACGGCCCAGCCGCTGGGCGACCGCACGCTGACCGCGGCCGTGCAGGCGGCGCGGGACGTGGAACAGGCGCTGGTCGTACGGGACGAGGCGCGGAGTCTGCTGGCCGCGACGCGGGTGCCCGCCGCGGCGTCCCCGGCGGCGTGGGAGGAGGTGCGGGAGGCGCACGGCGTATTGCGCGCGCTGGCCCCGCGCATCGTGGATCCGGCGCTGCGGGCGGAACTCCTGGAGGCCTGCGGGCGCCTGGCCGGCGCGGCGGGCCAGGAGCCCGCCGCCCGTGACGTCGGGCTGTCGCCCCGCGAGGTGGATGTGCTCACCTGTGTCGCCGCGGGTGCCACCAACGCGGTCGCCGCCGAGCGGCTGGGGCTGCGTCCGGAGACGGTGAAGGGCTATCTCCGCTCGGCGATGCGGAAGCTGGGTGCGCACACCCGCCTGGAAGCGGTGGTGGCCGCCCGCCGGGCCGGGCTGCTGCCGTAGGCCATGGGGCACCGGCCGCGTTGGCTTCAGGCCGCGTTGCGTTCCGACGCCGGGCCGGGTTGCCGGCGTAGCCAGATCTCGCCGGCCGCCTTTCGTTCCGGACGAGTCCTTTCGGCCGACGTCCGCCGGGGCACGGCTCCTTGGAGCACGGGGTGGGGGTGCCCCCAACGGGCCGTTCTCCGCCGCTCCGGGGGATTTGGTGCCCTGCGGGACCTTATAGGCCGTTCCGCGGGCCCGGAATCAACCCGTTCGGCAGAGCTGTGAGAGATCACCCATTCAATGACGGGCTCAATGAATTGCCTTATGCCTCGGCCTTGTTATTTCCCTCACCTCTCCGACCGTCCGAATTTCAAGGTTTCGTTGCCTAATATTGGCCCGAACACGACACACGAGGGGAGCGGTGACCGTGACAGGGGACTTCAAGGAGCCTGCGAGACCCCGCCCCGACCTGGTCATCGGCCGGGAGGAACTGGTCGCGGGCGCCCGCGAGCAGCTCTCCCGCGGGGGCAGTGTGCTGATCCACGGCCCGGCGGGAATTGGAAAGTCGACCGTACTGCGGGCCCTGGCCGCGGAATACGGTGAAGCCGCGCGGACCGTCCTGCGCTGTTCCGCCACCGAGTCGGAATCCCATCTCCCCTTCCTTGCCCTGGCCGACCTCCTCGGCCTCGTCCTCGACGAGGTCTCCCACGCGCTGCCCGCACCGCAGCGCACCGCCCTGGAGTCCGCTCTCACCGGCCGCGGTGAGTCCACCCTCCAGCGCGACGGACTCGCGCTGCGGCTCGCGGTGCTGTCCGTGCTGCGGGCCCTGGCCTCCCGCGGGCCGGTGCTGATCGTCGCCGACGACCTCCAGTGGCTGGACTCGGCCAGCACCGAGCTGCTCGGCTTCGCCGCCCGCCGCCTCGGCGGAATACCGGTGCAGATGCTGTGTGCGGCACGCACCGAGACGGAGCCGGAGGCGCAGCAGCACGACCGCCATCTACGCGCGTCCCCTCCGGAAACCCTCGCCGTGCGGGTCAACCCGCTCTCCCGCGCCCAGGTCGCCGAGCTGCTGAGCCGACGCGGCTACACGGGCCTGCCGCGGTCGACCGTGCGGGACATCCACCGCACCAGCGGCGGCAACCCGCTCTTCGCGCTCGAGCTGGGCCGGGCCCTGGCCGAGAGCCCGACCGCCCCGCGCCCCGGCGAACCGCTGCCGGTCCCGACCTCGCTGCGGGCACTGGTGCTGAATCGTCTCGGCATGCTCTCGCCCGAGGCCCGCCGCACCCTGCTCGTGGCGAGCGCGGGCGCCCGTCCCACCCAGGCACTGCTGCTCGCCGCGGGGCGCGAGAACGCCGAGACGGAGACCGCGTCGGCCGCCGCGCTCGGGCTGCTGACCCCCGAACGGGAGGGTCCGGTCGTACGGTTCGCGCATCCCCTCATCTCGGCGGCCGTGTACGCGGAGGCGACCCCGCAGGAGCGGCGCGCCGCCCATGCCGCGCTGTCCACGGCCGCCTCCGACCCCATCGAGCGGGCCCGCCATCTCGCCCTGGCCGCCACGGGGACCGACCCCCGGGTCGCCGCCCGGCTCGCGGAGGCCGCGACCGCGGCCCGGGACCGGGGCGCGCCGTCGGTCGCCGCGGGACTGGGACTGCTGGCCGCCCGGCACACCCCCGTGGACGGTGCGCCCGGCCCGGACGAGCGGCGGTTGCAGGCCGCGGAGGACGCGCTGACCGCCGGGGAGAGGGACCTGGCACGCGACATCGCCCGCGATGTGCTGGCCCGCGCCACCGAGCCCGCCGACCGCGTACGCGCCTGGATGGTCGTGATCGACGCGGCCGGGCAGGCCATGGCCGAGGTCGACGCGGTCTTCCCGCAGGCCCTCGCGGACGCCGGCGACGACCCGGGACTGCTCGCTCTCGTGCGCTACCAACTGGCGTGGCGCGCGCTGCTCGTCGAGGGCGAGATGGCCAAGGGCCGCGAGGAGGCGGCGCGGGCGGCGGAGCTGGCCGAGCGGGCCGGGGACCGGCGCACCGAGCTGCTCGCGCTCGCCTTCCGCGCCCAGATGGAGACCCTGATGGGGCACGCGGACGCGCCCGCGACCATCAAGCGGGCCATGCGGGAGCCGCAGGACCCGCGGGTGGCGTGCGACCACAACGGCGCCGGCGCGGTCCGCTTCCGCTGGCTGATCATGGGCGACCAGCTCGCCGAGGCGCGCACGACGATCACCGCTCTGCTGCGTGAGGTGCGCCGGCGCGGGATGGTCGAGAGCGAGGTGCACTTCCTGCGGGGACTCGCCGAGACGGAGCTGCGGGCCGGGCACTGCGGCCGCGCCCTCGACCTGGCCCGGGAGAGCCTGCGGCTGGCCCGGGACACCGGCATCGGGGAGGCCGCCACCGCCATGTTCACCTCGCTCGCGGAGGCCGCGGGCGGTGACGCCGGCCGGGCGCTGGTGCTGGCTCTGGAGGCGGTGGAACGCGCCGAGGACGACGGGGACCTGATCTATCTGTCGCGCGCGCTGGGCGCCCTCGGGCACGCCCACCTGGTCGCGGGGGACGCGCCGGCCGCTGTCCAGGCGCTGCGCCGGGTCAGGGAGTTGGAGGAGGGGCTCGGGGTCACGGATCCCGCGCGGGGCCGCTGGCACGGCGATCTCGCGGAGGCGCTGGTCCGGATCGGTGAGCCGGCGGAGGCACAGGACGTCATCGACACCACACGTGCGCGTGCGCTGCGCCTCGGGCGGGAGAGCGTTCTCGCCGTGCTCGACCGCGCCGAGGCGCTCGCCCGCGCGGCACGCGGTGAACTGGGCGCCGCCACCCGGCAGTTGACGTCGGCTCAGGACCGGCTGGCCAAGCTGGGATACGGGCTCGAGGAGGCGCGGGCGGCGTACGCGCTGGCGGGGCTGCGCACCCACCGGCCGGGCCCGACCTCGTACGACGAGGCCGCGCGGCTGTTCCGGCGCTGCCGCGCCCTGCCGTGGCTGCGCCAGGTCGAGACGGCCGCGACCGTGAGCCCGGCGCCGGTGATCGCCCCCGCCGCGCTGGACACCCTCGCCGCGACGGAACGTCAGGTCGCGGCGCTCGTGATGGAGGGCGCCACGAACCGCGAGATCGCCGCCCGTCTGTTCATCAGCGTCAAGACCGTCGAGGCCACGCTCACCCGCGTCTACCGGAAGCTGGGGATACGGTCGCGGGTCGACATCGTGCGGCTGGCGGCGGGTGGCCGCGCGGGCTGACGCCTGGACCGACTTCTGGGCACCGCGTGCCGGGATCATCCCGGACGGCGGCGCGCCCCGCCGAGGGACGGCCGAACGCGCGGACCGAACGAGTGAACCCTCCTGGAGGTTTGCGCGGCGCGACCGAGGGTTTTCCCTCCCCAACTCGCCTAGGGGGTTCCCTCATTGGGTGGTGGGCGTGCCGGCTTCTAGCGTGAGGGCGTGCCGCTCGCCCGGGCACTGGGTGCCGGCCCGCCGGCCCCCGTGCAGCACCCCCCACCCGCGCGTCCCCCCACCGGCAACCTCCGAGGAGACCCATGTTCGGGCTCAACCGCGCCAAGAAGACCGCCGCCGTCTGCGCGGCGACCGCCGCTGCCGCCGCGACCGTGCTGCTGGGCGCCCCGGGTGCCGTCGCCGCGCCCCAGCCGATCGTCGGGGGCTCGACGACCACGACGACCGCGTACCCGTTCATGATGCAGATCACCGACGCCTCCGGAAGCCAGTTCTGCGGCGGCACCCTCGTCGCGGCCAAGAAGGTCGTCACCGCCGCCCACTGCATGGTCGGGGAGACCACGAGCAGCGTCCGCGTCGTCGGCGGCCGCACCTATCTCAACGGCACGAACGGGACCGTCAGCAAGGTCAGCAAGATCTGGGTCAACCCCGACTACACGGACGCCACCAACGGCGACGACGTGGCCGTCCTGACCCTGTCGACGGCGATGTCGTACACCCCTGCGTCCTACGTCTCCTCCTCCCAGACGAGCGTGTACGCGACCGGCGCCACCGCCCGCATCGTCGGCTGGGGCACCACCTCCGAGAGCGGCAGCTCGTCCAACCAGCTGCGCACCGCGACCGTCCCGATCGTGTCCAACTCCAGCTGCGCGAGCTCCTACGGCTCCGACTTCGTGGCCTCCGACATGGTCTGCGCCGGCTACACCGCCGGCGGCGTCGACACCTGCCAGGGCGACAGCGGCGGCCCTCTGCTCATCGGCGGGGTGCTGGCCGGCATCACCTCCTGGGGCGAGGGCTGTGCCGAGGCCGGCTACCCGGGCGTGTACACCCGGCTCACCACGTTCTCCAGCCTGGTGACGACACAGGTCAACTCGTAATCACCCAAGAACTCCTGAGTACCCCTCAGGTGCAAGCCGGGGAGCGTCGCGAGCCTCCACGAGCGGCCCGCGCCGCTCCCCTTCCAGCCCGGTGACGAACCGCGGCCCGGTGTCCGGGCCGCGGTTCTTCCCTGTCCGGGACGGTGGTCCGCGGCTGACGTCACCTGTTTGAATGGGCCCCTGTGGGAGGTGATGGGCATGGTGTCCACGGACCGGTTCCTGGCCTTTGCCGCGATGTCGCTGCTCGTGATCGTGATCCCGGGCCCGAGCGTGCTGTTCGTCATCGGCCGGGCGCTCGCGCACGGCCGGCGCACCGCCGTGGCGACGGCGCTGGGCAATGTCATCGGCTCCTACCTGCTGGTCGTGGCGGTCGCGTTCGGGATCGGCTCACTCGTCGAGCGGTCCGTGACCGTCTATCTGGCGGTGAAGCTGGCCGGCGCCGCGTATCTGGTCTTCCTCGGCGTGCAGGCGTTCCGCCATCGCAAGGAGATGCGGGCCGCGGCGATCGGGACCGGATCGCAGGCACCGGCGCGCGGTGACGCCCGCACGGTCCTCGACGGTGCCCTGGTCGGCGTCACCAACCCCAAGGGCATCGTCTTCTTCGCCGCCGTACTGCCCCAGTTCGTCGACCATTCGGCGGGCCAACTCCCCTTCCAGATGCTCCTGTTGGGGCTGATCCCGATCTCCATCGGTCTCGTCACGGACACCCTGTGGGGGCTCACCGCCTCCGCGGCCCGCGGCTGGTTCGCCCGCTCGGACCGCCGGCTGTCGCTCATCGGCGGCGCGGGCGGATTCACGATGATCGGCCTCGGCCTGACGGTCGCGGTCACGGGCCGGGCGGACTGAGCCCGGGCCCGTGACCGGGGCGGCGTCTACTCGATGACCGTCCCGAAGCGGATGTCGTACGACGTCCCGCCGGACATCACCGCGAGCATCCGTCCGGCCTCCTGGACGACCTCGTCGCGCTGTGCCTTCGTGAGGGTGCCGAAGGCCTCGATCGTGAGCACCTGCTCCTCGTGACGCCAGACACCTGCCAGGAATCCGTCGACGAGGAAGGTGCGGTACGCCTGATTCCCCTGCCAGGTACGGCCCTTGAGGTCGGCGGGCACCACGCGGGAGCGGTCGGCGTGCGAGAGAAGCAGGTTGTCGAACTCGGGCAGGAGGCGCGGTGGAGCCGGGGTGTCCGCGTCCGGGCGGGGCGCGTCGGGCAGGTCGAAGAGCTCGACGCCGTGCTCGTCGCGGAAGGTGACCAGCTCGGGCCGCAGCCGCTCGAAGACCTCGCGCAGGCGGGTCAGACCGGCCCAGGTCTGCATGTCCTTGACCGAGGCGGGCCCGAAGGCGGCGAGGTAGCGCAGCACGGTCGCGTCCGGTGCGGGGACCGGTTCGGCCGGGCGGCCCAGCCAGTGCTCGGCGGTGGTGAGCGCGACCTGGCCGCTGCGACCCCAGAGGCCCCGCGGGGTGACCTGGACCAGGGGCAGCCGGCAGCGGGCGGCGACGGCCAGCGCGAACGGGTCGGCGTCCGGCCACTCGGCGAGCAGTGCCTCGCGCAGCTGCTTCATGGTGCGCGGCTCGGCCTCCACCAGCTCCCGGCTGACCGCGGCGAGCCGGTCCAGGTCCACCCCGGCGAGCCCCTTGCGGAAGACGTTCAGCTCCCGCTCGCGGGCCGCCTGCACGAGCGGTCGCAGGGTGAGGCAGTCGTCGGCGGTGTGGGTGTGGATGGTGGAGCGCATGGTGACGATACGGACGACCTCGCGGTCGGCCATGAGCCGCGACAGGTCCTCGGGGGCAAACCCTTCCAGGCGGGCGGCCAGCGCGTAGTACGGCGGCTTCACGTTCTGCGCCTGGAGTCCGAGGAGGTGCGTGACGGCGTCCTTGGCGGACAGCGCGGAGCGGCGCAGCAGGAGCTGGCGGTCGAGGGTGGCCCGGTTGAGCGCCCGGACACCGAGTACGGGGGCCGCCGCCCTGCTCTTCGCCGCCTTTGCCGAGGCCGGGGTCTTGTCGGGGGGTGTTTTCGCGGAGGCGGCCGTTGCGGAGGGCACCTTCGCGGCGGCCTCCTTGGCGGAGGGTGTCTTGGCGGAGGGTGTTTTCGCAGAGGCCGTCTTGGCGGAGGGCCCCTTCTCCGACGGCAGCTTCGAGGAGGGCAGTTTCAAGGAGGGCACCTTCTCGGAGGCCGTCTCAGCGGACGGCACCTTCGAGGTCGGCCCCTTCTCGGAGGCCGTCTCAGTGGAAGGCGTCGCGGCGGAGGCCGCCCGCTCCCCCGCCGGGGACGGCGCGCGCCGTGCCGCCGGGGATGCCCCGCGGGCGGTCGCCCGGCCCGCCCTGCTCCTGTCGTCCGCCTCGGTCACCGTCGAGTCCGCCTTCCTCACGTCGGTCTTCGTCATCGCCGGGTCCGTCGCCGTCGTCATGCTCCGCAGGCTAGTGGGGCTTGCGGACAGTTTCTGTCCGCAATTCCCGAACAACCCGTACCGTGCAGGACCCGGGCACTCGCGCCGACCTCATTTGACCCGTATATCCTGCTCCGTGATCAGTCAGCCGCACAGCGAGGACGGGAGGCAGTCGATGTCCGAGCGCCGCGCCCGTCCGGCCGCGAAGAACGGCAGGAAGTCCGCCTGGCGCCGTGCCCTGACGCCCCCGTCCACGCCGTCGGCGCCGTCCCGGGCACCGCACCCGGAGCCGCCGGTGACGGACCCGGCCGAGGTTGACAGCGTCGTACAGGCCGCCCTGTACCGCGACGGTGTGCGCGTCTCCACCCCGACCACGCTCGCGGAGACGTTCCGCGAGCTGCGCGAACAGCCCGACGGCATGGCGTGGATCGGTCTGGCCCGCCCCACGGAGGCCGAACTCCTTTCCTTGGCTGCCGAGTTCGACCTGCACCCGCTCGCCGTCGAGGACGCGATGGAGGCGCACCAGCGCCCGAAGCTGGAGCGCTACGGCGAGACGCTGTTCGTCGTGCTGCGGGCCGCCCGCTATCTGGACGCGTCCGAGGAGGTCGACTTCGGTGAGCTGCACGTCTTCGTGGGCCCCGACTTCGTCATCACGGTCCGCCATGGCGCGGCGCCGGACCTCTCGGCGGTGCGCCGCCGCATGGAGGACAGCCCGGAGCTGCTGAAGCTCGGCGCGGAGGCCGTCCTCTACGCGATCCTCGACTCGGTCGTCGACGGCTATCTCCCGGTCGTCGCCGGCGTGCAGAACGACATCGACGAGATCGAGACCGAGGTCTTCCGCGGCGACCCCGAGGTGTCCCGCCGTATCTACGAACTCTCCCGGGAAATGGTCGAGTTCCAGCGCGCCACCCGCCCCCTGGTCGGCATGCTGCACGGCCTGATGGCCGGCTTCGCCAAGTACGGCACCGACGAGGAGCTCCAGCGCTACCTCCGCGACGTCGCCGACCACGTCACCCACACCAGCGAGCGCGTCGACGGTTTCCGCCAGGCCCTCGCCGACATCCTCACCGTCAACGCGACCCTGGTGACCCAGCAACAGAACGCCGAAATGCGCGCGTTGGCCGAGGCGGGCTTCGAACAGAACGAGGAGATCAAGAAGATCTCGTCGTGGGCGGCGATCCTGTTCGCGCCGACGCTGGTGGGGACGATCTACGGGATGAACTTCGATCGGATGCCGGAGTTGCACTGGGTGCTCGGTTACCCCTTCGCCATCGTCCTGATGGCGGTTGTTTGCACCAGTTTGTACGTCATCTTCAAGCGGAAAGACTGGCTCTGAGTAATCGCCTCGGGAGGCGCTCCCGGGAGTGGCTGCTGCCCGGATCGCAAGCTCCGACGGCGCTTCAGAAGCTCCTGGGGAGAATCTGGGGAGAATGAGCCGCGCTCCGGTCTGGGCGGTCTTCTGCGATCGAGCGCGTTGACCTGCCGGAGCTTCGCTCTTCAGGCACCTCCTGAGAGCACCGCTCGGCACGGAGAGTAGCCAACTTCCCTTGTGGAACGCCGAAACGGGTGGGCACAGCGATCGCTGTGCCCACCCGTTTCATGGGTCGTGAGGAACGGACGGCTACGCGGCCAGAGCAGGCCGGCCGAGCAGAGCGTCGATGGCACCGCGCCCCTTGCCGCCGGCCTCCGGCATGAAGTGGGCGTAGTAGTCCAGGGTGATGGTCGGGCTCGAATGGCCGAGCCAGCGGGCCAGGGTGACGACGGACTCGCCCGCTTCGAGGATGACCGAGGCGTACGTGTGCCGGAGCACGTGGAAGCCGTCCTTGCGCGACGCCTTCCACCGCTCGCCCTTCTTGCGCAGGGGGATGACGCCGGAGGCAGCCAGGGCCGGCTTCCACACCTCGACGTTGAAGATGTTCGCGCGAAGGGCGTTGCCGTACCTCGTGGTGATGACGAGCGGGAACTTCTTCGTCTCCCGATCGGACTCCGGACCGCCCCACGGCAGCTCTACCTCGACCGCCGGGTACTCCATGAAGTACTGGGCCAGCGCGGCGGCGACCGACGGAGGCATGTCGACGACACGGGTCTTGCCGCCCTTCGGCAAGGTGAAGTACAGCCGCCCGTCGAGGAGTTGGACCTGCCGGCGGATGCGCAGGACTCCACGGGCGAAGTCGACATCCTCCGGCGACAACCCGAAGACCTCACCCTGCCGCAGCCCGCAGCCCAGCGCGAGCACGACGGCGATGCGGTAGCGCGCGTTGATCGCGTCCCGTACGCGCTGCGCGGTCTCCAGGGGCCAGGCTTCCCTCTGATCCTCCGGCGCCTTGGGCCACCGCACGGACTTGGCCCGCATCGGATTGCGCACCAGGCGCTTGTCGTCGATGGCGGTCTCGAAGATGTTCGAGAGCGAGCCGAGGATCTGCCGGGCGTATCGCGGTGACAGTTCGCTCTCCAGCGCGGCGATGTAGCCACGCAGTACCGCCGGGCTGATGTCCCGCAGGGCGACGGTGCCCAGTTGCGGCTGGATGTGGAGGCGGACGCGTTCGTCGATGCGTTTGATCGTGCCGGGCGCACCGCGAACTCCCGTCTGCCAGAAGCGTGTTACGTAGTCGTCCAGCGTGATGGAGCCGTCGCGGGGATCGACGAACTCGCCGCGTTCGCTGTCGGTGCCGGCCCTGCGCAGCCACGCCTTGGCGTCTTCGAGCACGTCGAACGACTTGTCCCGGACACCGGGGATGCCGGCGACCCGGTACCTGGAGCCCTTGCCGTAGCGGGCGGTGCGTTCCCGCTTGCCGGTGTCGGGGTCCTTCTTCTTCTTGATCCAGCGGTCTTCTATGTAGCCGGCCAAATACTTCCCTCGATGGCAGGTTGCGTGCGGTAGGAGTCAGCCCAGGGTCAGGCGCCTGTGGCGTAGTCCGAGCGTTTCTGCGGGGCGGTGCCCAATGGGCTCAGGGTCGTATTGGAACGCGAGTCGGCCTGCTCCTGCTCTCGGATCCAGGTGTCGAGCGCTTCTATCCGGTACATGACGCGGCCACGCGGCCCCATCCGGAAACTGGGCGGGCCGTTTCGGCGATGCCGCCAGACATAGAGGGTGTGTGGGGACAGGCCGAGGTATTCGGCGGCGTCTTTCACGCTCAAGAATGCCTGGCGCGTTGTGGGGGTGGCATCCGGCATTTGGATGGACCTCGGCTTCGGAGCAGAAGGCGGGCGTGCAGGCATGGTTGGCCTCCGTGGGCGTGGCGCGGGGTGGGTGTGGTCTGCCAGGCGGCGCGACATGGAAAGGGGCGCTCTCTGCCGAGCGCGGTCGGCGAACACCATCAATGGTGCGGAGGATCCCCGGTTTCGGTAACCGGGGATCTCGTGCTATATGCCCCAGCGAGTACGAGCCGTACGGCCCGGGGCAAGCACTCGCCGACGGTCCCCGGACTGTGAATCCAGCTCCAGAGGCAGGTCAGACGAGTCTGGGGTCTCCGAGGAGTACTGTGGGTGCGACGTGCAGTGCCTCGGCGAGAGCCACAAGGTCGTCGATGTCGCACCGGCGCTGAACGCGTTCGATGCGAGAGAGCATGGTGTTGGACATCGGGTGGCCAAGTGCGGTGACGTGGCGGGCGAGTTGGCGTTGCGACAAGCCGCGTTCGGTGCGGAGGATTTCGATGGTGCGGGCCGTCCGTATTCCTGCGGGACCGATTTCCAATGAGCGTGCGGGCATGGCTCCAGTTGTAGCGTCCATTCGCCGGTTTGGTTAACCGGCGATCGTGGTCTATGTTCCCCCGCGCCGTCCACATACGGAGCGGTTCCCTGCGCTGACATGCTCCGAGAGCCGCCGCGCTGATCGCCGCTCAGCGACTGCTGCGACATGGGGTGTTGTGTTGTAGCTTGCCCGTCGCCGACACGTCAACGGCTTCCCGATGTGATGCTTCTGGCTCGGAAACCGGCACAACTATTTGGTCAACCGGGGATCGTGCCTTACCGTTTTGCCACCGCCCTCTACCGCCCGCTTTTACGGCTGCCTTTCTGCCGTAAGAGATTGCGCGGGATGGGGCTGGACTTGCGCGACCTGGGTGTGGCTATGTTGACGACACCCCCGGAAAGCGCGAGCGGCCATCAGCGCGCCCCGTGCCGCCGACAGGCCAACTCCCCCACCCCGTACGCCCGTACCGCCCATCGACGGTGAGCCGTGGGCACCTGCCCACCTGCAACCGAGTGAGGACCCGCCCCTCTTGGCACGAATCCGCACCATCAAGCCCGAAGCCTTCGTCTCCGAGTCCCTGGCCGCCGTCTCCCTGACCGCCGAGCGCACCTTCTTCGGCCTGCTCACCCAGGCCGACGACCAAGGCCGCCACCGCGACCACGCCGCCATCATCGCCGGGCAGCTGTGGGTCCTGCGCCCCGAGCACACTCCGTCAGACGTCGAGACGGACCTCGCCCAGCTCGCCGACGCCGGTCTGATCTGCCGCTACACAGGCCCGGACGACAAGCGGTACCTGCACGTCGTCACATGGCACCAGCATCAGAAGATCAACCGGCCGAGCATGAGCCGTCTGCCCGACTGCCCCCGCCACAACGGCCCGTCTGGCACCCGGCCGATTGCCGCCGCACCGGTGGCGGAGGCAAGCGTCACGGAGTCCGCACCCTCGCCTCACGGAACCCTCCGTGAGACCTCCCGTGAAGCACGCGAGCGCGCACCGCACTTGGGACCTGCTAGCGAAGCCGCAGGTCAAAAGGACTTCACGGAGCACTCCGTGAAGGATTCGGGAGCCCTCCCTGCATCGGCGGTGACGCCTCATCGTCCGGATCTAGGACCTAGGACCGTGGATCTAGGAAGTACCCCTTCGGGGGCCGCAAGCGTCCCCGCGCCCAACACCGTCTCGGCCAAGGATCTCCTTGGCGAGTACGTGGCTGGGTGCAACCACCGCCCGCCGAAAGTCTTCCTGAGCCAGCTCGGCGAACAGGTTCGCAGGCTGCTCGACGAGGACATTGCCCCTGCCCACCTCCGGACCGCCCTGGAACGCCATCGGACCAAGGGCCTGTCGCCGAGAGTCCTGCCGAGTCTCGTCCACGAGGTCATGAACGCGGCGCCCGTACCTGCCACCCACAGGGCATGGACGAACCCCGCCGACCTCGACGCCGCCTACGGAGGTGACCTCTGACCGCCACCCTCACCCGCGAGCCCCACCGGGTCGGCCCGATAGCCGACCGGCTCAACGGCATCCTGGCCAATCGCGGCATCGACCCCGCGGTCACAGCACAGGAACCACCGGCCGAGCCGGTCACCGCCCTGGAGCTCGCGGACGCCCGCATCCCCGCCCGCTACCGCCGCGCCCTGGCCGACCACCCGCAGATCACCGCCTGGGCCGACCGGATCGCCCGCGCCGGACGCCCCGGACCCGGCGGACCGGGCATCGCCGAGGGCCCGTCGCTGCTGATCGCCGGCCCTACCGGCACCGGCAAGACCCACCAGGGATACGGCGCCGTCCGCGCCCTCCTCACCCGAGGCGTCCGCCTGCGCTGGGAAGCCACCACCAGCGCCGACCTGCACGCACGGCTCCGCCCCCGCGCCGGCCACGACGGAGAACGGGAGCTGCAGACCCTGGCCCGATGCCCACTGCTGCTCCTCGATGACCTCGGCGCGGCCAAGACCAGCGAGTGGACCGAGGAGCTGTGTCTCGCCCGATCTACATGCCTGGGAAAGATACGAGAGACGAGTTACTCGACCTGTGCGTCACGTTCTCAGTCGTCAAGGTCGCGTTTCAGGTCCTCATTCCCTTCTTCGACGGGAACCTCGCTCCCCTTGAAGACTTCCATGGCTCCGTCCTACAGATATGGCCCCCAACTCATCCCCTGCTGGACTGGCCGCCTCCGTTCCGATTCGACCAGACCTCCATCCAGGCGCTTGCGCTCAGAATCAACGACAACCGCGAGGACGTGACGATGGAGGTGAGCCTGAGCCCGGCGGAACGGGTGAGGCAGGCGCCTTCGGAAGACCTGGGGTGAAACGTCGATAGATCGTCGGCCTTTATCACCGGTCCTCATCAGCATCGCCACCGCCATCAAGCCGCACATGCCGATGTCCCGTGGCCATGTGTGCAGTCGCGATGCCCCCGCTCAGCTTTCCTGTGGGCCAGGCCATCTCGAGCCTCGAAGACACCTCCCAACCGCCATCGGCTCATCCTTCCCAGCGCCGTGCCCATAGCGTGCCCTTAAGACCGGAGAACCACGGTCAACAGCGGTGCGATCGTGCGCTCCCGGACGCCAGCTAAGAACACGTAGTCCCAGCTCAGAAGGCATACGCCTCCCCAAGCGCCGTCGCTTCCCAAGCTGAGAGTGCGAGTCCGACAGCGTCAAACCATCGGCCCGGCGAACTCACCAGGGCCGGCTGATGTCTCCGTCGGCGGTCAGACCGTATCGCCAGAGCCGTACCCACTCACTGTCGGTTCCCTCCGCCCGAGTACGGCGAACCGCCAGCCGCACCAAGATCCCTGCGTAGCCAGCATCAGCAGCCCGATGAGCCAACCATCGCGCTGCCGGGAGGTGGTAGCGCTCGCGGCGCTCCACCAACACTTCCAAGAAACGCAGCTCCCCCTGAGCCGCAGCTGCCAGTACGTACGTACTGGCTGTGTCGTGGTCTCCGGCCAGTTCCCGTAACCGAGCAAGATCACTGAAGGCGATGGCGTAGCCAGCCTCTGCGGCCCGCCGCAGATAGGTCTCAGCGCTGTCTGGATCGCCGGCCAGCTCCTTGATCGAAGCCAGACTGAGCAGAAGCCGGGTGTTCCCTTCCTGTACCGCTTCGGCCATCAACGCCTGAGCACCCACCATGTCCGGAGCAGCTTGTCTCAGGGGCGACATCTCGCGTTGAGTACGGGACTCGAAGGACTCGGCGCGCTCCCACGGAGACAGAAGTTCCATCTCCTCGTCCTGTTTTTCCGCCGTCTCATGCGCGTCCGCCAGCGTACGAAGCTCTTCTTGGCCTATCACCCAGAGCTCGTCGGTCTCGGTGTCCGTCTGGGTGACCGCAACGTCACGAGACAGATCGGTCAGGGAATGGTCAGCGCCCGGGGCCCAGCCTTTGTGGGCCGGCAATCGGACGGCGCCTTGAAGCGCCGTCTCGTCCTGCTGGTCGGCGGCATACGTGTAGAGGCGAGCCGCGTGACGCAGACGCCAGCGCAGATGTGCAGACTCGGCAAGTTGCCGTACATCGAGCGCGGTCGCCGCATGGACCGCAGCGTCCCAGAATCCGGCCGGAGGGCTGATGAGTTGGCGCTCAGTATTGCCGTGTTGCTCAAGGTAGTCGGCGAGCCGGTAGGTCATCCAGCCGGCTTCCGGCGAGCCGGGGCGCGGTCGGATCGGAGTGAGCGGCCCTCGTGCACCCCGACATGGCTCGGAAAGATAAGCGAGCGCCTGGTTGAACCAGGCATCATCCAGATCGTCCCATTCGTCATCGCTGAGATAGCCCGATGCGGCCTCCTCCAGGAACGCCCGAGGCAGACGCGGACCATGGCCAAGCCGACGGGCGTCCATGGCCGCCCAGAGGAGAGCTCGCGCGGGCACAGGAGCATGTCGATAGCGGCGTATCAGCTCAGGTGCGCCAGCGAGAAACTGAGTGAGCCGCCCGCCGACGGAGGCCCCTGCCTGCGCGAGCCGCGGATCAGTGTCGAGCATCTGCGCGTGCATGCGAAGGTCGTGCTCGCTGAATGTGTCCGGCACATGGATCACAGTGGCGAGGTCAAGTAATGCCCGAGCAGCAGCAAAAGGGGTGGGCTCTCCCGGCACCGGGTCCGCGGTGAGCTCTTTCCAGTAGTCGGGCCAGAGGGACCCCAGAATGAGCAGGGGACCGACTTTCTCTTCGGCGAGAAGCTCCTGGAGCGCGGCAGCCACCTGCTCACCGTAGGGTCGCGGGCTCAGATAGAGCTGGGCCTCGTTCAACCAGATGACGGTGCGTGGAGCCACTCGGCCGGAACGCAGCGCCTTCAACACGGCAGTGGGCCGGTCAGGTGTAAGCGGATGCCACAGCCGCCAGCCGTCCGACAGCCAGGAACGCACCGCCTCCCACGCGGCTCGGGTCTTACCTGTCGACGATCCGCCGACGAGCATCAGCAATCGGCTGCCGTCCTCGGCGTCAACCATTGCTTCACGCAACTGATCATCCACATGGGGACGTTGCAAGTAGGGAGGCAGGATGTCGAGTTTCTGGTCGGGGCCCCGCGCCTGGATCGCCGGATGGACCTCCAGTGCCAGGGCGTGCTCAGGCGCGAGGGATTTCACAAGCCGTCCAAGGGATGGTCCGGCTGCGGTTCTCTTCACGCCCCCAGCCTGATGCCATGCGTCGGTCAGCCGACTCGGCACCAGTGGAACCCCGATGGCGTCTTCCAGAAGTCTGGCCGCATCTGGTGTGAGCTGGCCATGCCACCGATCCGCGCGAAGCACAGCCAGGCGATCGGGCCCGTCGGCCAGGTGGTGCCGGCCGATGATTCCGATGATGCTCTCTCCGCTGAAGACAGCGGCGCCGGACATGCCCTCCCACGGTGAGCGCGCAGAATCAGTCGCCGCGGGACCAGACACGACGTGGAAGTCGAGGGTCCCTTCACGGCGGTTGGACAACACAGCGCACGTGCCGTGCGCGTGGCACGAGTCCCGAAACGATGTGCCGTCGTCGCCGCTGCGCATCTTGAAGGCAGGGAAGCCCATGGTGCTGCACCGCAGCTCGGCGTCGCGCTCGGGAACACGGCCGAAGTCAGTCCAAGCGACGTGCTGTTGGTCGCCGCCCACGGCGAGCACCGCGACATCAATGCGTGGATCTACCCAGGCGACCTCGGCACGATGAACCTGCTCAGTCGGCTGGTCGGCGTCGAATCTCACCTGGATCGAACGGGCGTCCCTGATGACGTGGGCAGCTGTGAGCACGCGACCGACAGCAACCAAGTAGCCCGAGCCGCGCCGGTGGGTTCCAGCACCACCAGCGACGATGACTTCGGCGACACGGCCGGCATCCAGACCGCTTGCCGCGCCGGGAGGCACTTCAGCGCTCGTTGGCCACGTCGTCACCGGATATCAGCACGGAGGCGCCGGAGTCCGCGATCCGCGGCTGCAAGGTGAAGGTGATGCGCTGAGTCTCGGCATGCGCCATTTTGGCGGCGGCTCCGCTCTCCACAATCAGGAAGCGCAGCCTCGCATCGCCCCCAGCCTCCTTGCTTACGGTCACGGACGCCTCGACCTCCACGGGGCCAAGTTCGAACCGCACCCGCTCCCCGTCTCCTTCAGCCATCGCCGCCGTGAACTCTCGACGCAGCTCGCGAATCATCTCTGACAGCTCGATCACGCGTCCCCCAAGCCGATGACGATGCCAGCACCCTACTGACACACACCGAGATGATCTACCGTGCACGGCGAGACAGGCGCAGCTGCCGACAAGAAGGTTCAAGTCATGCCGAGATTCGCCGAGTTCGACGCTTCGTCCCTCCGTCGCACCAGCGCTGTGGAGGGTGGGTTTCCCTGGCGCGGGCAGACCGTGACTCTGATCCGGATCGATGCGAAAGGGATCGTCACACAAGCGACCCGCATAACCGAGAAGCGGGCGATGCTCACACAGGCGGGACCGAAGGATCTGGTTCTTGCTGCATGGCCGGGGCAGTGGTCCCAGGACGTGTTCCTGGTGGACGACCTCAAGGCAGCCCGCGAGGAAGTGGGCTGAGCCCGAAAGCCAACTCGGCAGGTGCCGGATCCTGCCCGAACCCCATTTGGGACGAACAGGCAGCGAGTTGCTGGACAGTCACACGCCCAGCAGCCGTCGAGCCAGTCGACTCCTTCCCGAAAACGGCGGAAAATTCGCTGACAGCCGGTCAGGACATCACGTAAGGGCAGGTCAGAGGCACAGAAGACGTGTCTTCGCCAGGCGCCTTCTAAGCGCTTGGCCGCAGATTCGAGCCCTGCCGGGGGCGCTTCGCTACACCCCGTGTTTCCGCAGCCCAGATCGGCTGTAGGGCTTACCGATGGCACTTCCTCTCGTGGCGCGTTGCTCGCTGCGCTGTAGACGGCTTCTGACTCTCTGTGAAGCAACGTCGCAGGCAGATGCAACAAGCATTCGTCACGCTCTGCGACGAGGCCTCTCGTCGATCCTCGAGGACTCCGCGCCAGAAATCGCAGGGACGGCGGACTTTTGACACCCGGCTGTGAGCCAACGCGCGGCTGCGCAGCTTTCTGAACCGAGGGGCGACACCGATGCCTCGATATCGCCCGTTCCCAAGCCCATGCCAGTAACTCCCGCCGCCGGCGCCGGAGGACGGCCGCACCCGGATGCCTCCTCCTACGCCGAGCCGAAGATCGACTGCTCCAGAGCTTGTTCCAGGGCAGCGAGGACGTACGGGTAGCTGTGGGGGAACGCGCTCGACCGGATCCCGTCATCCTCGATCAGGCTGCTCCCTGCCGCGTGGCCCATCCCGTGACAACCGCGCCGTGGATACCCCCGGACAGGCCGATTGCGGCATGCTGGGGTCATGAACAGGTACGCGGCAGCCAAGCCCTACACCCTGCCGACGGCGCTGGCCGAGCTGGACGGGCCGACGACGGGTACGGTCACGCTGCCCCGTCACCTCGACCGGGATCCCGATAGGTCTACGACCCGGCCGACCAGGCTGATGTCGTGTTGATGTACGAACGGGTCATCCGTGAGGCCCAGACCCCGGCCAACCTCGAGACCTACCTGAACGGCCCGCTTCTGCGGCGGCTGTGGGCCGACCTGTTCCTCCCGCTGCCGGTCCGTACGGCCTGGCAGTCCCGGTTCACCGAGCTCGCGGCGAAGGCGGCCGCGGCATAGTGGAGGAACTGCATCGGCGGCTGATCAGGATCGGGCTCGACGCGCTCGCCGAGGACTACGGGTACGCACTCGCGGGCGGCTATGCCGTCCAGGCGCATCGCATCGTCAAATGAGCGATGACGTCGACCTGTTAGCGCCCATCGATCGCGCCGCCGACGAGATGCCCGAGGCGGTCGCCCGGCTCATCAAGGCGTATTCGGCGGCTGGATACACGGTGGAGACGGCCCAACAGACCCCTATCTACAGCCGGTTGAACGTCATCGACCCGTCCACCGGATCACAAACCAAGGTGGAACTCGTCGTCGCAGAATTCCTCCGCCATGCGCCCGTCCCCTCCGAGCTCGGTCCTGTGCTCCACCGTTACGACGTCGCCGCCGGCAAAACCGGCGCCCTGTTCACCCGGGCCGAGGTCCGCGACGCCATCGACGTCGACGGCCTGCTCAAGACCGGCTACAGCCGCGAGCGGCTGATCGAACTCGCCACACAGAACGACGCCGGATTCGACCGACGGATGTTCGCCGACGCCCTCCGCCGTGTGCAGCGCTACACCGACAAGCAATACGCCGCCTACGGCCTCGACACCCAGGCAGCCGCCGCGCTCCGCCAGCAATTCAACGATTGGCAACAACAACTCACCCAGCCCGAATCCGACCAAGATCGCAGCTGAACCAGAGTGAAATCCTCCCGCGCCAGGCAGCGTCGACTGAGGCGATCCGGCGCGTCGTCTGAGCCACGCCGCTGAACCCGCCGCCGACGGAAATCAGGTCGGCCACGGCCCGCAGAACGGCGCGGCGTTCGGCCTCCGGGAGGTTCCTCGACACCTGCTGGGTGTGCTCCCGGATGACATCGTGCGGTCGGAACTGTGTGGTCCGTCGGCGGACTGGACTACGACGGCCAGATGAGCGGTGAGCAGTTCACCCACCGCCATGGGGGTGACCGCCGGGACAGGACGGCTCAAGCGCCCTGGCGACCCTGTCCGCGCAGGTCAGGGTTTCGGCATGGGCCAGGACGCGCTCACCACCTCACGACCGCTCAGGTACCCCGGCGGGCTCGCTCGACGATCTCGTCCTCCGTGAGCGGCACATCGTGGTGACTGAGGCAGATCGGCACCTCGATCTTGCTGAATCCGGTCCCCTCGCTTGCGGCGTTGAACATGCCGGCCTTGAGACCGGCGAGGTTGTCGAGGACCGCGTTCCGCGCCTGGGCCATGGTCTTGGCGGCCTCGATGTGCGCGGGTTGGGTGAGTCGGCCGATGAACTGGTTCACGGTGTTGCCCAGCGCCTGGTTGTGGATCCCCCTGGGGAGCTGTGAGGCGAGGACTATCCCGAGTCCGTACTTGCGTATCTGGCGGATGAGTTCGACCGTGCTCTCCGTACTCGGATTCGATGCACCGGAGGGCACGAAGTTCTGCGCCTCGTCCATCACCAGCAGCCCGCCCAGGGCACGGTCACCGACCGGGTGTGCCCTGAACCATGAGAACAAGGTCGCCTGGAGGCGGCTGACGAATTGGGCCGGTCCGTCGCCGGACAGGCCGATGAAGCTGATCACCGAGATACGGGCGGCCTTTCCCGGCGACGGGATCAGGAGCATGCCGGGATCGGCGGGTGCGCCGGACTCCCCGAACAGCGGGTCGGTCTCCATCGCGGCTTCCAGCGTGTCCGCCATCTGAACCGCGAAGCGACTGGTCCTGCTGTTCACAATGTCGCTCGGGGGCTCGGCGAGCAGCTCGACGAAGCCGGCCAGGGTCTTGCCGCCGTCGCGCGCGTACCGTTCGAGGGCACGTTTGAGGACCCCCAGCTGCTGGGTCGCGCGAGCACTGCTGCCGCGTACACCGGCATGTGGCGCGAGTGAGGTCACCGTCGACCTGACCAGACGGGGGAAGTCGTCCTCGTCGTCAAGGACGGGACCGAAATCGGGAAGCGGGTAGAAGGAGATCGGACGTCCCCGGTTCAGACCCGGTGTCCACACCACCACTTCGACATCCGCGAAATAGCGTCGGGCCTCGCGCTCATGGTCGTCCGTCCAACCCTTCGGCGGGCTCGACCAGGGGTCGCCGAGCCGTGCGAGATCGTCGTTCGGATCCAGCACGATCGCCGAGACGCCGCGCAGAGCGCACTGCTCCACAAGTCGCTTGATCAGGACCGTCTTGCCCGATCCCGCCGCGCCCACCACCGCGGTGTGCATCCGCAGTCGTTCCATGGGTACCGCAAACGAACGGCCGCCCCGGACCGTGGTTCCGACGACGATTTCGGTACGAGCGGGCTCGGGGTCCTCCGGTATGCCCGCCACATCCGCTGCCACCCCGGAGCCGACTTCCGTGGTCGCGATGCCGAGAAGCTCCCGTAAGTCTCCCAGCACCGGCGCGAAGACCTCGATGCGGGAAGCGGGGCGCTCCTGTCGCAGCCATTCGTCCAGGCCTGACGTACGGTCGTCGAGCATGGCCCGGAGGGCGGCCAGGGTCCGGAGGTCGGCGGCGCCGATCGGTAACGACACGCCGCCCCGCGCTTCGAAGTCGTCCTTGATGCCCTTGGTCTTAGGGCCGCTCGGGTACGGCATGTTCCGCAGCAGGATCAGCCGGCGGCTCGCCAGGTCGGCCGTCAGGCCAGCCTCCACGGCCGCATTTCGGATCCGGTTCTGGGCGGCGATGGCGTTGTTCGCGGCGATCGCCCGGAAGGACCAGTGGAATTCGTTCTCGCTGGCCTCGTCCACGACATAGCGCAACCGGGCGTGCAACGCCGCCTTGCGGCCGAAGTCGGTCTCGATGGAGAACCGCGTCTCGTCGGCGCCCAGTTCCCTGACCAGACTCCGCAGCCCCGCGCCCAGCAGAGCGGGCATCAACCCGTCCTCGGTCGTGGGGTCGAGCGGCCCGAGGTCGTCCGCCTCGGCACGGAGCTTGTTGAAGGGCTCCGTGAGGGTGCTCAGGTTGACGGCCCTCGCCGGTGCGGGCGGTGCGGCTGCCGTGGGCTCTGCGCCTGCCAGGGAGGTCAGTTCGGCCACCGTGCCGGTCTGCAGACACGCCTCGATGTGCTTCTGGACCCGGATGAGCAGCCGCCGTGCGGTGTAACGGTGTGGGGCTTCGGCCAGCGCCGTCGAGGTGACCGGCCAGGTGGGATACCGCGGAGTGAACCCCACCGACTCGTAGTAGGCCCGAAAGCGGCTGCTGACGATGGCGGCGGCGGTGGCCTCGTCGGGAATCGCGCCGAGCGTCGGCAGAACCTCGAACCGGTCCAGGGCGGACCGGACTGCCGCCCGGGAAATCTGCTCCCAGGTGTCCTCGTGGCACGCCACGACCATCAGGGTCCGGCGGGCTTCCTCCCGCAGTTCCATCAGGCCGGTGGCGATCTCGCTGCTCAGCCTCTTCGCGGCCCGGCCCTCGCCGGAAGGGGCCGATGTCAGCGACGACGTCTCCGCGGCGGACACCAGGGTGTCGAGCTGGTCGAAGGCGAACACCAGCGGTCCGACCAGGGCGAACAGGCGCGTCAGATCGCGGAGGACGAGTTGAGCCTGTCGCCCGCCCGGCGACATCCCCCAGACGGCGCGCTTGTCCCCGTCGTCGTCGTTGAGCGCGAAGTAGGCCCTGCCGATCTCCACGGGATCGCCGGTGGAGGCTATGAGCGCCAGCGCGCGGGCCGTGTCCGCGGCCTCGTTGCCCACCTGTCGGTCGATGGTCCGGATCCCCCGAACGAACGCATCGACATGGGCTCGCGTCAACTCGCGCCGGCCAGTGACGGCGTTACGGGTATCCGTGTCGAGGCGAGCCTGGCGCGAAAGCTCGTCGAGCAGGCGAATCAGTTGTTCCTGGCCACCCTCGTCCTCCCGGTAGAGACTGTCGACGAGACTGTCGGCGGCGCTCTCCCAGAAGTTCCGGCCGGTGACAAGCTTGATGTAGAAGAAGGAGCCGCCGCGCTGCTGGATCTCGTGGCGGGTCCAGCCGAGCAGATGCGTCTTGCCCGAACCGGTCTCGCCACGCACCACGGTCGCAACCGGCGAGTGGGCGCGCTCGACGGCGCTCATTGCCCTCCCCAGCCGCCGGAAGACCTCAGGATGAAGGCCGTCGACGTGGTAGGAGGTCACCGGTGTCCAGATCTCTTCCTGGGTCAGCGCGGTGTTGATGTACAGCGTCTCCAGGGCGGCGAGTTCCCCGTTCACGCCGGTCCGATCCGCAGCAGGTGGCGAGGTGAGCCGCCGATGTCGACGGCGGCTCCGCGGTCCTCGTCGCTGAGCGTGCGCTGGTTGAGCTCGCCCATCAGCTGTACGTCGGACTGCTCGATCATCCGGTCGAGTTCGGCGTCGACGGCCCCTCGCGGCAGGTTCTCGAGCCATGGGCGCAGCGCCGACAGTCTGACCCAGCTGCCCGGTTTCCGGCGGGCGGTGAGTTCCGTGTAGACCGCGCGGATCCAGTCCTCGACGTCGGGCTGGAAGAACTCGCCGAACTTGGTGCCGGAGCGGGCCAGGTACTGTCCGACGTTCTCCAGTACCGCGTAGAGCACCCCGGCCGGAAACTTCGCTCCGTCCGGGCGTCCGGCCACCAGAGCGGACTCGCACCAGGTCCGGCCCGCGGACGTGAGCTGGTGCGTGTTGACCGCACCGTGCTTCCTGGTCACGATCCGCTCGGCATCCTGGTTCACTCGCCGTCGCACCGCCGCGGTGATCTCCAGGCCGGCGAGTTCGCGCAGTTCACGGTTGGTCACCGGCCGTGCGACCACCATCAGGGCGAACAGCGATGCATGATCCCGCACAGTCAACTCCGTCGGCACAGTACCCCTCCTCGATGAGCCGAAATCCGGTCAGATGTCGAACCCCCGCCTGGGCACCAGTTCCACCCGGCCGGTCATGCTGGACAACTCGCCCATGACGGTGATCACCTGCCGTTCCCGATGCGCGGTGATCGCACGGTCGTACGAGGCCTGGTCCGGGAGCCGCACCCAGACGGCCCGCCGGACCAGTTCGGCGTGCTCGGTGCGCAACTCACCGCGGACCTTGATCCGCCACCGGTCGTTGCCGGAGGAGTCGTCATGCAGCCCCTCGACCACACCGGAGACCGTCGCGGCACCGGTGGCGTTGAGGCCGCGAAGCCGCAGGGACGCGGCGTGCAGAAGCGATCCCGAGGTCTCCGGGAACGCGATGACGCGTGACGGCACATCGAGTGGCTGCGAGCGCGCCCACCGGAAGCCGATCTCGAAGGGCTCGCTCCGGTCGAAACCGGAGAGCTCACTGAGCGCCTTGCACAGATCCGCGGAGACGCCGGCCGTGACGGTCTCGTCGAAGGCCGCGGGCGCGTCCGCCGCTACGGCTGCCTGGGCCGCGCTCACCGCCTCGAGCATCTGGACCAGCACGGCCCGACCGGTGACCTGCTCCCCGCTCGGGGTTCGGGCCGTCGCGTCCGCCGCCACCCGGATCTCGACGACGTAGCTCCCGGCGCGGGAGGGGCCGAGTTCGGCTGCGCGCAAGAGGTCGCCCACCACGCCCGGTTGTCGGCCGGCGAAGGCGAAGTGCGGACCCTGCACGACGGTGCGCGCCGCCGCCGTCAGGAGGTTGCGGACACCCAGCACCGTCTGCGTACCCAGGAGCAGCGAGGTGTAGCCGGGGTCGCGGCCGGTGGGAAACGTGCGGAAGGACTGCTTGTCCAGTTGCGGTCTGGCGATCTCCAGGGCGATGTCGCCCACCGGCCGGTCCTCCAGCGTGCACAGACAGCGCAGGATCTCCCGTACTCGACGGTCGTTGTCGCCCATGCCGTCGCGAGCGGGTACCAACACCTCGTAGTCGCCCGGGTGTTGCCACACACTCGCGCCGCGCCAGCCTTGTGGATCCCGCTCCCAGCCCGTTTCCGCCAGATAGCTGGCGATGTCGTCGACCTTCAGCGGAATCGTCATCGGTTCCCCTACCAGTCGGACTGCGTCTCGGCGAGCCGGCGCAGTGAGGCGGCAGTGAGCACGTTCGCTGTCGGAACTCTGACCGGACGCTTTCGGTGACGGTCGGGGTCCTTGATCGGTTCCTCGCCGCGAAGCGAGACGAAGTAGCCGAGGTGACGGAGTATCACACCGTCGGTGCTCATGGCCGCGTACGCCTGGTTGTCGGCGGGGACGCAGATGACGAACAGAAACCGGGGCACGGTGAAGTCGGGACCGGCGAGCCTGTTGAACTGCCACTCGTTGAGCCCGCGGTAGTTCAGGTGGCCGGACGACACGGACGGCGCCGACCATGTCTTGATCTGAGCCTCGACAGTGGGTGACAGCGTCCGTCCGTAGCGGCCGGTGGCGCGGAACCCGAGGTCGACCCCGTCCGCGTCGAGATCGCCTTGCAGGACGATCAGGCCTGCCGCAGAGGCCAGCACACGGACGTAGTCTTCGCCGAACTTGCCCTGATGCTGCTTCGCATCGAGCACGAAAGCCCCCCAATGTCCCCCTACTGTGGCACACAGTAGTCAGAACCTTACGGCACGCGCTGACGACTGTCAGGGCCCCAAAATGGACCTTCCGGCAGGCCTGCGAAACGATGGCCGGCAGGCAGCTGTTCATCCCCGCCTGGACGCGTTGGAGGTCAAGTTCCCCCCAAGCGGCCGCCCACTTGGATGCCGCCCAGCACGACGTCCTGGCGTTCACAGCGTTCCTGCGCGAGACCTGGCGGCAGATCTGGTCCAACAACCCGCAGGAACGACTCAACAAGAAGATCCGCCGCCACACTGACGTGGTCGGCATCTTCCCCGACCGCACCGCCCTGGTCCGCCTCGTCGGCGCGGTCCTGGCCGAGCAGAACGACGAATGGACCGAAGCCCGCCGCTACATGGGACTCGACCTCCTCGCCAAGGGCTGCCTCCACCCGATCGAGTCACAAACCGACGAGACCATCGTCCCGACCCAACTCACCGCCTAGCCTCAAAACGAGATCACCGAGTGGCCGTCAATACACCACCTCAGCGGACGTGACCGAAGCAAGCAGCGGACAAAACGGTCACATCGTATCGGGACCTGAGAGCGTCTGAGTAACTGAACCACTCGGGGGCCACTGGGGGCTGCCCCGTCGCACCTCGGAAATCGTGTAGGGATCTCCGACTCGGGGAAGACACCGGCCAACGGAGACAACGCGTAGGGGGATGCACATGCCAGGGGCGACGCCAACGACGTCACCGGCATGCCGAACCCGGTGACCAACCGCCCCACCTGGCTGAGTCGAGCGACCTCCCGACAGCACGGGCACGACCACCGCTCGGCCAGCGCCAGGCTCCTCGGCACGCCCCTGGCTGGTTCGTCGCGGACCTCGCCCTCGCGCCTCCGGAAGGCCCTCATCCCGTGCTGCCCGACCTCTCAGCGGTCCCATCCTGGGCCGCCGCCTGCCTCGTCGCCCTGACCACCGTCACCACCGCGCCTCGTCACGTTGGCGCGCACTCTCGTCCGCGCCCTGCCCCAGACCGCCCCGGCTCGGTTGGAGTGGTGGCGTGAGCTACTCCGCTACCGCCTCACGGTTCGCGAGCTCAAGGACGCCCGCCGGGCGAACCGCCGCCGCGCCCACAACCCCCGTATATCCAGTGGCGATGCAGATGTTGTCCGTACGGGGGGGGCGGCCAGCGCGAGAGCGCCGATCCGTGAAGGAAGCGGCGGCCGGCCTCAGTTGGCGGCTGGGGGTGTCCGCTCGGCGGTCGCCCTGATCGTCGCTCCCGTGTCCGTTCGGCGGACACGGGAGGCTGGAGAGGTCAACGCATGCTGCCTACCCGGGTCGGGTCATCAACCCCAGCAGGGTCAACCGACGAATCGCACCCGCGGTGCCTCCGGCACGTCCACCTCGTACGGGACCGTCCACAGCTCGAAACCTTCTCGACGGCAGGTGAGGACCAGGCGCATCGGCAGGTTGAGCCACTTGTCCCGCCACCGTTCCTCCCGGTCGTTGCCGTCCCACCAGAGGGGTGAGCGCGTGCGCTCCAGCGAGAACGGCCGTCCCCTGCCCACGGCGAGAGCGAACGGGACGACCGTATGCCCGTTCCGGTCCGCGCCGTCGGAGCCGGGCACGAACCGCAGCGGTCCCCACACCTGGGCAGCCACCGGCTCCTCGGTCGGTCCCCCAGCGAGCCGGGGCGTGTAGTCCATGTCGTCGCTCTGCGCGACCTCGACTCGGATCTCGTCGAGATGGCACAGCGGAAGCGGGCCAACGAGCCGGACGCTGAGCGTCGCTCGGTCGCCCTCACCCATCTCGATCCTCACGCTGAACTGCGGCAGCAGGTCGGCGTGCCAACGGTCCCGCTCGATGCGCGCAACCGTGTCCGCGGTGGCGTTCGCACGGCGCGCCGCCAGCCACGCGCCCCCGGTGGCGACCGCGCTGAAGACGGCCGTTGACCCGGCGATAATGGAGGCCCAGGGTGTTCCCATGAGGCGGGAGCGTAGCGGGAGTTGGAGGAACCGTTTGCCGTGACTCCGGCAAGCACTTCGTCTGACGAGCCCAGGGATGCATCGCAGTGCGCGGCGGTCGGCTACTCGCCGGTGGTGCCGTCGATGGCCTCGCGGAGGAGATCCGCGTGGCCGACGTGGCGGGCGTACTCCTCGATCACGTGCTCAAGGACGAACCGCACGTCGGTGTCACCGAATTCCGGGTTCTGCACGATGCGCGCGAGGTCGACGGTCACCCTCGCGAACACCTGCCGTGACTCCTCGCACGCCTTCAGGTAGTCCTCGTAGACGTTCATGGCCGGCGTGGCGTCCGACTCGTCGTACCACTCCCCGCCGTCAGCGATGGCATAGGTCCGATACAAGAAGAAGTCAGGCGCCGTGCCGGCCAACGTCCGCTGGAACCAGGCCCGTTCGACCCCCTGCAGATGACGCATGAGCCCCAGCAGGGTCAATGCCGACGACCCCACGGGGCGTAGCCGTAGTTGTGCGTCCGAGAGACCCTCGCACTTCCACAGGAAGGTCGCTCGAGTCGAGATTCGAGGCGATCAGCTCCAACCACGGGCCCGACAGCGCACGTTCGGGCCGGACGGTCTTCTGGACGACAAGGTCGCTCACGCTGGGGTCTCCCTGCTGGGCATCAGTCTCGGCCGAGTTGGTACGTCCCCACGATCCGAGGACCGAGCAGCCTCTCTATCGGCACCCCGGGGGCACGTTCGACCAAGAAGACCTCTCTTCGTATCGGAACTCATCGCTCGACGCCGCACCGAACGTGGCCAGGTGTCGCTGCGAGTCGCAGACGACCCGGACGCAACCCGGTGAACTCATGCGGGCACAGAATTCGGCGACCGCGAAATACACTCGCCGGAGGCCGATGGACGACACGTCAGAGGTAACCCGTAGTGACTTCCACCGGCCGCCAGGCGAGCACGAGCACACCTGGCGCGGATCCCTTCGGGACACCCTCTCTGGGGAGAATCTGGGGAGTACGGGCGGCACCGGGGAGCACGTGGGGAGAATCGGCTGCATAGCACGGCATGATCCGGTAAAACGCTGAAAGATCCATCCGTGCAGGCCAGAGGCCATCAGAGCCGTATCACCACAGGTCAGCGCCTCCAGGTAGACAACGTCAAGAAGATCTCGTCCTGGGCGGCCATTCTCTTTGCTCCCACACTCGTGGGAACTATTTATGGGATGAACTTCGAGCACATGCCGGAGCTCGGCTGGAGCTTCGGATACCCCTTCGCGGTCGGCCTGATGGGGGTCGTATGCGCCAGTTTGTACGTCATTTTCAAGCGACGGGACTGGCTCTAAGCGATTCTTGAGCAGGCCAGGTGATCTCACAACCTTCGCAACAGTAAAGCCCGAAGGTCGACCCAAACCGGCCCTGGGGAGCCGTTGGGGAGAAGTGATGCGGGTGATCTCGTCTACCTCCCTCCGTTGAACCCCTGACCAGTACTTTTGCCCTCCTGAAGCCGCTGGGGAGAATCCGGGGAGAATCTGCCGACGACACGGGCCCTGTACCGGCAACTTCGTCGCCGCCCCGTTCCACGCCACGAGTCTCGCCGGTCTCCATTGCTACATCCGCAATGGATAACAGACCGTGACATTGGCTCCATCGAAGGAGCCACAAGCCTCCGGCCCCGTGCGGCCGCCATAATGGAGGCGTGACCTCCCACCCGCAGCACTCCGGACCCGGGACGAGAAACCTCTCCGGCGCGGACGCCGAGGATCTCGCGCTGTACCGGGAAAAGTTCCGGCGCCGTCTACCGGAGTCGCTGGACGAGCTACACGGACCGACCCACGGTGTCGTGGAGCTACCGCTGCACCTGGCATGGTCCGGAATGACCTCGTACGAACTGGGTAAACCTCGCCAGCGCATGGGCCTGTACCGCACCGTCCTGCACGAGGGCCTGCACGACGACCTCCCCGGCTACCTCAACCGGGACCTGCTGCTCGAGTTGTGGCCAGTGCTGCGCACCCTCGTCGGTCGCACCGTGCGCACTGTGTGGGAGGACGCCTTCCCCGAGCTCGCCTCTCGCACCCGGGCGGCCGCGTGACGGACATGCCAGAGCTGCACACGCGGCTCCTAGCGGATGTCATCGCCCTCGGTTCTCCGTATCCACTGGTTCTCACCGGTGGATACGCCGTGCAGGCACACCGCCTGGTGAACCGACCCAGCCAGGACCTCGACGTCGCCACCGAGAACCCGGCGCCCATGGCCGACATCGCAGCCACGCTCCGCGCCGGCCTGGAAGCCCGCGGCTGGAAGGTACACGCGCTGGAGACCGCCCCGCTGTCCGCCCGCTTCACCGTGGCCGACCCGGCCACCGGGCAAGAATGCGAAGTCGACATCCTCAAGGAAATCTTCTGGCGGCCGGTCGCCCAGAGCCCGTACGGGCCCGTCCTCGCGGAGGAGGACGTGATCGGGACCAAGGTCCGCGCCCTCGCCGACCGCGGAGCGCCCCGCGACCTGATTGACGTGTTCGCAGCCTCCCGCCGCTGGACCAATGCCGAACTCGAAGAGTTCGGCCGCCGACACGCCCGCGGCCGCTTCGAGCGCGAGGACCTCCAGGCGAACCTAACGGGCGCCGAGTGGACCGACGACGACGCCTTCACAGCCTACGGCCTCGATGACGCCACGATCATCTCTCTCCGCGCCTGGGCCGTGGAGTGGGCCGACGACCTCGCGACCCGTCTCCTCGAAGAGTCCGGTGCCCCCGACATCGACTGATCACGCCCAGGCGAGGCACATCTAGCCTCGCGCTTTCACGAGGTGGGGTGTCCGAGGCTTGATCAAATAAGCGGAGAGTGCTCCTGACCTGCAACGATGGGACTTGTCTAGGGTCCTGTT